>NZ_JACXXE010000002.1 GCF_014764715.1 Bacillus crepusculi | reverse complement strand
TGACGTGGCTGTTTTCACTTCCGCTATTGGTTCATATGTTCACCATTAATGACAACTTTCTGAAATGAAGGAGATACTGCATGTTCTAATGAAAGAGGGTACGTGACATCGTCAATGACACAGTCTTTCATTTTAAAGTGTGTGACTGGGGAATGTGAGTATGCGGCGATCTTGACTCCATATCGCCCTCCGCTGCTTTTGAGCCCTTCTACTTCAATATGACGGACTACAGGCCTATGCGGACCGGCATCTCCTTCCTCATACATCATGTCGATACAGACCACCTCATGCTTTAAGCTTTTCACTATATTGTTTTTAAAATAAATGTGTTCAATGGTACCACCCCTGACAGAGTTGGTCTTAATGCGCAATGCCCTGTCGAGGTTTGGACTGTCCATGATATTATCCTCTGCATATACATACTTGACGCCTCCAGAGATTTCACTCCCGATCGTTACTCCGCCATGACCATCACGCATGGTATTTCTACGAATGACGATGTTTTCAGATGGAACACCGATTCTCCGGCCGTCCTCATTTCTGCCCGATTTAATGGCAATACAATCATCGCCATTATCAAAATAACAATCTTCAATGAGCACATTTCGGCACGACTCTGGATTCACACCATCTGTATTTGGTCCATGACCGATGATATTCACCCCGCGAACGATGACATTTTCACTTAACACCGGATGAATTTGCCACATCGGTGAATCCTTTACTGTTACTCCTTCAATAAGAATGTTTTGGCAATTGTATGGCTGGATAAAGCTTGATCTTAAATAATGTCCTTCGCCAAACACTCTTTCTTCCACTGGTATTCTTTTTTCAGCCATCTCAAAAAGAAGCTGACGATCAAGGTCTTGAGAGGGCTGACCATTCGTCCCATATTTCCAAGGCCACCAGTGGTGTTCATCCCCTCTCCCATCAAGCGTTCCAGCTCCTGTAATGGCCATGTTTTCTGCATGGTGTGCATAAATGAGAGGTGAATAATTATAAAGCTCAATTCCTTCATATCTTGTTAGGACAAGCGGTAGATAATCTCGTGTATCTTGGCTGAAGGTCACATAGGCATTTTCATGAAGATGAAGCTCTACATTGCTTTTCATTTCAAGAGCTCCTGTCAAAAATGTCCCTTCAGGAATCAGCACACGTCCTCCTTTCAAACGATGTGCATCATCGATGGCAGACTGAATAGCATTTGTCGAAAGCTCTATCCCTTTGTTATCCGCACCATAATGAATCACATTAAATTCACGCCCTGGGAACTTTGGCGCTTTTATCTGTTTTAACACATGATCTATGCCATTTGTTTCTTTGTCTTTTCTCCCTTGCTTTGCTAAACGAGCGAGTCCGATTCCTGTTAGTACCGTTCCTGCTGTGATATACAGCAAATCCCGTTTTTTAGACACGTTTCTCATCCCCCAGTCGCCTTAAAGTGTGACACCTGTTTTAAAAATAGCCAGCTCTCTAAAATTGTTTTTTTCATGATTTAATAGCTTTCCACTCGCCACATCAATGACAGTTGAAATGAATTTTTCTAGCACAACATCTTCTGGTACATCCTCAAGCAGTTCTCCTGCATTGAAGTCAATCCAGTGTTTTTTTGTTTCATATAAAGCTGTATTGGTCGATACCTTCATTGTTGGGACAAACGTGCCGAATGGTGTCCCTCTTCCTGTTGTAAAGAGAACGAGCTGACACCCAGAGGCGGCAAGGGCAGAGGAAGCAACCAAATCATTACCAGGCGCACTTAATAAATTCAGGCCTTTTCGTTTCAGCAGCTCCCCGTATTTCAATACATCTTTGATGCAAGAAGTACCTGCTTTTTGTGTACAGCCTAGAGATTTATCCTCCAATGTCGAAATTCCTCCTGCTTTATTTCCCGGGGAAGGATTTTCATATACTGGCTGTTGATGATCCAGAAAATATTGTTTAAAATCATTGATCATTTGCACAATATTGTCGAAAGTCGCTTCCGATTCAGCTCTTTCCATTAAAATCGTTTCAGCTCCAAACATTTCAGGCACTTCTGTTAAGACGGTGGTCCCGCCTTGGGCCACAATAAAATCAGACAGCCTGCCCAAAAGCGGATTTGCCGTAATACCAGAGAATCCATCTGATCCTCCGCACTTCAATCCGATTTTCAGCTCAGATAACGGAATCTCTTCACGCTGATCTTCTTTCGCCGCATCATAAATTTCCTTGAGTAAAGCGACTCCCGTTTCAATTTCATCCCCTACTTCTTGGCTTCTTAAAAATTTCACCCGCGCACGGTCATACTCACCCAATGTCGATTGAAAATCTTCAATATCATTGTTTTCACAACCAAGACCAAGAACGAGTACCCCACCAGCGTTTGGATGCTTTACGGCATTTTGCAAAATGGTTTTTGTATTTTCATGATCGTCACCAAGCTGTGAGCACCCATAATTGTGCTTTAATACAAGAGCCGTTTCAAAAGGGTGAATGTTTCCGCCCATTTCAGCAGTGAATATTTGGATGATTTGATCAGCAATCCCATTCACACAGCCGACGGTTGGAACGATCCAAAGCTCATTGCGTATACCACTTTCTCCATTTTTTCGTTTATAGCCTTTAAATGTAAGATTCGTTTTTTCATAGGGATTTTCAGTGAATGAAGGCCTGTATTCGTAATCGAGCTTGCCTGATAGATTGGTTTTGATATTATGCGTATGCACCCATTCTCCGGCAGAAATTGCAGTCGTTGCATGACCAATGGGGTAACCATATTTGATGATATTCTCTCGTTGTTTGATATGAGCCAATGCAAATTTATGACCTTTGGCGACGGTTTCCTTTAAGACGACTGTATGTCCTTGATGCTGTAGCTCCTCACCTTGTTCAAGTACTTTTAAAGCGATACCTACATTATCTGAAGGGTGAATCACAATATAGTCTTTCATGCCTTCTCCCCCTGATTTTCATATTGATGATGCAGTATTCGGTGTAAAGCCGCTCTCATCCCGTGCTCCTGTATGAGGGTAAGCTGATCAGCTACTGCGTGGCACAATCCTTCTATATTGGTTAAATTTCTTCCCCATAATGACTCGCATGAAAGAATCCTAGCTGCCATCGCTTCATTGGAACGACCCTCTCCTTCCCAGGCTTCCTTCATCATTGTCATTACAGTCTCATCATCCTTTACCTTATCAGCATTTGCTCTGTAAAAATAAATGAGACTGCTAAGTGAAAAGACGAGTTTCGTTGGCAGCTGTTTCTTTCGCTCGACATAATCAAGCAAGGACGGGAGAATACGCGTTTGGAATTTGGATACACCATTCAAAGCAATATCTAGTAATTGATGCTTCACAAATGGATTGCAAAAGCGGTCCCAAACAGATTGTGTATAAACAAGCAGCTCCTCTTCAGGTAGCTTCAGTCCTGGCAGTACTTCCTTCTCCAGCATACGGCGAATAAACGGACCAACATGCTCATCATCCACAGCTTCTTTTACGGTTTCTATACCGCATGAGTAGGCAATCGGCACCATCGCTGTATGTGCTCCGTTTAGAATTCGCACCTTGCTCATGCGATAAGGCGCAATATCCTCTACAAAAAGGACATTTAATCCTGCTTTTTGAAAGGGAAGCTCTTTTTGAACAAAGGCTGGTGCTTCAATGACAAACAGATGATAATATTCTGCCGTAACAAGCAATTCGTCGATATAGCCTTCTTCCTTTTGTACGGCTTCAGCCGCTTCTTTAGAAAATCCAGGGACAATCCGGTCCACAAGCGTATTACAGAACGTGTTGGCTTCCTTTATCCAAGTGATAAACTGAGGCGGAAGATCCCACTCCTCTGCCATGCCAATCACATATTCCTTCAAGCGATCACCGTTGTGCTCGACCAATTCGCATGGCAGGATGATCAACCCCTTTTGTTCATCTCCAGAAAATGCTTTGAAACGGTGATATAGGAACGCCGCCAGCTTTCCTGGAAAACTTGCCTGCGGCCGATCCTCCAAGCGATCCTCTTTTCTGAGCACAAGTCCTGCCTCTGTCGTATTTGAGAAAACAAAACGCAGAACCGGACTTTCAGCAATGTGTAAAAACGCGTCGTAATCCGTATACGTACTAATTCCTCTGCTAATCGATTGGATGATCATGCGTTCATTCATTTCTTTTTGATCATGAAAGCCCTGAATACATAAGGTGTACATACCGTCTTGTTCATTTAAAGCCGCCACTGACCCTTTTCTCGGAGGAACAACAACGGCTCTTCCTTTAAAATCTGTACAGTCGTTCAGCTTCTGTATTTGCCAATTGATAAACCCTCGCATAAAATTCCCTTCACCGATCTGCAAAATGGTTTCCGGATACTCAGGCACCGGAAAAATGGTTTTGGATAATCGTTTCAAATGATTTCCCCTCCCTGCACGTTGTGCACACGTGAACATTTTTCTTTAAAAAGATGCTAATCACTGCATCTTTTTGACTGAATCTCTGATCATTAGCTCTGTGTGGACATACACTTTTTCCATATGATCTTCTTCTTGCTCTTCACCGTTTATGACTGAAAGGATGGCTTCTGCTCCAAGTGCACACATTTTTTCGATTGGCTTTTTCACCGTTGTCAGTGCGGGCGTGGTATAGGATGAAAATGCAATATCATCAAAGCCGATAATAGAGATATCACCTGGACACGTTTTGCCTTTTGCATATAACGCATTCATTGCACCAATAGCCATGTCATCATTTGAGCAAAAAAGCGCTGTTGGTGGATCCTCTAAAGTCAGCAGGGATTCCATTGATTCATAGCCGCTTTTCATGTGATAGTCACCTGTGATCATATATTCCTTCTTCATGGGTACATGATGATCAATTAACGCTTGCAAAAAACCAGCTTTTCTTTCCTGAGTCGATTTAAAGCCTTCTTTTCCTTCAATGATGGCGATTTGTTCATGACCTTGCTGAATGAAATAGTGTGCTGCCTGGTATGCCCCTTGACTATCATCTGCTAGTATATTCATCACTTCATTACTTTCCACACGGCGATTCAGCACAATGATCGGAATGCCCTGTTTTTTGACATGATGGATAAACGCTTCATCGTGCTCGCTTTGGCTCATAAGCAAAATGCCATCGTAGCGTTGTTTATGAATGGTTGTGTAATCGTGAAAGTCGTCAATACCTCTTACAAAGAGATTATAATGCTCTGTCATGACGCTATTGACACCTTTTAACGCATCGACAAAGAAGCTTGAGGATGTGCCTTCTGTTAAACTCGTAAAAAACAGACCGATTGTAAATGATTTCTGTGATACAAGGCCTCTGGCATGGACATTTGGTGAATAATTCAGCTGTTTTGCAATCGACAAAATCTTTTGTTTCGTTTTCTCTTTAATAAAAGGGCTGTTATTCAAAGCCCTTGATACCGTGGTATGAGAGACATTTGCCAATTTTGCTATGTCTTTAATTGTGACTGTCATGCGATTCCGCCTTTTATGATTTTTTTCCATCTTATCATAAAACCGCTCTCATTTTCTCGCCTTTTTCTTCATGTGATCTTGCTTTGATGCTGGGGCTGGTTTGCTCGCTCAAATTGAAAATACTGCTTGGCATTTTCATAGCTGATTCCTTTGACAATTCCTCCTAGCAGCTCGAGATCATATGGTGCTTCTCCTTTTTCTACCCAACCTCCAATGATATCACAAAGCAGTCTTCGGAAATATTCATGTCTTGTATACGACAAAAAGCTTCGTGAATCTGTCAGCATGCCAATAAAACGGCTGATCAGCCCAATACTGGAAAGAGCCATCATCTGCTCTGTCATTCCTTGCTTCGTATCATTAAACCACCAGGCTGTGCCGTGCTGGATCTTCCCAGGTGTCTTCCCATCTTGAAAGCTTCCAGCCAATGTTGAAATCACCACATTATCCCTCGGGTTCAAGGAATAGAGGATGGTTTTCGGCAGTGCCTGTTCCTGTTCTAATCGATCTAATATTCGGCAAAGCGGCTTTGCAATGTCTTCATCGTTCATCGCATCATACCCTGTATCTGGTCCGAGCCGCTCAAACATTTTTGTATTGTTGTTTCTAAGCGCATTAATATGAAGCTGCATCGCCCAGCCCCGCTCATAGTAAGCCTGACCTAGCATCATGAATGTGTGTGTTTTAAATTTAATTTTCTCTTCTTCCGTCAATAGATGCCCAGACAGCCTTTTACGAAAGATGGTTTCCACTTCTTCCTCTGTCGTTTCTTCATACGTCATTTCATTGATCGCATGATCTGAGATCAAACAGCCCTGTTCATGGAAGAAATCCATTCTCACACGAAGCGCTTTTAAAAAGTCTTGATAGGATTGTATGGTGATAGCTGAAGCCTCAGCCAGCTGATGAATATACTCGACAAACAGTTCATTCGTTATATCGAGTGCCTTATCAGGCCGAAAACCTGGCAGCACTTGCACAGAGAATCCTTCTTCCCGCAGCCTTTGGTGATAGTGAAGCGAATCGACTGGATCATCTGTTGTCACAACCGTTTCAACATTCGATTTCACAATGAAGTCTCTCGCACCAAAACCCTCTCCCTGAAGCTTTTCATTTACTTTCTGCCAGATGATGTCTGCGTTCTTCTCATTCAAAAGTTCCTCTACATCAAAATATCGCCTCAGCTCTAGGTGAGTCCAGTGATAGAGCGGATTTCCTATGGTCATTGGAACAGTCTTCGCCCACGCCAAAAATTTCTCGCGGTCTGATGCATCCCCCGTGACGTGCGTTTCAGGTATGCCATTTGCTCTCATGGCACGCCATTTGTAATGATCACCATAAAGCCATGCTTCGGTGATATTTTGGAAGGTTTTATTTTCATAGATTTCTTTTGGACTTAAATGACAATGGTAATCTATAATCGGAAGGTCTTTTGCAAACTCGTGGTATAGCTTTTCCGCCGTTTGACTGTTGAGTAAGAACTGCTCATCTAAAAATGCTTTCATGAAGCTCCCCCATCTCTTTTATAGAATGAAAATTAATTTGTTCACGTTAACAATTTTATTGTAATCGTTCACAAAGTTGATTTCAATCCTCAAACAGGAAAAAACGATCTTCTTTTGAAAAGAAAATCGTTTTTTGATTATTTTACAGATCATGATTTTTTTAGGATAATCGCAATAGTTGTTCCTGCTCCTAGTTCACTTTCAACTTGAATATCACCGTCATGAAGCAAGACGAGCTCTTTTGCAATCGCTAGCCCGAGTCCTGTCCCATTCGTTGGATCGTTCGTATTTGTCCCTCTGTAGTAGCGGTTAAATAAGTGATCCACTGTTTCTTGCGCCATCCCGCATCCGTTGTCTTTCAATTCGATCCGAACTTCTTCATTGGTTTCAGATAAAACAGCTGTAATATGAGTACCCTTTTGGTTATGCTTCACTGCATTCGCTAGCAGGTTTTCAATCACTCGTCTGAACCAGGCTTTGTCGATCTCAAACATGACACCATCCGTTCGATTTTCAAAGGAGGATGGATAATCCTCTGAAAACGAGCTTCTCGAAAACTCGTCCATAATGGATGCTAAGAATTCACCGAGCTCGACAGGTTTTCGGTTAATAGGCAATGCGCCATTTTTCAGTCGATATGTGAGGTTTAAATCTTCAATCAAGGTCGACATGTACTCTGATTTCTCACGGATGACCTGTCCCATTTCCATGACTTCTTCCTTAGACCATTGATATTGATCGGATTCAAGCATCAGTCCATAACCGTAAATCGTACTAAGGGGTGTTTTTAAATCATGAGACAATCCTGCAATCCATTCTTCCCTTGTCGTTTGAATTTTTTTGCGGTTTGCTTCATTCTCTTTTAAGGTATTCGTGAGCTGATCCATTGTTTTGAGGATATCCTCAAACAACCGGTATTCCCGCTTAATACGACCCTTTTTATTTTTACTAACTGGAATTCCTTTTCTATTTGTTGGTTCCTGCAATTTATTTCTTGATAAAAAAATCAGCCAGCGGATAATGTGATAGATTGGCAGCCCATAGCGATACGAGTACCATAATGTCATGACAATAATAATCGTAAGTGCAAGACCTGCAATCAGGATGGTTGTATATTGATTTAAAGCATCTGTCTCTTTATCATAAAGTTCGTCCGGGCTGTATACTTTGTTTGGTACCGAAACGATCAAATATAGTTTTTTATTCACTTTTATATAAGACAGGTCGCTTCTAAACTCCCAAGGCTTCGATTGGTACTTGAGCAATTCAACATCCGTTACGTTATGTTTCAAATCGTTTTTGGCTCGAATGCCTTTTAAATATTTTCCTTCTTCATTAAAAAGGTGTACCGATCCATTCATTCTTTTCAAGAATTCTTTCGTTTCAACCGAATATTGAGAAAGTGCAGCCAGATTTTTTTCATGCTGCTTAAGATAACTGGCTACCTTTGTGCTGTTCGTTTTGAACCCATACAACACGATAAAGCTTTCTTGGTCAATCTCAATTGGCCAGAAGTACATCTTGTAATCTTTGAATTGTCTTTTTTCAAAGATCTTGATCATTTCATCCTTTTCATAGGATGTTGGAATATTTTTAGGAAGGTGATAGCTATATACGTTATGTTTTTTTGAATCGATCACTTGCAGCCAGCCGTCACGTTTTTCCACTGCTTGTTTGAGCTGATCTTCGGCTTCCATTTTGCCATCTTCGTTAAAATAAAGCCAGCTCATGAGTGTATCTCCATCAGCTTTTGTTAAACCGGTTTCAGCCATATTCTCATAGTGTTTTTTAAAATATAAATTCTCAGAGAACGTATTTCCGATCATCAAAATGGCAATGACAATAAACATTTGCCCGACAAAGTGAAAGAAAAGTTTTGTTCGTAAATTCATGAATTAACTATGGACCTTTACAGGGTGCGGAATAAATTTATATCCCATACCACGGATCGTTACAATATATTCAGGCTGACTCGGATCTAATTCTATTTTTTCTCTCAGCTTACGAATATGAACCATGACGGTGTTGTTATCACCATATGACGGGACGCCCCATACTTTCTCGTAGATTTGATCTTTCGAAAGAACCACATTCGGATGATCACAAAAGTACTTCAGCAGAGACAGAAGCTGAGCTGAGCATGCCGTCACCTCTCCTCTCACTTTCAGTTCGGCTGCATGAGGATGATAGGAAAAATGGGCATATTCATATTGTCTTTGAGCCTCTTCTTGCTCCTCCTGTAAGGAGATATATGTTCGGTTTAAGTGGGCCTTAATTCTAGCCACTAGCTCTAACGGGTTAAATGGTTTTGTGATGTAATCGTCTGCACCTTGTGCAAAGCCTGTCAGCTTATCTACATCAGACGTTCTTGCAGTTAAATAGAAAATGGGTGCTTTCGTATATTTTCTCATTTCAGGAAGAACGTCAAAGCCAGACTTACCAGGCATCATCACATCTAGAAGTAAGAGGTGGATGTCCTCGTTTTTGACAACATCTAATGCTTCATCTGCATGGTAAGCTTTATAAATATGTTGAAATCCTTCTTTTTTTAATACGCGTTCAACCATTTTTACAATTGCTTCTTCGTCATCTGCAATCAATATTTTTGCTGTTTCCACGCATCTCTGTCCTTTCCAGCTATGATCTCTAACCGTATATTACCATTGTCTAAAGTAAAAAAGTACCTCTTTTGCGCATAAAAGCGAAAAAATATCAACTGGATAAACTGGAATTACTAGGTAATTTCAGAGAACGCAAAAAAACCCGGTGGCTACACCGAGTTCCTTTGACATCTATTATCCATTCACAGCTTCTAGCTTTCTTTCATGATTCATTAAGTCATATGTTAAACAGATCGGCTTATTCGTTCTAGGATCAAGAACAATTTCTGCATCAATGTGGAACACCTGACCAAGTACTTCTTTGGTCATGACCTCATGAGGCGTACCATCTTTTATGACTTTTCCTTGATTGAGGGCTATCATGTAATGTGAAAAGCGCGCTGCATGATTCAAATCATGGATGACCATCAGCACCGTTCGTCCCTGCTCTCTATTTAAGCGTTCTAATAGCTGAAGAATCTCAAGCTGATGCGCCAGATCTAGATACGTTGTAGGTTCATCTAATAGGAGCAGCTCAGTTTCCTGGGCAAGTGCCATCGCAATCCATACACGCTGACGCTGTCCACCTGAAAGTGCTTCAATTGGCCGGTCATGAAAAGCGATCATCCCAGTTTCCTCAAGCGCCCATCTAATGATTCGTTTATCTTCATTTGATAAGCGTCCAAATCCATTTTGATGTGGGAAACGTCCATATGAGACAAGCTCATACACTGTCAGCCCGCTTGGTGCTTCTGGCGTCTGCGGTAAGATCGCCATTTGTTTTGAAATTTCTTTTGTTGGCGTTTGATGGATCGCCTGTCCATTTAAGTAAACGGCTCCTTGATTAGACTTCATGATACGGGACATTGTTTTTAAAATCGTTGATTTCCCGCACCCATTCGGTCCAATCAGTGTCGTCACCTTACCTTTTGGGATACTGATATTTAAATCGTCTACAATCAAACGGTCTTGATAGCCTATACATAGCTTTTCTGTTTCGAGCGATTTCATATGTTTTACTCTCCTTCCTCATTAGTTCGTTTTCATCAATAAGTAAATGAAGTAAGGTGCGCCTAAAGCAGAAACGACAAGACCAACAGGCACCTCTGATGGTGCAAGTATGACGCGTCCAAGTGTATCTGCCAGTAATAATAACAGCGCGCCAATCAACGCGGAGGCTGGTATCATTCCTTGATGCTTTGGCCCAACAAGCTTTCTCGCCAAATGCGGTGCGGCTAATCCTAGGAAAGAGATACTACCTGCAACAGCGACACTCGCACCTGCTAATGCAACAGCAATCAGCATGAGAAAGCTTCTTTCTTTATGAACTGAAATTCCCAAGCCATAGGACAGCTGATCACCCAAATTCATGATATTTAAGTAGCGTGCTCTGACAAGCGCTAATACAAGGAAAATCAGCATCCATGGCAGGACAGAGAAGACGTACGTCCAGCTTGAGCCCCAAATGCTTCCGGACAGCCACACAATCGCTTGATTAAAATCATTTGGGCTCATTTTTAATTGAATCACAACAATCGCTGCTGAAAATGCAGCATTGACGCCAATACCAGTTAAGATTAAACGAACAGGTGTGATACCCTTTTTCCACGCTAACACATAGATAAGAAATGCAGCAAAGCCCGCACCTACAAAAGCAAAGAGCGGCAGTATAAAAATCGTAAAATCACCTAAGTTCGACATAGAGCCTTGGAATGCAAAGATAAACAAAACAACTGCAAAACCTGCGCCCGCATTGACACCAAGAATACCGGGGTCGGCTAAACCGTTTTGAGAAACACCTTGCCAAATCGCTCCTGATACAGCGATAGAAGCGCCAACAAGTAAAGCGATGATCATTCTTGGAAGTCTGAACTCGAATAACACAAGCTCATCCATTTCACTTCCGAATCCAAAAAATGTTTTCAATGTATCCATCGGAGAAATACGAATTTCTCCGGTATTTAAACTAATAAGAAACACAGCTATGATCGCTAAAAAGATCATGAGCATCGTTCGTTTGTATTTCTTTTTCTTTGCCTGCTGCACCATTTCCATTTAAATTCCGCTCCTTTCACGTCTAGCTAAATATAAGAAGAAAGGAACGCCTATAATTGCAGTAATGGCTCCAACTGGCGTTTCAAATGGGGCATTGACCAGCCTTGCAGCAATGTCTGCATAAATTAACAGAACTGCCCCTAAAATAGCTGAGCATGGGATAATCCATCGATAGTCAACTCCGACCAAGAAACGAGTGACATGAGGAATCACAAGCCCGATAAAACCAATAGAACCTGCCACCGACACAGCAGCGCCTGTTAAAAGAATGACGACCAATATTCCAAGTACCTTGACAGTTTTCGTGTACTGCCCAAGTCCTTTTGCCAGTTCATCACCTAAGCTGAGAACAGTGATTGAGCGGGCAAGAACCATCGCAATGATGAGCCCTGCAATGGCAACCGGAATGATGATGTGAATATTGTTCCAATTCACACCTGCCACGCCGCCAGCATACCAAAAGCTCATATCTTGAGCGACGTCAAACCGGATGGCAATTGCTGAGGAGATCGAACTTAATAGTGCCCCAACAGCAGTACCAGCTAATGCGAGCTTCACTGGCGTCAATCCACCTTTTGAAAGAGTACCGACACCAAACACAATAGAGGCTCCGAGTGCTGCTCCAACAAATGACCAAAGAATTAATGTAAAAGAAGATTGACCTGGGAAAAAAGCAAACGCAATGGCAATCGCAAATGCAGAGCCATTTGTCACACCCATAATTTCAGGTGACGCAAGCGCATTTCTTGTCATGCCTTGCATAATAGCCCCTGATACGGCTAAAAAGGCACCAACAAGTGCTGCTCCAACTGTTCGCGGCAACCTTAATTCCCGGATGATTTGATGTGAAGTTTGTTGTGGATCAAAATGAAAAACGGCTTGCCATACAGTGTGCAAATGAATGTTCGCCGCTCCTAATGATACCGATAAAAAAAGTCCAAATGCTAAAGCGATGATTCCTATGATGACAACAGCTGCTGTTCCAAGGGGCTTTGTGACAATATCAATCGCATCGTCCTTGGCTGGCAGCTGTTTATTCGATTGTGAGCCCAAAACCAGTCTCTTCCTTTCCGTTCATGTCTATTCCTCGTTAGTGATAATGATTATCAATCTCGAAGTCTAGTATATCACTTTCTTTTCTTTTTGAAATCACTGTTTTAGATAATTTTCTTTATTTTCATCAAAAATCCGGGAGAATTTCACCATTTTTATTTAGGTTCTAAAATAGCCGATGCATTTTTATTCCCGTCATGTTACGATATAAATGAAATTGAGAATCATTATCATATGTGGTCGAATAGGAGAGAACTTTATTGAATAAACGAATTGGATTTCTTTTGATTTCCTTTGTCATCCTTATGCTTTTTACAGCTGCTTGCGGCGGCAATTCAGATAAAGAATCCGGTGCCAAAAAGGCTGACACAATCACCTATCAAGATACAAAAGGTGAGGTCCAACTTCCAAAAGACCCGAAACGCATTGTGCTTCTTGCCGAAAGCTACTACGGTGATCTCGTGACACTTGGCAAGACTCCGATAGCTGCAACTGCGCCCATCTTCAAAAACCCTTTCTATCAAGGAAAAACGGATGGAGTTAAACATCTTGGAACGACTCCCTCTGTCGAAAAAGTAGCCGCTTTAAAGCCTGATCTGATTGTTGCTTGGGGAGAAGACGAGAAATTTGATCAATACAAAAAGATCGCTCCAACCGTTGCGATTCAATACAATCAATATTCTTTTAAAGATCAACTAAAAGAATTCGGTAAAATGACAGGCACATCGAAAAAAGCAGCAGATTGGATCACAAAATGGGATGCCAAAATCGCTGAAGTGAAACCAAAAGTAACAAAGGCTGTCGGCAACAAAACCGTCTCTATCGTATCACCATTTGATAAGGGCATTTATATTTTCGGAAACACCTTTGCACGTGGTGGAGAAATTATTTATGACGAGCTAAAATTAAAAGCACCAAAGGCAGTAAAAAAAGAAGCCATCGACAGCGGGGTCGGTTATGCCAACATTTCTCTTGAGAAACTTCCAGAGTATGCAGGCGACTATATTTTCACCAGCCCGTGGAGCGGCTCTAAAAGTAATGGAGAGCAAGTGTATCAAAGCAGCATCTGGACATCACTTCCTGCTGTTCAAAATAAACGTGTATTTGAAATAGACCGGGTCGGTTACTTCTTTAATGACCCAGTATCATTAGAAGGCCAGCTCGAGTTTATTGTGGATCGACTAACATCTGCATCATAAAAAAACGTTTCTCCATTTCTGGAGAAACGTCTTCCTTACACTGTTTCCTTAGCAAATCTTTTTGACATGAATGGATAAAGCAGAATGCCAACTAAGAACAGACCAATTCCAAGTCCAAATGTTTTTAAATCAGCTGTTCCTGAAATAATGACCCAAGCGGAATACCCCATCGCAACAAGCGCGATGATCCCGTCTCTTGTTCGGTTTCCTTTTTGAAGCTCATACGTGTCGCCTTGCATAATGACCTTAAAGCTGTAGATCGACGACACGATATATGGAATGAGATATGCAAGTGTCGCTGATGTGGTTAAAAAGGTAAAGGCTTCATTAATCGTACGAGACATGACTGAGAAAATAAACAGCTGTGACATGATATTTGTGACAGTCAAAGCGAAGGCAGGACTGCCCTTTTTATTTGTTTTTGCAAATACTGCTGGGAAATCACCAGCCTTTGCTGCTTGATAAGGCACTTCTGAACCGAGTAAGATCCAGCCAAGCATTGAACCAAATAAACAAATAATCGCAAGCAGTGCCATGACAATTCCGCCAGCTGGCCCAATAATGAGCTGAAGCACGTCTACGAATGGTTTGTCTGAGCCCTGCAATTGATCGTGCGGCAGAACGCCCATTGTAATCAGTGTGATAATCATGTAGATCGAAAGTGCGATTAAAAGACCTGTGATCGTCGCACGTTTCACATCGCGCTGTGAAGACGCTCTTCCTGATAAAATCACAGCAGATTCAATTCCAATGAATGCCCATAGTGTGGAAATGGCCGCATGATGAATTTGTCCGCCAAGTCCAAGCACTCCTTCGCCACCTGATGCAACTGGGAAGTAATAATGTTCAAATAATGCCGTTTGGAATGCAAATAATCCCGCGACAATAAACAGGACGAATCCGAGCACCTTTGAAAAGGTCGTAATAAAGTTTAATTTACTTGCAGCACTTAAGCTTGTGATTAAAATCGTATGTGTTCCCCATAAAAGGATGGTACATACGATAAAGGTCATGAGCTGACCAAGTGTGATCGTTTCTTTTCCAAAGGTAAAAATCACCGTCTTTACGGTTAAAATAGGGAAAAAGGTTGTTAAATAACCGGCAAGGCTCGTAATAATCGCGACATTACTGATCCAGCTTGCCACCCAATATCCCCAAACCATTGTAAAACCGGCTGCTTTTCCCTTTTTCGGATCTTTAAAAAGCGCCCTTGCATAACTTTGTGGTCCTGCCGTCAGCTGCGGCTTATGAATGGATAAATGCCCAAATACAAGCGCAATCATCAGCACACCGCCACCTGTGACGAGCCATGCCATCGTCACACCTAAAGGACTTGCGTGCTGGGCAAGCGTACTTGGCAGCATAAAGATGCCTGAACCTACCATGTTTCCGACGACAAAAGCCGTCAATAACCAAAAACCCCATTTTTTTGTCTGTTCCATTTCCGTACCTCCGTTATATTCACTTTGGACCAGACCCGGCAGTATCTTCATTGATATATTTGTGAAGCAATGATTTGCATTCTTTATGTTCATCATGGGTCATTTTCTTTCTTAACAGCATACCCTTATCTTTATCACTCAGAACATAAAAAAAAGCCTGAACAAAAGTCCATGCTTTTCAAAACATACACCTTGATCTCCGGATAGCCCTCCACGCTTCAAAGACGTGGCAGTCCTGCATTTATTCAATGCAGACCCAGCATAAAGAAAGGTGGAGCTCTCTTTACACTTCGGCGCTGATGCCTTTTTCCCATGATCAACGATTCCATCTCTCCCATGAGTGACTCATCATCCGCGCAACCTCTACCTCACTGAGACATAGCGTGAGGATTTCTATTCATTTTTACTACACGAAGGTTATCAAACATTCTCCTATCTGTCAAAGGGAAAAACATAGAAAAAGGACAGAGAACCGTTTCTCTGTCCTATACCTGTTTATTGATGATTGTTTTTTTTCTTTTGTACAGCTTCTTGAAGCGGATCGCCTGCTAGTTCTTTACTTGCTTCTTCTAACAGCTGATCTACCTGCTGATGGTCTTTTTCACTTTTCACCTTTTTATCCTTTTTGAAAAATGACATCGCTGCTTCCCCCCTTTTCATAAAATGCGGTTGCCTGTTTAATTTGTGCTACAGCGCTCCGCATTATACAAGGAGAAGGTGCTCATTCATCATGAAAGGTCTGTCTCATTTTTTGCAAATAAGTTAAAAAGGTCTTTAAATCTTCCTCTGTGAAGTCTGACATCATATGCTGAATCACCTTTCCAAAAAGGCGTGTGTGCTTTTCGTAAATCGCCAACCCTTTTTCCGTGGCTTCTAACCTGACAATTGAATGATCGTCCTTGTCCCGTTCTCTCTGAATATAACCCTGCTCACACAATTTATTGAGTGCAATTGAGGCAGCACCTGGGTTTAGAGAAAGTCTTTGTTTTAGCTCTTCGGCATGTGAGACTTTGCCTTGTATTAAAATAGAAAGAGCATATATCTGCGGAGGCGTGATGTCTTTTTCTAACTCAAGTAACTTGCGGTTTAATTTACGGCTGACTTCATAATGTACAAGAACAATTTCTTTTAAAATGTCTGCATTACTCATCCGAATCGCATCCTTATCGTTAGTATCAACATGACTTCCCTCTTATTATAGAATGTTTTTCCAATCAGCCAACCATTTTATTCTTTTTTTCTTTAGAAATAAGCCTTGCTGAATGAATTCACCCTTGATATAGTGAATACTTGAACTAAAGATAGAACAGGAGTACGCATCATGACAGGAAAAACACATATCATGGGCGGAATTGCCGCCTCCGCTGCCGTCGCCTACTACTATGGACTCGACCCAGTTACTATGGCTGCTGCTGGATCAGTAGGTGCCCTGATCCCTGATCTTTGTCATACGAAAAGTAAAATCGGCAGGAAATTTCCGCTTCTCTCAACACTGATTAGTAGCGTTTTCGGTCATCGCACCTTTACACACAGTTTATTATTTCTGCTGATCATTTATTTTATTGCGACCACATACATTCCAAATGACAGTCTAAGTATCGGTTTACTAGTTGGGATGGCAAGCCACCTCATCCTTGACGCAGGAACGGTGAACGGCATTAAATTTTTATTTCCAGCTACCATTAAAGTGCGTCTTCCCTTCTATGTCAAAACCGGTAGCACAGGAGAACAAGTTGTACTAGCTGCTCTCACCGTCGTGACCTGCTATTACATCGCCATCATTTGCGGAATACCCATCCCATTCCACTTCTAAGAGAATGAAAAAAGAGTTTTGCTAAAAAGACAGGATATGAATTGATCATTCTTCATTTTTTTAGTAGGTTTAAGATAAGTGTTTTTGCCTTACAGCTGAATACAGAATGGTGAGGAGCTACATAAATGAAAGCGTTTTTCAAAGATCACTGGTTTTTAGTGTACTCCATCCTCTTCATGTGGATGAAAACATACATCATTTATCAATTCGGATTTCATATACGAACGGCCAATCTGTTTCACGAATGGCTGCTTTTGATCAATCCACTTAGCTTTTTGCTCCCTTTGTTTGGGATTGCTCTTTTTTTAAATGAAACGAAACAAAAGGTTTTTTTATTGACCGCAAATTTGATCCTGACGGCGATTCTTATATCAAATACGATCTTTTACGGATTTTATATTGATTTCATTACGATTCCTGTGTTATTTCAAGCGAAGAACATGGGAGATATGGGCAGTAGTATGACTGAATTGTTCCACCCGCTGTTTGTGCTGATGCTCATTGATTTCATCGTGCTGGCATGGCTGTTAAAGCGTAAACCATTAGCACCAAAAGCGTCATTTAAGACGATCAAAACATATTATGCGGTCTGCTGCAGCTTTCTATTGTTTCATGTCAGCTCAGCCATGCTGGACCATCCTCGATTTCTGACAAGCTCTTATGATCGAGAAGTCATCGTACGAAACCTTGGTCTGTTTCAATTCCATCTGTATGACGGCGCTGCCCAAACGGCTCGTATTGGACAAAAAGCCTTTGCAGATGAAGATACACTTTCAACCGTAGCAAACTACACAAAGGCTGATTACAGTGCACCAAGCGAAGACTATTTTGGACTTGCTAAGGGGAAGAACGTCGTGTTCATTTCACTCGAATCAACGCAGCAATTTGTCATTGATCAAAAGGTGAATGGACAATACATCACCCCCTTTTTAAATCAACTGGCCAAAAAGAGTTTTTATTTTGATGAATTTTATCAGCAGACAGAGCAAGGAAAGACATCGGATTCAGAGTTTATTGTCGCCAATTCCCTTTACCCATCTAGCAGCGGCGCTGTCTTTTTCACAGCGAGTGACAACGAATATGACACGTTATACAAGCAATTGAAAAAAGAGAATTATCAATCCGTCCAATTTCATGCGAATAATAAAACGTTTTGGAATCGTGATGTGATGTATGAATCGCTTGGAATTGATCGTTTTTATGATGTCGATTCATACGATGTCAATGAACAAAATTCAACTGGCTGGGGCTTAAAGGATATCGACTTTTTTGATCAATCTATTGATTATTTAAAGAAGCTAAAGGCGCCTTATTACAGCACATTCATTACATTGACTAATCACTTTCCATTTGAAATCGAGCCAAAGGATCAGTTTATCGATGAATTTGATTCATCCAGCACCATTTTAAACCGCTATGTGACGACCGTCCGCTATCAAGACGAAGCCATTAAGACATTTTTTGACCGTATGAAAGAAGAAGGGCTGTATGACAATACGATGTTCGTCCTCATGGGTGATCACTATGGCATCTCAGAGGCACATCATGAGGCCATGGCGAAGCTTCTCAACAAGGATGAAATCACGCCGTTTGATGCTGTCAAATTACAGCGGGTACCATTTTTCATTTACATTCCTGGTGTCACGGATCAAGCACCTCAGACAATATCTGAAACAGCCGGTCAAATGGACGTGAAGCCAACACTTCTTCACTTACTCGGAATAGAATCAAGGGATTCCATTCAATTCGGAAATGACTTATTTTCAAACGAACGGACGCCTTTCGCTGTGCTAAGAAACGGGAACTTTATTACAGATGATTATCTCTATACAAAGAACACGTGCTATGATCAAAAAACAAAAGAGCCTGTTGAGCAGGATGAAGTATGTCAGCCTTATATAGAAAAAGCCAATAAGGAGCTCTCCTTATCCGACAAAGTCATCAATGGGAATTTACTTCGTTTTTATCAGCACTAAAAGTCGCCATCTGGCGGCTTTTTCTTTTCTACTTTTACTGAAAGTCTATGAATGGTCAAATAAATTTGCTTATAATAAAGGGTACACATGATATTGAATGATAAGAGGTGTGAACATGAAGTATACATTTTTAGCCTTCATCACCTTATGTTTGCTCCTGACTGGATGTCAAACAGAATCTGATGCGAGCAAAAAAACGGAGCTAGTGATTTCAGCAGCTGCAAGCCTTCAGGATGCGCTAAAGGAAATTGAATCCACCTTTAACGAGCAGTATCCGAATGTGACTTTAACGAATAACTTCGGGTCATCCGGCGCATTGAAGCAGCAAATCGCACAAGGAGCAAAGGCGGATCTCTTTTTCTCTGCAGCTGAAGAGCCCTTTCATGACCTTGTTCAATCAGGCGACATTGATCAGGATCACACAAAGGATGCCATACAAAATGAGCTTGTCCTCATCGTGCCAAAAGAGGGTTCATCTTCTATCAAAACCTTTCGCGACGTTCAGCACGTAAAAGGAACGATTGCTCTTGGTACACCTGAATCAGTTCCTGCCGGTACATATGCAAAAGAGGTTTTCACAAGGCTGAACATATGGGATCAAGTGAAAAAGAACGCTGTCTACGGCAAGGATGTGCGTCAAGTTCTAAGCTATGTAGAAACAGGGAATGTCGAAGCAGGCGTAGTGTATAAGACAGACGCCCTCGTTTCCAAAAAGGTAAAGATTGTGGATGAGGCAAATGAGGACATGCATTCGCCGATCATTTATCCAGTAGGGATTGTAAAAGGAACAGAACATGTAGAGGAAGCCAAAACTTTTTTTCAATTTCTTCAATCTGATACAGCCGCATCGATTTTTAAAAAGTACGGCTTTCAAGTGAAATAATGCCTATGCTGACTGAAGATTTTCTCTCTCCTATTTGGCTGTCGGTGCAAGTTGCTGTCGTCAGCGGGCTTTTGGCTACTGTTTTTGGAACAACGATTGGCTTTTGGATGGCGCGAACCTCTTTTAAGGGGAAAATGATCGTGGAAACGCTCCTCATGATGCCGCTTGTCCTTCCGCCAACAGTCGTAGGGTTTTTATTGCTTGTCCTATTCGGAAAGCATAGCGTGATTGGAAACACCATTGAATGGATTTTCCACCAGCCCGTCATCTTCACATGGTGGGCAGCGGTCATCGCATCGACGGTTGTGGCATTCCCGCTCATGTATCAATCAGCCAAAGCCGGGTTTTCTACAATTGAGTCAGACATTGAAGGTGCGGCAAAAGTAGATGGTGCTCATTCATTTCAAGTCTTTGCCTATATCACCGTACCGCTCGCCCTGCCTTCTCTGCTGTCAGGCAGCATCCTCAGCTTCGCCAGGGCCCTTGGAGAATTTGGGGCGACCTTAATGTTCGCCGGGAACATCCCTGGGAAAACCCAAACACTCCCAACTGCTATTTATGTGGCCATTGATTCTGGACGAATGGAGCTTGCTTGGGCCTGGACGATTTGTATTGTGATCTTATCTTTTATCATGCTGCTGGCTGTGCGTAGAAGTAGTACGTAAAAAATCCCCCCTATGTAAGAATGGGGGGATCTATACTACATATTTACTTTGTCGTTTTACCACAGTATAAGTCAGGAGAGAAAACAAGAGGATAAACAGTGAAATGCAGATCAGAATTGCGGTTACACTAATCGGAATAGGCACAAATAATTGGTAATTTCCTTTAAAAGAGAACAAATGCAAAGCTAAGTTGGCGATCATATTTTTCAAATCAAAAACACCTAAGTTTGGAATCAATAAAAAATAGACCATATAAATAACCACAGATAAAATAAAACTTCGACATAAACTACCTAAATAAAAAACAATTGTACTAAATAACCAGCTTGTACATACAACAAACAACAATTGAATCAATATAGAATATTCAGTACTGTCTTTATAAGTAAACAATTGAACAGATATATCATGTGAGATGACGGAATAAAAGATATGACTAGCCATATATGAAATGAGACAGACAATAGGAATAAAGAATAGAATGACCACATATAGAGACAGTTGCTTTGAAAATAAAACATCGTTCCACTGATATCGAACCGCTTTCAACTTCATCGTTTTATATTTCACATCATATGTCGTTAAATAAATCGCATATAAACCAAATATAAGTGGATAAAAGATAAAACCCATCCATTCTAAGTTAGTTGAAATGGCTTGAGTTGGTTCCATCAAATGAAGTGATTGAATAAACTGCTCATAATCATATTTCAATACATTTTCTACGACTTCTCCTTCAGCTCCGGCTAGTTCTCCTTCTTCTATATTAACTGGCATCGTCAAAGCCTTTTTGATATCAATGCCAAGCTCTTTATATTCGGTTTCTGTTTTCACATATTGAGCATAGTTTGATTTTGTCGTTTCATATTGAGCATACACATTCCATAATGAAATCAGCACTAACGGAATAAACAAGATGAGTAAAGTTTTAGCATAATATTGATATAAGAGCTCGTTTTTCGTTATCTTAAAGATATGCTTGATAAATGTCACCCAATTCCTCCCCTTTTTCCTGAAAGTCATGGATTTGAATCATCGATTTATCCTTTAAAATAAACAATTCATCGACAATAGATGAGTAAAATTCAAATTGATGACCTGTAGCAATAATGGTCATGTCTTCTGACCACTTCTTAATCATTGCTTTTAATTCCATCATTGTGCCATAATCTAAACCATTTGATATTTCATCTAAGAACAAATAAGTTGGTTTTGTTAATGCAATGAATATAAAACTTAGCTTCTTCTTTTGGCCATATGAGTAATGTTTGACCTTTTTCTTTAGAATCTCGTGTGGGAGATATTCACGTGCCAGCATCTCACACTTTTTTTGGTCAACGGGGGCATTTAATAATAAACGTATATTTTGGTAACCGTTTAAATTTAAATAGAGCGGTGTATCATCATACATCACTTGAATTTCATGTCTTACTTGATCAATTGGTTGATCGTTATACAAAATCTCCCCATCATATTGTTCTAACTGGAGTAGACATTTCATAAAAGTTGTTTTTCCAGATCCATTCTTTCCCATGATGAAATTTATCTTTTGATGTTTCATTTGAATATGTAAATTTTCAAAAATAGGCTGATGTCGATATGTTTTTGTCAGTCCCTTTATATGGATCATTTCCAAAACCTCTCTTGGTATTTATTGAGATTATCTATAATATTTAAACAGCGCCACTATCATTTGTAAATGGTTCATAAGTAGCGCCTTTTCAATTAAACTATGAAGTTAATCCCAACCATGTTTCCCTTTTCCGTTTACCCACACTCGATCTGTATAAGAGTTACTTACAAAAGTAACATCTCCCCATGGAGTAGGTGCCCCAAATTTAAGTGTCGTTTTATGTGCCCATTTATGAATTTTAGATCCCTTGTAGTATCTTTTCGAACCGTTTTTTTCAACTTTGTTAGGAAAGACATAGCCGGCATCTTGAGAACCTGAACTCGACTTGACTTTACCTGAGGAATATCTCCAATCAACATATGATTTAGACCAAGCTAGAAAGCTTCCTCGCGACGTGGTGAGCCTTTTTGCATAAACTTTCGAAGCACTTGTAGACATCTCACCTTTATCCGTTTCTTTAATTGTTTGTACATACATGGTACGACTAGAGTAATCCTCTTGAACTTCTTTTTGCTCCTTGCTGACATCAACATTTGTTGCTTCAGTAAATGTTGTAGGTATGATCGTAACACCTAAAGTTAACGACAAGCTAAGAATGACCTTTTTCATCTAATCCCCTCCTTTTATTTACAATCAATAAATTACCATAAAGTATTTTTATTTTCCAATAAATTCAATAAAATTAAGCTCGTTTTAAGAAATTGTTCATAATTTCCAAATAAGCTTGCATTTTAAGATGTATAGAAACAAAAAACACCTTTGCAATAGTCTTAGAAGTCTATCACTCCCAAGTCCTATCGAAAGGTGTTCTTAACATCACTCTATTTTGTTATTATTCAAACCCAACCGTCATCGTCTCTGGATTTGAGCCGACGCGCTCGTTATTGTTTAATGCATTGATTTTTTCCATGTGTTCTTGAGAAAGCTCGAAGTCAAAAATGTCTGCATTTTGTTTAATGCGTTCTTCATTGATTGATTTTGGAATCGTTACGACGCCGCTTTGCAGATCCCAGCGCAGGATGACCTGAGCAACAGATTTGTTGTAGCGTGTAGCAATGTCCTTCAATACGTCATGATCTAGCAGCTTCCCTTGCATAAGAGGCGACCACGCTTCAATTTGAATGCCTTTTTCCTTTGCGTATTGACGCAGTTCGACAAGCGTCAGTTTTGGATGAAACTCGACTTGGTTCACAGCTGGGACAACCTCGGCATCTTTTAACAGCTCTTCTAAATGCTGAATGTAGAAATTGCTGACACCAATCGCTCTGACCTTTCCATCTTTATAAAGCTTCTCAAGCGCACGCCATGTGTCTTTAAATGTATCTGCATTTGGACCAGGCCAATGAATTAAATAGAGGTCTAAGTAATCAAGACCTAGCCGATTTAAGCTTGCGTCGAATGCAGCGAGCGCCTTGTCATAGCCTTGATCTGTGTTCCATACTTTAGACGTAATGAACAATTCTTCTCGTTTCACACCAGATTCTTTAATGGCTTTCCCTACGCCTGTCTCATTTTTATAAACGGCAGCCGTATCAATACTGCGATATCCGTTACGTATGGCTGCTTTTACGGCATCTACGACTTGATTGCCGTCCTCCACTTTGAATACACCTAAACCAAACCAAGGCATTTCCACTCCGTTATTCAGTGTTACGGTATCATTCAAGCTTTTGACCATTTTAACAACCACCTTTTTTATAGATTCCATCTTTTTCATTATCTCATGTTGCGCTGCAAAACTCTATTATCAGGCGTTTCTCTTAACTTCGATGGCTAAAAATAAAGCGCCTGTCATGCCAGCCTTGTCCTCAAGTCCCGGGGAGACAATGTATGTATCAAGCGGCGGCAGGTCTACATAATCATTTACATAGGCAGCAAGCTTCTTTCGAATCAGCGGAAATAGCTGCTTTTGCTTCATGACGCCTCCGCCCATAATGATGCGCTCTGGGCTTAATATGAGCGTGTATTGCATCAATGCCTGTGCCAAATAATCCGCTTCAAGTGCCCAAACCGATTCTTCCTGGGTAAGCTCTTTGGCTGGTTTTCCCCATCGTTTCTCAATCGCTGGTCCAGCGGCCAGTCCTTCTAAACAAGAACCGTGCGCCGGGCAGACACCTGCAAACGGGTCTGATTCATGCTGCCTGACAAGAATATGTCCCATCTCTGGATGTGAATACCCATGAAGAAGCTCATTTTTCACAACAGCTCCGGCACCAATCCCCGTTCCGACCGTCATATACATACAGCTGCTGAGCCCTTTGGCTGCCCCTTTTGTTAATTCACCTAGTGCTGCCGCATTCACATCTGTTGTAAAGGGCACAGGGACACCTAATTGCTTTTCAAGTTCTGGGATGAACGGGTAATGCTTCCACTCCACTTTCGGCGTGTTCATGATATAACCGTAAGAAGGATCGTCCTTTTGGACACAAATCGGTCCAAAGGAGCCGACTCCTAATGCTTCAATTTCATGTTGTTGAAAAAAAGGAATGAGCTTTTGTAATGTTTTTTCCGGATGCTCTGTAGGAATCGTCCATTCCTCTACAATTTCCCCATGCTCATTGCCAATCGCACAACAAAACTTTGTACCACCAGCTTCAATTGCTCCATAATACGCCATCATTGATCTCCCCCTGCTCGTTCTCTTTCTTCATCATAAAACATGGGGGAGGAGATGACAACATCACGTATTGGTTAGCAAGACTGCTTCCATATCATTGATATACTCCCTTAAATGATGGGCAATATCACGATTGATTTCACCATTTTCATATAAGGTTTGAATTTCATTTCGAATCGTTTGTACAGCTTGGAAGTTGAGCTCCTTTTTCTTTCTGTCAAAGGCAATATCCTTTTGCTGAAAGAAAGATGGACTGTGCTCACAGCGGAAAATCACTTGATTGTAAAAACCAATGACTTGATGACAGGTCTGTTTATTTTCATCTGTCATATGCTGTTTGATCGAATCCACTGCAGCTTCGGCGGTTTTCTTACGGATTTGTTTGTACGATTCCTCGTTTCCTAAAATGCCCTTTGAACCGCGCTCATCCGGCCGCCATAATTGGAGCCATTGGAGCAAGCGCAGAAACTTCACTTTTGAAAAACGAATTTTGAAGGAGTTTGAATAGAGCATTTCCAGCTCATGAAATCTCTCTTGCAGCTCATACGCTTCTTCTTTGTCAATTTTCTCTTCCTCAATGAGCTGCTGAAGTTTCATCTGCTCGGCTTTAATGCCGTGCAGCCTGATTTTTCTCTCTTGTTTTCTCATCCCGAACTGGTACGGTTCACGCTGGATATTCCTTAGCTTCATTCGGTAATCATTGATGAGTGCAAGGGACACTTCCCTGTTCTCCTCATTCATTCCTTCTTTTAAGGTTTTAATGGCACTTCTCAGCAGCTTCCGTTTGGCATGCTGAATCTTTGTATCCAAGTCCACGTCGATCTGCTTGTCTTTTTTCTCAGATAAAATAGGGAGTAACACACTAGCTAAAATGAGTGTACATAAGATGACGCCTGCTGCCAGAAAAATAATCAAATGCCGCTCTGGAAAGGGTGAACCGTCCGCAAGTGTAAATGGGATGGAGAAGGCACCGGCTAATGTGACAGCCCCACGAACACCAGAGAATGTCATCAGCATCGAGGCGCGAAGCTTCGGTTTTTTCACATTCTGCTTTTTCGTCACACTCCAGTTACCTGCCCAGAACAGCCATACCCATAAGAACCTGAGCACCATCAGACACGACGTAATGATTAAGATATAACTGATGACCTGCATATTGTTAAATGCTTCATCCTGGAAAATGACTTTGGACACATCCGGAATCTGCAATCCAAGTAAAACGAATACAAGGCCGTTTAAAATAAATAAAATAATATTCCATGTGTTTGAAGAAGCAATTTGTAGTTTGGCTAAATTCGCTTCCATTCGATCTTGCTCAATGGCATGCGTCACACCACCAGCAACAACCGCTAAAATGCCGGAAACACCAATTTCTTCAGCTGCTAAATAGATGACAAATGGCGTGAGGATTTGCAGGATGATGTGCATCGTGACATCGTCCATTCCTAAACGGCGGAGAAAATAGCGAAAACGAATGATAAAAAAGGATAGAATAAATCCGGTCAATAAACCACCAGCGGCAATCAGAACAAAGCTAAAGGATGCCTCAGCAATCGAAAAGGCCCCAGTAACCGTTGCGGCAATGGCAAATTTAAAGGCGACAAGTCCTGACGCATCGTTCATCAGCCCTTCGCCTTCCAGCAGCCTCATGATGCCTTTTGGCATATTGACACGGCTGGATAAGGCACTCACTGCGACCACATCTGTCGGTGATAGTATCGCTGCAAGCGCAAATGCGGCTGGAAGCGGTATACTTGGAATCATCCAATGAATGGTATATCCCGCTACGATGACTGTCGCAAACACTAAGCCAAGCGCTAAAAGGAGAATCGGTGCTCTTAATTTCCATAGCTCATCCCTTGGGGTACGCTTCCCGTCATTAAATAATAACGGCGCAATGAATAACACGAAAAACAGCTCAGGATTTAAAGAAATATGTAAACCTGAAGGAAAAGCGGCCACCAAAATGCCTAAGCCCACTTGAATTAATGGGACCGGAATAAAGGGTACAAAACGATTGATAATATTAGATGATGCAATAAGTGCCAGTAATACGAGCACTGCCAAAAAAATCTCCACTAGTACATGTCCCTCCTAATTTCATTTTTTCGTCAAGTTTTGCTTACATGCAAAGATGTGTTCATTTCATATTGATTCATCCGTCCGATCATAAGTGCTTTTTTAGTATTCCGCAAAAAATAAAACCAAACACATAACAATCCATCTAGGCAAAAAAAGGCTGAATCTAGATATTCAGCCAGCTGACAAAATTTTCATCACATGTATTGTTCCAATGATGAACAAAAGACCCTGCTTTTATTTTACACGAAAACTCCATCATCTGCTGACATCCAGCTCGTAGCAAACAAAATGAGCGCAAAAAAAAGAGCGGAATCGCCCTTTTTCGCTTTACCCTTTATTTAAAAAATAAGACCTAGCGGGAAGCCGCCATTTGAATAAGTAGGAGCAAACCCTGCATACGACAAGGATGAGAAACAGCAGATACAAAGCAAGCTCTCCCTGGGCTAAACCAAGACCTACAAATAAGCCGCCAAGTGCTGCCCATACGGCGTAAATCTCTGCTTTTAGCACAAGTGGCTTTCGCCCTGCCAATAAATCACGCACAATTCCGCCGCCGCTTCCAGTCAAAATGGCTGCCACAATGACCGCACTGAGCGGAAGCTCTCTTTGCACAGCAAATAATGCGCCTTGAATCGCAAACGCTGCTAATCCGATCGCATCCGAGAAATTCCCCCATGTACTCCAATGCTTGAGCAAGAGCTTTGGAAATAGAAACACAATCGTAATGGACACGAGTGCAATCGTAAACATCTTCCCCTGTGACCATAAAGCAGACACCGGGAGACCGATTAATAGATTACGAATCGCTCCACCGCCAAATGCGGTCACAATCCCTAAAATGTACACACCAAGAATATCGTACTCTTCCTCCATTGCCACAATCGCACCACTAATGGCGAATGCGATAATGCCAATGATACTTAAGACTTCCCATGCCATTTTCCGCTTATCTCCTTACCATGATCTGATCATCTAACACTCTCCCCTTAATGTATATCTGACACAGGCGAAAAGCAATACAAATTTTCTTTAAATTTTATCTTTTTGCAAAAATAAAAAATAGCCCGCTTGAACGCAGGCTACCCTCTCAATCTTCTTTTGCATTTAACAGCAACATACTGATGATGATGAGAATAAATGCAATAAGTGCTAAGAGTGGAATGGTGATAAAACCAAACCAATTTAGATAATCAAAGGAACAAGGAATGCCGCTCAGGCAAGGGCGAATTGATGCAAAGCCTGGTATCTTTTGTTCCATATAATGATAGATGGAAAAACAAGCACCAATCACAGCCAAAGGCAGGACGTAATATTTCACTTTGACATCACCGCGGAATGTAGCGATTCCAAGTAAAAGCACGAGCGGGTACATGAAAATGCGCTGAAACCAGCACAGGTCGCATGGAATAAACTTCTTTACTTCACTTAAATACAGGCTGCTCATCGTCGCAACGATAGAGACAATCCAAGCACTGTATAAGTAAACTAACTTATTTTTCATGATTTTTTCCCTTTAAGCTCTTGATCAATTAATTCTTTGATTTCATCATAGTCATAGAAGTTTTGGACTTGTTTATTGTTAATGAAGATCGTTGGTGTTGCATTGACTTTGAATTCATTCACAAGCTGATCGTCTGTGTTCAGCTGAGATTGATACGTTTTCTTGGAAAGGTTGTCTTTCAGCTTGTCCGTATCAATTTTTGTTGTCTTCTTCGCTAGTTCCGTCAGCTTAGCAGGTGTCACCCATTCAGCTTCACTATCTGGCTGTGCTTGATAGACCGCTTCATGAAATGCCCAGAAGTTTTTTGGATCCTCTTTCCACACTTCTTCAGAAGCTAGTGCTGCTAACACTGCGCCATCTCCATGAACAGGCAGTGGTAAGTTAATAAATGAAAAGGATACATCGCCTTTATCTATGTAGTCTGCTTTCAGTTTTGGGAAAATGTCTGTTTCAAATGATTTACATGATGGACATTTGTAGTCCCCAAACTCGACGATTTGCACCGCTGCGTTTTTGTCTCCCATGACAGGCTGCCCTTTAATAGAAGGCTTACTGTCCACTGTTTGTGCTTCTTTGCTGTTATTGCCTCCAATCACAACGAAAATACCGATGAGAAGAGCTGCAATGATGGTTAAAATGACAGCAAATTTAATGGATGAAGATTGATTATTTTTTTTACTCACAAAAGCACCTACCTTATCTTTTTCATTCCTTAAAAAAGAAAAAGGATAATAGCTTAGAAAAATGCCATTATCCAACTTCTTCTATTTTAACAAGAGGGGGTCCATTATGAAAGATGGTATTCATGAATTTTTCCTTACAATTTTATTTCATGACCCTCATCGCATTTAAAACAGCGAGTACCGTTACACCGACATCCGAGAAAACGGCTTCCCACATGGTCGCAATACCGAAGGCACCAAGTAATAGGAACACGCCTTTGACCCCAAGAGCAAACGCAATATTTTGCCATACAATCCTTCTTGTTCGTTTAGCAACAGCAATGGCTTCTGCAACTTTTGACGGCTGGTCTGTCATGATGACGACATCAGCCGCTTCTACAGCTGCATCTGATCCAAGTCCGCCCATCGCAATCCCTATGTCTGCTCTTGCTAATACCGGTGTATCATTAATGCCGTCCCCAACAAACAATAATTTTTCGTGAGGGGCTTTTTTCTGATCAATGTCTTCTAATTTCGTTACTTTGTCCTGCGGCAATAATTCTGCATGCACTTCATCAATGCCAATTTGCTGTGCGACCGCTGTTCCAACTTGCTTAGAATCACCAGTGAGCATCACTGTTTGAATCCCAGATGCTTTTAAAGCAGAGATCGCTTCAATTGCATCATCCTTTAATTCATCTGCAATCAAAATAGATCCGGCAAACTCACCATTAATGGCCATGTATACAACGGTTCCGCTTCGTTTTTCTTTTTCATACGTAATGCCTTCTCGTTCCATCAGGCGATGATTTCCCGCTAAAACATGGGAACCGCTGATTGTGGCTTTAATGCCATGTCCTGCAATGTCCTCATATGCTTCAATCTGGCTCTCATCAAGCGGCGAGCCGTATGCAGCCTTAATCGATTCAGCAATAGGATGAGAGGAATGCGCTTCTGCTAAAGCCGCAAAAGAAAGCAGCTGCTCTTCTGACCATTTGTCGCTAGTTGTCACGATATTGGTCACCGTGAAATTCCCTTTTGTGAGGGTGCCTGTTTTATCAAACACAGCATAGCGTACAGAGTTCAGCGCTTCAAGATAGTTACTGCCTTTCACTAAGATGCCTCGTTTAGAAGCTGCACCGATTCCACCGAAGAAACCTAACGGGATAGAGACAACCAGTGCACAAGGACAAGAGATCACGAGAAAGACAAGCGCCCGGTACACCCAGTCAGACAATTGTGCTGATGGAATGAAAAGCGGCGGCACAAAAGCAAGCAATAATGCTAATACAACGACAGCCGGTGTGTAGTATTTTGCAAACTTTGTGATAAAGTTTTCTGTCTGTGCTTTTCGGCTACTCGCATTCTCAACCAAATCTAAAATCTTCGACACCGCTGATTCGCTTAGCTCTTTTTGTACTTCAATGTCAAGAATTCCATTTTGATTCACAAATCCTGCGAGAACCTCATTCCCTGCTTCTACATCTCGAGGAACAGATTCCCCTGTTAATGCAGAGGTATCCACAAGTGAATAACCTTCAATAACAAGTCCGTCCAGCGGAATTTTCTCACCTGGCTTAACAACGATGCGGTCACCCGCCTTTACTTCCTCCGGCTTCACTTTTTTCGTTTCATGTCCTACTTTGAGATTCGCATATTCAGGGCGAATATTCATTAATTCACTAATTGATCGTCTTGAACGGTTCACTGCCGCCCCTTGGAAAAGCTCTCCAATTTGGTAAAACAGCATGACAGCCAGTGCCTCTGGATATTGCTGAATAACAAATGCCCCAACCGTTGCAATGGTCATTAAGAAATTCTCATCAAATACTTGACCGCGTACAATATTTTTCAGCGCTTTAAAGACGACATCACCGCCGACTAGTAAATACGCTGCGAAAAACATGATGAATTTCAATAAACCATCTTCAGGTATAAAATAAGCTGCTGTTCCAATGACGGCACCGCCAATTAATTTCAGCACAATCGTTTTTAAATTCTTCGTCCCATGATCATGATCGTGGTGATGTCCTTCTTCTTTTGGTGATACACTCACATGAGGTTCAATGGATTGAACGGTTTTTTCAATACGCTTTGACATCGTTTCTTGCTTATCTGCATGTGTGACCGTCAATGTGCCTGTCGCAAAGTTAACGGAGCAAGCTTCAACGCCATCCATTTTACTGACACCTGTTTCGATTTTACGTGCACAGTTTCCACAATCAAGACCGCTTAATACGTATTCATCCTTCATCTTTTTCATGTTCTCACCTTTTTCTATATAAGTAGCCTTCCCTGATTCAATCAAACCTATCAGCCGCTGTAGATATTATATATGAGCATATATTCATATATTGAATTACCCTTATTATATGCGGAGTTCTGATCAACTGTCAATGATTTATAAACAAATGGTTTGTTTTTTTGTGCCTGTTCGGGTCACTTGGATTTTCAATAAACCAAGCTCATGTCCCCCGCTCCTTGCATAACATAAAAACAATCGTTTGTGCTTTGATGAGATGAGTTCATCATTTCTCTTTACAAATGAGGGACATACGCTTAAAATAAAATAAAATTTTCCCTAAGGAAACAAAATGGCATTAGCGAATCATTTCATCCTTTAGTCAAAATTATTTAGTTTATGCATATATCTTTAGGAAACGCAATGATGATTGAAAGGGGCCGCAAGAGATGTCAAATGCTTTAACAATCGACCGTCTTCATGTCTCATATCACGGACAGGATGCATTAGAGAACATCTCTCTTTCCATACAGAAAGGGACGATGACAGGAATCATTGGTCCAAATGGTGCCGGTAAATCGACTTTACTCAAGGCATGTTTGGATTTAATTGAAAAAGATCAAGGGGATATTCACTTTTTTGAACAGCCCTTTAAACAAGTCAGAAAACAGATTGCCTACGTACCGCAGAGAAATGACCTAGACTGGACATTTCCTATTCATGTGCTGGATACCGTTCTACTGGGAACATATCCGAAGCTCGGCCTAATGAAACGACCGAAAAAAGAAGACCGGGCCTATGCATACCATTGCTTAGAAAAGGTCGGGATGCAGGACTTTGCCAAAAGACAGATCGGTGAATTATCCGGCGGCCAGCAGCAGCGTGTCTTTCTTGCAAGAGCACTTGCGCAAAACGCACAGCTCTTTTGTTTAGATGAACCATTTGTCGGAATTGATATGGCAAGTGAAGAAACGATGATTCGCATTTTGAAGGAATTACGAGATGAAGGGAAAACCATTCTAGTCGTCCACCACGATTTAAGTAAAGCTGATGATTACTTCAGCCACCTCGTTCTTTTAAATAAAAAACTGATCAAAGCAGGACCTGTACACGACATCCTGCGTCCAGAGGTGATGCTAAAGGCGTATGAAACGCAGCTACCATTCTTAAAAACAGCAGGAGGAGACGTGTAATGGAATTCTTAACCGGACTCTTTGAGTATGCGTTTTTACAAAAAGCGTTATTTACATCCGTCATGGTAGGCATCATTTGCGGCGTCATCGGCTGCTTTATCATTTTACGCGGCATGGCTCTAATGGGAGATGCTATTTCACACGCCGTGCTGCCTGGTGTTGCCATCTCTTATATGCTAGGGATTAACTTTTTCTTCGGGGCCGTCTTAACGGGTGTGCTAACAGCGATAGGCATCGGATACGTGAGTCAAAACAGCCGCATTAAAAATGACTCTGCCATTGGCATTGTCTTCACCGCCTTTTTTTCAATCGGGATCATTTTAATTACATTTTTGAAAAGTTCCAGTGATTTATATCATATCTTGTTTGGAAACGTACTAGCTGTTCGTTCATCTGATATGTGGATTACGCTTGGAATCGGCATTTTTATTTTACTGGCCGTCATCGTGTTCTATAAAGAACTGCTCATTAGTTCATTTGATCCGGTCATTTCTTCTGTTTACGGTTTACCCAATCGAATGATCCATTATTTTCTCATGACCTTATTGACCCTTGTGACCGTTGCGTCGCTGCAAACCGTAGGGATTATTCTTGTCGTGGCCATGCTAATCACACCGGCTGCTACCGCTTATCTCTTGACAGACCGGCTATGGATCATGATTTATTTATCTGCTTTTTTCGGTGCTGTTTCTGCCATCGTGGGACTTGGGCTAAGTTTTACGTATAACTTGTCGTCTGGTGCTTCCATCGTGCTGGTTGCGACCATTTTATTCGGCAGTGCCTTTATCTTTTCACCAAAGCAAGGCATTTTATGGAGATCATTAAAATCAAAACGAAAACGAACGCAGTTAAAAAAGGAAGCGTCGATGTAAAAGGAGGACCTATATGAAGAAGGTATTTGCAATCCGTTTGACCGCAGTATTCATTGCCCTTATGGTGATCGCAGGCTGTTCTACTAAGCAAAATCATTCAGGCAAAGAGGATGGCAAATTGAAAGTTGTCACGACCTATTCCATTCTTTATGACATTGTGAAGGAAATAGGCAGGCAGCATGTCTCTATTCACAGCATTGTTCCTATTGGTACAGACCCACATGAATTTGACCCACTGCCAAAGGATGTTCAGCACACGACGGATGCAGACCTTGTTCTATATAATGGTTTAAATCTTGAAACAGGGAACGGCTGGTTTCAAAAGCTACTTGAATCAAGCGGCAAGGATGGAGATAAGGCACCGGTAGCTGAGCTGAGCAAGGGTGTGAAAGTGAAACATTTATCGTCTAAAGGGCTGGAAAGCCAGCAGGACCCCCACGCATGGCTGAATGTCGAAAATGGGATTCTTTATGCCCAAAATGCCCGAGATGCGCTCATTGAAGCAGACCCCGAGCATAAAGAAGATTACGAAAAAAATGCAGCCGCCTACATCAAGAAGCTTCAAGCTCTTCATGATGAGGCAAAAGACAAGTTTGATCAGCTTCCAAAGGACAAAAAGCTCCTTGTCACAAGTGAGGGGGCATTCAAGTATTTTGCAGATGCGTATGGACTGAAAGCGGGCTACATTTGGGAGATCAATACAGAAAGCGAAGGAACACCTGGGCAAATGAAGCGTATCATTCATTTTGTTAAAGATCATCAAGTGCCTGCTCTCTTCCTTGAAACAAGTGTAGATAAACGCAGCCTTGAAAGCCTTTCTGAAGAAACTGGGGTTCCGATTAAAGGAAAAGTATTCACTGACTCCATTGGAAAGAAAGGTGAAGATGGAGACAGCTACTATCAAATGATGAAGTGGAATATTGACACCATTTACAAGGGATTGTCATCATAAGAAAAGACAGGCGGAGTGAGCGCCTGTCTTTTCTGTTAGCCTGCTATATTTTGCGGATGTTTTTTCGGCCAAATCACATAGCTGATGCTAATGACAAAATCAATAGCTAAAACCATCCCCCACACACCGGCGAGCTGCATCAGTGATTCTGTTCGTTCTGGTGCTTGGATGAGATAGGTGAGCCCCACTAGTAAACCAGCTCCGATGACATAAGAGACGAAATGCCTCGCCCAGCCAACCATTTCATACACAGACCGCTCTTTCCCATACTTTGGTTTTCCCTTTGGCTTCGGTCCTCCTGCAAATCGATAAGCGAAGCGAGCATCTGCCCATTTCACCATTTGATGCCCAAAGGCGAGACTCACACCAATATAAACAGCCGCAAGTCCATGGATGACACTCGCCACCGCCCCTTGCCTTAAATCCATATAAGTAGCCGCAAGAAGGACTACATCCAAAATCGGCGTACAGATCAGGAAGAATGCTCCCCACTTTTTCTGTCTAAACACATAACGCAGCGTTAAACCCATTAGAATAAACAGCCAAAAGCCAATTTCACAAGCCACAATCAATAACCCGATCAATATTCCCACACCCTTTTTAGCACAATTGTATTAAATAAAACTTAACACAGTCGTATTAAAAAAACAATAGCTATGCTAAAATCAATGTATGCCAAAAATCGTCGATCACCAAAAACAAAAACAAAAGGTCGCTCAAGCTGCGATGAGAGTCATTAAACAAGAGGGATTAGAGAATGCGTCTGTACGGAAAATAGCGGTTGAAGCTGGGATTTCTGCCGGCTCTATGCGTCATTACTTTTCCACACAGCAGGAGTTATTTCTGTTCTCTATGAATCTGATTCAGGAAAGAGTGAAGGAGCGAATGACAGAACTTTCATTAAACGGTTCAACTAAAGAAAATGTCCTTACTTTATTGGAGCAGGTCCTTCCACTTGATGAAGAACGAAGATTTGAAATGGAGGTGTGGCAGGCTTTTACGGTCAAATCGCTGACTGAACCCGATTTACAGCAGCTCAATGCAGAAATGTATGACGAGCTTTTCCAAACGGTTCAATTTTGTTTAATGAAATTGAAAGAGGATGGGCTTCTGCTAGATCATATCGATCCTTCACTAGAAACTGAGCGGCTTTATGCGGTCATCAATGGGCTCGCGCTAAATGGCATCTTGCAGCCTCATCGCCTACCGCCTCAGCTCATCCGCTCCGTCCTGCAGATGCACCTGCAATCCATCACAAAAAAAGACATGTCTCCCTAATTGGAGAGCATGTCTTTTTTAATCTTCCATAAAAATACGTTTTGCTTCGTAGTAGAGCACCTGCACAAATTTCTTCACATTGATGCGGGTATGCTCCTCTCTTCCGCTTGACTCTTTTGTCAATTCACTCATTTTCTTTCGCACAATGGTGAAATCGAAAAATTTAGATGCATAGTTTTCAAAGGTTGGATGGGAATAATCTGTTAACCCGAGCGATGCAATGTGTTTCAATGATTGGTTGATCGCACGCCTTACCCGCTGTTCCGCTGCCTTCGCTTCTCTTGCGATGTCTGCTGATGTGTAAGGCTCATTTAATTTATCCTCCGTGATTCCAGTGAAAATAACCTTTAAAGATGGAAAGGAATCGTGCTGATCAGCATGTATCGCTAGATGCTGATCTGTAAAGAGAATCATATCTAATAAATCTTTAGACCCCTTCTCACCGACAATTCCAAGCTCCGCCAGTAAAAATTGACCTGCCTCAGCAAGACTTTTCCCCCGCTGCTTCGTTTTCGTCTGGCCTCGCTGCTGGAACTGCATCACCGATTTGAGCGAATGCTGAATATTTTCAATTGAATGCTCTAAATGAAGACGTTCAATCATAAGGTGGAGCACACTTAATACCTCTACACGATTGATCGGCTTTGTCACATAATACTCGACGCCAAGCGTATAGGCCTGTCCGATTAATTCCTTTGTTTCTACCTGTGACAGCATTAAGTATTTCCCATGAAATTCATCCTTAATGGCTCGAATCGTTTCAAGACCATCTCTTTCCGGCATCAGAAGGTCAATACATAAGATATCAATATGTAAATCGTTTAAGTAGCTGGCTGTTAATTCCGCGCCATCCTCTGCTTCCCCAGCCACAATGCCAAGCTCTTCATCTTCAATGAGCTGAGCCAGTGAAGAACGAACAGCTTCATCATCATCGACAATAAAAAATCTCATCTCCCAATCCCCTCTTTTCGACTGACTTGATCAACTGGTATCGTTAATGTAAACATCGTTTGTTGATTTGGAACACTCTTCATCTCAACATTTCCGCCAAGCTTCTCCGCTGTGTCCTTCACATAGGAAAGACCAATGCCGCTTGATGGATTCCCAGCCTGGTCGTATTTTAAAGTGAAACCTGGTTTAAAAATGACATGATGATTGCGCTCTTTAATGCCAGGCCCGTTGTCACTAATTTGAAAGATGACATCTTTCCCTTCCCGCGAAATGAATAGTGACACATCTCCATTAACTGGAATGGCTTCAACGGCATTGGATACAATGTTATTTAACAAAGATAGAATGGTATACACATGATAGGCGGGATGCTGCCCATCTTCATCATAATGAAAGACAATGTTTTTTTTAAGTGATTCTGCATAATTTTCATGGATGCGAATCACAAGCCCAGCGATATGGGCAGGACTGGCATAATCCTGAAAATTTTCCTCATGAATCAGCTTTGATAGAGCAGAAAAAATCCGCTGGTTATCCTTTTTGATTTCATGCACCTCTCCTGCAATTTGCAGGGCTGTTTTTCCGAGCTTTTTCAAATCTAATGTTTCTGCATCCTTTGCGTGGTGAAGGGATTGATACAATTGATAGGATGTCGCTGTAATGTGCTCAGCATGTGCAAGTGTCTTATGAAAGTATGTAGATTCCGTGTAGAGATTTGACAGCAGCATGAGCAGATGTTCCTTTTCCTTTTTCATCTGACGCTCTCTCGCCTGCTCTTCGTACAGCCGAATCATTGTATAACAAGCCAATACGAAAAAGCTTCTGAAAATCGCCAAAACAAATAGCTGAAATAGCGTCCGAATGGTTAAAATTTCATCAATGGTCCCCCGAAGCGCAACCATCTCAACAATGCTCGCACACAGTTCCATGATGATGCCTGTCGCTCCAATCAGCCAAGGCCTATCGCGGAAACGTCTGACCTGTAATAAATAAAAAAGTGTACCATAGACGATATAATAAAGCAGGGAAGGAAACCTTAATGAAACCGCCTCTTCCAGCGGCAGATGGCCTGTTACTGCTGTATCAAGCAGCACACGAAACGCAAAAACAGATCCCCCTGCAATAATGCCGCTTACCCATGCCGGGAACTTTTTCATTTGAAGCAGGATAAAGAAAAAGACAACGGTTCCAAAGCTGACGCGGAAGCTGTCCTCAAACGGATAAAATTTCAGCTCTCCGCCAATCGGTGTCAGTACAATGAGCATCACAATTAAATAAGGCTCTGTATTCAGCCATTTTTTCAGTAGATTCAAACGCAGTCACATCCCTAATAATTGACGATAGTATACTATGTGAGCTTGAGAAAAACAAACAGTCCATGAAAAAGCGCACACCGACAAAGTTTCGGTGTGCGCTTCTCATGATGCCGCTTAATCTTCTAAACGATCCTTTTCTAAAAGTGATGCGCCAGCAATACCTGGTTTCGTCATTTCAAAAGGATTTAAGATGATATCAAGCTCTTCCTCTGATAACACATCATTTTGCAGACAAAGCTCACGTACAGATACGCCTGTAAGAATCGCTTCTCTGGCAATTCGTGCAGCAGCTTCATAACCAATATGCGGATTGACCGCCGTCATGACACCAGCACTCTTTTCTACATATTCTTTTAATCTAGATTCATCTGCTTTTAGGTCACGCAAGCAGTTGTCTACGAAGGACTCAAATACATTCTTCATAATGCTGAGAGATTGAAGCAGGTTGAACACAAGGACTGGTTCCATCACGTTCAGCTCAAGCTGACCAGCCTCTGATGCAAGGCAGATCGTGTGATCATTCCCGATGACTTGGAACGCCACTTGGTTCATCACCTCCGGCATAACTGGGTTGACTTTCCCAGGCATGATGGAAGAACCTGGCTGTCTCGGCTGCAAATGAAGCTCACCAAAGCCTGCTCTTGGACCTGAAGCCATTAAACGAATATCGTTCGCCATTTTAGACATATTCATCATACATACTTTAAGGGCAGCTGACACTTCTGTATAAGCATCCGTGTTTTGCGTTGCATCAACTAAGTCTTCAGCTCCAACTAATGGCAATCCACTGATATCAGCTAGATAGCCGACCACCTGGCGAATGTATTTAGGATCTGCATTTAGTCCAGTTCCGACTGCTGTTGCACCCATATTGACTTCATATAAATGCTGTCTCGACTGCTTGATGCGTTTAATATCACGAGCAAGAACCTTTGCATAGGCACTAAACTCTTGACCAAGTCTGATTGGAACAGCGTCCTGCAGATGCGTACGTCCCATTTTGATGACGTGATCAAATTCCTGTGCTTTTTCAGTCATGACTTGATGCATGTTTTCCATCGTATAAAGTAACTTTTCAATCATATTCAATGTCGAAATATGAATCGCTGTTGGGAAAACGTCGTTTGTTGACTGCGACATGTTCACATGCGTATTTGGACTAAGCTCAGTATAAGCGCCTTTTTCCTTTCCTAGTAATTCAAGCGCTCTGTTTGCAATGACTTCATTGGCATTCATATTCATTGAAGTGCCAGCCCCGCCTTGAATTGGATCGACAATAAATTGGTTGTTCCATTTTCCTTCGATGACCTCATCTGCGGCTTGAACAATTTTTTCTCCAAGTCCAGCATAAAGTCGCTGTGTATCCATATTTGCAAGTGCGGCTGCCTTTTTGACAATCCCTAATGCTTTGATGAGTTCCTCATGAATACGGTAGCCTGTAATTGGAAAGTTCTCCACTGCACGTAATGTTTGAATTCCGTAATATGCTTGAGTGTCTACTTCCTTTTCACCTAGAAAGTCTCGTTCGATTCGAACTTGCTTATCCTGTAGCTTCGTCATTTGAAAAGATCTCCTTTTTACGCTGCTTTTGTTTGTTGCTTTAGTTCCTCAATATACTTTTTCGATTTCTCTTGATCAAATACTTTTTCCCACTTAGACATGACAATGGCTGCAAGTGAGTTACCAAATACGTTGACTGTTGTACGAACCATATCAAGAATACGGTCGATCCCAACGATGAAGGCAAGTCCTTCAAGTGGAAGTCCCATTGCACCAAGTGTTGTGATGACAACAACGATCGATGCACCTGGTACACCAGCCATTCCTTTTGAAGTGAGCATTAAGATGAATAGTAACGTAATTTGCTCATAAATGGAAAGCGGCATGCCGTACATTTGTGCAACAAATATGGCGGCAATGGATTGATAGATGGCACTTCCATCTAGGTTAAAGGTGTAGCCTGTTGGGATAACGAACGACGTGATCGCTTTCGGGCAGCCGAATTTCTCCATTTTGTCCATTAATCTAGGCAGTACAGCTTCTGAGCTTGCTGTTGAGAATGCAAGAATGATTTCTTCTTTTAGCACTCTAAATAGTGTAAAGACGCTTGTTCCAGCTAATTTTGCGATAATGCCAAGTACGACAATAACGAAGAATGCCATTGTACCGTAAACGACAAGTACCAGTTTACCTAGCGGGAGAAGCGCTCCGACCCCGAATTTGATCACCGTCACACTGATGAGTGCGAATACACCAAATGGTGCAAACTTCATCACTTTATTGGTCACCCAGAACATGGCTTCGAGTATGCCCTCAAAGAACCCTAACACTGGTTTTCCTTTGTCTCCTACTGCGGCAATTCCTAATCCGAATAAAACTGTAAAGAAGATGGTTGGTAATAGATCACCTTCTGCAATGGATTGGAAAACGTTTGTTGGCACAAGGTGCACAATGGTTTCAGAGAAACTAGCTTTTTCGGAAGAAGCCTTAGATGTCTCTTCATATTTAGAGATATCGCCTTTTTCCATGTTGCTCATATCAATTCCTGTACCAGGATGGAAGACGTTTGCTGCAAGCAGACCAACTGCTAAAGCAATCGTTGTGACAATCTCGAAGTAAAGAATCGTTTTCCCACCGAGTCTTCCGATGGTTTTCATATCGCCTACACCAGCTACTGCTACAATCAATGCAGCAATAACAATTGGAAGAACGATCATTTTAATTAAATGGATGAATATATCGCCAATCGGCGTTAACACATTAATAACGGTTTCATTTTGATAAAACAGCGCTCCTACGATAACACCCAGAACAAGTGCAATGAGTATTTGAGAAGCTAACCCTAACTTTTTCATACGTGAACCCCCTTTTTTTGATAACGCTTTCTTTGTTGCTTAATCGCATCTTAACGATGAACCTACAAAAAACGACAAAAAGGAACAAAAACAAATGAATTTTTTATGAAAAATGTTTAAAAAGGTGGGTTTATCCACAAAATTGTAAAAAAAAGACTTCGCTTTTGGCGAAGTCTTAGATTATTGACAAAGGGCTAAAATGTTGTTTATTTTAGCCCTTTGTCTTCTTTTCAGCGTGAATGAAAACCTTTGAAGTCTAGGAAGGACGAGCACCGGCGCGGAGCGAATTGGACATTCGTGAGCACCGGCGCGCAGACCTGACAAAGAATGCGAGGGTTTGTCTACACGCTGAGACTTCGCTTTTGGCGAAGTCTTAATGATGTTGCATCTGTTCACTTGGCGGATCTTGTTTTGCATAAAATTCATCATATATGACATATCCAATGAGTACGAAAGTAACATAGATTAATGCACTCAATGTCCAAATCCATTTAACATTCAGCTTCATTGTGCCACGCCCTCTCTTACAGGTTTTAACCGCTGCAATCTGAGTGCATTAAGCACAACCGACACGGAGCTAAAGGCCATTGCCGCTCCTGCAAGCCATGGCGCAAGGAATCCAAATGCGGCAACTGGTATCCCAATACAATTATAAGCAAGCGCCCAAAATAGATTTTGTTTAATGTTTCTCATCGTTTTTTTGCTAAACTCAAGTGCATCTGCAATGGCATGGAGGTCTCCTGTCATGAGCGTAATATCTGCCGCTTCCATGGCAACATCTGTCCCTGTTCCAACTGCCATCCCAATATGCGCTGTCGCAAGGGCCGGGGCATCATTGATGCCATCTCCGACCATGGCGACTTTCTTTCCTTGTTCCTGAAGCGCCGCAATGTGAGCCGCTTTTTCCTCAGGCAGAACTTCAGCGATGACATGATCAATGCCCGCCTGTTTCGCAATCGCCTCTGCTGTTAGCTTGTTATCACCCGTCATCATCACAACGTGAATCCCTTGATCTTTCAGTCGAGCGATAGCTTGAGGAGAGGATGATTTGATCGTATCTGCCACCGCAACAATGCCGGCGACTTCACCGTCAATAGCAACGAGCATAGCCGTTTTTCCTTGCTCCTCCAGCGTTGTTACGGATGCTTCAGCTTGATCATATTGGATATGGTGTTTCTGCAATAGCTTCCTCGTACCAATGAAAAGCCTGCGCCCAGCGGCTGTTGCTTCAATTCCATGACCAGGATCTGCTTGGAAGGATTCTACCTCAACCGCTTCAACTCCTCGCTCCTTCATTCCATCTGAGATCGCTCGGGCAAGCGGGTGTTCCGACTGCTGTTCTGCCGATCCTACTAGCTGCAGCAGCGCATCTTCCGTCCAATTAGCATATGCCACCACATCTGTCAGACTCGGCTCCCCTTTTGTCACGGTCCCTGTTTTATCTAATACCACCGTATCGAGTGATTGGGTCACTTCTAAATGCTCTCCGCCTTTAAACAGGATGCCTGATTCAGCCGCACGGCCGCTGCCAGCCATAATTGAGGTTGGCGTAGCAAGACCGAGCGCACACGGACACGCAATCACGATGACCGCTATAAAGGTTTCAAGTGCTGACGTCACATTTCCAGGATCAACAAAGAAGAACCATATGAAGAAGGTGAGTACAGCAATACCTACAACAATGGGAACAAATATCCCTGATATTTGATCTGCCATCCTTTGAATCGGTGCTTTTGAGCCCTGCGCTTGTTCTACGACTCGGATAATCTGTGACAGGGCCGTCTCTTTCCCGACTTTTGTCGCTTTCACTTTGATAAACCCATTTTTATTGATCGTTGCCCCGATGACCACATCTCCTGCGGTTTTATCAACTGGCAAACTTTCTCCTGTAATCATGGATTCGTCTATTGCAGTTGTTCCCTCCATGATCTCTCCATCTACCGGGACTTTCTCACCCGGTTTGACAAACACAAGGTCATTCACTTTTACTTCAGAAATAGGAACGGTCATCTGTTTGCCATCTCGCTCGATAACCGCTTCTTTCGCTTGTAAGCCCATCAGCTTTTGAATCGCTTCTGATGATCTTCCTTTTGCTCTTGCTTCCATTAATTTGCCGAGCACAATCAACGTAATCAGCACGGCACTCGTTTCATAATAGAGGGCCGCCTCATGTGTGCCTTGAACCGCTGACTGAATACTTTCATATAAACTATAGAAGAACGCCGCAGATGTCCCAAGTGCGACAAGAACATCCATATTGGCACTTTTATTTCTTAAAGCCTTATACGCGCCTACATAAAAGGGCCAGCCGACAATAAACTGTACCGGCGCTGCTAATGCGAGCTGAACCCATGGATTCATAAACGCTTCTGGCAGCCAAATAAAAGACGTGAAGGAAAAATGACTGACCATTGCCCAAAGAAGCGGGAGTGACAAGATCATTGAGAACAAAAAGCGTGCCGTTTGCTTCTCAATGGCTACTTGGCGATGGTCTTTTTTCCCTTCCTCTGCTAATTCCTCGGCTGGTTCAATTAATGAATACCCAATGGATTTCACAGCCTCTTTAATGTCACTTGTAGACGTTTGGCCCGGATGATATGTCACCTGAAGTGTCTCAAGCGCAAAGTTCACAGACCCGTGATCAACACCATCCATCCGGTTGATTTTTTTCTCGATTCGGTTTGCACAAGCCGCACACGTCATTCCCTCTATATCAAATTCCGCTTGCTCCATCACTACATCGTAGCCAAGAGATTGAATTTTTTGTTTTAGATCATCTGGTGATAGCTGTTCCGTTTCATATACAATATGAGAGGTTTCAAGCGCCAAATTCACATTGGCTTCATACACGCCATTTAGCCTGTTCAATCCCTTTTCAATGCGTCCTGCACAAGCAGCACAGGTCATCCCCGTCATTTGAAAGTCAATTTCCTTTTTCATTGATCTCACCTCTCCACATACTCCATGGGGGTATTGTTATTTTTTAAAAATACGTGCTGTCTTATACAGCACGTATGATCATTTATACGACATCATATCCCTGTTCTTCAATGACATCAGAGATCCGGTGTAACGTGATTTGATCTGGGTGAAAGGAAACCTCCACCTGACCCTTATCTAAATGGACTTTCACAGATTCAACACCTGCTAATTCTCCTACATTTCCTTCGACTGCTTTCACGCAATGTCCGCAAGACATGCCCTGCACTTGAAGTGTTGCTTGTTCCACTTCTCATCGCCTCCATCAATCATTTTCTATTTTTACTATACCCTAGTAGGGTATCATTGTAAACATAAATGATGCGCTGTGTGCTACGATTTTGTCAGCTTCGTGAAGACGTTCATTAACTCCTCAATGGCTTCATCCCCGTTACCACTCTTAATGGCATCCGCTACGCAGTGGTGTGTATGCTTTTCCATCAACTGAAGACTGACCTTTTTTAAAGCCGCATTCACAGCAGAAATTTGATTCACAACATCTATACAGTAACGATCGTTTTCAATCATTTGCTGAATCCCTCGCACTTGTCCTTCCACTCGTTTCAAGCGATTGATTAATTGATCTTTTTCCTTCTCGGCTCTAGGCGAAGCCATATGTCTTTCTTCATGCTCTGTCATGTGATCACCTTTTTTCTATTATGACTTGTCTTTAACTAAATTAAAGCATATCTCCACCGAAAAAGGCAAAGATATGCTGAATGCTCAACTTAACGCTTTGTTTGTCCTAGTTTGTTAATTGTTCAATATCCTGCAAAAGGCTGACGGACTGCTGGAGCTGCTTCATCAGTCCTTGCTGCTCCTCGAGCATGGCGGCAACGTCGATATCGCCTGCTTTCAATTGCTGTAAATACGTTTGAATGTCCTCTGACAGTACCTTATTTTTATCAATGATCTGCGCATGCAGGTCTTCTGCTATTTTTGGAGCTGTCAGTTCATTAAAATCTTGAATGTCTGTCTTCAATGATTCAAGCTGCTGCGTTAACTCTGCTTTTTTGGCGGCGTTTTGCACAGCTTCTTCAGCGAGCTTTGGAAAATCCTCTGTAAATTGCTGCATGTCCGTCACATAATCTTTTGCCTCTGTGACATATGTCGTTGTATCGCTTACTTGGTCAAGCAAGCCGGAACATCCGCTTAACACAAGCGTGCCGGAAAATAGGAAAGCCATCACATATTTTTTCAAAATCGATCATCCTTTCATCTATTGTGTTGAAAGCATTCATTTGTTCTGCTCCCCTATCACACTGATGCAAAAGGACTTCAAAAAAAGCCAGACCTTTGCCTCATGTGTCATAGGCAAAGGTCTGGCTAACATGTTCATGCCGGAATGGCCGAGAAACAACGTGTGTTTCTGTAATGACGACCAAACCGTAAAAGCTACTCCCCTTTAGGAAACCGTTCAAATGTTATGTTTATCATATCGAATGTCAGGCGAGCAGTCAATGAGAAGCTGGCGGCAGATCACGTTCTTGATACAGCATATAGTCCGCTCCAGTGGACGCATAAATCCGGTTCCGTCCTTGGCGTTTTGACATATACAAGGCTTGGTCCGCTTCATATAGAAGAGTTTCTAATACATTGGGATCATAAGCTGTATGAGCAATTCCAAAGCTCGCTGTCACTCGCACTTTTTCCTCATCATTCTCAAAGAAACTCATCTCAAACGAATGTCTCATTCGCTCCGCGATATGACATGCCTCTTCAAAAGAATGATGCGGCAGACAAATGGCAAACTCTTCTCCGCCATATCGGCCAAATAAATCATCCATCTTTAAATGCTGCTGACAAATGGAGACGACATGACGAAGCGCCTCGTCCCCGATATGATGTCCATGCGTATCATTAATGAGTTTAAAGAAATCAATATCAAATAGCAAAATGGCCGTATCCTGCTCATCCTCTTCCAAGATCATCTGCGTTCGTTCGATGAAAGAAGAACGATTAAAGATATTCGTCAGACCATCAATATACGCACGACGCTCCAGCTCTTCCTGCAGCAAGCGCTGCTCTGTTACATCACTGATCACAATTTGTCTGCCTTCGACCTCTCCTCTTCTATTAAATAGCGACGTAGCGGTCAGTTGATAATAGCAGGACTTGTCTTTTTCCTTTTTCCACATTAAATCATATTGCGAATGATCCTGCGGAGAACGCAGCCACTGAATGAACGCTGACTCTTTGATGATTTCTGAAAAAACATCGTCGATTTTATAGCCAATTCCCTTCTTATTCGCAAGTGCCGGAATGATCGATGCAGCAGCGGGGTTGTAATCAATGAGTGTCCGATATCGATCTAAAATGAGAACCCCTTCGGGCATATGCTCAAACACACGCTCCATCGCAATGGGAGAGAGCTTAAAGAGCTGGAACGACATAATCGCCCATAAGTAGAGCGCATTGGTTAAAAACATCACCACAGGGACCGGGTCAATATGAAGAGGTGTAACGCCTAACAAATAGATAAAAGATGTCGTGATTGGCAGTAACATCCCCACTAGCAAAATGAGGATCTGCTTTAAATATTCTTTTTTTGTAACACGTAAAAACCAAACCAGCATAAAAATAGCGAGCATCGAACAGCCAAATGTATAGACGCCATGAATGATATACCAATAGCCAATCGTAAAGTCAGCCAATAAAAATCCGTCTACTGTATTCATCGTGATGCTTCGGTAAAAGAGTGAATGAAAAGAGTTGGTGAATACCATTATGGTTGTAAGAATGGGAATCAGTAAGATGAGAAACACGCGGCGCTTTGTGAAATATTGATGGAAACCCGTAAATTGCAGCACAATCATGAGGCTGAATGGTGCGATAAACGGAAGACCTATGTATTGAAAACAAACCCAGAACATGACTTCTTCAGGGGTACGCGCCATTAATTCAAACGTATGCCCAAAAATATAAATCGCAGTTGCCCCAGACATGTACATAAACAATTGACAGCCAATATACCGATGGCGATTTGCATGAGCAATGATTGATAATATCACGGACAGAATGCCAGAAACACTCATGATCACAATAAAATGTAAAACAATCGAATCCATGTAAACGCCCCAATTTCAGTTATTTAGAACTAGTCTCATCTTACTATATATGAGGAAGTCAAAAATGGGAAGATGTGATTTTGAATTGGGTGGTGGTTTTTTGGAAGGTTTCGGGCGTTTTACTTGTGACGACGCGGGATATTTCCACTACTTTTTGCTTAATTTGATCGAAAAGCATGTTGCGGTAGAAGAAACACCTGTACAATGTGGGGATCAAAGAAGAGGAGGCTCGGAAGGAATATGACTTTTTTGATCATCATGGCGGGGCTGTTGATACTGATTCTGTTGGAGAAGCCATTTGAAAAGAGAAGATCTGGGTTGACCTTTTTAGTAAGTTATCTGCTGCTGATTGCCGTTTATGTGATTCAAACAACGTTTGTGGAGATCATGCCGGATGGACTTTTAATGATGGTTGCGGTGGTTGTGGTGTGTCCTTTGTTTGTTCGGTTGGTGCAGTCTTTCTCGAGGAAACATATATGAGAGATAAAAAAGAAACATTCCATTAAGTGTATTTAAATCTTAACTATAACAAATGTAACATAGTCATATTTTATGTATTAGAGCAAAATAAAAAACCCTTGGTAAACAAGGGCTTTAACTTTATGGAGACGGTGGGAGTCGAACCCACGTCCAGAGACATCGATTACTTAAGCGTCTACGAGCGTAGTCAACATATTTCGTGTTCACTCATCCGCATGCCTGCTGACGGGCGCTTGGAGAGCTAGTCTGATGGATCTCTTCTTACGTCCTCAGACGGGAACGTAAGCGTAGCCTACTTCATTGGGCTCCTCACAGACACATAGGCGATGTCAGGAAGAGCTCGCTGCGCTTATTAGGCAGCTAGTGCTAAGTTTTGGTTAAAACTTTTAGTTTTGCCAGTTACATTTAAGTGCGTGTTAACGAGATCGCCTCTCGGCTCGCAGCCTAAGCTCGAACCGCCCCTGTCGAATCCGTAACGTCCCCTTGTAAAAGGGATATACGGGATGGAAACGTTCAGCTTAACTGCTTCCGTATATAACTATTATAACAATCTCATCGCCTGAAACAACTGGTGGTTTCTGTAAAAACTGCGATGATTGTTGATTGTATATCATATTGTAGCATAGTGTTCATGCGATCAGCAAGCCATCTGCACAAACACTAAAATTGCTTTTGACGGTCACGGAAGGCACGTTCGATTTCACGTTTTGCATCTTTTTTCTTTAGATCTTCACGTTTATCATATTTCTTTTTCCCTTTACCGATTCCGATCAGCACTTTGGCAAAGCCATTTTTTAAATATAGTTTAATGGGAACAAGTGAGTAGCCCTCTTCCTTTGTTGCACCAATCAATTTGCTGATTTGCTTGCGATGAAGCAGCAGCTTTCTCGTTCTCAGCGGGTCATGATTATACCGGTTGCCCTGCTCGTATGGGCTCACGTGCATGTTGTGAAGAAACACTTCTCCACGTTCGATTTTAGCAAAGGAATCTTTTAAATTCACCTTCCCTGCACGAATCGATTTGATTTCAGTTCCTTGTAACACAAGGCCGGCTTCATACGTTTCTTCTATAAAATAATCATGATTTGCTTTTTTGTTTTGGGAAACAACCTTTCCCTCTCCCTTTGGCATTGGCGTACACCCTCCTTTTGACACAAACACGATCCAAATCGTACGGATTATTTTATCAAACAATCCAGCTTTCGACAATGCTGACGCCATGTGGTCAAAAAGCAAATAGAGCGTGCTGCCCTATTTGCTTTTTTGGCACGTTACTTTTTCTTTTTCCGCTTTTGTTTCGGTGCGTTATCAAATACGCGTTTTTTCTTTTTCTTCTTTTTCCGACCTGTGAACCAGTCGCCGCCTTTATCGTCTTTTGCCTTATCCCCAGACGAATTTTGACCTCCGCGTCCTTTTTTTGCTGGTGGATCTGTCCGTTTTTTGAACTTGAAGTCTTTTGGTGATTTACGGCGAGTGCCTTTCATCCCGACGATTTCAAAATCAATGGAATGCTCATCCTTATTTACACTAACCACTTTGACAGTGATTTCGTCACCGATGCGATATACATTCCCTGTCCGCTCACCGATCATGGCAAAATGCTGTTCATCAAAGCGATAGTAGTCGTCTGTCATGTAGCTGACATGGACGAGACCTTCTATCGTATTCGGCAGTTCAACAAATAGCCCAAAATTCGTCACAGAGCTGATCATGCCATCAAACTCTTCTCCGATTTTATCAAGCATGAACTCTGCCTTTTTCAGGTCATCTGTTTCTCGCTCTGCATCGACTGACCGGCGCTCCATTGAAGACGCATGATCTGCTATTTCTGGCAGTAGCTGTCCCCACTTTTCAAGGGTCGCTTCGTCTGTCTTTTTCTGAATCAAATAGGTTCTAATCAGTCTATGCACGATTAAGTCAGGATAACGGCGAATCGGTGATGTGAAATGCGTATAGAATTCCGTCGACAGCCCAAAATGACCGATACATTCTGGATCATACTTCGCCTGTTTCATCGAGCGAAGCATCACGGTTTGAATGACGACTTCTTCTGGCTGATCTCGGACGGCATCGAGTACACTTTGAAGTGCACGCGGGTGAATGTTCGTCGAGGTTCCTTTCACAATGTAACCAAACGTCGTGACGAACTCTAAAAAGCGCTGAAGCTTCTCAGGATTTGGTTCTTCGTGAATTCGGTAAATAAACGGTACATTCATCCAGTGGAAGTGCTCTGCTACCGTTTCGTTTGCGACAAGCATGAATTCTTCAATTAATTTCTCTGCGACGGAACGCTCACGAATGACAACGTCTTTCGCTGCTCCTTCATCATCAACAAGCACTTTCGCTTCCTTGAAGTCAAAGTCTACAGCCCCGCGCTCCATCCGCTTCTCACGAAGGATTTCAGCAAGCTTCTCCATCTCTTGGAACATTGGAACAAGTGGCTCGTATTTGTTTATGAGCTCTTCATCTTGGTCCACTAAAATCTTGTTCACATCTGAATATGTCATTCTCTCTGTCGTTTTGATCACACTTTGGAAAATCTCGTGTTTGACGACCTTTCCGTTTCGATCAATGACCATTTCACAAGATAATGTGAGACGATCAACCTTCGGATTTAATGAACAAATGCCGTTTGACAGGCGATGCGGAATCATCGGAATCACGCGGTCTACAAGATACACACTCGTCCCGCGCTCATAGGCTTCCTGATCAATCGGGGAATTTTCAGTCACGTAATGAGAGACGTCTGCAATATGCACTCCTAGCTTATATTTACCATCATCCAGCTTTTGCACAGTGACTGCGTCATCTAAGTCCTTCGCATCTGCACCATCAATCGTCACAATCGTTTCGTTGCGCAGATCACGTCTGCCTTCCAAATCCTTTTCATCGATTGTTTCAGGTGTGTCTACCGCCTGCTTTAGCGCTTCTTCTGGGAACTCACCTGGCAGACCATGTTTATGAATGATCGATAAAATATCAATGCCTGGGTCATTTTTATGACCTAAAATTTCAGTCACTTCGCCCTCTGCACTCATTCTTCCTTCCGGATAGCTTGTCAGCGTCACAACGACCTTATGCCCTTCTACTGCACCGTTTTTGGCGGATTTAGGAATAAAGATATCGTGTGTGATCTTTTTATCATCAGGAATGACAAAACCAAAGCTTTTTGTTTCTGTATAGGTACCGACGACCGACTGAATATTACGCTCCAGGATTCGGATGACTGTCCCTTCTTTTTTGGTGCCATTGGATTTATGGCTGACACGAACCATGACTGTATCACCATTCATCGCTGTTCCAAGCTCTGTTGGCGGAATGAAAATATCATCCTGTCCAAACTCTTCAGGTGTCACAAAGGCAAAGCCTTTCGCATGAGCGGACAGCTTTCCTTTCACCAAATTCATTTTTTCCGGTACACCGTAGCGATCACTGCGGGTACGGACGATAAGTCCCTGATCCTCTAATATCACAAGTGCTTTAATGAGCTCTTTATAATCATCCGGGTTGGTAATTTCCATCATGACTTCTAATTCTTGTACTGTTAACGGTTTGTACGCCTCTTCTTGCATAAACGCGAGTAATTCATCCATAAATTCTTCTTTTTGCACACTCTAACCCCCTATATATTTAAATTGACCAATCAAGTGATTCTAAGAATGCATATACATCCTGATGAACCTTCTCCCGCTCTTTATCAAGCGTGATAACATGGCCTGATTCTTCATACCATTTCAAATGCTTTTGGTCTGTCTCTACTTCGTTATAAATGATATTTGCACTGTCTGTATTAATCATATGATCATGACGTGCCTGAACAACAAAAGTAGGTGAATAAATCATGTCAACATTGTTTCTGACATCTGCAATCAGCTCTTGCAGGCCTTTGAGTGTACCCATTGGTGTTTTCTTGAACTCTTCCATTTCCTGTTCAATTTGAGCCTCTGACTTGCCCTCAAATTTTTTATAGTTACGGGCATAATCTAGTACACCCTGGTACATGACCTCTTCACTTTTTATGTACATAGGTGCACACATAGGTACAATTCCCTTTACAGGTACAGTGTAACCTAATTTTAATGAAAAAACTCCTCCGAGGGATAGTCCGCCAACTGCAATCTCCTCATAGCCTTCGTCTTTTAAAAATTGATAGCCTTCTTCTACATCTTTCCACCAGTCAGCCGGACCTGTATGGACAAGCTCTTCTGGCGGCACGCCATGTCCTTTGTATTGTGGGGCATGACATGTATAACCTCTTTCATTCAAATAACGTCCAAGCATTCGAACATCTGCTGTATTTCCAGTAAAACCGTGAAGAAGAAGCACCGCCCTTTCTCCACCTTTAAACGTAAATGGTTTTGGTGTAACAACTTTCATGATGTGACTTCCTTTCCTTCTGATATAGTGTATATTTTTCCACTTGTATGTATGAAACAAACACAAAAGAGTGCTGATAATAAAAAAAGGTCTGAAAAAAGATCAGACCTTCTGTTACTCGCGCCTTATACGCCTAAATATGCCAATGCAAGTGTTAAGATGAAGAAAAGCACTGACAAAATAACCGTTAATCGGTGAAGAATCAAGTCAAGGCCTCTCGCTTTTTGCTTACCGAAAAGCTGCTCGGCTCCACCTGAAATAGCGCCTGACAGTCCAGCACTTTTACTTGATTGTAATAATACAACGATGATAAGTGCGATACTGACAATTACGAGTAATGTGATAACAAATGCGTGCATGAAAACACCTCCAGACAAACTGGTACACATAACTTTATTTTACATGAAAACAAGGTGCATGTCACGAAACATCAAAATAAAGATTTCCTATATATTGTCGGCTTTATTTGTTATTTTGATTCAATTTCGTTTCAAAGAGTTGCGTGCCGCATTTTTTATATTCAATTTTGAGTTAAAAAAATCTTTTTAACGAGTTGCTTCTTCTTTTAATAGCTGTTTTAATTCTACTAACAATCGTTCTGCTCCTTCAGGACTCAGCATCACTTGGCCATTTCCATAGCCTTTGTTGTATTTCGTTACTTGTCCAGTTAACAGACAGCTCTTATCTGCATCATATTTTTTCAGCACAATGGTTTGATCTTCTATCAATATTTCTAAAAGCTGCTCTTCTTTGATATTGAGTACCTTTCGCATTTCTGAGGGCAGCACAATTCTGCCAAGAGAATCAATGTGTCTCACCATCCCAGTTCGTTTCAATGACATTGCCTCCTTTATGATGATATGATTACTTTATTCATTGACTTTTGTCAACATCTTCATAGTAAAATAGGTCTTCAAATTTTTTATCAAAGTAATGAATCATTTTACCAATGACAAGTTGTCCGGGTTTTCGGTGACCATTTAATACCCTGCTGAGTGTGGCAGGAGAGATGCCAATTTCATCTGCGAGCTGATTTAAAGACATATCGTTTTCGATCATATACTGCATCACAAAAGCTCGCCTGATCTGGATCTTTTCGACCATCATTACAACCTCCTATAGGATCAATATGTACAGAATGTAGAGCTCTCACAACAACAGCATCATTAACTTATGTCAATACTTTTACGTCTCTGCTATTTCCTTTGGTCAATGATCATACTAAAATAAGTCATATACTGAAATGTGAGGTTCGATGTCATGAATCACTTTGGTGAACAATTACGCATTTTAAGAGAAAATAGAAAAATGTCTGTCAATCAACTCGCCATGTATTCAGGTGTAAGCGCTGCTGGTATTTCTCGTATTGAAAATGGGAAGCGCGGTGTGCCCAAGCCTTTAACAATCAAAAAATTAGCACACGCCTTGAAGGTGCCTTATGAGGATTTAATGCTGCTTGCCGGTCATATTGAACAGGAAGAAGTTCATGAAATGAAACCTAAATATGAGTCCATATTAAAAATTTATCAAACGGCGCTTCAAAGGGATGTAGAACACCTCCCCATTTTTGATGGTGACCAATGGGAAACGCTCACTGCACAGGACATTAGCCAGCTGAATGAATACTTTCTCACGCTCATTAACCAAAAAAAGGCGAACAAATAGCAGGCATAAACTTAAGATACATCTACCATTAACTAATGTCAATATTTTCATGGTATACTTATTGCCAATAGTCAACAAATCAAGTAAAATAGAAAGATCCAATCTTTAACCATGTGAGGTTTTGAATTGATGAACTTTGGTGCATATTTAAGAGCATTGCGTGAGGAAAAGAAGCTATCAGTGAACCAATTAGCCATGTATTCAGAGGTCAGCGCTGCCGGTATTTCTCGAATTGAGAACGGGAAACGCGGCATCCCGAAACCTCCTACGATTAAGAAACTGGCAGGTGCTTTAAAGGTACCTTATGAGGAAATGATGCAGGCAGCTGGTTATATTGAAGAAGCATCTCCTGTCCATCTGATAAAGGAAGAGCAAATGGCTTTATCCAAAATAAAGGAAGCCGCAGAGCAATACGAACTTGGTGATCTCGAAATATTTGATGGAAACATATGGTCAACCCTATCTAAAAAAGAAATAGAGGATCTTAACCGCTATTTGTTGTTTATGTTAAACAGCCGTTCGTCCTCGTAAAATGTTTTGATCATTGACAAGCTTTTTGCGCTGATTTATAACAAAATTACGGTATAATGGGTTCAGATTGGAGTGAAGGAAGATGAATCAATCTGACATGTGCCCACGGTTTGAAAAAGCAGTTGAGTTATTAAGTAAACGATGGGTTGCACTGATTGTTTTTCAGCTTCTCTCAGGTCAGCAGCGCTTTAGTGAAATTGAGGCGGCTCTGACAAACTTAAGCGGAAGAGTATTATCTGAGAGATTAAAAGAGCTGGAAGCAGCAGGCATTGTAAAACGGGAGGTTTTTGCTGAAACACCCGTACGCATTGAGTATTCTTTAACTGATATGGGGCGTTCACTTGCACCCGTTTTTGAGGAAATTGCGAAGTGGTCCTCTGAATGGATCACACTTGAATCATAAAATGGCATCATGCGTACCGCCTGATCATCATAAAACAACCTCCCTTACAGATGTAGGGGAGGTTTTGTCTATTCAACCGCTTATGCTGATGTGATGTTTTTTTGAGCTAATGCTTTTCTCTCTTTTTTCTTGTTGGTCGGACTTAAATACCGTTCAAGCCAGCCCATGACAAGGTCGGCAATAATGGCCATGAGCGCAGTTGGAATAGCACCTGCTAAAATGATGGCTGTTCCGTTTGTTGCGTTTGATCCTCTGATGATGATATCACCAAGTCCTCCCGCACCAACGAATGTCCCAATCGCTGTAATGCCGATTGCGATGACCAGTGCGGTTCTTAAACCAGCCATAATCACCGATAAAGCAAGCGGTAATTCAACCATTCTCAGCACCTGCCATTTCGTCATGCCCATTGCTTTACCTGATTCTAAATAGGCGTGTTCAATGCTGACAATTCCTGTATACGTGTTTCGGATGATCGGCAAAAGCGAATACAGAAAGAGCGATAGGATCACTGTATTTGCGCCAAGTCCTAATACAAGCATCAACACTGAAAGCATCGCTAATGCCGGTATGGTTTGAATGACATTTGTAATGGCGAAGACCCAATTGCTCAGCTTACGGTAATGCGCGACAAAGATGCCTACTGGAATTCCGACAATCGCCGCAAACAACACCCCATACGCTGACATGAGAAAATGCCGATAAAACTCTTCTAACACATATGAACCGTTCTGCTGATAATACGTCCATAATTGCTGCAATGTGTCCATCAGCCATGACACCTCCCAATCTTACTCAAAGTAATTGTGTTTTTTCAGGAAATTTTTCGCAACGGTCGCTGGTTCCTGAAGCTCCCCGTCGACTTGATAGTTAAGCTCTTGCATTTGTTCTGTATCGATTTTTCCAATCAGCTTGTTGATGACCTTGTCCAGCCCTGGATTTTCTTTCAACACTTTTTCCGGTACTACAGGTGATGCATCATATGGCGGGAAGAATCGTTTATCATCTTTTAAGATTTTAAGGTTATAGGCTTTGATTCGTCCATCTGTTGAATAGGCGAGTACAATATCCATTTTTTCATTTTTCAATGCGTCATAGACTAAACCGATTTGCATCGGAAATGTGCTTCCAAATTCAATTCCGTATGTTTTCACAAACCCTTCATACCCGTCACCCTTCTTTTTCAGCCAAATATTATCCACACCGAACCGATAATTTTTGGCATTCTTTTTCAAGTCAGAGACTGTTTCTAGGTTGTTTTCCTTCGCCATCTTCTGCGTCACAGCAAAAGCATACGTATTATCAAATCCATAGGAATCAAACCATTTGTAATCGTAACGTTTTTTGAATTCCTTCTGAACGATCTCCATCGCACGCTTCGGGTCTTTTTCCGCATCCATTCCGAGTGTACTTGTCAAATCTGTCCCTGTATATCTTGTCGCAGAAATATCAACATCTCCGTTTTCCATCGCTTTCTGCTGCACGGTGTTTGAGCCTAGATTTTTCACAATGGTCGTCTTTTTGTCTGTGTAATGCTCAATAATATCCCCAACCATATAGGCCATAATTTCTGATTCGGTAAAGTTTTGTGCTCCAATTCGCAGCGTGCCCCCTGAGGAGCCGGCTAGTCCAGGAAGTGAACATCCACTCATCAATAGCAAGCATCCGGCAAGCAGTGCACTGATCCATTTTGTTTTTCGATTCTTCACATAAGCCAACTCCTTATGAAACTTCCTTCAATCCTTTTAAGCCTTCTGGTGTTACTTTTTTCTCAAGCCTCATCAATGTGAAATCGATGATAACTGCTAAAATGGTCACCGGGATGGCACCAGCAATAATGTATTCCGGCTGGTATAATTGGAGTCCAATTAAAATATAGTCACCAAGACCGCCTCCACCGATAAAAGCAGCAAGTGTTGTCCAGCCAATTAAATAAATCGTTGACGTTCTGACACCTGCCATAATGACTGGTACAGCCAGCGGGAGTTCAACAAGACGAATTTGTTCCCACGTCGTCATGCCAATCCCTTTACCGGATTCAAGCAAGTTTTTGTTCACACCTTGAACGCCGGCATACGTATTTCTTAAAATAGGCAAAACGGAATAGAAAAATAGAGCAACGATCGCAGGTATTTTCCCAACCCCCAAAATAGGAATAAAAAATGCAAGAATCGCTAAACTAGGGAGTGTTTGAAAGATATTCACGACACCGATGACAAAACCTGCGCCTCTTTTCATTCGTGTGAGAATCACGCCTAAAGGAACGGCGACAATAATGCCTAGTACGACGGCAATTAAAGAAATATATAAATGCTCCCACATTTTTGTGAGGAGTTCCCCACCATTTTTCTCTAGAAAATCGATGATTTGATCCATGTGTACACCTCCCTTAGTTCATTTCAGTGACAGCCGGTGTATCTTCTCCCCAAATGGAGTCGTACACAACATCAACAAGACTTGCACGTGTCACAATGCCCTTTAAATGCCCCTCTGCATCCACGACCGGTACATATTTAATGCCTCGTATTAAAATTTTTCGGACCGTGTCTCTTAGAAGTGCGCCTTCTTGTACGGTATAGAACTCTGTATTTAAAATATCGCCAACGAAGGCTGCTTTTCTGCGGTTCGCATCGATTGTTTCAATATCGATATAGCCTTTTAGCACATGATGTTCATCTACTACAAGCAAGGAATCGACCCGTTTTTCTCTCATGATGTAGATAGCATCTGTTAATGTTTTTTCAACTGTAATGGTGACTGGTGACGTGTTCATCATTTGTTCTACACGTTCCATGTTTGGATTTGATTGAAGCAGACGTTCTTTCCCAATGAACTCTTCTACAAACTCATTGGCAGGGTTACGCAGAATATCATCCGGCGTACCTACTTGGACAATCTCTCCATCCTTTAAAATCACAATTCGATCTGCAAGTTTGATCGCTTCATCCATGTCATGCGTGACGAATACGATGGTTTTATTTAACGTTTTTTGTAGTTTCTTAAATTCTTCTTGCAATGAATCTCGTGTAATTGGATCAAGTGCACCAAATGGTTCATCCATGAGGATCAGAGGGGGTTCTGCTGCTAGTGCGCGAAGAACGCCAATTCGCTGCTGCTGTCCTCCACTTAGTTCATGCGGGTAACGTTCGAGATACTCAGGCCCCATGTCGACGAGCTTGAGCAGTTCTCGCGCTCGTTCTTTTCGTTTTTCTTCCGGCCATTTTAACAGCTTCGGAACAAGTGAAATGTTTTGTGCAATGGTCATATGGGGGAAAAGCCCAATTTGCTGAATCACATAACCAATTTCTCTTCTTAACCGGACTGGGTCCTTCTTCATAATGTTTTCTCCCTCGATCAAAATGTTTCCTGAGGAAGGTTCAATGAGTCGATTGATCATCTTCATCGTTGTCGTTTTGCCACAGCCACTCGGTCCAATAAAACAAACAAATTCTCCTTTTGCTATTTCTAAATCAATATTTTTGACAGCTTTTTTTCCGCCTCTATACGTCTTTGATACATTCTCTAGTTTCAGCAAATGAGACACCTCCAATTAGTCGGATATATATTTTCAGAAAATTTACACCTTATTCATTATAGTGCAAACTTTATAAAATAAAAAGTTTACGATATGTTTGTATTGCATAACATTTATTAAAAATTTTCAGTTAACGGGCTGATATGTAGAGATCCCTCCTTTTTCCTTCAATTTACTAGCAAATACTCAATATTTATTGTTTTCATTCACAAACAGGTATATGATATATTGTGTTACAAATTGTCAGTCATGAAGGGATGAAGCGGGGAGTGGACAAGCTAGCGTTAGGTGCCATTCAAAAAGCACAGGATCATTATATTGAAAAAGCTGCCGAGAATATGAATGCCTTTGGTCTTTCTTCTACAGTGGGTAGAGTGCTTGGTATCATTCACATGAACCGTAAACCAATGACGCTAGGAGAGCTATCAGAGGCGACCGGCATGAGCAAAACGAGGATGAGTCAAGTCGTTCGAGAAATGCTCGATTTGAATATCGCGGAAAAGGTTTATGAAAAAGGAATACGTAAAGATCTGTATGATGTTGAACAAGATCATTACCAGACATTTATTTCATTGTTTGCAGCCAATTGGTCAAGAGTGGTCAGCAAAAATCGCAAAGCACATAAGAAAACGTGCAAGGAATTGCTGGAACTTCTTGAACAGGAAGACTTGCCAGAAGAGACAGAGGATAAAATCAACCTGCTTCTTTCAGAAATAAAGGAAAGTCTTGATTACTATGATTGGATTAGCCGCTTAATTGAATTCTTCGAAAGTGAAGAAGTGTTTAAGCATGTGCCGAAACCTTAAAAAAGCTGTTTTATTTTACATCCTTGTAGAAAAAAACAGCTTTTTTTCATATACTTATACTTATGACATAAACACGGGGAACATCCCTTTTAAGCCTGCGCCAATCATCTCAACTGCCACTACAGCAAGAATTAATCCCATTAATCGAGTGACGACATTCATCTCTGTTTTCCCCATTTTCCGCATGATGAAACTTGAATAATGAAAGGCATAATATGTCATCGCAAGAACGATGACAATGCCGATGAAAATCGCAAACATGTGAAGCATTCCTTCACTTCCTGGGGTTAAACTCATCACTGTGGCGATTGTACCAGGGCCTGCAATGATCGGAATCGCAAGCGGAGTCACAGAAACATCTGCCTTCTCTATGCTTTCTGCCTTTTCGTCCGAATGAGGGTTTTGGACATGGGACTCCTTTGCATTCAGCAGATTGTAAGCGATACCAAAAATGAAAATACCTCCGGCAATGCGGAGTGCATGAATATCGATCCCAAACAACTTGAAAATGAGTCTGCCTGCCAGTAGAAAGGCAATCAAAATAATAAAAGATACAACCGTGGCTTTTTTAGCCGTCTGGGAGCGCTCTTTCTCTGAATAGCCCTCTGTTAAGGTAATGAAAAGAGGCACATTTCCAATGGGGTTTGACACAGCAAATAATGACACAACGACATGAATCATAAAGGAAATCAACAGACACCCTCCTTTTTTCATAGTGTCTGCCAATCTGATGTGAATATTCCCTTGATATGTGAAAACCTGTTTGGCTTTAACCGATGTGAATAGAGGTTCCATGATAGGGTGTCAAACAAGAGGATATGAAAGAATAGAAAGGATGAAAAAAATGATACAAATTCGGCCATTGTCTCGTGATCAATCTGTCCCTATGGACCTTTTACTCTTAGCCGATCCTTCAAAGGAGAAGGTTCTTGCCTATGTGCAATCCGGCTCTTGTTATACCGCCTTTCATGAGCAGGAAGTGATTGGTGTCTATGTTCTTTCATCTCTGTCTCAGTATACAGTCGAAATCATGAATGTCGCCGTGAAGGAGTCATGGCAAGGAAAAGGCATTGGGAAGCAGCTGATTCGCCATGCCATTGCTGAAGCCAAAGCCGCCGGTTTTCATACGATTGAAATTGGCACAGGCAATTCTAGTATTCAGCAGCTCGCACTTTATCAAAAATGCGGCTTTCGCCTCACGTCCATTGATCATGATTTCTTCCTTAAGCATTATGATGAACCGATCTACGAAAACGGTATTCAATGCATGGACATGGTACGGCTATCGCTTGTTCTTCAAGCAGACTGACTTGTTGCTCAGCCTGCTTTTTTTATGATTTGCGCTTTTTGACGACGTGAATGACATATTGAATCAAGAAGTAGAGTAAGGCGCCAGCTAGAAAGCAGACCATGCAGCCAAAGAGAGTCGCCTCTGAACTGAATTGATACTGTTCAATTTTCATGATATAAAATGGCATGCCAAACACAGTCGGACTTGATTCAACATGATTGACCTCTAGCAGCAGTAAAAATACTGGGGTCATAAACACAGCGAATACATACAGCATCGCAAGTGTTAAGCCGCTAGAAAACGAATGAAATACTTTGATCATCTATTTCTCTCCTTTCATCTCTTTTAAGCTGGCAGTCACATTTTTTCCGTCTGGGCAAGCTGGATGCAGCATCACAGTGTTCAGTAAAGAAAAAAGCAGCAATGGATGACTCAATGGATGCTTCCACATCAAAAAAAGCATGCTAGAGCAGATCACTGGAAACAATGGACCTGCAAGTGCCACCAGCAGATTGAAGCTAGGCCGGGCAAATTTTTCATGGACGACCGACACGTGCTTCCAATCTACCATCACCACAAAATCAAAACATGGTCTATCTTCGATCTTGTTACACACCATGACCATCAGCATATGACCGAGTTCATGAATGAGCACAACCGCTATCAAACTGATGAAAAGCTCCATCATCGCAGCACTGGCCTCTTTAACATAGCAGCATATATACAGCTGAAGAATGCGAGTGATCCAATCAAATAGGCGATGGCGAGAAGATAGAAATCTGCTGAAAGCCACTCTAATAAAAGCATATCGATGAAGCTGAATACAGCAATCATCATCAGGATGACAAACAGCTTATTAAACTCATTGATTTTCACAACAAACCCTACACATGCAGCCATCACTGTGATCAATAAAATAGACAAGCTCGCCAGACCTTGACCTTCACTTTCAATACCTGTCACCAAATAAACGAGCCCAATATACACAAAGTATGTCAGCAAATTGATTGCGTAATAAAATAAAATTCTCGATGATAAATAAGTGCCCTTAGATGTATCGAACATAAAGATGGCTCGTTGATTCAAATGATATTCCCTGCCAATCATCAGCGGCAGCATCACCAATATCTCCTTTAGCGCAAACTGTACAAGAAAGGCATACAGCCAGCCAGTTTCTGCCGGAGAAAAAACAACTGGCAGCCCCGCCGTCAAACAAACAAGAAATAGAAACAAAATGCCCTGTTCTTTAAAAACAGCTGATCGGCTAAAATAAACAAATTCCTGCCGCAGATGAGTCAGAAATGAAGATTGCGTTCTGATTTTGTTGTAAGAAAACGACTTCACCTCTGCTTTCAGCTGCAAAAACATCCGGTTGACATAACAAGCCGCCAACCCCTTCAGCCATAGCCATCCCGCGCATAATAAGATCAGAAGAAGCACGAAATAGACAGACGGCCATATGCGAATCATCTCAATCGCTTTTTGAAAAAGGAGAAACACCAATACGTTAAGCAGCGCAAAACCGAGCGTTTGCAGCAGCAAATGCTCTTTTGTTTTCGATACAACACGGCTCACACCAATTCGCATCAGCATCCAAGAAGCGAGCGCATACAGCGCCAATACACAGCAAGTGATGCACACAACCATCATCCAATACAGAGATGGTGTAACGCCGCTGATCAAAAGTCCTAATACAATCGGTAAAAAAAGCAGTCCAAGCACAAGGAAGCAAAAGACCACTGGAAAGAAATACACACAAAGGACAAATGACACACTTTGCATCGCACTGTTCAAAAAGTAGAATTGATATTCCTGACGCTTCATTTTATGACGGGAAAAAACAATGCCTGCCCCCAAAAGGATGAGTGATATTTTGACAAACTGGAGGTATAAAGCAGTTGGCTCGCTATCTCCTGTCTGCATGAAAAAGCGCAAGCTCATGACGACATACATGGCATACATCAGCAAGAAAAAAACGGCTGCTGTGAGAAGCTGTAAAGGATACTTCTTTCCAAGCTGCTTTCCTCTTGTTGCCAGCATCCCCCATTCTATTTTATGAAGAACGTGTCGTGTCCAAATCATTGAGTAACCTCTCCACCTCAATATAGTAGTCTCGATTCACTTCTTTATAAATGTCCTCAAGTGCTTGTTGAGAAAATGTCTGACTTGTTTCTTGACGAGTCATATCTAGCTTTACATCACCATTTCTTAAGATCATGAGGTGATCATACAATGTCTCACCAAAGCTCAAATGATGGGTTGAAATGAGGATACCTGCACCTTGATCTCTCAGCTTCATGAGCACCTTTCTTAAGATGATCATCATATCTGGATCAAGCCCATTCGTTGGCTCGTCGAACACATAATAATCGCATGGCCTGAGGAGCTGTGAAATGATCTGCGTTTTCTTTTGATTGCCATGGGACAGTTGAGCGATTGGCTGATCCATATACGGGCTTAGCTCGAATAGATCGATAAAAGTCTCTTCTCGCGCGACATCTTGCTCATGTGGTAGCTGGAGTAATTGAAAATATTCTCTTGGCGTTAAATAATCGAACAACGCATGGTCATCAGGAATATAGGAAACATGTTCTTTCAAAAGGGAGATATGTGCTGAGGATTGAAAGTTCAGCTGTTGACCATTTAAGGATACGCACCCTGTAAATGGTGTCAGCCCAAACATGGATTGAATGATCGTCGTTTTTCCTGCACCATTATGCCCCAAAAGAAGCATCGTCCTTCCTTTCTCCACATTCATTTGAATATTGCGGAGAGAAAAGGTGCGGCTATACGTTTTTTCTTTTAATTGTAATGTCAGCATCATGCTTCCTCCGTTTGTTTCAGATAGAACAGATGACTCCACTTCATGATCTCGTCATCTGTTCCTTATATCTGCTAAAAACTCAACCGCATTTGATTTTAATGTACATGCCTAAAAACTTGAATTGCCCTGCAAATTTAGAGCCTTTTCCAAATGTTTTGCATGCCCAAACGAGTGCTGCAAATGTCACCACACCTAAAATAACTGCAAGAACATAAATCCAAAATGAATTTTTCTGTGCATTCTGAGAAGTTAGGATTCGTTGCTTCTTTTCATCATAGGCTGCCAATAAATGCAGTACATACATGTACACACTTACAGGGAAACGAAGACTAAAAGCATTCAGCATCTCAACACCTCCTAATATATGTAAAACAATAGCACCTTCATACATGAAACATAAGTTCAAAATGATTCATATTTTTAGAAATTTTTTCATGATTTCTTTCTTATATATTGGCATTTTTGCCAGCTTCTCAATGACAGAAGAATTACTTTTTACAAAAATAGGATATGACAAATGGAATACTTAATGAACACAAAAAAAAAAACGCTGCGTCCACTCTCATAAAAGAGCGGAACGCAGCGCGCTACTAACATTACTTATTCAAGTTATAGAATGTTGCAATGCCGTGATATTGTGCTGTTTCAGCCAATTGATCTTCGATGCGTAGTAATTGGTTGTATTTCGCCACACGGTCCGTACGAGACGGAGCACCTGTTTTGATTTGTCCAGCGTTTGTTGCAACGGCGATGTCTGCAATTGTGCTGTCTTCTGTTTCACCAGAACGGTGAGAGATGACTGCTGTGTATCCTGCGCGTTTTGCCATTTCGATTGCATCAAATGTTTCAGTTAATGTACCGATTTGGTTTACTTTGATCAGGATGGAGTTACCGACACCATTTTTAATCCCTTCAGAAAGCTTCTTCGTATTCGTTACGAATAAGTCGTCTCCTACTAGCTGAACCTTGCTGCCAAGGCGCTCAGTTAACAGTTTGTGACCTTCCCAGTCGTTTTCATCAAGGCCGTCTTCGATAGAGATGATTGGGTATTTCGATACCATATCTTCATACCAGTCAACCATTTCAGCAGATGTTTTTACAACACCTTCGCCTGATAAATGATATTTACCGTCTTCTTTGTTATAGAACTCAGAAGATGCAGCATCCATCGCAAGTTTCACTTCTTCACCTGGTTTGAAGCCAGCTTTTTCAATCGCTTCAACGATTGTTTGTAGGGCTTCTTCGTTAGAACCAAGGTTTGGAGCGAATCCACCTTCGTCACCTACAGCTGTGTTTAAGCCTTTTGCGCTTAATACAGATTTCAGGCTATGGAAGATTTGTGCGCCCATACGAAGTGCTTCACGGAAGTTCGGAGCACCTACAGGCATAATCATGAATTCTTGAATGTCTACGTTGTTATCCGCATGCTCTCCGCCATTGACGATGTTCATCATTGGCACTGGAAGCGTTTTGGAGTTGAAGCCACCAAGGTATTGATAAAGTGGAATTTGTAAGAAATCAGCAGCCGCACGTGCTACAGCGATAGATACACCAAGGATTGCGTTTGCGCCTAATTTCCCTTTGTTTTCTGTTCCATCAAGTTCAATTAACATTTTGTCAATCGCTACTTGTTCTGTTACGTCAAAGCCTAAAAGCTCTGGTGCAATGATTTCGTTTACGTTGTTTACAGCTGTAAGAACACCTTTTCCAAGGTAACGGTCTTTATCTCCATCACGTAGTTCTACTGCTTCATATTCACCAGTAGAAGCACCACTTGGAACTAATGCACGGCCAAAGCCGCCAGATTCTGTGTAAACTTCTACTTCAACTGTTGGATTACCGCGAGAGTCTAATACTTCGCGTGCATATACGTCAACAATGTATGGCATCGTTATTTCTCTCCTTTTGAATCAATTTTTTTATTTTTGAATCAATGATGTTCCTGTCATCTCTTTTGGTTTTTCAAGACCAAGTAAGTCTAAAAGCGTTGGAGATAGATCGGCTAAAATGCCGTCTTCTCTTAGCGTCACACCTTTTTTCGTTACGATCACTGGAACAGGGTTTGTCGTATGTGCAGTATGCGGCTTGCCTTCTTCGGTAATCAGCACGTCTGCGTTACCGTGGTCTGCCGTGATGATGGCATGTCCGCCTTTAGCTAGGATTGCGTCGACTACAGCTCCTAAGCACTCATCTACTGCTTCAATGGCTTTAATGGTTGGCTCCAGCATCCCTGAATGACCCACCATATCCGGGTTAGCAAAGTTTAGAATGATCGCATCATGCTTGTCGGCATTGATGTCTTCAACAAGTGCATCCTTTACCTCGTAAGCGCTCATTTCCGGTTTTAAGTCATAGGTTGCCACATTTGGTGAATTGATCAGGATGCGGTCTTCACCAGGAAATTCTTCTTCACGTCCACCGCTCATAAAGAACGTCACATGAGGATATTTCTCTGTTTCAGCAATCCGCAGCTGCTTCAATCCATTTTGAGAAATCACTTCACCTACTGTGTTATCCAAGTTCACTGGTTTGAAGGCGACATAGCCATCAACCGTTTCACTAAAGTGTGTGAAGCAGACGAAGTGTAAATTCTTCGGATGTGCTTCTCCGCGGTCAAACGAGCGGAAGTCTTCGTTTGTGAATGTGTTCGAAATTTGAATGGCACGGTCTGGACGGAAGTTGTAGAAAATCACAGAATCGCCATCGTTTACTTTTGCAACTGGCTCACCATTTTCTCTCGTTATGACAGATGGAATAACGAATTCATCGTAGATTCCATTTTCATAGGAGTCATCAACGACATCATAGATGTTTTGATAAGTTGGGCCTTCACCATACGCCATTGCGCGATACGCTTTTTCCACACGATCCCAGCGTTTGTCACGGTCCATTGAGTAATAGCGTCCAGAAAGTGTTGCAATTTCACCGACACCAATTTCTTTGATTTGTTCTTCAAGCTGTTTTAAGTATACTTTGGCTGTCTTTTGACCAACATCACGCCCGTCTAAAAAGCCATGAATGTACACCTTTGTTAAGCCTTCTTTTTTTGCTAGTTTCAGCAATGCAAATAGATGCTGGATGTGACTGTGCACACCGCCATCTGACAAGAGACCAAATAAATGAAGGGCTTTGTCATTCTCTTTTGCATAAGTCATTGCATCTAGGAACGTTTCGTTTTTCTCAAATTCCCCATCACGAATGGCCACATTCACTCTTGTTAAGCTTTGGTACACGATGCGTCCTGCACCGATGTTCAAATGCCCAACTTCAGAGTTCCCCATTTGACCTTGCGGGAGACCTACTGCCTCACCTGAAGCCGTTAAGGTTTGATGAGGGAATTCGTTCCAGTAGCGGTCAAAGTTCGGTTTCTTCGCTTGTGCAACAGCGTTTCCGACTGTTTCGCCTCTTAAACCGAACCCGTCTAAGATGATTAATGCAGCTGGTTTCTTACTCATATTGACCTTCCTCCAATAATTGAACGAAAGACTGAGGTTCTAGGCTTGCCCCGCCTACCAAAGCACCGTCAATATCGGATTCTGCCATATATTCTTTAATGTTCGCCGGCTTCACGCTTCCGCCATATTGAATGCGAAGACTGTCTGCCGCTTCTTGACCAAATTCGCTTGCAACCGTTTGGCGAATGTGCGCACAAACATCGTTTGCATCTTTTGCTGTAGAAGATTTACCTGTACCGATCGCCCAGATTGGCTCATAGGCAATCACAGATTCAGCGACTTGCTGCTTCGTTAAACCAGCTAGTGCTTTCTTCACTTGATCAGCGACAAGTTCGTTTGTTTTGCCTGCTTCACGCTCTTCAAGCGTTTCACCTACACAGATGATTGGAACGATGCCATGCTTGAATGCAGCATGTGCTTTTTTGTTCACTGTTTCATCTGTTTCAGCGAAGAATTCGCGGCGCTCTGAATGACCGATCACTGAGTAGCCGATGCCAAGATCTTTAAGCGCAGCAGGGCTGATTTCACCAGTGAATGCACCGTTTTCTTCAAAGTGCATGTTTTGTGCACCAATTTTAAGGTCTGTTCCGTTAGAAAGGCTGTTCAGCTTTTCAAGGAAAAGGGCTGGTGCACAGACAATAGATTCCACTTTGTCAGGAGATGGAATAGATGACTTGACTTCTTCAACGAAGCTTACAGCTTCACCAAGTGTTTTGTTCATCTTCCAGTTCCCAGCTATAATTGGTTTTCTCATGATTGACACTTCCTTATAGCAGTTTTGGTCTTATTTATCGTTTAATGCAGTCACACCTGGAAGTTCTTTGCCTTCCATAAATTCAAGTGAAGCGCCGCCGCCTGTAGAAATATGGCTCATCTGATCGGCAAGACCAAATTTCTCAACAGCTGCTGCTGAATCTCCACCGCCAATGACAGAATATGTATCTTTTGCTTCTGCCAGTGCTTCTGCGATTGCTTTTGTTCCTTTAGCGAATGCATCGATTTCAAATACACCCATTGGTCCGTTCCAGACAACAAGTTTGCTGTTTTTAATGACATCAGCATACTTCTCTCTTGTCTCTGTTCCAATATCAAGTGCTTCTAGATCACTTGGAATTTCAGAGATTGGCACAATGCTTGTATTCGCATCATTTGAAAAGTCGTCGGCTACCAGAACATCTGTTGGAATCAGGAAGTTCACGCCTTTTTCTTTTGCACGGTCCATAAAGGATTTCGCTAAATCTACTTTGTCTTCTTCTAATAGAGATTTCCCTACTTCGTGGCCGAGTGCTTTTACAAATGTATAAGCAAGTCCGCCGCCGATGATCAGGTTGTCCACTTTATCAAGAAGACTTTCAATCACACCGATTTTATCCTTTACTTTTGCCCCACCGATAATCGCTGTAAATGGGCGATCAGGGTTTGAAATGGCTTTTCCTAGAACCTCAAGCTCTTTTTGCATGAGGAAGCCTGAAACAGCCGGAAGATACGCTGCAATACCAGCTGTGGATGCATGTGCACGGTGTGCAGCACCGAACGCATCATTGACATACACATCGGCTAAATCAGCAAACGCTTTTGATAATTCAGGATCGTTCTTTTCTTCACCAGGATAGAAACGAACGTTTTCAAGCACTAGCACATCTCCTTCTTTTAAGTCAGAGATTTGCTTTTTCACGTTATCACCGTATGCTTCATCCGCTTTTTTCACTTCTTGTCCAAGAAGCTCTTGCAGACGTTTTGCTACAGGTGTCAGACGCAGTTCTTCAGTAACTTGACCTTTAGGACGACCCAAATGACTAGCTAGTAGTACCTTTGCGCCTTGTCCTGTTAAATACTCAATCGTTGGTAATGCTGCGCGAATACGAGTATCATCCGTCACTTTTCCGTCCTTCATTGGAACGTTAAAATCTACGCGGCAGAACACAACTTTACCTTTTACGTCAATGTCTTTTACTGATTTCTTATTCATGCTCGTCAAGAGATCCTCCTTTATTCTGGTTTCCTTACGCATTGGACAAGTCTCTCTTTATCCTTTTCCCATTTTGCCCTCATCAAAACGAGAAATCGTGCAGAACGGATAAATACAGAGAAAAAGGGAAAGGGATGCTTCCCCTTCCCTTGTCCGTCTTCATTATATCGTGTCTCTAGGAAAGAACCAAGTGAGTTCCTTCAGTGTGAGAAATTAAAGACCTTGTTTTGCAATGTAAGCTGCAAGGTCAACAACGCGGTGAGAATATCCACTCTCGTTATCGTACCAAGAAATGACTTTCACCATGCTGCCTTCCATTACCATTGTAGAAAGAGCATCGATTGTTGAAGAGTTTGCATTACCATTGTAGTCACCAGATACTAATGGCTCTTCGCTGTAGCCAAGGATTCCTTTAAGTTCTCCTTCAGCCGCTTCTTTAAGTGCTGCATTTACGTCTTCAGCTGTCACATCTTGATTTAATTCAGCAACAAGATCAACTAAAGAAACGTTAGGTGTTGGAACACGCATAGCGCCACCGTTTAATTTACCTTTAAGTTCAGGCAATACAAGTGAAACAGCTTTCGCAGCACCTGTAGAAGTTGGGATGATGTTTTCCGCAGCTGCACGAGCACGACGGTAGTCTTTGTGCGGAAGATCAAGAATTTGTTGGTCATTTGTGTATGAGTGAACAGTTGTCATCATACCGCGTTTGATACCAAATTTATCGTTAAGTACTTTTGCAAATGGAGCTAAGCAGTTTGTTGTACAAGATGCATTAGAGATGACATCGTGGCTAGCTGCATCGTATTTGTCTTCGTTTACACCCATAACAATTGTGATATCTTCTTCGTTAGCAGGAGCAGAGATGATGACTTTTTTAGCGCCAGCTTCTAAGTGTTTAGCAGCGTCTGCACGTTTTGTGAAGAATCCAGTAGATTCAACAACGATTTCTACGCCTTGTTTACCCCAGCTTAATTTCGCAGGGTCACGCTCAGCTGATACTTCGATTGTTTTACCGTTCACTACTAAGTTCGTACCGTCTACAGAAACCTCTGCATCTAGTTTTCCGTGAACAGAGTCATATTGTAAAAGGTGTGCAAGCATGTTAGCGTCTGTTAGATCGTTAACCGCTACTACCTCAACTTCAGGATTGTTTAATGCTGCACGAAATACGTTACGTCCAATACGTCCAAATCCGTTAATACCGACTTTTACTGCCATGATGTTTCCTCCTTTTATAGGTCACAATGTTTTATATTGAGGGATCTATTGACTCCCTTAATAACTCTTTTGCGGCTCCTTCGTCTGTGACGAGAACCGTTCGGCGGGGTTTTTTGAAATAAGCTTCAATGGCCCCAGCCTTTGATGATCCACCTGCAACAGCAATGATGTGTGGAATGCTTTCTAAATCATCTAGCTGCATGCCGACGGAGTGCACTTTGTGGACGACCTCGCCATCACGATTAAAGTAATAGCCAAAAGCCTCTGTCACTGCGTCATGCTCATCAATCTTTTTTAAATCTTCAGCGGGTGTGTTTCGTCTCATCGCCATTGTTTTTGCTTCACCGATTCCATGAATAAGCATCGTGGATGATTTAATTGTTTGAAGCACTTCTTTGACGGACGGCTCTTCAATAATGGAAGAGTAAGCACCTTCTGACAGCTGTCCTGGAACAAACAGCAGTTTGTAAGTACCGGAAGCTTTTTCAGCCATGTGGGCACAAATGGTGTTTGCCTGATTTTTTACATTCTCCCCAAGACCGCCTCTCGCAGGGACAAACATCATGTCGCGATTTTTGGCATCAGGGGTCATCATTTCGGCAACAGCTTCCATCGTCGTTCCGCCAGTGACGGCGACGATATTATTTCCAGTAAACCTTTTTTTCATACATTGGACAGCAGCTCTTCCCATTTCTTGCTTCACCCACGGGGATTCATCGCTGTCACCAGAAACAATGATGACTTCTTCCAGGCCTAATTTCCTCTTTAATGTATTTTCCAAAAAGGTTAAACCTAAAACGTCCTTCATCATTCCTTCAAGCATTTCAAGCAAAGCATGACCTTCAGTCGTCAGCATCATACCGCTCGTTTTGACATCCAGCAGATTTTGTTCCTTTAAGAACTGAACTTCAGCTCTTAAGATACGTTCACTGAGACCAAGACTTGTCGCAAGACTTCTGCGACCAATTGGTTCCGCTAATCTGATGTACTGCAAAATGTCGTAGCGCTTTTGCATAACTGTGAGAAGATCTGGTAATAATTTTTTTTGAGCTTCCAATAAACGATTCATGGCTAACGACCCTTTCTTTTCACGTTGGACTAAAAACGTCCCACTGTGACAAAAAACGTCCCGCCACAGCCAAAAAAAATCAATCCCTGCTTTCTTTAATTATTTTAACAGGATCATCTTGCATTTTCAACTCTTACAAACACATTTAGACAAAAAATAGACACATTTTCACCGATAACCTGCTTGTCATCAAGGTTTTTGCGATGATATTTCTTTCAAAATATTTATTTTCTTCTATATTATATGAATTCAGCTTTGAAAAGGTGCATGCTAGTGACCAGCATACACCTTTTGTTGATAAAGAAGACTTTTGTATTGTTTAGCGTGATGGAAGACGAAACCTGCTTATGTTTTTGTGATGGTTCCTTCCTCTTCAGCAAACCGTTTTGCATCTTCCTTCGGTTTGATTTTCAAATAATAAATCATGTAGCAAGCGGCCATGAATGGAATTCCGCAATAAAGACCAATTCGCTGATCCTCAATAAAGAATAAGCTGATGAGGACGATGCCAAAGGCGATAAAGCCTGCCAATGGCACAAATGGATATAGCGGTGTACGGAAGACGAGATCCTTTACATCTCCGCCCGCTTTCGTAAATTGTTTTCTAAAGAAATACTGAGACAAACAAATGGACATCCAGACAACAACAAGAACCATACCAGAAATCGAAATGAGCCAGACGTATACCGTTTTTGGTGCCACAACACTAGTGAGCAAAGATAGAGCCGATACGCCCATTGTCACCAATAGTGCATTGATCGGAATTTTACGCTTGGACAGCTTTTTCGTAAAAGCAGGCCCTTTTCCGTCTTTCGATAATGACCAGAGCATACGTGATGATGCATATAATCCAGAGTTCGCTACAGATAAGACGGCTGTGATGATTATAAAATTCATTATATCTGCGGCATATGGAATACCGACCTTGTCCAGTACCACAACAAACGGACTGTCGACAGTACCGGCTGTCTGCCATGGAAGAAGTGCGGCTAGAACTGCAATAGATAAGACGAAAAAGACCATCGTTCTCCAAATAATATTCCGTATGGATCGAGGCAATGTTTTTTCAGGGCTTTCACTCTCTCCTGCTGCGATCCCTACAAGCTCTGTTCCTTGAAAGGAGAAATTGACCGTGACCATGGTTAATAAAATGGCAAAAACACCATTAGGAAAAAGGCCGCCATGATCCGTCAAATGACGAAATAGAGGGGCTGGTTCTCCATCTTTCAAATGAATCATTCCGAAAATTGCGCCAATTCCAACGATAATAAACAACAGGATAGCAGCCACCTTGATGGCCGAAAACCAAAACTCTGTTTCAGCGAAGCTACGTGCTGAGATGGCATTCACGGCAAATAAAATCACGCTAAATGCAAGACACCAAAGCCAAACTGGGATATCTGGGAACCATCTTTGGAGTAAAATACCTGCCGATGTAAACTCAAGTCCAATCGTACACGCCCAGCTAAACCAATAAAGCCAGCCGATCATAAAGCCTGTGGACGGGCCGATATATTTGGTTGCATACTCTTGAAAGGAACCGGCTGTCGGCATAGCCACTGCTAATTCACCAAGACACAGCATGACCAAATACATTAACAGCCCGCCAATGATAAACGAAAGAATGGCTCCCCCGGGTCCTGCCTGGTGGATAATGAGTCCTGACCCAAGGAAAAGGCCCGTGCCGATGACGCCGCCTAAGGCAATCATAAAGAGATGTCTGCTTTTCATGGAACGCTCTAGTTCGTTATGCTGATCTTGCTTCAAATCCGCTTCCCCACTTTCACTCTTCTATTCATCATCCTTTGACAAAATTCGCCGCTCGTTGAAAGAGAAAGGGAGAATGTTAGACTTCTCCCTTTTTACATTTATGCTTGAAACAATGCTTCAATATGGCCAATCGCCCAATCTAAATCTTCTTTTGAAATGGTGAGCGGCGGAGCAAAGCGGATCACTGTTTCATGCGTTTCCTTGCATAACAGCCCTGCTTGCTTGAGCTTCTCACAATAGGGTCTAGCTGCCTCTGTCAGCTCCATGCCGATAAATAGTCCGCGTCCGCGCACTTCCTTAATCACAGGGCTTTGAATGCGTGATAGTTTGTCTTTGAAATATTCGCCAAGCTCCATTGAGCGCTCTGCAAGCTTCTCATCTAGTAAGACATCCAGTGCAGCAAGCGACACCGCACACGCTAGAGGGTTTCCGCCAAAGGTAGACCCATGAGACCCAGGGTTAAACACACCTAAAATATCCCGGTTTGCCACGACACACGAGATCGGGAATACTCCGCCGCCAAGTGCTTTACCGAGAATCAGCATATCTGGCTCAATTTCTTCCCAGTCGCAGGCAAACATCTTGCCTGTCCGCGCTAATCCCACTTGAATTTCATCTGCGATAAATAATACATTTTCCTTCTCACAAAGTGTCTTCGCTTCTTTCAAGAAGCCGTCTGGCGGCATCACAATGCCCGCTTCTCCTTGTATCGGCTCAATAAGAAAAGCCGCTGTTTGTGGCGTGATGGCTTCACGTAACGCTTCCATATCTCCGTAAGGAATTAATTTGATGCCGGGAAGCATCGGACCGAAACCTCTTTGATATTCTGCTTCAGAAGAAAGAGAAACAGCCGTCATCGTTCGGCCGTGAAAATTCCCGACACACGCAATGATTTCCGCTCGATTCTCTTCGATTCCTTTGACGTCATAGCCCCAGCGCCTTGCAGCTTTTACAGCGGTTTCTACAGCCTCAGCTCCTGTATTCATCGGCAGTGCCATGTCTTTATTCGTCAGTTTACAAATTTTCTCATACCAAGGACCGAGCTGATCATTATGAAAAGCTCTCGAGGTAAGCGTCACACGGTCTGCCTGTTTTTTGAGCGCTTCAATAATACGGGGATGGCGATGTCCTTGGTTGACTGCGGAATACGCACTCAGCATATCCATATATCGATTACCTTCAGGGTCCGTTACCCAAACCCCTTCAGCCTCTGAAATGACAATTGGCAGTGGATGATAGTTCGCCGCACCGTATTGCTCTGTTTGTTGAATCAATTCATTTGTCTGTGTCATCATATGTTCCTCCTTCTATAAGCTGGCTTCTTTCCAGTCGGTTCTTTTCTTCATTCATATATGCAAGGATCGTGCCAACTTTCTGATCGCCTCATGATGAGGTTTGCTTCAATTTTTCACGCAAAATATTTTTGCATACGCAAAATTTTTTAGAGGAAACCGCAAAATTTTTCGTGTAAAATAGAAGTAATGTCTGGAGGTGGCGCAAGTGAAAAAAGATCCGCATACTGCAAAGCTGGAAAATGAGATTGATCTGTATAAACAAATGCTCGATCTAATTGATGTCGGGGTTCATGCCATAGACGAGAATGGCAATACTGTTGTTTATAATAAAAAAATGATGGAAATTGAATCTTTAAAACGTTCAGATGTCCTCCATAAAAATGTACTCGACTTCTTCACATTTCAAGACGAGATGCACAGTACGCTTGTTCAAGCGCTGCGAACCGGGAAACAAACCGTTCATGCAAAACAGACGTATCATAATTACAACGGCAAAGAAATCACAACGATTAACCATACATACCCGCTCGTTCGAGACGGTCTCATTCAAGGAGCGGTTGAAATTTCAAATGATGTGACCAAGCTGGAACGGCTGATTCACCACAATATGAAGAAAAAAGGAAATACACGCTTTACCTTTGATTCGATCATTGGAAAAAGTCCTGCATTTTTAGAAGTGATTGAGCATGCAAAACGGGCGACACGCACCTCTTCTTATGTCCTCATTGTTGGGGAAACTGGGACAGGAAAAGAACTATTTGCTCAAAGCATCCATAACGGCAGCAGCCGTTCATCTGGACCATTTATCACCCAGAATTGTGCGGCACTGCCTGATAATCTGATTGAAAGTCTGCTTTTTGGTACGCAAAAAGGTGCTTTTACTGGGGCGACAGATCAGCCCGGTTTATTCGAACAAGCGCAGGGAGGGACTTTGCTTTTAGATGAGATCAACTCCTTAAATCCTGCCCTTCAAGCGAAACTTCTGCGCGTCTTGCAGGAGAAAAGTGTGAGAAGGTTAGGCAGTACAAAAGAAATTGCCGTTGATGTGAGGGTCATTGCTAATATGAATGAAGACCCTGTGGATGCGATTGCAGGTGGACGCATGCGAAAGGATTTATTTTATCGATTAGGCATTGTCACCTTATTTATCCCGCCACTTTCTGAGCGCAAGGAAGATATTCCTACGTTTGTCAGTCATTTTATTCAAAAATATAATGAGCTGTTTCAGATGAATGTGAAGGCGGCTGATGAAGAAGTGCTTGCCCTTTTTCAAGCCTATGATTGGCCAGGCAATGTAAGAGAGCTGGAGCATGTAATTGAGGCTGGGATGAACATGATGATGGATGAAGCATACTTAAGCATGCATCACCTTCCCTATCATTTCAGGTTCAAGCACGGGGCAGGTCGCCCGGCTACACAAATGCAGGCACAGCCATTGCAGCAAAAAGCTGACACCTTTATGTACACAAGCCCAGAGCATACGACTGATTTCCAAACCCAAATGGAACAATTCGAAAAACAATACATCGTCCATTATTTAGATCAAATGGACGATAATATTTCACAGACTGCAAAGATTTTGGGCATGAGCAGGCAAAGTCTGCAATATCGAATGAAAAAGCTACATATTTCTCGTCAATAATAGAGCTGTGCCCCTATTTAGCACAGCTTCAACTTGTTGACAAAGGGCTAAAATGATCTTTATTTTAGCTCTTTGACTTCTTTTTAACGTGGCATGAAAACCTTTTCATCCCTAGGAAGGACGAGTACCGGAGCGAATGTGACCATTCGTGAGTCGGCGCGCTGCCCTGACAAAGAATGCGAGGAGGTGTCTTATGCGCTGGAGCTGTTCCCTTATTTGGTACAGCCTATTGTGCACCTGACTACTCTGCTGGTTTTTGCAGTACATCACTCAACAGTCTTTCTACATTTTTCAAATGTGTGAGCATCGCTCTCTCCGCTTCCTCTGGCTGTCTTGCCTCGACGGCTTTGTAAATTTGTTCATGTTCTTTATAAAGCTGACGAATAGAGGCTTTCCTTGAAAACAAGACCACTTTTCTCGTTTCACGCATCGTTTCTACTAACAAGGCTGAGACCTGATTCATTAATGCCCTTAGCAAATCATTCTTTGAGGCTGTGGCTAAGGCGAGATGGAATGTGAGATCTGCCTTTTCACCAATTTCTTCATGCGCTTCTGCCAGCTTCATTTGTTCAAGAGCCTCACGCAGGTGATGAAGATCATCGTCCGTTCGAAGCAGCGCCGCCTTTTTGACAACACCTGTTTCAATGATTGACCTCACTTCAAGGAGCTGCGCAACGTCCTGCTGCTTCATCAAAAATGCGGAAGATACGCAAAGTGTGAGTTGATCAGGGTCGAACTGCTTTACATACGTGCCTTCTCCCTGCTTCATTTCGATTAATCCGATCGCCTTCAGAGCAGATAGCGCCTCTCTCACAGCCGAACGGCTGACTTGAAAGCTTTCAGAGAGCGCTTGAACCGAATCTAATTTTTCCCCAGGAAGAAGCTCACCTGTACGAATGGATTCAGCTAATGCATCTGCAATTTCTTCATATATTTTTTTTGGTTTAATTTGTTTATATTTCAATTGGTCTCACCTCATCACTGTTGTCTATCTCATCGACTCATGCCCTATCTTATACTTTACCCCAAAATTTCCGATCTCACGTGGCCCCTCCTCAATTTTCAAGAAATCTTCGGGCATCCTTCCTCTCAACAAAAAAAAGCACGTGCCATTTTTCTGGCATGTGCTTCTTTTTAATCATAGCGCTTCCGTAGCGTGGATGACGGAAGATTCATTTGTTCACGATACTTGGCAATGGTTCTGCGCGAAACGCGGATGCCGAAGATTTGCTGAAGCTGCGTCATGATTTGCTGATCCGAATACGGTTTTTTCTTATTTTCCGTTTGGATCAGCTCTGCGATGTGCGTCTTGACTGTGTAGCTGGACGCCTCTTCTAGCGAATGTCCTTCTAGTTTTGCTTGGAAAAATTGTTTCATTTCCATTAAACCATAAGGGGTTTGCACCATTTTCCCTTTGACCGTCCGGCTGACTGTCGACTCATGCACTTGCAATATATCTGCGATTCGCTTCATCGTAAGCGGTTTCATTTTATGTTTCCCTGTAAGGAAAAAATCAGTCTGATGTAAGATAATCTCACGAACGACATGGGTCATCGTTTGTTTTCTCTGCTTCAGCGCTTGGACTAGCCAGTTGTACTGCTGCTCTTTTTCCTTTAAATATGCATATGCTTCATGTCGCCTTTGGTCTTGAATCATAGCGAAATATCCTTCATTCATCTCAACGTCAGGAAAAGCACGCTGATTCAGCTCAAAGCTGATATGATCCTGCATCACCGTGATATACACATCAGGCTCAATATACACATGTTGATCTTCATCTGAGAAATGAAGACCTGGTCTTGGTTCAAGCAGTGAGACCTCATCTTGTATCGCTTGAAGTGTTTTCATTGAAACGCCTGTTTTCGCCGCAATCTCTTTCCAAGCCTTCCTTGCAAAAAGAAAAAAATGCTCTTCAATGATCAGCTCAGCTTCATACCAGCGCTCCTTTTTTCTTCTAAGCTGAAGCAGGATGCACTCTTGCAATGATCTTGCGCCAATACCGGCAGGCTCTAATGATTGAAGCTGATGAAGGACGGCTTCTACTTCCTCTGCCGAAACCTTTAAAACATCGGCCATTGCATCAACCGGTTCATTTAGATAGCCATTGGAATCAATGGACTCAATCATAAAGTGAAAAATCTTTTGATTCCTTTCACTTAAATTTAAATCAATAGCCTGTCTTTTTAAAACCATTTGCAGGCTTTCTTTTTGATGCGTACAATACGGCTCTGTCATTCGATCTTGTGATTTTTTATGATAAACTGGTTGGTAGCTGTCCGTGTCTTTCCGCTCAATCAGAGGGTTATCAAGCGCTAACTGGTCAAGATACTCGCCAAGCTCAGCGCAATTCAGCTGTAGCAGTGTAATGGCCTGCCTAAGTTCTTGTGTGAGCACTTGCTTTAATACTTGTTCTTGTTGCAGTTTAAGGCTCATAGTCTCCCCTCCCTCTCATCATTTTACATGAAGATTGACGGACCGTATATACGAAATAGGAGTGATTTCCATGTCTGAACTTTTTTCCGTTCCATACTTTGTCGACAACTTGAAACAGCACATCGCCATGAACCAAAATGAAGACAAGGTTCATGCTATGAATGCATACTACCGCTCAGTGGTGTCCACACTTGTTCAGGACCAGCTAACCAAAAACGCTGTTGTATTGAAGCGAATTCAGCATCTTGATGAGGCCTATCAAAAGGTGAAAAAAGAAAGCGAATGAATGGACGAAATGGAGCACCCTTTGTCACGATGACAAAGGGTGTTTGTCATGTGCGAAAAGCTTCTGATCCAGCTTTGATTGATACATCATCAAAAAGCCAGACCGTCCTACCGTATAGATGATAAAGGCAAACCATAGTCCGTGATTATGCCGTAAAGGAGGAAGGACGCCATTGTCAATATCATATTTGAAATGAAATCACAATACATATTACGTTATATTCAACAAAATGAAGAATTTGATCAAAAGAGAGGCAGGCTGCTTATGAACGAGCAGCCTGTGAAGAGGTGAATGTTTTTTCTTGCAGGACTTCATGCAGTGTATCAATGATACGATCCTGTTCTGCATCCGTCATGCTTGTTCCAGATGGAAGACACAGACCTGTTTGAAACAATAGCTCGGATTCAGGGGTCCCTTTGGCGGCTGTATAAAATGGATAATTACGAAAGAGCGGCTGCTGGTGCAGTGGTTTCCATACACGCCTTGCTTCAATCTGTTCTTTTTCTAACGCATCAATGATGTCCACCGGAGACATCTGCGCATCACGATCAATGGTCAATGTCGTCAGCCAGCGGTTGGACTTCGTTTCTTTATATTCTGGCATCAAATGAAGACCCCCTACTCCGGATAATGCGTCCTCATAACGCTGGAAAATACGGCGCTTTTGTTCCACCCGCTCGTCCAATACATCCATTTGTGCAATCCCTACACCTGCCAGCAGGTTACTCATTCGATAGTTGTATCCCATCTCTTGATGCTCATAGTGCATGGCACGCTCCCTTGCCTGTGAAGCGAGGAAGCGGCAGCGCTCGATTGCATCTTCATCATCACTCACAAGCATGCCGCCCCCTGACGTTGTAATGATTTTATTTCCATTAAAGGAATAGACGCCATACCTGCCCATTGAGCCACTTTTTCTTCCTTTATATAGAGCTCCTAACGATTCAGCCGCATCTTCAATGATCGGCACATCATACGCTTCGCAAAGCGCCATGATGTCGTCCATTTTCGCACTTTGTCCGTATAAATGAACGACAATGACCGCACGGGGCCTTTTCCCAAGACGTTTTGCTTCGATCAAGGCTTTCTCTAAAGCAAGCGGGCACATATTCCACGTGTCCCTTTCAGAATCAATAAAAACGGGCGTCGCTTGTTCATATAAAATAGGGTTTGCAGTTGCCACAAATGTGAGGCTGGAGCAAAAGACGACGTCTCCCTTTTGAACGCCAATGAGCTTTAAAGCGAGATGAATTGCAGCTGTTCCTGAAGACAAAGCCGCTCCCTTCTTCACCCCTGCATAGTCCGCGACCACTTGCTCAAATTGATTAACAAGAGGCCCTAGCGGCGCAATCCAATTGCTTTTGAAGGCCTCCTCTATTTTCATATACTCCCTTCCGCTCATATGAGGAGGAGATAAGTAGATTCGCTTTCTTTCTTTCATGATTTCCCGCCTTCTCTCCGATCTTTGATTTCCATTGCAGGAACGCCTACTGCGACCTTCTGATCGTGTATATCATGGATCACGGCAGCTCCTGCGCCAATGACTGTCCAGCTCCCAATAGAAGTACAAGGTGTCACCACGGCACCTGCCCCAATATGAGCACCCTCTCTGGCGGAAACACAGCCAGTCAGAACGGCTCCTGGTGATAGGTGCACAAACGATTCAAGTAAGCAATCGTGCTCCACAATAGACCCTGTGTTGATAATCGCATGTTCACCGATCACTGCATCGGCTTGAACAACAGCCCTTGCCATCACGACAGTTCCCCTTCCGATCTCAGCTGATGGGCTCATGATCGCCTCTGGATGAATGAGTGTGGCAAACGCCATACTTTCAAACTTGAGACGCTCCTTTACCATCTGCCTGATTTCGTTTTGTCCAATGGCAATCAGCCATTTGGTATGAGGCATGTTCTCTCTTAAATGCTGACTCATGGAGATCGGACCATACAAAATGCCGCTCTGAGTGACTGCCTCTTTAAATTGATCATCTAATACGGCACATAATGAGTAATCGGGGTGTGCAGCAATCAAATCCTGAATGACTTTGCTATGCCCGCCAGCCCCAATTACACCAATGGCTTGCTCATTACATATCGGTTCCTTTGAATTTTTCAGCTGTGGCATGATGCGGCTGCTGCACCCCCTCTGTTTTGATGACCTTGAGCAAGGTCATCCATAAAATTTTTATATCAAGCCAAAACGATTGATGCTCGACATACCAGAGGTCATAGGTGAATTTCTCCTCCCAGGAGAGGGTGTTCCTCCCATTCACCTGTGCCCATCCAGTCATGCCAGGCTTCACAAGATGACGCCTCGCTTGCTCTTCTGTATACATTGGCAAATACTCCATCAAAAGTGGTCTTGGACCAACGAGACTGAGCTCTCCTTTGAGTACATTCACTAGCTGCGGCAATTCATCAAGACTAAGCTTGCGAATCAAGGCGCCCGTTTTTGTTAATCGAAGATGATCTGGTAGCAGCACGCCGTGTTCATCGCGTTCATCGGTCATCGTCCGAAATTTATATAGCATAAATGGCTGTCCATACAGACCTGGCCGCTTCTGCCGAAACACCACAGGCGCACCAATTTTCCACCTAATGAGTCCATAGATGAGTAGAAAAAGAAGGCTGCCTGCGATGAGCAGAGTCAATGCCACGATCACATCTATCATTCTTTTCATCATTGTATCTCCTTTTCACACTAGCGGGTGACCGCTCGTTCAGCGGCAGCTTGTTTCATCTTGCGCATCAGCTGCACCCGCTCTTGTTTTGTTCCTGCAAATAGATACAAATAGCCCAAGTAGACAATGAAGCAAAGGCCAGCAATACAAAATAACTCCCACCATGAGGTCACGTGATACACAGCCTGAATTCCTGCGCAGATGCCCCAAATCAATAGGGCGCCTGCTAGCGGAACCATTGTATGTTTATAAAAGATGGTGCGTTTCTGCTTTGTGATCTGAGACGTATAAAATGGAAGAAATACGATATTTTTGATCAATAAAACAATGGCGCCTGCTGATGCAATGCCATATAAACCAAGCTTGAGCATATGAGTCAATCCATAGGCTAAAAGCACATTGGAAGCGCCTAATATGAGCGTGACCACCGCTGGTACTTTCAATCGGTTAAAGGCGGTTGGCACATATGTCAGTGGTAAAAACATTAACGTCAAACATAAATATGCCGCATGAATCATGAGGAGCCATTTTAGCTCTTCAAAGGCTGGTCCAAGCCACAGCAGCATGAGCGGGCCGGCGAGACCTCCTAGAAGTGCCGCCGGGAACGCAACAAATAAGCCGCTCCACTTAATGGCGCTGGCGGCATATTGAATGAGTCCCTCTTTGTCATGATTCGAATAAAATCTCGTAATCGTTGGCGCAAACACAACCGCTAATGTCCCTGCAAGTGTGCGCAGCAATAATGGGAATTGTAAAATAGCCGCATATTGGCCAGTCGCTTCCGCTCCAATGAGCACGTTGGTCATCAATAAATCAATTTGTAAAAACAATAAAATCCCCATTTGCTCAAATGAATGCCATACCCCTGATCGAACAAGAGTGAGACTAGAAGATAATGAGACGTGCCGCCACTTAAACGAAAACCAAGGGATGAGTTTCTTAAAATAATAGATACCGATCCCCATCGCTGCTAAGCTCCCAATGATGGCCGCAAGCGGTATATGCCAAATGGTTGGTGTCGTCCAGGTAAACAGCATCACAATGACAAGCGCTCTCACAAACGTCTGAATGGCCTGCAGGGCACTTGATACATATAATTTGTTCGCAAAAAACGGTGCAGCCCCAATACCGGACATGACGAAATTGAGCATAAATAAAAGACCCCCTAACATAAAGGCGATCTGTGTGTCTTTTGCGAGATGAACAGGGACATGAAGCCACTCCACCAGCTGCTGAGCCCATAAAACGACAAGCAAAAAGAGAATGATGGATAAACAAATCGAACTGACGAAATAGGAAGCGAGATAGCGCTGCGCCTTTTCCATCTCCCCTTTATGAGCCGCAACAGAAAAAAAACGCACAACAACAGCACTTAATGAAGCTGTAATGACCGATAAATAGTTGATCATATTTTGCGTCAGATGAATTAGGCCAAATGCTTCTACTCCAAGCGTATGAACAATGTAAGGTGTTAAACAAACAGACATGAGCATCATAAGGACAAAGGTCATTAAGTTCGCACTAACATTGTAAAGAAAGGCACGATTCATTGTGTTTTCACGCAGCGTCTAAGGAGCGTCATCCAGCTTCCTCTCCCTTTTGACCGCTTGTTTTCATTAGCTGATGAACCGCCTCTTTCACAGCTGCCTCATTTGGTTCTTTTAAAAGGGTTAAAAAAGGAAGATGCGCCACCCATTCAAACCCTTCCATCACCTTATGATCAAACGATCTTAGGACAACACATGGTGTATTTGTAATCGCACAGAAAATCATGCCATGCAGCCGATCTGTCACGACGACTTCTGCTTGTCTTAACTTGGTCCACAAGGCGGATAATTCCTCTAAGCGAGTCATTCGATCGACTCGTTTTCCAATTGTCGTTGTGATCAAACCAGCTTGATCATACGCCTCTTTGACATGCTGCTGTAGCTTCTGCCGCTCTTTTTCGGTGAGATACGCTTCCTTATCCTCTCGCAGACAAAGCAGTACCCCTTTACGCTCTTGCTCCTTTGATGATTCGTCTAATGTCAGCACCATATCAGGCTGTTTCCATACATCTTTATCAGGAAAATGCTGCTTCATCCATTCATAGGTTGTTTGATCTCTTGCCATCAGGAGAAGCCTCGGGTGTTGTTGATATGTTTGAATGGCGCGGCGTTCTTCCCTTTTCCCTCTTTTTGTTTCTGTGAAATGAACAGTAGCGGGTAGCTGAATCATGGGATAAGACTTGAACGTGTTCATGATAAATTGCCTTGTCCATTCTTCGTACCGGTATAAATCCCCCATATTGCCCCCACCAATGATACAGACGATGTCTTCTGGATGCCGCATGCGCTTTAGCGGACGAGCGAGGCGATACATCTCTTTCATATCCACTTCTATGATGTCATAGGTCGGAAAGTGTTTCTGAAAAAAACAATAGCTCGCATAGGCAATGGCATGATCACCTAAATTGTCATGTGCTGGCAGCAGCGTGAGAATGATTTTTTTCTGATGACTCAGCTGTGGCAGCTTGCGGCGGCTCAGCCTATACTCAAGCGGATATTTCACCTTTAAGAGTAGCCACTCTGCGGCGTGTGCCTTCAATTGCTGCAATGTCAATCTCATCACCCCTATTTCCTTGTTTGATATTCGATCCATTTTTGATAGCTTGAAGCGGCAGCAGAGAGCGGATAAACCCACTGACACCTTGCCAGGAATAAAATCATTCGCTTTTGAACGGTGAGCTTCGATGGCTCCACTCGTTTGACAGCACGCTGAAAGGCTTCGTGTGTCACCATTTCCCGCATGTGATCAAGCTTTTCATGAAAGGAGAGGGAATTCTGGCTCTTCCATTCATTGAGCATGCAATGAAGCGTATGATTGACCATAAAAAAATCTAAGGCCTTCTCATACGGAAGCAGCTCATTCCGTTCTTTTAAAAACAAACGCTGTGCATGATAAAAGGTTAATCCATGACGAAAATACTGCTTTTGATATCGCTGCACAATTGATGACAGATGAACCCGGTAATAATAAAGAGGCTCATGAACAAAGGCAATGACACGTGATAAAGAAAAGCAGCGCATCGTCACATACTGATCTTCAATGTTCTCAAGCTCACCTCTCAGCGGAAAACGGATGTGATGTTCTTCGATAAAAGCACGCCGATACAGCTTATTCCATGAGAATCCTGTGATATCTCCATGTAATAACGCTTCGATTAAACTCGCTTTATCGGCTGAACGATGGGCTAAAAGCGTCGCCGGTATGGTTCGGTTTGACTGTTCAAATTGAATCCAATACTCACTAACAACGAGATCTGCACCAGCCATTTCGGCTTTTTCATACAAGGCTTTGCAGTAATGAGGCGCGAGAATATCGTCCGAATCAACAAAAGCAATATACGTCCCCCTTGCTTCTTCAATGCCCCGATTTCTCACAGCTCCTAGCCCTTGATTGGTTTGATGAATGACCCGAAAGCGTTCATCACGCTTAGCAAACGCTTCAAGCAAGTCTCCGCTGTGATCTGTAGATCCATCATTGACGAGTATGACCTCTATATCTGAAAAGCTTTGCTCTGCAATCGATTGAAGGCATTGCTCCACGTATTGGCTCGTATTATAGACTGCGACCAATAGACTGATAGCTGGCATTACAGCATGCCCCACCTTTCTTCTAAACTACTTTGTAAAAATTGTTCTATACGGTAAAACAGAGGAATCAAACGGCATCAGCATGATGCTGTACAAAATATAGCAAACAGCAATTCCTACATACATAAAAACATTAGACCGCTGATCAAAAATGCGTGTAAAATATGGCAGTAAAATGAGCTGATATAAGCCAAAATAAATATGAAATCTTGCATAAATGACATCCTTTGTTGCAAGAATGCCAAACAAGAAACCAAGCAAGCAAAAATTCACAATGTAATCACTCTCTGGCGTCAGCTCACGAAGTCTTTTTCGATAAAAGAAAGCAAGCAGAAGCGGTAGAATCAAGACACCGATTTTTGTCACATTCATTCCATTTGTATTCGTTGTGAGCCATTCCTCGTAATGACCGTAAGAGCTCCCTTGCAGCATGACCACAAACACGGAGACAAAACGGTCATAAAGAGCGGTTAAGCCTAAGAAAATCAAGCATAAGACAAGCATCATCCATGACCAAGCCTTTGTTCTCACGATAAAATAAACTGGAATCATGATGAGAGCCGATGAATGAAACAACGAACACACAAGAACGAGCGGAAAATACCATTTCCATTCACCATTGATAACGAGCCGGATGGCATAAAAAAGAACCGCCGCCACCATATACTGCCGCATCCCATTAAACGAGGCGTAATAATGAAAGGTGCCGAGAAAAAGCAGCATACTAAGCTCAAAGGGCCGTCCATATCGCACCAGCGTCTTCATAATAAAGAAATAGGTAATGACTCCAACCGAGATATACATCATTTGTGGATCGTGTGATAGTTGATTGAGCATCCATAAGATGAGCGTAAAACCTGGATCGGTTGCGGCCTTGTCCACACCGAATCCGAATATATGCCAAGGCTTTTCATAGTTGACGGAGAACTCATACATCTGTCCATAGGTCACAAAATCGGTTCCCACTTTATACCGAATACCAGCTACGATACTAAGAAATACAAATGGAAAAAACACCAGAAGCTTGTTAGGCCGCCATCCGCTTTGAATGGTATCATCATGTCTGCCGTAAAATGCGGCAAAGCTCGACCATAAATAGACCATGACCATATTCACTAAATAAACCGCCATCTGCCAATCCTTCCTTACAATCCATATACATTCATCACACGTGTGATGTTCTGTTTCACGTCAAATCCTCTTTGCTCAAGCTGAGAGGTAATGGTCTGTTGAAGAGGTGGTTCTGCATGATATGCTTCAAGAATAGCCTTCATCCATTCATATGCTGAATCCCGCAGTGACTTTCGTTTCACGAGCCCGCAGCCTAGATCCACTTCCTCTGTAATATGATCTGAAATCACACAAGGCAATCCAGATGCCTGCGCTTCCACTAATACAAGCGGAAGGCCTTCAAACAAGGAAGGCATCACAAACACATCAAAGGCCTTCATATACTGCGGAACGTCCGATACAACCCCTGTAAAGACAATGTCCTCCATCAATCCTGCCTTCTTCACATACGATTCCATCACTTGTCTCAGCGGTCCATCTCCTACGAGGACAAGCTGAAATGAGACACCTTGTTTCTTTAAGGTCTGTGCCAGCTCAATGAAAAACACATGATTTTTTTGCTCATGAAATCGCCCAATATGGCCCATGACCAGTTTCTTTTCGTGTAGATGGAGCTGCCTTTTCAGCTCCACCTTTTCGTCTGGTCCAGGCTGAAAGAAAAGGGATAAATCAATCCCATTTGGCAACACCTCAACTCGTCCATTCTGCATTTTTTTCTGCCCGAATAAGAAGACACCGGCATCCTCTCCGCATGCAACAAGCTGTGTAGAAAAGGCAAAAATCAGCCAGCGGAACCCTTTGAGTATCAAGTGGTCAAGGGAGGTTGGCGACTGTTTCCAAGCCGTATTATGTGAATGACAAATACGCACCTTCACACTCGCCAGTTTCGCAGCAAGGGCGGAGAAGCCTGTTTGAAAATCCGTATGTGCATGCACTGCCTGATAAGGTCCTGTTTGCTTTATCGTTTTCGTCAAGGTTTTCACAAAAGCCAACGGAGAGGACGCGCCAATACTCGGGACATAAAAGATGCGTCCTCCGAGCTGGCGAATTTCCTCATCATAATCACAGACATCCTGCCGGTGGGTAATAAAATCAAATTGAAGGACACTCCTGTCGAGTGCACGATAGATATTCATGATCATCGTTTCAGCTCCGCCGCGGTTCATTCCGCCCACAATATGGAGTACGCGCTTTGGCTCACTCATCCCGAATCGTCCTCCTTTTCAGCATAGACGCCTCTAGTTTTCGCTGATGATAAACCCTCATCATCTTCGGTGACAAACAGGCGCGGACCACCGGCTTGAGAGCAAATAGATAATCAAACGGTGACAATTTTAATAGCCAGCATGCCTTTAAAACGAGCCAGGCATTATCCATGGAATACCGGAACTTCCGGCGCTGAAAGGCCGCTTCATCCTCTCTCACAAGGTACAGCGGCTCCTGCAAATTAAAGCCTTTTCTCCCAGCAGCAAAAAAACGAATCCAAAGATCAATATCTTCCATCCGTCTTGTGGCTCTCGCAGAACGATATCCATTTAAAGCCTTGTATGCAGAAGCTCTCATCATAATGGTCCCGTGACAAAAAGGAGTCCCTTTTGCCAGCACCTTTCGATCAGGCGCTGAGACAAGTGCTCGCACACCCTTTGTTCCCGACTCATCAAAAACCGTCATTGCCGTACCGACCACATCATATTCAGGATGTGTTTCAAGGAAATGAACCTGTTTTTCCAAACGAACTGGCACCGATACATCATCGCCGTCCTGCCTTGCAATCAAGTCTCCCCTCGCTTTTGCTAGACATCGATTCAGACTGGCGGCAAGTCTTTGGTTGTGTTGATTTCGGATAAGGCGGATTCGTTCAGGGTCACGCTTTGTATATGGCAGCACTTTCTCATAGGTGCCATCTGTTGATGCATCATCACATATGATGAGCTCCCAGTTTTCGTACGTTTGTTGAAGAATTGATTCAATGCTTTCTTCTACTGTCTCTTGGCAGTTGTAGACGCCCATGATGATAGATACTTTCGGCTTATGCATGCTCACATCACCTTCTCTGCTTGGTCCATATAGGCTGTATAAATTTCCTCCATAGCACTCACCGTCTGCTCCTGTGCAAATGCATGAGCGATGGAACGACCCGCTTTTCCCATGAGAGGTAGCTGATCTTTTTTGTAATAAAGCTGCTGCAAATAATCAGCTAAACCATTCACATCTTGCGGTTCGACTAAAAAGCCATTCACACCATGTTTGACAAGCTCACAGTGCCCTCTATTTTCCGTTGCAATGACTGGCTTCTCAGCAGACATCGCTTCAAGCAGATTCATGCCGAGCCCTTCTCTCAGACTGGTTGACACGCATACATCACTCACATGCATCCATTCCTCGATTTGTTTGCAAAAACCAGCAAAGTGAACATGCTGCTCAAGCTTCAACTGGCGTACCAGCTTTTCATAGCTTGGCCTCATCGTCCCTTCCCCGGCAAACACGATCTTCACATTCGGAATTTTCCTAGACAGCTGTGCACATGCTTTGATGAGCATCCCTTGGTTTTTATTTGCATTTAATTCGCCAGCACACAGCACAATAAAATCTTTCGGAGAAAAGCCATAGGCTGTGCGAAGGCGCTGTTTTTCCTTGTCATCGACGGGTGCAAACCGGTTCATATCCACGCCCATACCGGGCACATAATGCACAGATACCCGCTCTTTTGATAGACGATCTGCTCTTTCAAAATCTTCTCCATTAATGGTGATCAGAGCATCTGTATATTGGACGAGCCACCTCTCAATTGGATAATAGAGCAGCCAGTTTTGAAGCGGTGCTCCCTGCCAAAAGTGAAACCCATGTGCTGTGTAGAGAACCTTCGTCCCTTTTTTCCGCGTGCTTTTGGCTGCCAGCCTGCCAATGACACTTCCCATCGGTGTGTGACAATGGATAAAGTCGTAATGCTCTTTCGCTAACAGCTTCTTCAGCTCCACATACGCAAGCCGGTTGCGCAAATGAAAAGGTGAGCGCTGAATCGGAATCGAGTGAGCTTGATCCACATAGGGCAGCTCAAGTTGACCATTTGCCGCTGTATGCACTTCCCATCCTTGCCTCTGAAACCACCGGAAATATGGAAGATGGAATGCCTTAAAATGATAATCAACCGTTGCGCAAAACAAGACTTTTTTCTTCATTGGCAAGCGGTTCCTCCTCTCTTTTCAGCTGTTCAGACAACAAATCATGCGACTCAATGGCAGCAAATAATGCCTGTCTCATTTGATCGTCACTCATCATGTCAAATTCATGGATAAAGCGGTTCAGCACATATGGATCGCCATCCAGCGCATGACCGATATGAATTTTCGGAAAAATTTGCTCCTGTGCTTTTTCATGCTGGTTGAGTAACTCCTCGTACATTTTCTCTCCGGGACGAATGCCCGTGAAGGTGATCGGAATCTGGTCTGTGGTGTAGCCCGAGAGGTGAATGAGGTTTTCGGCGAGGTCAACAATTTTCACTGGCTCCCCCATATCTAACACAAAAATCTGTCTTCCTTCTGCCAGTGCGCCTGCCTGAATGACAAGCCTTGATGCCTCCGGAATGGTCATAAAATATCTTGTCATGGCGGGGTGCGTGACCGTCACAGGTCCACCTTTTTCGATTTGTTTTTTAAAGATTGGGATGACGCTCCCCCTGCTTCCGAGTACATTTCCAAATCGAACGGCTACAAATTTCGTTTCACTGCTTGCCCCCATTTGCATGATCAGCATTTCAGCAAAGCGCTTTGTGGCGCCCATCACATTGGCAGGGTTCACCGCTTTGTCAGATGATATGAGGACAAATGTTTCGATGCCGTGTTCATGTGCGGCTTCTGCGACATTTTTTGTCCCGATAATATTGTTTTTCACCGCTTCTTTCGGACTGATCTCCATGAGCGGGACATGCTTATGTGCGGCAGCATGATAAATCATGTCCGGCTGAAAATGACCAATGATTTCACTCATTTTTTGTTTATCTTGAATATCCGCAATTTGTGGATATAGGCTAATGCTATCTCCATACAATTCTTTCAGCTCTAGTAAAATAGAATGAATGCTAAATTCTCCATGTCCCACAAGCACAATCGCCCGGGGGGCAAATACACAAATTTGACGACAGATTTCTGACCCGATGGACCCGCCTGCCCCTGTCACCATAATCGTTTTTCCTTTTAGGTGAACGGATAGACGGCTTGTATCTAATTGAATCGGCTCTCTTCCAAGCAAATCCTCTGGCTGTACATCCCGTAATTGATTCAGCGCATGGGTTCCTTTTAAAATCTGCTCCATTTCCGGCATGATCTGCGTTTTGACCCCAGTCGCTACACATTCCTTATACAGCCCTTTTAAGGTGTGGCTGCTTTTGGACGGAATGGCGATAATGATCTTTTGAATATCCATCATCGCAACAGCTGTTTGAATATGTTCTTTTCCACCAAGGACGGGAAGACCCATGACTTCAAGCCTGTGCTTCGTTTTGTCATCATCAATGAAGGCGACTGGCTCAATATGTACGTCACTTGACTGCTGAAGCTGACGAACAATAATGGTCCCGGCAGATCCGGCACCAATGATTAATGCCCGCTCCTTTTCTACCTGTAGCCGCTTTGCGCCATCATGAAATAGTCTAGATGCCATACGAGATGCACCGATGAACAAAGTATGGAAAAGCCAAACAATGAATAAAAATCGAAATGGCCATGTCTGCACGAAAATGTACAGCATTGTCATCGAAAATAAAAAAGAACACACAAAGGTCTTCATTAAAGAAAATAGCTCTCTAACCCCTGTGTATGCCCATACTTGCTTGTACACATGAAACATATAGGCAAACACATGGTGTCCAATGAGCAGACTGAGTGAAGAAATGACGAGCATTTCAAATGTATAGACAGTTAACGCCGCTTCTTGGACAAATTGAAAACCAAAAAAGACAGCAACTAAAATGAGATATGAATCTAGTGCCACGATGATTGATAATCTTTGGGCGTAAGTCAACGCTCCTCCCCCTTTTTCAAGATCACTATTCTTACGTAAAATGGGCATCAAACCCGTCCTCACACCCCACTATTGATGACGCGCATCTAAGGCATCTATTATGCCCACAGCAGGGTCGAGTGCCTCCGTTGTTAAAGATTAGGAGACATCACCTATCAATCTTTTTAATACATATACAGCCTGCCTTTTTTCTCTTTCTTTCCATTTAGCATAGCCCCAAGCAATTTTCCTGTTGTTCCTTCTAACACTTCTTTTGACTTTTTCACGGCGGCAATCTTTGTTTTGCCGCTTAAGACAACAAGAATGCTTCCATCCGTCCGGTTCGCCAGGATCTTAGCATCTGCAACTGGCAGAAGCGGCGCAGAATCAACGATCACCATGTCATATTGCTGTTCGATCTCATAAAATAGCTGCTTCATCACAGAAGAGGAGAGCAGCTCAGCTGGATTTGGCGGAATGGTCCCGCTTGGAAGCAGCTCCAAATGCTCAATTGGTGTAGGTAAAATCGCTTCCTCCAAGCTGCAATTATTTAATAGCACATTGGTCAAACCGGTATGATGACTCAGGTCAAAGTATTCATGAACAGCCGGCTTTCGCAAATCAGCATCCATGAGCAGGACTCGCTTTTTCTGCTGTGCAAAAACAGCTGCTAAGTTTGCAGCCGTAAATGATTTCCCTTCCTTCGGCAAGGAGGATGTCACCAAAATGGATTTCAATCTTGTCTGGATCGATGTGAATTCGATATTCGTTCGGATCGTGCGGAATTGTTCCGCAATGACAGAATGAGGATGTAATACAGAAATACAGGATAAATCTCTCTTTTCTCTTTTTTTCCTCTTAAAGATCAATGTTCTGTCCTCCCGTTATGACGGACTGCTTGTCTTTTTTTGCCCTCCTGTCTGCTTGCATCTGATAGACACTGCCGAGCGACGGCAATCCGATCTCTTCTCTTATTTGATGTGTTCGTTTTACAGTATCGTCGAGTAGATTCATTAAGAAAATGAGTGTCATTCCCCCTAATAAAGAGGCGCCCAGTGCTAGTACAATATGAACGAATTTCCTTGAATTCATGAGAATCGTGTTGGACAGCTTGGCTTCAGACAAAACATTAATGCGATCCATATTCATGGTTTTTTTTATTTCTTCCTGTAGCACCGCTGTTGCCGTATTCGCAATCGCTACTGCCTTCGCACGGTCCTCATCTTGTACAGAAATATTTATGACCTCAGACTCATTTTCTGTACTTGTGGCAATTTTGTGTTTTAATCCTTCAGCTGATTCTGTGAGATTGAGCGTTTCTTTTACTTTTTCAATGACGATGGGACTTTTTAACAGGACTTGAAAGGTACGTGTATATTGAAGGTTCATCTGAATATCGTTTAAATTCGCTTGTGCGTCATTGCTACGTTTATGAACAAGAATTTGAGTGGTTGCCTGATATACAGGAGTCGAGACATAGAACTGATAGTAGGCTGAAATGCCCGTTATGATCAGGACAATCAGGATCAGAAGGGCCATTTTCTCTTTAATGACAGAAAACAGCTGCTTAAAACCTATATTCTCATTCATAGATACCTCCCGATTTCATCATAAAAAGGTTATATATGGTTTCTTTTTGTTAATGATTGGATTATAAAAGATAATACCCGCAAAGAAAAATGTCATAATAGGTCTTATAGTTCTTTTTAAAGAACAAAATCGTTCGTTTTCTTTTGTTTACTTCCTGTTTCTTACGTTTTTGAATTTTATAAAGAACAATTTATTTCTTATAATGAACGAAAAGGTCGCAGAACTAATCGCCAGGGAGAAGGGAGATCATATATCGAATGATAGGCAAGGTGATACGAATTTACCGCAAGAGGAAAGGACTCTCGATTCAGCAATTGGCTGAAGATGCTCATATCTCTAAGTCATATTTGAGTAAAATTGAGCGGGGCGTCCACCGGAATCCATCTGTCCAGTTTTTAAAAAAGGTATCCTCATCACTAGAAATTGATTTACAAGAGCTGTTTGATGCAGAGACAATGATGTTTCATTCATCTGAAGGTGAACAGGAATGGCGGGAGCATATAGTCAATGCCGTCCAATCTGGCATGCCTAAAGAAAAGCTCTATCAGCTGCTCCAAACGTACCGAAAGGAGCAGGAGGAAAAGACGTTACATGTCACCCATAGAAAGCTGACCGATTCGAATATGTCAGAGTGGAAGCGTCTTATGAGTGAAGCGAAAGCTATCGGCTTAAGCATTGAGGAAGTGAAAGCATTCCTTACTAACATGGGAGAACGCCGGGCGTAAGCCTTTCAGGAAGAATCAAATTGCGGGGAGAGGCGTTTGACGCTTCGTAAAAAAGAGCCTTTTATCACAAAAGGCTCTTTTCTCTCATTCTTCTTTTTTTGTTCGTGCTTTTTTCGTAATATCATTGTTTTTCCAATAGGCCCATAGTGATGTCATCCCAAGAAAAGCCAACGTGATGAATTGCTGAATGCCTTCTTCATCAATAGGAATTGGGCTTTTTCCCGCAGCGGTTAGAGCACTGTTCACAAGCGCGAGCAAAAGCAACACAAGCCTTGCAATCGTACCTGCACTAATTTTTTGAACCTCCAACTGTAACCCCTCCCTTTCCCCTACACACGGGTATGACTGCTCGTTCTCTCTCATATGTATGCCAAAAACGGCTAAGTAGAAGAACGAACCAAAAAAAGAGACATCATTCCTATGTGAGGAATAATGCCTTCATTCATGTGCCTTTATTTAGAAAACATCTCTTTTGCTTCATCCAATGCCATTTTATTGCCTAGTGCTGAGTAATCAAGCCATGGCTGATCAGCAATCGGATAGACTTGGTTTTTCTTCACGGCTTTTAAGCCTTTCCAGATCGGTGTCTGTTCTAATTGTTTGAATGCCTGCTGCGCTTTATCATCACGGTTGACGACGACAAAAATAGCATCTGCATCATAGTCAGGAAGAACCTCTTGAGAAATGACTTCGAATGGCCGTTTGCTATCCAGCTTTTTCACACCATCAACAGGTGTCAGCCCCAAATCCTCGTATAAAATAGGACCCATTGGACGCTTCATGCTAAATACTCGAAGCTCCTTTGCTGTTACACGAATCGCCATCACTTTTCCATTTCCAATCTTTTTCTGGATGAGTGATTTCACTTCTTTTGCTTCTTGATTGTAGTCCTTGATATATTGATCGGCTTCTTTTTCTTTATTGACGAGCTTGCCGATTTTTTTCAAATGGTCCCGCCACGTGCCATCATTTAAATTAAATACTTCGGTTTTGGTGATTTTCTTGAATTTCGATAAGTCTTGTCCAGCTAGTTCTTCATCGACATAAATGACATCTGGTTTTAAAGCAAGCAGTGACTCCATATCTGGATCTGCTGCAATGCCCAGCTTCTTCGTATTGCTCAGCTGCTTTTTCGCATGTGGAAGAAAATCTTTTAAGTCTCCTCCTACGACAGAGCCAGCAGGCTTGATACCGAGTGCTAATAAGTCATTTGTTAAGTGGATAGACAAGGAAGCAATCTTTGGTGTGCCATGTTCATTTTGATTGGTCGTATTTTTTGTTTCCTGTTGACCGCAAGCAGCAAGAATCAAGAAACAGATCGTTAAACCAAACACAAGTAATTTTTTCATGATGGATTCCTCTTTCATTTTTTATTTCGTTTTTGTTAATAAATAGAGAAAATACGGGGCGCCGATAAACGCTACAACCACACCCGCTGGGATGGCATTTGGAGCAAAGATGGAACGTCCGATTGTATCGGCACTGACCAAAATCAACACCCCAAGCAGTGCACTAACCGGTAAAAAGTGCTGATGCAGTGAGCCGACAAGCCGCCTAGCCAAATGCGGTGCGACGAGACCAATAAAGCCAATTCCGCCTGTCATCGACACACTCGCACTAGCCAGGCCAACCGCTAAGGTAAGTAAAAAGAGACGTTTAAGCTGCACACGTACACCTACACTTGAAGCGACAGCATCTCCTAACGTCAATGCATTGAGCGTGCTTGACTGCATCAGCGTAAGCGGCACAAGGCAGACAATCCAAGGCAGAAGTGCTAACACGTGAATCCAGTCTCTGCCCCATACATTGCCCACAAGCCACCTTGAAGCAAACGTGTATGTATCTTCATCCAGCTTCAATGACAAATATAAAGTCAATGCACTAAACCCCGCAGCAACCGCGATTCCTACTAGGATCAGCCGGATAGGAACAAGCCCTTCATGCCGGTCATACGCAAGGAGCACGATGACCGCTGCCGCAAGTAGTCCGCCGCCAAATGTAAAGAGCGGAATAAGAAGAGACGGATTGCCTTCAAGTGCGTGGAAATACGTCACAAACACAATTAAGCCAAATGCTGCCCCTGCATTCAGTCCAATAATCCCAGGATCGGCGAGTGGATTACGAGATAAACTCTGCAAAATGCCGCCTGCAATGCCAAGACCCATTCCCGCTAGAAGCGTCACGACAATTCGCGGGAGACGATAATCAAACAGCACTGTCTCACTTTGGAAATCTCCAAAGCCAAATAACGTTTTGACAACAACGATGGGACTGAGTTTCAGCGTGCCAGTATTTAAACTATACAGCACCACAGCAGCACTCAGGCAAAGCAAGACGACTGTCACGATAAGAGCACGCTGTTTCTCCTTCATGACAGGTTCCTCCCTTCTTTTCTGGCAATGTATAAGAAGAAAGGAACACCGACAAGTGCCACCATCACGCCAATGGCAAGCTCTCTTGGTGGATTCACTGTGCGGCTGGCAAGATCCGCAAAAACAAGCAGCATAGCGCCTAAAATCGCTGACATCGGTATGACGAAACGATAGTTCACACCAACCAGCTTTCGTGCGATATGCGGGATGACGAGCCCGACAAACCCAATGGACCCGACTGCTGATACAGAAACCCCGGCGAGCAAAACAGCTGCGGCCATTCCTAGTATTCGCACTTGCCGTGTTTTCACCCCTAAATTCGCCGCTACATCTTCACCGAGTGAAAGTAACGACAGTGACCGCCCTAATAACACCGCCCATACGATGACAATGAGAATGACCGGGGCAAGAATCATCAGCTGCGGCCATTTCACACCAGCCACACCGCCTGCATACCAAAAAGCCAGATCCTGACTCAAATCAAAATAAATGGCGATTCCAGAGCTCAGCGCATGAAGCAATGCGGCGACAACTGCTCCTGCAACGGTCAGCCGCAGCGGTGTCAATACACCACCGGCCGCCCCAATCGCAAAAATCAGCAGGGTACTCAGTACAGCACCGATAAAAGAAAAAAACATGAGTGCTGAATAAGGCATGCCTGGGAAAAAAGCAAAACAGAGAGCAACAACAAACATCGCACCGCCATTAATACCTAAAATCCCCGCATCTGCCAGCGGGTTTCTTGTGATGCCCTGCATGAGAGCGCCCGCTACAGCAAAGGCCGCTCCAACAAGGGCTGCCCCTAGAACACGCGGAAGCCTTAATTCGTGGATGATCTGCTGCTCTGTTACATCTGACTGGTAGTCAAATACAGCTGTCCAAACCGTTTGCAGAGACAATGTTTTTGCTCCATATGAAACAGCAAAAAACATGGCAGTAAGCAAACCAATGACCGCCAGAAAAAATATCAAAAAGAACCAAACATGTGATGATCGTTTTTGTTGAGGTGTTCGCTTATCCTGCAAAATCGGTGTCATCCTTTTCTTCATTAAAAGTCTGTTTGAAAATGAGAATCATAATCATCAAAATTATAGCCGCCAGCCTCCAAAAAATCAATGTACACCCCATTTTTTAATTATTGAAGGTATGTACTTGGCAACAAAAGGAGGTATTTCTTTTCTTCAGCTTTACTCGTTCTGAAAGACCTATCATTTTTTCCGATAGTTTAATAGGAAAATAGTTGACAGTCCGCATGAACATCACCTAAAATTACAAAAGTGAGTCAAATGTTATAAAAATATTACAAACAGATGTCAAACTGATAAAGAATGACCCGTCATGAGAGGAGATTTGAAAGTTGTGTCATTAAAGGGAAAATGGAGTATCATCCTATTTGCGCTTGCGATCGTCATTGGAGCAGTTGCTTTCTTTCAAAATCAACAAGCAAGCGGTACAGAGAAGAAAAATGTAAAGCAAGATACAAACTATAAAAACGTCGAAATTGTCACTCTCGTAAATGACGGGAAATTTATGAGATATGCAGTCAACTATCCTCTTTTTCACCAAAAAGAGCTAGATGACAAGATTCAAAGCTATGCAAATTCAGTATTAGAGCATTTCAAAAAGACATTCAGTGAAGCCAAAGACATTGATGAAAATAAACGCTTTGAACTGAATATTGATTATGACATGGTGCATTATGCGAAACAGTCTGCTGCCATTCATTTTACAACCTATACCTATACAGGTCAGCAAAATGGAACCACTCATCATCTCACGATCAACTTTGATTTTCAGAAAAAAACCTTTCTTGACACAAAGGATTTATTTCAGCCTAAAACCAATTATTTAAAGAAATTATCGTATATTACATACACGGAGCTTCGAAAGGACAAAACCTTGTCTAAGGATCAAGCGCTTCTTCAGAAAGGAACAGCCCCTACTGCTCAAAACTTCAGTCAATTTGCCTTGAAAGAGAAATATGTAGAGTTTTATTTCCCAGCTTCTCAAGTAGCCGCAGAGGATCTTGGTCCACAAACACTTGCCATCAAAAAGACGTTGCTGAAAGATATATTGAAGCCAGAATATATGAATAAAATCAAAAATAAAAATGAAATCAAAGAACCGAATCCAAAAAGAAAAGCCGTCAAGCTGCCGCAAAAATCAAAGCTTGATCCAAATAAAAAAGCCATCGCACTCACATTTGACGATGGTCCGAACCCAGCGACAACGACAAAAATTTTAGATGCGCTGAAGGAACATAAAGGACACGCCACCTTTTTCGTATTAGGCAGCAGGGTACAGTACTATCCTGGGATGCTTGCCGACATTCTAAAGGGCGGGAATGAGATCGGAAACCATTCTTATAACCATCCTTTATTAACAAGACTGCCCCTCAAGCAAGCGGTGAAACAGGTAAAGGACACGCAGCAGCTGATTCAAAAAGCGAGCGGATATACACCTACTCACTTTAGACCGCCATATGGTGGAACAAATCAAGACATCAATCAAGCGGTTGATATGAAAGTGTCTTTGTGGGATGTTGATCCTGAGGATTGGAAAATTCGCAACAGTCAGCAGATCACAAGCCATGTTCTCTCACATGCGGCAGATGGCAAAACGGTGTTAATGCACGATATTTATGACAGCTCTGCTCAAGCAGCAGTGAAGATCATCCATGAGCTCACCAAACAAGGCTACCAGCTTGTCACAGTCAGTGAACTAGAACAATTAAAAAAAGAACGGCATGAACAATCCCCTGTGCAGTAAACACAGGGGTTCTTTTTATGACTCCAAAGACTTCTTTTGCTTCAATAATGCTTGAAATGTCTCTTCCAGCTCCTTGGAAGGCTCAATACTTAAGCGGCTGAGCACTTCAGACAGCTGCATATCAATCAACAGAAGCTCCTCTTCTCTTTTTGTAACAGATGGTTTATCTTTCTTTTGTTTATACTCTTCATATGTCCCATCAAAGCTTTCAATGCGTTGTTTGTGAACATACAGAATACGGGTGGCAGCCTTCTCAATGAGTCTGCGGTCGTGTGAAACAAACACAACTGTACCTGGGTAATTCTTCAATAGACCTTCAAGCGCTTCGACTGCCGCAAGATCTAAAAAATTCGTCGGTTCATCCAGCATAAGGACATTGGCATCACTGACGAGTAACGACGCTAGCATGGTCTTCACCCGTTCTCCCCCGCTTAACACCCGAACAGGCTTATGCACATCATCTCCTCGAAACCCAAGTCTCGCTAAAACCGTTCGAACCACTGTCTCCTCTTGAACAGTCTCTTTCAGTGCATTTTGTAAAATGGATTCATCTACCTTTAATCCTGAAAGGTTCTGACGAAAATAACCTAGCTTGACAGCCTCTGAACGAGAAATTCCGGGATGTCCATTCACTAGCATTTGAAGAAATGTCGTTTTCCCGCTTCCGTTCTTTCCGATGATGGCGACTTTATCCCCGCCCCTTACTTCCACATTTGCCTGCTTCCAAAGCACTTTATTTCCTGCCTTGCCATCTACATCTTTCACACGCAAAATGGTTCGGCTTGCTATTTCCTTCATTGTCTGCTGAGTCATTTGAATGGGCTGAATGTCCTTTACTTTCTCAACCTTTTCTAATTTCTCCATTCTTGTTTCAATGGATTTGGCTGTTTTTTGCAGCTTTTTTTGTTTGTTTGCATAGTAGGGCTTTGCAATTTTTGGCCCAGAGGATTTCAGCTTCTGTGATGGCTTTGTCGCTTTGTCGGCTTTTTTCTTTTTCTTTTCCAGCGCATGCTCTAGCTGTTTTTTCTTTTGTGTATAAGCCTCGTATGCTTCCACCTGCTGGCGATGCGCCAGCTCTTTTTGCTGTGCAAAATGTGTGTAGTTGCCTTTGTATTGCGTGAGCACCCCAGCATCCAGCTCCCAAATCTCCGTACATAGTGCATCTAAAAAAGCACGATCATGTGAAACGACAATGAGGGCACCTTGATGATCACGTAGCTTCTCTTCCAGCCACTCAATGTGTTCTGTATCTAAATGAGTCGTCGGTTCATCTGCTAATAAAAGGGCAGACGGTCGGCTTAAAGCTCTTTCAATATAGGTTTGGGTCATCTCTCCACCACTCTGTCTGTCATCCGCTTGTTTCATCTGTGGAAGCAGCGTACAGGTCGTTGTGACAGCAAACGTTCCACTGTCTGGTTTCTCATGACCCGCAAGCACATGCAATAAAGTCGTTTTCCCGCTACCATTTACCCCCACTAGACCAATACGGTCACCTTGATGGATGGCAAGCTTCTCAATATCAAATAACAACCGATCCTTTCGAAATACCTTTAACTGATTGGCTTTTAGTAACATCAAGCCCTCTCCTTTCGTATCAGGAGACATAAAAAGCCTCCCATTCTCAGAATAGGAGGCAAAATGGTGTACAAAAATAAGCGGATCGATCCAGTAAGATGTGGCGTTCATCAAATGAACACACATCCCACGTATCAATCACCTCATTTTTTGATTCCCAAGCTGTACCATCCTATTCCGAAGCTAAAAAATGAAAACGCAGCAAACATGGCAAACCGATCGTTTGCTCACTGCCTTCGTTCATTTTGCTTACAGGCCATAGGATTAGTACTTCATTGCATTGGGTCACCCTTCCGTCGTTTGTTACGTATACGATAAGAGATGGGTTATTTTTTGTCAAGTGGGACTCTGTTTAAAACAAATCGGGCACTTTTGGAACACCTTCAACTATTGAGTCTGTTTCGCCTGTATAAATTGATCAATCACACGTAAGGCTTTTTCTGTTCCTCCTGCTGTTTGGAAGCTTTCTTCAATTTTTTCAATCCCGTCACGATACGTGTCATTTTCCAGAACCGTTTCTACAGTATCTCTGAGCTGCTTTGCCGTCAGTTGGTCTTTATCAAGTGCGCAGGCAGCAGATAATTCCGTCAGTCTTTGTGCCACCATCGGCTGATCTTTGTCGACCGGAATGACCACCATCGGAACATGATAATGAATCCCTTCATTGACACTATTCATCCCGCCGTGTGTTATAAACACATCTGTCAGTTCGAGCACTTCAAGCTGCGGTACATAAGGCTCAATCAGAAAATGAGAAGGCGCCTCTTTTAAGAGAGACCTATCCACTTTTTCACCTGTTGCAAGAACCACTTTTCCGTTAAAGTCTGCAAAGGCATCAATACACATATTAAAAAATGCTTCTGTATCCCCAAGAACTGTGCCCATCGAAACAAAAATGACTTTTTCTTGCTCAAGTGCTTCCAGCGGGAAATGGTGCTGATCCGCTCGTTTCAAAAAGCTCGGCCCAATGAAAACAAACGAATCGTTTAATGAATCGACGGACGGCTGAAAATATTCACTTGTATACACCATATTCAGCTCTCCGCGGTTTTTCATGAATTGCATCAAATGCGTTGGCTGAACGCCAAAACGTTCATGTATTTCTTCTAACAGATGAGCCGCCTTCTCATCCTTTCTGTATAGAGGTGTATCAAAATGCGCCTCTTGCAGCACAAAAGAAGGGTTCGAACCGATCCCTGGAATCTGTAAGTAATCCCGCACAAGCTCACCTGCTCCAAACATATCAAAATAGACCAAATCAAATGAATGCTGCTGCGAAAGTGTTTCTACTACCTCTAAAACATCGAATGACGTTTGCAGCATGGCATGAAAGAATGGCTGCATGGAATCTAAATTGTCCTCTTCCACATGTAATGTGCGAATATAGTCTGGGTGTATATGTACGTGAGCGCCTAAGCGTTCGATTCGTTCCTGATAATGTTCAGTTGTGACCGCATGAACTTCATCACCTCGATCTGTCCATGCTTTAATGATCCCTAACATTGGGTTCACATGTCCTTCAGCTGGGAACGTAATCAATAAAATTTTCGCCACAAGCAATCCCTCCTCATTGTCAATTCTCTTCCATGTTAATCATATACAGCCAGCAGGCTCAACAAATACGCCTGAAAAGGGGAGAAATGAGTCTTATGACCAGTATATGAAGAGGCTATAAGATAAAAAGACAAAGCCTCCTGTTAAGCGCTTTGTCTTTTTATCTAATGAGTTGAGCAGCATTTTTTGAATGCAGCAGACTGTTTTTCAACCGAAATCGGATCTGCATAGATAAATTCATTGATCGAGTAATAGAGGACATACCCTTGTTTCACCGCTTGATTCTTCTTCCACACACCGCTGCTCGTGATATCAAGATTTGGCGCTTTTCCATCCTTTGTTGGTACAAGTAAGTAGTAGTGCACTTGCTTTAGCTGTATTCCCAATATATAGCGGTATTTCACGCTGTTATTTTAATTATTCCTTTGTAACTGTGTTTCGATATTTATTCAAAGCACGCTGAATACACATTTCCTATATTGAAAAATTCAAGCAGTGCTCTTTTTGCTTCAGGACTAGCGTTTTTCGCTGCTTTATTTACAGCTGCTTTTACAGCATTCCCCTTACTTTTTCCCGCCTGTCTGGCGGCCTTATACGCTGGAATTAATGTTTTAACAAATTTTGTAGCACCTCCTGCAGCTTTTATTGCTGATTTGACTTTTGCGATTTTTGCTATTGGTATAACATTGGTTATAATGGCAGTTCCAACCGCGGAAATACAACCAACTACACCCATAGTAACAACCTCACCTTGTCGTTGAAGAGGGATATTAGAGTTCTCTTCCAACCATTTAAATACGGCTTCATCTCCTTTTGCAATAACGCTGTCAGGTAAAGCTTCAATCGCCAATAAAACCTCTAGCAACTCTTGATACTCTTCATCCACTTCTGAATTAGGACTAATTGCTGTTGCATCCGCAGTAAAAATCGTTGACAATAACATGAAAAGAGCTGTTATGAAGCATATTACACTCTTCTTATGAAAAATAGTTTTCATCCAATATACTCCTCCCTTGTTTATTTTTTGAATATGAGGTAAAAATATCATACTATAATAATTGTTTCAATTTTATAGATTCATATTGGAGGGATATTTTGTGAAAGTCTTGGAGAAATACAGTTATTTAATCATCATTCTTTGTCTGGCGGCAATGATATTGACAAACTTCACTGTGAATGACAACACAATAAAAAATACTGTATCTGTGATTGGATTTATCATTGTTCTTCTTACAATTATACCTGCGGCTATTTACAGGAAAGGTCAAAAAGGCAGGTAACCCCTTTATAGCAATAAACCCCATTCTTATGTTAAGAATGGGGTTTATTTTATTATACTCGGATAGATGTTGCTGGCTTGCAACCAAAACATTTTATCACTTGCTTATCCTAACTTTATTAGAAGAAAACGATCAATCCGATTAAACATAAAAACCCCTCTCCATATGAAGAGGGGTTCATGAAAGACCTTTATCATCGTAAGCAAGGTCAAGTACGCGCTCGGAGGGATTCGAACCCCCGGCAGACGTGGTACCGGAAACCACCGCTCTATCCAACTGAGCTACGAGCGCACGATATGTTTTTTGAACGTCAGCATATCAAATTATAAGGGAAATGCTGCAAGAAAGCAATCAAATTCTGATGACATGATAAAAAGAAGTCTGCACCAAAAACGGTGCACACTTTTCTATTTATGCCATTTTGACTTCGATGGTTTAAGAAAATGCTTTTTGGGAAAAATAACAGGTGGCTGTCGAATTTTTTGACAGCGTTTTGTTTGACCTTTATTGACCAAAAATGTATCATTGAATTACATACTTACCTAAAAGGTGAAGGAGGAACATTATGAATTTAATACCTACAGTCATTGAACAAACAAATCGTGGGGAAAGAGCTTACGACATTTATTCTCGTCTTTTAAAAGACCGTATTATCATGCTTGGTTCTGCGATCGATGACAATGTTGCCAACTCCATCGTGTCACAGCTTCTTTTCTTAGAAGCCGAAGATCCAGAGAAAGATATCTCTATCTACATTAACAGCCCCGGCGGTTCGATCACAGCTGGTATGGCCATTTACGATACGATGCAATTTATTAAACCAAAGGTATCAACTATTTGTATTGGTATGGCTGCATCAATGGGTGCGTTCCTGCTTGCTGCTGGTGAAAAAGGTAAGCGTTATGCCCTTCCAAACAGTGAAGTCATGATTCACCAACCATTAGGCGGTGCCCAAGGTCAAGCGACAGAAATTGAAATTGCGGCAAAACGAATCCTTTCTTTACGTGATAAACTGAACCAAGTACTTGCTGAACGTACTGGTCAGCCAATTGAAGTGATTGAGCGCGATACAGATCGTGACAACTTCAAAACAGCGGAAGAAGCACTTCAATACGGACTTATCGACAAAGTGTTAACCCGTAATTCAGAAGAACAAAAATAATCATGACAAAACAAACCGTCTGCTCCTTTGAACAGACGGTTTTTTGTTGCTCACCTGCTTTAAGACAGCTCCGTCCATTTCTGCTGAAGAGTTGGTGTTTGATAAGATGCCATCTGTGAAATCAGTTCTTCCGGCTCTCTTGAGGCATGTAGCAATTGTAGGTGTGATTCATTCGAAAAACCTTCCTGTACACTAAACGTCACCATGTCAATGAGTGGCTTGAAATAGTCATTGACTTGATACAAGCCAATTGGCTTTTGGTGAATCCCTATTTGTGCCCAGCATAGCACCTCAAATAATTCTTCATATGTACCAAAGCCACCTGGCATCGCAATAAATCCATCAGCCAGCTCGCTCATTTTCGCTTTTCGTTCATGCATTCCTTTGACCTCTATTAGCTCTGTCAGCTCTTGATGCACAACCTCTCCTCGAAATAGCCCCTTTGGCATAACCCCGATCACTTGCCCGCCATTTTTTAATACCTCATCTGCAATGGCACCCATTAGTCCAATTCGTGAACCGCCGTATACAAGACGAATGCCTTTCTCTGCCATATAAGCACCCAGCTCTACAGCCTTTTGTTTATAGATGTCATTCACACCTGGATTCGAACCAGCAAACACACAAATCGTTTTCATCAGAACAGCTCCATCTCTCTCTATGATATCTTCACCCACTTATTCTACTATAATTGATTGTAAAGAAACAGCCGCTTCGTCTATATATAGTGTAAAATCAAAAGGTGAATACCATATAAGGAGCTGTATAAAGAGAATGCAAACAACAGAGATGGAAAAATGGATCAAGTCGTTTTATGAAATGAGACATTGGACACAATACGGGCCGTTTATTCGGTTAGGCTTCCTTATGGAAGAAACGGGAGAGCTCGCTCGTGCCGTTAGAGCCGTAGAGATTGGGCGTGATCGGCCTGATGAGAAAATACAAGAGACACTAGAGTTAAAGAAAGATCTGATCGAAGAAATGGGGGACGTGTTAGGAAACCTACTCGTTTTAGCTGATCTCTATGATGTGACATTAGAAGAGGTCTTCTCCTCCCATCAACAGAAACTCACAAAACGTTTTTCTGGTGAAATAGAACAGGCAAAAAGCACGTGACCGTTTCGTGTCACGTGCTTTTTGACAACCTTATAGCTGCTGCGGGGAGATATCATCCGTTCGTTCAAAGAAATGCTGCTTTCCAATATGATGGAAAAGACCCGTACGATGCAAAAGCTCCTTTGGCTGTGATTGAAGCCCAACAATCATTAGTTTACCATTATGATGCTTTAAACGATTGGAGATGTTCATCAGGACTGCTTCTGCTGATGTATCCATATAATTGACTTTATTCATGAGCAGGATGAGCGTTTTCGGCTTTGTCTGAACATGGTCCAAAATGGAATTTTCCAATGAATCTGTTGTCCCGAAAAACAGTGGTCCTTCAATGGAATACATACTGATCCCTTTCTGATCGTGTTTTTCTAAAGTCGCTGCCGTTTCTATTTGGGAAACAGCGACATTTGTATGAATGCTGGTCGTCTGGCTCATTTTTTTAATAAAGGCGATAAATGCTAAAATGAGACCTGCGGTGACGCCAATAATCAAGTCACCAATGACTGTTAACAGGAAGGTCACGACTAGGACAAGTGAATCCGCATTTTTCACTTTCACAATATTGATAAATTCTTTTCTTTCACTCATATTCCATGCAACAAACATTAAGATCGGTGCCATAGCAGCAAGTGGAATCATCGACGCATATGGCGCAAATAGCATTAAGATAAGCAGTACAACGACGCCATGCACGACACCAGAAATCGGACTTGCTCCGCCATTTTTAATGTTCGTTGCCGTACGGGCAATCGCTCCAGTCGCCGGAATTCCTCCGAAAAGCGGTGCCGCCATATTGGCGATTCCTTGCCCGATGAGCTCCTTGTTGCTGTCATGTTTAGAGCCTTTCATATTGTCAGCGACCATGGCGGACAAGATCGATTCCACTCCGCCTAAAAGTGCAATGACAATCGCTGGAGGCAGCAAGTAAAGCATTTTTTCAATCGTCAATTCAGGAAAAGCAAAGCTTGGCAGCTGACGAGGGATTTCACCATATGCAGAGCCAATCGTTTCAACCTGTCCTTGGAAAAAGAGAACAGCTAGAAACGTTGAAACGAGTAGACCTAATAGAGCACCAGGTATTTTGGGAATGTATTTTTGTGCCGCCAAAATCACGATGAGCCCGATGACGGCTGTGATGACAGCGAGACGATTTGTGGTACCGAGATGGACCACGATTTCTCTCATATTGAGGAAAAAGCTTTCATGCTTTTCAACACCCTTTAATCCGAGGAAATTGGCAATCTGTCCTGAAAAAATAATGACAGCGATGCCAGCAGTAAAGCCGATGATAACCGGACGAGGAATAAATTTCATGAGCTTTCCTAGCTTGAATATGCCGAATAACACAAGTATACAGCCTGCCATAAAACCAGCAATGAGCAAATTTTCAACACCGTACTGGCTGACAATCCCGAATAAAATCGGAACAAATGCCCCTGTAGGCCCGCCAATCTGATACTTTGAACCACCAAACAATGAAATCAAAATGCCGGCAACGATGACTGTGTACAATCCATATTCTGGTCCGACACCAGATGCAATGGCAAATGCCATGCCTAAAGGAATTGCCACAACGCCCACGACAAGCCCAGCGATTAAATCACGTCTAAACTTTGATGTATCATAACCTTCAAATCTTCCATAAAAACGCATGGTATGTGTTGGCCTCCTTCAAGTATGTGTAGATGATTTAGGTATACTGCACGTCAATCTGTTGATCTTTCACAACGACATCTAGCTTTCCTGTTGCTGGATGAATGACAAGTCCATGAACAGCCACATCATTTGGCATCAGTGGATGATCTTTGACTAATTTCACACTTTGGGACACGCTTTCTTCTACTGAATCAAAGCCTGTCAGCCACCCCTTTAAATCAACCCCTGAGTTTTTCACAATGCTCAAACATTTCTCTTCGATTCCGCGTGCTTTTGCCTTTTCAAGTAAAGGATCTGCCGCAAGACCTGCCATTCCGCATTCATGATGTCCCACAATGCATACTTCCTCTGCTTTCAGCTCATATATGGCTAGTAATATACTTCGCATCACACTGCCGAAAGGGTGTGTGACGATAGCTCCGGCATTTTTAATGATCTTGGCATCACCGTTACGCAGCCCCATGGATTGCGGCAATAATTCCAAAAGACGTGTATCCATACAAGTTAATATGACGAGTTTCTTTTCAGGAAATTTCCCCGCTTTGTAAGGCTCATAATGTTTCTCTTTCACAAACTCTGAATTGTGCTGAAGAATCTGTTCTAATTTTGAACCCATCTTGCCATCTCCCATCTTTTTTTAAGTAGCGTAAGCCCCTGCCTGTCCTCCTTTTCTTTCGTGTGTTCTCAAGCATAGAGAAGAAAAATGATAGAAAAAAAAGAAAAAAATGAGAAAATGATGAGAGAATATGTAAGCATTTTCTCTATTTTGACTCGAGTTCCGCTTCAGTGTAAGGGATAGGCGGCCTGCTCCTTTAAGCGATTGTTTTCATTTCATCAAAAGACGATGAAATGGTTTAGTAGAAAATGGCCGTCCCGTTTAATACATTTCAAATATAATAAATTTTCTATCAAAAAGTCTCGTTCTATTTTCCGGTTTGTCAGATAATCTCTCAAAAAACCGGCGTTTTTCTAAGTCCCATCTACTAATCTCTCTTTTTTCTACATAGTGAAAATACATCAGATGGCTTATGAATTATCTTTTTCACTAAATTTCCGTTTATTTCAGTATATTAAATATTGAGCAGCTCATATTCAAACGTGTACTGCCAGAATGGTTGCTTTATAATGAAAGGAGAACGATGACCATGTGAAAGGAGCGAGTTGATGATGAAACCACATATTTTTGTCGCCAAACCCTTACCTGCCTCATTTGAAGACATGCTCAAGGAACATTGTACATACGAGGTATGGCAATCAAAGGACCCCATCCCAAGAGATATTTTATTTGAGAAGCTGCAGAAGGCTGATGGGCTTTTAACATCTGGAACAAAAATTGATCAGGAGCTATTAGATCACGCACCAAAACTCAAGGTGGTGAGCAATAACTCTGTCGGCTATGACAACTTCGATATAGAAGCGATGAGACAAAGAGGCGTGATCGGTACGCACACTCCTTATACGCTTGACCATACCGTTGCTGACCTTGCCTTTTCGCTCATTCTCTCGTCTGCAAGAAGAATTGCCGAGCTTGATCGTTTTATCCGCGAGGGAAAATGGACGAAATTTGTACAGGAAGAAGATATATTTGGCATTGATGTTCATCATCAAACGCTTGGCATTATTGGCATGGGTCGTATCGGAGAGCAGGTAGCCAAAAGGGCAGCACTTGGTTTTGATATGAACGTCCTCTATCATAACCGAAGCCGGAATGAAAAAGCCGAATCGGCATACGGCGCTGTATATTGCACACTTGATGACCTGCTAAAGCAAGCCGATATCATTGTGCTGATCACACCACTGACCGATGAAACGTATCATATGATTGGGGAACGAGAATTGAAGTTAATGAAGCAAACCGCTTTATTCGTGAACATTTCTCGCGGGAAAACAGTGGATGAAAAAAGCCTCATTCAAGCGCTTCAGGAGGGATGGATCAAAGGCGCAGGTCTTGATGTATATGAACAAGAGCCGCTTCAGGAAGATCATCCGTTCAAAGAGATGAACAATGTCACTCTTGCCCCTCACATCGGTTCCGCCACCGAAACAACAAGAGACCTCATGCTAAAACGAGCCATTCATAATGTGCTTCATGGAATTGACGGCAAGGCTTCTGTTGATGTTGTGAAGGAGCTAGCCTCATCTTAAATGGAAAAGGCGCAGCGGACTGCGTCTTTTTATTTATTTCATCAGAATGGAATCGGGAGAAAAGCCTCATTTTCGCCAATCTCCTGATTCTTTACATTCTCTTCATATGCGGGTGCTATAATATGAGGTAGACAAGCATCAAGAGGATGGCATCCAATTTCCTTACTAGGAGGATGAAGATGAAAAGATTTGGTTCGATTTTTACTACGCTCGCTCTGATCGCTGCTATTCTGTTTTCTGGATTTATCCCGCAGCAAGCTCATGCAGAAACACCCCTTACACCAACAGCCACAAGTGAAACAGCTTCTATTCAACTTGCATCAGATGTGCGTACCCTTGCCGTCATTAATACCTTTGATGGCGTAGCAGATTATTTAATTCGCTACAAACGACTGCCTGATAACTACATCACAAAATCACAAGCAAGTGCTCTCGGATGGGTAGCATCAAAGGGTAATCTAGCGGAGGTTGCACCAGGTAAAAGCATTGGTGGAGATGTTTTCTCTAACCGGGAGGGACGCCTTCCTTCAGCAAGCGGCCGAACATGGCGTGAGGCCGATATCAACTACGTCTCCGGCTTCCGTAATGCTGATCGCCTCGTGTATTCGAGTGACTGGCTCATTTATAAAACAACAGACCACTATGCGACATTTACACGTATTCGTTAATGAATGAAAAAAGACAGGCCGATTTCGAAGCGGGCTGTCTTTTCATATTGTTTACGAAAGCAATTTTTGTACGTACTCCTCAAACGGTTGTGAGAGTGGTTTCTTCAATACTTCTTCCTGTTCATGTATCGTGACATGATCCTCTGTCACGACCACACGCCCTGTTGGTGTCAGTTTGGATGCAAGCGGTCTTTTATTAAAAGGAGAGGCTTCATTTTCATAAATTTCCTGCCTCATTTGAACCAATATATGCTCATTGACTTCCTTCAATGTAAAAGCATAGCCTGTTTCAGTGCCTTCTCCCCTGTCCAATTGGATCAGATGTGTCCCTTTTTCGGTTTCCTCTGCTTTGACGCGAAAACGAATGGACGGTGCTTCCACCCATTCACCTGTAAAAGGGATGGGCTGAAGAGGTAAATTCACACCAAATCCTGCATCAATAAGGAAGCGCTCGTTGTGATGTGTAAGGACGATGGCTACATGCGTTCCATCAATCGCCCACTTCTCCGCTTCTTTGTTATACACGGTTCCTTGAACGAGCTGTACAGCAAGCCCTGCCTCTTTTAGCACATGATATAAGAGAGGATTGAGGTCATAACAAAGTCCCCCTCTTTTTCCTTCAAGAAGATGCTGTTTCAACCCTTCTTGATCCAAGCCGTAGGAGTGTTTGTTCAGCACAGATCGGTTTTCAAATGGAAACGTATACGCCATCTTTTTTAATAAAGCAGGCAAGTCATCAAATGTGATAGACTGACCTTCGTATCCAATCTTCTGTAAAAAGGCTGATTGAATCATGTACATTCCCTCCTAAAAAAACTGAGCCTGTAAAGAGACTCAGTTTTCTTGATTGATAAAATCTGTTAATGCCTTAATGGCTTCCTCTTCATCTGCACCATCTGCAATCAGCTTGATCGTGACTCCAGAGCTGATCGCAAGGCTCATGAGACCCATAATGCTCTTCGCATTGACCTTCTTTCCATCCTTCTCTAGAAAAATATCAGCACCAAAGCGATTGGCTTCTTGTACGAACAAAGCAGCTGGCCGTGCCTGCAAACCTGTTTTCAGCTGAATGGTGACCGTTTTTTCCACCATATGATCTGCCTCCCTTTTTTATTTCCCTATTTGAGTGTAACAGCTTGTCCGTTTCGTAATTGTTCTGCGATTTGATCTAGCTTTCTTAAACGGTGGTTAATGCCTGATTTGCTGATCTTTCCGCTTTCCACCATTTCGCCAAGTTCCTTTAGCGTGACCTCTTGATAGTCGACGCGCAGTTTAGCAATTTCACGCAGCTTATCCGGCAGCGCATCAAGTCCAATTTTTTCATCAATGAATTGAATGTTTTCGACCTGACGCAGTGAGGCACCAATCGTTTTATTCAAGTTTGCTGTTTCACAATTGACGAGCCGGTTTACGGAATTCCTCATATCGCGGACGATTCGCACGTCTTCAAAGCGAAGTAATGAGTTATGGGCACCGACAACACTTAGAAATTCCGTAATTTTTTCGGCTTCTTTCATGTACGTAATATATCCTTTTTTACGCTCAAGTGTTTTACTGTTCAGATGAAATTGATTCATCAGCTCACAAAGGGCATCGTTATGTTCTTTATATAATGAAAAAATCTCAAGGTGATAGGAAGACGTTTCAGGATTATTCACAGAACCGCCTGCTAAAAAAGCACCTCTCATATAGGAGCGCTTGCAGCATCTTTTCTTCACAAGCTCCTCTGAAATATTGCGCTCAAATACAAATTGTTCACCTAATATTTTCAAATCCTCTAAAATCGTTTTCGCTCGTTCTACCAGTCTGACAATATACACATTATTCTTTTTTAATCTCATTTTCTTACGGACGAGCAGCTCGACTGTCACATCATATTTCCTTTTGAGCAGCGTATAAATACGTCTTGCAATGGCTGCGTTCTCTGTCTGTATATCTAAAATCAATTTTCGATTAGAGAAAGATAATGAACCGTTCATACGGATGAGGGCAGAAAGCTCTGCTTTTGAGCAGCAGTCCTTCACGTCCAGATTAGTCAGCTCTTTTTTTGTTTCGGATGCAAATGACATCCTTGCCACCCCCATTCCTATTTTTTCTGATGCAGCAGGTCGACGAGCAGCGAGGCTACTTTGAGCGTGTCGTGACGAATCACATTCTGGTCATATGTAATGATTTCCCCAGGGATGACTTCCAGTCCCATTGCTTTAAGTGCACCTATGTCGAACTGTACAGGCTGCGCCTGTTCCTCTGCATACTTTGCTCTGATTTCTTCTGGAATTTCTTTATTGTTCACAAAAATGGTATCAATGAATGGTCGATCCATATGATCGTTTAAAGCCTGCACATGATCAGCTGCACTGTAGGAAAGCGTTTCCCCCGGCTGCGTCATGACATTGCAAATATACACTTTTTTCGCCTTAGCGCGAATCACTTCTTCTCCAATATGCGGTACAAGCAAGTTCGGCAAAATACTCGTATACAAGCTGCCAGGTCCAATGACGATCAAATCAGCCTCACGAATGACTTGAATGGATTCTTGAAGCGGCTCAATCGTATCGGGTGTGAGGAAGACTCGTTTAATCCTTTCCCCGTAAGTAGGGATTTTGGATTCTCCTGTTACCACTTGCCCATTTTCTAATTCTGCATGAAGAACAACACTTGAATTCGCTGCTGGCAATACTTTCCCTCTCACATTTAAGACCTTGCTCATTTCTGTGACGGCATGAAAAAAGTCACCGGTTATATTTGTCATCGCCGCAAGAATGAGATTGCCGAGAGAGTGGCCTGTTAAGTCATTCCCTTTGTTAAAACGGTGCTGAAATAAATCTTCCACAAGCGGTTCCACATCAGAGAGAGCCGCAAGGACGTTTCGAATATCGCCTGGAGGCGGGATATTCAAATCGTGGCGCAGTCTGCCTGAACTGCCTCCGTCATCAGCAACCGTAACAATGGCTGTAATATCTACTGGCTTTGTTTTTAGCCCTCTGAGCAAAACAGATAAGCCAGTACCACCGCCAAGAATGACCACCTTTGGTAATGTCGTCATCTATTTTTTGCTTCTCTTTTCAATGTCCCGGTGAGTGACATGTGTATAGTAATCGTTTTTAAAATACTCCGCTAAATAGTTAGCGAGCGTCACAGATCGATGCTGGCCGCCCGTACAGCCAATGGCGATCACAAGTTGACTTTTTCCTTCTCGTTTATAGGACGGAAGCATAAAGCTGAGAAGATCAATTAATTTCTCTGTGAACTTTTGCGTTTCACTCCATTTCATCACATAGGAGCGCACTTCTTCATCGTTTCCAGTCTGTGGACGCATGCTCTCAATATAGTAAGGGTTTGGCAAGAACCTTACATCAAATACAAGATCAGCATCAATCGGCAGGCCATATTTAAAGCCAAAGGACATGACATTCACTGTAAACACTTGCCCTTGATTGGTGGCAAAGTGCGTGACAATTTTTTCTCGAAGCTGTTTTGGTTTCAGATCCGACGTATCAAAAATCATTTGAGACCGGCCTTTCAACTCCTCTAGCAGCTCACGCTCCATTGCAATACCTTCGAGCGGCAGTCCTGTTGTCGCAAGAGGATGCGAACGTCTCGTTTCTTTGTATCTTGAGACAAGCACCTTATCGTTTGCGTCTAAAAATAGAATCCTTGGTGTAATCCAGCCGATATCACTCATATCATCTAAGGCAGCAACTAAGCTATCAAAGAATTCGCGGCCGCGCAAATCCATCACAAGGGCTACCTTGCTCATTTTTGAATTCGATTCCTTCATGAGCTCTAGAAACTTCGGTAAAAGTGATGGCGGTAAGTTATCCACACAGAAGTAACCTAAGTCTTCAAAGCTTTGAATGGCAACGGTTTTCCCCGCACCTGACATTCCTGTAATAATCACAAGCTGAATATCATCTTGTTTGTACGTATTCATGCCTGCTCCCTCTCCTTCTTTATGAAAACGGTTCATGTATTAGTCTCCTTGAGGATCTAACCGATAAGCAATGAGCTCAAAATCTGGTGTATACGTAAAAGTGCCGTGGAGAAGTCCTTTTCCCTTTAGCATGAAGTCAAGAATATGGGAATCTCCAGGAGCCATCGGCAAACGAGGCACATCCTGCACGTCATGCCATTTTAAAATGCCTTCCTCTGATTCTGTCACGTTTTTCCCGGTAAATGAATCTGCCATAAAGGTGAACATCATCCATTCTTGAACGATTTGATCGCCTTCTTTTATGATAAAGGTAAAAACACCCTTTAGCTGCGGATTTAAAATATAAATGCCTGTTTCTTCTCTATACTCTCGAACGACTGAATCCTTGACCGATTCTCCGCTTTCCATTTTGCCGCCCGGCGCTACCCACCAGCCGCGTCTTGGCTTTTGCAGCAAGAGAACTTGATCTTCGTGATGCAGCACACAATTGGTTACTCGTTGCATCAGCTGTCACCTACTCTTATATGTCTTTTTCTTATTATACAGGTTCATCCTGACTCCCACAATGAACATGCCCGTTCTTCACCGAAAACAGACAGGTTTTCGTGTGAATGATGTGACGTCCAATTTCTCTACTCTTTATTTTACAACATTTAACGGTTCTCCATGCGTCATTTGTGAACATCTCGTGAATTTCTGATTTTATGCAAAAAAAAGGACACGGATTCGCATCCGTGCCAAACATGTATTCCTTATAAAAGGGGGTCAATTACTAGTTTTATCATAACGGATCATTGTTTCACCCGTGTTACATTCCAGTTAAAAGCCCATGACGCAATATTAAGGATTTAAGACAGCCGTTTATTTCGTTGCTTTTAGCTTTTCAGCAAGCTCTTCTACATAATGCTGTGCGCTCTGTGCTGCAATACTTCCGTCACCTGTTGCTGTCACAATTTGACGAAGTGTTTTTTCACGAATGTCACCAGCTGCAAAAATGCCTTCAACTCTTGTTTCCATTCTTTCGTTTGTCTCGATATAGCCTTCTTTATTTGTAATGCCGAGATTTTCAAATGGTTTAGATAGTGGCAGCATTCCGATATAAATAAAGACGCCGTCTGTTTTAAAGTCTTCTTCTTCACCTGTCACGGTATCAATTAACGTCACGCTACCGACTTTTCCATTTTCTTCATTGATCTGCTTGACAGTTTTGTTCCACATGAAGTCGATTTTTTCATTATCAAAGGCACGTGCTTGTAAGATGCTTTGTGCACGAAGTTTGTCACGTCTATGGACGATCGTTACTTTTGAAGCAAAGCGTGTGAGATACACACCCTCTTCTACCGCAGAGTCTCCGCCACCAATGACCACAAGCTCTTTGTTTTTAAAGAAGGCACCATCACATACTGCACAGTATGATACGCCGCGGCCCCCAAGTTCTTTTTCACCTGGTGCACCGATTTTTTTATATTCAGCACCTGCCGCAATGATAACAGAACGGCCTTTGTATTCTTTTGAACCAGCTTTGACGATTTTGTACTCTTCACCGTCAACAATTTCTTTAATATCACCATATGCATACTCAGCACCGAATTTCTTCGCATGCTCAAACATTTTATTTGAAAGTTCCGGCCCTAAAATGCTTTCAAAGCCAGGATAGTTCTCAACATCTTCCGTATTCGCCATTTGTCCGCCTGGAATTCCTCTTTCAATCATGAGTGTTGAAAGATTTCCCCGTGATGTATAAACAGCGGCTGTCATTCCGGCAGGTCCCGCTCCAATGATGATCGTATCGTAGATTTTTTCTTCTGACACAACTGTCACTCCCTCTTCAATTGCTGCTAGCATTTCCTATTAGAATGCCCTTGGGTGATGCTTCCATTCATGACAGAAAGCATCCTTTCCACTCTTAGCTTTTATTCCTTACCCATATCCTATTAAATCTGCGGGGAATAAGCGAATCATTTGCTCATATCTTCAAAAAAAGAAAAAGCTTCCTTAAACTGCTGTTTAAGGAAGCCTGTTTACGGTTATATACAAAGTAGTGATTTATTCAACAACTCTTCTGACAACGCCATTGAATGCTTTTTTCCAGTATACGTTGCTCATTGAGTCAACTGAAACTCCGCGAGAGCTGTTATCGTTCAAGAATGTACCGTTTCCTAAGTAAATACCAACGTGCCCATTTACTTTATACGTATCAAAGAACACAAGGTCTCCGCGTTTCATGTCAGATGCACTTACAGCTCTTCCTTTACCTACAAGCGTATCTGTTGTTGTACCGCCAACTGGTCCAAGGTTGATGCCTGCTGATGCGAATGCCCAGCGAACGAATGAAGAACAGTCAAAACGGCGTGCGTCAATATCGGATTGTGATCTGCCGCCGCCCCATTTATATGGAGATTGACCAACAATGGTAGAACCTGTGCTGATCGCACCTTCAATTCCGCCTACGTTATTGCTGACAGGTGATCCACCGCCAGAAGATGGTTTCTTGCTTGGTGAACTGCTGTTGTTGTTATTAGATGATCCACCGTTATTTGAAGACGAGCTGCTATCGTTATTTGAGCTGTTGTCTTCTGTTTGAACACTAGCTTGACGTTGCTGCTGTCTTTGTGCTTGTTCTTCTTTTGCTTTTTGAGCTGCTTCTCTTGCTTCTTTTTCAGCTTGTTTTTGTGCAGCAACTGTTGCATCTTTTTCAGATGCAATGCTGTTAGCCTCACTGTTTAACTCGCTGATTTCAGAAGAAGCACTTCCTTTTTGCTTTTTCACTTGCTTGAATAGCTTGTCTTTTTCATCAAGCTGTTTATTCAAGTCTGTTTGGAGTGTTTCAAGCTTTGCAAGTGTCTTTTGAACATCTTCAAGCTTCGTATTTAGTTCATTTTCAGACTTTTGAAGCTCCGCTTTGTCTCTTTCTTGCTCTTTAATGATTTCACTGTCTGCGTTGATCAGTGTAGATACTGCACCTGCACGGCTGATGAAATCGCTAAAGCTTTTTGCTCCTAGTAATACATCTATGTATTTCGTAGAACCGCCGTTTTCTTGAAGCGCACGTACACGCTTTTTCAAGAATTCGTTTCTTTCTTCAATACGTTTTTCAGTATCAGCAATTTCTTTTTTCAGTGCTTTGATTTCTTTTTTTGTTTTTTCGTTTTCTGCTTGTTTTTCTTCGATCTGATCACTTGTTTTTAAAGCTTTCTCGTCAATTTCTTTCAGCTTTAGTGCAAGTGCCTCTTGTTTTGCTTCAAGCTTGGAAAGCTCTTCTTTTTTCTTTTGAAGGTTCTTGTTGACCTCAGATTGCTTGCTATCTAGTTCTTGTTTCTTTTGTTCAAAGTTCTGTGCATTTACTTCATGAGTAAATGGGATAAATAAACCGCTCGCTCCGATCACCGAAGCTAAACCGAAAGTGATAAACTTTTTCACGAATAGTTCCTCCTTTGACAATTTCCCAAGCGACATTAGAAAGCAGCAAATTCTCTGCGACCAATCTGTGCTCTCTATGTCTTTCTTCCTGATTGATCAGTCAGATGTTGACCAGATTGTTTCTATCACTAGGTGTTTCATTATGTATAGTAAAATATCTAAATATCTATCTTTGTTTTAATCCACGATTTTCATTATACATGAGACATCGACAAAATGAGCTAATATTTTTATTACAATTATGTTTCAAAAACATGTCGTGATTGTCATACTTCGCCAAATCCTTGCAAATCTCACCTTTTTATCCAAGAAAAAAGCACGACCTTTTGGGTCATGCTGCTATTCTCTGAATCTATTTACCTATTAGTCGATTAACGTACCAATAACAGCCTCATATTTAGACAGTGTCTGAACGCTGATCTGAAAAGAGGACGCTACCTCTTTTTTACTGATGGTTGATTCCTCTTGCTCATTCATCCATAGATAATAAGAAGCGGCTGCCCATGCAGGCGCATTTTTCTTGTCTACACCAGCAGCACGTGCCTGCTGAATAATATGGAACAACCAAAAGTATGGCATATGGTTATCAGGCTGCACGGCTTCTTCTAAAGTAGATGCCGCCTGTTTTGCAAAGAGTGCATCTTCTGAAAAAGACCGTTCTTCCATTTGATCTTCAAATAAAAGCAGCTCAATGAATTGCTGTTCAAAGGCTGTTTTCGCTGCTCGGGCATCAAGGACAGACTGCAGAACGTCATGTTCACCTTTTTGTTTACTGACATAATAAGCAGTTAGCCGTTCCTCAATGGAGACCACTGGTTCAGTCTCCTCTAGTTTATCCTGCCACGGCTTGATTTCATCTGCATCGATATCTTCTTCCACCATCTTATTCCAAACGGTTTGTGCCAGCGTTTTGTGGCCCGTTTGATAGGATGCACTGGCAAGCCAGTATAAAAATGTACTATCTCCCTGAAATCCTGTTTTATACAAAGAATAAAGCCATTTAAAGGCCCATTCAAATTCTCCCACGAGGGCAAATGTTGCGCCAAGCTTATAACGCTGTTCACTTAATATTGGATACACGTGCGTTAATTGCTTCGCCAACACGTTGACCTTCTCTTCTTCTTTTTCATAATGATAGAACACAAGCTGGTTACAAAGGGCATGCAGATTACCGGGATTTTCATGCAGGACCCGGTTCAACATCTCTTTCGCCTGTTGGATCTGACCAGAATAAAAATAGGCCAAAGCGAGATTATTATACGCTGACCAAAATTCTGGATACTCAACAATCATCTGTTCCAGCATCTCAATGGCTTCGTCAAGCCTCCCGCTTTCTAACAAATGATTCGCTTGATCCTGCTTCACAATCAGGTCATCCTGATCATAAGGAAAATCTTCGTCCTCTTCGTCACTCATATCAAGCAAGTCGAGGAGATCATCGTTTTCATCCGCAAATTCCCCATCCTCTTCCAAAGCAGCATAAGCAGTGGCTGACTTATACGCCTCTTGAAACAGTCCGAGATTGGCATAATTATTTGCTTTAAAATAGTGACACTCTGTCATGTTTTCATCTACGTGTTCAAGGATGAAATCAAGCAATTCATTTGATTGTTGGTAATGACCCATTTCAGTATAAATAATGGCAAGCTGTGATAGCATTTCTACATTTTCAGGCTCGAGTACAATGGCCCGCTGTATCAGCTTAACAGCCCTTGATAGATTTCTTTCTCTATATGCTTTTAAACCTTTATGAAAAAAGTAATGCCCATCTTGGAATAGCTGGACGACTTGTGTGTGATTATTTTGAGAAGTGTATTTACTCACCGATACCCTCCATTTCGAACAGTGTACCGTGTGTAGTATAACATACTTCACGAGTTGTCACATAGAACAAAAGAAAGGAAGGATTTGTTTTTCACTCAAAAGAAAAAAGCCAGGAATGCCCCCGGCTTTTCATTTACCTTGATGACGCTTATTTAATACCTTTAATACATCATCAAGCGGCAGTTGTTGCTCACGTAATAACACAAGAAGGTGATACAGGAGGTCGGCTGTTTCCCATTTCAACTCTTCCTGATCACGGTTTTTCGCTGCAATGATGACCTCGGACGCTTCTTCCCCCACCTTTTTTAGGATTTTATCGACCCCTTTTTCAAATAGATAGGTTGTATAAGCTCCCTCTGGCATTTCTGCCTGACGCTTTGCAATGACCTGTTCAAGTTCATTTAAAATCGCAAAACGATCCTGCTCTTTGCTTTGCGGCTTCATGCCTTCTTCAGAAAAACAGCTATAGCTGCCAGTATGGCAGGCTGGGCCGCTTGTTGTCACGAGCACAAGCAGAGCGTCCTTGTCACAGTCATAACGAATGGAAGTCACTTGCTGGGTATGTCCAGATGTGGCACCTTTGTGCCAAAGCTCGTTTCTCGAACGGCTAAAAAACCATGTTTCGCCTGTTTCCAGCGTTTTTTCATAGGATTCTTGATTCATATATGCCAGCGTCAAGACCTCCTTACTCTGAGCATCCTGCACAATTGCAGGAATCAAACCTGCCTCATTGAAGGTTAATTCGTTTGCCTGTTTCATCTTACCTTCACCCCATGTTCTCTCAAGTATGTCTTCACCTCTTGAATTGAGGTTTCTTTATAATGGAAAATAGAGGCTGCGAGTGCGGCATCAGCTTCTCCTTTTGTAAAAGCCTCCAGCATATGCTGCGCATTGCCAGCGCCTCCAGAGGCAATGACTGGTACTGTGACTGCTTCTGATACAAGCTTTGTCAGACGATGATCAAAGCCTGTTTTCTCACCATCGGCATCCATGCTTGTCAGCAAGATCTCCCCTGCTCCTCTCAGCACCGCTTCCTTCGCCCAGTCACTTACCTCTATATCCGTTTTACGGCGTCCTCCGTGTGTATAGACCATGTATGCTTGTTTCTCTTCATCGTATTTTGCATCAATTGCGACAACAATACACTGGGAGCCAAAAAAATCAGCACCTTCTGAAATTAGTTCCGGCCTTAACACAGCCGCTGTGTTCACAGATACTTTGTCTGCACCCGCTCTTAATATACGCTTCATGTCATCAAGATGGTTAATCCCGCCGCCCACCGTAAACGGTATGGCAAGAGTGGATGCGACTTGCTTGACCACATCCACCATCGTTTTTCGTCCTTCATGCGAGGCCGATATATCGAGAAAGACAAGTTCATCCGCCCCTTCCTCATCATAGATCTGCGCTAATTCTACCGGGTCACCTGCATCCTTTAATCCTAGAAATTGGACTCCCTTGACGACACGCCCTTCCTTCACATCAAGACATGGGATGATTCGTTTTGTCATCATACGCGCTCAAGCCCTTCAATTGCTTCAGCTAAAGTAAACCGCTCCGTATAAAGTGCCTTTCCAATAATCGCACCAGAAACGCCTGACTGTGTTTGTGCTGACAGCTTTTGAAGATCGAGTACCGAACTGATACCGCCTGAAGCAATCACTTGTTTGCCAGTAGCTTCTGCTAAGCGAACTGTACTTTCCACATTGGGACCCGCCAGCATGCCATCCATTTGAATATCTGTGAAAATAAAGACCTCTGCGCCTTCCTTTGCCAATTCTTTGCCGAGATCCTCTGCCTTCACTTTCGATGTTTCAAGCCAGCCTTCAGTCGATACAAAGCCATTTCGCGCATCAATGCCAATCGCTATTTTCTCCCCATATTGCGCAAGCATTTTTTTCACAAAGGCAGGGTTAGAAACAGCAGAGCTACCAAGGATGACTCTAGCTACGCCATTGTTTATATAAAAAGCAACATCTTCTTCTGTCCGAATGCCACCGCCAATTTGTACCTTCACATCTAAGGTGGAAGCAATCGCCAGCACATGCTCATGATTGACACGTTTCCCTGCTTTCGCACCATCTAGGTCAACGAGATGAATCCACTTTGCTCCTTCATTTGCAAATCGCGTCGCCATATCGAGAGGTGAATCTCCATAAATGGTTTCTTGATCATAGTCTCCTTGCACGAGTCGTACACATTTGCCATTTCTCATATCAATTGCTGGATATAGTGTAAATTCACTCATTTGTTCACCCTCTGTTCGTTTGCTAATTGAATAAATTGTTTGAGCAGTGCCATTCCCGTTGTACTGCTTTTTTCAGGGTGAAACTGCGTTCCAAACACATTCCCCTTTCCGACAACTGCTGGTACTTGTACGCCATAGGCCGCACTTGCCAATTGCTCCTCTGGATTCATATCACTCACATAATAGGAGTGAACAAAGTATGCAAATCCTTCCGGTACACCGTCAAATAACGGGGACGGCTGATGAAATGTGAGCTCGTTCCACCCCATATGAGGTACCTTCAGCCGTTGCCCGTCCTGATCGCGATCCTTTAAAAGAACAACACGTCCTTTCAACAAGCCCAATCCTTTTGTCAGTCCTGCCTCTTCGCTTTCTTCAAACAACAGCTGCATGCCAAGACAAATGCCAAATAACAGCTTTCCCTCCTGCACAACTTGGTGAATAAATGCCTCAAGTCCTGTCTGTTTTAACAGCTGCATCGCATCACGAAACGACCCTACCCCCGGCAAAATATAAGCATCTGCCTTTTTGAGCTCCTCCACTTCAGAGGACACGATATAGGAGGCGCCAGCTCGTTCCAGCGCTTTTGATACGCTGAACAAATTTCCCATTCCGTAATCAATGACTCCGATCATTAGAGCATCCCCTTTGTCGAAGGAATCCCTTTCACACGTGGGTCAATGGTTGTTGCTTCATCTAAGGCACGTGCCATCGCTTTAAAAATCGCTTCAATCATATGGTGCGTATTGGTCCCGTAGTGAACAATGACATGAAGGTTTATACGGGCTTCAAGGGCAAATTTCCAAAGAAATTCATGCACTAGCTCTGTATCAAAGGTACCGACCTTTTGACTTGGAAAGGCCGCTCTCATTTCTAAATGAGGACGATTGCTTAAGTCAACTACCACCTGGGCAAGCGTTTCATCCATCGGAACAAAGCTAGATCCATAACGCTTGATTCCTTTTTTATCACCTAACGCTTCCTTAAACATTTGCCCAAGCACGATGCCGATATCTTCTGTTGTGTGGTGGTCATCAACATCCGTATCTCCTTTCGCATCAACGGTCAAATTAAAGTGTCCATGCTTTGTAAATAAATCAAGCATGTGCGTCATAAAAGGCACATCTGTCTGAATATCTGCTTTTCCTTCTCCATCAATGTCTAACGCTAATGAAATATTCGTTTCATTTGTTTGTCTCGCTGTTTCCGCCTGTCTCATGACGATCCCTCCCGTTTTCTCGCTTCAATTGACCTTGCATGTGCTTCAAGACCTTCTAATCTTGCAAAAGCCGCAATGCTTTCCCTGTGTGCCTCAAAGGCTTCTTGACTATATGAAATAATGCTCGTTTTCTTTTGAAAATCGGTGACGCCAAGTGGGCTTGAGAATCTAGCTGTTCCGTTTGTTGGCAGCACGTGATTCGGTCCTGCGAAATAATCTCCTACCGGCTCAGGGCTATAACGCCCTAAGAAAATCGCGCCTGCATGCTTGATTTGACCTAGAAACGATTCTGGATATGCTGTCAGCACCTCTAAGTGCTCTGGCGCTAATTGGTTGACGACGTCTACCGCACGCTCCATTGATTCTGTCACGTAAATACGGCCATGATCTTGAATGGATTGTGCTGCGATTGATTTTCTTGGCAACGTATCTAGCTGCTTTCGCACTTCAGCCTGCACGCTTTCAGCAAGTGCCTTAGACGGTGTCACCAAAATACTGGATGCTAATGCATCATGCTCTGCCTGCGAAAGCAAATCGGCCGCCACCTCATGTGCTAGTGCTGTTTCATCTGCTAGGACAGCAATTTCACTTGGCCCCGCAATCATATCGATGTCTACTTGACCAAATACTTCCCGCTTGGCAAGTGCTACATAAATGTTTCCAGGACCTGTGATTTTATCAACAGGCTGGATGCTGTCAGTTCCATATGCAAGTGCCGCAATCGCCTGCGCGCCACCCATTTTGTACATTTCTGAAATGCCCAGCTCCTTCGCGGCAGCCAGTACAGCGTCAGAGAGACGCCCGTCTTCCCCTGGTGGTGTCACAAGAACAATTCGTTCAACGCCAGCGACAAGTGCCGGAATCACATTCATTAAAACAGATGATGGATAGGCGGCTGTTCCGCCTGGGACATACACACCGACCGCATCGAGCGGCGTCACCTTTTGACCGAGCATGGAGCCGTCCTTTTGGTGATAAAACCAAGAGGATGTCAGCTGACGCTCGTGGTATGTTCGAATATGGCGTATAGCTGTTTGGATGATCTGGATGATCGCTGGGTCCAAGCGTTCAAAGGCTTTTGCCATTTCATCCTCTGTGACAAGCGGATCTTCAATCAGCACCCCATCAAATTGCTTTGTAAAAGAGCGTACAGCTTCATCACCATTTGTTCTCACTTCTTGTATAATGCGCTGAACCGCCTGACGCTGTTCTTTTGTTCCTGTATCTAAAGACCGCTTGAGTGAGAGAGTGTCTGTCTCACCTTTTTGTAAGTAGGTGATATTCATGATGATTCCTCTCCTTCTCCTTCAATGATTCTTGCCAGACGCTGCGCCATTTCATCTATTACCGTATCCTTCATTCGGTAGCTCACAGGATTGACAATAAAACGTGACGTAATATCACAAATATGCTCCGTTTCGACAAGTCCATTTTCCTTTAGTGTTTGACCTGTAGAGACAATGTCAACAATGCGATCAGCGAGTCCGATGAGCGGTGCTAATTCAATGGAACCATTCAGCTTAATAATCTCCACCTGCTCACCCTGCTCTCTAAAATAGGACGATGCCACATTTGGGTACTTCGTTGCCACACGCGGCGCGACACCACCCCAACTGGCTCCTGGTAATCCAGCAACCGCTAAATGGCATTTGCTGATATTTAAATCGAGCACCTCGTATACATCACGAGCTTCTTCGAGCATGACATCCTTTCCTGCAATCCCCACATCCGCTACACCGTGCTCTACGTAGGTCGTCACATCCATTGGCTTGGCTAAAATAAAGCGGAGGTTTTCTTCTGGAACATCAATGATTAATTTTCTTGAATCCTCGAATTCCTCCGGCAGCTGATACCCCGCCTGTCTTAACAGCCCTGCTGCTTCTTCAAATATCCGGCCCTTCGGCATCGCCATTGTCAACACTTTACCCATTTTGCTCTCCCTTTCTAGCGCCGATAAAATAAGTCACCTGCTCAAATGCCTTTGTCATCGCGTCAATATTTTCAATACCCGCTAAGTCTTGCAGAACGATCTTTTTCCCCTTTGACCGCTCCTTTTCTGCAAAAGCAAAGGCTTCCAGTCTTTGCTCCTTACTAAAAATCACAGCCTCCTGCGGCTCATTGATTTCTTTTGCATCAAGCGCTTCAAGCAGGCGGTCTAATCGAAGTCCAAACCCTGTAGCTGGGGCGGGTGCATCAAAGTGAGCAAGCAATTGATCATATCTACCGCCACTTCCGATGACAGACCCAACATGATCTGCAAATACTTCAAACAAAATGCCCGTGTAATAGCTCATATGACTTACCATGCTTAAATCTAAACGGATATATTCTGTACAGCCGTAGTCTTCAAGTGTCTCCCAAAGTGCCTTTAACTCTGCGAGTACCTCTTTTCCCTCTTGTGAAACGACGATTTCCTCTGCCCGCTCTGTAACTTCCTCGCCGCCGCGTAAATCTAAAAGCTGTAGCAGCCTCATTTTATCAATGGAGGAGAGCGGTAATTGCTTCACATGCTGACGGTATCCAACATAATTCTTTTCATATAAGAATCGGCGAAGGACGTTTGCACGCTCTGTATTTCCTAGTACATCGACAAATAACGTCTCTGCTAAAGCGACATGACCGATCGCTATCTTGAAGGATTGAAGACCAGCATTTTTTAATGCAAACACGACAAGTGCGATCACTTCAGCGTCTGCACTAATTGAGCCATCACCAATCAATTCAATGCCGACCTGCTCAAATTCAGAGGGTCTCCCGCCTTCTCTTTCCTGCGCCCGGAACACACTCGCTGCATAACCAACTCGAAGGGGGTACGCCTGCTCATGAAGCTTTGAAGCCGCCACTCTCGCAATCGGCCCCGTCATATCAGGCCGAAGTACAAGGGTTTGACCGTTTTGATCAAGAAGCTTAAACAGCTGTGTATCTGTAATCGCCGATTGAACACCGACTGTATCGTAAAATTCAAGCGTTGGTGTCTCCATCAAACGGTAACCCCAACCATTCATGACCTCTGTTAATGAATGTCTCACTTTTTTCTTCGTCTCATACAACCCTGGTAATGAATCCCGCATACCATATGGTTTCTCAAACATAAACATGTTCTTTTGCACCTCCAGCACATTAAAACGAAAAATTCCGAATCCTTTAGTTCGCTAATATGATAATATGCTAACAAAATAAAGTGATTAAATCAATCCTTTTTATTTCCCCCATTTTCTCGTTAATATTTTGTTCATATATTACATTAAAATGACACCTGATCCTTTTCCGTCTCTTTGCTTTAGGAACATGCTATAATACTTAAAAATATTGAATAACACAGGAGATTACAGTGAAGTTCATCCAGACATTAACCTTAACTTTGTTGTGCGCATGTCTTGTCTATTTCGGCTTTATTTACGTTTCACAAATTGACCAAGTCAAAAAAACAGCCTCACCACGCGAAGCAGCAAAAGAAAACGATACCGCACTTGCGGCTGAAGAGACACGTTCGACGAAAAAAATAGAGTCCTCACACCAGTCTTTAAAAGGAAGCAAAAAAGCCATGGATGTCATCCTTTACAATCAAATGGATGCACCAAAGCTTTATAACGGTTGCGAAGTCACAAGCTTAGCAATGCTGCTTCATTACAGCGGCTATGAGCAAGTAACAAAAAACACATTAGCAAATGACATCAAACGTGTTCCGCTCAATTATGAAAATGGCTTAAAGGGAGATCCTCATGACGGATTTGTAGGGGATATGGAGAATGGACCAGGTCTTGGTGTTTACCATGAACCTATTTATCAGCTTGCGAAAAAATATGCGGGCGATCAAGTCGTTGACTTAACTGGGAAGCCTGTCAAAAAGGCTATCTATCAATCACTTGAAAAGGGCTACCCTGTATGGGTCATTACGACATCCACCTTTGACAAAACAGATAACATCGAAACATGGAATACACCAAATGGCAAAATAGATGTGAGCTTTAATATGCATAGCGTGGTCATCACAGGCTATGACAAGGAGCATGTCTACTTGAATAACCCATACGGAGAAAAGAATCAAAAAGTCGATCGCGAGCAGTTTGAGGATTCTTGGGAACAGATGGGCAGTCAGGCGATTATCATTCAAACATAGACCACATGTCTCATTGAATAGAATTACTCATGCATAAAAACATCCTCCATCGGTATGGAGGATGTTTTTGAATGATTCATTTTTTTAGTATTTCCTTCAGGCGGTCTTCAAGCTTTTCAGCCGTCATCGCACCCCCGCCTAGACTGAAGTATTCATCCCCTTTTTTTAGTAAAAGTGTAGGATAACCATTCACGTTTAATTGCTGAACCTTCGCAAAATCGGCATACGCATCATTGATCGTTTCTGTCTCCTTCATCCGTTCAACCAATACGTCAGGATCAAGTTGGTGATTCATAGCGATTTCTCTATAAGTTTGTTCATCACTTAAGCTTTTTCCGTCTTGATAAAAGGCTTTTTGCATGGATGAAGCCAAGGACAATGCGCGCTCTGGCGCGATGGACCTTAATGCAGAAAACCCAATGGCCGCAGTCTCAGAGTCTAAAAGAAATGTGCCGTTTCCTAGCAGCTCCTCGTAACGTTCTCCAAATTCGACACCAGTCAGCTGACTGATACGCTCATTTGCTTCTGGAATGTGCGGATAATTCTTTATCGGTAGACTCCTATCTCCTACAAATAAACCGCCCGATACAAGTGTCAGTGGTATCTCAGGGTGATTTTCGTGTAAAGTACGGATGCTGTTGGAAAATCCATAACACCAGCCACAATACGCATCCCATACATAGATAAAAGACCTTTCTTGATCATTCATCAGACAGACTCCTTACTCATCGTTTTTTAGCGACAATGAAACGCATGTTTTTCTACTTATTCTGCTTCAGACACAACAGTAAAACGTTCTCCAACATGGGCAGCCTGCTCAATTTCATCCACCAGTGCAATGGCGTAGTCGGCATAGCTCACATAACTGTCACCTTTAGAATTGACAATGAGATTGTCTTTTCCTTTCACATAAGAGCCTGTACGTTTGCCTGCTGGATCAAAGAATGCAGCTGGGCTGAGGAAGGTCCATTTTAACCCTTCAGTCTTTTGAAGATCCTTTAGGTTTTCTCCTTGCTGTGAAGCTGTTGCAATATATTCCTTTGGAAATTCTGGTGTATCCACAAGTCTTGTTGTTTTGGCCTCATCTACAAATAGACTGCCTGCTCCACCCACAACGATTAAACGAGTCTCCGGCGTCTCTTTTAAAAGATCAATGAGCTTTTTCCCAGCTTCTACGTGAAGATGCTCTTGCCCAGCTGGTGCACCGAATGCATTCACGATGACATCAAAACCTTTGATGTCTTCTACTTGCAAATGAAACACATCCTTCTCGAGAACAGCTACAGATGAATCTGTCACTTTTTGTGCATTTCGGACGATGGCCGTCACTTCATGCCCTCTTGATTGTGCCTCTTTTACAATTTCTTGTCCTGCTTTACCTGTTGCGCCAATGATTCCAATTTTCATGTTAACTCCTCCTAGAAATATGGGTTTATTTTTATAACGCAAGGTGTAACCATATCGGTTACAACAGAGGTAAAAAAAATTGAATAGATCATCCAATTTTTTTGATTAACACCTGCGTTAGTTCACTTAATTTGATCTCAGCAAGCACCTGCTCCATCGCACTTTGAGCGCGGCACAAAATCAATTCGAGCACCGCTTGAATATTTGCACCGATCGGACAGTCAGGATTTGGGCTTTCATGGATTTGAAACAATTCCCCCTCGTCCACGACTTCAACCGCTTTATACACATCAAGCAGTGTGATGTCATCTTCACTGCGGTTCAACTGAGAACCACCTTTGCCAAGACTCGTTGAGATCAGGCCTGCTTTTTTTAATTTACTCATAATGCGGCGGATGACCACTGGGTTTGTATTCACACTTCCTGCGATATCCTCCGATGTCTGTAATGATCCTTTTTCAAGTGATAGCAAGGCCAGAATATGGACAGCGACAGTAAATCTGCTGCTGATTTTCATGTTTTCTCACCTCTGTTGTAATCATTATAGTTACACCAAGTCAGATTGTCAACAAAAAGTCTGCCGAGCTACTCAGCAGACATAGATGGACGTGCTTCCATTTGTTCTTTCGTATAAATCATACGCATTGGATTGCCACCAACAAAGGAGCCTGCCGGAACATCTTTGTTCACAAGAGTCCCCGCCGATACAATCGCACCATCACCAATTGTCACTCCAGGTAGAATGGTTGAATTTGCTCCAATTAAGACTTCATCCCCAATATAGACTTCCCCAAGTCTGTACTCTTTAATTAAATACTCATGGGACAAAATGGTCGTATTATAACCGATCACACTATTTCGACCGACAGTGATTTTCTCTGGAAACATCAGATCGACCATCACCATTAAGGCAAACGCCGTATCCTCCCCAACTTTCATCCGAAGAAAGGTGCGATAAATCCAGTTTTTCATTCCCATAAAGGGCGTGTACCGTGCCAATTGAATAAAGATAAAGTTTTTCACAACCTTGAGAAAGGGGACCGTCCGATAGACTTGTCTAAGCGAATTGACCCCTTGTACAGGATAACGATCTGTTTTTCTCAACTTAATCAGCTCCAACAATCGCCAGAAGATCACTCATTTTCTTCAGCATGAAATCAGGGCGATGCTTTAAAAGGGCCTCTTCTCCCTTAATGGACCAAGCGACACCTGCCGTTTTTGTCCCTGCTGCTTGACCAGACAAAATGTCGTGATAATTATCGCCGACCATTATCGCTTCATGTGGATCACTGCCAAGCTTGGATAATGCTAGTTGGACTGGTTCCGGATGCGGCTTCTCATTTTGTACATCATCAAGCGTCACAATGACCTCAAAGAACGGCTCTAAACCTGTCAGCTTCAATCCCATTAAAACCGTATCTCGTATCTTCGTAGTGACAATCCCAAGCTTAAATCCTCGATCCTGCAAGACTTTCAATGTATCTAAAACGGCCTCATACTCAGTCACAAGCAGATCATGCTGTTCATGATTAAACGTTCGGTACATCTGAATCATCTCATCCGTCAGGTCTGGGTCCATCGCAGAAAATGTATCAAACAATGATGGACCAATGAATGGAAGGATATCCTCACGGCTGTACTGGCCAGGGTAATAATGATCCAGCGTATGCTGAAATGAAGCAATAATTAATTCGTTTGTATTGATTAACGTGCCATCTAAATCAAATAGCACTGTATTGATCGTTGAGTCGTTCATATGGCTTCCTTTCTAACAGCTGCATGTTCCCGCTTCCGCCAAATATAGCTAATGGCAGCTGTCAATAAAATCGCAGAAATAAGGCGGATGACAAGAAGTGGCCACACTGGAATCCCAAGCGGAATAAAAATCAGTGTATCTTCGACCACCGCATGACAAGCAACAAGGAAAATGAAGGAAAGGGTTAAATCCTTTTTACTCACACCGTCCTCTTCCACCGCCTTCATCATCACGCCTGCTCCATAAGCCAGACCAATGGTTAATCCAGCCACCATCGTCATAGACGTATTTTCTTTCATTCCAAGCATTCTCGTAAATGGGGACAGCCATTTAGACAGCGTATGGAGCCACCCTAAATCTCTCATGAATTGAATAATGATCATAAGAGGGATGACGATACAGGCAAGCTGAAGTACACCGAGAACGGCTTTCTGTAAAGCAAGAAGGATCATCATGTACCAGCTTGAAGGCACATCAGCCGTCTGAGCAGCTGTAAGCAAACCATATTGTGCCGTTTCTTCTCCTCCCTGCCAAACGAGATGAATGACAATAGCGGAAACAACAGCAAGACTGATTCTGACTAGCAAAATCACAGACACCCTCAGCCCAACCTTTGCCGCCACTGTCGATTCGATAATCAGGTTATGACAAAAGGATAGCATCACCGCTAAAATGAACACTTCCTTCACAGGAAGCTCTAATGTCAAGATAGCAGCAATACCCGCATACAAGTTCAACATATTTCCTAATACAAGCGGAATCGCCGCTTCTCCTGAAAGACCAAACAACCCCATAAAAGGACGAATGAATTGTATGATCCAATCCATTACAGGCGTATGCTGCAAGATACTGACCAGAATGGTAACCGGAAAGATGACTTTTCCAAGTGTCCAAGTTGTCGATAGCCCGGCTTTTAAGCCGTTTTTCCATGTCTCTCCCATCTCTTCTGGCTCCCCCCTGCTTAATTCGATGAGTTGTTCTCTTTATACGGAATCGATGCGTACCCTTTCATTCTTCTATAGGTAATCAGTAGAATAGCCACCGCGAATATCACAATTGAAATCATCTGGGCAATTCGAAGATGCTCTGTCAGCATTAAGCTGTCTGTTCTCATGCCTTCAATGAAGAAACGACCGATTGAATACCAAATTAAATAAGACAAGAAGATTTCGCCTCTGCGCAGCGATGTTCTACGTAATAAAATCAATATCACAACGCCAGCAAGATTCCATAATGATTCGTATAAGAACGTTGGGTGATAATAGGTCCCATCAATATACATTTGGTTAATGATAAACTCAGGCAGATGCAAATTTTCTAAAAAAGCTCTCGAAACAGCTTCACCATGCGCTTCCTGATTGATAAAGTTCCCCCAACGCCCAATCGCCTGCCCTAGTAAAATACTAGGTGCTGCTACATCGGCTATTTTCCAAAAGGACACCTTTCTCACTTTTGTAAAGACGATGGCTGTCAGCACTGCACCGATCAGCCCGCCGTGTATGGCAATTCCGCCATTCCAAATCTTAATGATTTCATTTGGATGCTGCTGATAGTAGTCCCATTCAAAGGACACATAATAAATTCGTGCACAAATAATGGCGATCGGAATCGCAAATAAAATTAAGTCAATAAATGTATCTTTATTGATCCCTCTTTTTTCACATTCTCTCAGTGCGAGCCAGAGTCCAAGCAAGGCTCCGACCCCTATAATCACACCATACCAATGAACCGATATAGGACCGAGCTGAAAAGCAATCGGATCAATTGGTTGAATCGCTTCGTTCATATAGACAACTCCTATTCATCCTGGCCATTGTCTTCAATGACATCGGCAAGTTTACTTGTAAATTGTTCCGCTGCATTATGTCCCATTCGTTTCAATCTGAAGTTCATCGCAGCCACCTCAATGATGACAGCTAAATTTCGTCCTGGACGTACAGGGATGGTCAGCTTCGGTACATCTGTATCAATGATCCGCATCTTTTCTTCTTCAAGCCCTAAACGATCATACTGCTTGCCTTGTTCCCAAAGCTCGAGGTTCATCACAATTGTAATTCTCTTATAGCTTCTGACGGCGCCTGCTCCAAATAAGGTCATCACATTAATAATGCCTAAACCACGGATTTCCAGAAGGTGTTCAATCAGCTCTGGTGCACTCCCAACTAACGTGTCCTGATCCTCTTGACGGATTTCCACGCAATCGTCTGCGACCAGTCTATGTCCCCTCTTCACAAGTTCTAAGGCTGTTTCACTTTTTCCTACTCCGCTTTTCCCAATTAACAAAACACCTACACCATATACATCTACAAGCACGCCATGAATGGCAGTCGTTGGTGCAAGCTTACTTTCTAAAAAGTTGGTCAACCGACTCGAAAGTCTTGTCGTTTTTAAGCTTGATCGTAAAACTGGCACCCCATTTTCATTTGATGCTTCAATTAATTCCTTTGGCACTTCACGATCGCGTGACAAAATAATAGCAGGGGTAATATCTGTACAAAGAGATCTCATTCTCTGCTTTCGTTCGCGTTCTGGGAGTTGTTCAAAAAAGGAAAGCTCTGTTTTCCCTAAAAGTTGAACTCTTTCTTTTGGATAATATGTAAAATATCCAGCCATTTCAATACCTGGTCTGGAAAGATCACTGATTGTAATAGGACGATTAATCCCTTCTTCCCCACTTACCAGTTCAAGATGAAATTGTTCCATTATGTCCTTCGTACGAACTTTCGGCACGCTTCTTCCTCCTTTTATCACAGGCGTTTCAGAAATACAGCTCTATTTTATCACTTTCAATGATGAACCCAAAACAGTATTTTATCCTGATCCTGTTTCACTCTCTCAACTGGTATAGACAACTATACTTAAAAAGGGTAAACTAAAGCTAAAGACAACGAATAAGGGGGCACAATCATGAGCAGCTCTTTATTGCTCTCCAATATTCATATTGTGACAAAGACACAGATCATTGAACACGGGTTTGTCGGTTTACGCGATGGCAAGATCGACTATATTTCAACATCACCACCGACAGGAAATTATGAAAAAAGATATATTTCCCGGGAAAACTTTTATTTACTTCCCGGAATGATTGATATTCACATCCATGGCGGATATGGTGCTGACATGATGGATGCAACACCAGAAGCCATGAATACACTTGCTGACAACTTACCGTCAGAAGGAACGACAAGCTTTTTAGCAACAACCATTACACAAAGCCATCAAGAGATTGAGAAAGCACTTAAAAATGTCGCTCAGTGGAAACCATATAATGAGGCACAAGCAGGAAGACAGGCACAATGTTTAGGTATCCACCTCGAAGGTCCATTTATTTCTAAGGATAAAGCGGGTGCACAACCTGCTCAATGGATTAAGCAGCCTGACCTCCCGCTTTTTGAGAAATGGTTAGACGCATCTGAACAGCTCATTCAAGTTGTCACTTTTGCACCAGAGGAAGATCCTGAATTTGCTTTTCTTTCCCTTTTGCAAGAAAAAAACATCATCCCTTCTATTGGACATACGAACGCACCTCATGACATGATTGAATTAGCATCAAGGCATGGTGCGCGCCATGTAACGCATCTTTATAATGCAATGAGTTCGTTTCAGCATCGCGAGCCAAACGCTGTAGGTGCTGCTCTTACAAATGAGAGCCTTCATACTGAGCTGATCACAGATGGCATTCATTCACACCCTCTTTCTATCAAGCTTACGTATTTGGCAAAAGGAAGTGATCGTTTGATGATGATCACAGACTCAATGCGTGCAAAAGGTCTAGGGGATGGAACATACGAGTTTGGCGGCCAGACTGTCACCGTCAGCGGTGAAAGGGCATTGCTGTCAGATGGTACACTTGCAGGGTCAATTTTACGAATGAAAGATGGCGTCAAACGGATGAAACAGATCACTCATTGTGAGTGGACCGAGATTGCGAAGATGACCTCAACCAACGCAGCCGCTCAGCTAGGGCTTGATCATCAGCTCGGTTCTATTGAAGTTGGAAAACTGGCAGACTTGGTCATTTGGAATCAATCTGGCGAACTGATGATGACCATCTGCCGCGGACAAATCGTCTTTGAAAAAGGGAGGACACACACGGATGAACATCATCGAATTTGAAGATAAAGATCAATTAGGAAAAGAAGCAGCTGCCCTCATTTCGCGTACAATCGCATCTAAACCAGATGCAGTGCTCGGCCTAGCAACTGGCGGTACGCCTATCGATACTTATAAAGAATTAATCCGCCTTCATCAAGCGAAACAATTGTCTTTCAAACAAACACGTACAGTTAATTTGGATGAGTATGCAGGACTTCATCCAAATCATGAAAATAGTTATATGACCTACATGAAACGTCATTTATTTGATCATATTGATCTCCCTCAGGATCAGTATTTCCTACCAAACGGCGGTGCATCTCATTTGGAAGAAGAATGCTTAAGATATGATCAGCTCATTCAAGATGTAGGGGGCATCGACTTGCAGCTTCTTGGAATCGGACAAAATGGACATATTGGTTTTAACGAGCCAGGTACCCCTTTCGACTCAAAGACTCATGTTGTTCAATTAGATGAAAACACCCGTCAAGCCAATGCAAGACACTTTTCTTCTATGGATGAGGTACCTACACATGCCATCACAATGGGAATTGCGAGCATTCTTTCAAGTAAAAAAATTCTCCTTCTTGCATCAGGAAAATCAAAAGCGAAAGTGATACAATATTTAGAACAGACGGAAATTCACCCAGACTTCCCTGCATCTGCCCTAAAACTTCATCAAGATGTGACGATATTCATTGATCGAGAAGCTGGTTCACTACGCTAAACACGAGAGGATTTTCACATGTTTATTGATAAGCAGTCACCTATTCCGATGTACCATCAGATTATGGAGAACCTGAAAAAACAGATTGAGGATGGAACATTAGCACCTGATACACTCATTCCTTCTGAAAGAGAATATGCCGAACGCTTTGGTATTAGTCGAATGACTGTCAGACAAGCCTTATCGAACCTTGTGAACGAAGGATATCTATATCGCCAAAAAGGAAAAGGCACCTTTGTTAGCCGAAAAAAGTTTGAACAACCGCTTCAAGGCTTAACAAGCTTTACAGAAGATATGCGCCAACGCGGGCTAAAGGCTTCAAGCCAGCTGATTGACTTCAAAAAAACCGCATGCCCAGAGCACTTGCTACCAGTTTTACAACTGTCAAATAGCGATGCTGTATATGAACTAAAACGGATACGTCTTGCAAATGGGGAACCGATGGCGATTGAAACGAGCTTTATACCCGAAACATTTGCAGGAGATTTAACAAGGGAACATTTAACAGGCTCGTTATATGAATATATCGAAAATAGCACCGGCCTTGCAATTGCCCATGCAAAACAGGAGCTTGAAGCCAATATTGCCTCAAAGGAAGAAGCACACGTGCTGTCTATCTCAACAGGCGATCCTGTGCTGTCCATTGCAAGAACGACTTATTTCCAAAATAACATTCCATTTGAATATGTTCTTTCCGTTTATAGAGGGGATCGTTACAAGCTCATTCATACTATGGAAAGATAAACTGTGCTCCTAAAGCGAAGCACAGTTTTTTTATTTCCGGAGAAATGTTGGTTCGTTCTCATTTTTTGTATGGATTTTCCATATAGGTGAAACAGCTTTCCCTTGAAAACGATCTTTTGCAACAGTATACCAATAATAGTCTTGATTTGGCTTTAAGCCTTTCCATTCAAAGCTTGCTTTTTTGCCGCTTTTCACGCCTCGGGCTTCTCCTAGAAGAACGTTTGTATATACATTGAGTTCAAAATAATTGGTTTTGACAGATTTCATTTTCGGTGTCAAATCCACATCAATTGAAAACTCATCCTGATCTCCATACGTTTTAGGATCATAGAAATGCTCTTGGTTCAAGTAAGGTGAATATGTCGTAAAATGAAGCTGATTTTTTTCTTGATCAGCTGTTATCACCCTCATAAACCCTTGACCACCTTCAGGGCCTGACTGATAATCAGCAAGTATTTGATATACTTTCCTGTCCACTTTGCCATCATGGTCATCATCAAGCTCATCTACTTTCCTGCTCGCTCCGTGATAGTGGCCGCTAAATACTGCCACAATGTTCGGATGACGTTTCACCACTTGGTGGAAGATGAGGTCCCCAATCGGGCTTCGGTTTCCACTGACTAACAAATACTCGTGAAAGTTTAAAATGACGATACGATCTGGATGCTCAGAAATCACTCGGTTTAACCAATCGATTTCATTTTGCTTAATTCCCCAGCCCATGTACACCATCATATAATCATTGCCACCGGCAGAGATAAGATCGTAATGACCTCGGTTGTTTAGATAGGATTCACCATAGTAGGGCTTTTCTGCAAAGCGTTTCGCTCCGAAAAATCTCCCATATTCCGCATAAAAACCGTCCTTGTGTCTGACATCATGGTTTCCTGCTAAAACACCATAAGGGATTTGATGATTGTCTAACACACGCATAAATGTATCGGCACGATTCCATTGCTTATCCTTTGAATCATCCACAATATCCCCTGTATGGAACACATATTGAATGTTTAACTGATCTCTCTCGTCTCTGATCCATTCGACCATTTGTTTAAAGATATGCGGATAGCTCCTTGCATAATATTGTGTGTCAGACATCCATACCATTTTATATGGCTTTCGCGTTTTGCTGATTTCATCCTGTATAAGCAAATCAAATGTTTGATTCTTCATGTACTGTCTTACTGACAGCAGTCCTTTCAGGTAAAATTCTTTTTGATCCTTTGCAAAATGATGAGTGATTTTATCCCACTTTTCCTGCTGATGATTCCATGCGTACATGGTCACCTTTCTCCCTGTCAAAGAACTTCCTTTCCACACAGCTTCAACGACATCCTTTTCACGTACTTCATGATGAACCTTGATTTGAAAACGGTGATAGGGGAAGCGCTGTAAATCCTTCGTTTCAACTGCCTTACCATCAGCAAATGCAATGCGATTCCTTTCTTGATCAGAAAAGATTGTTTCCCCTGTCTGGTTAAAACTCTTTGGTGGTTCAGTCTCAGCTGCATATTTAAAAATCTTCATTGATGGATGCAGCGATGTATATTGATAGGCACGATAAAAGGAGTAATCTAACTTATCATTTGTTGGGTCCTTCGTTAACACAGTTTGCTTAGACGATTGCACCTTTGTCTTATCTGACACTCGTTCTGGTGTCTCAGGGTGTTCATGTACTGTCTTGAATTCTTTTTTCAAAGTAGACATGTTCCCAGCGGCATCTTTTGCTTTAATCGTAAACGTGTGCTTCCCAGGGTCTATTTCACTAGAAGATGTCTGATAAGGCAAAGAAATCGGTTTGCCATCTAAAAATGCCTTTACGTCCTCTATGTTACTCCATCGATCCGTTACCTTTGCCTTTAACGTAAAGGCTCCTTTATATTGTTCATTTGCTTGTATGTTGGTCTTGATTTTCGGACCTGTGTTATCGACTTTCACACGTACAGATGCATGCTCTTCTGCTGTTTTCGCCTCGATAAGATGTGTTCCTTCTTTCAGCCTTCTAGTATCCCACTGAATATAGGTTGAAACATACGCCTCTTTTGGGATTTCAAACTGAAACGTTCTGACCTTTTTGGCATTGCCACCGTCTCCCATCTTCCATTCTTTTTGCGGACTAAAATCAACTGGAAAAATTTGTGTTCCGTTCGATAAAATCATCCGGACATTTTTCAATTCAAAATCATCATGATTCTCCCCAGGTAGGCGGTCTACCGGAGAAGACTTCGTTCCAGCATGAATAGAAATCGTTTGTGGACCTGTTTGATTCATCTCTGCTTCTGATATTGGCATTGTATAGGTACGATACACTTTTGTCGAATCATCAAAAGTAGAAAGTAAGTGCTTACCTATGAACACTCCATTTTTAAAATATAAATTTGTCCCTTTGACATCAAATGCGATGTATGGATCTGCTTCAAGGGAAGAAAATACTTGCCGATTCCGCTTTCCATCTATCATCAATTCAATTCTTTTTTGCTGATCAGCCGTTGCCTTTAATGAGAATATCCCTGAAACCGTAGCCCCCTCTTCTACATTGAATCGAAGGCCGTGGGCTTTACTGATCTGCTCCACATCAATCGTTTTTTTCATTGTCTTTGCTACATTTTCGCCGTCTGATGCTTCAAGCTGATATTCCAACTGTTCTTTACCAATCAGCTCAGGCGAATAAATAATGTGATGAAAAAGCCGATCATTATGATCTTTTTGAAGCAGTATTTCCTTGAAATGATCTTTCCGATTCGTTCGATAGAGAAGCTTGACGGTTTTGACGACCTGATCATCCTGTACATCCGCTTTAATCTCTATGCCTTCAGTTGGTTTTACCGGTTTCCTCACCGTCATATCTTCAATGACAGGTTTATGAATATCTTGAGAAATTTCTTTTTTCTCAGATGGAATTTGTGCTTTTAGTACTTTTCCAGGTGTAGGTTCTTCCTCAATTTTCGAGATCAGCTTCATTTGCGGCGTCCCATCCATCGGATACTTGAACAGTAAGGATTTGTGCTCGCTCAACAATGATGACTTTAAACGAAATGCTGCTGAAGAAATCTCTTCACCTATATTTGTTGTGATTGAAACAAGTCGAGATTTAGAGTTGGACAGCCCTTTGCTTTCGATGACGGATAGATGCTCGCCCTCTTTTAAGTGACTTTTGTACATCTCATTAAAGTCCGCTACTGTTAAATGCTCCTGCCCTTTTTTTCTTAACCAGAAAACATAAGGCTTTCCAGGTGAAATGGTGACTCGGTTTGTGTGAAAGGAATACACATCATCCATCTCTGTGCCATGCGCAGGATTGCGGTAGCGCAGCTGATAATGCTGAAGAGAGATAGGCGCATGTGTCGTGTTATAAACTTCTATAAATTCAAATGCATCCTGGCCTTTTCGGTTTTTAGAATTGACGACAATCTCCGTGATGAGTAAGTCCGGTATATGTGAAAGGTCTTCTTCAAATCCGTTTAAGTGAACAGATTGTTGCGCCGTTTTGATCACAGATTTCTGCGTAAGGAACTCTGTATAGTAATGAACTGTTGAATTCCATAATTGATCAGGCGGAATTTTCGCAGTGAATTCTGGCTTCATTCCTGGTAACCGTTCCATTGGAATCAAGCGGTAGCCCAGTTCATCACTTTGTTTATAGTACAAGTTTGCAGACAAAATGTGCTCTGACTGACTAATAGATGCCCGAAACTGAAGATCACGGCTTTTTCCTTGAACTGGACGAACGTCCACATGAAATTGGTCAAAAATAAAAGGCGAAAACGGCTTGTTCGGTATATTCACTTGTGTTTGCATGGACCCTGCTGAAGCAGGCTGATTGAAACCAAAAAGAATGATAAAAAAACATAAAAGCATGATTTGTCTGCTCACGTTCACCATCGTGCACCACCTCCCTTCGGATATTGTGTCTCCTGAAGGTGGTTTTTATGACAGATGGAACGAGGAAACGATTCTATTTTGCACAAAAAAACCGTTAGCTTTTTTTCGCTAACGGCTCCACGATTCCTTTTTGTATCAGTAGATGGAAAATGGATAAAATGACAGCCATCCAAATGGCCGTTCCAAACCCATCAATGTTAAAACTATCTCCCATAAAGCTCGATGTCATCATCAGTGTGATGGCATTAATGACAAATAAGAACAATCCTAGTGAAAGTACGGTTACTGGCAGTGTTAAAATGATCAAAAACGGCTTCACTAAAATATTGAGCAAGGACAAAATGATACTTGCCACAACGGCTGCGCCAAACCCTTCAATATACACACTTCCGAGTCCTGGCAAAATACCCGAATCAAAATATCCAGCAATGACGATTAAAAGTAATGCATTTACTAAAATACTGACGATCCATCTAAACATTTAGTTGGTGCCTTCTTCCGGAACAACAAAATACCAGATGAAGTAAATCAGGAAGATCGGCATAAATGCTGTCAAAAACCCGATAATCACCGTTAAAATGCGAAGCAGGGATGCATCCACACTTAAGTATTCGGCAAGTCCACCAACAACTCCCGCTATTTTTTTATCTGTTGCTGAACGATAAAGCTTCTTCATGTAGAATCACTCCTTGTCTGATTGGTGCTTTACTTGTATTGAACCCGTTTTTGTTTCTGCAAAAATAGATATACTGTGCACTGCCTGTTGATTGGCTTTGATCATTTTCTCTTTTTGTAACGTTTCATTTTTCTCTTTAACCATATCTGCATCAAGCAAATCGTGAGAAATAGACCCGAGATTGCTTTTTAGCTCAGCGGTCACTGCACATGCACGCGGGATCTGAACGTCTACACTGCCTGTTGTCGTTTTCGCATAGATTGAACGGCACTTCTCATCCGACAGCTGAACAGCAATGTTCCCATTAAAGCTCTGGGCATCAATTGATTCACTTTTCCCGCGCAGGTCTATGAGCCCATTGATGGTTTCTACTTCAATCATACCACACTCGTGATCAGCCAGTTTTATTTGTCCGTTTGCTGTTTCAATTCCGACTTTGTCTGCCTGTAACGACGCAAAAGAGACAACGCCATTTGTGGTCTTCGCAGCAAGTTCTTTTGTCATTAGCTTTTCCCCGCGAATCGGTCCATTAAACAGCTTCACCTTGATCTTATCGTATTGGATACGCGGTACATATAAAGTGACATTGACTTTCATCGTTTTCTTTTCCGTTCGAATAAAAAATTTATCACCTTCAAGCCCGCAATCCAATTGATTGAGAAATTGCTGTCTTGCCTGCTCTCCGTCCTCTGCCCGATAAATTTTCGCATGACACTCTGCTCGAATATCCCCATCATCCCAAGGCATCACATTGAGACTGCCGTTGGCCAATTGAATATCTAAATGAGAGAGTGAGGCGTCATTGAACTGAAAAATATGCTCAACATCGACTGACTGTCCAAAGTTCAAATCAAGATCCACATCTTTTACCTTTTTCACCGCAGAATCTAACCAGCCAAACAGCTTTGCACCAAGATTCTCGGTGGTGTTTTCTTTGCTTTCTGCTCCAGCCTTTTCTTCATGAAAGGTATGATCAGCTGTCGACTTTTCTAATGAGACAGACTGGCTTTCCTCTAGCTTTTCTAAAAGCGTAATTGCTTCTTTTGCTGATAATGTCCCGTCTTCTACTAATTTTAAAATTCGTTCTTTCTCATTCATACAAAGCCCTCCTAAGATTTGATAGATTGAAGTACTTTAATGCCTTGAATGATATTCCAAATGACTGAGATCAAAAAGCCAATGGCCACTAAAAAGGACAGGATGAACACCGTCATGACTGGAATGACCGAGTCGCTCGCCTGCGTCGCTAATAAAAATGGGATGGACCCAAAAACCAATATAACGGACGCTGCAACTGGCAGCAGATGTGACCATAATGCCCGCATTGCATGCCGTTTTGTTTCCTTTTGGTCTACTACAAAATACGCCACAATCGGTACAATAAACGGCATAAAAAATACACTAAAATAACAAATAGATGCAATGATCGACTGATCTCTATTCATATATTCGCTCCTTCATGACGAAAATTCCTTTCTAACTCATACGTTTATTGCGTATAAAAAGTTTCAAAATCATCCGATTTACATATGACCTTAGACACAAATTATTTCTTTTTCCACCTAAGTGTAGATTCTTCACGCATTACCCTTTAAAATATGTTGAAAAGATGGTGATTATCATTATAGGGGGTAATTATTTTGACAGATCATCATAATTCAAACCAGACGGCCCAAACGCTTTTAGACCTGATACAGAAACAGAAAAGCATGAACAGCGATATGATCAAAGAGCTTGAGTCGATTCATCCGTCTCATCCGAAATATGGTGATATCCGTTATTTAAAAGTACTACTGGACAGCAGCAGCACCCATATTTTAAAGGATTTAACGCAACTCAGTCATTTAATGCCAAAGGAAGATGTGCAATAAAAGGAAAACCCCTCGATCAAGAGGGGTTTCAGCGTGTAGGCAAACCCTCGCATTCTTTGTCAGGACTGTGCTCCGGTGCTCGCCCTTCCTAGACTTCAAAGGTTTTCTATCACGCTGAGCTGAAAAGAAGACAAAGGGCTAAAATAAACATCATTTTAGCCCTTTGTCAATATTCTGAACCCCTCTTAAAAGAGGGTTTTTTTATGATGAAGTCACACTTTCCGTTTCTTTGACCAACTGCTTCATTCGTTCACGGTCACGTTCTAAAATAGGCTTCAAGTATTGGCCTGTGTAAGAAGCTTCTTCTTTGGCAATTTGCTCAGGTGTTCCAGAGGCAATAATCGTTCCGCCGCCTGCACCACCCTCTGGTCCGAGATCAACAAGATAATCAGCAGCCTTGATGATATCAAGGTTATGTTCAATCACCAATACCGTATCCCCGTTTTCAACCAAACGCTGAAGCACTTTTAATAAACGGGCAATGTCATCGACATGCAGACCAGTTGTCGGCTCGTCTAAAATATAAAGAGACCTTCCGTTTGAACGGCGGTGAAGCTCAGATGCCAATTTCACACGCTGCGCCTCTCCCCCAGACAACGTCGTCGCAGGCTGTCCAAGTGTAATGTATCCTAGCCCAACATCATAAATCGTTTGAAGCTTACGCTTAATTTTCGGGATGTTCTCGAAAAATTGCAGTGCGTCCTCCACAGTCATTTCAAGAACATCAGCAATGTTTTTTCCTTTATACGTAACCTCTAGTGTCTCGCGGTTATAACGTTTCCCGTGACATATTTCACAAGGTACATACACATCAGGCAAAAAGTGCATTTCAATTTTAATAATCCCATCTCCACGACACGCCTCACAGCGTCCGCCTTTGACGTTAAAGCTGAATCTGCCTTTTTTATAGCCTCGTACCTTTGCTTCATTGGTTTGTGCAAAGACATCACGCACGTCATCAAATACACCTGTATATGTGGCAGGGTTTGATCTTGGTGTACGGCCAATTGGAGATTGATCAATATCAATGACCTTATCTAAATGATCCATTCCTTTGATTTCTTTGTGCTGCCCTGGCTTCGTCTTCGCCCTATGCAGTTTTTGCGCAAGTGATTTCAATAGAATTTCATTCACAAGCGTACTTTTCCCTGAGCCAGACACACCGGTCACAGCTGTAAAGACGCCTAGAGGAAACTTCGCATTGACGTTTTTCAGATTGTTTTCTTTTGCACCTTTTATTTCAATGTAGCGACCGTCAGGCTTTCTTCTCTCAATCGGAAGAGGGATAAATTTCTCTCCAGATAAATATTGGCCTGTCAAAGATGCCGAGTCCTTCATGACTTCTTCTGGCGTTCCAGCCGAAATCACTTCTCCCCCATGAACCCCTGCTCCCGGTCCAATATCAATCAAATAATCAGCGGCAAGCATTGTATCTTCATCATGCTCCACGACAATCAGTGTGTTTCCGATGTCACGCATGTTTTTCAATGTTCCGATCAAACGGTCATTATCGCGCTGATGCAGACCAATGGATGGTTCATCTAATATATAAAGCACACCTGTCAGTCTTGATCCAATTTGAGTCGCAAGACGAATCCGCTGCGCCTCACCACCTGATAGTGTACCAGCCGATCGGCTTAATGTCAGATAATCTAATCCCACATTATTCAAGAAGGACAAGCGCTCTTTGATTTCACGTAAAATGAGCTGGGCAATCTGCATATCTTTCTCAGATAACTCGATTTTTTCATAGAGATCTAGTGCATCAGAGACAGACAAATCGGTAATTTCTCCGATGTGCTGGCCATTGATGAGAACGGCAAGCGTCTCTTTTTTCAAACGATATCCTTTACATGTCGGACAAGGCTGATTGGCCATATATTTTTCCATTTGCTCACGAATATAATCAGAGCTTGTCTCCTTATAACGTCTTTCAATGTTACGCAGGACACCTTCGAACTCAATTTCATTTTCACGCACCTGACCAAAATCATTTTCATATTTAAAATAAATCAGTTCAGAGCCGCTGCCATATAAAATTTTATCGAATAAATGCGACGGTATATCTTTGACTGGAATGTCCATGTCGATGCCATAGTGTGTACATACAGCCTCAAGAAGCTGCGGATAATATTGTGAACTCTGCGGCTCCCATGGTGCAATGGCATGCTGTCGTAAAGTCAAATCCTTATTAGGGATGACAAGCTCAGGGTCGACTTCTAGTTTAGAACCAAGTCCATCACAGCTCGGGCAGGCGCCGAAAGGACTGTTAAACGAGAACATTCTCGGCTCAAGTTCACCAATCGAAAACCCGCAGTGCGGACAAGCATGATGCTCACTAAATAATAGCTCCTCTTGTCCAATCACATCAATCATGACCCGGCCTTCACCTAGACGGAGAGCTGTTTCAAGTGAATCAGACAGCCTTGCCGCCACACCTTCCTTCACCACAATCCGGTCAATGACGACTTCAATGGAATGCTTTTTATTCTTTTCGAGCTCAATATCTTCTGAAAGGTCCTCCATCTCTCCATCGACCCTCACGCGAACATAGCCCTGCTTCCGAATTTGTTCAAGAACTTTGACATGTGTTCCTTTGCGGCCAGATACGACCGGAGCAAGCACTTGCAGTTTCGTTCTTTCTGGATATTCTAAAATACGATCTGTCATTTGCTCAATCGTTTGTGACGTAATTTCAATTCCGTGTATAGGACAAATAGGTTTTCCGACTCTAGCATACAATAGACGTAAGTAATCATAGATTTCAGTGACCGTTCCAACCGTTGATCTAGGGTTTCGGCTTGTTGTTTTCTGGTCAATACTAATCGCCGGAGAAAGACCTTCAATGGCATCCACATCCGGTTTATCCATTTGACCGAGAAACTGGCGCGCATATGCTGACAGAGATTCAACGTACCTACGCTGACCTTCTGCATAAATGGTATCAAAGGCAAGCGACGATTTGCCCGAACCAGATAAACCCGTAATGACCACTAGCTGGTCACGCGGGATATTGACATCAATATTTTTAAGGTTGTGGGCTCTAGCACCTTTCACCTCTATTCGTTCCATAGCCATCAGGCAATCATCCTTCCGCTTTTAGCTCTAGCAATAGATCTCTTAATTCTGCTGCTTTTTCAAAATCAAGCGCTTTTGCTGCATCTTTCATTTCCATCTCGACTTTTTCAATCACTTTTTCTCGTTCTTTTTTGCTCATTTTCGACAGCTTTGGTGCTGCATTTGTTTCATATTCTTCCGATTCCTCATGTATCTTCGTTGCCTTAATGGCATCTCGAATTTTCTTATGAATCGTTTGCGGGGTAATCCCAAATTTCTCGTTATATGCCTCTTGCTGTTCTCGTCTCCGCTTCGTTTCTTGAATCGCAATGTCCATTGATTTCGTCATTTTGTCTGCATACATAATGACCCTGCCCTCTGAATTTCTTGCTGCACGGCCAATCGTCTGAATGAGGGATCTTTCAGAGCGTAAAAAGCCTTCCTTATCCGCATCTAAAATCGCCACGAGCGACACCTCTGGAATATCCAGCCCTTCACGAAGCAGGTTAATTCCAACAAGTACATCATATTTACCGAGACGTAAATCACGAATAATCTCAATCCGCTCAAGGGTCTTAATTTCTGAATGCAGATAATTGACCTTAATCCCGATTTCTTTTAAGTAATCAGTCAGATCCTCAGACATTTTCTTCGTCAAAGTGGTCACAAGCACACGCTCATTTTTCTCAACTCTTGCATGAATTTCTCCAATTAAGTCATCAATTTGACCTTCAATTGGACGAACCTCAATGATCGGATCAAGCAAACCTGTTGGACGAATAATTTGTTCCACGACCTCTGGCGTTTTCTCAAGCTCGTACGGCCCTGGCGTTGCGGATACATGCACAATATGATTGATATGCTTTTCAAACTCATCAAAGGTGAGCGGTCTATTATCAAGTGCTGATGGCAGGCGGAATCCGTGATCAACGAGCACTTGCTTTCTCGCTTGGTCCCCATTGTACATGGCGCGGATTTGCGGGATGGTCACGTGTGACTCATCGACAACAATCATAAAATCATCCGGGAAATAATCCAGCAGTGTGTAAGGTGTTGAACCAGGAGGACGCAAGGTCAGATGCCTTGAATAGTTCTCGATTCCTGAACAAAAGCCCATTTCTCTCATCATCTCAAGGTCATATCTTGTCCGTTGCTCAAGACGCTGTGCTTCAAGCAATTTTCCGTTTTCACGAAGCTTTTCCAGCTGTTCCTCAAGCTCTTGTTCAATATTGATAATCGCTTTTTCCATCTTTTCTTCTCTTGTGACGAAGTGAGATGCTGGAAAAATAGCAACATGCTCACGATCACCGAGAATTTCCCCAGTCAGTGCATCCACTTCACGAATACGTTCAATTTCATCACCGAAAAACTCCACCCTGATACAATGCTCATCTCGTGAAGCAGGAAAAATTTCAACGACGTCGCCTCGTACTCGAAAGGTTCCGCGCTGAAAATCTATATCATTACGAGAATACTGAATATCCACCAGCTTACGAAGAAGCTGATTGCGCTCAATCTCCATTTCAGTGCGCAAAGACAGCACAAGCTCTCGATATTCCTCAGGCGAACCTAAGCCATAAATACAGGACACACTAGCAATGATAATGACATCTCTCCGCTCAAATAACGACGATGTGGCGGAGTGTCTCAGCTTATCAATCTCATCGTTGATGCTGGCGTCCTTTTCAATAAATGTATCAGTTTGAGGCACATATGCCTCAGGCTGGTAATAATCATAGTAACTCACAAAATATTCAACAGCATTATTCGGAAAGAATTCCTTAAACTCGCTGTATAACTGACCGGCAAGTGTCTTGTTATGCGCAATGACAAGTGTCGGTTTGTTCACTTCTTTAATCAGGTTGGATACAGTAAAGGTCTTTCCCGTACCTGTAGCACCTAACAGCGTTTGATGCTGTTTCCCCTGATGGATCCCCTCCACGAGCTTTTCAATCGCCTTTGGCTGATCTCCTTGGGGCTGATAGTTAGAAACTAATTCAAAGCGGTCACTCACATCAAAGCCTCCGTTTCGTTACGAAATCTATCTAATGAATATATTATCATAAAAGAACACAAAAATACGAACTAAAGTTCGTGTCTCACTTGATTTTTATTTCCAATACAGTCATACCCTCTCTCCCGTGGCAAATAACCCTCTTATGAAAACCTTCCTTTCAGTATGGAACATTTTAGAGCGAGATATTCGATGAGCAGAAAAGATCACAAAAAGAAAGCTGCACTTACTTGAAATCGTAAGTACAGCTCATGATAAAAAATGTCAGCTTTCAGCCATCATGCTCTTGATGACGAGGACATCAATGATGTTTTTCAGCTTTTTCTCTTTTTTCGACTTCTTTCTTAGCCATAAACAACGCCCCAGCTACTAAAGAAATAATATCTAATCCTACGATAAAGTAGGTTTCTGTATAGCCTTTCATATACGAGGCAAATAAAAGCGCTGCTGTTAATGCAATGCCCACGTAATGATTGTAAGTCACCTTTGAAAATAAAATTACGAGCAGGAAAGGAAAAACAAGTGCAAATATGGCTTTTGTAATCACAAAAACCCTCCCTCTTCATGGTCTACTCCCTTGATTATAGTAAAGATTGGCATATTGAACAATTCACAGTTTTGAATTTCATCTATTTTTCTTTTTGTTCGGAGACTTTTGTTATAGACATAGAAGGAAATAGTGAGATTGTCCCCTTTGTAAAGATAGGTCTTTACGTCTTTGACAGTAACATCCAATAAATCCTATGATTAAAATGATAGTGCGCACTATCATTTTGAAAAATAGAGAGACAGACAAACCATTGGCTATTTGGATAAGGGGGCATTCCCATGTATTCAGTTTTATTTCATGCGGCTGAAGAGTCCGCAGCACTCGCAGGGGCAAAAGGCGTGAATTTAATCAAATTAAACAATCACGGTCTGCCAGTACCAGATGGATTTATTATCAAAACCAACAGCTTTGCAAGCTTTCTTTCATATCACAATCTGCAGCCTGCAGAACAAAACCTTGCACAAAAAATCAAAGAAGCATCGTTTCCTTCACAAATGGAAGCAGAGCTACTTTCGTCCTTTCAATCATTGCGGAAGACGTATCCCTCAGTTGCAGTTCGATCCTCTTCTGTTGCTGAAGATCTCGAAGGCGCCTCATTTGCAGGACAGTACGAGACCTATTTAAATATCAAAACAAATGAAGAATTTTTACTTGCTGTCAAAGAATGCTGGTCTTCTTATTTTGCAGCGAGAGTCACACAATATAAAGAAGAGATGGATGAAAACAAGGAAGAGATTCCGCTCATGGCTGTGGTCGTTCAAGGATTAATCCAGTCTGACGTTTCCGGTGTCATTTTTAGTGAGAATCCAGTATCGGGAAAAACAAACGAAATGATGCTGACAGCAAGCTATGGTTTAGGTGAAGCCATCGTCTCCGGACTTGTGACACCAGACACGTTTATTGTAGACAAAGAAACGTTTTCTATTGAAAAATCATTAGGGACGAAAGAACTACAAATTGTTCCTTACCAAGAGGGTGTCATTGAACAGCCGGTATCTGAGGAAAAGGCTGGCCAGTTCTGCCTGCATCATGATCAATTGAAAGAAATCACGCAAATCACCAAACAAGTAGAGGCCCTTTACGGACATGGGGTAGATATTGAATTCGGCATATCAAAAGGTACTTTTTATTTGCTTCAAGCAAGACCGATTACCGCTTCTCTACCAAAAACAGCAAATGAAGCAGCCGGTGCTTCTTTTCAAATACAGCCAGAAGAGCTGCAGGATTTCTGGATTTCAATGGACGATCATATGCCAGGCCCAACGAGCCCTCTTTTCTCAAGCCTAATCATTCCTGCTTTAAAAAGCGGGATGAAAAAAAATGGAGAAAAATATCAAGTACCTGACCTCAATATTAAAGATATCAAACTTTATAGAGGTCATCTGTACTCTGCACCGTCTAAACCTGAAGCAGGAACAGGGACTGAACAAGCTTTTGATGAGAGCATATTTGAGTTATTTCCCCATTTAAGTGAACGTATGTATGAAATTCTAGAGCAAAACTTCTTTCCATTTTACGAAAAACTCGATCGTCAAATAGAAGAGCCTATCACCATTGAAGAAGCGATCATTGGGTTCGAAGAATTAAAGGCTTTTTATATACAAGCGTACGAGGATCATTTTGATATCGTCATACCACAAGTTATACTCTCTGCTATGATCGAAGACATGCTTGTAACCTATACTGGTGATCAAAAACAAGTCGTCCTGTTACATGAGATGATGATAGGTGTGATGAACAAATCTCTTGAAACAGACCAGAAGCTATCTGATCTAGCAAATGATGTCCTTCAAGATGCAGAACTTCTTCATGCATTTACGAATCATGAAGCGAATCCAGAACTGTTATATGCACTTAATCACACAGAGAAAGGAAAACAATTCATTTCAAAAGTGGAGGAATTTCTCCAAATCTACGGCTGGCGGTCTGTAAAAAGTCATGACCTTACAGAAGAAACATGGGTAGAGAACCCTGAATTTGTCTTAGACATCATCAGAAACCATATTCACCACCCATCTGATTTTAATGAAGAATTTGCTCAAGCAGTGAGCAAAAGACGTGAGACTTATGAGCAATTTATGAGTCAAGTGAAGGATGAGGCGTTTAAAGCAAAATTTGAGGCCCTTTATCACTTTGCCCTTCAGGCAGCCAATATTCGTGATGATCATCACTTTTACATTGATGCGATGCTAGATGCAAAAGCTAGACTATACCTATTAAAAATTGGTGAACTTCTTGCACAAAAAGGAGCCATTCCTCACCAAGAAGATCTTTGGTATCTCTACGATGAAGAAGTACACAAAGCACTCTCAACCTCTATCTCATTTGATTCGGTCATCAAGCAAAGGAAAATTGAAATGAAAGAAAATGAAGCCATTCAACCACCAGCTTATACTGGCTCTCCAACTGAGGCTGAATTGGAGCAAGTGGAAAGAACGCTCGGTTCATTAAGAGAAAATGACAACAATACAGACGATGTGATCCATGGAATTGGAGCGTCAAGCGGCATTGTTTCCGGAAGAGTAAAAGTCATTACATGCGCAGATGAGTTTTCACAATTTCAAAAGGATGACATTTTAGTTTGCAAAACAACCACACCTTTATGGACGAGCTTATTTAGAGACGCAAAAGCAGTGATCACCGATTCTGGCGGCATTTTGTCACATTCCGCTATTATCGCTAGAGAATATATGATACCTGCAGTCCTAGGAACCCGAATAGCAACTGAAAAACTCCAATCAGGTGACCTTGTGACAGTAGATGGTGCCAATGGACGTATTCAATTATTAAAGCAGCATTCAAGGGCATAACCTTATCGTTTGGATCATATTGGCGGTCATAGATTTTATCGGTATACTTACTTTGTTGCAAACACATTCATAACCTGAGGTGAGTATGCTTGTTAAAATCGACAAATCAACGAATCATTCGCGCAACAATGGATCTATTATCTGAAAAGGGCTATCAAAAAACGACAACCAAAGAAATAGCGACAAAAGCGAATGTGAGTGAAGCGACCATTTTCCGCAACTTTAAAAACAAACGCGGCGTGATTGCTGCCATTATGAAAATGAAATCAACACCAACAAAAACCTTAGAAGCAGAATTTAAAGGAGATTTATACACCGATTTAAAGTTTCTCGGCAACTATTTCCTTGAAGATTTGACTTCTAATAAAGAATTTATTTACATCAGCATGCGAGAACCAGCTATGTTTAAGGATTTGACAAGTCATGAAAAAATTTATCCTCAAGAACTGAGGGAAATGCTGATACAATATTTCAAAACGATGAGTAAACAGCATCATGTATTAAAAGGAAATGAAGCCATCTACGCAGATATTTTCATTAGTACGTATTTCGGATTTTTTATTCAACAGCTAGAGCAGGACTTCCAACTCGTTTTAACACAGAAAGAAGATTTTATTGAGACATGCACACACATTTTCATGAGAGGAATTTCTCCCACTTAAAGGGTGAAATTCTTCTTTTTTACAAAAGGTGGTATAGACATTGAGATTAAAAAAAGAGAGCTTGATCATCTATTCTTTGTTACTTGGAGCAATATTAGTTCCAGTCAATTCAACCATGATCGCAGTCGCTCTATCATCCATATCAACTTATTATGAACAATCCCTTTCAAACATTACTTGGGTTGTCACGATTTATCTTATTGTTATGGCGGTCGCTCAGCCTATCGCTGGTAAGCTAGGAGATATATACGGCCACCGCAACATGTATTTAGTCGGTGTGATGCTCTTTTTGATTGGCTCGATTGGATGTGCTTTAGCACCTAATCTTGCTTTTCTCATCACCTTTCGATCCATTCAAGCAGCCGGCGGAGCTATTTTAACACCGAACAGCATTGCGTTGATTCGTGCAACGGTATCACCTGAAAAACTGTCTAAAACAATGGGATACTTTGGTTTTGGAGCAGGTATTGGTGCTGCACTTGGGCCTTTTATTGGCTCGATTCTCATTCAGAGCTTTGATTGGCATTCTATTTTCTTAGTAAATATCCCATTTTTATTCCTTACACTTGTCACAGGCGTTTTACTCATTCCAAAAATAAAGCATACACGCTTACAAGCAAGTGTAGACATCATGGGTTCATTGTACTTAACCATCGGGATTGCCACACTCATTCTGTGCACAAAAAGCCATGTATTAAATGAATACTTAGTCTATGGGATTCTAGCATTGATCGTGATTCCTTTATTCTTCAAACATGTACGGAAGGTAAAGAATCCGATCATTGATTTGTCACTATTTAATAACAGTGCTTTTACAAACGCCAACCTTTCTATCATGCTAAGCAATTTTGTCATGTACGCCATCCTTCTCATTATGCCGCTGTTTATGGAACAACAACTTTCACTTTCTCATACACAAAGCGGTATTATTCTATCGGTTTTTTCACTTTGTATGTCTATTAGTGGCTTGCTCGGGGCAAAGCTTCATCCGATAAAAGGCGCAAAAAAGATGATTCGATTTTCATTTCTTTGTCTTACTTTATCAGGCATCATGCTTATCACACTAAGCAGTTACCCAAGTTTGCCACTTCTCATTATCACATTAATCGCAGGTGGAATTTCATCAGGAATTGGCATGACCAGTATGCAGATGGCTTCTTTAACATCTGTTGATCAAAGTCTGTCTGGTTCAGCATCGGGTATCTTCTCTACCTTTCGATATTTTGGCAGTATCATATCATCTACATTGATTGGGATTATGAGTGGTTTTCAAGCTCTATTTATTGTATTAATGGGCGCGGGTATCCTTGGCTTCCTTTTATCTCAACGCGTAAAAACAACATCCACCTCTCCATCATCAGGACATTCTACCTAATGACTCCCTTCGCTCTATGTTTTTTTAGGGCGGGGAGTTTTGATATTTGTATCACTGTAATCTATAAAGATCACGATAATCAAACCATGAAAATCACCTTTTATAGATAGAAAAATGTCATATGATTAGACGAAAATGGGATTTCAGCTAAAAATTGTCCCACTTCCCCACCTAAAAGCTTTTTTCATATCTTTCAGCAATGATAACTTCGATTTTTTTTCACAATTTTTGTGGTATGCTTTTGAAAATAAAGGACGCAAAGGAGCGAAAGGATGGAACGTGTGAAATATTATTTGCTCTGCTTATCAGCTCTACTGATCTTGCTATCAGGATGCGGAAAGGAACAGCAATTTACGCCACCTGGCAGCGCACAATCGGTCGCTGTGGTTTCTCAATTAAAAAAGGCCTCCTTTTCAATTGTTGATTTATCAAAGAATAAAATTGTCTCTTCCGTTGATTTAAAACATCCACTTACTGATCTCATTCAAATCAACAAAGACGTCATCATTGCCACAAGTAAAGAAGGGCAATCCCTTATAGAAATCAATTTAAAAAAAGGAACAGCAACAGATTATATGGACGTGAATAAAGGGCTGACTTCACTTACATATGATGCAGCTTCTCACACTTTACTTGTAGCGGATTCAAAGAAGAATGTCGTTTATTTGATTGATACACAGAGGAAAAAAATAAAAGCATCTGTGAAAACTGGAAAATCACCCTCTTCTATGGCGCTTTCTTCTGCAGGAACTTTGTTTGTTTTAAATGCAGAAAGTCATACAGTTTCAGTCATAGATATTAAAAAAGAAAAAAATATACGTACGATTTCTGTACTAGAACGTCCTTCTGGCATTCATTTTGATGGACATTCCATTTGGATTGGCGGACATGGTAAACCAGGAACCTTAAATAAAAGTATTTTTGCTTACGACCCTAAAACAGGTAAAAAGCAGCGAGAAATCAAACTAGGCGTCATGCCAGTTGCTTTTTTCTCAGAGAAAGATTCCTCTACTTTATATGTTCTATGTCATGGAGACCATACGCTATACAAAGTAAATACAGAGACGAATAAGCAGCTTGCTTCTGTTGAAACTGGTCAAAATCCGAATTATATCACCGCTGATACCGCATCAATATATGTGAGTAACTTAGATGACAATTCAGTTTCAGTCATTGATAAACATACATTCATGATGAAAAAACGACTGAATGTCCCATCAGGGCCCTATGCTATCGTTTTGGAGGAAAAGAAATGAAGAAAGAACAGATGCATATTTTAATAGTAGATGATGAATTAGATATGCTTGAGTTAATCGGCTCCTTTTTGCAAAAACAAGGCTTTCACATCATCACTGCAAGTAATGGAATGGATGCCTTACATCAGCTTGAAAGGGAACCCGTGGACCTTGTTGTATTGGATATCATGATGCCTGATATGGATGGATTCGAAGTCTGCCAGCGTATCAGGCAAACATCCCAAATTCCCATTTTATTTTTAACAGCTAGAAGCTATGAAGAGGATCGAATTAAAGGGCTTGAAATTGGAGCAGATGACTACATCATGAAGCCCTTCAGTCTGCGTGAGCTTGCTGCAAGAATTGAAACGACCTTAAGACGAATTAGGGGTCTTTCGCTAAAGCGCAGCCGAATGCAGATCGGCGACTTGGAAATAGATCAAGATGGCAGACAAGTCTACCTCCATCAAGAGCCCATTAATTTAACAAGAAGAGAATTTGATTTGCTCATGTTTCTTCTGCTTAATCAAGGCCAAGTATTTTCCCGTGAACAACTTTATCAAAAATTGTGGGAATCACACTCGACCAGTGGTTCTTTAAGAACAGTCGATACACATATTAAAACGCTACGACTGAAATTAAAGGAAGCGGAACGGCATATCAAAACCGTTTGGGGTGTCGGCTATAAGTTTGAGGAGGACGAATGAAGCCATTATCCATTAAAAAGAAAGTACTTTTCTTAATTCTTGCAGTGACCGGAATTGTTGCAGCCTCAGCTCTCGCACTAACCTATTACTTATACCAGCACTTGTATATTGATAAACAAATCGACTCCTTAAGTTTACAAGGAAAAAAGCTGGCAGAAATATACCACAAACACGGTAAAGACACGTATTTTACCAATAGAATTGAATGGGCAAATGACTCGAGTGAGGCGAACGTTATTTTCACAGATGACCCAATGGAGCTTTCAAGCGGTATCCCTTTTGATACGAACACAAACGATAACCTCATCACGTTCAAGGAACGCCAAAAGCTTCTTCAAGGAGAAACCGTCGTGTTAATTAGAGAACACCCACAGTTTCACCAAGATATTCTCGGTATCGCCATCCCTGTTTTCTCAAACAAAGCTGACCTATCAGGGACCATTTTTCTCTCGATGCCCTTATCCGATGTTTATGAGCCTTTTGTCCAAATCAGATTGACACTTGGCGTATCTATTTTATTTATCCTTCTGCTGATTTTCTTTATCGGATATAAGAGTTCCAATCAAGTGGTGCGAACGATTAATAAAATGAAAGAAATTGCAATGGAAATGGAATCTGGTGATTTTTCAAAACGCATGGCTGTGACTAAAAAAGGGGATGAGTTAAATCAGCTTAGCCGTTCCTTTAATAAACTGTCTTCTACCCTTGAAAAGGCGGAACAGCACCGCAGAGAATTTCTTGCGAATGTCTCTCATGAACTTAGAACTCCTTTAAGTTATATGAAAGGATATGCAGAAGGAATTGAAGAGGGCGTCATTGATCAAAAAAAAGGAATGCAAATCATCCAAGATGAAGCCACACGTTTAAGCAGGCTTGTTCACGATCTTTTAGACCTTGCGCACTTAGAGGGGGATTCTTATCCACTGACAAGGGAACCAATCGTTCTTGCACAGCTTATTCATGATGTTCTTGATCAAATGGCATTCATCACTAATCAAAAAGGCATTTCTCTTAAACGGACACTTGAAGAGGATTGTATTGTTTATGGTGATAGCGATCGCCTACAACAAGTGGTTCGTAATTTACTAGACAATGCCATTCACTACACCCCATCTGGGAAGTCCATTTCAGTTGAATTACATGTTCAGCAAGACACTGCTGAATTGAGAGTGACAGACGAAGGCAATGGCATTCCAAAAGAAGATCTCCCGCATGTTTCTGAGCGGTTTTATCGAGTCAATAAGGCACGCACGAGAAAGGATGGCGGCTCTGGGCTTGGACTAGCTATTGTCTATCAAATTATCAAAAAACATCATGGCACATTCACTATTCAATCTGAGCAGGGACTCGGTACAACAGCCATCATTCAACTTCCCAATGCTTCATTCAATGAGAGCTTACCTACTCAATAACAACTCACATATCTACTCTCATTGGAACCTCTTCTTTATCTGATAGATTCAGTATCCATAGCATTTCTCTACAACTTGAACAGCTCTTTTCCACAAGAGCTGTTTTTATTCCCTAAAAAATAAAAAAATGGTCTTTTTTTATTAACATTTTATTCATATTTGCTTGTTACACTTTTTTCAAGTTAAGAAAAAGGAGTGACGTGCTTTTGATCAGACGTTTTCAGAAATTTGATATTTATTTATTTTTCATATTGATCTTATCTGCCATCTTAAACATTTATAACATTTGGAAAGATGATACGGTGAATGCGTATTATACTGCGGCTGTCACAAGTATGATGCAAAGCTGGCATAATTTCTTCTTTGCTTCATTTGATCCAGCAGGGTATGTCACGGTGGATAAACCACCGCTCACCTTCTGGCTACAAACGATCAGTGCCAAAATTTTTGGTCTCCATGGATGGAGCGTGATCATGCCTCAAGCTTTAGCTGGCATTGGATCTGTTTATCTGATCTACCGTCTTGTCAAACCAACATTTGGTCAAGCAGCGGCAAGATTAGCAGCACTTATCATGGCGTGTACACCGATTGCGGTTGCTGTATCTCGCACAAATAATATTGACAGCTTACTTGTCTTTATACTTTTACTAGCAACAGGAATGATGTTCAAGGCTGTAAAACAGCAAAAGGTGCTTTGGGCGATCGCTTCATTTGCGATGATTGGCGTCGGCTTTAATACAAAAATGCTACAAGCCTATATGATCGTGCCAGCACTCATTCTCTTTTACATCATTGCTTACCGAACGACATGGAAGAAAAAATTACTCTCGTTGATGGTTTCAATGATTGTCCTTTTAGGTGTATCTGCTTCATGGTCCATAGCGGTTGATCTCATTTCCAAAGACAATCGTCCTTATATGGGATCAAGTCAATCAAATTCTGCATTAGAACTAGCCTTTGGTTACAACGGTCTCCAGCGGCTGACTGGTCAGCAGTCTGGCGGTGGTGGCGGAATGGGCGGCGGCTCAGAAGGTCAACCCCCTTCTCAGCAGGGAGATCAGCAAAATAATGATGATTCATCCGCCATGCCTCAGCCGCCATCTAATGGGAATCAAAGCAGCTCAGACAGCTCAAATCAATCTTCCGGTCAGGAACAACCATCTATGCAAGGACCGCCGAGTAATGCAAATGGCACGACACCACCTGACATGCCTTCTGGAGGAGAGGGAGGAAACGGCGATGGTCCACCTAGTGGCGGAGGAGGCAAGATGGGAAGTGGCTCCGGCATGTTTGGTACAGGAACCAAGGGTCCATTACGTCTGTTCCAATCTGAATTATCCGATCAAATCAGCTGGTTGCTTCCATTTGCTATCTTTGGCACGATTGGGATCTTCTTATCGACAGTATTTGAAAGAAGACGTCTCAATACAAAACAAAAAGAAACGCTATTTTGGTTAGCTTGGCTTATACCAGTTGCAGCATTTTTCAGTATAGCAGGATTTTTCCATCATTATTATTTGATCATGCTGGCACCGCCAATTGCCGTATTAGCAGGGGCAGGCTGGGTCGCCATGACTCAATTGTTCCAAACAGAAACTGGCTTTAAAAAATGGCTGCTTCCGATTGCCATTTTGGCGACAACAGCATTTGAAATCTTTATCTTATCTACCTTTACAAGCACGATTGGTTTTGGCTTAAGCATTGCGGTCGGTCTCATTGGTGTTGGCTCTGTCCTTGCCCTTTTCTTCACAAAAGGAAAGGCAAAGCTAAAACAACTGATTTCTCTCATAGCCATTCTTGGTATGTTGATCACACCGCTCTATTGGGCAAGCACACCGCTTCTCTACGGAGGAAATAGCATGCTCCCAGAAGCTGGTCCTCAGCTTGCGACTTCAAGCGGCAGCATGAGTTCACAGGTAAATGAAAAGCTGATCAGCTACCTTGAGAAAAACAATACAGGTGAAGAATTCCTGTTTGGTACAACAGATGCAACTACTGCCGCTCCTTATATTATCAAGACAGGAAATGCGGTGATGGCGCTAGGTGGTTTTAGTGGCTCCGATGACATTTTAACGCTTAGTGAATTTAAACAGCTCGTCAAAGACGGGAAAATCAAATACTTCTATCTCTCCGGCATGAGAGGCGGAAGCTCAGATATTCTAACTTGGATTCAGAAAAATGGTAAGGAAGTAGCCGCTTCTAAATGGCAGAATACTTCTTCAACCGAAACGAAGACAACAGAGAGCTCGAACAGCCAGTCATCTAAACAATCTAATTCGACCAACGGACAAAGGGGCGGAATGGAAAGCGGTACCCTTTACGAACTATCTGTCGACTAAATCTATTAAGGAGGGAATGGCTGATGGACAAAAGTATACAATATTCTATTGTGGTTCCAGTCTATAATGAAGAACTTGTGATCCATGAATCCTATCAGCGACTGAAAACTGTCATGGATTCGACGGGAGAAGCATACGAGCTTCTCTTCGTCAATGACGGTAGTATGGATCGAACAGCTGAACTAATTAAAGGGTACTGTCAAAACGACCCTAATGTGAGACTCATTGATTTTTCTCGTAACTTTGGACACCAAATCGCAATTACTGCTGGGATGGATTATGCAAAGGGAGAAGCTGTCATCGTGATAGATGCAGACCTACAAGATCCGCCTGAATTGATATTAGAGATGATCGCAAAGTGGAAGGAAGGCTATGAAGTCGTCTACGCCGTCCGCACCAAACGAAAAGGCGAAACCTTTTTCAAAAAGCAAACTGCATCCCTTTTCTATCGCGTTTTACGTCAAATTACCGAAGTCGATATCCCCATCGACACCGGTGACTTCAGGTTAATGGATCGTAGAGTGTGCCATGAGATGAGAAAAATAAGAGAGAAAAACCCATTTGTTCGCGGCTTAGTCAGTTGGGTAGGCTTCAAACAAATTGCCGTAGAGTATGTTCGAGATGAACGTCTAGCAGGGGAAACAAAGTACCCGCTCAAAAAGATGCTCAAGCTCTCGATGGACGGAATCACTTCCTTTTCCTATAAACCTTTGAAGCTAGCGAGCGTAGCAGGCATTACCCTTTCTGCTATCGGATTCATTTCAATGTTTCTTGTACTATACTTAAAGCTATTTACAAACAGCACCATTACAGGATGGAGTTCATTAATTGTCATACAGCTATTCTTTAGCGGCATTATCCTCTTTATGCTAGGAATGATCGGGGAATACATCGGCCGAATTTACGATGAGGCAAAAGATCGTCCGCTTTACATTGTAAGAGAGAGTTACGGGCTTCAGTCAAAGCCACAGCCTGTTCAATCCCCTGTTCATTTCAAGCAATACAAACAGCATTAAAAAAAGCGTGTGAGACCTCTTTAAAAGGTCCAGCACGCTTTTTTGTATTAAGCGGCTGTTTCAAACCGCTTTCGGTTGATGAAGAAAGAAAGTGTAATGATGAGATAAATGCCCATTGTGACCATCGTTTGTACAAGTGGCGTTGTTGACACAACCCCGATAAAAATGGCAATGATCGCCATCACAGAAAACCATGTTGTGAAAGGATACAGTTTGACGCGATATCCCCCTGGCTCTGCTACGCTGCGAGATTTCAAATGGCCGACAGCTATAATAAACCAGATGAATAAGACCGTATAACTTAAAGAGCCCATCAAATAATTAAAGGTTTGGCTCCCCACAAAAAGAGAAATCAATACAGCTGCATACAAAGTGGATGTACACACAAGGATTGCTCTGACAGGCACCTGTTGTTTGGATAGCTTGGAGAAGCCTTTCCATATACGTCCATCCATCGCCTGCGTATACAGGACCCTTGATGACGCATACAGTCCAGAGTTCATAGAAGACAAGATCGCTAGTAAAATGATACCGTTCATGATGTCACTTGCATACGGGACGCCAATTGTTGCAAACACTGTGACGAATGGACTGACTTGCTCATTGTTTACTTGATTCCAAGGGATTAAGCTGACAATGATAAAGAACGGCAGTACATAGAAACCAATGATTCGTACAAACGTACTTTGAATCGCCTTTGGGATGACTTTTTCAGGGTTTTTGGTTTCCGCTAAGGTGACCCCGATCATCTCTGTTCCGCCATATGAATACACCACAACCAGCATAGCCGCAATTAAGCCGCCCGTTCCATTAGGGAAAAACCCTCCGTGGCCGGTTAAGTTGGATAATCCCGGTGCCGCATGCTGCCCAAACGAGACAAACAGCATTGTAAGCCCAATGATAATAAATAATATAATGACAGCGATTTTAATAGAAGCTAGCCAGTACTCTGTTTCAGCAAACATTTTGACTGAACAAACATTGATCAATGTCACAACAAGTGAAATGATTAACACAAGCGTCCAAATCGGCACTTGCGGGAACCAGTACTGAATAAAGATCGCAGACACAATCGCTTCTGCAGCAATATTCAGCACCCACATTTTCCAATAGATCCAGTCTAAGAAATAGGCTGGATATTTTCCTAACACAGGTTCAATTAAATCACGGAATGTTCTTGCGCCAGGTCTTGAAACGGTCATTTCGGCAAGTCCTTGCATAATAAATAATAAGATAAGACCACCAATCATATATGCCAAAATGACAGCAGGGCCTGCAATATCAATGGCAGAACTGCTTCCTTTAAACAGACCAGCACCGATTGCACCGCCAAGCGCAAGCATCATAATATGCCTTGACGTCATTGTTCGTTTTAAATGCACATGTTCCTTTTCCATTTTCTATAGCTCCTTTAAATTTGAATCTTCAGACAAATATAGGATAAAAGCATATAAAAAGGCCAGCCATCTCCTTGAAGAGACGACTGACCTTGCAACCGCGTTACCACTCTTATTGATCCAGCTACAGCTGAATCCAACTTGAAACCCGATAACGGAGGTCACACGTAAAGACTTACGATTCATTCAGTCTTACCGCTCTTTGAGCGAGTTCAATGATTCGTTTTACTGCGTTGCACCAACCCGCAGCTCTCTTAAAAAACGGATGTTCATCTACTATTCTCAAGTCAAAGCGTTTATAGTCAATTTGTATATTCATCAAAGATTTTATTTTTTAAATATACTGACTAACCACGCAATTGTCAACATCCTTTTTCAGACAACCTCTCTTAACGAATCCAAACAGCTACTTCATCCATTGGGCGGCGCGTTTTGCCGCGCTTTGGCTCAGTGACACGATAACCAAAGGCTGCCATGACAGAAACGTCGTACTGACCATCCTCAAGGAACCCTTCTTCCTCTAGAATACGATGAATCTCCTTGTAGCTAAATCCTTCAACCGGGCATGAATCAATGCCGATTTGTGCAGCAGCTGTCATCATGTTTCCAAGGGCAATATACGTTTGTTTTGAAGCCCAGTCAAAAAGCGTCCGGTCATTTTCAAGCAAATGGAGATCGTTCTCTTGGAATTCTTTATAGCGTTCCTTTACCATTTCAAACGTCTCGTCTGTCATTCCTTTGATTTGCTTGTTGATGTATTCTGCGTATGCTGAGTCATAGCGTGCATCGGTTCTTGCCAAGATGATCACAAAATGGCTGGCTGTTGGTAGCTGTTTTTGTGCCCCCCATGTATACTCTTTTAATTTTTCTCTAAAGGCTTCATTTTGAACGACGAGGAACTTCCAAGGCTCAAATCCTACAGAGCTTGGAGAAAGTCTTCCTGTTTCTAAAATAAACGCAAAATCATCTTCTGGAATCTTTTTCGTCGGGTCAAACTCTTTTGTCGCATGACGGAATTCATACGCCTCTATGATTTCTTTTTTTAATTGCTCTTTGTCTCGCATTTTATTCATCCTTTCTATTGATCAAATAGGGTGTATGTTTCATCAATCCAATTTCTTTCCATTCTCATATAGAAATTGTTATGATAAGAAAACAAACAGCCCGAATGTGTGATGTGATATCTCTATGGTAAAAGAAAAGCTTCCATCGATTCAAGTACGCACATTTTTGTTCGTTAGGCACAATCATGTTCGTATATCACCATTTTCGTCTTAGAAAGGAGTGTAAAAGATGAGCGCACCATCCAATCCAGTCAGCATTGTGAATCACGGCTGTCCTGTTTCGGTCACAACGAGTGTCATTGGAGGGAAATGGAAGGGAGTCATCCTTTATCATTTGACTTGCGGCCCGAAACGATACAACGAATTACGCCGGCTTCTGCCAAGAATTTCTCAGCGTGTTCTCACGCTGCAATTACGTGAGCTTGAACAAGACGGCGTGGTTCACAGAGAAGTGTATGAGGAGGTTCCCCCTCGTGTCGAATATTCACTGACTTCTCTTGGAAATACATTAAAGCCGATCATCTTCGCTATGCGTGAATGGGGCGAATCCTATGGAAAAGAAGTACGTCCAAAAGAAAAAAGCTGCCATCTCTAGCAGCTTTTTTAAGATGAAATTGCCGTTGGTTCCTGCTGCGGGTCATCCTTCACAAACAGGATGCCAAGCTGATGATGCTCTCCTTCGTAAGAAGCTCGTTTCTCAAACCTTGTCTGACCATTGAGGCCAATGATCTCAAGCTTTGCCAAAGCTCGGTTGGTTTGAAGAGCTTCATAAAATTCCGAAACCGTTTTGACTTCAATTCCATTCACCTTTGTAATAACTTCTCCGATCTCAAGCTTTAAATCGGCCGCAGGTGTATTCGGAATGATCCCTAGCACCATCAGCCCTTGATTACGCTTAGAGAAGTAGAACGGGGCAGCATTATCATTCATCCTCTGCTTCCATGAAAGAAAGGCTCTTCCTACAATTGCTATCAATACAGCACCCCAGGCGATAGGTTCAAACCAAATACTTGCAGCACCTAGTAAGGCAACAGCAAGTCCGAGCATGAGAATACGCCGGGCTGTAATTTGAATACTAACAATTGGCAGTGATCCTTGAATCCGCTGACCGAAGCCGATGATATATGGAATCAAAATAAATGAGAAGCTTTGGTCATGCACTTGAAGCACCGGCCACCATGGTAGAGAAGAAGTCAATTCACCTGCCGGCATCAGCAAAACAAGCGGTAAAAGCCACAGACGGTTTGCCCGCTGCTGGCCAATCAAAAGTCCTCTCGCACTCATCACCATTGCAGGCGATGTACGTAAATGCGCCGTTCGGTATGCTAGAATTCCCTCGGTCATTAATAGGAGCCCTAGCAAAATAACAACGGCTGATGTATTCATCATTGAGAGCTGCGGTAGCCAAGAATGACTCACTTGGAAATTCATCAGCCCAAGTGCCGCAATCAAACTGAAACCGAGTGTGTATGCAGACGAAAGCGCACTCGCCTTAAAGAATAAAGAAAATACGATGGTCATTGCTGCAATCAGTACGATGAATCCAGGCGGGAGGGCAATCCCTAAGCCCACCGAAATGACAGATAGACAAATTCCTGGAATCCATCCCTTTGAATATGTAAATTTGAGTTCATCGTAAACATCTTCTATTCTTGTTTGAAACGCTTTTCTCTCCCGCTTTACGCGGATGTAGCCATACAATAGACTGATTAATATCATGAAATAAAAAAGAGGATGGATTAAAAACAGACCGACCGCTTTTAATCCGGCTCCCATCCACTCCGAGCTCATTATCGTTCACCGCCCAAGTCAAGCATTTTCTCTTATTCTATCAAATAAATCGATGCTTGACATCAGGTTTATTTCTCCTGATTCATCCAAAGTGTGACATTCGACAGTGAAAAATCTTTTAAATAGTGATTTACATCTACATCTAGTATGCCGCCGAGAAGCTGCATCGACCTCTTGATGTCGGTTAAGTTTATACCAAGTCTCTTATGATTATCCATTAAATAATTGAAGTATATCTCAGCACAGTCCTCATCGATTTCGTCGACTGATTCTACAGTTGTGTAATTGACCAAGTATCTGCTTAACAGCATGAGCAGACTTAATGCCTTTGTAGCGGAAAACGTCACATCTTTCGAACGACTCTTAAGCTCCTCTACCAACTCGTAATATTTTTTCTCTCTCACAATACTTGCCCTTTTCAATTGTGTACCCCCATTTACTAGTTCTTTTAAGAAAAGCGCAAACCTCGGTACAGCTTTAAGCTCAAGCTGAATATCCGCAAAAAATAAAATATTTAAAATGAGTGCTACTTTTTATTGTAAGAATTATTTATGTAACATACAACTTTCAAAAGTTTCATTTTCATGACATGTTTAAATCAACAGAAAGTCTCTTATATAAATATGTTATCGGGTAAATTCGATGGAATGTTATGTTTTTTGTAAAATAAATGAATATATTTCTCGATATAATATATTTTTAAGAATAAATTTTTACATGTTCATGACACTAATGAACCAAAAAAAAGAGGCTTTTCTTCGCCTCTTTACTTTTTGAGATATAGTGCTTTTAGTGCAGTCTGCAGCTGAAGATCATTTTTTTCGTAGGATTTGACTTCATCTACCATTTTGTTCATCATTTTTGCTGTCTTTAAATCAATGACACCTGACTTTTCAAGATTATATGTGCTTTGGAATGCAAGTACGGCTTTTTTCGTTTCTTCATCAAAATATCCATCTACTCTGCCGGGATCAAATGACAGCCCTTTTAACAGTGTCTGCGCTTGTCTGACCTCTTCATTGTTCATATCAAGCTGAAGCGGTTCCTTTAGCTGAAGCGGACCGGCAGTAAAGTAATCTGGCTGATGAATGGCAATGGTGGGAACAACACCTTTTTTGTGAATCCAATTCCCTTTTGGGGTGAGCCATTTATAAAGCGTTAATTTAATGTTACTTCCATCTCCCATTGGGACCGCCTGCTGCACAGTTCCTTTCCCGAAGGAGACATCGCCTACCACTTCATACTTTCCGGCTTCTTTCATTGCACCCGCAAGAATCTCAGAAGCGGATGCACTGCCTTTATCAATTAAGACGTTGACTGGGTAAGGCTTCTGTTCTTTCCGTTTGGAAAAATATCGTTTTCGATCGCCGTTCCGTTCTGCGATTTGAATATAGGGCTGATCCTTCGTAATAAAATGCTTCAAAATATCTTCCACACTTTGTAGATAGCCGCCAGGGTTTCCTCTCACATCCAGTACAAGACCCTCTATACCCTTTTTCTCGAGCTTATTCAGGCTTGACGTGAAATCCTTCGCAGTATCTTCTGAGAAGCTAGAGATCGCAATATAACCTGTTTTATGACCATTTACCTCTTTGATAGAGGAAGTCACGGTTTCAAGCGGGATTTCTTCTCGTTTGATATGGAACGTTAACTCTTTTTCAATCCCGTTTCGTCTAATTTTCAAGGCGACAGACGTTCCTTTTTTTCCTCTTATTTTCAGCACAGCATCGTTTAAGCTTTTTTCTTTCATTGGCTCACCATCAATACTGATGATTTCATCTTTTGGCTTAAGACCTGCTTTTGCTGCAGGGGATTTTTTAAAGGCAGAGACGATAATGATCTTTCCTTCATCCATCCCTACTTCTGCCCCAATTCCCTCAAAGGAGGAGTCAAGCGAATCAGAAAATTGTTTTGCTGTTTGCTTGTCCATATATACTGAATATGGATCATTTAAAGTTGAAAGCATGCCTTGAATGGCGCCTTCAAGCAGCTTTTGGCGATCCACTTCCTCTACATATTCATTCGAAATGAGATCATAGGCTTTCTCGATTTTCTCCATTCCATTTTCTTTCGCCCGATCACTTGATTGAGCTTGTCCAGCCACCATAGCAGCTGATCTCGGTGACTCTGCATGAGTCCCCTCTTTATGCGTGATCACCCCTGCACTGATTAATAGAACGACACTTGCCATAATAGATGCGATTTGTTTTTTCATATTTGGCCTCCTTCTTCAACTCTTCCTGATGACCTGAGTTATTATATGCCAGAAGAAGGGATTTCATGTAAGGACATTCTCTCATGAAGGCTTGACTAATCATTTCATTAGGTGTAATTTTTATTTTGTTATGATCGAGAAGGAGTCTTCGCTATGTATATTATATTGACGATGCTTTTATTAGGAATTTTATTAGGATTTGTAGGAGCAGGCGGGGCTGGTTTTGTCATCGCATTGCTTACGTTAATTTTTGATATCCCGATCCATACAGCGCTCGGGACATCTTTAGCCGCTATGGCATTTACGACGTTATCAGGTGCATACAGCCACTACCGGGAAGGGAATATTCAGCTGAAATCCGGTTTAATTGTTGGGGCTTTGGCTTGTATTGCTTCTTTTGCAGGGGCTAAGGTTGCTCCTTTTATTCCAGAGGAAAGCTTGCACTATTTAACAGCCGGGATGCTCTTTTTATCTGCTGTTTTTATGATGATCAAATTATTTGTCCTCAATGAAGAAGCAGAGCAGCAGCCGCTTTCTTCACGTCAGCTGATGACAAGGGGCATTATTTTAGGACTTGTATCAGGTATGCTGTCAGGCATGTTCGGTATTGGGTCCGCACCATTTATTCAAGTTGGGCTTTTGATTTTACTGAAGCTGTCGATTCGACAGGCAGTTGGCACGACCATGCTTGTCATCATCCCGATCTCCATCGGTGGTGGAATTGGCTATATTTCAGAGGGGTATGTTGATTTTATTTTACTGATTCAAATCTTAATTGGAACAGTATTAGGGGCATTTATCGGCGCGAAGTTTACACGACTTGCACCAAAGCTTTTATTGAAATCCGCTGTGCTGTTAACACCTATTATTGCTGGGTTACTGCTTTTATTTTAATTTTATTTAGATTCGAAAAAGCCGATAACATGGGGTTATCGGCTTTAGATGGTTGACAAAGGGCTAAAATGATCTTGATTTTAGCCCTTTGTCTTCTTTTCAGCGTGATAGAAAGCCCTTGAAGTCTAGGAAGGACGAGCACCGGAGCGGAGCGAATTGGACATTCGTGAGCACCGGCGCGCAGACCTGACAAAGAATGCGAGGGTTTGTCTACATGCTGAGCCGATAACGTGGGGTTATCGGCTTTTTTGTTAGCGGATATATGGTGCTGGATTGACAGCATTTGATTTTGCGCCATTCCATAATCCTTTATGAATTTCAAAGTGAAGATGCTGGCCATACGACTGACCTGTGTTCCCCATGTATCCGAGGAACTGTCCTTGTTCCACTCTCTGCCCTGTTGATACACTTCTTGTTGACAGGTGGGCGTATACCGTTTGATATGTCTGTCCATTGATATTGTGCGTAATAAATACAACATTCCCGTAGCTCGTTGAGTAGCTTGAGTTTGTGACTGTTCCAGATGCTGCTGCGACGACAGATACTGTGCCTTTTGCGGCAATATCTAATCCGTAGTGCTGTCCGCCAGAGCGTCCGCCAAAGCCTGATGAGAATCTACCTGCAGCCGGCTTAATGAAACCTGAGCTGCTTGCTGGTGTATCAGATACTTGATCCGAGCCACCGCTACGAGATGCAGGTACATTTTTTTCAGCAGCTGCTTGTTTTGCTTTTTTGGCTTCTTCCTTTTGACGGCGTGCTTCCTCAGACTTCACAGCCGCTTGCTGGTTCGCTAGAATGTCTTTTTCGTTTTCAAGCTTGCCTAGTTCATCATGTGCATGTTCTTTTTCTTCCGTAACATGACCAAGGACTTTTCCCTTTTCTTTTTGCTGCTTGGATAAATCCTTTTTCAGTGCTTCAAGGTCTTTCAGAGATGTTTCAAGCCCACTCAGCTGATTATTTAGCTCTGCTTCTTTTTGCTCCACCAGCTTTAAATCATTTTCATGTTCTGTAATCATGTCTTTATCGGCTTCGACAATCGTTGTGACAGCTCCAACACGACTGACAAAATCACTAAAGCTGCGAGCACCTAGCAGCACATCTAAATAGTTGATTGCACCGCCGCTTTTTTGCATAGAACGAATTCTGTCTTTGAAAATTGCTTTTCTTTTTTCAATTCGCTCGTTGATGACTTGAATGTCTTTTTTTAGTTTCTTGATCTCTTGTTTCGTTTGTTTGACTTCTTTTTCTTTTTCAGCGACCTTTTCAGTTGCAACACTTACCTTTTGGTCAATCTTTTCAATTTCTTGTTTTAGCTTTGTTTCTTTCTTTTCCAGCTTTGCCAGCTCTGATTTCTTTTTCTTCAAGGTTGATTCAGTCTTCGATGTTTTCTCTTCGATTTGTTGACGTTTTTGATCTAGGTCCTCGTATGCGAATGCACGATTTTCTTTCCCTGGAATGTATAGCCACGTTGTTCCAATAAACGCTGCCATTCCAGCCATTATCAGCTTTCTTTTCAAAACGATATTCCCCTCCCATGACAACTGTCGACATGAAGAGTCGACCGGATGAATCGGATCAACCGGTCACACCTTCTATCAAATCCTCGAGTGCTGCCATCAAACATATATTTATACTTTTAAGAATTTACGGATGGACGTTAAGCTTCCCCACACACCAATAATGGCACCGATCAATAGAAGGACCAGTGATACTTGATAGACAAACGGGTTATATGGAAGCATTGAAATAAATGAGCCTTGTACTCTCGGCGCCACCCAGCCCACAACATATTGATATGTGCTAAGCAATAGAGCAATTGGTATAATGGAACCAAATACACCAAGCAGTAATCCTTCAATGAAGAATGGCCAGCGGATAAACCAGTTCGTTGCCCCTACTAGCTTCATAATCTCAATTTCTTTCCGTCTAGCAAAAATCGTAATTTTGATCGTATTGGAGATCAAAAACATCGCTGTAAATAAAAGCCCAATAATGAGCGCAAATCCGACATTACGTGCCACTCCGACCACATTAAAGAGTCGGCTGACCTCTTCTTTTCCATAGGTTACTTTATACGTACCCTTTAAATTTTCTAATTTTTTCGCTACTTTTGGTGTATCATGAGGATCTGTTGTTTTCACAATAAATGCATCATTTAATGGATTTTCTTGATCAACAAGCCCCATAGATTGTCCATTTTCACCAAAGCTTTTAATCAGAGCTTTTAGCTCGTCATCCTTAGATGAGTATTTCACATCACTGATTTCAGGAATCTTCTCAATTTCTGCTTTTAATTCATCCTGCTGCTTTTGATTTGCCGTTAAATCAATGAGCACTTTTACTTCTACTTCTTTTTCAGCGTTCGATGCCATGTTATTCAAGTTGAGCATAATGACAAGAAAAACTCCAACTAAAATCAGTGTGACAGTGACCGCACTAATTGATGCAAAGGTCATCCACGTGTTTCTTCCAAGTGAACGGAAGCTCTCACGTAAATGCCGCGAGAGAGTTTTAATCATAAATTCCGTACTCCCCTCTTGCTTCGTCACGCACAATCATTCCATCTTCAATTGCGATGACGCGTTTCTTCATGCTGTTTACAATCTCTTTGTTGTGTGTCGCCATGACGACTGTTGTCCCGCGGTTATTAATCTCTTCCAGTGTCTTCATGATTTCCAATGATGTATCTGGATCAAGGTTTCCTGTAGGCTCGTCTGCAATGACAACCTCAGGACTATTGACGATGGAGCGAGCAATAGATACACGCTGCTGTTCACCGCCAGACAGCTGGTCAGGAAATTGGCGCGCTTTGTGCTTCAGCTGCACCAAATCAAGTACTTCAAGCACTTTTTTCTTAATGATACTAGGCTGTTCACCAATGACTTCAAGGGCAAATGCCACGTTCTCAAACACTGTAAGGGTTGGCAGGAGTTTAAAATCTTGGAATACTACGCCGATTTCTCTTCTCACATAAGGAATGTCTTTTTCCTTAACCGACCCTAAATCTTTGTTATTAATTAAAATTTTCCCTTTGGTTGGCTTCTCTTCACGATACATCATTTTGATGAAAGTGGATTTACCAGCGCCACTGGGACCAACAACATACACAAACTCTCCTGGATGGATAGAGACGTTGATTCCATTGATCGCCTTTACGCCATTAGGATAGATCTTGTAGACTTCCTTCATTTCAATCATGTAATCACCTAATCTTTTCTTATTCGCTGACTAACAGCTTATCATGATGTTTTGACACTTATCGTCAAAAAACGTTATGTATGGTCACGCACATACCCTTCGATACGTACAAGCAATTTATGTCCTTTTCATCCAAAAAGATGAAAAAATTGAGCATCTACATTTCAACAATTCCAATTATACGTCATGATTCGACTCAATGGTATTACATTTATATTTCAAAACTTATAAATAAAAGGTAAATAGAGCAGTTAAAATCGAGAAATATGCCTTTTTACCCTTATTTTTTTAATAAAATTTAATATAATCCGCTTTCATACTATTCAAAAGTCTTTTTCTACATATAGAAAATAAAAAAACCTTGTCGAGTAGACAAAGGTTTTATTTTTTCTCTGCAAGCCATTTTGCGACTTCTTTCGCTTGTTTCTCATCTACCATCCCGCTTGGCATAGATCCTTTACCGTTCTGTGCAATATCTGCGATTTGGCTTTCGTTATATTTTTTCCCTACTTCTTTTAGGCTTGGTCCGCCTCCGCCAGATAAGTCTTTACCATGGCAGCCAATACAGTTTTGCTGATAAATTTCCTCACCACTGCTAACAGTAGAAGCACTCTTACTACCTTCTTTGTCACTGCTGCTTGAATTACCCCCACAAGCCGCGAGCACAAAAAGCATGGTCACAAATAGAAGTGTTAACCCACTCTTTTTCATCTATTTCCCTCCCTTACAATCATTTGGTCAACGCTATTATATCCTTGTTTACGCCCTTTTAAAACCCTCACCAAGCACCTCTTTTGCATCCATCACGATCACAAATGCTGATGCATCGATTGCTTTGACGACTTGTTTCAACTTTGTGAATTGTGATTGCCCAACAACACACATGAGAATTGGACGGTCATGATCGGTATATCCTCCGACTGCCGAAATCTTCGTCACACCACGGTCAATTTGATCAAATACTGCCTGTCTGACCTCATCCTCATGGCCTGTAATGATCATCGCCATTTTCGAATGACTGAAGCCGGCCTGTACCACATCAATCGTTTTACTTGAAATAAACACACCAATGACAGCGTACAGTCCCTCTTCAATGCCAAAAACAGTCATCGCAGCCAGCACAATCAGGCCATCCATCATGGCTAAACATGTGCCAAGCGTGAGCCCTGTATACTTATTGATGATTTTGGCAGCGAGTGCCGTTCCACCCGTAGAACCATTTCCAAGGAACACGAGTCCTATTCCGATCCCAATCACCACTCCGCCAAAAATCGCTGCTAACAGCGCTTCATGTGTGACAGGAGCAATATGTCTTGTGACAAACACCATCAAAGGTAAAAAAATAGAGCCAACGAGTGTTTTCACACCAAATGTACCGCCTAATAAATAAAAGCCAGCGATAAACAGCGGAATATTCAGTCCCCACTGCACATATGCCGCTTCAAAACCGAATGACTGCATAATGGTACTAATCCCGCTCACACCCCCAGCGGCAATCTGATTCGGTAATAATAACGTATTAAATCCAATCGCCACAATGGCTGATCCGATTAAAATGAACAGATAATTTTTACTTTCGATCAACAATTGAGAATGTCCCTGCTTCATATCTTTCTTCCTCCGTTACGTCTGAATGCACACCTATTTTAAGCCCTCTTATTTCGAATGTAAATAACAGCCAAATGCAGTGCTAATGGATTAATACTTTATCACACAGACGGATCAGCGTACTCGCCGTTTGGCATGAAAGAAAATGATGGTATATTTAATATGTACATGAGAAAGAAGGGACATGTGATGAAGAAAATATTGAAAGTCACTGGCATTACATTACTTGCACTGATGATTTTAGCTTTTGGTGCTTTTTATACTTGGAGCCGCTTTACATATGGACCATCCGAAGCATTAAAAAAGCAGGTGGCCATTGAGCAAGTGGAACATAAAAATGGTGTGTATGCATTTGAAGCTTCAAAAAGCGATACTGGCATCATTCTCTATCCCGGGGCAAAGGTGGAACCACTTGCTTACGCCTATATAGGGGAGGCGCTAATGAAAAAAGGTTATTCTGTCTTTATTCCCGACATGCCCTTTTCCTTTGCGATCTTCAATACAATGAAAGCACATGATATCATCAAGGACCATCAATCCATTAAACACTGGTATATTGGTGGCCATTCACTCGGCGGGACAGCTGCCGCTATGTATGCAGAAAAAAAACAGGGCACGCTCGACGGACTCTTTTTCCTTGCGTCTTATCCAGCATCAGATAACCTGAAACAAGCGACCTTGAAAGTCCTCTCGATATCAGCTGAAAAGGACGGACTAGCGACACAAGAGAAAATCAAGAAGTCGAAAACAAATCTGCCGTCTCAAACCGTTTATCATGAGATAAACGGCGGGAATCATGCGCAATTTGGCATGTACGGCAAACAAAAAGGTGATCAGCCGGCAGACATTTCAGCCCTAACGCAGCAAAAGGATATCATTCAGACGATGCTTGAGTGGTTAAAGCCAGCAAAAAAGCTCCCATGACGGGGAGCTTTTTATTTTTTCGTCGCTTCTAAAAACTCTTCGGCATCTGCTACAGCCAGCGAAATGGCTTCTTCCCAAAATGCTTTTTGAGTAAGATCGACACCTAAATGCTTATATGCTAAATCTTCTACTGTCATTGAAGCTGTATCCTTTAATAAGGCGATGTATTTCTCTTCAAACGATGTCCCAGCCTGCAATGCTTTTGCGTAAATACCTAGCGAGAACATATACCCAAATGTATAAGGGAAATTATAAAATGGCACACCTGTAATATGGAAATGCAATTTAGATGCCCAGAAATGCGGATGGTATTCATCTAAAGAGTCACCAAAGGCTTCCTTCTGTGCTTCTACCATCAATTCATTCAAGCGGTCAGCCGGCACCTCTCCATGTTTACGCTCTTCATAAAAGCGCTGTTCAAATAAGAAACGCGATTGAATGTTCATAAAAAATGCCACACTTCGCTGCAGCTTATCCTCTAACAAGCTGAGACGCTCTTCTTCATTTGCCGCTTCTTTTAATGAAGCATCGGCCACAATCATTTCTGCGAATGTTGAGGCCGTTTCAGCTACATTCATCGCATATTGACGATTCAATATACGAACATCCTGCATGACTTCCTGATGAAACGAATGACCAAGCTCATGCGCTAGTGTCGCTACATTAGATGGACTTCCTGAAAAAGTCATAAAAATCCGTGATTCGCCGCTGTCAGGGAAATTCGTACAAAAGCCGCCCACCCGTTTATTTGGGCGATCCTCTGCTTCTACCCAATGTTCATTAAATGCTTTTTCAGTAAAGGCAGCAAGCTCTTTTCCAAATCCAGCGAAATGCTTCACAATAAAAGCAGCTGCCTCTTGATAAGGATAGACCTTTGTTTCACTTCCAATAGGAGCCCCAACATCGAACCAGCTCAGCTTATGAACCCCAAGCATGTCAGCTTTACGTTGTAAGTAATCAATAAATGGCTGCTTATGTTCATCAATCACAGACCACATCGTATCAAGAGTTTCTTGTTTCATTCGGCAAATATCAAGCGGCTCTTTTAAAATATGATCCCAGCCTCTTGCTTCATACACTTGCAAACGAAAACCAGCCAGATGATTAAGCGTGCTTGCAAATAAATGTTCATCCTGCGTCCATGCATGCTCTAAGTTATGATAAACTGCCTTTCTGACTTCACGATCTGAATCATCCATGGCATTTTCCGCTTGGCCTACAGAGATCATCTGCGTTTCACCATTTTGCTCAAATGGAATGGTGATCTTATTCACTAAGCTAGAATAAAGCTCATCCCATGCATGGTAACCATCTACGGCTAATTTTTGAATCAACGTTTCTTGTTCAACAGGTAATTGATCCTTCACACGCTCTCTGCGTTCATTTAATATGTAACGAACATCTGAAAAAGCTACTGAATTCATGAGTTCTTCCCATTTGCTAGAAGGGATGGCAGCAAGCGCTTGATCAAAAAGGGCAAGAATGGTTCCTAAATCGGCTTCCAGCTTGGCAATCGTACCTCGAAGACTGCCAGCCTTCATATCCTTTGTATTTTGAGATTGGAGACAGGTTACAAATGAACCTGCTTGAGACAGTTTTTTATATGTGCTTTCATACGTGTCAAGGACAGACGTTAGTTTGCTTTCAATGTGTGTATCTTCTTTTGAAAAGGCATCTACCTTTTGGCGTAATTCCTCTAATAGCTGCTGAATGTGTTGCAAGTATGTCATCAATTCTGGTGAAGAGCTGCCTCCTTTAAAAAAGGCATCTAAATCCCACGTCTCTTGTAATGGTTTTAATCCCAAAGTATTTCCCCCTTTATTTGCTAAATTCATCATACAAAGGATATAGAATCAGTATGGCGTATGTATTCCTTTATATTCATTATATTTTCTCACAATAAAAAAGACCCGGCAAGAAGCCGAGTTTTTATGATAATTTCGAACGTAAATAAGCATCGATAAATGAATCTAAATCTCCATCCATGACCGCTTGAACATTTCCCATCTCCGTATTGGTTCGATGGTCTTTCACAAGGGAATATGGGTGGAATACATAAGAGCGAATCTGGCTGCCCCAGCCAATTTCCTTCTGCTCTCCTCTGATTTCATCCAATTCTGCCTGCTGTTCTTCGATTCGTTTTTGATAGAGTTTCGATTTCAGCATTTTCATAGCACGTTCTCTGTTTTTGATTTGTGATCTTTCTGTTTGGCATGTCACCACGACATTTGTTGGAATGTGTGTGATACGAACCGCTGAATCCGTTGTATTGACGTGCTGACCACCTGCGCCGCTGGCCCGATACGTATCTACCTTGATGTCCTCTGTACGAATATCAATATCAATTTCTTCATTGAATTCTGGCATGACATCACACGAAACGAAGGATGTATGTCTACGACCAGATGAATCAAAAGGAGAAATACGAACCAAACGATGGACACCTTTTTCTGCTTTTAAGTAACCGTAAGCGTTATGTCCTTTGATCAGCAATGTCACAGACTTAATTCCTGCTTCATCACCAGGAAGGTAATCAAGTGTTTCGACCTTAAAGCCTCTGCGCTCTGCCCAGCGAGTGTACATTCTGAGTAGCATAGAACCCCAGTCCTGTGATTCAGTACCACCTGCACCTGGGTGAAGCTCAAGAATGGCGTTGTTTTTATCATAAGGTTCGCTTAAAAGAAGCTGTAGCTCAAATTCATTAAACTGCTTTGTTAAGTTCTTCAGCTCTTTTTCAAGCTCTGCATGAAGCTCCTCGTCATAATCTTCCTTTAATAAGTCATGCGTCATTTGCAGTTCTTCATGCGATTCGCTTAGCTCATGATAGGAATTCACAGAATCCTTCAGTGCATTGGCTTCATTGATTACGCCTTGAGCCTTTTGCTGATCGTTCCAAAAATCAGCCTCTGACATCGTCGCTTCAAGTTCTGCGATTTTGACTTCTTTTGTTTCTAGGTCAAAGAGACCCCCTAAAATCAGCTAACCTGCTAGCCATATTTTCAAGCTCTTGTCTAATTTCTACTAATTCCATATCCTTCACCTCATAGATGTATGGGGGCTGACATGAATAGAAAGAGGTTTTCACCTCTTTCCATTACTTATTCTGTCTTCCCATGACAATTTTTATATTTCTTGCCGCTTCCGCAGTGACATGGTGAGTTACGCCCAATATCCACGACTTTACGCACCGGCTTTTTCTTCACTGTTTTCTCCTCATCACCCTCTTGAGGCTGATGAGCCGTTGTTTGACCTTGAACCACTTCTTCACGTTCTAGGTTGTTTTGGATTTCTGATTTCAAGACATATTTGGCCACATCATCTTCGATCGAAGCCACCATATGCTCAAACATCGCAAATCCTTCCATTTGGTACTCACGAAGCGGATTTGTTTGTGCATACGCACGTAAATGAATTCCTTGACGCAGCTGATCCATTGCATCGATATGATCCATCCATTTCGAATCCACCGCACGAAGAACGATGACTTTTTCAAATTCACGCATTTGTTCATCGCCAAATGTCTCTTCTTTTGCGTCGTATTTCTCTTTAATACGATCCATAATGAAGGACGTGATTTCATCTGCTTCTTTGCCGAAAATATCTTTGACTGTAATGGCCCCTTCATCTAAATAGTTCGTGTTGATTAATTCAACAAGACCATCTAGTTTCCATTCTTCTGGAAGCTCATCTTTCGGCGTATAAGAGCCAACAGCCCGCTCAATAGACGATTGAATCATATTGATGACAATCGATTTCAGGTTATCAGAATCGATGACTTCAAAGCGCTGTTTATAGATTACTTCCCGTTGTTGACGCAGCACATCATCATATTGTAGAAGCTGCTTACGGGAATCAAAGTTGTTCCCCTCTACACGTTTTTGAGAAGATTCAACGGCTTTAGATACCATTTTACTTTGAATTGGTGTCGAGTCATCCATGCCAAAGCGGTCAAGCATCGCCATCGTCCGCTCTGCACCGAATCGGCGCATCAATTCATCTTCCATGGATAAATAAAATTGTGTAATCCCAGGGTCTCCTTGACGCCCAGAACGTCCGCGAAGCTGGTTATCAATACGGCGTGATTCATGACGCTCTGTCCCAATAACAGCCAGACCGCCTAGCTCTTTCACACCTTCGCCAAGCTTGATGTCTGTACCACGTCCCGCCATGTTTGTCGCAATCGTGACGGCGCCTTTTTGACCAGCTTCCTCAATAATTTGTGCTTCACGTTCATGGTTTTTCGCGTTTAACACTTGATGAGGAATGCCTTTATTTTTGAGCAGCTTAGAAATAAGCTCAGATGTCTCAACAGCAACTGTTCCGACAAGAACAGGCTGCCCTGTCATATAACGCTGGGCAACATCCTCAGCCACTGCTTTAAATTTGCCCTCCATTGTGCGGTAAATTAAATCCGGTCTGTCATCACGAACCACTGGTTTATTGGTCGGGATTGTCACAACCTGCATGTTGTAAATGTTACGGAATTCCTCTTCTTCCGTTTTCGCTGTACCTGTCATACCAGATAACTTTTCATACATACGGAAGTAGTTCTGGAACGTAATCGTTGCAAGTGTCATGCTTTCATTCTGCACTTCAAGACCTTCTTTTGCCTCGATGGCTTGATGCAGCCCTTCACTATAGCGGCGTCCCTTCATTAAACGTCCTGTGAAGGAGTCAACGATAACAACTTGGCCATCTTCCACGACATAATCAACGTCTTTTTGCATCGCAACATGTGCCTTCAGGGCCTGAGCGATGTGGTGGTTAAGTGCGACATGTTTGACATCAAACAGGTTGTCGATGCCAAATGCCTTTTCCGCCTTCGTCATTCCGCTTTCTGTCAGCTGCACACTTTTTGTTTTAATATCATACGTGAAATCGTCTTCTATTTTTAATGTACGGACAAAAGCGTTTGCTTGTACGTAAAGTTTTGTCGATTTCGCTGCTTGTCCAGAAATAATAAGAGGGGTTCTCGCTTCATCAATTAAGATGGAGTCAACCTCATCGATGACGGCATAATGAAGTGGTCTTTGAACCATTTGCTCTTTGTACAGCACCATGTTGTCTCGTAAGTAGTCAAAGCCAAGCTCGTTGTTTGTTGAATACGTGATATCAGCGGCATACGCTTCTCTTTTTTCATCTTTGTCTAAACTGTTTAAGTTCAAGCCAACCGTTAATCCAAGAAATTCAAAAATCTTACCCATTTCCTCCGCATCACGGCTTGCCAAATATTCGTTGACTGTCACAATGTGGACACCTTTACCAGAAAGAGCATTTAAATAAACAGGCATCGTTGATGTCAACGTTTTACCTTCACCTGTTTTCATCTCAGAGATGTTGCCTTCATGAAGCGCGATCCCCCCCATGAGCTGCACCTTAAATGGGAACATTCCTGTCACGCGACGAGATGCCTCGCGAACTGTTGCAAATGCTTCAACCAACAGGTCATCCACGGATTGTCCTTTTTCAAGCTTTTCTTTAAATTCGATCGTTTTATTTCGTAAAGCTTCGTCAGATAATTTCTCAAAATCTTGAGCGAGTGCTTCAATTTCATTTGCCTTTTTTTCATATCGGCTGATCGTACGTTTCGTAGGATCAAACACTTTGTTTAAAATTCCAAGCATATAATAACGCTCCTCTATTTCATGCAATTTTTCGGCATGTCCAAAAGTTTGACAGGTCCATATTTACCTGCATTTATCATACCATACCTTCCTTCATTTCCAAAGAATTTGCAATGATTTCGCACAAAAAACCCGCCCCTCATCGAGGGAACGGGTTTACTTTTTTTAGGTTATTTTTAGATCAGCAGAAGCTGATGGTTAAGCGTTTGGCTCAATGAGTCCATATTTACCGTCATTTCGACGATAGACCACATTGGTTAAATTTGTCTCAGCATTTGTGAAGACAAAGAAACTGTGACCTAACATGTTCATTTGGAGAATGGCCTCTTCGCTATCCATTGGTTTTAAGTTGAAGCGTTTTTGTCTGACGATTTCTGTTTCATCAATTTCCTCGTCATCTTGAACCGCTACATCGGCAGTGCCATTTCCTCCAGCAAATAGATGCTTTTTCACACCTTGCTCTCGGAACTTACGGTTCACTTTTGTTTTGTGTTTTCTAATTTGACGTTCTAATTTACTGGCTGCTAGGTCTACTGCATTGTACATATCCTCATTATGCACCTCAGCTCGAAGTGCTAGATCAGTCATTGGAATGGTGACCTCAACTTTAGATTCTTTGTCATTGTAAAACTTCAAGTTCACGTTGACTGAAGCATCGACATCTGACTCAAAATAACGCTCCAGCTTTCCAATTTTTTTCTCGACATGATCTCTTAGTGCAGGTGTTACTTCAATGTTTTCTCCTCTGACATTGTAATTCATGTAAAGAACGCCTCCTTTAAAATTAAGGATATGTAAACCTATTTCTACTTTTCCCTCCTTTTCTCCTGCTCAAACGTAAAAATAATGTGAATATTTATTGAATTTTGTCGAATCCTGCGGTTCCGCAGCTTTTGCGGTGATGAATATATATTCGTTTCATGTGCGAAAAAGACCCACCCTTAATTAAATGTTAAAAGATGAAATAGATGTTTTCAATGATTGAGACAGGGACTTCAAATCCTCCGCAGCTGCTTTCATTTCTTCGTTCGCCGCTAGTGATTCTTCTACTGCCGCTGACATGTACTCTGTCTCTTCCGAGTTTCGTTTGGCTCCTTCTTCGATGACACCAACCGTTTGAGAAATTTCCTCTGTACTAGCTGAAATTTGCTCTGCTGTGGCTGACAGCTCCTCTGCTTTCATTGAGATATCACGAATGGATTCCAGAATTTCATAAAAGCTCTGTTCAGACAATTGTGATACTTTCACACCTTCTGCTACATCTCGTTCAACCTTCGTCATTGATTGTGATGACTTTTCAGTATCTTTGTTCACGTTCGCAAGTAATTGACTAATCTGATCTGTCAGTTGACTCGATTCCTCTGCCAGCTTCCTCACTTCATCTGCTACAACCGCAAAGCCTCTTCCATGTTCCCCTGCTCTTGCCGCTTCAATTGCTGCGTTTAAAGCAAGCAAATTTGTCTGATCAGCAATGGCGTGAATATGACCTAACAGATCCTGAATGCCCGTAAACTGTGCTTGTACATTGGCCATCGTGGAATGGTGGTCATTCACAGACTCCTTAATAGAGCTCATTTGTTTCACAAACTGTTGAATGAGACTAGCACCCTCTTCAGCCTTTTCAGTCACTGAAATTGAGTGACCCGAAACATCGGATGTGTGTTCAGCCGCATTTTGCATGCCAGTCGAGACTTCTTGAATGGCGGAAGCAACTTTTCCGACCGCATCTGATTGTTCACGTGAAGCTTCACTGACCTGTTCAATCGAGCTAGACGTCTGCTCACTAGCCGATATGGTTTGGCTGATGGTTTCTTCAAATTGAGCTGCAGAATCAGCTAATTGCTTTGATCCGTTTTGCACCTGTAAAATGAGCTTGCGCAAATGAGTCGTCATTTGGTTAAAGGCTGTACCAAGTTGGCCAATCTCATTTTTTGAGGTGACTTCAATCTCTTCAATTGTGAGATCACCATCAGCCATTCTTTTTGCGGCATTTGTAACAGAAACAATCGGTTTTGTCATTCGATGAACGAATCTGATACCAATGATCAAAAAGGCGAGCACAATCGCTGCACTGACGAGTATGAGTGTGAGCAATAATTGGTTACTGTCTTGATTGAGCTGATTGATTTTTTGATCTCTCTGTTTCAATTGTGTTTGTGCGAATTCTTTTGTAAGGGTATGTATTTCTTGTTCGATTGGCTGTAACTCTTGACTGAGGCGGGTGTTGAATTCCTTTTGATTTTGCATATTGAGTGAATTAAATAATCGATTGGTTGAGGTGTAGTAAAGGTAATTTTTTTCAGAAATTTGCTCTAACACATTTTTTGCTTGTTTAACAGTACTAAGTTTTGAAGCTTCATTTGTTTTCTTATTAATATCTTCATATGTTTGCTCAATCTTCTGTAAATTCTCTGCGTCTTGCACGACCACATATGTCTTGATTTGCGCTTCCTGCTTTTGCAGAAGTGCTTCTAATTCAAGTGATGTCTGATAAAGCTTCACTTCTTTGCTTAGAAGTGCCTTATAGGATTGATCTGTTTTGTAATAGATGAAGCTTGAAAACCCTAAAATACTAACAAACAGCACACATATGACAATAAGCCCAAATAAGAATTGATTTTTTAGTCTCATAATTTCCTCCGAATGGTCTGAATTGGACAAAAATTAATGAATGACATACGGCCTCATACAGGCATGTATTTCATCCATCCACTTTCTATATTCAGGTATAAAATATGATGTCAGGAATGATTGGAAGTGATTTGAAGGGAATGTATAGAAAGCTAGTATATCGAAACTTAAAAATATTTGATCAAACGAACGAATCGTCTTGGCAAAGTGCTCATTTTCAATGATTGAAAGCAGAAGGGGGTGTGTTGTATCTAAATGAAAGAAGGCATGGATCAGATCATTAAAGATCCGATCCCCTTCCGTTTTAGCAAAATCCTTCTCAATTTCATCTAAATATCTTAGACTCTCTTCTATCGTATATAGAAGTTCATAATATGTGGTTAATAAAATATAGTCATCTGAACGATACGCCACAGGTCTCACCTATTTATTTTCGTTTATCGTAGTATACGCCGTCACTCGTCAAAGGCTGGTATAGGTTTTGATAATTCAACTGTTTCGTTTTCTTTCTTTGAATCGCTTGAATATCTGCTTTTATCCCTTTTTGGATCACCGTTAATTGTTTCGCCATCTGCTGATCCGTTTGAATGATTTCTTTGATCTTCTCTTTTTCTTGATCGGAAAGCTCATGCTGTATATCTCTCATTAATTCGTCTCTCTCAATTAAAAAGGCGTCAAAGTCTTCAACCAACGTTTCACTTTGCGGATTTGCCGATATTTCGGCTGCCATTTTTAACGTTTGGTCGTGCAGCTGGTCTACAATACTCATAGAGATCCCCCGATAGAATGGTGACGCCCTTTTCGATCGGTCTGAATAACTTCCTTCCAAGCATCTCGAAAATCAGTCACGTATTGCTCTACTTCATTCAGTATCTCTTCGTCATTTTGCAGATTGGCTTCAATAAGTCTCCGATAGATGTAGTCATACATACTTGCCATGCTCTTTGATACATCATACGTACGATTTAAGGTGACATTTAATTCTTGGATGATGTTTTGAGCCTTTTTCAGGTTCAAGTTTCTCATTTCGGCATCTTCTTTTTGAATGGCATGCTTTGCTAGTCTGATAAACTTTAAGCATCCTTCATAAAGCATAAGCGTCAATTCGGCAGGTGTTGCGGTCTCAATAGAATTTTTCTGATAGGCGGCATAAGGGTTCTGTATTGCCATATGTTATAAACCTCCAATTATTGTCCAAGCAGTTGAGAAAGATAGCCAGATTGGTTGTTTAGCTTTTGAATCGCACTATCCATGGCATTAAACTTTGTATAGTAACGGGCTTCAACAATTTTCAAACGGTCTTGGAACGTACTCATTCGTTTTGTCAGAGAATCAAGGTCCTTACCAAGTCCGTATTCCTTTAATTCCATCGTTGTGCTTCCAGCCTTTGTTTGAATGCTCTTCGTGAAGGCTGTTAAAGAATTTTTGACACGATAAATGATCCCTTGTTCTTTATATTGCTGCTGCGCTTTGTCTTGATCTTTTGAATCCACATTTAAACTACCTGAGATGAACATTTGACTGACCTTTTGTGGATCTTCTTCTATGGCTTTTCTTAATTTCTCTATTCCATTACTATCCTTACTAAATTCAAGCTTCCCGCCATCTTTATACTTGGATGATGTCGTAATACCGATTTGTGTGAGATGAATTTTATTCGTATCACTTGTCGTAATATCAGCATAAAAATCATTTCTTATTTTAGAGGCACCAGCTCGTAAAATAGAATCACTTCTCAGCAAGCCCGACTTAGCTGTTGTTTCCCATAACTCAATTTCTTTTTCAGACATAGATTTTTTCTCTTCAGCCGTTAATGGCTGATAGTCTCTATTTCGTTTTTCATTCACTTTACCATTAACCAGTTCAACGAGTTCGTTGTATTTATCAACAAATTGTTTAATTTTATCAAAAATCGTATCCACATCTGTTGAAACGTTTAAGCTGACAGGCTTATCCGTTGTCCCTTTTAGCTCGTACGTAATACCAGCCTGCTCAAACGTATTGTTGTTATTTTCCATTTTTAGGCCATTAATCTCGTATTGCGCCTTCTGCCCTTTCGTTGTCGCAACTAATTTGTTATCTCCATCTACTTGGAATCCTAATTGCGTTAAAAATGAAGCAGAATTGCCATCCGTTGCCTTAATACTGACACCTTCACCGGTTGTACGCGAAGTGAGAGCGATCGTATCTACATAGTTTGTCCCATCAAAGATTTGACCTTTATAAGCCGTGACACCTAGTTGAGAGCTGTTCAATTTTGTCACGATTGAATCAAGGGTATCTGTATCAGTGGTATTAATGGTCACTGTTTTGGGTTTTGTAGAATCTGGTGTCGTCACCTCAAACGTAAACGTACCGTTTGCAGCAGTAAATCCAGAGGTACCAGAAGATTTGAAGACGGAAGCTGTCGCTAGTTGGGTCACATTAATCGAGCCAGAGGCAGCATTTGTTGATCCAGTTGCTGTGACAGCAGATTCATTTGAGCTTGTCACCTTTTTTGCGCCATATGTACTTGGACGCGTTAAGTTTAAGCTGTTGATCAAATCATCTAATTCTTTGACTTTCGAATTCACCTCGCGATAGCTGTCTCTTTGCCATTCAAGTGTTTGTTTCTGGCGTGTCATTTTATCAAGTGGCGCTTGCTCAGTTTTCATCAGCTTTGATACGATTTCATCAATATCAAACACATTTGAAAATCCAGTAATTCGATTTACCATTGTTTATGTTCTCCCTTCATTTACATTCTTTTATCTACAAATAAACCGACAATCTCAGTCATTGCTGCATAAAAATCAAGCCACTCCTTGGAAGGAATCTCTCTAATGACTTCTTCTGTTTGGTTATCTACGACTTTGACATAATATTCATTGAGCTTTTCATGTAATTCAAATTGCAGATGAAATTGCGTAGGCTCAATGAGCTTGTTTGCTCCTTGAAGCGTTTTTTCAATTTCCTCTTTTGAAACGACCTTGCCATTTGCTTGTAAATCAGTGTTTACATTGTCATTCTGATGATTCGTAACACGGGTTTGAAATGCATCAATCAGTGGTTCTAGCGAAGTCAACTTACCAACAGACATAGTTATTCAGCTCCTGTGCTTTAATCTATCTTTTATATCGGCTTTGAATTTTCAAATTAAATATAGATGAACCGATTTGTTAAAGTTTCATATAGATGGTGAACATCCACATAGAAACGCTTTCACACGGAGAAGGAATCAGATAAAAAAATCCTCACTTTTTTTGTGAGGATAATTGAGAAAGAAGATCTAAGGACAAGCTCGCAGCACGATTGTTCTCTTCTTGAATAGACAGGTACACTTCTTTCCTGTGAATATCGATGTGCTTAGGAGCCTCAATCCCGACCTTCACTTGATCGCCTTCGATTGAAATAATCTTGACTTCAATATCATCGCCTATTTGAATGGACTGATTTAATTTCCGAGACAGGACTAACATGAGGATGCCACCTCTAACAAATGTTTTGTATGATAGGCTGAATCATGCAAAATCACTTGCTTGGCTTTCATATTTTTCCGGTTCACAATGATAGGCGCTCTTAAGTTAGCAGTCGTTTTATCAATAGAAGATCCCATTGTTAAAATAACCATCACTTCCACATCATTGCTATCTTCCACCTCAAGAATGTCTACAACCGATTCTTCTAAGTCAAATTCATATTGATTGAAGAACAAAAAAGGGCTGCTGACAATAAAGCCTAGTTCTGCATTTTTCAAAGATTGGAGAACTAAAAAAGGAGACTCTTCTGATAAAGGTAAAATAACAAACTGTTTTTGATCCAGAAATCCTGGTATCCCATTAGAAAAGTTGATGATCTGCTCCTCTTTAATTGTCACTTCACCATGGTATTTTGTTTGAATGATCATAATTCACGACCTTTTTCGTTTTTCTTACCTATACCTTATCACCATTTTGACCCGTTTCGTCAACTTCTATTTTTAATTCAGGGTATTGTAACATATCAATATTTACTTTACCTGGCTGGTAGTTAACGATCGGTTTATGTGGTGTTGCCTCAATGACCGCTTTTTGAGGCTCAACATCAATTTGAAGCTCGGATGGCTGATAGTGAATTTTGACACTGAAGAATGAAGGAATCACACCGATGGTGAATTGCTTCGCTGGAGGACTTCCATTGATTTTGGCAAACTCAGCAATCGCATTCCCACCATTCTCGATCTTGATGAGTTCACTTCCTTCTTCTGCTCTACGCCCCATTCCTTCGCCAACAGCACGTTTCCCCTCAGCTGCCCATTCCTCAGAACGCCTAAAAATCGACTTAATATCCATATCAGCAAAGGCCTCGGTTTGATCTATGGTTAATTTCGAAGGTGTCCTTGTGATGTTCATAACAGCTCTTGGCTGCTGAATTTCGAGGTCAGCTCTTGGCTGCTCTACTTCTTGCCTAGAAGGAGTTGTCGACATTTGCAGCTTTGCATAGGTTTGCTCTATTAACAATCTAGGGATTTGCATATGTTCACCTCCATGATGCAAAAAAGCACCCAACGGATGCTTTTTATTATCTTAAGAAATCGACAAGGGATGGCTGAATGACTTTAGCTGTCGTCGCTAAAGCAGCTCTATTCACAGTTTCTTGTTGAAGAAGATCAAGAATCGCTTTTTCACTTTCAACATCTTCATTATCTGATTTAGCATTTTTCAGCACTTCGAATTGTGAAGTCAAGCGGCTGCTTACTAAGTCAATCCGATTCGATCGGGCTCCAAGATCTGAGCGCTCAGCACTCATCACTTCTTTAAACTGATCAATGTTTCCTAATGCATCATCAGAATTCGCGAACGTCCCATTTTTTAATGAATTTTCTAAATCCGTCAGCATTTCAATCACATTTTGACCGCTGGCAGATTGTCCACCAAATGCTGAAATAGGATTTGAATTCACATTTAATGTGATACCGTCAGAAATGTTCGATTGAACTGAGTTTGCATCAGTATAGTTTTCAAAGTTAAATGTATACGTACCATCTGCATTCTCTACAACTGGTTTAACATTTGTATTCGTCCCATTAAAAACGAACTTACCTAACATCTGCGTGTTCATTGCATCAATGATTTGTTTCTTCATCTGGCTAATTTCCACGCCGATAGCTGCTAAATCTTCTGGCTGTTTAGTTCCATTCGCCGCATCAAGCACTTTGTCTCGGACATTTGACATAATATCAATAATTTCAGTGACACTCGTTTCAGACGTATCAATCCAGTTTCGTGCCTCATTTAAATTATTTTGATATTGTTCATTTCGAAACAGGGCTGTACTATACTGAAGACTTTTCACTGCTGCAACAGGATCATCAGACGTTTTTGTGAAACGTTTTCCAGTCTGTGCCTGCTCATTAATTTTAGAAAGTTTTTCATAACTTTTACTAATATTGCGAAGTGAGTTTTGAGAAATCATACCTTGCGTGACTCGCATTAGCTATCCCTACCTTCCTACGACACCCATGCCGTTGATCACTTTATCCAATACTTCATCTTGTAATGTCACAATTCTTGCCGCAGCATTATACGCATGCTGGAATTGGATCATATTCGTCATTTCTTCATCGATGGAAACAGCACTAGTCGACATTCTACGTTCATTGGCTGAGTTGACAAGAGCCGCTGAACTGCTTTCTAGCGTCATATTCTTTTTACCTTGTATCCCCATTTCAGCAATGACATTTTGGTAGTAATCCTGAATTGTCGTTGTATTACCGCCGATTGGCAGCTTTAAGTTTTGAATATTAGCTAACTGCGTAGCATTCGAACCGTCACCCTGCGTTTGATTGAGAGATGCGGCAATATTATCTGTTGATGCTAAAATCACATCACTCACTTTGATACGTGCTGCTAAGCCTTTATTCAAATCATTGTTATTCTCGATATCAAAAAAGTCTTGTCCATTTGCCCCATTTAACGTGTACCCTTGCTTATGAACGTCGTTAAATGTATCCATGAATACTTGTGCTACTTCATCTAGCTCTGCAAGCATATCTGGATACATTCCTTTTTCAGCACCATTTGACATGTAGCCATACGCCTCAACAAGTGCTTTTACTTTACCATTCACTTGCAACTGATCTGCTGCAATGGTTGTTGTTCCGAATTGAAGTGAGTTAACAAGTCCCGTCGTATTATCATAGGAGATTTGCAGTTCAGATTTTTCGTTGGTAATACCATTCAAAATTGTCCCAGCAGATTGTCCATTTGCACCGATAATGTCGATGTTGACGGTTCCTTCAGCAATTTTGAGTGCATTTCCGCCAGATGGATTGTAGCTCACCTTAATATCAACAAGCGAGGATAACTGATCGACCAACGCATCACGCGTATCATAAAGATCATTCGGAAGATATCCATTTGGCTCCACTGTTGCAATCTGTTTGTTCACTTCATCTATTTGAGATAAAATGGTGTTCACATTTTTTGCTGTTGAATCGAGTTCTGTTTTTAAATTCTTTTGTATTGTTGTTAAAGAAGAATTGAGCAGACGGAATTGGTCCACTAAAGCCTGTGCACTTGTTTTAACAACGGTACGTGCAGAGGCAGTATCAGCATTTTTCGATTCTGATAAGACCTGTAATGATTTCCAAAGATTATCAAAGGCTCTATTTAAGCCTTCATCTGTCAAATCATTCATAACCCCCTCCATTTGTGAAAGGGCATCAGACTTCGTTGAATAATAAGATAAGTTGTTATTATGATCTCTGTATTGTAGGTCTAAAAAGCTGTCTCGAATTCTTTCAACCGTTCCAACTTGAACACCTGTCCCCATTTGGCCGTATGTCTTACCATCATAAACAGAAATCACTGGGTAAGGGTTATCTGCTTTAAAGGTAACTCTCTGTCTTGAGTAGCCTTCTGTATTTGCATTGGAGACGTTGTTTGATGTGACATAAAGCCCTGCACGCTGGGCTGTGATTCCTCTTTTTGCCGTTTCTAGTCCCATAAATGTAGAACCCATTGGTATCCTCCTTTTACGCCTTTGAATCAAACAAAGCCCTATGCTGTTTAGGCTTTGAACTCTCAAGACCATTTTGTCCGTAATTCATATTTTCTTTATTAGGGTTAACGAGATCGAATGTCAGTGAAATAAATTGAAGTGACTGCTGAATGAGCTGTTTATTTAGTTCATTTACATCTTTCAGTTCCACCATGATGTCATTCAGTTTCTCATATAACGAAATGAGCTCTTCTTGCTCCGTCCCTTTAGCCTTTTCGATACATGCGGTGATTGTCGGCGGTTGATCACTTTGTAAAAATTGAACTGTCGCTTCAATACGCTTTTCTTCTAATTGAGAAATGGCCTGAATATATTTTTGCTCTAAATTCAGAACCTCTGAAAGAGCATCAATCTCATTACTTTTCAGTATTTCTGTTTTATCCTTAGACAGCTTTAAAAGCTGTTCATGTAATCCATAGAGACGATGCAGCTCTTCAATAATTATTTTAACTGACATTCACGCTGCTCCTTTTGCTATTGTTGTTTATAAAAATTCAGCATTTTATCTGCAATACCTTTTGTATCTACCTGATATGTTCCTGCTTCAATGCTTTTTTTAAGTTGGTCTATTTTATCTTGACGTTCTTTCATTAAATTCGGCACCTTTTGCATTTCCATTGCCTTTTTAGAAATTTCGACTTTATCAGTTGATTTTGCTTGATTCGATTGCAACGTTTGTTTCTCATATGTTTTCTTGTAAGGATTTACTGGTTGTGTTCCATATCGATTAATTTTCACGGGATTCCTCTCGCTTTCCGTTACAGTCTGTCTTGATTCTATCCATTTTATCGACCAAACTGCAACTTAGTTTAGGGAATCAGTCGTTTTTAGGATTAATGGCATAATATGTGTCTTTTTTCCTAGATTCAATTTCCTTTTTACGCTCATCCTCTTGGTTCATTTGGCTTATTTGCGAATGAATATCCTGTTCACAATTGCTACACAGCTTGTTTTTCCTAATCGGTTGGCCGCATCTTTCACAAGGATAGTTAATATTCGGAAATTGACTAATTTGAAGCCTTTTCAAACGAATAAATTTCAAGATTAATTCTTCATCAACATCTGTTGCATCTACGATTTCAGCAATGGTTGATTGTCTATTACTTTGCTTTCGCAAAAATTTATACACGATATCAAAAGAACGTTCTTCTTCTTCAAAGCATTTGTTACAAACCGTTTGGATGGTGGTTTTTAAAAATAACTGATTACATTGTGGACAGTTTGCCAATTGATTCATAACCAAAACCCCTTACGTTATTTTCTTTTCTTATTATCGGTTGATTATCATGATTTTTAACTACGTATCAACGTAAAAGAGGAAACACTTTTGGCACCTGCGTCTTTTAAAATGTTTGCCGCATCATAGATGGTCGCCCCAGTTGTGTAAATATCATCAATTAATACAATATCCTTTTGAAGGATCGCATCTGACTGCTTTAATTGGAACAATCCCTTTTGATCTAGACGTTCACTTTTATTTTTCTTGGACTGCTTACTTTGATGAATTTTAACGAGTGGCTGCAGTATAGGCACACCAATCAAGGTAGCTATCACGACGGACTGATTAAAACCTCTTTCCTTTAACCTTTCTTGACTGAGAGGGATCGGTAGTAGCACCGGTTCTTTCATTGAAAAAGAGCGCTTAAACACTGCTCGTACATCTCTTTTAAACAGCTCAGCTAAAGCAGTATCACCTCGAAATTTAAACCGAGCAAGGACGTCTTTCATCAAATCGTTGTAAGCATACACAGACCTATTTTTCACAAGAACTTCTGAAAAGTCGGACTGTTCATTCCATCGGGTGCAGTCCTGACACAATTGGTCATTTAACTGCGCCCTTCCGCATTTTGGACAAATCGGGCGATGAATCTTAACTAGGTGATTCTTACATGATGCACATAAACGATCATCATTTAATAGAAGTAATGATTTCCATGTAAAGGAAGCCACAAAATGCGCCTCACATATTGGGCAAATCAACTGTTCTCTCTGTCCAGCGGCAGACGATTTTCACATCTTGGAAAGGTTGTGACCTTTGAAGCAGCCTCTGTCAAAATGACCAACATAGCCGTGTTCTTCTGTTTATCCACCATCTCGGATTTACTGTAAGATATTTTATCGATGTCTGTTATATATTGTGGCTTCACTTGATTTAGTGAAATCGCTAATACATCTTCTATACACTTTTCACAATGACAAATCATGTTTAATTGATTGAGATATTGATAGAGGATTTCCTTGAGTAGTATTTCCTTTGCATTGAGTAGCATATTTTGTCTCTCCTGCCATTTGTGTATTGTGAATATAATGTACCATGATTTAGTTAAGCTCACACTATTTTTCAGAAAACTCCTGTGCAGCCGTATCATTCATTTTTACGATATGCTTCTTTGCTTGTTTCATACTTCTCGTTAAACCAAAATGAAAAAAGAAAACATCTCCATTAGAATATTCTGGGTGTCTACCCGCCCTTCCAGACATTTGAACAAGTGCACTTTCTGTAAAAATAGTAGATTCCGCCCCTAGTACACCGACCTGAACATTTTGAATGGTGACGCCTCTTTCTAGAATAGTTGTAGTAACCAGTACATCGTAAGCGTAATCTCTAAATTGTTGGACCTTTTGCTTCCTATCTTGATCATCAGCAGATACACCCTCTGCATTTACATGATGCTCTCGAAGAATCTTCGTTACCTTCTTCATCGTGGAAATAGAAGGAACAAAAAGTAAAACTCTTCTCTTTCTTTCGATATGTTTCTCTAGCCAGCTCATGACAGTAGATGGCAGCTGTTTCTTTTTTAATTTCTTTTTCCATTGTCCAATCCATTGAAAGGATGGAACGGGCAACGGTTGCCTGTGGAAACGCAGGGGGATTTTTATCGCTTCTAGTTGTCCACGAGAAACATCTCTTTTCATTTTTTCAGAGGGTGTGGCACTTAAGTAAATCCTAACCCCAGTTTTTCTCAAGGCCTTTAAAACCGCAAATTGAAGACGTTCATCGATTGAATAAGGAAAAGCATCGACTTCATCTACAATGAGAACATCAAAAGCATTTTTGTATCTCATGAGCTGGTGAGTTGTTGCGATCATAAGCGGTGCGATTTGGTACCTTTGAGGACTTCCGCCATAAAGCACAGCTATATTCATCCCTTGAAATGCCTTTCTAATTCGCGGCTCGAGTTCAAGCACAACATCTGTTCTAGGCGTTGCAATACAAACAGTCAACCCTTTATTTAATGCATATTCAATTCCGTGAAAAAGCACCTCTGTTTTCCCTGCCCCACAAACAGCCCAAACTAGTAGATCAGATTTGTTTTTTATCGCTTCGATCATTTTATCTGACGCTTTCTTTTGTCCTTTAGACAGCTCTCCATGCCATGTTAATTCAGCTTGAAATGTTTCTTCCACTTGCGGCCCCGTCCATTCATAAAGAGAGCCACATTCGGTTACTTTTCCCATCATGATGCATGATCTACAATACACACATTCTTTTTGACATATGTCACACGGTGACAGAGCAAAGTACTGCTTGTTTGATACACCACATCGGCAGCATGTAAAACTGCTCGCTTTCCTCTCAATGGCAGAGGTTCTATTTACTAATCCTTTCTCCTCCAGCCAATCCAAATCAAGCTTTGCGCATCGTGTTTCAATGGGAAGGAGGTGACGTGAGTGCAGTTGTCTTCTTAGTTCCATAGCTTTGTCCATGTTTAAATTCATCTAACACCTTTCAACTGATGTTCGCTTATTATGTACAAAGACAAGATCTTTCGTCCAACTGTAAAAATTGAAAAACAAACCCCCTTCTCCATGAGAAAAGGGGGTTTTTAAGATCTATTTCATCATCCAGCCAAGGCCCAATGAGCCTTCGCCTAGATGAGTACCAATCACGGCGCCAAAGTAGCTTTTATAAAATTCTACATGAGGGTATTTTTCTGATAAATGCGCAATCAATTCTTCTACTTCTTCTTCTCTATTACCATGTATCAGTGTTGCTCTCATCGGTACACCACGTGATGCATCCTCATCGAATAATTCAAAAATACGTGAAATAGCTTTTTTCCGTGTACGAATCTTCTCAAAAGGCACAATTAGCTTGTTGTCAAAATGCAGGATAGGCTTTACCTTTAAGAGGCTTCCAATAAAAGCCTGAGCACCATTTAATCTGCCGCCTCTTTGCAAATGAGTTAAATCGTCTACCATAAAATAGGCTCGTTCGCTTTCTTTCAGATAGTTTAGATGTGCTAGAATTTCTTCTGGAGAGGCACCCTCTTGGATTTTTTCAGCAGCTTCTAATGCATAAAACCCCTGAACCATACAGCTAGTTTCTGAATCAAACGGGTAAATGTCAATTCCGTCAACTAGATCGTTTGCTGAGGCTGCACTATTATAGGTTCCACTAATTCCGCTTGAAAGGTGAATACTAATCACAGCGTCGTAAGTTTTACTTAGCTTTTCATATAATTCTACTATTTCACCAAAAGCAGGCTGAGAGGTTGTTGGAAGGTCTTTATGTTTTTTGACTTCTTCATAATACGTCTTCCAATCCATCTCAATTTCTTCACGATACGATTCATTGCCAAAAATGACGTTAAGGGGGATCATATGAATTTGATGTTTATCACGTAGCTCTTGTGGTATATAAGCAGTACTGTCTGTTACAACGGCTATTTTCATTCTTAAATACCTTCCTTATTCGTTACTCTTTTTTATTCTAAAAGACTGATCATTGTTTTTCATTAGATTTATAATAGTAATCAAAAAAGCTTGCCTAATCAATAGGCAAGCCCGCTATATCCGAAAAAGACTCCTTATCCTGCCTATCATTTCTCTCAATCTTAAAAATACGAGAGAACCAAAAGAGGCGAAAAAGGAGTACTTGTCCGGAACATTATCTCATTTCTACCCAGCCGTTTTTAATAGCTACAACAACAGCTTGTGTACGGTCATTTACATTCATTTTTTGCAAAATGTTACTTACGTGATTTTTGACTGTTTTCTCACTAATAAAGAGCGATTCACCAATTCCTCTGTTGCTCTTTCCGTCAGCTAACATTTGAAGAACTTCACATTCACGTCTTGTTAAGATATGAAGTGGTCTGCGAATTTCTGGATATACCTCGTGCTGTGGATGTGCTGAAACGCCGCTAGTTGCTAAGCGTCGGAATTCATTTACTAAGTTATGAGTAACTTTTGGATGTAAATAAGATCCTCCATCAGCTACGACTTTCACTGCTTCAATGAGAGTGTCTGCATCCATTTCTTTTAACAGGTAACCTCTTGCCCCTGTTTTTAATGCATGTGTCACATAGTTTTCATCGTCATGAATAGATAGAATAATGACTTTTGATTCGGGATAAAGCTCTACTAGCTGCTTTGTAGCCTCTACACCATTTACATTCGGCATATTAATGTCCATAATGACAACATCCGGATGATAGTGCTCTACGATACGTGCAGCTTCGTCACCGTCGTCTCCTTCTGCAACTACTTCAAAAGTAGGTTCAAAATCTAAAATCCGTTTGACACCTTCACGGAATAATTGGTGGTCATCAATAATTACAATATTTACTTTAGTCACAAGCTACGCCTCCCCATGTTTATTGTTCTATACCTGAACTTTATGGTCAATATGTCTTTTGACTCTATTTTACAATTTTATTTTGCAATGTTAACGGCACTCGAATCATAACGAATGTCCCTAGACCTATTTTTGAGTCTATCGTCATTTTACCTTCTAGTAAGTCTACGCGTTCTTTCATGCCAAGTAAACCGAAGGATTTGTTTTTGTTTGTTTTCACATCTTTCATATCAAAGCCTTTTCCATCGTCTTTGATCATTAATGTCACAAAGTCTTTCGTTACTTCTACCTTTACAGAGATTTCTTCAGCTTCAGAATGCTTTAAGGAATTTGTGACCGCTTCTTGGGCTAGTCTAAACAGTGCCACTTCAAATTGAGAAGCAATTCTTTCGCTTTCTGTATCACCTAGGCATTGGAACGTAATTTTCGTTTTTCCATCATACTCTTCAATTGTGTTCAAGTATTTTCTGAGCGTCGGAATGAGACCTAAATCATCTAAAGCCATCGGTCTTAAATCATAAATGATTCTTCTCACTTCGTACAGTGCATTTCGCACATTCTGTCTGAGACTTCTAATTTCTTTAAAGCCTTCTTCTGTACCACGGTCTCTAAAAATTCGTTCAATTAACTCAGAACGCATCATCACGTTTGCCAGCATCTGAGCAGGGCCATCATGAATTTCCCGGGAAACTCTTTTGCGTTCTTCTTCTTGAGCTTCAATAATTCTTAGTCCAAAATCTTGTTTTGCCTGAGCATCTTCAAGTAAAACGCCTACCTGGCGTAAATCCTGGTTAAGATAGTTCAGAACAACGGTGATCTGACTCACAAGCGTTTCAGAGCGTTCAATGACGTCTTGTAAGCTTAATAATCGTCTCTCTAGATCGTCTCTTCTCTCTCTCAGCTGCTTCTCACGCTGCTGGATCATGGTCAGTTCTACTTGTAAGTTATGTGCTTTTTCGTAGGCTTCTCGTATTTCTTCTTCGCTGAATTTGTTGAAGTTTCTGCTGACCTCAGATAAGCGATTTCTAGCATGTCTCGTATGGACTTCTAGTTTATCCCCAAAATCAATTACCTCGTTCACTTGCTGCTTGATTTGCTTAAGCTCTTCTACCAGGCTCTCATATTGTTGACGGGACTGTTCGCCTATCCTAAATACTTCGTCCTTGCTGCCATCAACTGTACTTAGCATTTTCATGATGATTGAATCCAATAATTTCGGATCCATTTTGGGTGTTGTCATGGCTTTTCCCTCCCGTAACAGTGATGTCATCTTTTTTTATTATAAATGTCATTGATCTGCATTTTATGTCGAATTATAATGAAAGAATGCGTATAAATGTTGAAGTTTTTATGACGACCCTTTTTCCGCTCCTATCATCATAACAAAATACGCTGTAAAATTCTAAAACCATGCAAATTTTCTCTCGACTTATAATTTGCTTGTCAGGAGGGTATCTCTTTTGCTGAACCGCTATCTCACAGTAAAAAGTCGTGGCGAGCATGAGATCGTCATTGAAAAGTCACGTTTTATTTGTCATATACAGCGTGCTGTCTCTGAAGAAGAAGCACAAGCATTTATACAATCCATTAAAAAACAACATTGGAATGCCACACATAATTGTTCAGCCTATCTCATTGGTGAACATGACATGATTCAAAAGGCAAATGATGATGGTGAACCAAGCGGTACGGCAGGTGTGCCAATGCTTGAAGTGCTAAAAAAACGAAAGCTTAAAGATACAGTCGTTGTGGTCACCCGTTATTTCGGCGGTATCAAATTAGGTGCTGGTGGATTAATTCGTGCCTACGGAAAGTCTGTATCAGAAGCCATCAATCATGTTGGTTTAGTAGAGCGCTGTTTAATGCGTACGATGCACACAACAATAGATTATACATGGCTTGGTAAGGTAGAGAATGAGCTTAGAGCCTCATCTTTTCAGCTAAAAGAAATCCATTATGCCGAAGATGTTATTTTTGAGACGTATGTAGAAGAAACACAAACAAAGCAGTTCATTGAATGGATGACTGAGCTGACAAATGGAAAGAGTGTTACAAAAGAAGGCGAATTGATTTATTTAGAAAAGGACATTGGTCCGATAAAGGAGACAGATGAATGGCACAACGAGTAAAAGTGCGTGTAAGAAAGAAAAAGAGTAAGAAGAAGAAAATTTTTAAACGTATTCTGGTCTTATTTTTGCTTCTATTCATCTGCATGGGCGGATTTGCAGTCTATAAAATCGTCAACACACTTCAGGCTGCTGACAAAACATATGATGAACTAAGCCGCGGGGAGAAATCGAAGCTCCGTGATGCTGTTATTGATATTAAGAAGAAACCTTTCTCCGTTTTATTTGTTGGAATTGAGGACTATGCCACAAATGGTGATCATGGGCGATCAGATTCACTCATTGTTGCAACCATTAATCCTCAAGATAAAACGATGAAAATGGTTAGTATTCCTCGTGACACACGGGTACAGCTAGCAAGTGACACGACAGGAAGTAAAGTAAAGATCAATGCGGCATTTGCTAAAGGCGGAAAGGACGAAACGATTGAAACTGTCGAACAATTCTTGCATATCCCGATCGATAAATATGCGACAGTGGATTTTGACGGCTTCAAGGATGTGATTGATGAAGTAGGCGGAATTGATATCAATGTTCCATTTGACTTCAATGAAAAAAGCGATGTCAAAAAATCGAAAAAGATTTACTTCAAAAAAGGAAATATGCATTTAAACGGGGAAGAAGCACTCGCTTATGCGCGGATGAGAAAACAAGATCCTCGCGGTGATTTCGGGCGTAACGATCGTCAAAAACAAATCTTACGTGCCATGATTGATCAAATGGCGAAGCCAAATAATATTGCAAACGTGGATAATATTGCGAAAGAAGTAAGTGATCACATTACGACCAATTTCCGTATCACAGAAGGACTTGCTCTTCAGCAAATCTACAGTGGATTTAAAGGAGACGACACAGAAACACTTTCTATTAAAGGCTCCGATCTGTATTTAGGACCAAATCGAACGTATTACTTCGAGCCGGATCAAACCAATTTAGCTAACGTACAGAATGAATTACGGACGCATTTAAAGCTTCCTTCAGAGTCTTCAACTGAAACAGGTTCACAGACCAATTCATCCTCTGATGAAACAGGAGCGTCTGATACTACGACCTCTCCAGAAAGTTCATCAGCACAATAAAGAACAGCCCAGTTCCTAGGAACGGGCTGTTCTTTTATTGTCTTTTGACCATGCGTTTATAAAATTTTGTAAATGGTTTGAACTCTTCATTCACCAACCCCGTAACTTCCGCAATCACTTGCATAAACATCACGAGTAAGAAGATAATGATCAGTGATAACCAAATGGTGGCACTTGTCAGCAAAATTGCACTTAAGCTAAAGACTAAACCAATCATGTAGATGACGATGACAGCCATTCGATGGGACAAGCCAAAGGCCATGAGTCTATGATGGATATGTGATTTGTCAGGTGCTGAAATTGGCTGTTTATTTAATATTCGTCTAATGATTGCGAAGGTCGTATCAAAAATCGGGACACCTAAGATAATCACCGGGACAACGACACTAAACAAAGTGACACTTTTGTATAATCCTAAAAGTGACAGCACTGAAATCATATAGCCTAAAAATAGCGAGCCTGTATCACCCATAAATATCTTTGCCGGATGAAAGTTGTAAAATAGAAAGCCGATTGTACTGCCAATGACGACTAGGGATAAAGAAAGAATGAGAATTTTATCAGCAGAAAAAGCCATCACTGCAATCGTTGATAAACCGATGACCGAAATACCGGCAGCGAGTCCATCCAGGCCGTCTATTAAATTCACGGCATTTGTGATTCCGACAATCCATAATACAGTGAGAGGATATGCCATCCAGCCTAACTCGATACGATCTGTTAAGAATGGAACAGAGAAAAAGTCCATTTTAAGGCCAGTGCTCACGATTAAACAAGCCACGAGAACTTGCACGAGAAATTTAAATTTTGCGCTTAAATTATATTTATCATCAAATATACCTAAAATGACGATGAGTACGGCACCAACTGAAATCGCTGTAATTTTATTATGTAGAAACAGCCCGCCTGCTAATGCTCCAGCCACTACCCCAATAAAAATTGCCAAACCGCCCATTCGAGGCATTACTTTATCATGAACTTTTCGTTTATTCGGCTGGTCCACTGCACCAATCTTAATTGCAAACTTTTTGACGATTGGTGTCACAATTAAAACTGTAGCCAGAGAGACAAAAAACGCTAATAAGGCGCGTTCGTAATCCATAGGTCAGTCTCCTTCTAAATTGAAATCTGTATTTTGTATATTGGCCGCTCTTTCCATTATACAATTGAATAGAGGATGATCACAAGCTCCCCCGGTGAAGAAGAAACAAATAAAAACGCACAATCCTGAATGAATTATGCGTTTTCTTTAATATTCGTTAGTTCCACCATATTTGTGAACAGCGCGTGCCAATCTTTTTTCTTTGCCCGGCTTTGTCTTAGATGTCTATAGGTCATATCATCTTTTTTGCTGATCACTTTCAGGCAGGCTTCTATGAAGAGCGCAGGATCTTCGCCCTCTACATATTCATACACTTCATTCTCTTTTAGCCTTTCCGTTGACGGGAGATTTAAACCGACAACAGGTATGCCTGCAGCTAAAAATTCATATAGCTTGAGCGGGAAAACGGCTTGATTATAAGGAGATTGTTTGTACGGCATCATCCCTACATCAATCAGTTTCATATAAGCAGGCACTTCTTCTGGTGCAACAGCCCCTGTCCAAATGACATTTGGCAGTTTGAGTGCATGCTGAAAAGATGGATCTCCATTTGTTCCATCTGGACCGACAAATAAAAATGTCCAATCTGGCTGCATGCGAGCAGCTTCAGCTATCATGTTAAAATCGAGCTTTGGCTTGATTCCTCCAATGAAGCCAAGAACGGTCCCTTCTCTTCCTTCCAGCACATCCTCCTTACACGGAAGAGTGCTTTTTGCAAACACATCGTACTCGACGCCATTTTCCACTGTGAACACATCTTTCGGTTCACCCATAAGACGTTTTTTAATTTGATCGTGCAAGTATTGAGAAGAGCATGTAATGCTGTGTGCGTATTTAATGATTCGGTTTTCTGCTTTGACAATGACACGCTGCCTCATATAGGAGAGTATGTTGTTTTTGCCGCTTATCGGCTCCCCCCACAGATCACTGCAATCATAGACAATATGTTTCCATTCAAATAAAGACGATAAGAGCGGAAAGCCAGGAAACGTATACCATAAGCAAACGGCTATCCCCTTCTTTTCCTCCTGCCGCAAATGTTCAAGAAGAGGGGACAATTTATGAATATAGAACATATCTTGATAACGGCCAAAGCGAAAAAATTTGCTCTTGAGCACATCAGGAATGGTCAATTGCTTCATTCGATCGGTTATGGGCTGAAAGGGAGCTGTATGTCGAGATGCAGATGGGCATACCCAGATGACCTCTTTCGTTTCTGGATCAGATGCTAGAAATTCTGCCAACCGATGCCGTCTGTACCTTAGGCCGTCCTGTCCCCATTCTCCCGTCGCTACGATAACATGTATGATGGAGTCTGCTTTCACCTTTATCACCTTTTTCCCCTTCTGTTTATAAGCGCTTCTTCACAGCATTTGTCGCATAGTGCATAAAACACCAAGACGCTTTCACAAAATGAAGCTGCTCAATTTCTCGGTAGACGAACCACGTTTTTTTCGCTGCTTTCCATTTGTTACTTGAGATCGAGTTTCCAACGATGCGATATTCACTAAGTGGCTCACTCATTCCATAGGCAGTAAATCCTCTTTTTAAAATAGATAGCCACGTGGCTAAATCCTGTCTTGTACGAATGTTCGGCATTTCTACATGTCCCACTTGCTGAAGATCAAGCATCACCGTTAAACAGCCGATAATCGTATTTTTTAAAGCTTCATTGTAGTTCAATCTCGCTGGTGCAGTGACGGTTTTTTCTAACGGTTCTCCATTTTCTGCAATGATGTCATATGCGGTAAATGTAAAGGCATAATCGTTTGTCAGCATGAAGTCTACCTGCTTTTCGAGCTTCGTCTCTTTCCACTTATCATCGCTGTCTAAAAAGGCGATAAATCGACCTTTTGCCTGTTTGATGGCAGTGTTTCTCGCAATAGCGGCTCCCCCATTTTCCTCTAAATAAATGACGTTGATTCTGTCGTCCGTCTGACTTAATTCCCCTAATAGCTTTCTTGTTCCATCTGTTGAACAATCATCTGCAATGATCAGCTCCCAATTGGAATAGGTTTGGGCAAGGACGGAATGAACTGTATCCGTTAAATAACGTTCCGCATTATACGCCGGTGTAATGATTGAAACTAACGGTTGATTGTTCACTTAAGACTCATCTCCAGTTCATCATTAAGATTCTTTGAATACTTCAGGTAACACCACAAACATGAGCGAGATGCTAAAGCCAATGACAAGTCCAAGCAGTGCCCGTTTTTTCGCTGACATGCCTTTATTCCCTTCATCAAGCACCTGGGCTGGATCGACAATCTTTGCCTGCTTCATTCCGAGCTTTGTAGACTCCAATTCGTATAAAAATCGTTCTTTATCTACTTTGGAATCATTGCTGACAGATTCGTCTTCAAGAGCGCTTAATCTACTGTCAATCACCTGCTGCCTTTTTGTAAATAATGCTTTATCTTGCTTTAGAAATGTATCTGATACCTGCTTCACGACAGCCAAAGCGCGATCCTTATCGGCATCTGTGAAAGACAGCTGTAATTGTGTATCTGATTGATTGGTGAGAATGAGGCGGTTTTTCACATCCTGCCTTTCTTCTTCCTTTACATCACTAAGTGCTTCATTCAGAAATGCATCACTTTTTAATAAAGATGTCACTTCTGCCATATTGTTATACACCCCGTCATCATATTTACCAAGTGTGAGGGTAACAGCAGCTGTGTAACTAGACTGCTGGGCTGTTCCTTTGGCAAAAAAGAAACCAAAAGCGCCTAAGATGACAGGCAGCAGCACGAGCCATACAATATACTTTTTGATTCGCTTCCCTATTCTTAACATGAAACCAGACATGTACATTCTCCCAACATTGACGTATTTGCTTTTTCACTAGTGTAGCCATACAAGTTCAGTACCACACACGATTTACCAAGGCTTGAAACGTTGTTTATTTTTCAAAATATTAACCGCTGCGATTACGAGCCCCAAAAATACCCAGTGGAAATATAAATTCGAGACGGAACTAGGACTGATACTTGAGACAAGAAAGCTCAGCATGGCAGCAAACAAACCTTCAATGATCATTTTTGCTGATCTTGTGTCAGCCCATTGGTATTGTTTGTACAGTGTGAACATGAGATAGGCGTACACCGAGATATAACCTAGCATGACCGCAAAGCCGAAATTCGTCATCACCTCTAGCAGCCAATTGTGCACTTCAACGACTTGATCTGTATCAAAGATTGAAAAGTGGGCTAAGTAGTAAGATACATTCCCTGCCCCAACCCCGAAGCCGTATGAATTCGTAAAGAAATGCCATGCATTTTTAATCAAATTCGCTCTCGCAATATTGGACGGGAGTGGTTCACTAAAAGAATGCGCAACCTGAGAAGCGAGAAACAAGTCATAAAAGACCGAATAGATCTTGGCTGAAAAGATAGCGATACAGATGATACCAAGTCCGCCTGCTGCGATGAGTGACCATTTTTTGAGAAAGCGCGGCATCAGTAGCCACACATAAATAGCCACTCCCGCAAATATGCCAAGCAGACTGGCGCGGGATTCTGTTAACAAAATGAGATACAGCGCTGAGATTGCGCCTAATAATCCAAACGCTTTGATATAACCATTTTTCATTTGACGCATGCACGCTAGATACAAGAAAAAGCTAATCGATAAAAACGTCGCAAAGTCATTTTGATTAAAAAAGACAGATGTAGGATAGTGCTGTTTATACGCTGGCCCAAGATATAATGAAGTATTCGGTAAATGGTTCAAGGTAAAGTGATTATAGAACCCAATCCCCATTACAAAAACAGTCATGACCAGCCAAATGCTATAAAAGGTGACAAGCTGATCCATTCGTTGAATGTACATGACCACAAGAAAGACAAATCCCATTCCCATCGCAAGCAGGGACATATATTTCAGACCGTCTGTGACCGAATGAGCCCAAAGCAGTGAGATGAGCCCGTAAAGAAACCAAGCAGCAAAAAAAGCGAGAATGCCTTTTACACGAATCTGCTGCCACTGCAATATGTACGTCCCCTTATCTCTCATCCGCCATATGAATAAAGCAAAGACGGCAATGAGCATGATACGGTAGAGGAAAAGACTAAAGAACCCAACACTAATTGAAAAGAAAGCGTTATTGAGAAAGGTCAATGCAATGAAAAGGTAAATGGCTGACATGAATACTTGATCACCATTCATATATAGCTTCATCAACACGAGAGCTGCTGTGAGTACCACAAGCAGTAACGGAATTGCCACCATCTTCTTTAACCCAAGGGGCTGCGTTGATGCTAGTTGTAGAAGCCCTATCCCTGCTGCAAACAAAATACATCCGATCATGATTTGCCATGCTGTTTGTTTCACACTCATACCCATTTTCCTCCTAAGCCATCCATCCGATTTGAGGGATTAAGCCTTTACTTCCTGTTGATAGTAGGAAATGGTACGAGCCAAACCTTCCTGTAAAGTCACGACAGGCTCCCATGCTAAGACTTGTTTTGTTTCCTCATTTGCCAATGTGCTATGCACGATATCTCCTGCACGCCGCGGCTTATAAATCGGTTCAAGATGTGATCTCGTCACTCGCTTCATCGTTTGAAACAGCTCATTCACAGTGATGGAATCACCACACGAGATATTTAAACAAACGTTTGATTGGGCTGTTAAAGCCGCGACATTCGCTGCTGCTAGATCCCCTACATAGATGAAATCTCTTGTTTGTTCCCCGTCTCCGAAAATGAAAGGTGCTTCATGCTTTGCAAGCTTATCAGAGAAAATAGAGACCACTCCGCCTTCTCCAAGTGCATCTTGACGCGGACCATAGACATTGCTGTACCTGAGAATACAATAGTCCACATCGTAGAGTGATTTTGACAATTCTAAATATCGCTCTACTGTCAGTTTTGCTAAGCCATAAGGTGAACCGGGCTGTAGTGGATGAACGGTGTCTACTGGTAGATAAACCGGGTCTCCATAGACAGCAGCTGAAGAAGCAAACACCACTTTCTCCACCCCGGTTTCAGCCGCTGCTTTTAAGACGTGCAGGGACCCTTTAATATTGACCTCTTCGTCATAAACGAAATTTTGAACCGACACGGCTACACTCACTTGCGCTGCAAGATGAATGATATAATCCGGTGCCAATTGTTTGATCAGCTCAACCGTTTCTGACTTTGTGACATCTGCCTCAATGCATCGAACGGGAAGATGGGCAATATTTTCCCGAGATCCAGTTGAAAAGTTATCAAGAACGATGGGCTCATAGCCTTTTTCTAGTAAAGCCTCTACCGTATGTGACCCAATAAATCCGCTTCCCCCAGTAACCAATACTTTTTTCATCCAAGTTCCCCCTATTATTGTGCCTTCGATACCAATTCTGTTTCCCATACGCCTGGGCGGCCGATAGACTGGTAAATAAATCCTCTCTCTTTCATTTCTGCTGGATCAAACAAATTCCTTCCATCAATTAAAATGGGTGAGCGAAGCAGCTGCTTGATTTGTTCCTTATCCATTCTCTGTACGTCATCCCATTCTGTTAGGATGAGACAAGCATCTGTATCTTTCACTGTTTCATAGAGATCGTTGCTGAAGATCGCCTGCGTACCAAGCTCTCTTTCCGCTTCTACATAAGCAACCGGATCATAGGCTTTCACAAATGCACCTAGCTCTCTTAGCATCGGGATAATATCTAAAGCCGGCGCAGAACGCATATCATTTGTGTTCGGTTTAAATGCGAGACCTAAGACAGAAATGGTTTTTCCTTTAATATCACCGAACACACTCATGAGCTTGCTGACAAGGTGGGCTCGTTGGTTGTTGTTCGTTTCAATCACGGATTCGATCAGCTTGAACCGGTAGCCAGCTGTTTCGGCAATTTTGAGAAGAGCCATCGTATCTTTTGGGAAACAAGAGCCCCCAAATCCAATGCCCGCTTTTAAAAATTTATGCCCGATGCGGCTGTCTAATCCAACGCCTTCGCTGACCTTTTCGACATCAGCACCCACTCGCTCGCAAATATTCGCAATGTCATTGATGAAGGAGATTTTTGTGGCAAGCATGGCATTTGCCGCATACTTAATCATTTCTGCACTTTCTAAGTTGGTTTCTACAATCTCTGTTTGAAACGGATCATGCAATTTTTTGATGATGGTCGATGCATAGGTGCTTGTCGAGCCAATTACCGCTCGCTCCATATTCATCGTGTCTTGAATCGCAGAGCCTTCTCTGAGGAACTCCGGATTCGATACGACGTCAAAGGGATATTTACTACGTGACGCTTTTTCGACAATGGCTTGAACAAGACGCCCTGTTCCAACGGGTACTGTGCTTTTATTGACGATGATTTTATAGCCATTTAGATGTTCACCGATCGTTTGAGCGACGGCTTTTACGAACGTTAAATCCGCTTCCCCCTGCGGTGTCATCGGTGTTCCTACGGCAATATAGATAATTTCTGATTCACGGATTGCGGCAGGAATATTGGTTGTAAAACACAGTCTTCCTTCTTCTGTATTCTTTTCAATCAATTCCTTTAACCCCGGTTCATAAATGGGAACGACACCACTTTTTAAGCTGTTGATTTTTGATTCATCGATGTCACAGCAGATGACGCGATTTCCGATATCAGCAAAACAAGTACCCGATACTAACCCGACATACCCTGTTCCAATCACAGCAATTTTCTTCAACATTTTTCATCCTCTCAGTAAAAGCATATTGTCCGTTCCAAGCTGTTTATCTATCTATCATTCTTTGCACATTTCATCCTGTTTAAACGATGGATGTTGATTCATTGAGCACCTTTTCATATTGCCGAATGAGATGCTTCGCATTATTTGTTGATGAATATTCAGTATGAACCCTTTCATAAAGCTCGTTCTTCACTTGCTCATTCCATTTGTTTTCATAAAGACACGCGTGAATCGCCTCTTTTAGCTGACTCGTTGAACGCGGTTCAATGAGCAGATGTTGATAAGTAGAAAATAAGGATGGGAGACCACCAACTCGTGTCGCAATGACAGGTACTTTTAAAGCAAGCGCCTCAAGGACGACGGTCGGCATTCCTTCACTATAGGAAGGAAGTGCAAACAGGTCGGCTGCCATTAAGTAGTCTTTCACCTGATCATTTGGCACCTGTCCTGGAAGTAAAAGTGATTCCCCGGCTCGTTCAGTTAGTTCCTTTGCAAGAGGGCCTTTTCCGACAAAGACCGCTTTCACACCATCCATCCCACTGACAGCATCAGCTAATTCAAGTAGGCCCTTCTCTTTGACTAAACGACCAACAAACACAACGAGCTTGTCATGAAGTGGTAAGCCTAACTGCTTTCTGATGACTTCTGGATCTTCTTCCGTTTTAGAAAATGACTGGAGCGGAATACCAAGCGGGAGAAATTGCGCGTCCACCTTTGTCATGTCATTTGTCTTTTTTGCCAGTTCCTCACTCACAGTCAGAACAGCAGATGCCTGTTTCACCGCTGTTTCAAAGGCTGTGAAAGCTCCTTTGCTATAACTCGGATACACGTTCACATCACTGCCGTGTAAGGTCAAAAGATACGGGATATGCGCTTCTTTTTGAATGACAGCCGCCGCTCCGCCAGACGGCATGGCAAAGTGCGCATGGATAAAATCTGGTGATAGCTGATGACGCCGCATTGCGCAGAGAACAGAAGCCGCTATTCGTTTACTCGGCTGTGCCCATTTCAGCTGTCCGGGGAGCGCTGTATAGGGCGGCCTGTAAACTGGCACTCCGCATCGCACTTCCTGTTCGGGAAGGTTTTTTTTCTGCCGGTAAGATGCCTTTAGCATCCGCAAGACGGGCGGGTTCACTGGATTGGGACAAATGACAGTCACTTCAACTCCTTGTTTGATCAACTCCTGCACTTGTGTTTCGTGAAAGACACCCTCACTCGGATGTTTTTCACTAGGATATACACTTGTCAGCCATAGCACCTTCATGACGAACGACCTCTTCTCAATAATTTACCTGCAACCTGTGGATACATTTTGATGAGCATCAGACCATACAAAGCAGCACTGAAACAAACAGTCAATAGTAATTGAAGTGACATATCTGCTGACGTCCGCTTCATCCCTTGATGTAAAGCTACCGCACAGACGGCCATGAGCAGCGTCATGACAGCAGGCTTTCCAAGTGATCTTAGATACACTTTCATATCAAGCTGAATGACGTAGGCCATGAGCCATCTGCCAACAATGAAGTTCAGCAGGCTGACACCTGAGTAAATCCAAGCCACCGTGAGCAGACTGCCTGTGCTGACGGCTACATACAATGCGCATCCATATACGATGAGCATCCCTGTATCCCAATAAAAGGCTAAATCTGCTCTCCCTTTTGCAAGGAGTATTGATCCGTTTGGATTCATCAGCACACGCAGAAGGCCGACAATGCACAAGATATTAAGAACCGGAACGGATACGAGCCATTTCTCTCCAAACACTACTTCTATAAAGCTATCTGATACGGCAGCAAGGCCGATTAATAACGGAAAGCTAATTAAGGCGAGCATATTCGTCATACTTAGGAAGCCCTCGCGGAGCATGGAGTGATCACGCTGACTTTTTGCGAAAACTGGAAAAGCCACTCTTGTCACAATCGGATTAATTTTCAGCACGGGGATCGTCACAATTTGATAAGCCAAGCTGTAAACACCTAACGCCTCCGCTCCAAGAAATCGACCGATTAAAATCATGTCAATGTTCGACCCTGCTCGATTGACGAGCCTTGATGCCAGCTGGAAAGCACCGAATGAGAAAAATTCTTTCACTTCTCCTAATGCAAAAACGGGTGCGGGACGCCACTTTTTCCAATAAGCTGCTGCATACATGAGCCCTTTTCCGGATTGCAACAACACTTGAGAGATGACATAAGCAACAATCGGATTGATGAAAAAAGCGAAAGCGAGTAAAACGAGCAGCGACATGATGGTCGCAATGGCTTCAATGGTACTTAATGTTTTAAAGGCTAAGTCCTTTTGCATCATATATTGATATTGCTGGCCAATTGGAGCAATGAGAAACATGATCGACAATAGCTTGAGCAGACCCTCTAGTTCAGGACGGTCATAAAAGGCGGCAATCATCGGACTTACTAGGATGAGTAAACAAAACAAGACAATCCCTGTGAGCAAGTTGATCCAATATAATGTAGATAATTGACGATCTGTTGTTTGTTCCTTTTGAATGATCGCTGCACCGATGCCTAGATCAAGTAAAATCTGCGTAAATATTGTAACAGTGGTGATCATGCCAACGAGTCCAAACTCTTTGAGTGACATCACATTTCCTAAAAAAGCAAATTGCGCAATTTGGATAATGGTAATGATCAATGCGGACAAGCTTGTCCATTTTGCCCCGCCTAGCATGCGATTTTTCATACTTGCCATTTCTCTTCCCTACTTTACTTATCTGGCTCCGTCACCAGTCATGATGACTTTTAACGTTTTTACCATAATCTTCGTGTCGAGAGAAAATGTCAAGTTTTGAATATACTGTAAGTCGTGTGATAACTTTTCACTTGGACTCATTTCATATCCACCATTTACTTGAGCAAGACCTGTCAGCCCTGGCTTCACCGCCAGTCTTTTTGTAAAGCCTGGAATCGTACGGTTAAATTCTGCGGTAAACATTGGTCTTTCCGGCCGCGGACCTACGATGCTCATTTCTCCTTTTAACACGTTGATAAATTGCGGGAGTTCATCAATTCTTGTTTTACGGATGAATGCCCCCACTTTGGTGATACGCGGGTCATTTTTTTGTGCCCATTTTGCTCCTCCGCTCTCTGCGTCAGTTCTCATCGATCTGAGCTTCCATAATTGAAAGTAAACACCATCTTTCCCCACCCTTTCCTGCATATAAAAGGCTGGCCCCGGTGTTTCTAACTTAATCAAAAGGGCAAACAGCAAAATGATTGGTGTACTCAACATCAATCCGATGAACGAGAACACTATATCTATGAAACGTTTTGCAAATAAATAACGAACCATATGTTCTGTTAAGGCAAAAGAGTGGTTTCGTCTCACTTCATATTCTCTATAAAGATTCATCGCTTTCTCTGCACTCACTGACCTGCACCTCACCATTCAAAGTAGTTGTTGTGTAAAGAGATGTTCTATGAAAGTCAGTTTATCAGAGCAACATTAAGCAAATGTAAATGCGCTGTTAAGTCTTGTAAAAGTGTGTTAAGAATGTGCACTTATATCAAGTTATGCCCTTTTAAACGTAAAAAAGACCCGCAATTGTGCGGGTCTACGGGTCACTTCTTTATTTTGCTTTTACGGATTCGATCGTTTTCAATCGAAGTGTTCCGTTTGCATCTTTTGTATAGGTGACTTTCACTTTTGATTCTTCTTTTAAGCTGTTTACTTGTTTAGAAAATGTATTTCCGAATTGAATGGCTACTTCTTTTCCATCAATATTGACAGCAATTGTATGTCCATCAGCCAAACCGACATATGTGCCTTCTTTGGTGACTTCATTTTTCTTATTTGTTGTTGATTCTTTCTTTGTTTTAGACTCAGCTTTTGATTGATCCTTTGCAGGTTCTTCTTTTGTGATTTCTTTACTTGAGCTTTCTTTTGCATCTTCATCTGATTGACCTGCTTGGTCTTCTGTTTTAGCAGTCGTTTCCTTGCTTGGATCATCTGCCTTTTCACTTGCAGACTGATCTTCCTTTTTTTCGTCAGATGCATTTTCTTTGTTTTGATCAGACGCTTCAGTTGTTTCTTTTTTGCTGTTATCCTTATTGTTATCGCTTGATTGATTTGTTGTGCCGCATGCTGTGAGCACTACACCTAGAAGCAATACTAGAAACGGCATTGTGATTAATTTTTTCAATATTGTCACCTCTTCATGATTTGTCGATTTGCTGTCGCCTGAAGGTAAATATGTAAAAAATCCACCCTCTATGTTTCAATTATAACAAAGATAACCTGAATTGAAATGTATTTTTAACTTGACACACCTTTCATTCGGCTTATTTTGATTCAAAGTAATTGGATACACCAGTAGTGATACCAGAAGCTAGCCGATCCTTAGCAGTGGTTGATTTTAAGATACTTGCATCAATTGGACTTGTCACAAAGCCTGTTTCTAGCAAGATGCTTGGCATTTTGGAATACTTGATGACGTAGAACCCCGCTATTTTTACACCCCGATCTCTTGTACCAAGGGCACTGACCATCCGGGGCTGGACCTTTTGCGCCAGCTTGAAACTATTGCCTGCCGCATACGTCGCATCATAATACGTCTCTGTTCCATTTGCAGCGCTGTTATCATTTGCATTGGCGTGAATACTGATGAACACATCAGCACTGGCCTGTGCCCCTTTGCTGACACGCGTTTGCAAGGAATCAAATGTATCCGATGTTCTAGACATGACAGTGAGGGCACCCGCTTGGTTGAGCCTCGTTTGCAGCTTTAACGCCACTTCTAAATTCACGTTTTTTTCAAGCAGACCATTTCCTACCGCTCCAGCATCCTGTGCACCATGGCCTGGATCAATAAAAATCGTTTCGCCTAATACCGCATTTTTCAGCTGTGTGATGACATTGGATTGAATGGTTGATGTTCCGCCTACCACAGAAAATGTTGACATCTTTTTTGTTCCAATGACTCTCCTGATAGCGTCTGGCACCGTTTGAGCGTCTGTGAGTAGAAGGGTTTGTCCCTGTTTGGCTGCTAAACTTGCCGCAGCTGCTGCATCTGCATAGGCATAGCCATTACTCATATACGTTTGGCTTGTCTTCATTGGGTATGCTTTGACAATACGAGCAGACACCTCATGCCGATTGGCCCCGCTGATTCTCACTGGTGACGGGAGCTTTTGATACGCTGTTTTATTCACGCTTGCTTCTCCGCCGATCACAATGGTCCGCTTGACCGCTTTGCTTTTTAATAGATTGGCTGTTTCCTGCCGCAGTCCTTTCGCATCTGTTAATAAAATCGGATAGCCTTGTTTTGCAGCGTATGGCGCAATCGCTACAGCATCTGCATAAGCAGAACCATTCACGACCACAGCTACACCAGCACTCTTCATTTGCTTTGCAACATTTGCTGCCAATTCATACCGATTCTTTCCTTGAATACGTGATACTGCTAAATTCATCGCTTTTAGCTGCGTCACAACTTTCTCAGAAATGCTCGCGGTCCCGCCAAGAATGATGACCCGTTTCGTTTTCAGCTGCTGTAGACCTGACTTTGTTGCACCTGAAAGACTGCCCGTATTCGTTAACAGAACAGGGGCGCCTTGCTGAAAGGCATATGGCACAGCACTCAGGGCATCTGCATAAGCATCACCGCCCACTAGCACAACTGTAGGCGCTTCTGGCCAGCCCTTTTTGGCAGCATTTACTGCCACCTCATACCGATTCTTTCCTTCTATCCTCGATACTGTGTGCTGGGCAAATGCAGCTGGTGCATACAAACAAAATGAAATAAAAATAAGTAAAAGACATTTAATAGAAAAACGCATGAAGTCAACCTCCTTGGTTTGAACCCTTCACCCTGGAATCACTTCATCGACTTTTGAAAAAAGGCTGCCGAGAGACGTTCTCGAGCAGCCTAGAGGAGTATGTTAGACACCCCTCATGTATGTGTTCTTATCTAAAATAGCCTGACACGCCGCTTGAAATACCTGATGCTAATCGATCTTTATACGTGGCAGATTTTAAAATATTTGAATCAACTGGACTAGAAACAAAACCTGTTTCTAAGAGAACACTTGGCATCTTAGAATATTTAATGACGTAGAAGCCAGCTGTTTTTACACCACGGTCTCTTGTACCTAGTGCACTGACCATTTTCGGCTGAATGTTTTGTGCCAGCTTCAGGCTGTTTGCAGACGCATATGTTTTGTCATAATACGTTTCTGTTCCATTTGCACTGCTGTTATCATTTGAGTTCGCATGGACACTAATGAAGATATCTGCATTTGCTGACGCACCTTTGCTCACTCGCGTTTGAAGACTGTCGAATGTATCTGATGTTCTAGACATCGTCACGAGTGCACCTGCGTTGTTTAATTTCGTATTTAAACGCTTGGCTACATCTAAATTCAAGTTCTTTTCATATAATCCGTAGCCTACAGCTCCTGAATCATGAGCGCCATGACCTGGGTCAATGAATACTTTCTTCCCGACGACAGGATTTTTCAATTGGTTCACAACAGTTGGTGTCACCGTATTTGTACTGCCTACAACAGTAAATTTGGTGATTTTTTTACTGCTAATTGTTGCTCTTGTTACTTTTGGTAATGTCTTTTCATTCGTTAGAAGTAATGCTTTGTTTTGCTTCGCTGCAATTCCTGCAGCAGACGATGAAGTGGCATAGCCAAATCCTCTTGAGACATACGTGTTATTGATACTCATATTGTATTTCTTCACAATATTCGCAGCGACATCATAACGAGTAGAGCCTTTGATGCGCGTTGGAGATTTCAACTGATTGTAAGCTGCCTTTGTGACGTAATTCTCTCCGCCAACTACAATGGTTTGTTTGACATTGCTCGCTTTTGCAACAGACGCGATTTCAGAACGAAGTCCCTTTTTATCTGTGTATAGAATTGGGAATCCTTTTTGTGCCGCTACAGGTGCAATCGCAATTCCATGCGCATAGAAGGAACCTTCAACAACAACGACGCCTGCTGGCTTGTTCATTTTTTTCGCGATATTCGCAGATAGCTCATATCGGTTTTTTCCTGATATACGCTGTGTAGAGATGCCCATTTTCTTCACTTGATTGACCACATTGTTTGACACACTTGATGTGCTGCCTAAGACGATGACCGTCTTTGTCTTTAATGCGGTTAAGGCTTTTTTCGTATCACCTGAAAGGCTGTTACTGTTTGTGTAAAGAACTGGTCCATTTTTTTGATGTGCAAGTGGAATTCCTGCCGTTGCATCTGCATACGCCGTTTTCCCTACTAAAACGACTGTACTAGCCGTTCCCCATCCTTTTTTCGCTACGTTTGCCGCTACAGCATACCGGCTCCCACCGTCAATTCGTGAGACGGAATTATCTGCCGAAGCTGTTGGAACGATAACGAAAATGGCGATGAGGCTGAGGATGGCTGTTTTCATGATTGAGCGCATCTTCTAAGTCCTCCTTTTTACCTTTTAATAGTTTGTTAGTTTCGTACCTGGATAGTAGAACGAAAGTATAGAAGAATATGAGTTTCCTGATTCAGCTCTAGCTTTGGCGCCGTATTGGCTCATGCCAATGCCATGACCATACCCTTTTCCTGAAATCGTGAAGTCATTTGTATTGTTTTTCACTGACGCAAACGTGCTTTTGACCTTTGTTGCGCCCATGACTGATCTAAACTCTGTCATCTTCATACTTGCTGTTGTGCTTTTATTCACTGAATACGTGCCTGTTTTGTTTTTCAAATGGTATGTCAGCTTGATCGATACCGTCTTTGCACGCTGGCCTTTTGTTTTTCCTGAGAACGTCAGGCTTGAGATTGATGCAATTTTCATATCAGATGCTGCTGTTTCTTTGTTTTTGAGCAGCCATGATTTGAGACCAGCAAGGTCAGCTGCATTTGTCTCTTTTGCCTTAGACCACTGGGATGCTGCTGTACTTGTAGTTAACGCGCTACCTAATTGTTTTTTAGAGAGCTTCAGTGTCCAAGCATTGACCGGATCTTTAGTATCCTTTTTGGCCACTAAGTACGGAAGTGCATTTGCCCACACTTCTTCACTTGCCTCTGTATACCCGCCATTACTAGAATAATAGGTTGCTGAAATGAGCTGATTGTTGTATTTCAAAACCTTTCCTTTTGTGGCATCGACAGCTTTTGTTGAATTTGTGTACCAGTTATATCCTCCATAAACTTGGAAGGCTGTTGTATCAGGTACGACTTTTCCAATACTTTTCACTGAATACGTTCTAGCGGCAACCGCCTGTGCTTTTAATGCTTCAACATGCCAGCTTGCCGGCATTTCATTTGGCACAACACCTTTTAGATAGTCTTCAAATGGAATATTTTCGAGCGTCGGCCTGATATTGCCTGATTCAATTGCAAAATTTACATTGCCTAAGTAAGGCTTTCCTGCAATTTGAAGGACATTTTTCGTTGAATATTTCTCAGGAACAACTCTTACCGTGTTATACGTCTTTATGCCTTTTAATGAAATTTTTCCGTTAGAAATATTCAATTGGTAGTTTTGATTTTTTTTCAGATAAACTTGTTTGGCTAATGAATTTTTCAAGCTATCTTTAATCGCACTTGTGCTACCAGCAAGATGGTAAGCATATGTACCTTTTTCTTTCAGCAATGCTTTTAACGATGCTGTAACAGAATCCGGTTTTACATACACGACGGTACTGTTAGATTTTGCAGCCAATTGCGACAGCGGCATTGCATAAATATAGCTAGAGGCTTTTGCCAAATAGACTTTATCTGCATTGATATTTAATTTCTTGATAATATTCACAGATAATTCATAGCGATTGGCTCCGCTGATTCGTGTCACCTGTGAGGTTTTTTTGATTTGATTCTCTACTTTTTGTCCAGTACTTTTCGTACTGCCGATGATGATGACTTTACTTGGCATTTTGTAAGTCGGAATGGAATCTTTTTTTGTTAACAGGATTGGGTATCCCTTTCTCGATGCATAGGATGCGATCGCAATCCCATTCATAAATGAGTTCCCGCCGACAACGACAGCTTGTTTATAGTTACCCATTTCTTTAGCGATTTTTTGGGAGATTTCAAATTTGTCTTTTCCACTAATGCGTCTGACTTTGCCATACTTTTTAATAGATTTCTCAGCAGCCGTTGAAATACTTTTCGTATTACCGACAATCAGGATGTTATCCGGCTTCATTTTCTTCAGCTGGTTTTCTGTTGTTTTCGTAAGCCTTTCTATGTTCGTATACAAAATGGGGGCGCCCAGTTTGTATGCTAACGGTGATACTGAAATGGCATGATCAAATGCATCTCGGCTGACAATGACAACGGTTGAAGGATTTTTCCAACCAGCTTCAGCAATACTATTGGCAACCTCGTAACGATTTTTGCCATCATATCTTTTCGTAACAGCCACATTCGATCCGGAAAGCTTGTATTCTCCAGTTGTGGATAGATCTATACTTTTTTTGTTTCCGATATAATTAGACAATTTCACTGAAATGGTCGAGCTAGCCATGGCAGACTGAAAAGGTGCAATTAGTAGAGTCAATGTCATGAGAACAATAAGTGTAATGCCTGTTTTCTTCAATTTTGTTCATCCCGCCCATCTTTTTTACTTCTGTTTTTCTATCTTCTGAATTTCCTTTTGACCACTGTCATTGATAAAGTAAGAGATTTCTACTTTGTCACCTGGTTTAAATTCATTTAACACATCTTTAAAATTATCCGTAAACTCATAGCTTAATGTCGTATTCACTTTTTTCACTTCGACTGTATGTGCATCAGCCATTCCAATAAATTCAGCTTTTTCTTCCAGCACCTGAGGAGTTGAACTGCTTGTCTTGTTTTCTCCTGAGGACTGCTCAGCCGTTCCACATGCTGTGAGCACGATACCTAGTAGTAGTATTAAGAACGGTAAAACGACGATTTTCTTCATTTTTTTCACCTCATGTCTTTGTATCGTCTTATAACTTAATATTTTAAGGTAAATTTAAGGTTTTTTGAAACCTTTTTTTTGTTACAACGTCTATATCTAGGTTCAGAGTAAAAAAATAACTTGTTTATCAAGATTCGTAAACCTATAATCATGGAAGAATCATAGAAAAGGTGAGGGACATTATGAGAGCTGAGAGAAAAAGAAAGAAGAAAAAGGTTCTTTGGATTGTTTTATCGATTATTGGCTTATTCGTATTAGCAACTGGCGGATACGCATATCATCTTTGGAACACAGCAGCATCGACCGTCGCAGGCATTCAGGAAAACTTAAAGAAGTCAGATAAGCGTGACAAAGATGTCGATTTAAGTAAAAAAGACCCGATTTCTATTTTAGTCATGGGTGTCGACGAAAGAAAAAATGACCGAGGCCGTGCAGATACATTAATATACATGACAGTAAATCCAAAAACCAAAACAACCGAGATGGTGAGTATCCCGCGTGATACGTATACAAAGATTGTTGGGAAAGGCACAATGGATAAAATCAACCACTCCTATGCATTCGGCGGCACACAAATGGCAGCTGACACAGTAGAGGAACTGCTTGATGTACCTGTTGATTACTTTGTCAAAGTCAATATGGAAAGCTTCAAAGATATTGTCGATACACTTGGCGGTATTACGGTGAATAGCACGTTTGCTTTCAGCTATGACGGACATTCATTTGGTACAGGAGAGATTAACCTGAATGGGGATCAAGCCCTTGCCTATACAAGAATGAGAAAACAGGATCCAAAAGGTGACTTCGGACGTCAGCAAAGACAGCGCCAAGTCATTGAAGGAATCATCGCAAAGGGTGCGAACATTTCATCTATTACGAAGTTCGGCGATATGTTCAAAGTCGTGGAAAACAATATGAAGACAAACATGTCCTTTGACGATATGTGGACGATGATGAATGATTATCGTGATGCAAGACAGAACGTGAAGCAGCACGAGCTGAAAGGAACGGGTACACGAATCAATAATATTTATTACTACCAGCTTGATGAAAGCAGTCTTGCGAAAGTGAAGAAGGAATTGAAGGAAAGTTTGGAGCAGTAAAAAAGAAGACTACATTCCTGTAGTCTCAGATTGTAGAGAAACTCATGTTTTTCTACAATCTTTTTTATTTTCAGCGCAAGTATGATGGGATGGAATTTAATGAAAAAGGCCTCCCACACACCTAGCCTAGCTTCGCTAGGTGTGTGGCAATCTTCTTCATGTTCTGACACGCAGCTGTGAGAAGCACTTGCTCACTCACGTTTTGTTTTCCCCTTAACCGGCAGTAGCGAAGCCCATGCAGTTGTTTTGAATCTGCAAAGCTTCGCTCTATTTTTTCTTTTCTTTTTTTATATAAGGAAAAAATAAAGCTGTCGAGATTTTCTCGACAGCCTGAAGACTACATTCCTGTAGTCTTCTTTTTTTATGATTGGAATGGGGCTGGTTTTTCGTCACTTAAGCCAAAACGATGCAGGAGTTCTTGGACGATTCGTTTCGATGCTTGTCCATCACCATAAGGGTTAGAAGCCTTCGACATCTTGTCGTATTCCTGCTGGTCTTCTAACAGCTCTTTTGCCATCTGATAAATGGTTTCCTCATCTGTTCCTGCAAGCTTAAGCGTTCCAGCTTTCACGCCTTCTGGGCGTTCTGTTGTATCACGCAGCACCAATACTGGTTTCCCTAAGGACGGAGCCTCCTCTTGCACACCGCCAGAATCCGTTAAAATAAAGTGTGAAGCTGCTGCAAAGTTATGGAAATCAACCACTTCGAGCGGTTCAATTAAGTGCACTCGATCGAGATCATTGAATTCCGTCTGAGCCGCATCACGAACAGCAGGATTTAAATGAACAGGGTAAACGACCTGAACATCTTCGAACTCTTCTACAACACGTCTAATCGCTCTAAACATGTTTTTCATCGGCTGACCAAGATTCTCTCTGCGATGAGCCGTTAATAAAATCATTTTGTCTGTGCCTATTTTCTCTAAAATAGGATGTTGATACTGTTCTGTGACCGTTGTTTGCAAAGCATCAATGGCTGTATTCCCTGTCACACAAATGGTCTCTTCTTTTTTATTTTCGATTAAAAGATTATGCTTCGCCTCATCTGTAGGAGCAAAATGAATATCGGCGATAGTGCCTGTCATTTGTCGGTTCAATTCCTCTGGGAACGGCGAGTACTTATTGTGTGTTCTTAAACCAGCTTCGACGTGACCGACTGGAATTTGGTGATAGAACGCAGCCAAGCTTCCTGCAAAGGTTGTCGTTGTGTCTCCATGGACAAGGACAATATCAGGTTTTTCCTCTTGGAATAATTGATCTAGTTTCAACAGTGCGTTTGAAGTGATTTCTGATAATGTTTGGCGCTGCTTCATGATGTTTAGATCATGATCTGGCGTAATAGAAAAAGCCTCAAGGACTTGATCAAGCATTTCTCTATGCTGAGCTGTTACAGTAACAATTGAATTTATCTGTGGATGTTTATTTAGTTCAAGGACAAGTGGTGCCATTTTAATTGCTTCAGGTCTAGTACCGAAAATAGTCATTACATTTAGTTTTTTCACTTGTTTATGCCTCTTTCCTAGTATAGTACTTTCAATTATACACAATTTGGCGGATAAATTTAATGATATAAAAAAAGAAATTTACATTGAATTAACGGTAAATTTCTTTTTCCTTTACATTTAACATATAAAATATGAATTATCTAAAATTCATTTTAGTGAAATCATTTGTCTTTCCTATGATTTGTAAGTTACACTTTAATCAGACGACCAAGAACAAACATGGATTTATTAAATCGGTTATCTATGTAAGGAAGGTGCAAAGTTCATTGAAAAAAGTACGTAAAGCCATTATACCAGCTGCAGGTCTTGGGACACGTTTCCTGCCTGCAACAAAGGCCATGCCTAAGGAAATGCTACCAATCGTTGATAAACCAACCATTCAATATATTATTGAAGAAGCTGTTGAATCAGGAATTGAAGACATTATTATCGTGACTGGAAAAGGAAAAAGAGCCATTGAGGATCATTTCGATTTTGCACCAGAGCTAGAGCGGAACCTTGAGGAAAAAGGGAAAAGTGAGCTTTTAGAAAAGGTGAGAAAGTCCTCTAATATTGCCGACATTCATTACATACGTCAAAAGGAACCTAAAGGACTTGGACACGCCGTTTGGTGCGCACGCAACTTTATCGGTGATGAACCTTTTGCTGTTTTATTAGGTGATGACATTGTTCAAGCTGAAACACCTGGGCTTCGCCAGCTAATGGATGAATACGAAAAAACTCTTTCATCTGTGATAGGCGTTCAGCAGGTAGCAGACAGCGATACGCATCGCTACGGGATTATTGACCCTCTTACACAAGAAGGGCGCCGCTATCAAGTGAAAAACTTTGTTGAAAAGCCGCCGCAAGGAACAGCTCCATCGAACTTAGCCATCTTAGGCCGCTACATTTTCACGCCAGAGATCTTTATGTATCTCGATCAACAAGAAATTGGTGCAGGCGGAGAAATTCAACTGACAGATGCTATCCAAAAGCTGAATGACATCCAGCGTGTATTTGCCTACGATTTTGAAGGAAAACGATACGATGTCGGTGAGAAGCAAGGCTTCATCGAAACGACTCTCGAGTTTGCCCTTCAGGATGAAGACCTGAAAAAGAAGCTCATTCCATTTATGAAACAGCTTCTTGAAAAAGAAGAAGCCAATTAAAAAAAGCTGCCGGCATCGGCAGCTTTTTATTTGAGCGCTGAAATAGTCAGCGTATGCTGTTCATTGTCAATGACAAACAGGTTGTTTTCGCCCTTCACTGCGAATTTCGTTTGTTTCTCATTCATCCAGACATTTTGTTCGGTCAGCCCAAGTGTTGAAGGAGAAATTGGCATAATATCGCGGAACACAATTTTATTCGCCTGTCCATTTTGAATCACATAATCGGTTTTCTCAGTGGTCAGTCGCTCAATGGTATCACCTTGTTCACTTTTGATCGAGCTCAGCGTTTGCATTCTTTGCTTGAGCACAGATTCTTCTTTTCCAAGGAAAGAAAGTAAATACTCATACGAACCTGCTGATGCAGGTGATACGTAGGAATTGAACTGTCCTGGTCCAATGGATAAAGACTTTAGATCATCTGCGGTTTGAAGGGCACCAGGTTTGACAAAATACGTCTTTGACGCTGTTTTGATTTGAACGGTTTGTTTATTTTCAGCCACAGCCTGCACTTCTTGTCCAAACGGTAACTTGACGTCTGCCTTTTTTTTCATGGCTTGATCTTTGTAAACCGTCATTGGATCTGCCGTGACAATCACCTGTTGATCCACCTTTTTCATATGAGGCGCACCCTTTGTCTGCTGGTTCTTTGACTGAGGCACTTCTGTCTGATTTGATGGAATTGCACCAAATGTCGCCAGCGTACGAAGCGGGCGATCCGAAAACATAGAAAGGGCAAGCAAAATAGTTAGGACGGCTAGAATGGTCACTTGAAACCCTGGTCCAAAAAATGAACGTCGTTTCCCGTTTTCATTATAACGAGACACCTTTGCTGTCTTTTGTACGCCTTTGCGGCCTTCCTTGTGTTTCAGTTGATATTCTTTTTTCTCTTTCTTAGAAAGCTTGTTAAACCAATCAACAAACTCCTTATATTCTTTCACGACCTTTTTCGTCTCATCAAACATACGAAGCTCACCATAATGCATCCAAGCCACCCGGTCACAGATTTTTTGGATTTGGCTAATGGAGTGACTAACAAAAAAGATCGTCTTTCCTTGTTCCTTGAATTCTGTGATTCGATCGACACATTTTTGATAAAAGGTTTGGTCTCCTACAGATAACGCTTCATCAATAATCAGGATATCTGGATCGATATGTGCTGAAATGGCAAAGCCTAGACGGGATTTCATTCCGCTTGAATAGCTTTTTACAGGCTGATCGATAAAGTCACCAATATCTGCAAACTCTACGATTTTTTCATAAAGCTCGTCTATTTCCTTATTCGTCAGCCCCATCATTAAGCACTTTAATCGAATGTTGTCTTTACCGCTCAACTGATTGTTCAGCCCTGCCGCAATGGCAATTAACGAAGGTTGCCCGTCCATATCAATTTCACCACTTGTCGGTGGAATGATTTTCGCTAGAAGGTTCGACATCGTTGATTTTCCAGATCCATTGATTCCTACAAAACCAATCGTCTCGCCTTCATATACATCAAAGGACACATCACGAACAGCAAAGAAACCTTTTTCATTTTTATTAGGAAAAAACAGTCCTTTGATCTTGTCCGACTGCTTTTTATATAAGACGTATTGCTTGGATACGTTTCGAAACGAAACCTTTAGTTTCATCGTATAATCTCCTTACTTTTTAAAGAAAATCGACAAATTTATCCCTGAATTTCATATGAAGCAATGAACCGACTGTTAAAAGAAGAAGCGTGATCAGCCAAAAATAAAGTGTATATTTGACATCATGGAAGAACCATTCTCCCTTTAACAAGCTATTTCTAAAACCATCAATAATATAGAAAAGTGGATTCAGTCTTAAAATATCTCCAATCCACGCTTTGTCTCCAGTGAGCTTCTCTGAAATATTCCAAAAAATCGGCAGCAAAAAGAAAAGTAAGCGTGTCACTGATTGTAACAGAAATTGATAGTCCCTCACGAGTACGCTAATGGTGGAATTAAACAAACTAAACGAAAACATAAACGCGATCATACATATAAGGTAGTAAATATATTGTAGCCAATGCGCGTCAGGATATATGCCATAGGAAATCAGCACAATGAAATAGACACCCATCATGACAAAATAGCTAAACAAATTGGACATAATCACCACAGACGGCAGCGCACTAATCGGAAAATTCATTTTCGATACCATATTAATGCGTTTAAACACACTGTTTGATCCATCAAGAATCGTCGGACTAATGAAGAACCATGGAATTAATCCGGCAAGCATCCAAATGATAAATGGAACCTCCATGCCTCCAATGACAATTGGCTGTCCCCCGCGAATGCCCATACCAAAAACGAACCAGTAAGCCAGCATTTGAATCAATGGATTTAAAAACTGCCATAAAACACCTAAATAATTCATCTGATATTTTGATTTTGTTTCATAAACAGCAAGTCGCATAATCAGCGGAAATGAGCTGATTTGCTCCTTTAATATCGTCAACATTGCGTTCATTCTAATCTTCCTTAGATATAAGTTTTTGGGATTACTTTTTTAAAAAGCACCGCTCATAATTGTAACAGATAACGATTCACATTTCATCTTATAACAAAAGTCGTGCTAGTCAAACGAGAAGGCAAAAAACCCCTGAATCCTTTCAATCATAGATTCAGGGGGCCTAAGACATTAGATAATTTGATGCTCTTTTAAGAAATCTGTAATTCTTTTCGTATTTTGATTATCGTTAAAGCTGTTGATTTTCAAATATTTTTCTTTATATTCATCTTCCACAACATACTGATGATCAATCGCATGTTTGACAATTCGAATCAGGTCTTGTGTATTATATGCAATCGGTCCTGGTGCATTTTCTTCGTTTACAGGAGGGATGGCCTTATACTGTCTAATTAAATAATCTTTCTCTTCCCAATAAAAAATAGGGTAGGCTCCTCTATATTGTGCATCATAAATAGCAGAAGAATAATCAGTGATAAACACTTTTGATACTTTTAGCGCTTCCGATGGATTATCAGAAATAATATGCTTATACTGAGGTAGATTTTGATAAACGTACTGCGAAAATTTGTTATGCGGTACAATTAACAGACGATCGAGAAGACCTGCTTCTTCAAAGCTTTTGATAATTTTGATCAGAACTCTATAATAAGATGTTTCTTCAATTCTATTTGTATAAATAAGCCCCTCTTCCCAATATCGGTAAGTTGGCATAAAGGCGATCTTATCTGCACCATCTACTAATTTTGCATGGTCAAAGGTTGCAAGCCCTGTCAAAATTAAATCCTCACGGTCATATTTCATCTTATAAAATTCACCGGCCTCTAATTCAGAGCTGATCACTGATTTATAAATATTGTATTGGTTTTTGTCTTTATGAAATCCAAAAGCCATTGGATTATCAACCGGTTTCGCAAACATAATGCCATGTTGTAAAAAGACGAGCGGGACACTCATGATTCTCTCTCTGAGATGATCAATGTATAATCTATCATTCAGAACATGGTTAGATAATTCACTTGAAATAAAATAGCTGGCGTTAAAGATACTCAAGTAGTGTCGCAGGCTATATTTCGGAATAATCCCCTTCCCATATTTAGCCTTCAATGCTGGATATGCGCTTGATTTCTTATTAAGAATAAAGTAATTTCTTGAGTCTGTTTGACATTTCTCTTGTACGTAGTCATACACTCTAATAGCTGATTCATCTGCTTTATCACTCTTTTTCTCAAAAAACAAATTCACACCATACTTCTTGTCTTTATAGAAAGATGATAAGATGCTCGCTATTTTTATTTTTACTTTACTAAATAAAGAATATTCCTGTGAATAAGGAATAATGGTTGATGTCACATTTCCAAATAGATTTGTTCTTAGTACTTGAAGCTTGTCCCCATTCTTTTTCGTGATATATGTTTTCACCTTTTTATCTCTTTTTTTCAACCTTAAACTATGGATAATTCGGTTATCATTTCCAACGAATAAGTTATTGTGGATTCTGCTGTCTAAATCAAGATCATTTAACGATATTTTAAAGAAACCATACCTTTTCAGAAATTTGATCTTTCTAAATGGTCTTATAAATTTCGCCAGCTGGTGTTCAGAATTTCTAATGTAAAGGTATTCATACTTTTGATCTGAATTATAGGCGTAATGCGTCAATCTTCCATAAATATAAAAACTATTAAACAAACTAAAAATGCGTAATCTTGATGTATGTTTTGTAACGAGATATGGGTTTCCTCTCACTAAGTAAACGCCATTCGCTCTTACATATATGTAATATCTTTGTTTATTAATGACCAAGATATTAAGAATATTGTCTTGTTTGAATTGCTCTAACGTATCTTTACCAAAAATTTTGAGCGGTTGATATACAGGAACAAGTCTAAAGTTGACGATTTTCGTTTGCTCAGTCACCTTATTTAAAATTTTGATTTGATTACGGTTATTGACAATCACTTCAATATCTTTATGTTCCTGTATCACATCAAACAAAATTTTCCTTACATTTAGTTCTTTATTTTGACAGTCATACGTAATAACTAAGTGGAAAGGGCTGTATATGATAAAGGAGATATCCACAAATCGTCTATCCGCCCCATCAATGGTCAAATCCATTTTATAATTCTGGTTGATCTCATCTACGTTCAGCAACCCTGAAAATAGTAACAGTTCATCTTCGCCTCTATACAAACCATAACGATCTATCCCTAGTTGTTTGACATAGATATCTTCAAATTGATTGTTAATCTCTATAGGATGAATTTGATTTGGCTGAATCATGTCTGAGCTTTCTTTCACAATATATAAATTCTGATCTTTAGCATAGAGATAGATCATTTCATGAGAGTTGCCTATTGTGGATTCCAAAATCAATTGATCCTTTACATCAATTTCACAAATCCACTTTGATTCGTTTACATGTAACTTTTCAAACTCAAAAGTGCACAATTTCTCTATTTCATCAATATATAACACTAGCTTGTGTTCATCTAAATTGAGAATTTCTATAAAATTATGATAAAGTTTATACATTGAAGCACCTCTATATTATTTTCAGCATATTTACATTAACGGATAATCTTATCTAAATTTAGCATGTTTATTGTTAAATTTCTATGTTTTTTTATTTTTACCATTACTTTTAAATATGTGTAGAATGGAATAAAAAACACAAAAAGTACCGTTCAAAATGTGAAGAACGGTACTTTTTTCACTATTTTTCAGAAAACACCACTTCAACAACCCGCTTCGACGACTCCCCGCTCTCTAAATAGCAGAATTTTTCATAAAACGGTGCAAATGAAGCTGGTAATGTAAAGGTTGGTTGTTCTGTTTCTCTTACCCAGTCAATAACACTTGCTGTCTCTTTCACAAGCGGTCCAGGTGCTTCTTGTTCAAAGTCGAAGTAGAAGCCTCTTAGTTTGTCACGATATGTTTCGATGTCTGGTACATAGAACAGCATCGGACGTTTGAGATTTGCATAATCAAAGAACACGGATGAGTAGTCTGTGATGAGCAAATCAGAAATCATATAAAGGTCTCTAATGTCTTCGTAATGAGAGAAGTCATAGGCAAAGCCTTCATATGGTCCTAGATCAAAGTTTTCAGCGACTAAATAGTGCATACGAAGAATGATGATATATTCGTCTCCGATAGAGGCTCTTAGCTCATGCAGATCAAGGTCCAAATCAAATTTGTACTGCCCTTTTTTATAAAATTGATCGTCTCTCCATGTCGGTGCGTATAAGATCAATTTTTTATCAAGCGGCAGGTTCATCTTTTGTTTGAGTGCTCTCATCGTTTCTTCATTGTTTTGATTGTGAAGGAAGTCATTTCTCGGATATCCTGACTCAATCATCGTCTTTTGAAATTGGAACGCACGTGTAAAGATTTCAGTCGAGTAGGCATTAGGTGAAATGAGATAATCCCAATTCGATGCCTCTTTCGTGAAATTCTTTTTGTATTTTTTCGTGTTTGTTCCAGGCATATGCACCTCGTCCATGTCCATTGCCAGTCGTTTTAACGGCGTACCGTGCCAAGTCTGCAAGTATGTGGTGTGGTCTGGCTTTGGAACCCATAGAGGCAAACGGCTGTTTACGACCCAATACTCGGCTCTTGCCATCGCAAAAATCCATTTAAGTGACAGACGATTGATATAGTAGATACCCTTTTCCTTAAAGGGTGCTTCATGCCCTTTTTTGACGCTCCAGATCAACGTATATTCAGGATGATGTTCTTTCATATACTCATAAATACCACGCGGATTACAACTGAATTGTTTTCCATTAAAGCTTTCAAAAACAACGGTTTTCTTTTTGACAGACAGCTTACTCGCCAGCTTAAAGGTCGTTTTGAAGGTAGTTGTCACAAGTCGGTTACGGACTTTTTTGATTTTGCCAATTTGCTTTTTGAATTTCTTCCATTTGCTTTTGACGTAGTACTTCGCACGTGTTTTCATGGTGTAATCATTGATTCGGATGCCAAGCGTTTGTCTTTTTTTCTTTCGGTACACTTCATACCGAATCGGTACATCGTTTCGTTTATGAATTCGAACAAGTCCTTTGAGTTTGTTCGAGCGATCTCCAAGCACCAAAGAAGCAGTTGTTAATGTTTCCTCTACTCCGTTCACATCGCAGATAAATTCTAGATAGAAGCGGTATACAAAACGTTTGTTTAAGGAATAGGTTAATTCCTGCAAAGGAACTTCAGTTGAAAATTCATAAAGCTGTGGTGCTTGATGATCATCACGGTAATTGACCGCTTCATCTTTTATATGAGTCATGCTTACTGGAAAGCGATGCTCAATGGGCTCTTCTCCATTTTTCTTCAATAGAAGCTTTACTTCCTTGATCTGATAAGGATGCTCCGCACTTAGAACACCTGCATATCCAGATAAAGATAACGTACATTCTTTGCTGAGCCCGATGTGATGGAATTTCACAACCTTTAGCTCACGTTTAATTTTCAAAGAAGCATTCCCTTTGTCTGTGCGATATGGAATGACATAGAGCATCGCATCTTTATTTTCTAGGAAAGTCAGCTCAGGCTTCTCTATTTCCATTTTTAAACGGCATTTATAGTATGGCGTTTTCTCTTCTACTTCTGAGTGATCCGCTTCTTTTACTTCGTCATCCTCTTCTTCCGAATCAGAATCATAAGCGGAGTCCTCAAGCTCGTCTTCGTCCTCTTCTTTGTTTGTACTCAGATAGTCCGTGACATATAGGTTATATGTCTGGCCCTGCTCTAACGCAAGCGGTAGCGATGCTTCACTCAATACCAATTTGAATAGATTCTCTTCTTGATGAACAAGCGGAAGGAAAAGTTCTTGTTTTGATACCCTTTCCCTCATAAACAAATAAAATTCTCTATCTGTTAATGGCATGTCATCGTGAATGCGAACAAGCATTTCTAGTTTTTCATGATGATTTTTTAACCCTTCAACGACACTCTTCTTATGAATTCCCTCTTCAATCATTAATCGTTAATCTCCTCTGTTCAGAAATCTTACCGCTATTTTGTCTCGTTATTTCACTTTCCAAGAATAGTTTCCTTGTTTCGTTCGATACGACCATCCATCAATTGATGATGGTTTATTGGTGAGCAGCTCTCCCTCTACTTCTAGACGCTGCAAAACTTCTTGAAGTTCTTCTGTTTTAAAACGAATGTAAAAATCAACATATTTCGTTTGATTGATGTCAATGTTTTTCTTTGTTTGAAAATGACCAATTGGGAAGCTGACTTGATGATTTTCGTCGATTGTTTGAGAGATGATTTCAGCTCCATTGACTCGATCATATCCTGCGAAATCTATTTGCACATGATCCGCATGACTCATTTCATCTTTCATCTCAAGGTGAAGATGAAGAACATGATGCTCTGAGCTTAGATCACGCAGGACCCATTTCGTACGTTCTACGATGCTTCTCAGTTCATCTTTACGCTCACGATTTTCGAGCATATGGTGAAGTGATGTATTCCAAACAGACATTTCGTCAGAAGGCACAAGATAAAAATAGGCTTGTCTTCCCAATATCTTCTCGACATCTTCTTTATGCTTAGTATTCGCAAAGAAGACGGCATCCACTTGCTGCTTTCTGATTTGTTTAAATAATTCTCCATATTGAGAATAGAGCTGATGTGGATCGTCTTCATAATGTGCGTCATGCACAAATGCGGCATAATACGTTGTTTCAGGCTGATCCATGTTAAACAGGTGCCGATCCTGATCCCGGTCCTCTGTGATCATCAGCTTCAGACGGTCATTTTGTGATTGAACGCTAGATAGCCATTGTTGTTTTATATCTGTTTTCTTTGTAAATGTTTGAATCCCTGTTTTTTTATACCAATTGATATGGCGGACTGGATTCTTTTTTGCATCACCAGCGTAAATGATCTCCATAAAAATGCTGCCATCATCCTTGATCAATTCCTCCAAATATAGTGCGCCTGTATGAGGAACAAAGCTTTGTACTCTGCGCAAAGCTCCCTGCCAATTGTATTCTTCCCTCTTCACTAATTGCTGCTCTTCATTATACTGATCAAGATAACAAATGGGGGCAGAAGGCAGCTCATATCTCGTCACCTGAATGGTCGATTCGTCTGCTGGGAGGTTTGCTTCATTGATTGAATGCGATACTTCACCGGCAATAAACTCTGAATAACGTCTTTTATTTCCGCTCTCCGGTAGAATATAGTGTTCAAATACATTCATGATGTCAATTTGAGGATGAAGTGTCTCCTCTATGCTGTGAATACGGTCCTTCACATTTACATCGAAATTCAAAGTTAAAATCGCAGCACGTTTATGTTTGTCAGCCAGTGGCTTTAATCTCGCTTTTAAAGACTTCGTTAAGCTCTCATCCTGTTTTGGCACATCACCCATAATAAAGTAGTAGTCCATATCAGGCATGTCAACTGATGTCATTGTTTCATGTTGTTCAGGTTGATCCAATGTGTGTTCAACTTTTTTCTTCATCCAATTTTGAAACAAAGGAAGCTCTCCTTAAAAATAATGATGACTTGCTCATTGTATTTTACATGAAAAAGTACTTCTCACCAAAAGATAAGAAGTACTTTTTTTCGATCTATTAAAGTCCTGCAATTTCTTCCTTAATTTGTGTTGTCGAGATGCCTTCTGTTCTCTTCAAGTATACGACTTCGCAATGCTCTTTCAAGAAATCGAATTTACCTTCCCAGTCATCTCCCATGACAAACACATCAATGTCGTGCTCTTGCACGTCACGGACTTTTTGATCCCAGCTATTTTCTGGAATGACCTCATCTACATAACGAATGGTTTCTAAAATCAGCTTTCGATGCTCATAGCTATGATAAGCCTTTTTCGATTTTTGCAAATTAAACTCATCTGTCGAGATGGCGACCACCAAGTAATCTCCAAGCTGCTTTGCACGCTCTAGCAGCTTAATGTGCCCCCAGTGTAATAAATCAAATGTACCGTAAGTAATAACTTTCTTCATTGCAAACATGAACTCCTTTCTTCATTCCTTATTCGACTGCCTTCAATGCAGTATTGTTTATCCGTAATCCTATTATCTTCGATCATATTTTTCGCTCTTCGGAACCTCATTATATCACAGCGCCCATCAAACGTTAAGCAGATGTAAAGACAAACTATTTCCAATTTAATGGGCACGGAATGAAAAGTCCGAAAAATCAATGTTTCACTGATCATCAACTGTATGAAATTATGAAAATGTCATCAAATTTAAAGGATTGTAAAGTTATTGTTAATATTTCATGGAGCAACTGTGATAAAATGATGAGTAGGCGAAGAATGAATTTACAATGAACGTTCATAGATAACAAGATGAAAAAGGAGGTCTGAACAATGCAAACAGAAGTGGTCTCTAACCTTTCTTATGTAAACGGCGACTTAGATGAATTTATTAGTTATATCAATCAGCATCATATTTCTCAGAGAAGAGGCGCCATGATTGCGACTGTGAATCCAGAGATTGGTTATGCAGTCATGAAGGATGATGCGTATCATCAAGTCGTCTCTTCTGCTGATTATGTATTGCCGGATGGTGTAGGCGTCGTACTGATGTCACGCATGACACAAAGTCCGCTTAAATCTAGAATCGCAGGCTTTGATGTCTTCATGTCTATGCTTGATCTAGCAAACAAGCAGTCTAAAAGTATCTTTTTATACGGTGCGAAACAAGAAGTACTTGAGGCTGTCAAACAGCGGATTGATACGGAATATCCAAATGTGGTCATCGCAGGTAGCTGTGACGGCTATCAAGCCGATAAGCGTTTCGTGGCGAAACAAATCGCTCGCTCGAAAGCAGATATGGTGTTCGTTGCTTTAGGTTATCCAAATCAGGAGAACTTTATTTATGAATACCGCCATTTGTTCCCGCAGGCTGTTTGCATCGGTTTAGGCGGAAGCTTTGATGTATTTAGCGGAACGGTGAAGCGTGCACCCCGCTGGATGATCAAGACAAATACGGAATGGCTGTACAGACTGATTGTCAATCCGTGGAGATGGAAACGAATGCTGAATATTCCAAAGTACGCCTTTGCCGTATTGAAAGAAAGCAAAGGGAAAAAACGTTACTATCCTGAGCATGTAAAGGATCAGACGAAGCAGCTATGAGAGACTGATCGATGATGAATATACGCTCAATCATCATTTCATGCTATGCAGCCTTTGTTTCTTTCATTGGATGGCTGATGAGCGGCGTGAAACCACGTGAAAACCAGGTGACGCTGCTTGTTTCATTCCATGAGAATGCGGCTGCTCTCATTCATACCTATCAACAACAAGCGAATATGACGATGGAGCTGACAGTCCTCTATACGAAGCATGCTTCCCATATAGAAAAGGACGAGCCGCATTTGTCATTTCGCTATTTTCATGAAAAAAATCCTTTCCATCTCATTCAATGTATTTATACGATGCTAAAAAGCAAGGTCGTCGTGACGGATAATTACTTTCTCATGACAAGTGTATTAAGAAACCGGCCTTCTACCACCTGCATTCAAGTATGGCATGCCAATGGCGCTTTGAAAAAGTTCGGCCTTGAAGACGCTTCAAATCTCGAACGGAGTTCACGTGATATGGAACGCTTCAAACGGGTCTATGCGTCTTTTGATTATATCGTTACGGGTTCAGATCACATGCGTGAGATTTTCAAGTCATCGTTTGGGGTCAATGACGAACGTTTTTTACTAACAGGTGTACCGCTGACAGATGTGTACTATGATGAGCACCCGCCTTCCTTGAAGCTAGATCATTTACCCAAAGGGAAAAAGGTACTGCTTTACGCACCGACCTATCGAGATTATGCAATGGACAGTCTTGCCCTGCCTTTTTCAAAGGAGCAATTGCAGACAGAGCTGAATGGCGACTATATCCTGCTTGTCAAGCTTCATCCTGCGGTGAAACATTTAGCGAAGGCAGAAACAGATGGTGAATGGATCTTTGATGTGTCCGATCAGCCGCTCTATCCTTTGCTTCGCGCTTGCGATGTTCTGATTACGGATTATTCGTCGATTGTGTTTGAATATGCACTGCTCGAAAAACCTGTTTTGTTCTTCACTTATGATTTAGAGACTTATCGAAAGAAACGGGGCTTAGTCGATCGTTATGAAGACATCATTCCCGGAAAGGCTTGCGTCACTCAGGACATGCTCTTGAAGGAGCTTTTGTATCTAAACGAAGCAGCCAATGGAGAACGAATAAAAACCTTTGCTGAGGAATGGAACCAATACTCAAAGGGACAATCAAGTAAGCAGCTCCTATCATTTATTGAACAACAGCTCTTACAAAAAAAACGTCCGGCTTCTCAATAGGAAGCACGGACGTTTTTTTATTTGTTGTAAACCGGAATATCATAATACAGCGTATAGTTATCAAGTAAGTTATACAAACTATACATACGAGTGACCTGCTTATAAGCCCATCCAATATCCGTAGCATATTGATGAGTGGCTGTCGCAGACCAGCGCATTTTATAAATGGTATCTTGTTTGTATGTGGCGTTATTGATATAGCTGTTGCCAATGAATTTTGCCCCGCCAATAATGGCTGCCTCTGGCGTGAACCATTGCTGTTCATACGCATATTTAGCACCGAGATAATTCGGATTGCTGTCGTATGCGCCAATGCCATACATGTTATATACTTTCTGTCCATTAAACATTGTACCGTTCGCTAAAATCGAACTTCCGTTACCCGTTTCAAGTAGCGCATGAGAAATCAGATAGATTTCGTTGATGTGATACGTTTTCGCTGCTGTAATAAAGGCTTGTCCTTTTCCGGCAAGAATTCCTTTCCCTGCTAAAATCTTTGAATTGACTTCAGTCGGATTGAGATTGGCAGCTTCAGAGAGTTTAAGAAATTGAAAATACGATTGAGTGCCCTCAGCGATATTAGCTGGATCTACATATTTTAATACTTCTGCTGAACTCGCATTTCTCCAGCCAAGACTGATCTTGATCCAGTTTCCTTCTTTCCCGAGCTGTTTCACTTTTGTGCCTTTGTTCAGCTGTGCCACGATGTTGCTTGCAGAGCTTGAATCGGGTGTAGAACGTACATTTAATCCATCCGTATTCACTGTTGATGTCGCTGGATCTACATATGCTGCATAGACATAGGCCGCACCATCTGTTTGTGGTGACACTTTCATTTGCTTATTCACCATTTCATCGACAGTGAGATTATAATTCGTTTGCATCACCATTGGGCCATTTTTGATTTTTGTTGCTGTGGCCGTCCAGCCATATTGGCTTTTCACAAAAGCAATGGCCGCATTCGCATTTGGTAATCCTGTAAATTGCTGCGTGATGTTCATTTTATATGTCGGTGTTGTTGTCGTTGTATAAGTAGCTGTTTCATTCCGTTTTTTGAAAAATGCCATCCCTTGGTCTCGCAAGGCGGCAGTCGCAATGACCCCTGTTTTCATTTGATATTGGCCATAATCGGTTGTACCCGTTTTTTGAGCAGCGGCCTTCATTTTTTGTTTCGTCAAATAACTAAGTGCTTGATTCAGTTTTGTCTGATTCACAGTTGCTTCTGTCGTGATACGGTATTGCTTGACAGCTTCTGTCAGCGTTTTTGTACTACTGGCTACCCCATTTTTCTTGATGATCTCTTGAGCCTGCTTCACTTTACTTTGATCATAAACAGGTGTTGTCATAAGACTATACGCCTTGCTGACAGCTTGCCCCTTCCCTGTCGTGATGCTGCTCGTCATCTTTTGCACTTTTAAGTATGCAGCGCCTTTATTCACTTTCGCTTGATCCGTTGCTTGATTGACAACGAGTCGATACGTGCTGTCTGAGGCTTTACCCGTCTTTTTAGCTGCTGCAGATACCTTTTTCTTTTGGAAGAAGGTCGTTGCTTTTTTCGCTTGATCGTCTCCTAAAAGGTTCCCAGTCACGACTTGATATGGCTGTGTAGATGAAATCTTTTTAGCTGTATAGCGCCATTTCTTTTTCTTGAAAAAGGCAACCGATTTTGTGTAAGCTGTATCATTCAATTGATTGAGCTTCACGATATAACTTTTCGTCTTCCCTACTCGCTGCACAGTACCTGCAGCACCGGTTTGTTTCTTAATTTGAGCCGCAGCTGATGCTGCTTGTTTACTGTCTTTGAAATAGCCTGATTCCATGCTATAGACATTTTTAGCGACCCCGGTCTTCTGAATCTTCCCGCTGATTTTCGCTTCTTTTTGAAGCTGGGTAAGAAGTGTTTGGGCTTTCGACTGGTTGGCTAGTGCAGCTGATGTGACGGTGTAATAAGGCTTGCCTGCTACCACCGTTTGAAGCACTGCTTTTAAGTCAGATTCCTTTTGAAAGCCTTGCAGAATGGTATTCGCCTTACTTTGTCCAACGATACCGCCTGAGATCAGCTGATACACAGTGCCAGCCTTGCTCTCGGTTTGGTATGTACTAGTGACGCCTGCCTGCTTTTGTAATTCTGTTTGAATATTTTTCACTTTCGTTTCAGAATCAATGGTTCCTGATATGACCTGATAAGATGGTCTGCTTTGATTGATCACTTCATAGGAGCTATTGAGCCCTGATGTTTTCGTTAACTCGACCGAAAGCTTTTTCGCCTGACTTTCATCGTTGACCGGGTCAGTTACGATTTTTTGTAAAGGTAGGCGCTCACCTACTGGAGACACCGTACCGCTCATACCTACCTCTTTTTTTAACGCAGCTGCACTTGCACTCGCTGCAGCTAGTGAGTCGAATCCTGAGGCAGTGAGCTGATAGGTCGACGTATTCCCTGATGTTTGATAAGTGGCTGTCCACTTTTTGTCTTTCTTTAGTGTTTCCACTGCTTTTTTCACTTCTGATTCTGTTGTAAATACTTTTGAGGTGCTAATCGTATAAATGGATTGATCGACATAGGAGGCTGCTTGCGCTTCTTTGCCCGTATGTAATGTCATACCAAAGGCAGCTGCGAGTAACATAATCTTGATGGTTTTTTTCACGTTCCCTGTCCCTCTCTTAACTTTGCATAATATAGTCTACTAATCTCTTTATCGACAAAAACAAATCTTCTTTCAAGTCATTTATGAAATAGAAAAATAGAGGACCCTCTTGAAGTCCTCTTCCCCTTTATATATGTGACACAATCAGTTCACAAGATCCTTCAATCGAGAAGCTCCCTGTTTCTGCCGGCAAAATGAAATGAGCTCCTTTTTGCAGTGGGTATGTATGCCCGTTATGTTCTAAGGACCCTTCTCCATGAATCACACTGCACAGCAAAAATGGATCATCTTGCGAAAGCTCTACCTTTTGATCAATTTCCCATTTATACACAGAGAAATATTCTGCTTCGACAAAGGTTCGAATGGTCATCCCTGGACGAGTTTCGACTGATTCATCTGTATAACCGTCTACATGAGGGACTGTTGTGACATCAATGGCTTGCGCAAAATGAAGTTCACGCTCATTGCCATCTTGGTCTTTTCTTTCATAATCATATACCCGATAGGTTGTATCTGAGCTTTGCTGCGTTTCAAGGACAAGTGTCCCTTCGCAGAGCGCATGGATGGTACCGCTTGGCACATAATAAAAATCACCAGGCTTAATCTTCACTCTACGCAAAAGCCCTTCCCAATCTCCACTGTTCATCATGGTCACAAGCTCAGTTCTTGTTCTTGCATTATGACCGTAGATCATTTCTGCGTCTTCTTTGCAGTCAATAATATACCAGCACTCTGTTTTCCCAAGCTCGCCATTTTCATGTCTTTCCGCGTAATCATCATCTGGATGAACTTGAACGGACAGGTCTTGGTTTGCATCTAAAATTTTTGTTAACAGCGGGAAGCGATCGCCTTCTATTCCCCCGAACAATTCTCTGTGATTGTCCCATAGTTCGATCAGCGTTTTCCCTTTATATGGACCGTCTTGCACGACACTTGGTCCGTTTGGATGAGCAGAAATTGCCCAGCATTCTCCCGTTTGATCAGAAGGAATATCATAGCCAAATTGATCCCTTAAGGCTGTACCTCCCCATATTCTCTCCTTCAATTCAGGCAGTAAAAAAATTGGTGACTGCTTCATTCAGGATGACTCCTCCCTTTGCTACCCTTTGATAATCCTTACCAAGCATTGAAAACTAGCAAGTCTCAACTTTAATTATGACGCTATCTAAAGAGAAGTCAATCCTTTCAATACACCGAATGAAAACGATAACATAAAAATTTTTTTATCCTTTCACAGAGCCTGCGAGAAGCCCTTTGACAAAGTATTTTCCGAGCAGAATATAGACCAATAGTGTCGGCAGTGCGGCCAATATCGCCCCTGCCATTTGGACGTTCCATTGCACAATTTGACTGCCTGATAGGTTTTGCAAGGCGACCATCACCGGCTGGTGCTCCGCCGTGGTCATCGTGACCGCAAATAAAAACTCATTCCACACATTTGTGAACTGCCAAATGGCGACCACGACAAATCCTGTGATGGAAAGCGGAAGAATCATATGTCTGAAAATCCCGATAAACCCTGCGCCATCCATTTTCGCCGATTCAATCATTTCATCAGGGATGCTCACATAGAAATTCCGGAACATGAGTGTTGTGATCGGTAGTCCATAGACGACATGGACAAGCACAAGACCTGGAATCGAGTTATACAATCCGACTTCACGCAAAAATTGAATGAGTGGAATGAGGATGCTTTGATACGGAATAAACATACCGAACAGCATCAAGGTAAACACCACTTCTGATCCTTTAAAGCGCCATTTAGACAGCACATACCCATTCATCGCACCTAATACGGCTGACAATAAAGTAGCAGGAATGACAAGATAAAGAGAATTGATTAAATTGGGTGATAGCTTTTCAAACGCGATTTGATAGCTCGAGAAATCAAGAGTTGATGGCAGCGACCACATTCGCTCAAGGGTGACTTCACCTAACGGCTTCAAACTTGTGACGAGCATGACATAGACTGGCATCAGAAAAAAGAGGCTGCACAAAATCAATAAAGCATACAGAACTGGACGGACAAACCATTTGGCGGTCATGATGAAGCCCCCTTCCGGCTCGACAGGAGATACGGCACGATAAAGACTGCAACAGAGATCAGCATGATCATCGCGATGGCGGCACCGCCTGCATAATGGTTACCTCTAAAGGTCATTTCAAACATATAAACGCCCGGTACATCCGTCACAAAGTTCGCACCCGGTCCTGTCATCGAGTAAATCAAGTCGAAAATCTTTAAAGAAATATGTGCCATAATAATAATGACACTTGCAGTAATCGGTTTTAAAAGCGGAAAAATAATCTTCCGGTAAATCTGCCACTCGGTTGCCCCGTCCATTCTAGCAGCCTCTCTCACTTCCTCTGGAATTCCTCTAAGACCCGCCAAATACATTGCGAGAGAAAATCCAGTCATCTGCCAAACAGCTGCAATCACGACTGCAATCATTGCCGCAGGTACACCAAACTCAATTTTCCCCCAGGCAAATCCGGCTAAAATGTTCGTATCCGTGTACCACTTTGGCTGGATGCCTATCGTTTTTAAAAATAAATTCACCCCAGTTGACGGGTTTAAAATCCATTGCCATACGACTCCTGTGACAACGAAGGAAAGGGCCATTGGAAAGAAAAATAAATTCCGAAAAAGAGATTCACCCTTGATCTTCTGGTCTAGTAAAATCGCAAGTGCCAGCCCAGAGGCAATGACTGCTCCAATAAAGAATAGAGTAAAAAAGACCGTGTTTCGCAGGTCTGACTGAAAGCGGAAATCTTGAAACAGCATGATATAATTTTGAAGACCTGCGAAAGAGAAATCTGGAACAAGCGAGGTCCAGTTGGATAATGAAACATACCCTGTCCAGCCAATAAACCCGTAAACAAAGATGAATAATAAAACAGCTGACGGGGCTAAAAATAGCAGCGCAAGCAGCTGGTCTCCATTCCATTTTTTCCGAACACGTTTTACTTTGGGCGTTGGTGCTTTTGTGATTGGCGATGTGTCCATGCGCATGAAGCGACACTCCTTTTTAAAAAAGAGGCGGTGCCTATTCGCCGCCTCCTTCGTCTTTATTTCATTGAATCTTTTAAAGATGAAACAAATTGGCTACTGTCTTTTTGTGTCACGAAAATATTGACGGCTTGATTCGCTTTTGTCACAAAGCCTTCTTCAGCAGCTGAGCCATGAGCGAGAGACGGCGCAAGCTTTGACTCTTTAAATGCCTTCATCGCCGATTTTCCGTATTCATCATATTTTGATACATCTGCATCCACACGTGCCGGAATCGATCCTTTCAACGGATTAAACGCATCCTGTCCTTCCACAGATCCTAAGACAGATAAGAATTTTTTCACGTTTTCTGGCTGTTTGACACCCTTCGGCAGTCCGAATGTATCAGTGATCACCATAAAGCTTCCCTCCGTACCCGGAGTTGCCACGTAACCAAAGTCTTGATTTACCTTCAAATCTAGATCATTCACAAAATATCCCTTTGCCCAGTCGCCCATGACATTCATTGCCGCTTCCCCTTTTGCTACGAGCTGCGAGGCATCCTGCCAGTTACGAGAGCTATGATCGTCGTTTACATACTCGAGCATACGTCCAAAGATGTCTGCCGCTTCCTTCACTTTTGCGTCATCCATTTTGATGTCGCCCGCCCAAAGTTTTTGATAATCATCTGCGCCTAATACACCCAGCAGTACGCTCTCAAACAAATGAGTCGCTGCCCAAGGCTCTTTGTCCCCAAGCGCAAGTGGTGTAATCCCTTTTTTCTTTAAGGCATCGGCTGTTTTGAAAAATTCATCAAAGGTCGTTGGCGGCTCTAAGCCTGCATCATCAAATACCTTCTTGTTATACCAGAGCACATTGCCCCTGTGAATGTTCACTGGTACTGAATAGATTTTTCCATCCTTGCTGACAAGGTCAATCAGTGATTTTGGAAATTTATCCTTCCAGCCTTCTTTTTCATATAGGTCATCTAGCGGCTCCATTTTGCCTGCTGCGACCCAGCTCTCGTTCAGCTCCGCCCCGCCATGTACTTGGAAGGTAGCTGGTGGATCATTTCCTTGCATCCGGCTAGTGAGGACAGCCTTTGCGTTCGTACCAGCACCACCTGCGACCGCTGCATTTTCAATTGGAATGTCTTTATTTTTCTCTTCAAACAATTGAATGAGTGCTTTCAGCCCGTCTTCCTCACCTGCCCCAGTCCACCATGAGAAAATGTCGAGCTTCTCCGCTCCGCCTTCTTTTTTTGCATCGGAGTTCGCCGATGAACTGCAAGCGGTGACAAGAAGCATACAGATCGTAAGTAACGTAAAGCCTAATTTGAACTTCATGATTGATCCCCCATCCCTTTTTTGTAAGCGTTATCACAATAAGTATAATGGCAGATCCTTGCTTTTTTTCAGGCGAATTTCTTCACTTTTTTATGAAATTCTTCATTTTTTTACGGACAGCTTTCGATATTCCTTCGGTGAACAGCCAACCATTTTTTTAAATACACGGCTGACATAATTGGGATCTGTATACCCTGCCTGATACGTAATTTCTTTTAAACTAAGCGAGCTGTCTTTGAGAAGCATCTTGATTTTATCCAGCCGGCAGGTTGTCACATATTCTTTAAACGTCAGGCCTGTCTCATCTTTAAAGCGTTTTGTGAAATAGGTAGGGCTTAAGTCAACATAGGCGGCAGTTTGCTCAAGTGTGATCTGTTCACAGAAATGCGTTTTGATGTAACGTTTTGCCCGCTCGATGTCATTCACGGTCTGAGCTCTCGCTTCATACACGTCAAATAAATACTCACAGCACTGACGGCATTCTGCTGCTGTGCTGATGGTCAAAATGGAGAGATCTGCACGGAGTCGTGATTTTAATAGAACCAGTAGCTCCTTTACATGTGAAAGTGCCGCCCCCTCTAATTCAAAAGCATCAAATAAGGCAAGCGCATCCTCTCTTCTTCCTTCTTCCAGCGCCAGCATCATGTCGTCGGCAAGCTCAGGCAGATGAATCAACAAATTGGACTGCCATCCTGTATCGTAAAAACCATACCGAACAACGCCGCCATCCTTTTTTCGCTGATAATAGGAAAGCTTCGCCTCTGCTGCACTTTTCTGAAGATGAAGCGGGTTTGAGACTGGGTACCCCATGCCAACAACAGGTGAAGGCTGTTCGCTTGTCATGGCGGATCGAATGGCTTGCAGGATATCTGCCTTTAGGTGGCCTGGGGATTGATGGCTGTAAATAAAGCATGTAAACCACTCACCGCCCATTTGGATAGGCACCACTTGAAAACGAGATGACTGCCGCAAATGGTTTAACAGCTGATCACCGCCTGCCCGCTGAACAGCGATGACCAGACCTGCTTTAAATTCCTGAAACAGCCGCTCAAACTCCGTTGAGGTATAAGATTGACCATTGATCACATGGGCTTCTAGCCACTTTGACTGCTCATTGACTGTCGCTGCCTTCCGCTGAGACGCTTCCTGATGAATTTCTGCCGCAACAGATCGAATGGCCGCAATGGTTTCATCTTTATCAGCTGGTTTAACGAGGTATTGTTTCACCCCTTCCTGCATGGCCTGCTTGGCATAATCGAACGTATCATAGGCTGTCAGCATAATAAATTTTGTATGCGGACTACTTGCTTTGATCTGTTTGATCGCTGTCAGTCCATCCATTCCAGGCATCTGAATATCCATGAGCACAAGGTGAATGGGCTCCGCTAGCGCAAATTCAACCGCCTTCTTTCCATTTTCAGCTTCTCCTGCAATATGACATTCTGGCAGCCATTCGGTCATGAACTTCCGCATCGCTAGTCGTTCTATTTTTTCATCATCTACAATCAGCACGTTCAGCATGCTGGTTCCTCCTTTATCGGAATCGCCAATTGGATGGTGGTGCCTTCGTTTGGCGTTGAATCAATTTGAAGGGCATCCTGCACCCCGTAAAACAAGCGCAGTCTTGACATCACATTTCGAAGGCCGATCCCTGTTGAGTGGCCTTTACTCAGTGTGTTCGGATCATCCTCTTCTTTTTCTGATAGCAATCTCACTTTCTCTTGTTCATTGATCCCCATCCCATTGTCCCGAATTCGAATCATGACATAGCCACCTTCTTGATAGATCGAGAGCTCGACAAGCCCGTCTTCCTCCTTTGGTTCCACGCCATGAATAAAGGCATTTTCGACAAGCGGCTGTAATGTAAGACTTGGGATGTGAACGGATAAACACGACTCATCTATGCTCGTTTTGCATGTAATACGATCGGCAAATCTCGTTTCTTGTATATGAAAATACTCTTTGACCACTTTCACTTCTTGATCCAATGTAACGGACGTACTGAGAGCAGACAGCGAATACCGCATCAGCGTGGAAACGGATTGAATCAATCTCGATGTGGCGTCTGCTGATTCTAAGTAAGCCATACGTGAAACGATGTTTAATGTGTTAAATAAAAAGTGTGGATTCATTTGGTTTTGCAGCGTTTTCAACTTCATATCTTTGATTTTTTGATCTAAGGCAGCCTTTTGTTTCATCTCTTCAATCATCATTTTCATCTCTTGCCGCATTCGTTGAAAGGCCTCATTTAATACAGAAATTTCATCCTTCGATGTGACATGCAAGTCCGCTCCATCAAAATTTCCTTCTGATACTTCTTTTACGCTTCGAGACAGATGAACGATTGGCCTTGATATCCCGCCAGCAATGATATAAGCCATCCATAATGCAACCCCAATCGATAACGTAAACAGACAAAGGGTAAAAAGCGCATAGGTTTGATGTCTTTTTTGAAGGGATTGATAGAGTACCTGATACTCGGATAATTCATCATCGAGCAGGGTCATCGTTTGCTCTTGTATATAGGAGGAGACAGTTCTTACCTCCTTCACACTTGCAGCATATTCTTTAATTTCCCCTTCTTTTACATATGTCATGGTCGCATCACTTTCATTCATGAGCGTCCGCATCATATATTGATATTTTTCAATAGAGGGGATTGCGGCATGAAGACCAGCATCCTTTCGCAGCGCCTGATCGTAGGCTTTCATTTTTTGTTTTGATTCAAGATATTGTGTGGCAAACTGCCGATCCTTCTCGATGGCATAGGCATTGACCTTCTCATACATCGTTTTTGCCTCTGTCGATATATCATTGAGCAGGAGAAAGGAACGAAAGCTTTTGCTATATTCTGATGTGATGTTCGAGCTGCTCCAATAGACAAAAAAAGCGGCCACGTTGCCAAGGAGCACAAGGATTAAAAATGCGAGTAACAATTTACCTCGAATCCTTCTCATGGCTGTACCCCCTGTGGTCTTTCTGTTTGCTGTAGAGGTAGATCCCCGCGACGAATCACACTCGTCCCTGTGTACTGTAGCGGTTCTTCCTTTTCGCCTTTCTGTAAACGAACAAGTGCTTCAACGGCTTGGTAGCCCATTTCATAAGGGTGCTGCACGACCACCGCATCGATTTTCCCTTTATCAAGTGCCTGAATCGTATCAGGCAATGTATCAAATGCGAGCACATAAAAATCAGTAGATGATTGATATTGGGCTGTTGCTTGAATGATGCCGACACCATCTAATGCACTTGTTCCATAAAATGCGGTCAGCTTTTCATGATCGTTTAATAGTTTATAAGCGGCACCCGAAGCCCCTGACTTCGTAATGGCTGATTCTTCTATTCCAGCAATATGAATACGTTTTTCAGCAGAAACGGCATCTCGAAATCCCTTGACGCGCAGCTTTTGGTGAATGGCATCAAGCCTCCCTGTGACAATTCCTACATACTGTTCACCTTTTGTATCTGCAATGAACGCCTGTCCTGCGATAAAGCCTGAATAATAATTATCCGTTCCTACATACACTTGACGCTTGCTCCCCTCTGCATCCGTATCGACCGTAACGACGTCAATGCCTTTTTCTCTTGCTTTTTGAAAGAGCGGTTTGTATTTCTTGGCATCAAGTCCCTGCGTCATCACGCCATCTACATGCCCAGCGATCGCCATATCAATGGTTTTCAGATGATCATCCAAATCTGCCTGCTTCGGCCCCAGGTATTCGAGATACACACGATGAACAGCCGCCGCATCAGCTGCTCCCTTTTGCACCAGCTGCCAATATTCATTATCAAGTTCCTCCGGTATAAGGACAAAGTGATATTGATAGGAGGACGCCATTTTTTCGGAAGCGCTTTCAATTTTAAATAAATCTTGACCTAACAAAGTTAAAAAGATAACAGATACCACACAAAATATGAGAAATGCACCCATTCCTAGCCACTTAGACAATTTCACTCATATCCCCCTCCTTTCCAATATTGCCACATAAAAAAAGAGCTGCTTATAAGCATACTCTCTCGACCTCTATAATTCCTTTGTCATAAATAAACTGTTTGGATCTTCTTGATATGAACCAAAAGGCGTGCAATATTGAAACCCAGCGCTTTCATATAGGCTTCTTGCTGGCTCAAAGAAAGCCATTGCACCTGTCTCTAAGCTAACACGTGTATAGCCCCTCCGTTTTGCCTCTTGAAGAAGATGGCTCAGCATATACCTCGCTACACCTTTTCGCATATGGAGGGCTGCGGTCCTCATCGATTTGATTTCCCCGTGTTCACTTGATAGCTCCTTTAATGCTCCGCAGCCAAGAAGCTCCTCTTTATCTCGCACACTCCACACCGTGACATCTTGCTTTTTCAAATCTGCTAATGGAAGGGCATGAATGCTTTCTGGCGGAGAATGCGCCTTCATCTCCTCTACATGATCGGTGATCAGTTGTTCTATCCGTCCATCCGTGAGTTCATCTTGTTGAATATACATTCCAATCCCTCCTTACGATCATTGTATGTGAAGAGCTAGATTTCACCTGCTATTATGTCAGATAAACGAACAAACAACCGGCATCCACGAGCCAGTTGTTTGTATCATTTCAAGTATTTATGAAGAAAGAACCGCTTGTAATTCTTCTGCTGTACTGCTTTCAAGCTGACTGCCGACACCTACTGCCACAGCACCTGCTTTGAGCCATTTTGGGACATCGACTGGATGAATACCGCCTGTTGGTATAAATTCAATTTCTGGAAATGGTCCTTGTAGGTTTTTCATATAGGATAAACCGAAGGAGCCGCTTGGAAAAAGCTTGAGCAAGCGGTATCCATTTGCTTTTGCCTGCATGATTTCACTTGGAGTGAGGACACCTGGTATATAGAGTGTATCGTGAAATGAGAGATGCTCTCCGATCATAGGAAGATAGCCTGGACTGACAATAAATTGTGAGCCTGCCTCAATGGCTGATTGCGCCTGTTCAAGCGTCGTAACCGTTCCCGCTCCTACAATGAGGTCTTGCTCATGCCGAAAGGATGCAATGATGCGTTCAGCATGAGGCGTGGTATACGTTATTTCAATGGCACGCACCCCTTTTTTCTTTAACCGCTGAATGATCTCCATGCCTTCTGCTTCACTATCCGCTCTGACCACTGCAATCAGTTTACAAGCCGCGAGCTGCTCTTTAACGCTCAAACTTGCTGACTTTCCCATATCTCTCATCCCCCTTCATATATTCCCTTTTGTCATATCGTTTGGCTTCTTTTATAAATATTTGAAGCTCCTCACGAGTGGGGAGTCCATCCTTATCTCCTGGAGACATGACTGCAAGTGCCCCAATGGCATTTCCCCTTGTCACAGATTTTTCATCTGATAAGCCGTCAAGTAAGCCGCTAATAACCCCCACAGCAAACCCATCACCAGCGCCGACCGTATCAATGACTTCATGAATATGAAATCCTTTGACAACCCCTTGACCGGCCGAACTCTTATAAAAGGCACCTTCTGCTCCGAGCTTAATCACCACTAGCTTGACACCTTTTTGTAAATAAACATCTGCAATTTCTTCCGGTTCATGACGTCCTGTGAGCCTTTGTCCTTCTGCAAGTCCCGGAAAAAACCAATCGACTTGAGAAGCTATCTGATTTACTGTATGAATCATATCTTCCTCCTCTTTCCATAGCTGAAGCCGAAGATTTGGATCAAAGGAAATGGTTTTGCCTGCTTCCTTCATTGCTTGAAGAGCGCGAAAAGAAAACGCTCTCATTTCACTGGATAGAGCAGGTGGAATACCTGTCATATGAAGGTGTCCTGCTTGTTTAAAATAGCTGGCAGGAAAGTCGCTTAGGTTCATTGTGCTCGCAGCAGAGCCTTTCCGGTAATACGTCACGTCAGGGTCTCCATCCATTACCTTTGATTTAAGCAATATCCCCGTTTGGGAACCATCATTTGAACGGAGCACTGCACTTGTATCAACTCCTTCTTTTTGAAGCTCTTCTAAAATAAAGGTGCCTAGTGAATCTGCCCCGACTTTGCTCATAAAGCCCACCTCAAAGCCGAGTCTCGCCAGCCCGGCAGCCACGTTACTCTCGGCACCAGCAAGCGCCTTTTGAAACGTATTCACTTGATGAAGCTCTCCGACTTCCTTTGCATAAAACATCGCCATTGATTCCCCAAATGTGACCACATCCAATGCTTTCACACATTTCTCCCCTTTCTTGGTACCGGTTTCAAAATAGTAAAAAAAGAGAGAGCATGCACGTATGTATACTCTTCTCTGCCTTTCGCTTAGAAAGATTTCCTGACCATGATCTCTCCATCAAGTTGAATGGTTTGGGGCGAACTCTCATCACCTTCAAGCCGTGTCTTGATTTTTTGCATGGCTGCTTTCCCCATCTCATGAGATGGCTGGGCAACCGTTGTGATCCCTGGTCCAATCAGCTTATACCATTCGGTATCATCAAACCCTGCAATGCCTATCTCCTCTGGAATTTTGACCCCAAGCTCCACGAGTTCACTAATCAGCTTCAGCATGAGTAATCCGTTGCCTGCTAAAATCGCTTTTTTCTGTTCGTTTGATTGTAAAAAGCGGACAATCTCTTCTCTCATTTGTTCCTTTTGCTTTAAATCGATTTCTGCAATGATCGGCTTCTTATGTTTACTCAAAGCTGTCTGTTCATATGCTTCCTTCCGTTCTTCACGAGGACTGATTCCATCGACCGGCTCTGTAAAGAAAGCAATGTGATCATAGCCTTTCTCATACATTTGCTGAAGCAGCCGGATCGTGATATCGCGATTATTCGTTGTCACTGTGTCGACCTTTAGTTCAGGTAATTTACGATCAACAAGAACAATTGGCACACCATTTTTCTTAAAATCTTGCAGAAGATCATTGTTTTGACCTGTCGTATTGATGATGAGCCCTTCAATATAATGTGCATTCAGCTTGAGGAGCATTTCCCGTTCTTTTTCTGGACGATTATCTGTGTTGCATACCATGATGCTGTATCCATATTCATCACAAATCTCCTCCACCCCGCGAAGTGTTGCCACAGAGAATGGGTTTGTAATGTCAGCTACAATAAACCCAATGACCTTGCTTTTTCTTACTTTCAGTCCTTGAGCGAGCTGACTCGGACGGTAATGGAGCTCCTCGATGGCCTTCTTAATTTTTTTGACCTTTTCAGGAGAAATTTCATTTGTTCTGCCATTGATATATCTGGAGACAGTTGATTTTGAAACACCTGCATAAGCCGCAACTTCGTTAATAGTGACTTTCGTTTGCTTGTTCTCTTTCATTCAAAAAACTCCCACAATCGATCTTCTCATTTGTTTCGAAACCGATTTCAAATAAACTTAAAATGAGCATATCATAATTTCAGTAATACAAGAAGATTTTTTTGCATGATTATTGCAAAAAACCTTTTTCATAAATTGAAAGTAAGCGATTTCAAAATAACGGTTGACGCCGCCCTCTTTTTCCTCTAGAATTTTCCTTGAAACCGATACCAAATAAAACTTCAATATTTTGTTTCAGATGAAAAGGGAGGCTTATCTCAAATGGAAAATCGTTATGCTGTACATCCTGAGCAGGTCAAACGTTTTACAACAGAGGAACTTCGACGTCATTTTCATATTCCTACGCTATTCGCAAATGGTGAATTAAAGCTCTATTATTCACATGAGGATCGTGTGGTCATTGGCGGGGCAATGCCGACAGCAGAACCGCTCAAGCTGGATGCTGGAGACTTTTTGCGCACGGATTACTTCCTTGAAAGACGAGAAATTGGCATCGTGAATGTCGGTGAGCAAGGAACGGTCACAGTTGATGGTGAGTCTTTCGTGCTGGAGCATAAAGATTTCTTATATATTGGTCTTGGACACAAAGATGTCCAGTTTACTAGTTCATCAGGCAAGCAGGCCAAGTTCTATCTCGTATCAGCAACGGCTCACAGAGCGTACCCTACGCAAAAAGCAGCCATCGCTGATTTAACACCGAACCACTTAGGAGAGGCGGCTGCCTCAAACGTACGAAATCTGTATCAAGTCATTCATGCAGACGGCATCCAAAGCTGTCAGCTCATGATGGGAATGACTCAGCTTGAAATCAATAACACGTGGAACACGATGCCCGCTCATATTCATGATCGGCGCATGGAAGTGTACTTATATCTTGATATCGAAGAGGATGCTCGTGTCTTTCACTTTATGGGAGAGCCATCTGAAACGAGACATCTCGTTGTCGCAAATGAGGAAGCGGTCATTTCTCCTGCCTGGTCCATTCATTCAGGCTCAGGTACTGCAAATTATTCATTTATTTGGGCAATGGCGGGCGAAAACTATACGTTCAAAGATATGGACTTTGTCCCAATGGACCAGCTGAGGTAACGAGGATGACAACGACATCATATGTTGAGTCTCTCTTTTCCCTCGAAGGTAAAACAGCCCTTGTGACAGGCCCTGGAACTGGTATTGGTCAAGGCATTGCCGTGGCACTTGCCCGTTCAGGTGCAAATATCATCGGAACATACCACCACACCCCGCTTGATGAAACAAAAGCGCTTGTCGAACAGACTGGCAGATCATTTCATGCGGTTCAGGTCGATTTTGCCGATCCTCAGTCTGCACAGCGGGATGTCGATACCATGTTAAACCAGCATACAATTGATATTTTAATCAATAATGCTGGAACCATTAAAAGAGAAGAGGCCGCTCGCTATTCTGAGGAAAATTGGCATACTGTCATGAATGTGAATATCAACAGTCTCTTTTTTCTCACTCAAAAGGTTGGACAGCAGATGCTGAAAAACGGGCAAGGGAAAATCGTCAATATCGCCTCCCTTCTTTCGTTTCAAGGCGGCGTCTTTGTTCCCGCTTATACGGCGAGTAAGCATGCTGTCGCAGGGCTGACGAAAGCTTTTGCAAACGAATGGGCGAACCAGCATATTCAGGTAAATGCGATTGCACCTGGTTATATTGCGACCAATAACACGCAAGCCATTCGTGACGATGACAATCGAAATGAAGAGATTCTCAAAAGGATACCTGCCGGGCGCTGGGGACAGCCTGAGGATCTAGCCGGTGCAGCCGTTTTCCTTAGCTCACCAGCTTCCGATTATATGAATGGCCACATTTTAGCTGTTGATGGCGGCTGGCTTGCGAGATAAACCTATTGAGAGAATTCCTATTTTGAGGGATTCTCTTTTTTCTATTTGTATAATTCTCCTCCTTCAGAGTCACTCTATAAAAAACATGACATGAGGGTGAGGTAATATGAAAAGTCGTATTGAACAAGATATAGCGTCCGTCATCAAGCGCGTCAAAAGCTTTGCTGGGAAAAGTGATGATATCGTGTTCCATTCTTTTTCATTTGGTCCTTCCGCTTTATCTGCATGTCTCGTGTACGTTGAGGGACTCACAGAATTCGAGATGCTTTCCAAACAAATCATTTCACCGATGCAAAAGGAACTGGACCTCACTGAAGTTGATCACACCACACTTTCTTCCCTGTCAAAAGAGTTTTTTGGCATTCAAAACGATGTGCTGGAAGATATGAACCTTGCCATCGAGCAGTTATATAACGGCAGGGCTATTTTATTTGTGGACGGGGCGACTCAAGCGCTTGCACTCCAAACGAATCTTTTTCAATTTAGAGAAGTAGAGGAGCCGCAATCTGAAGTACTTGTCAGAGGACCACGGATTGGATTTATTGAGAATCTTGAAAAAAACACCGCTTTACTCCGTGAGCGGGCAAATGACCCTAACCTTGTCATTCAAAAGGTGAGTATTGGCACTCGTAATAAAAAGTCTGCCGCTCTCGTATACGTTCGTGATATTGTTGATCCCAAACTAGTAGAAGATGTGGTATCACGCATAAAGCAAATCAAAATGGACGATATCCCTGAAACCGGTTATATTGAACAGCTGATTGAGGACAGCCACATCTCCATTTTCCCGCAGATTCAAAACACAGAGCGGCCTGACCGGGTGATCGCATCTGTGCTTGAAGGCAAAGTGTCCATTTTACTCGATGGGACTCCTTTTGCCCTTATTTTACCCATGACAATTACTGCCTTGATGCAATCGCCGGAGGATTATTATCAAAGATGGACAAGCGCGACTCTGTTGCGTTTACTCCGTTATATTGCCGTGCTACTCACAATTTTTTTACCTGGGCTTTACATCGCACTTGTCTCTTATCATCCCGGCTTACTACCGACCAGAATGGCACTCACCATCGCAGGCAGCCGGCAGAACGTTCCATTTCCTCCTGTAGTCGAAGCCATTCTCATGTCTTTTACGATCGAGCTGCTGCGGGAAGCTGGACTTCGGCTTCCTAGGGCGATTGGACAGACGATTGGACTCATTGGCGGTGTGATTATTGGTCAGGCGGCTGTCCAAGCAAATATCGTCAGTGCCTTAATGGTCATTATTGTGTCGCTGACCGCATTGGCCGACTTCACGGCACCATCATATGACTTTAGTTTCCCGCTGCGCATCTTGCGTTTTATGGCGATTTTTAGTTCTGCGATGTTTGGATTATACGGTTTAATCATGTGTTATTTATTTGTGCTTTGTCACCTGATGCAATTAAAGACCTTTGGTTTTGACTATTTTACACCTGTTTTATCTTCACCGTTTTCAGATTTAAAGGATATGTACGTTCGCTTACCAATCGGGCTATTTAAATTGAGACCGAAAACAGCAAAAATAAAAAATCTCAAAAGACAAGGAGAGTAAACGATGTACAGAGCTGAGAAGCTATCATTGTTACAAGTCACCATTCTGTGCAGTTCTACAATGATAGGCGCTGGAATTTTAACCATTCCACGCAGTTCTGCCAATTCAGGATTCCCTGATGGCTGGATCATTGTATTAATACAGGGAGTCATCTTTGCTTTTGTTGCTTTTTTGTTAGGCTGGATTGCCGAAAAGAATGCACCCGACACTATTTTTGAGTCAAATACAAAAGGAGCCGGTGCATTCTTTGGCACGATCTTCAACTTAATGCTGATCGGTTATTTACTAGCCATTGTTGGCTTTGAGGCGCGTGTTCTTGGGGAAGTGGTACAGTTTTTCTTGCTGCAATCGACTCCCATGACAGTGATTGTGATGATTTTTTTACTTGTGGCGATCTATCATTTAAAAAGCGGTATTTTCCCAGTCGTCAAATTGGTCACGTACATTTATCCCATCGCCTTGATCATTTACATTGCGCTCATGCTGTTCAGTTTGAAAATATTCGATTTTGATTATTTACGCCCTGTTATGGCGCACGGATTTAAAGACTTCAGTAATTTGTTCTCTCAAACATTTATTCAATTTACAGGCTTTGAAGTCATTTTGTTTGTCGTACCTCTTATCTATAAAGACAAATGGTCGAAGGCGAAATGGGCGGCAGCAATCGGTGTTGGAATTACCACACTTGTGTACTCCCTTACGCTCTTTATTGTGATCGGTTCTATGACCGTTGGAGAAACGAAATCCCTCACCTGGCCCACTGTCTCACTCATTCAAGCACTAGAACTTGAAGGAGTCTTCATTGAACGCTTTGATATTTTCTTACTAACGATCTGGACATGCCAGCAGTTTATTTGTATGCTTGGCTTTTTCCAATTTGCCATTAAAGGGTGCCACACGGTCTTTAAAACGACCAATCTAACGAGGTTGCTATGGGTGCTGTTTTTCTTAACCTCTGCCCTATCTCTTTTTCCGAGAAATATCAATGAAGTCTTTTACTACTCTACTTTACTTGGCTATGCGTTGTTCGCGATTTTAGCCATTCCTTTTATCACAGCTGTCCTATTGATGATACGTAAAAAATGGGGAGGTCGTTCTGCATGAGAGGGTGGCGTTTATGGCTATTTTCTATGTCCTGCTGTCTTTTGCTGCTATCAGCAGGCTGCTGGGACTTAAAGGATATTGAAAAATTATCGTTTGTGCGCGGCGTTGGTATTGACGAGGAAGATGACAAAGGCGTCAAGCTCACCTATCAAAACCTTGTCCCCAAAATGGGCGGGACACAAGAAGCTGGCGCCCCTGGCTATGTGAATGTCGTCTCAAAGGGAAAAAATGTGCTGGAGGCTGTCAGTAATGTCGCTTTGAAGGATCCGCCGATTTACAGTGATCATCTCAAAATCTTTTTGTTTGGCAAAAAACAAGCTGAGCATCATGATATTCAAGGGACCCTCAACCACTTTATACGAGATGATGAGGTTCGAAGAAGTAGCTATCTTCTCGTGTCACGAGATGATGCATCAAAGGTCATCAACCAAAGATTAAAATCACAGCAAAAGGTGCCGGTTGAGCATATTTTTGAAACGTCCAAAAACCGAAGCTTTAACGGGAAGATTTTACTGCCAACACGTATCGGCAGAGCGTCCGATTACTTTCAGATGGGCATTAGCTTCCTAGTCCAGAGTGTGGATGCGGTCAACGGCGAACTCGTCTATGACGGGGCGGGAATCATTCATGGAAAAACGCGAAAGCTGATCGGTTTCATCCCGGCGAAAGATGTACAATCTTTAAACTGGGTGATGGATCGTATCTCAGGCGGCGTTGTACCCGCCACCTACAAAGGTTTTCCGATCACATATGAAATAAAGAAGGCGAAATCCAAGATCGAGCCCTATCTGAAAGATGGTAAGGTGTCCTTTAAAATCAATGTCCAAACAAGTGGAAAATTATCAGAGGATCAATACCCTCCTGAAAACTCTTACGATGAGCAGTATATCAAACGATTTGAGCACATTTTTTCGAAAAAAATCAAGGAACAGATTCAAAAAGCAGTCCATCATATGCAAAAAGACGTTGGCGTTGATTCCATTTTTTTAAACCAGCAGTTTCGTATGAAATATCCAGACTATTGGGATCAGCATCGAGATGAGTGGGACACATTATTCCAAGAAGCAGACATCGATTTAGATGTAAAAGTCAGCATCTTAAACTTTGGTGCAGAAGGCGCAACGAAAAACTTCAAGTGGTAGCAAAAAGGCGGTTATCCCGGTGGTGAGCCGCCTTTTTTACGTGCTACGATGAGAAGCTGATACTGTGTCACCTCATCGGATAAAGCTTTTGTTTGAAAACCAAGTGACTCTCCTACTCTTGCCACTTCGTCAAAAAACAATTGGACGTTTTGATCAATCTGTACATTGATATGCTGCTCTACCACACGCTCAAACAGATGGCCCGGAAAGAGTGCACGCATCGTTTTCGGTGTGAAGAACCTCAGGTGGGTTCGGTCTAAAATCCCTACATCTTGATACGTAAAATCCCCCGTCATTAATGGAAGAAGCACCTCCGCATGCATGATGTTCGGCAGGCAGTAAATGATCACGCCGCCCTGCTTTAAAGAGGCATGTGCTTGCTCAATCATATGCCAAGGATCTGACACATGCTCTAAAACATCAGAAAAAATAACCGCATCAAAAAAGGTCTCTTTTTCTGACCAAGGATACTCATCCGCTTTTACCTCGATGACTTCTTCGTAATACGGCTTTGCGATCGCTGCTTTTAAAGCATCCGCCTCTACCCCGTACATGTTGACAGACTGCCGATTCATCAGTTCAAGCCCAGTTGCCCCTGCGCCGCATCCAACATCCAGGACACATGTAGCGTCCTCAGGTAGAAGCGCCGCAAAGTATGGATGAGGGGTGATCAGATTTAGATCAATGCCCCATTTATCTAAAAACCGAAGCCTGTTCTCTGCAAACAGTGTAGAAATATTTGTGTCTTGATTCGCACGGAACGTTGCATGACCGTGATGATGGACAAATGAATCATGGACAATTTGCAGCTGATATCCCTTCAGCAATGAACGTAAACAAAGATCATCATCCTCAAACGATCCATATACGAACCGCTCATCAAATAACCCCACATCCTCGATAAGCTCTTTTTTCACCAGCAGACAAAAACCCACAAGCCGATGCACATACGTCCTCTGACCTTTTCTCGCAGCTGTATATTCCTTAGCAAAGGCTGGGAGCTCCTTCACATCTGTATACGACGGCTGAACCATCTGAGGTCCGCTCACATAGTTGGAGACAGGTCCCACCATTCCAATACGATCCGATGCAAATAGCGCCTCTTTTAAGGGAGAAAGCCAGTTTTCCGTCACCATCGTGTCATTATTTAAAAAGAGAATGCTATCTCCTGTCGCTTTTTTCGCTCCTTGATTACAGCCCTTTGCAAAGCCTTGATTCTTCTCATTTTCAATGAGTATCACATCTTCCAGCTCTCGTACATATTCCTTCGTACCGTCTGTTGACGCATTATCGACAATGATCAGTTCATATTGGTCACTTTTGGTGTGCTGTTTAATGCTGTCGATACATTTTTTTGTTAAATGCAGTTCGTTGTACGTCAGCATGACAATGCTTGTTTTCCCTTTCATGTCATTTCCACCTTTCGCTCGCCTGTTCCATATGTATGTCATATGCAGCACGTTCAGAAGATGGGCGTTTGTCCTTTCTTGATTAAACGTTTGTTTAACAAAGAAAAACCAGCTGCATGCGGGCAGCTGGTCATTGTTCACACTGTTTTTCCTTCCTCACCTACGGCGGCACGGTTTCTCTTTTTTAAATCCTCTTCAATTTCTTCAAGACTTTTCCCTTTTGTTTCTGTCACGAAGTATTTCACAAATAAGAAGGCACCTACACCGATGACCGCATAAATGAGGAAGAGATTACTGATACCAATCGCACTTAATAAAGCCGGGAATGTAAGCGAGATGATCAGATTCCCTGTATGAAGAAGGAATGTAGATACACCTGTACCAATGCCACGAACATGTACTGGGAACAGCTCTGGAAGCATGACCCATACGACTGGACCCCAGCTGACAGCAAAGATGACGATGAAGAGTCCTAAACAAATGACTGTTGTCCATCCTGCGGCTGTTGATCCTGCGAAAAATCGATTCACCACTGACAGAACAATTAAACTAAGAACCATTCCAGCATTACCAAATAGGAGCAGTGCTTTACGTCCTACACGGTCAATCATTTTAATCGCCACAAACGTCATGATGACATTCACTGCGCCAATTCCGACAGTTCCTAAAATCGCGGCTGAGTTACCAAAACCAACGCTTGTGAATGTTTTTGGTGCATAGTAAATAATTGTATTGGTGCCGATAAATTGCTGTAAAAAGGCAAGGCCGACACCCGCGATCAATGCTGGACGTACCCATGGCTCAAATAATTCCTTAAAACCGCCTTTTTCTTCACTTTCTGCCTGTTGAATATCTGAAATTTCTTCTTCGACTTCTTCCTTACTCTGTCTAAGCTTCGATAATACAGCCTTCGCCCGGTCAGCCTGTCCATGGACAAACAGCCAGCGAGGACTTTCTGGCATAAACAAAATACCAATTAATAGTAGAGCAGAAGGAACCACTGCAATTCCAAGCATCAGGCGCCATGCCTCGGCATCCGCTAACACGTAGTTCACTATGTAGGCTAAAAGAATACCGAATGTGATCATGAGCTGATTTAAAGAGGACAGTGCACCTCGTGATTCCTTTGGCGCAAGTTCAGATAAATATAATGGAACAATCGTCGTCGAGCACCCGACAGCGAGTCCTAGTACAATTCGGAATAAAACCATCACTTCCGTATTCGGGGCAAAGGATGTACCAAATCCCCCGATAATAAACAAAATAGCTGCGGCGATGATGGCCTTTTTTCGCCCAAATTGGTCTGTCAGCTTTCCAGAAAGAGAGGAACCGAGCATCGCCCCGATTAAAATCGAGCTGACAACAAGCCCCTCTGTAAACGCATTTAAACCTAAATCTTCTTTCATAAATAAGATGGCGCCAGAGATGACACCTGTATCATAGCCATATAAGGCGCCGCCAAGTGCGCCGAAGAAATAAAGCCATCCATTCCGATTTTTCATCATGATAACCCCTCTTTTGTCTGTGTTTACTGGATGTTTCTCTATATGAAAGATCATTTTCCTCACTTCCTGTCATTTCAAACATTTCGATGTTTTATGACAAATATATTTCATTTGTGTATCATTGAAACTTTTGACGACAAGGAAACGTCAATTAAGCGTTGGTGAAAAAAATGTCGCACAATATCCCGTTTTAAGGTATATTTGTTTTAGTTTGTCAGCAGGAAGACGGACATCTTTACTATAAAAATCATAGGCGAGGGTTTAAAATATATGGATCAATCACGAAGCAAACGCAAAGGGAAAAAGCGTTTAAAACCATGGGTGAAAGTCACTCTTTTTATATTCGGTATTCTTTTACTAACAACCGCTTCAGTCACAGGCTATGCCTACTATAAAGTGACAACAGCTGCAAAAAAAGCACAAGTATCACTAGATCGAGGCGCACAATCTGTGAAACGGATTGAAGCATTTGATCCAGGAAAAGACAGCTTTTCTGTTTTGCTACTTGGAATTGACAGCAGACCAGGCGAAACAGTGAAACAAGCGCGAAGCGATGCAATGGTTTTGGCGACGATTAACCGCACAAATAAAACCGTTAAATTATTAAGCATTCCAAGGGACTCATACGTCAATATTCCAGGTCATGGCTATGACAAAATTACTCATGCACACGCATTTGGCGGTGCAGATTTAACGGTAAGTACAGTTGAAAATTTACTAGATGTTCCGGTCGACTTTGTCATTCAAAGTAACTTCAAAGCATTTAAGGAAATTGTCAATGAACTAAATGGTGTTTCTATTAACATCAAGGATGAATATCTTGTCAAACAGATTCAAAAAGATACAAAAGGCAAGGTTGTCCTTCAAACAGGCACTCATACACTAGATGGTGATCAGGCTCTCGCATATGTGAGAACGCGAAAAGCAGATAGTGACTTAATGCGCGGACAACGTCAAATGGAAGTATTAAAGGCCATTTTCGATAAATCAAAATCACTAACGTCCATTCCGTCATACGACAATATCATTGATACACTTGGTGATAATGTCTCAACCACTCTTTCTATGAAAGAATTAATCGGGCTTTTCCCGCTTCTGACTTCATTAAAATCTGTTGATACCATTCAGTTAAAAGGAAATGACTATCAGCCAAACGGCGTTTATTATTTCCAATTGGATCAAAACCAACTGAACGAAGTAAAAACTGAATTGAAGAAGCAGCTTGAATTATCATAAACAGAAAGGGCTAAAATATCTTAATTTTAGCCCTTTGTCTTCTTTTCAGCTTGATAGCGTTTAACCGGCGCGCAGGAGTGACACCGAATGCCGAGGGTTTCTCCACACACTGAAAGCGTCCCTTTGGGGCGCTTTTTCTTATTCCCTTGAACATTCGGCCATTTTTGTTTAGCCTTGATAGAGAGGAATCAACGATCCTACACTTTCATGAGAATGAAGGAAATCGTACATACTTTGAAGAGGATATTGCAAGAGTGAAGGAGGATTTGACAGCGATGAAAAAAATGATTGCGATTGATTTAGACGGTACACTCTTAAATACAAAAAGTGAAATTTCAGCTCAAAACCGGCAGGCATTGATTCGCGCGAAGGAAGCTGGCTATATTGTGACCATCTGTACAGGGCGGGCAACTTTTGATGTGAAGGAGCTGCTTGGCGATTTGGACATTCCCATTATTGCAGCAAACGGAGGGACCGTTCACACAGAAGGATACAAGCTCTTCAGCCGTATCACACTTGACCAAGGAGCAGGAAAACGAGCGGCTAAGGCATTAGTGGAACGAAACATTTACTTTGAGGTCTATACGGATGATGCGCTCCTCTCTCCTTTTGATGGAAAAGAGAAGCTGAAAGCTGAATTTGATGTACTCAAAAGCGCCAATCCAAATGAAGATCTAGCTGATTTATGGGCAGGGGCGATGACGCAATTCAAACAATTTGGCATCAAACCAGTGGATGACATCCGTCAGATTTTTGAGTCGAATGAAGCGACCTATAAATTACTGTGCTTCTCATTTGATATGAATAAGCTGCAGGAAGCACGAGCTCTTCTTGCGGAAATGCCCGAGCTTTCATTGACCTCTTCTGGAAAACATATCATTGAGGTCCTGCCAAAAGAGTCCGGGAAAGGACATGCCCTGAAAAAGCTTGCAGCCCATTATGGCGTTGACCGCTCCAATATTTATGCGATTGGTGACAGTCCAAATGATCTCTCCATGTTCGATGAAGCAGGTCACCGCATAGCGATGGGGAATGCTGTGGATATCATTAAAGAAAAGAGCACCTATATCACAAAAGGCAACCATGAAGATGGTGTCGCCTATTTTATTGATCTGCTTTTACAGAATCAATTTCAAGAAAAAAAGACGCTTGTCTAATAGCGCCTAGTGAGAAGTCTAGCAGTCCGATCTGATCGTTGGTCGGGCTTTTTCTTTATTTTTTAATTCTAACAGCCGTCTCATATTTGTCCTTCCAGTACGTACTTGTTTTCATATTGGTAATCACAACACCATTTGAGACGGTCACATGAATCACTTGATTGGACCCTGCATAAATCGCCGGCATCAATGACGTCCCACTAAAGAAAACTAGATCTCCTGGCTTAAGCTCCGAACGTTTCACAGGCGTACCTGCTTTGACTTGTCCTGACGCATAGCGAGGCAGCTCAATGCCAAGCACTTCTTGATACACATGCTGTGTGAAGCCTGCTGTATCAAACCCTTGCTCTGGGCTCGTACCACCTTTGACGTAAGGGACTTCCCCAATATACGTCGCGGCTTTTGATACAATTGGGTCTTCTTTCGCAAGTTCCAGATCCGTTAATCGCTTCGCACCTGTCCATTTTTCGCGCCAATATGATTCAGATAAATAAGAGATTGTCACACTTTCAGAACGGCTCGCATGAATAAAGCGATCTCCCCCAATGTACATTCCAACATGAGAAATTCCGGGTTTATATGTGTTGCTAAAAAAGACAAAATCCCCAGGGCGAATATCGTCTAATGCTACTTTTTCTCCAACCCTCCACTGCTGTTCAGCACTTCTAGGCAAATAAATCCCAAGCGATTTTTCAAATAAATATTGTAAAAAGCCTGAACAATCAAAGCCAACCTTTGGATCTGCTGCACCAAAAACATACGGAATCCCTAAATATTTCATCGCCTCTTTCACAACACGATCATCAGAAATTTCTTGAGAAACAGGCAGCCGTTTGACCGCATAAAACCGGTCAGTCCAATATTTGCTTTTGCTGACATCTGTTTTCACGACTCCTTGACTCAGCGTGATGTGGATCACCTGATCGTTACCAGCATACAACGCCACATGTGTCGGGGTCTCTTTTGTTTCCTCAAGACTGCGGAAATACACAAGGTCTCCTGGTTTGGCCTTTTCCCATGATACCTTTTCTCCAATCTGATATTGATCGATCACCTTCCGCGGCAAATCAAACGTTCCTGATGTCTTGTACACATATTGAATAAACCCAGATGCATCAAAGCCCGTTTTCGGATCGGTTCCTCCTTTATGATAAGGTGTTCCAATCAGTGTTTCCGCTTGCTCCAAAGGAGACTTTGTTTGAGCAGATACCTCTTCTGATTGAGACATGAACATCAGCCCTACAAGCGCACAGCCTCCGATCAACATTCCTTTCCATTTCATGATCGGTTCCCTCCTTTCGTCTATAGTTTCGGCATGACACCTTTCATTTTACACCTTTTTCCGACAAAAAAGAGCACGCAGCGCGTGCCCTCTATGCTCTTTAGAATTATTTACTTGCTTCTGCTTTCGACTGCTTTTGCTGTTCGATTTTTTGTATTTCAACCGAGATCTTTTGTTTTTCATGATCTGTCAGGCTGTCACTAAATTTAAAGGCAGACATAAAGACAAATACTAAAATTAACGCAACAAACGGCCAGCTTGCTTTTAGAAATTTCATTTCTTATCTTTTCCCCCGTTTTCTTTTAAGTTTTTAACTTTATCAGCGTGATCCACTTCAAAGAAAATGTGTCCGTCTTTTTCTTTCCAATCCGCATTCGTGCCATTGGTCAGCATACGAATAATAGATTTTGATTCAAAAGATCCTGCTTTAACTGGAGCAGGTGTTGCTTCTTTAATGTACATTGGGACAACTTCAAATGTCGCTTTTCCATCTTCATTCAGATGATACTGAACAAGTGCAGAATCACGTGTTCTTGACCAACCTTGGTCAAAAATAAAGTTCCCTAGGCTATAGAAGATCGCCGTTCCGTTATAGACTTCCATCGGCTCAAGTACGTGCGGGTGTGCGCCGATAATAATATCAGCCCCAGCCTTTGACATTGCTCTTGCCAATTCTCTTTGTCTATCGTTTACTTCATTGTTATACTCCTGTCCCCAGTGAGCATGAACAACGACGATATCTGCCTTTTCAGCAGCCTGTGAAATCATCGGAATAAAGATAGATGGATCGGCTGGCAGAACACCCGCCTTTTGATTCGTTGCTTTAAAATCTTTCCCGTACACATCAGTAAAACCCAGTGTAGCAACTTTGACACCATTTACTTCTTTATACGAAATGTTACTCTTTGCCTCTTGAAGGTTACGACCTGCACCTGTGTAATCCAAGTCAGCTTTTTCAAAGGAATTAATCGTGTTGTTCAAGCCTTTTTCACCATAGTCTGCCGCATGGTTATTCGCAAAGTTTAATACAGAGAAATTCAAATCCTTCAACGCTTGGACAGACTCTTCATCTGTTTTCAAATGAATATTCTTTTGCGCTGCCTGTTCCTGATCTGATGCCACTGGATGCTCAAAGTTACCTGTTACATAGTCTGACACATCAAAATATGGCTTGGCGTAGCGAAAGAGATGCTGTTTTCCATAACGATCTGTCACTTTCTCTACATTTCTTCCAAACATAATGTCACCGACAAACGAAGCGGTCAGGATGTTCTCTGGATTCTTTTCTACAGTTGGCACTTGTGCTTTCCCGATAAATGTAAATAAAAATGTACAAGCAATGACGATCGGTAAAGCAATCAGTACATGTTTATTTGTCTTTTTCTTTTGATTCTTTGTGATTTTCAGCAGCTTTTCCTGAAAGCTCAATTTTTTATTCATCATTGGACACACCTTATCTTAAAATAGATAGTAAACATACATGATGGCAAATGTTGCACCACTTAGAAGTAACGTGCTTCCAAGGGTAATCGTAAGACCTTGCTTTTGAATCGTATTCGCAATTAATCCAGGGACAATGATTCCGATTCCGCGGAATTCTGCTATTTCAAACGGGACCACTGGATAGAAGAAATCAAATACAAGCTTTAAGGCAATCCCTGTAATCAGCATCGCAGCAAACTTTCTGCGCCCGTATAAAATCATAAATTTTGATAAACCAAAACGAACGATCACATACGTAAGCAAGCTGACAGATAAGACGACTAATATGAAGACTGGCTGGTTAAATACAAGCGCAAGATAACCTGGAACAACCAGTCCAGCTGGTACTATTCCTGTTTTTTCTGCAAAGATTAAACTAAGTAGAACACCTAAAATTAACGAGATATAAAGATCTGATCCGAACATTTTCTATATTTCCTCCTAGCTGACAAGCTGCTTAATTTTGTATTCTTGAATTTTTTCGATTAAAGGTTCAGCGGCGCCATGGATATTGCCGACTCCATAAACCACTCGATTATGAAGCTTTTTCTCAAGCATGTTCATAATTTGTTCTGTAGATTGATATTCAAGGTTGTGTAAGTGGTCAGCCGGAATTTTCCCTTCCTCATATGCCTTCACAATTGGATCAGTCGTTTCACCAATTAAAACAAGATCACTTGCTTCAATATAAGGAAGTACATCCTCCGCAAACTGGATCGTTCTATCTACACGATCCGCACGGCAGTTCATGATAATAATCGGTTCATCTGTTGGATATCCAATTTCTTTCACACGCTTCCAAATGTTCAATGTAGATGATGCGTCATTTGCCGCAAATCCATTTACAAAATGTCCAGGTGTTTTCGCGTCCATTAATGGAAGAATTCTCATCGCTCCTGGATCAGGCGGCGCATTTAACATTCCTCTGAATGCCGTATCTTCATCAATCCCTAATGCTTGAGCAACACCAAGTGCAAGCGAAGCATTATCTGGGAACACCATGTACTCAAATTTCCGTAAATACTCATCGGTAATCTTGGAATTATCTGCAACAATGACTTCTGTGTTGCGCTTTTTCGCAATCTCTTTAAAGAAATCTGTATATTCACTATCCGTAATAACCAAGTGTCCGTTGTAAGGAATTGTGGCTGTAAAGGCTTCTGCTATTTCATCAAGTGTCGGCCCCATTACGTCCATATGATCTTCAAGAACGTTTACAATCACGCCAATATTCGCTTGAAGCAGCTCTTCCTGAAAGATAATTTGGTAATCTGGATTAACCGCCATACATTCACTAACGATGGCATTTGCTCCTCTTTCAACTGTTTCTCTCATGACTTCCTTCTGCTCTCCGATATTCGGTCCTTGCGGTTTCCTTTTAATCGGTTTCTCCTCTGGCGTATCCCAATAAATCATTCTTGCATCCGTTCCCGTTGTTTTGCCGACAGTTTTATAACCTGCCTCCATTAAGATACCGGTTGTCAATCTTGTAACGGTGGACTTTCCGCGAATACCATTAATATTGACGCGCACCGGCAGGGCATCGATATTTTTCTGATGACGCTTCTTTTCAATAAAGCCAATCCCTAACATGATGACACAGGCTATAACGATTAACCACATCGCTTATCTACATCTCCTTTTTTTATGAGTGTGATATGTAAATTCAATCAACAGTATATAGGTTCAGCATAAAATCACAATCGGTATTATGTAACATAATCTTTCACTTCCTCGTATGCCAAATGCCTCTCATCCTAAGGTGGATTTACCTAGCTCTCTCTCAAATGAAAAGGCCAAAAGACGGACAAAATTTAGACAGAAATTCTGCTTCATTCAAGAGAAAGCGTTACCATCGACCATTGGAAAATCTTTTGTCCTTTTCTCCCTAAATTTTTTGACAATTATTAAGATGTATTTTGAATCAATGTTTTAAAGCCTTATCATCTCTACAAAATCAGTCATATCAGCGCTTTAAATGAATAGTGCGTGTTTTAGAATGTTTTCGATTTTTGAACGAACAGGTTAGAAAGTCATCCTCTATGGTCAGAACGCTACGCGTTGACCTATGACAAAGGTCACCTCTAAAAAAATCAAGTCATATGCTTATTTTTGGGTCACAAAAAATTGGGATAAGATGTCAAATATTAATCATTTTGATATACCTGATCTTTACGATTTTCGCTCCTTATGACCTAAACAATGAAATATTATTCATTTGTTTTTATCAAGATTCATCATTTCTTAACAATTTTAATATGATTTTAGTTGAAAATCGTCGGCTCATGTCATGCTTTCCCCAAAGGTGACGAATAAAATCAGCTTCTGCGCTTACACTATGGTTAAAAAATCTGTGAGAGGAGGCTAAAGATGCCAAACACCAATGAACAAACACGCTTGCACTTTTTATCAGGCGGCTTTGAGGAGAAAATTCGGATTCTGAAAAAAACATTTCAGCAAAGCGGCGATTTCGAATACCGAGAGTTAATGGTGAATGAAACGAAATCTGTGCTGTTTTTTATTAAAACAAGAGTCGATGAAGGCAAATTAAATGATTTCGTTATCGGCAACTTGTTAGGCCCTCCTGGAAAGCAGGATTATACAAAGTCCCTTAGCACACTTGAAACAGGCGATTTGTCACTGATCACAGACAGTATTATTGCAGGAAGCATTGCCTTTCTTGATGAAAATTCCTCGCAGATCAAATTATTTGCCGTTGGACAGCCGCCGCTGCGATCGATTTCTGAACCTTCTTCTGAAAGTATTATTGCGGGTGCACACGACGGATTTGTCGAAAGTTTAGATACGAATATCTATTTGCTGCGTTCACACTTAAATGATCGAAAACTCGCCATCCAATATCATAAGGTGGGTACAAAATCGGAAACAAAGCTTGCGACTGTGTATATTTCTGATATCGCTAATCAAGAAAAGGTAGAAGAGGTAAACAAACGGATTTCTTCTATTAAAGTAGACACACTGATAAGTCCTGGCTCTATTGTTGAGGCAATTGAGGATGATTCATTTTCTATTTTCCCGCAGCTGATTGATACTGAGCGCCCTGATAAGGTGCGATCCGCGATTCTTGAAGGTCGAATTGTGGTACTGATGGATGGCAGTCCAATGGCCATCATTCTTCCTGTTACCTTCTTTAGTTTCTTTCAATCACCAGATGATTATAATAGCCGCTGGATTCCGGCAACGTTTATCCGTATTCTTCGTTACCTTGCCTGCATCATCGCCGTCATACTGCCATCTTTTTATATTGCTGTCATTGGTTTTCATTATGAGGTTGTCCCAGATGAACTAGCCATTACGATGAAAAATTCCATTATCGGGATTCCCTTCCCACCATTGATAGAAGCGATGCTGATGGAGATCACCATTGAACTTATACGCGAGGCCGGGGTTCGTCTGCCAAAACCAATTGGACAGACCATTGGAATTGTAGGCGGTTTGGTCATTGGAGATGCTGTTGTAAAAGCAGGACTTATTTCGAATGTCCTTGTCATTGTGGTTGCAGTGACCGCCGTTGCCTCCTTTGTGCTCCCATCCTTTGAAATGACGTCTACCATCAGGATGCTGCGTTTCCCGCTTATGTTCATGGCATCGATGTTTGGATTTATCGGTATTTCATTTGGGCTGGCTATCATCCTCATGAATTTATGCCGCGTCGAATCCCTAGGCGTCCCGTACCTATCACCAGTTTCTCCATTTAACTGGCAGGACTTAAAAGACACGATTATTCGATTGCCGATGTGGATGTACAAAAAGCGCCCTGTTTATTTAAATCCGCAAAAGAAAGAGCAAATTGAGAATTTGAGAGGGTGGAAAAAGAAGAATGAAAAATAAAATATCTCCACCTCAAGCTGTTTTTTTTATCATTCAATCTCAAATTGGTGTTGGTATTTTAGCACTCCCCCATTTGCTGATGAAAGACATGGGGCACGATGGCTGGATGGCGATTATTGTCGCATGTTTTTTTATCCAGATCATTAATACCATTTTTATTTATATCATCTACAAGTATCCTGAGACTTCATTTTTCCAAGCGCTCATTGAGGTTTTTGGAAAATGGATTGGACGCACCTTGGTGGCACTCTATACGGTATACTTTGCTTCGGTTTGCATCGTTGTGCTTTCCATCTTCACAAGGATTCTTGGTATATGGGTTCTCCCGCTTACACCAAACTGGGTCATTAACCTATTACTGATGATATGCATTATCTATATTGCAAAGGAGCAAATTACAGCCATTGTCAGGTTTAACTTTGTCTTAACTCCCTTTTTGCTCATGCTCTCTCTATTGATGTTCTATGCATTAAAAGGAACCAATATTGATTACCTCATGCCTTTTTTCCAAATGGATATCTCTCAATTCCAACTTGGATTGAAGGACGTGGTGCTCTCGATGAATGGATTTGAGATGATTCTGATCATCTCTCCACTGATGAAGGGCAGCATTAAGGAGCGATATAAAGTGATGACCATTTCCAATATATGCACAACACTTTATTACCTATTTATTACATTGATTTGTTTTATGTTTTTCAGCCCGATTGAGCTGAATATCATTCCGAATCCTGTTTTGTATCTTTTAAAGACCATTACATTCGGTGTCATTGAGCGGACGGATTTAATTTTTCTAAGTTTCTGGGTCTTTGTGATTCTAGCCACTCTCAGCAATTACCTCTACTTTTGCGCCAATGGCGTGGCCATTCTTCTGAAGAAAAAAGACCATAAAAAATATGTCTATGTTTTTGCTATTTTGATTTACGCTGCCAGCTGCTTTCTTTCAACCGATAACTTTAGAATTCAGCGTTTTAATGACTTTACCACTATTGCTCAATATTCATTTATCTACACACTTCCGATCTTTATGGCCATCATCATCTTGATCAAACATCGCAAAAGGAAGGTGAAATCACATGCGTCATAAGTACATGCTGATATTGCTCATGTGTGTTTCCCTTATATTTATGCCTGGCTGCTGGGATCAAAACTTATTAAAAAATATCTCTCTTATTTTAACGTCAGCTGTTGATCAAGGAGAGGACGACAATGCCAGGTTCTCGATTACCTATCGAAAGGTTCAGCAGTCCCAAAGCATGGAGCAAGGAAATACAGGAAGCTATTTAACCACTGTTCTCACAACTGATGCACCTACATTAAGAAAAGCAAGAAGCAACTTTAGCCGGATTGTGGATCAAAAAATAGACATATCGAAAATGCGTGTCATGCTGATCGGTGATGAATTTGCCCAAAATCGACTTCTTCCCTACTTAGATATGTTTTATCGCGATCCGAAAAGTCCTCTCCTCGCAAACCTTGCCGTCGTGCAAGGGGGAAGCTGTGTGGAATTGATCAACGAGCTGCTGAAGGAAAAACTCATTGTGAGCGACTATTTAAATAACTTGATCACGACCGCGTCCCAATCCTCTCAAGTAGCACCTAAAAACATTCAGAGTATCCGGTCTAAAATGCTGCAAACGGGAGAAGATTTCACACTGCCGTTAATTCACTTCGACCAAAAGAAGAAATTGATCAGTGTAAAGGGAGTAGCCCTATTTGATAATGAGAAAAAGAAAGGTGAGTTATACGGCCAAAATGCCATTTTGCTTACTGTCATGGACGGGAAAATGGGCAAGTATGCAAACTTCACTAAAAAAGTCAGAAGTGACATGAAATCAAAGGAGAATAATTACATCACCATTCAAGTTACAGATTCAAAGCGGGATATTGAGATTACCAATCCTGATCATCGAAACTTAACTTTCTCTCTTAAATATGAATTCAACACCTCTGTCCTTGAATACCCGAAAGACAATTTAGATACAGATAAGAAAATCGAAATGCTCAACAAAAGGCTTTCAGCCATTTTGACAAAAGAAGCAGAACAGATTATCGCTACGCTTCAAGAGGCGAATTCCGATGTCCTAAGCCTCGGCCGGAAATATCGGGTAAAGCATTATGATGAATATATGAAAATGAACTGGGTAACTGAGTACCCACAAATAAAAATCATTCCAAAAATCAAAGTGAATATTACACAAACAGGGATTATTAGTTAAGAAAAGGAAGAAGCCCTCTTTCTTTTCTTTTTTTTATTTTTTTAAGATTGTCATTTCGATACTTTCGTGATAATCTATCTATGTAAACGGTTACATATTCACGAAGGGAGGCACTCCATTGGCTACAATTAAAGATGTTGCAAAAGCCGCACAAGTGTCTGTTGCCACTGTTTCACGCGTGCTCAACGATACTGGATATGTCCATACAGATACGAAAACCCGCGTGACACAAGCGATGCAGGAGCTGAATTACTTCCCCAATGAAGTGGCTAGGTCCCTTTTTAAAAGAGAATCACGTTTAGTCGGTTTGATTTTACCTGATATCACAAACCCCTTCTTCCCTCAGCTGGCTAGAGGTGTTGAGGATGAGATTCATGCCCAAGGGTTCCGGTTATTATTTGGTAACAGTGATGAGGACCGAGAAAAGGAACTGGCTTACTTACAAACCTTTAAACAAAATCAAGTGGTTGGTGTCATTGCTGTCACCAACGAACCTGAATCAGATATGTACAATGATGATGATTTACCCGTTGTGTTCTTAGATCGAACTGTACCAAATGCACCTTCTGTGTTTGCAGATGCTGCAGCTGGCGGGAAAATGGCTGCAATGGAATTGATCAATCGCGGCAGCCGGCAAATCACACTTCTAAAAGGACCTGCCCATCTTCAAACAGCACGGCAGCGATTTAAAGGTGCACTTGATGTTCTCACAGAAAAAGGTGTCGACTTTCATGTCATGTCCAATGCTTCATTTTCCTTTCAAGAAGCCAGAAAAAGCGCCAAGGCTCTTTTCCAGCTGTACCCTGAAACAGATGGCATCATTGCGAGCAATGATATCGTCGCAACAGCGGTCATACACGAAGCACTTCGGATTGGAAAATCCATTCCAGATGAAGTCCAAATCATTGGATTTGATGATATTCCGCAAAGCGAACTGCTCTTTCCTTCCTTATCAACGATCAGGCAGCCTGCCTATGATATGGGGAAAGAAGCTGCGAAGCTGTTAATCAAAGCCATTCAAAAGCAGCCAATAGATCAGCCAGTTATTCAAATGCCCGTCTCTTTTATTGAACGAGAGACCACAAGAAAGGTGGATTCACAATGAGTCATATCGTTGTAGTAGGAAGCTGTTCAATGGATTTAGTCGTTACATCGGATAAACGGCCAAATGCCGGAGAAACGGTTTTAGGCAAATCATTTAAAACCGTCCCAGGAGGAAAAGGGGCCAATCAAGCAGTCGCAAGTGCCAGACTTGGTGCAGACGTATACATGATCGGCAGAGTCGGTGATGACGCTTATGGCCACGATATCGTAAACAATTTACAAGCACAAGGTGTTCGCACCACCTATATGGAACCGGTTACCGAAATGGAAAGCGGGACAGCTCATATCATTTTAGCAGAGGGCGATAACAGCATTGTTGTAGTCAAAGGGGCAAATGACGAGGTCACGCCTGACTATGTAAGAGGTGCTCTTTCTACGATTGATGATATTGGGATGGTTCTTATTCAACAAGAAATTCCTGAAGAAACGGTCGAAGCAGTCTGTGCCATATGCAGCAAAAAAGACATCCCTGTGATTTTAAACCCTGCACCAGCCCGCAAAGTAACGCAGCAAGTTTTAGAGCAGGCTGCCTACATTACACCGAATGAGCATGAAGCCGTTCTTATGTTTGATGGCATCACGATTGAAGAAGCCTTGCGTCAATACCCTAACAAATTACTGATCACAGAAGGAAAAAATGGGGTGCGATATTTTGACGGATCGAAAGAAGTGTTAGTCCCAGGCTATCCTGTTAAAGCCATCGATACAACAGGAGCGGGCGATACCTTTAACGGCGCTTTGGCTGTGGCACTAACAGAAGGCAAATCCCTCTTTGACGCGCTTGCCTTTGCCAACCTTGCAGCATCCATCTCTGTCACAAAATTCGGCGCACAAGGCGGCATGCCAGCAAGAGAAGAATTGGAGAGAAAGAAATGAAAAAACACGGCATTCTAAACAGCCATATTGCTAAGGTGCTTGCTGACCTTGGTCACACAGATACAATCGTCATCGCAGACTGCGGTCTCCCTATTCCAGAGGGTCCAGTCAAGATCGACCTGGCATTATCGATCGGCACACCGTCCTTTCAGGAGGTCACCTCCCTCCTTCTTCAGGAAATGGCCGTTGAAAACATGACCGTGGCCAGTGAAATCAAAGAAGCCAATGAACGAGATCATTTATTTCTAAAGAAAGCGTTCTCAAAAACGTTACATGAGGTAGATCACGAGACGTTCAAAGATATGACCAAACAGGCAAAAGCAGTCATTCGCACGGGTGAAGCTACCCCATACGCAAACTGTATTCTACATGCCGGTGTCATCTTTTAAAAGGAGGAGCCAGAAATGAACATTGAGATGCATAACATCCATAAGGCATTTGGAAAAAACACCGTTCTCTCCGGGGTCTCCTTTGACCTCGTCACAGGTGAAGTCCACGCGCTCATGGGTGAAAACGGGGCTGGGAAATCCACACTGATGAACCTGCTCACAGGTCTTTATTCATTAGATCAAGGAACGATTCAAATCGACGGAAAAGAAACCGCTTTCAAAAATCCAAAGGAAGCAGAACAGCATGGAATCGCCTTTATTCATCAAGAACTGAACATATGGCCTGATATGACCGTCTTGGAGAATCTATTCATCGGGAAAGAAATCTATACAAAGCTCGGTCTCCTAGACACAAAAAAAATGAAAGCCCTCGCCCAAACGCAGCTGAACCGATTGTCTGTGAACCTCTCGCTTGATCAAGAGGCAGGTAGCTGTTCCGTTGGACAAAAACAGATGATCGAGATTGCCAAGGCGTTAATGACCGATGCGAAGGTCATCATCATGGATGAGCCGACGGCAGCTTTAACGGACCGTGAGATTGAAAAGCTATTCCAAGTCATTGAATCACTCAAAAAAGAAGGCGTTTCCATCGTCTATATTTCTCACCGTATGGAGGAAATTTTTGCAATCTGTGACAGGATTACGATCATGCGTGATGGGAAAACGGTCGATACGACAGCCATACCTGAAACGAATTTCAATGAAGTCGTTAAAAAAATGGTTGGCCGAGAATTAACAGATCGTTACCCTAAGCGTTCCCCTTCTACAGGGGATATTGTCCTAGAGGTCAAACAAGCGACAAGAAAAGGACAATTTCAAGATATCAGCTTCTCAGTCAAAGCTGGAGAAATCGTCGGTGTTGCAGGCTTGATGGGCGCTGGCCGGACCGAAATGATGCGGGCGCTGTTTGGACTCGATCCTCTTGACCAAGGTGAAATCTGGGTGCATGGAAAAAAGGCTGTCATTAAAAAACCAAGTGATGCGGTCAAGCTCGGCATCGGGTTTATCACAGAGGATCGTAAGGATGAAGGACTGATGCTTGATGCCTCGATCCGAGAAAACATCGGGTTGCCAAACTTAGACAGCTTCTCTCCAAAGGGACTGATTGATAAGAAAAATGAACAGGATTTTGTTGACTTGCTTATCAAAAGACTCTCGATTAAAACAGCTTCATCTGAAATTTCTGCCCGAAGCCTTTCTGGCGGAAATCAACAAAAAGTCGTGATCGCTAAGTGGATTGGCATTCAGCCGAAGGTCTTGATTTTAGATGAACCGACAAGAGGTGTTGACGTCGGAGCAAAACGAGAAATCTATCAGTTAATGAACGAGCTGACCGATCGAGGCGTTGCGATTTTGATGGTCTCCTCTGAACTCCCAGAGGTACTTGGGATGAGCGATCGAGTGCTTGTCATTCATGAAGGAACCATCAGCGGAGAATTAGATCAAACAGAAGCTACACAAGAACGAATCATGACACTAGCTACAGGAGGGAAGTAACATGAAACCACTTACTTCAAATGGACGATTTGACCACATCATGCAAAAGCTTGGGCCATTCTTAGGACTCATCATCCTTGTCGCCATTGTTTCTATTTTAAACCCGGCCTTTTTAGAGCCATTAAACATTTTAAACTTACTGAGACAAATCTCCATAAATGCCCTCATCGCCTTTGGGATGACCTTTGTTATTTTAACCGGAGGCATTGATTTATCTGTCGGTGCGATTCTAGCCCTGTCTAGTGCACTGACTGCCGGCTTTATCGTGTCTGGTATGGACCCGATTTTAGCTATTATCGTTGGATGTATCATCGGTGCCATTCTTGGGATGGTCAACGGTCTTTTGATCACAAAAGGAAAAATGGCGCCTTTTATCGCAACACTTGCAACGATGACCATTTTCAGAGGATTAACGCTTGTTTATACAGACGGAAACCCAATTACTGGACTCGGCTCGAACTATGCCTTTCAGTTATTCGGCCGCGGATATTTCTTAGGCATTCCTGTTCCAGCGATCACGATGCTTCTTACCTTCATTGTGCTTTGGGTGCTGCTTCATAAAACGCCTTTCGGCAGAAGAACATATGCCATCGGCGGGAACGAAAAAGCTGCGCTCATTTCAGGAATAAAGGTACCGCGCGTCAAAATCATGATTTATTCATTAGCAGGTTTCATGTCTGCTTTAGCCGGTGCGATTTTAACCTCTCGTCTGAACTCTGCTCAGCCAACAGCTGGTACGTCCTATGAGCTTGATGCGATTGCTGCCGTTGTTCTTGGCGGGACAAGCCTGTCTGGCGGAAGAGGACGAATTGTCGGCACACTCATCGGGGTGCTCATCATTGGTGTCCTAAACAATGGTATGAACTTACTTGGTGTTTCATCATTCTATCAATCTGTTGTGAAAGGGATTGTCATCTTGATTGCAGTCCTACTAGACAGAAAGAAATCTGCTTAAGGAGGCAGCTGCTATGAAAAAATATCTTATTCTCATCCTGACTCTCTCATTGTTCATGCTCTCTGCCTGCTCACTTGAACCGCCAGAGTGGGCCAAGTCATCAAAGGATGGCAAGAAAAAAGACATCAAAATCGGGCTGTCGATCTCGACGTTAAATAACCCATTCTTCGTTTCTCTGAAAAACGGTGTGACAAAAGAAGCGAAAAAGCTCGGCATTGAAGTCGTGATTGCAGATGCACAAAATGATTCAGCTAAACAAACAAGTGATGTAGAAGATTTGATCCAGCAAGGGGTCGATGCATTGCTCATCAACCCAGCGGATTCTTCTGCCATATCAACTGCTGTTGAATCAGCGAATGCTTCAGATATACCGGTTATCACATTAGACCGTTCAGCAGAAAGCGGAAAGGTTGAAGCGCTCGTTGCTTCCGATAACATCAAAGGCGGCGAAATGGCGGCTGACTTTATAATCGACAAGGTCGGTAAAGGAGCAAAAGTGGCTGAACTAGAGGGTGTTCCCGGTGCTTCTGCAACACGTGAACGAGGAAAAGGCTTCCATCAAATTGCAGACAAAGATTTAGATGTGACAGCCAAACAAGCCGCTGACTTCGACCGGACAAAAGGACTGAATGTCATGGAAAACCTCCTTCAAGGAAACCCTGATATCAAAGCCGTCTTTGCCCATAATGATGAAATGGCACTTGGCGCATTAGAGGCGATTCAAAGCTCCGGAAAAGATATTCTCGTCGTTGGTTTTGACGGAAATGAAGACGCACTCAACTCGATCAAAGCAGGAAAACTCTCTGCAACAGTCGCGCAGCAGCCAGAGCTAATCGGTCAACTGGCAGTCGGCGCTGCAAACGATGTATTAAAAGGGAAAAAAGTACAAAAGAACATCGCAGCTCCACTCAAACTAGAACAGAAGAAATAAACAGAAAACCCCCGAGTATTGAGACTGACCTTATAAAGTGAGACAAATAAAAACACCTTTAAGTTGAAAATCGGGTATAGCATACCTGAAAACAATTTGGAGGTGTTTTTGTATGGGAAAAAGAGTTAGTTATCCGATTAGCGGCTGCGTAATTCATAGTGATCAAGGTTCAGTCTACACGTTATATGCTTATCAAAAGGCGATAAAAGAAAAAGGCATTACAAATAAGCATGTCCCGTAAGGGGATGCCCACTGATAATGCCTCCATCGAATCCTTCCACTCCAGTTTAAAATCAGAAGGATTCTATCTCCAACACCTGACAAACACTACAACAGCCATTGTAGAAAAAACAGTCAGGGAGTATATTGATTATTATAACAGTATCCGAATTCAATTTAAATTAAACAACCAGTCACCAAAAGAGTTTCGGCAACTGGCTGTTTCATAAAGGTGTTTTGATCCCTGTCTCAAAATCAGGGGTCAGTCCCTATTCTTCGGGGGTTTTCTATTTATCTGCAGCCTTATTTTTTAATGGCTGGCCAGCTTCATAAATATGACTAATAATTGGATTGAAATCAATTTCAAATTTACTCAATATTAGTTTGAAAAACAATATAAATAGTTTAAACACGAATACATATCCAATTATTGTGCCTAAAAGATTATAAATTATATCATCGATATCTACCACTCTAAAAGAATAACCTGCATATAATCCAACAATCAATTGAAAACTTTCAAATAATATGCCAACTAACAAACCTACTGAAAATATCTTTTTAAATGTTGCCTTAATTAAAAAAGGTAAACCAAAACCTAAAGGTATGGTCATGAATACATTATAAAAACTTGCTAAATTAAAACCTGCACTAAAGGGAATTAAATTCATTTCTACTAAGACATTATTTTTCTCACCAAATACTTCTTTGAAATTCTCTCTTTGAGTATCATCAATAGTAATTGGGAATTGAGTTAAATTTATAACATGATATACATAGAAGGTCATAATTGAAAAGAACAATAGATATGTATAACTTTTATTATACTTAAATTTGAGTAAGGCTGCAAAAACTATATACATAAATAAAAAACTATAGAGTATCCAGCCTTCAAAAAATATAATCATAATGTATAGCTCTCCTAAGTAAATAAAACAGAAGAGAATTTATAAATAAATTCTCTTCTGTTTTATTAATTATATACTTTCCCAGAACCTTTTAAATGTCTTCCATCTATTTCTATTTTATATATAAATAAATAATATTTATTGCCCCCACCAAGACCTTTGAATGTACCAGAGACTTTATTGCTACTTCCATTCGCATTAGGCCTAGAAGTAACTGTACCGAAGCTATTGCCTGTAGTCTTGTTTCTTAGTTCATAATATACTAAATTAGGTCCCTTTGCATTAGGTAATTTTTTAGATTCCCATTGACTTCCTGAAATTTTAGCTGATCCTTTACTTAGAGTATAATATTTCCCTAAATCAGATCCATTCACAGCTCTTTTTTCCATCGTAAAACTATATTGATTAGTTTTAGCAAATGTCGGGACAACCATCACAAAAGAAAATAATACTAACATCACTACTGAAAATAAACTTGATTTTTTCAACTTTTACACACCTTTTCTATAAATTTTGATTACCACCAATACCAAAATTTATAATACCATATGTATATATTAAATAAAACCCCTATTTTACATATTTATCTTATAAAGTCTGTTTAATCTAAATTTGTCCTATTTATACTTTTCTATAATATAATAGGAAGTATAAAAGATTTATAATTTACACTATTAGATTCAACTCTCTTTGATTCATTAAAATCTCAATTTATTATAATTCATTTCTCTTGGTATGATGTTTGTTATAGTATTGAATTTATCTGTCATTGCTGTTCAGATCTTTTAACATTCACCTTATTCTTTTTTGTGATGTATCTGTTTAAATCAATATTTTCTCTGCATCGACATGATCTTACTCAGTATGATATAACGGACAATTTCAGAGAATTGCTGCTTGTTTATATATAGAAATAATGCGCAGGACTGGTTTCTAATTATTGTTTCAGCAATTTAACCGGTTATTTCTTAAAATTAGAACAAAGGAATAATAGGAAAAACCCCCGATTCCCCTCGGGGGTTTTTCCTATTACTCTGGTCTTTTCAGCACAAATGACGTCCCTAAATGGGCATAATCATTTCCTGCTAAACGTGCGACTGGCTTTAATTCATTAGTAGAAATATATCCTTTTTCCGCATCATAGACAGCCTCATCTAAATGCGCACACACAACCCGTCCAATGATATGATCGACCGTGATCTCCCCTTCATCATTTTGAAAGGTCAGATGCTTTTCCAGCTGACATTCAAAGCGAATACGCGCTTCCTTAATCCCCGGCACTGAAACGACTTGGCTTTTTACTTGATGAAGACCAGTTCGATCCAGCTCACTCTCCTCCTGCGGCAACGTAGCAGCTGTTTCATTAATATCTTCTATCATCGCTTCATCACTGATATGGACAACAAACTCTTCCCTGTCGATGATATGCTGCGCCGTATGTTTCATCTCTCCTTGGCGGCGTCCGATGGAAACGGCAATGAGCGGCGGGTGTCCGCTAATGACATTAAAGAAACTAAATGGTGCGGCATTGACGACATGTTCTTTTGACAGACTTGTAATAAAAGCAATCGGTCTTGGAACAATGGAACCAGATAATAATTTATATGCTTCTTTTCGTGACAGCTGATCCATTTGTAATGTAATCACTTCAGGCACGCCTCCTTTTTATGTAACGACATCATACCATATCCCTTTCTCTCAGCCTCTTATTTGGGCTCCGCGCGATGCAGGATATGGTGGACAAGATGAAATAAAGCAGGATTATGATTTTCTCGTCTATAGGAAATGGTCCATTCCGCCAAAAGCTGTTCATCCTCAATCGACCGATACACGACATCTAGGTTAAATAAACGCCGAGTCGATTTTGGTATGACCGCAATGCCGATACCTGCTGTGACAAGGCCAATGACCATTTGATATTCCGCCACTTCCTGCACGATATTCGGAGAAAATCCGTACTTTTCACATATTAGGATAAAGTGCTGATAAAGAGATGGCCATGATTCCTTTGATAAAGAAATAATGGGCTCATGACGAATATCTTCAATGGTGACTGCTTCTTTTTTCGCCAGTGGATGATTTTTCGGAATCGCAAAAATACATTCACTTTGTTTCATTAAACGACTAACCAATTCTTCATGCGGTGATGTAGGATGTAAAAACCCAATATCAATCTCCCCGTTCAATAGTGCCCGCAGCTGCTGCGAGACAGAAAGCTGCATCAATTCAATACTGACTGAGGGATACAGTTCTCTAAATTCACGTACAACTGGTGGCAGAATATCATACGTCGCTGTTCCAACAAAACCAATGATAATCTTCCCAAGCTCCCCTCTTGCTGTATGACGGGCATGATCAACGGCTTTATCAAGCTGATGCAGCACTCCCCGAACCTCATGTAAAAAGACCTTCCCAGCAGCTGTTAGCTCCACCACCCGCTTAGACCGGTGAAACAAAGGAAACCCCAATTCTTCCTCAAACTGCTTAATTTGCTGACTAAGTGGAGGCTGTGTCATATTCAACCGTGCGGCCGCTCTACCGAAATGCAGCTCCTCCGCTACTGTGACAAAATACTGCAAATGTCTCAGTTCCATCCTTTCACTCCTCGCACACTTATTCGTGAAACATATTAAAACTACGTTAAACATATATTGGAAATTTTATTTTGTGAAATGTATAGTAAATCATATCATGAAAATATATTTTCATAAAAAATTTTACTTGCCGAAAGGAGTGCGGGGTAAATGAATTCTCAAGCACAACCCCTAACAAGACGAGGAGCAGAGTTGATTGTCGATACGCTGATCGCTCAAGGTGTGACCCATGTTTTTGCGATTCCAGGTGCAAAAATTGACGCCGTATTTGATGTATTAAAAGACAGAGGTCCAGAGCTTGTCCTATGCAGACACGAACAAAATGCAGCCTTTATGGCAGCTGCTGTCGGCCGTTTAACTGGCAAACCAGGCGTTTGTCTCGTCACATCAGGTCCTGGTGCATCTAATTTAGCGACAGGTCTATTAACAGCTAATACTGAAGGTGACCCTGTTGTCGCAATCGCTGGAAACGTCATCCGTGCGGATCGTCTGAAACGAACTCATCAATCACTCGACAATGCGGCATTATTCAAACCAGTGACAAAATATAGCGTTGAAGTACAAGACGTAAGCAATATACCAGAAGCATTAACAAATGCTTTTCGCGCGGCACAAAATGGGCAGGCTGGAGCAGCATTTATCAGCTTTCCACAAGATGTCGTGACAGAACACACCACACAAACACCAGTGTCTGCTCACCCTTCTCCAGAACTAGGTCCTGCACCGGATGCTCTCATCAGTTCGGCCATCGCCAAAATTCAAAATGCACACTTACCTGTGGCCATTGTGGGAATGAAAGCTAGCCGGCCAGCTGCTGCACACGCCACAAGAGAATTATTGAAAACACTTGGTATCCCATTTGTAGAAACGTACCAAGGAGCCGGCGTTCTCTCAAGAGAGCTCGAATCTCAATATGTGGGCAGAATCGGTTTATTCCGTAATCAGCCGGGAGATCTTCTCATTGAACAAGCAGATGTTATTTTGACCATCGGCTTTGATCCGATCGAATATGATCCAAAGTATTGGAATATTCAGCCACAGCAGCGCCAGATCATTCATGTTGATGACATGCAGGCGGATATTGACCATTTTTATGAGCCAACGCTTGAGCTTGTGGGCAGCATACCTGAAACCGTCCAGCACCTAGCCCATGACAGTGTTCCACTTTCTCTATCCAAAGAGAAAATAGAATTAGTCACTGATTTACAGGAGCTATTAAACGATATCGAAAAAGCACCAGAAAGAGAAAGTCATCTATCTCACCCGCTGGATGTCATTCATACATTGAGACGCCTGCTTCCTGATGACACAAAGGTCACGTGTGATATCGGATCTCACGCCATTTGGATGTCTCGTCACTTCCGCGTCTATGAACCGAACACATTCCTAGTCAGTAACGGAATGCAAACACTTGGCGTAGCATTACCATGGGCGATTGCTGCCTCTATTTTGAATCCAGATGAAAAAATCGTTTCGGTCTCAGGTGATGGCGGTTTTCTCTTCTCTGCAATGGAGTTAGAAACAGCCGTCCGCATGAAAACAAATCTCGTTCATCTCGTTTGGAATGATAGCACATATGATATGGTAGCGTTCCAGCAGGAAATGAAATATGACCGCACGTCCTGCGTTAAATTCGGACAGATCGACTTAGTGAAATATGCGGAAAGCTTTGGAGCGACTGGATTACGTGTCAACTCACCTGAAGAGCTTTCAACCGTCCTTCAAAAGGGTATAAACATAGAAGGACCTGTCATTATCGATATCCCGATCGACTATCAAGACAACCGAGACCTCGCCAGCCAAAAATGGCCCGAAGTCTTTCGCGAAACACACACATTGAACGTCAGATAAGACGTCCATACTTTACATTAAAGGAGTGAGCGGATATGGGTATGATGCACCCAATGAATCAACACAGCGACACAAGACAGCATGCCAAACAGCAAGAGGTCTATCAAGTATCGACGATGACCTCTTTGCTGGAAGCCGTATATGATGGAGATTTCTCCCTCGCGCATATTCCCAAGCACGGTGATTTCGGCATTGGTACTTTCAATCAATTAGATGGAGAACTGATCGGCTTTGATGGCGCTTTTTATCGACTGCGCTCGGATGGAACAGCGACACCGGTCACCGATCAAGATTATTCACCATTCTGCTCTCTAGCATTCTTTGAAACAGATATCGTTCATCGAATTGATACACCTATGACGTCCAAAGAGCTAGAAGAAGAAATCGACCGCATTTTACCAAGTAAAAATATTTTTTATGCGATCCGCATTGATGGATCATTCAAAAAGGTTCAAACCCGCACGGTCGAAAAACAGGAAAAACCTTACGTTCCGATGGTGGAAGCAGTCAAGTCACAGCCTATTTTCGATTTCGAGGATATACAAGGAACGATTGCAGGCTTCCGTACACCTCAGTACGCACATGGCATTGCGGTGAGTGGCTATCACCTTCATTTTATTGATGATGATCGACGCGTCGGCGGGCACGTATTTGATTACACCGTTGATCAAGTCACCATCCGAATTTCTCAAAAGCGTCATATGAATCTACACCTGCCGAATACGCAGGAATTCTTCCAAGCAGACATTGACCGAGCTGACCTTGCACAGCAAATTGCTAGTGCGGAAAGCAGCCCAGATCAATAAAATGAAGACACCCCGGTAATCACGGGGTGTTTTTTTGTGCAAAAAGACTATTTATCACTCATATTTTTTTCGTTTCGTTAGCAAATGATAAATCAATCATTCTATTCGAAATAAAATATGATAGAATATCAACAGAAGAAAGGTGGTCATACAGTGTCAAACGACTATAGCATTCCGAACTTAACATTAGATGATAGAGATAAACAGATTTTATCCCTATTACACGAGGACGGGCGGATGTCTTATACAGATCTAGGGAAACAAGTCGGTCTTTCACGTGTTGCCGTGCAAGCCCGCATTCAGCAGCTCATTGAAGCGGGTGTGATTGAGCGTTTCACTGCTGTCATTAACCCCGCGAAGATCGGTATTCATGTTTCTGTCTTCTTTAATGTCGAGGTTGAGCCGAAATTTTTAGAAGCAGTAGCCATTCAGCTTGAGCAGGAAACAGCTGTCACAAGCCTTTATCATATGACAGGACCAAGCAAGCTGCATATGCATGGCATTTTTCAAAATGAACAGGAAATGGAGACATTCCTGACAAAAAAGCTATATCCACTTGATGGCGTCGTCAGTGTCGACTGCCAGATGCTCATTAAACGATACAAAAGCCGCATGGGCATGAAATTGTAGACAGGAGTTGAACCACTTGCAATCATATATCGAACTTATCATCGCTATGGTGCGAACCGGCATTCTCGGCTTTGGCGGAGGACCTTCCGTCATACCGCTCATTCGTCATGAGGCGGTAGTGAAATATCAATGGATCAATGATGACGAATTCGGAGAAACACTCGCCATCGCCAATGCATTACCTGGTCCGATTGCCACTAAAATGTCAGCATACCTCGGCTATCGTTTAAAAGGGGCTAGCGGCGCAATTGTCGCAACTGCTGCTCATATTTTACCGACCTGTCTCGCCATGGTGGCACTTGTCACACTTGTCAGCGTCTTAAGCTCCTCACAAATCATTCAAAATATGATTGGCGCTGTGACACCAGTCATTGCCGTGCTGCTCGGCATCATGGCATATGAATTCGGACAAAAAACACTGAAAGGCTTCGGGATGATCTTCGGTGTCGCTCTGTTTCTTCTTGCATTTATCGGGCTTCAGGTGCTATCCATTCATCCAGGAATCATTGTGATCATCTTTTTATGCTATGGCGCCTTTCATTTCAAGCTGAAACAACGCTGGAATCGAACAAATAAAGAGAAAGGAGTGTCTTCATGATGCTGATTCTCTTTTTATTCTGGGCATTCTTCTTGTCCAATCTATTAGGATATGGCGGAGGTCCTGCATCGATCCCACTTAATTATGAAGAAATCGTCAATCATTTTCATTGGATGACGAACGAAGGATTCTCCAATATACTGGCTTTAGCCAATGCACTGCCAGGGCCAATCGCTACGAAAATTGCGGCATATGTGGGTTATGATGTCATGGGCTGGCCAGGCTTTATCGTTGCACTGCTTGCAACTGTACTACCGTCCGCTGTTGGATTGATTTTATTGCTCAAGCTCATTGACCGCTTTCGCCAATCTCCTGTCGTAAAAGGCATGACCTTATCCGTACAGCCTGTCATTGCGATGATGATGCTCTTATTAACATGGGAAATCGGCGGAGATGCAGTGAAAGCCATTGGCTGGACTCAATCGCTGGCTATTGCCGCAATCGCCTTTTTCTTTATGACCAAATTCAAAATGCACCCTGCCTTTCTCATTTTGGCTGCCTTTTTATATGGTGGATTCATTCTGCCGCATTAATAAAAAACCGATAACATCATCTGTTATCGGTTTTCGTTTACATATAAACAGGAGAAACCGGTCTGCGCCCGATTGAATGATATTCGACCCCTGCTCGTTCTGCCGATTCCAGCGTATGGCAGTTTCGCCCATCAAAAATGAGCGGCTGTCTCATCCATTCCTTATAGGCCGAGAGCGGGAAAGCCTGTATATCCGCCCACTCTGTTAATATACAGACCGCATGGGTATCCTTTATCGCTTCTGCAATGGTTTGAGCAAAAAAGACTTGATCAGGCAGTTCGCGGGCTGCTTTGCAAGTGGCAACAGGATCATAGGCCACCAGCTCCGCGCCTAAATGATGGAGCTCATGAGCGATCGGGATCGATGGCGCCTCCCTCATATCATCTGTGTTTGGCTTAAAGGACAGACCAAGAAGTGCAATTCGCTGTCCTTCCAGATTAGGCCCTAGCCGCTCCTGAATACTTCGAATAAAACTAGCTTTCTGCTCATTGTTCACTTTGATCACAGCCTTCAATAGCTCAAAATCATGGGACACATGCCCTGCGATTTGGACAAGTGCATTTGTATCCTTTGGAAAACAAGAACCTCCATAGCCAATGCCCGCCCTGAGAAACGAAGAACCGATCCGCTGATCGAGTCCCATTCCCTGCGCAACCCATTCAACATCAGCACCTGTTTTTTCACAAATCGAAGCAATTTCATTCATAAAGCTGATCTTTGTCGCAAGAAAAGCATTTGATGCGTACTTGATCATTTCTGCACTTTTACGATCTGTTTTCACAACGGGAAGGTGGAAATCAGCATACATAGCCTCTAGCTGGTCTAATACGGCTTTTGTTTCCGCCCCAATCACAAGCCGATCCGCTCTCAAAGTATCTGAAATGGCGGACCCTTCCCGTAAAAATTCTGGATTAGATGCGATAGATAATGGCTCATTCCGTCCTAATTCTTGATGAATCAAACGATCGAGTTGATCACCCGTTCCGACAGGCACCGTACTTTTTACCACAAGCACTGCACCTGGCTTCGCTTTTATGGCCATCTCTTTTGCAGCCTGAAACACATACTGCAAATCGGCTTGACCGTCTGCCTGCTGCGGGGTGCCTACTGCAATCATTAACACATCAGCCCCCGGGTAGACTGCCGCTCCATTCACGTGGAAATGAATTCGTCCTTGCTCAAGATTCCGTTTCAGCAGCTCTTTTAACCCCGGTTCATACATCGAAGGATTTCCCTGCTTCAGCTGCAAGACCTTTCGGTGGTCAATATCAATACACGCCACATCATGCCCTGCCTCTGCTAAACACACCCCCGTGACCAGCCCCACATACCCGCAGCCCGCTATCGCAATATCCATGACACCATCAGCTCCCATACTCCTTATGCTTGTAATGTCATCGTATGCCGGAAGCTTTCGTTCCATTCATAAAAAGCATACAAAAACCCCCTGCTGTCACTAGCAGGGGGTCACTTTATGAAACAAGACCATTTCGGATATGAGCAATCAAATTTTCAAGCATTTCTTTTGTTGTGACATCATTTGAATTTTCACCAATATCATGAGCGTACATCAAAATCTTTAAAAACTCTTCTTGATTTAAACCCTTATTATCCATGTCTGTATCCTTTCAATTCCACTAATTTCATTATTATATGCTGTATGGTTGGTTTATGCAATACACTAATACATCATTCGACAGCTTTTGAAATTTATGACCATTTTCATGAAAAACTTTTTTATAAATCACCATTGAGCTATAATAAAAGAATTGGAATCTTTTACTTGGTTAGGAGCGGATCAAATGCTTCAGCACGACTTCAACGAAGAAGAAATCAAACAAACAGCCGAACAGATCAAAGAACTTCTTCCTGCGACAGATGAAAACAAGCAACTCATCAAAAAAGCATTGATTACTTATAGACAGGACAGCGTATATCGTCTCAAGCAAGAGTCTGATACTGAATGGTCAGCTTATGTACATGATGTCGTGGCAGCAAGAGTCCAACTTCATGTGCTGTTTCCAGTAAGAAGCAGCTGCTCATGTCCAGCTGATGGACTTTGCAAACACATTCTCGCTGTCTTCTTTTCGCTATACGCTCAAGTAGAGAGTGTGACCGGCTTTACAGAAAATTGGTCAGAAAAGGATGAGTTACAGCGCAGCAAAGAATTGATTCGCCAGCACTTCCAAGTGAAGCGCCCAGACGAACAATCACTCCAAAGCTGGCTGACTTTTTTCCAAGAGGAATTTAATCTCTGGCTGAAACGGACACCGAAGCATCAGCAAACACCACAGCATGTGTATTACGGTTATTTATCGGTCCTGAAAAAACACGCACCTGCTTCACCTGAATTCAAGAGTTTGTATGCGATTCATACGTCTATCGATGTGTGGTTACGGCTCCATGAGCTGATTGACCTTGGTCGGCTCGATGCCGAAAAGGACTTTTATTCCTTGAATCCATATGTAGAGCAGCTCATGAACACCATTTTTGATTCAGTGGATCATTTGAAGACATACGCCCTTTCCTTTTCCCTCGATCCGTTTCTTGAAAACACACCAACTGCCGTTCGGACACTTCTTCAAATAGGCGGACCCTTCCAGCATGAGCGAGTATCGGTCTTTATGGAGATTTGGGGAACCATATTAAATAGAGGGAAATGGGTTAAAAAAGAAACAGAATTACTAAAGAACGCTCAGCAGCAAGAACAAACGGTTGAACGTACCATCGGGCTCATGCACATGGATTATTTGCTCAAAGAAGACGAAAGGCTCTTTCAGCAATTACAGCTGCTTAGTGCAAATATGCTGCCAAATGTGCTTAATTGGCTAAAGGATCTCACAAACCGCAAGGACTGGAAACGACTCAAGCTCTGGTATAACGAGATCACATATCTCATAGAGGAATATTGCCAGCTGGATCTTTCCTACAGAGAACTGCGAGGAGCCGTCAGTGATTTCTTCTTTTATTTAGATGCGTACTTTAAGCAGACGAAGGATCATCATTTATATGAACGGTACCTCCAAATCTGCATGCCCTATGCGTTTACGGAATATAGTCAGCTTTTATATGCACAGCAGCGATATACAGAATGGATTGAGATTCACAGCCTTGTTGGTTTCTCCATCAGTGAACTCGAGAAGGATTTGATCAAACAGATTGCAAAGGAGGAGCCTGAAGCGCTCATTCCATCGTACCACCGTGAAATCTCACTACTTCTCGACCAAAAGAATCGAAGTGCTTACCGGGAATCTGTGAAAATGCTAAAGAAACTGCGTACGCTTTATCATAAAACGAAAAAAACCGCGATTTGGGAAAGATATGTGAAGCAGCTACAAGATTCAACGAAACGGCTGCGTGCGTTCCAAGAGGAAATGAAGAAAGGAAAATTGATTGATGACACGCCATAAACAAATTGTCATTCATGCAGAGCAAACAGAAGATTTCTCTTTCACCGTTTCAGCGCAAACAGAGGACGGACACCCTGTTCCGCTTAATGAAATGAAAAGACAGCTTTTCCAATGGCACGAATCTTCTTTTTACGGAACGTTTTTAGAGGATGTGAGCTTTATTGGCACACCTGCCTTCCTATTAAGCCCTTGGATGACCGTTGAACTGCTAGGGAAAAACTCATTTAATACCTTTAGTCACGTGACTTTAACAGATGAAACCGAACCACTGATGAAAACAGCCTCTACTATTTATGAATTCATTGAGGATGAAGATTTCGTTCCCGATTACGAGGCATGGACAAAAGGTGTACTACGGTTTAAAGACAAAGAAGGCCTATTAGATGGCTATACGGCTGATTGGTTCTCCTTTGCGGTGCAGGATTACATTCAATATGATGATGCCTTGCAGCACAAGTGGAACCGCATGACTGCACAATCGCCTGCACTTTCATCCTTCCAAGGACATTTTTTAGATGAGCAGGATTTCTTGGAAACGATTGGCTGGATCGATGATGAGACGCCTTTCACTGTCGGCTTGCGCTTAAACGAACCGGATTTCGACGGAGATGATTGGAAAATCGAATTGTTTTTGCGCGATAAAAAAAACAGCGACCTTCACTTTTTTGAAGGCAACCGTTCATTAAAAAAATCTTGGCGTCCGTATCAAGAAAAAATTTCAAGAGAGCTGGAGCGTTTCAGCCAAATTGTTCCTTGGCTCTCTTTCTCATCTGGCACGACGCTCATGTCAGAAGAAGAAGCATGGCTTTTCCTATCTGAAGCAAGTGAAACGCTTGTCAATATGGGCATTGAGATTCTGCTTCCATCTTGGTGGCAAATCGTCAAAGAAAGCACAATGATGCTAAAAGCAAGGATTTCATCTACACCACGAGGCGAATCGCATGTCGGAATGGATGCCTTAATGGACTTTAATTGGCGCTTTGCCACAAATGGCATTGAGCTGACAGAAGATGAGTTCAACGAGCTCGTCCAAAGTAAACGACGCCTTGTCAATATTCGCGGACAATGGATCAAAATAGATCCAACCTTCATCCAGCAAATGAAAAAATGGATGGAGCGTGCCGAAAACGAAGGGCTTCACATGTCTGATATCCTGTCACGTGAATTGGCAGATCAAGAGGCATCCTCTGAAGCCATCCCAGAGCTTTTGGATAGTTCGGCATTTGCCCATATTCAATTTGAACTTTCGTCTCAATTAAGAGGACTAGTCCATCAATTAAATGATACACATGAGCTGCCTTCCTACGAAATGAGTGAGTCCTTTAAAGGCACACTGCGCCCGTATCAGCAGCACGGTGTGAACTGGCTTTTATTTTTAAGATCGCATGGATTTGGGGCTTGCTTAGCAGATGATATGGGACTTGGAAAAACGATTCAAATGATTGCGTATTTCACCTATTTGAAGGAGAAAGAGCAAAATGCCGCTCCATCTCTCATCATTGCGCCGACCTCAGTTTTAGGAAACTGGCAGCGAGAGCTTGAAACATTTGCACCACATTTAAATGTCGCCTTGCATTACGGGCCATCACGTCCACAAGGTGAGCATTTTACAAAAGCATACGAGTCAACAGATATTGTCCTAACGTCTTACGGACTCTCACATTCTGATCGTGATGAATTGACATCAGCAAATTGGAACACCATTTGTTTAGACGAGGCCCAGAACATCAAGAATGCCCATACGAAACAATCGAGAGCGATCAGACAATTAAAAGGGCAGCATCATATTGCCCTCAGCGGAACACCGATGGAGAACCGTTTGACAGAGCTTTGGTCCATTTTTGACTTCGTCAACAAAGGGTATCTCGGCAGCCTGACCAGCTTTCATAAGAAGTTCGTTCTTCCGATCGAAAAAGATCGTGAAGAAAAAAGAATTGAACAGCTGCAGCAGCTGATCAAGCCCTTCTTATTAAGACGAACAAAACAAGATGAAGAGGTCGCTCTGAATCTGCCTGAGAAACTAGAAGAAAAAGAATTCATCCCACTATCCGCTGAGCAGGCTTCTTTATATGAACAGCTCGTCAAGGATACATTCGAACATATGGCTTCATTAACAGGGATGCAGCGGAAAGCCATTATTTTAAGCATGCTCGGCAGACTCAAACAGATTTGCGATCACCCTGCTCTTTATTTAAAAGAAAGCGGGACAGATGTGAAGCTGCTGAAACGTTCATTAAAAATGGATAAATTAGCAGAACTGTTAAAAGCGATACATGAACAAGGAGAAAGCTGCCTCATCTTTACGCAATATATCGAAATGGGCAACATGATTAAAAAGCTAGCGGAGAAAATGTTTGGAGAACCTGTTCAATTTTTAAATGGCAGCTTATCAAAACAGGATCGGGACAAAATGGTGGAACGCTTCCAGAAGAAAGAGTTCAACATCTTAATTCTGTCTTTAAAAGCAGGAGGAACAGGACTCAACCTAACCGCAGCAAATCATGTCATTCACTATGATAGATGGTGGAATCCTGCTGTGGAAAACCAAGCGACAGACCGTGCGTATCGTATTGGACAAAAACGATTTGTTCACGTCCATAAGATGATCACAACCGGCACGATCGAAGAGAAAATCGATCAAATGCTCGAAACAAAACAAACATTAAATGATCAAATCATCCAAAGTGAAAGCTGGATTACAGAGCTATCGACGAACGAACTAGAAGACTTATTCACATTAAGTGCGGCAGCTCAATCATCATAATCGCAGCAAAAAGAGGACTTTTCTCAAGTTTGATGAAAAGTCCTCTTTTTTCATTTCATATGTATGAAAGCAGTTTGTTAAATTTGCAGCTTTTTCAATGCAGATTTCACATTCATATGTGTATTCAAATCACGGAAGTCTTCTCTCATTTCTCCCATCTTCATCGCAAGATTTGGTTTAATTCCTGTCACAATCAGTTCAGTGCCAGTCATTAAAATCAAATCATTCAGCTTAAAGATCGCATCTGCCACAAATGAATCCACCTCTAATAAACCAGATAGATCCACAATAAAATAATCATCCTTGGATTGAGAGATATAGGTGGAGACTGTTGAGATGATTTTATCAAATCTTGGCGCTGTTAACGTACCAATGATCGGCAACACTGAGATACCATCCTTCACCGGAACAATTGGGACAGAGATATTCAGCACTTCATCAATCGATTGCTCAAGAAGCTCCTGCTGTTCCTTCTCTTTCGTGACATCTTTTTGCAGACCAACGAAATAAAGACGTTTCCCTTCATTTTCGTCAATCCAAAGAGGAGCCACACTTAACTCGTTCCAAAACATTTGTCCAGATTTTTTGTGATTTTTCAACTGAACAGTAACAGCCTCTTTGTTCTCAATGGCTGCTTTAATTTGTTGTAAAGCGTTTTGCTCAGTTTCATCCCCTTGCAGGAAACGACAATTCTTCCCTAGTACTTCTGCTTCTTGATAGCCTGTCATATCTAAAAAGCCCTTGTTCACATATATTAAAGGATTATCAGGTAAAGACGGGTCCGTCACCGTCAGGCCAACCTGAGTATAGTCTAAGGCTTCCTTGATTAAATGAAGATTTTCGGACTTATAAGATTCCAGCGCCATTCGTTTACTCTCCTTCATTTCCTTACAAGCGAGTGATATTCATCATTAAATTATATGATGTTCCACATCCGGTGTAAATAGAAGTAGTTCTGAATTCCTCTTTTGTAGAATGTGCTTTCTCCCATAAGATTTATACAAATACCGATTCGTCTATTTCAAAAAGTGCCCAATCATATGCGCCACACCATGTTCATCATTTGTTAACGTCACATGATCAGCTATTTCTTTTATATCCTTTCTTGCATTACCCATCGCAACTCCGACACCAGCTACTTGAAGCATCGATTCGTCATTTAAACTGTCTCCTACAGCTGCTGTCTGGCTTAAAGGAATACCAAGCCTTTCTGCCAGCCTTGTTAATGCCTGCCCTTTAGAAGCATCCTTTGAACCAATCTCAAAGTTATGATCAGCCGAACTGACCAAAGTTAAATCTGAATCATGTCCAAATGTCTCCCATCCGGCTTTCAGTCTGTCTTGAAAGAAAGAGAAGCCTAAGATGTTGTAAAATGAAAGCTTTTGATCCTCACGAAATAATTCTTCATATGTATCAACATAGGCAAAACCCGACTGACTGTATTGAACTTCTGCCGCTTGCTTTAGAACACTGCTATCCGTTTCTGGATTTGCACTTTTTAAGCGGTCCATTTCAATCGCCAGAAGCTCTCTGCCGCGATTCGGTGTGAAAATGGCCTCATTCGTAAAAACTTCATAGTAATAATCACGTTCCTCAAGCCATGATAATATGTGTTTGGCTTTTTCTTCTTGTAAAGCAGCTGAATGGTACACGTGTCCGGTTGGATCATGAATCACAGCGCCATTCGCACTAATCACCCACGTATTCATCCCAAGCTCATCAAAAATAGACTTCACATCAAAATACGCTCTTCCTGTTGAGACGACAACCTCCATCCCATTTGCTGCTGCTTCCTTTAATGCCTGCTCGTTTTCCTTGCTCACTTTGTGTTCACTGTTCAATAAAGTGCCGTCTAAATCCGTTGCGATTAATTGAATGTTTGTCATCATTCTCTCCTTTATTGTCTTCATTTTCAATCGACATACCGTTGATATAATCCATCATCATTATGAAATGAGCAACCATTATTTGCAAGGGATGATCGGCTTATCAGTTAATAAAACGGTACCCGGTCATGAAACATGACCGGATACACATAAGGGGATGATAGAGGACACATGACCTACACAAAGAAGCATCGGTTCTATTAAGCAGTGTTCATTTGCACTAGGCAAAGTCTATCAGCTTTAGCTAGAGGGGGGCTATTACATGCTAGACGTTTACCTTTCGAATCAAAAGACTGACCTCCTTTCCTTTCAACTACCCCTAGTCTACTGAGAAAGCTTAGATGTGACAAAACATGAAAATAACAAAATCGCCCTTCAAATTCTCCATTTCCTCATTCATTTTTGTTTTTTACCGCTTGAGTATAAAACATCATCTTGTTTTGTTTGACGAAATACTTATTTTTCATAAATTGATAAAAAATATTTGAATGAATCCAATGACTAGAAGGCATGTGAATATAATCAGATCCGTCCCACGCAAACCAATAAAAACAAAGCTGCCCGTCATGAATTGACAATTGAAATTCAAAGCAGTCCATTTGATCTTCTGTGACGTATTGAAATGTGAGAGACTCGCCTTCTTCCATATACACATCACAAAATGAAAGAATGTCTCCCCATGTATATACTCGCATATTGCTTTTTGCCTTTTCCTCGCCAATATGTATGTTTCGCAGTTGGTAGGACTCCATAAAACATCTCCTTTCACTTCTATGCAGCTCGTTCTGATTAGGCAGCGGTTTCATTTATACAGATGTTGTATGCTATAATGATACTTACGAAATGAACGCTTGTGAGGTGATAAATATGAAAACCTTTAGGCTGATTGATCTCAAAATCGAACTTGATCCAAAGCAAGATAAAATGTCCAGCATTCCCCTTCGTGACGGTTTAATTATTAATAAAGAAGACGGTGAAAATCACTGGATGATCGAGGCACTCATTCCAAAGAAGCATAGACAGGTGTTTGAGGTGCTCTTTCAGCAGCACACAGAAGTGAAGATTCTCGTGACGATCACAAAAGAAAACAACCGCCCTGTTCATCTGTCTGTCCAAGTCAAAAACATCGTTGCCTTAGAAGAAAACATTTCTGTGTTACTCGATGGTAAAATGATTACAAATCGTTACAGAACAGAAACCGAAGAAGTATTAAAAGACCTCGTCAAAGAGGGGCTGTCAGGAGAAAAACTGCTGGATGCTTTTAAACAAAACACATAAAAAGAGCGGGATTAGCCGCTCTTTTTTCTATTGCGTATCTTTAGATTGGCTTTGATTTTTCAACAGATCTCTAATTTCAGTTAGTAAAACCTCTGTTTGATCTGGCGTTTCCACAATCTCTTCTTCCTCTATCTTTTTCCGTTTTAATTTACTCAAATAACGAATAAAGATAAAAATGGAAAACGAGATAATCAAGAAATCAACTACTGTTTGAATGAAATTCCCATATAAAATTTGAGCCTCTCCGATTTTAATGGATAAATCGCTAAAATCATGTCCCCCGATAATAATACCGACAAGCGGCATGATCAAATCATTCACAAGAGAAGTGACAATTTTGCCAAATGCTCCCCCAATGATGACACCTACAGCCAAGTCAATGACGTTGCCTTTGACTGCAAACTCTCTAAATTCTTTTAGCATCCTTTATCACCTTCATCTTTTTTTGTCTAATATGACGTTTTTTTGTCAAAAAAGCAAGTTCCGATCCTTTCAGCCTGAACTTCCCCATATAAAAAGCGGTTCATGCAAAATGAACCGCGAGCAAATCATGATACTTTAGGGCCGATAGAAAATGTCAGTTCTGCTTCACATGCAACTTCTCCATCTACTGTCGCTACCGCTTTTCCTTTTGCGACTGGACCACGGAGACGTGTCACTTCAACCTCTAAACGAAGCTGATCGCCAGGCTTGACCTGTCTTTTGAATCGGCAGCTGTCAATTCCAGCAAACAAACCAATTCTTCCTTTGTTCTCTTCTTTACCTAAAATGATGACCCCAAAAACCTGAGCAAGCGCTTCTACAATAAGCACACCCGGCATGACTGGGTATCCTGGGAAATGACCGTTAAAAAATTCTTCATTTACTGTTACATTTTTGATTCCAACCGCTCTTTTGTCACCATCAACCTCTAAAATACGGTCGACCAATAAGAATGGATAACGGTGTGGAATAATCTCTTGAATTTGCTGAGCATCAAGCATATCTTGATCTCTCCTTCTTTTCTATATCGCTGATCTTCATTTGATTCCTATAGAAGTATATTATGAATGCTGTCATTTTTCAATGTCCATCCCACTTTTTATAGTAAAAAATGGAATCTATCATTACCAATTGTCATCAAATATAATCCACTCTACACTCATCGTTTTTTCACAAATATGGTAATATATATTACATCATTGATTGAATAAGAGGGTAAACATGAATTTTATAAGCGACAAATCCATTAAAAAACTTCTCCATTCGTGGTATAAAATGCTGAAGCATCGACAATTTTCGAAGGCTGAAGATATCAAAACAACTTTAACAAAACATAAACGTAAATTATCAAAAAAACAGGATCTCTATTTACATTATCAGCTCATGCTGTTCCGCCACCAGCTCTGGATGAATCAGACAGAGGACTTAGAAAAAATCAAACATGAACTGATGTGCCATAAGGATCAAATGAACGATGAACTGCGATATTATTTTTACTTCTTTCTCGGACTATACGAATCTTTAAACAGTGATCAAAATGATGCCATTCATTATCTTGAAAAGGCAGAAGAGCGTCTTCCCTTACTAAACGATGAGCTGGAGGAAGCAGAATTCCATTTTCGTACAAGCGGTGTTTATTACAACAACCGCTACTCGTTGCTTTCGATTCGTCATATTCAAAAAGCCATGGATATCTTTGCAAAGTACGGAGATGTCCATAGCATGTATCGTTGTAAAATTGTGCTCGCACTTAACTTTAGCGACCAAAAAAAATATGAGGAAGCAGAAGCGATTTTCAATGAGATTATCGAATACGTGAAAATGATTGACGACCAAGAACTGCTTGGAATTGTTTATTATGATGCTGGTTTTATTCAATCGAGACAAAACCGTCATAAGGAAGCACTAGCATACTTTAAAAAGGCGCTTCGTCTCCCAGCATACCGGACATCCGCCCACTCCTACGTATCGTGTCTCTACGAAACTGTGCGTTCTTGTTTCAAAGAAAATTTAACCGATGAAGGAATGAAATATATACAAAAAGGGTTAAAAGAAGCGATTGCTTCTCAGTTTGATATATTAAGAATCAAGTTCCAAATCCTATTCCTTCTTTACAGCCAAACGCCCAAAGCAGATGAGCAGATTGCCACGCTCGTCACATGTCTTGAAAGAAAAGAAGCCTGGATTGATCTCGAGGACCTGCTTGCAGATGTCTCAGATTTTTATAAAAAAAAGGGCGACTTTGAGCGAGCCGCCTTTTTTATCATGAGAGGCTGATATCAGCCTGTTGATTATCTAATCGTATTCACTAATCCCAGCATCTGATCACCCATCGTAATGGTTCTTGAATTCATCTGATATGAGCGCTGTGTGGTCATTAAATCGGTTAATTCTTTAGACATGTCCACATTTGAGGTTTCAAGTGCACCTTGCTGAAGCTGGATCGCTTGGCGGTTTGCCCCATTTAGTGCCGTTAATGCGCCTTGATAGGTACCGTCTACCGAGAACAAATTATCTCCTTCAGAGATGAGTGCAGAAGAATTATTGACTTGTACAACGCCTAGATTCACTTGCTGATTCGGTTGATTATCTCTAGAAATAGCCGTGAGTCGTCCGTTTTTATCAATAGAAATATCACGGAAATTCGCATTTAAGACGATTTCATTGCCGTTTTCATCAAGAATCGGATGGCCTTCACTTGTAACAAGCTGAACTTGGTTACGGTTATTGCCTGGCTGTAAATAAAGTGAACCATCTCTTGTATAACGGATATTACCGCCGGCATTGACCTGCAAATACTGTGATGGCGCTCCAAACGCAACATCAAGGTCACGCCCTGTTTCTTTAATAGACCCTTGCAATGAGTTAATGGACGAATTGACCATTGTCCCCGTTCCCAGCCTTAGTCCAGCAGGTGTCAGACGACTGTTTGCCACCTGCTCATTTTTTTCATCTACTTGATTAAACTGCTGCCTGACAAGCTCTGAGAAGCGGGTGTTTTTCGCGCGATACCCTGTTGTTTCACTGTTCGCGATGTTATTACTGATGATATCAAGCTGCTTTTGCACCTCGTTCATCGACACCGCTGCATTTATCATCGTTCTGAGCATAAGAATCCTCCTTTCCCTTTCATTTCTTGATTAGTACACTCTTCCGATTTCATTCACTGCTTTTTCTAAGCTTTTGTCATAGGCCTGAACCACTTTTTGATTTGTTTCAAAAGCTCGATAGGCTGTGGTCATTTCTGTATATGATTTCGTCACATCCACGTTTGACAGCTCCGATACACCTTGGCTTAATGTATAGGACATTTGACCGTTATTAACTGCACTTGGCAGAGGCTGGTTATCAGCTGTACGGTATAAATCATTTCCTTCACGCGCTAAGTTTCTTGTATCCATTGCGACACGTACATCGATTTGCCCAAGATTTTGTCCATTTTCACTTACTGTTCCATCTGCATTCACTTTGAAATTCTCACTCTGAACCGTAATTGGCTGCCCCGTCACTGAAAGAAGGGCACGGCCACCAATGGTCAACTGATTTTGTGCATTCAATGTGATGGAGCTACTTTTTGTATAACGAACGCCTTCTGGTGTATTGACGGCATAAAATAGCGCTGACTTTTGATTCGTCTCCGGGTTGATTGGCACATTATTTTCTACTAGTGCAACATCGGTTGTTTGATCCGTTGTTTTTAATGTTCCTTGTGTAAATTGAGGGATCAGTTCCTGCATATATGTTCCAGTATTGATTCCACCAATCGGCGTTTGCTGCATGACATGAAAGCCATTGCCTGAGGAAGGTTGGAATTTTCCTGATTCCATCCGGCTCAGCAGCATTTCTGGAAATGCCCGCATGGCTCCTTCATCCGCTTTATATCCTGGTGTATTCGCATTTGCGATATTATTAGAAAGCATTTCTGTCCGCCGCTCTTGAGCGATCATGGCAGATGTTGCGGTATATAGTCCTTTTAACACGTGCTCACCTCATTAAGATTCTTTCACATGACCTAAACACAATCTTCTATGAAATATATCGGCATATTTGCAGGGTTCTTTAATAAAAATCCCTCATTCTTTCTAAAAAGAATGAGGGGAATCATTAGCTAAGTTTACGCTTTGGCAGCTTGTCCATATTATCAAGCATCACGCCAGTACCAACTGCTACACAGTCCATCGGATTTTCAGCAACGAAAACTGGTACTTTCAGCTCTTCTGCAAGCAATTGATCAAGCCCGTTTAGAAGGCCTCCGCCACCTGTAATAATGACGCCGCGATCAATAATATCAGCTGATAATTCAGGCGGTGTTCTCTCGAGAACTTGCTTCGCTGCCTGAACAATCGCAGATACAGATTCGCGTAATGCTTCTTCTACTTCTTTGCTTGTGACGGTAATCGTTCTTGGTAATCCTGTCACCATGTCTCGACCACGAATCGAAATCTCTTCGTGACGTGCGTCTGGGAATACCGTTGCAACTTGGATCTTAATATCCTCAGCCGTGCGCTCACCGATCAACAGCTTGTACTCTTTTTTAATGTAATTGAGAATTTCCAGATCAAATTTGTCTCCAGCCATTTTAATAGAAGAGGCGGTTACAATGTCACCCATAGAGATGACAGCAATATCTGTCGTTCCGCCTCCAATATCTACGACCATGTTTCCACTTGGCTGAAAAATATCCATACCAGCACCAATGGCTGCTACTTTTGGCTCTTCTTCAAGAAATACATGCTTACCGCCGCTTTTTTCAGCAGCTTCTTTGATCGCCTTTTGCTCAACAGATGTAATGTTTGTTGGGCAGCAGATGAGCATACGAGGCTTAGAGAACAGCCCTTTCACATTTAATTTGTTAATAAAATGCTTAAGCATTGCTTCAGTTACTTCAAAATCAGCAATTACGCCATCTTTTAATGGACGAATCGCAACAATATTCCCAGGCGTACGTCCAACCATACGTCTAGCTTCTTCTCCAACAGCCAATACTTTCCCGCTGTTTCTGTCAAGTGCTACAACAGATGGTTCATTTAACACAATTCCTTTTCCTTTGACATGAATCAGTACATTGGCAGTACCAAGATCAATTCCAATATCCCTAGCAAACATCTATATATATCCTCCTTGAAAATCTGTTTCCATAGCAAATACCACATTCTGCCCTAATTATATATTCTATCATAATTTGCAGAAAAAAAGATATTTCTTTACAAAAGTCTTTACAAAATTTGTGGTTAGAAACTACCGATATGAGGAAGATATATATATCATGTTTATGAACAAAGAACTAAGCTTACTGTTTCACAGGCTCGCCTTCTAAAATTTCTTCTTTTTTATACTTTAACTTGGTGGCTTCTCCCCCTCGCAAGTGGCGGATTGATTTATGATAATCCAGTATCTCCTTCACTTCATTAGCCAGATCTGGATTAATTTCTGGCAGTCTTTCTGTTAAATCCTTGTGTACAGTACTTTTAGAGACTCCAAATTCTTTCGCAATAACACGAACGGTTTTCTTTGTCTCCACGATATACTTTCCTATCTTGATTGTTCGCTCTTTGATGTAATCGTGCACACCACTCGACCTCCCTAAAATGGATGTGAGAAGTGTGAAATGAGATCCGTATGAAGATTATCCATTTTCAGAAGCGCTTGTTCGTTGTAATTTCTCATCCATTAGGTAGTAAATGCCAAACACGATCCCTCACCTCAAACACTCTCTTTGTCAGGTTTGTAACAGTGTATTAGCATTGCATAGGGAATATGCTAAAAATGAAGATGGGACAAGGGATTTATCAGAAAAGGCACAATATAAAATTCATTTCGGGTGACGAAAATTTTCACTTTACAAACAAGGGTGTAACACGTAAAATAGAAAAGGTGAATTTATTTACCTAGCTAAATAATGAATAAAGGTGAGCAAATGGAAACGTTAAACAGAGAGTGTTTACATCAAATACATCAAAGCGCCAGGCTGCTGTCTAAAAAGGCAAACGAAGCGCTTGCTGCTTATGACTTGTACATGTCCCAGTGGACTGTACTTTTTTGTTTGGATACCTTCGGCCCGAAAACCCAAAAAGACATTTGGACCTATTTGAACGTCGAAGCTCCGACCATTACTAGAACCGTTACCCGCCTTGAAGCCAATGGCTGGGTGAAGCGTGTACAAGGAAAAGACAAACGTGAAAATCTGATCGTGATGACAGATGATGCAAAAGCCCGATTTGAAGAAATCAAACGCACGATGGAACAATTTGAAGAAGAATGTCTTTCAGACTTTACCGACGAAGAAAAACAACTCCTCCATACACTTTTACACAAATTATCAACTGAATAGGAAGTGACATACATCATGAACGAACGCATTTGGACGAAAGACTTTATCATGATTGTCCTGGTGAATTTATTTACATTCACCTCTTTTTATGCCCTTTTGACATTACTGCCCATTTACACAATGGATGAACTAAATGGAACAGAATCACAGGGCGGACTCCTCGTGACGGTCTTCTTATTATCCGCCATTGTGACGAGACCGTTTTCCGGAGCCATTATTGAGAAATTCGGTAAAAAACGCATGGCAATTTTCTCTTCAACTGCTTTTGCCTTACTCACTTATTTATACATTCCGATTGATCAATTCCAAACGCTGCTCATACTGCGTTTCATACAGGGGATCTTTTTTAGCATTTTGACGACAGTAGCCAGTGCCATTGCTGCTGATATGATCCCGAAACATAAACGCGGGGAGGGCCTTGGATACTTTGTGATGTCCATGAACCTCGCAGTGGTCATCGGTCCGTTTATCGCACTGAATCAAGTAGGAAAAGTAGGATTTCATTCCTTATTCCTTCTCTTTTCCATCATCGTTACCATCGGAGCGGCTTTTACGATCATGATTCGACAGCCAGAGCCCGAAGACGGGGGAAGCGTCGTCTTCAGGTTCACTTTTTCTCACCTGTTTGAAAAAGGTGCTTTAAAAACAGCAGCAGTCGGCATCATTATTTCCTTCTGTTATTCGCCGATCATTTCATTTATTTCAGTCTATGCCAATTCACTTCATTTGATGGGTGCAAGCAGTTACTTCTTCATTGTGTTTGCGGCTGCAATGCTTGGATCACGTCCGTTTACAGGCAAACTTTTTGACCGAGTAGGACCTCACATTGTGATCTATCCATCCATTGTCCTTTTTGCGATTGGTTTATGGATGCTGACTGCTACACATTCAGCGACAATGCTTCTTTTATCAGGCGCTGTGATCGGCCTTGGTTATGGATCTTTGGTGCCATGTTTACAAACACTGGCGATTCAGCACTCTCCAGCTCACCGTACAGGCTATGCAACGGCCACTTTCTTTACCCTTTATGATACGGGTATTGCTGCTGGCTCATTTGTATTTGGTCTCCTTGTCAGCTTCACAGATTTTTCAAATGTGTATCTCATTGCAGGTATTGTTGTCTTGCTAAGTATGGGTGTTTTTTATTGGAGCGAACGAAAACCACAAGAAACAAAAACACAAAAGGTCTCTTTGTCAGAATAGGATACTATTTTAAACTTCAGCGGAAACATGCTAAAATATAGGATATTTCAAATAGACGTTTATTTGAAAAATAAATAGTTGGCGTTAAGCGAAGGTATAGGTGATGTTTTGAATTACGAATTATTTAAAGTCATACACGGGATGGCTCATCATTCTGAGTTTTTAGATCAGGCCATGATTTTCATTACGAAAAAGGCCATTCTTGTGTATGCCCTTGTCTTATTGATTTGCTGGTTTGTAGGGAATCACAAATTTAAGAAGCTCGTCTTCTTCTCCGGTGTAACTGGCATCGTTGCACTCATCGTCAATTTTGCCATTACACTGTTTTATTATGAAGAGCGGCCGTTTGTGGCGCATAAAGTCGACACACTCATCCCGCACTCAGCAGACGCTTCCTTCCCAAGTGACCATACAACAGGCGCTCTGGCTCTTTCATTAGCCATTAGATCCCGTAATAAAAAGCTCGGCAACATTTTGCTCGTCTTTGGATTACTTACAGGATTCTCCCGCATCTGGGTCGGTCACCATTATCCATTTGATGTCTTAGGCAGCTTGGTCGTATCGATTGTGGTTGTCTTTATCATGAATAAATTATGGAAGTTCTTTGACTCTCCGATTGATCGCATCGTGACGTTCTATGAGACAATAATGGGGAAAATATTCAGAAGGAAGCACAAGGATCAAGGCTCTGACTTGTCCAATTCTTAAGCGGCTTGCGATAAAGTGATGGAGATTCTTCTACCACTTTATCCGGCCGCTTTTTTTATTGGCTCTCTCCCTCTGACAACACTTGAAAAATAAAGACTGACGCCAATGCCAATAAGAGAAATGATGATCAACGTCCAGCCTAACTGCTCAAAATGGGAGCCAGCGATTTCCTCACCAAACAGCATACCAAGCACGGCAGATGACAGAATGGAACCAAGATACCGGCATGTTTGAAAAAGCCCAGAGGATGTGCCAATCATGTGCTGTGGGCTTGCTTTTAGCATCGCGGCTTGAAGTGCCACATTCCCAGTGCCGTAGCTGAGTCCTAGTAACGCTAGAACCACTCCTTTTCCCCATAATGGCGCAGGAATAAAAAAGAAGGTCATCGATGAAGCTCCAGCCAGCATCAATACTGTGCTTGCTAAAATCGGATGACGTTCATCCCCTCGGTCCACCCACTTTCCTGTCAGCGGCGACACAATGATGCTCATCCCAGACATACACAGCATAAAAAGACCCGTCACCTCCACACGCCAGCCTAATTCATCTTGGAAATAACTCGGCAAACCAAAAAAGAGACAATAAAAAAAGATATTTAAGATGATAAATTGCACATACACAAGCGACAGCCGCTTCTCCTTGCGAAACATCCGAATTTGAATAAACGGTTCATCCACCTGATATTCCCACCAGATAAAAGCGCCAGCACTCAGGAGACAAAGGATGCCCTGTACATATTGAATGCCGTGAGCAAGTGATAATAAAAATGAAAGCAGGAGGACAATACAAGCTGTAAAAAGAAGCATCCCAGGCAAATCGAGCTTTCGCACAGTTTCTCCTATGCGAAGCTTTCTCTTTTTCTGCTCCTTCGGAAACAAAGATAGCCCCAAAAAGAAACTAATCAGAATAAACGGCAGATTCACTAAAAAGATAGCCGGCCAGCCGCCGATTGTCATCAAAAATCCGCCAAGCGTCGGTCCAAGCGCTGTCATCGCTGAAGCAAAAATGGACAATACCGCTAATGCAGAAGCCTGTCGTTCCTTCATATGATCTCGAATGAGCCCAACACCGGAGGGATAAATGGCACTACTTCCAATTGCCTGCAGCAGCCGGATCACAATCAGCACCGCAAACGTCGGAGCAAAGGGGGCACAAATGGCCGAAATGGCGACAAGAACCAGACCAAATAAAAATAAAGTTCTCCGGCTCATCACATGATCCCCAATCCGGCCGCTCACCGGCTGCGTCACCGCACTGGCTAAATAAAAAGTCGAAATGAGCCAGGATACGGTCGTAAACGACAAACCGAACTCATGCTGAATTTGATGTAAGGCCAAAGAAATCATCGAGGAATTCAGTGGATTTAACATCGTACCAAAGGCAATAGCGGTTAAAAAAACTTTTCGGTTGTCCTTCCACTTGTTCATACACTGATCCCCCTCTTTGTTAGCTGGCATGCTCTTTCCCTATCCTTCCGTTATTATGAGATTCATTTCCCTTTTTTACCCTTATGAATTCAAGTTCTCTCGTGAAGCAGCAAGACATACATTCTAGAAAGGGCAGGTGTTGGAAAAACACATATAAAATTGAGAATATGAGGGAGTAATGGTAATATTCATTTCAATTGAAAAGCCTACTTTCTCCTTATAGGGAGAACGGCTGAAAAGGAGGAGAAGCATATTATTAAAAAAAGACGGTTTTGGGTCCCAGCCCTTTTCTCGGTTGCAGTATTACTTCTGTCTTCGTGTGGTTCAAATGAAACAAATCGGAACGGAGATAAACGTAATTCTACAGCGAAAGGGTCGCCAATTTTGGAGGATGGAAAGTTTATATTTGCAGCATCAGGTGAATTTCACCCGTTCAGTTACATGGATGGAAACCAGATGTCCGGCTTTGATATCGATGTAGGCAATGCGATTAGCGATAAGCTCGGTCTCGAGCCTGTACAGAAAAAGTATAAATTCGCAGGTATCGTCGAAGGTGTGAAAGCAGGGAAATTTGATGCGGCAGTTGCTAGCCATACCATCAATGAGGAACGAAAAAAACACGTCCTTTTTTCTAAACCCTATTACTACTCCGGTCCGCAAATCTTCACAAGACCTGGGGCAGACATTCAACGTGCTGATGATTTAAAAGACAAAGAAATTGCTGTATCAAAAGGTTCGTCCTATGCTGATATTGCGAAAAAACATAGCGGGCAGGAACCAAAATATTACGACAGTGATGTAGTCGCTTTAGAAGCACTAGCCAACGGAAAACACGATGCGGTCGTGACCGATTTTGCCACAGGTGCAGAAGCCATGAAGAAAAAATTAAAAATCGAAGCGCAGGAAAGACTCGGACAAAGTGAGCAAGCAATTGCTGTATCAAAAGAAAATGAACAGCTCATAAAAGAGATCAACGATGCGATTGACGCACTAAAAAAAGACGGAACATTACAACAAATTAGCGAAAAGTACTTTGACGAGGACATCACGGTCAAACAAGATTAAAACCACGATTGTGCGCCCTTTTCTAGGCGCACTTTCTTCAAATGGAGATGATTGTTTTGCCTACCCTATCACACTTTTTTCAGACGCTGATTGATTCGAGAGGCGTTTTCTTAGAAGGAATGCTGCTGACCTTACAACTAACTGTGATCAGTATCTTCATCGGTATGTTCATTGGACTCTTTTTTGCTCTACTGAAAATATCCCGCGTGGCAGTTTTCGGCTATATCGCCAATGCCTACATCTTTCTTGTACGCGGCACACCACTCATTGTACAAATTTTCATCCTATATTTTGGACTCACAGAATTCAATATACCCGACTTCTGGGCGGCTTCCATTGCGCTTGCCTTTCATAATGGAGCCTATATAGCAGAAATATTCAGAGGCGCCATCCAATCCATCGACCAAGGCCAAAAAGAGGCTGGACGCTCTCTTGGTATGGGCCGCTTTTTAACGATGAGACGTATCATTCTCCCGCAAGCGATGCGACGCGCCCTCCCCCCTCTTGGTAACCAGTTCATTATCGGCTTAAAAGACTCATCACTTGCTGCCTTTATCAGCGTCAACGAACTATTTAACGTCGCCACCACGCAAGGCTCCAACAGCTTTGACAATATGACGTATTTACTTGTTGTGGCTGTCTATTACTTAGTTCTTGTTCTTGTGTTAACATTCGCTGTCCAAACCTTCGAGAAGAAACTTTCAGTCAGTGACCATTAGGAGGAGAAGCATGACAGAATCAAAGGAAATCATTCGTGTTGAAAAACTCAATAAATACTTCGGGGATCTGCATGTCTTAAAGGATATCGATCTCACCGTGTATGAAAATGATGTAGTCGTCTTAATTGGGGCAAGCGGCTCTGGAAAAAGCACCTTGCTCCGCTGTATGAACTTTTTAGAAATAAAAAACGATGGGGAAATCATCATCGACGGCAGCCCTGTTCAACCAAAGCGTGACCAATTAAACGACATGAGACAAAAAATAGGAATGGTCTTTCAGCATTTTAATCTTTTCCCGCATAAAACTGTACTTGAAAACATCATCGAGGCGCCTGTGATGGTGAAAAAAACAAAAAAAGCACAGGCCATCGCTGAAGCCAAAATCCTGCTAGAAAAAGTCGGACTGGCGGATAAAGCCAAAGTATATCCTTCTAAACTATCAGGCGGCCAAAAGCAGCGTGTGGCCATTGCACGATCTCTCGCCATGAAACCTGATGTCATGTTATTTGACGAGCCTACGTCTGCTCTTGATCCAGAGCTTGTAGGCGAGGTGCTGCAAACGATGAAAAGCCTCGCAAAAGAAGGGATGACAATGGTCATTGTGACACATGAAATGGGCTTTGCAAAAGAAGTCGCCGATCGTGTCGTCTATATGCACGAAGGGCGTATCGTCGAAGAAGGAATACCATCAAAATTGTTCGATTCCCCTCAAGAGGAGCGAACCAAACTATTTCTCAGCTCCATTTTATAGGTCAAACGCCCTTTATTTTCCATGCTCAATGCACGTTTTTTCTCATTTTTCACGAACATTTCATCCATTTATATTGAACATAACCAAAAACCATGTTAGATAAACTTACATGTATATGTTATATATGACTTTTCTCTCTATAATGAAGAATTAAGAAATCAATTAATTCTGAATGATTCGGGGGAATGCAGCATGCAAATGGGTGATACAGTCTTTATGTTCTTCTGCGCACTACTCGTGTGGCTAATGACACCGGGTTTAGCCTTATTCTACGGAGGACTTGTGAGAAGTAAAAACGTTTTAAGTACAACTATGCACAGCTTAACATCACTAGCCATCGTCTCGATTGTCTGGATCTTGTTTGGCTATTCCTTGGCTTTTGCACCAGGCAATGCATGGATCGGGGGCTTCGAATGGGTTGGGCTTAAAGACGTTGGTTTTGAGCCTGGTTCATATAGCGATACCATTCCACATTCATTATTCATGATGTTTCAAATGACCTTTGCTGTCTTAACAACAGCCATCATCTCAGGCGCCTTTGCCGAACGTATTCGTTACTCGGCAGTGGTCGTATTTACACTCCTTTGGGTCACATTTGTATACGCACCAGTCGCACACTGGGTATGGGGCGGCGGCTGGATTGGAGAAATGGGAGCACTTGACTTCGCCGGCGGAAACGTCGTTCACATTTCATCCGGTGTTGCCGGTCTAGTCGTGGCGATTGTTCTTGGGAAGCGAAAAGAAGCAGCTAGTTCTTCCCCGCATAACTTGATCTACACACTTCTTGGCGGAGCTGTCATCTGGTTTGGTTGGTTTGGCTTTAACGTTGGAAGCGCCCTTACGTTAGACAGCGTCGCCATGTTTGCCTTTATTAACACCAATACAGCGGCTGCCGCAGGAATCATCGGCTGGCTGTTAGTAGAGTGGATGATCAATAAAAAACCAACGATGCTTGGCGCCATCTCTGGAGCGATTGCAGGTCTTGTAGCTATTACACCTGCCGCAGGCTTTGTCACACCTTTTGCTTCTATTATAATAGGAATCATTGGCGGGATCGTCTGTTTCTGGGGAGTCTACTCACTCAAAGCCAAATTCGGCTATGATGATGCCCTTGATGCATTCGGCCTTCATGGAATTGGCGGAACTTGGGGCGGAATTGCAACAGGACTATTTGCAACAACCTCTGTCAACGACGGCGGAGCCAATGGCTTATTTTACGGAGATCCAAGCTTACTTTGGAAGCAAATCGTCGCTATTGTCGCCACTTACGCCTTTGTTGCCGTTGTCACATACGTGATCATCAAAGTGGTCAATATCTTCTTCAAGATTCGCGCAACTGAAGAAGAAGAATCAGTAGGTCTTGATTTAACCATGCACGGCGAAAAAGCATATCAAGATTAAAGAAAAAGGGGTGTCTCTATGAGCAAGATGTATAAAGTGGAGATTGTCACACGTCCAGCTAATTTTGAAACATTAAAGGTGGAGCTTGGAAAGATCGGTGTCACCTCTATTACCTTTTCTAATGTGCACGGCTGCGGCTTACAAAAGGGACATACAGAGCTATACCGTGGCGTCAAAAAGGAAAGCAATGTGTACGAACGATTAAAGATCGAAATCGTCCTAAGCAAGGTACCTGTCGAACAAGTCGTTGAAACAGCACAAAAGGTCCTTCGTACAGGCGAACCAGGGGATGGGAAAATATTTATATATGAAATAGAGAATACAATTAATATCCGGACAGGTGAAGAAGGACCTGCCGCCCTATAATACATCCTCCGCCACGTGGCGGAGGATCTTTTTCAGACAGAAAAAAACCTCTGTGTACTCATCTACACAGAGGATCTTGCAAAGCATTAAGATTGTTTTGTCTCTTCTGACTGACTGCTGTCTTTAGAGGAATCTGAAGACTTTTCTTGATCAGAGGATTTCCCCTTCTCATCAGACTTTTCTTCAGATTTTTCTCCAGCAGGCTCTTTGGCCTTATCTTCGGTAGCAGGTTCCTTCGTTTTTTCATCAGCCTTTGGCTGAGCAGGTTCTTTTGCTTCTTCCATCACTTCTTGCGCTGCTTTTTCAATAGTAGAAACAGGCTTGTCAATGAAGCTAAGTGGATTGAGCGCTAAACCCTCCATACGAATTTCAAAATGGACATGGTTACCGCTTTCAGCACCATAAAGATTTTTACCAGAAGCACCGATGACATCATTCTGCTTGACTTCATCGCCTTCTTTTACACTCACTTGAGACAACGATTGATAAACAGTCGACAATCCATCTTCATGTTCAATTTCAACGACGTGACCAAGAACTGGATCCTTTTTCGCTTGAACCACTGTTCCACTAAGAGCAGCTGTGACATCAAACACTTTGCCATCTTTGTCTGCAAGATCAATACCTTTGCTTAAGGTATAGGTGTTATTATAGTTTACAAGTGCTGCTTCTTTTTCTTTTTGGTCAGCATCTGCTTCATAGAACTTTTTCACGACAGAAACATTATCAGAATTCTGGACCGGCATGGCAACATTTTCAATTGGCTTTCCAACTTCAACGGCATCATCACGCTGTTCTTGTCCTGTTTGATTTCCATCAGATAGTTGGTCCTTCACATCTTTTGATACAGCTTGATACCAAAGAACGGCTGTTAACACGACCGCTGCGCTGACCAAGTAAATAGCAGGGAATACCCAGCGCTTACGGAAAAATTGCTGAACTTTTGTGATTTTGGAAGTACGTTTCTTTTCTTCCTCTCTCATTTTTCATCACCTCAGCAACATTCTGAACACTTTTCAAAAAATATATACACACGAAATCATTTTTCTTTTATTTTGCGCAATCGCATCAATAATATGTATGATGAATGAAAAAAAGATGGGGGGCATTATTGTGAAAACATTTAACCGCATAGCAACAAAAGATGACCTCAAAGCAATCGTCGATATCTATAATTCAACCATTGCCTCAAGAGAAGTGACCGCCGATACAGAACCTGTTACAGTTGAAGACCGCAGGCAGTGGTTTTTGAATCATTCAGAGAAAAGACCTCTCTATGTGAAAACAGATGAGGCAGGGAATATATACGGCTGGCTCAGCTTTGAAACATTTTACGGAAGACCTGCATACAACGGAACCGTTGAAATGAGTATTTATTTGAATCAAGACTTTCGAGGAAAAGGCCTAGGCTCGCTATTCTTACAAGAGGCCATTGAATTAGCGCCCTCATTAGGCATCCGAACGTTGCTCGCCTTTATTTTCGGACACAACGAAGCCAGCATTCGACTATTTAAAAAACACGGCTTTGAGACCTGGGGACACCTGCCACGCATCGCAGAAATGGACGGCAATAGATACGATTTAGATATCCTAGGAAAAGAATTATAAAACCAGCGCCTCTAAACTTCATATTGTTAAAAAAGGGATAAAATGATCGTTATTTTATCCCTTTGTCTTCTTTTCAGCTTAGCTTGAAAACATTTATAGTCATAGAAACATGTTAATTGTTCAACATTCACCCTTCCTAAAGTACTACTTGCTCAAGTATGATAAAGAGTGAATACATAAAGGAGTGAACACAATTGCAACAAACAGAAAAAATCATTCAAGCTCTTCATTCAATCGCAAAGTGGGGAAAGGTTGGTAGTATCTTTCTCTATATTTCAGGCGGTCTTTCGATCCTTATTGGATTTTGGCTTGTTCTTCCTGCTGCCCTTGGCGTCTTCCTCATTATGATGGGAGTTCATGTACAAAAATCTGTGAAAGCAGCTGAACAATTGATTCAAGCTCCTGATACTTCATACGAAGACCTGTTAGAACAATATGCTAAGATGATGAAAATGCAGACACTCTTCGCCATTTCAAGTATTGCCGCAGTCATTCTCTCATTCATCGCCATCATTTTGATGCTTGTACTAGGAGGACTAGCCTTTCTCCAAGAGATCCCGGGTGACATTCAGCAATACGATGGTGAATACGAAGAAGAACTTGGTGACTTTTATTAATAAAGGGGGGTATCAATTAAATTCGATACCCCTTTGTATTGTCATGTGGGATTGATCATGATACGAAGCTTGACAATCGGCCTTTATCATTTTAAAATACAAATCGTAACTATTACGAATTAAAGGAGGAACATATCAATTATGCGCGTAAAAATCACCTTAGCCTGTACTGAAACAGGTGACAGAAACTATATCACTACAAAAAATAAACGAACAAATCCAGACCGATTGGAATTAAAAAAATATTCTCCTCGATTAAAGAAATATACCCTTCATAGAGAAACAAAATAATTTTTTAAATTTTAAATCGTAATGATTACTTTTTAAGTGAGGCGGAAAATAAAATGATTGTTTTCAAAAGGACAGAAACAAATGAATAAACGAATACCTGTTACAGTATTAAGCGGCTTTTTAGGAGCGGGAAAAACAACGATATTAAATCATGTTCTACAGAATCGTAAAGGGTTAAAAGTAGCCGTTATTGTCAATGACATGAGCGAAATTAATATTGATGCAGAATTAGTCAAACAAGGTGGTGAGCTCTCTCGATCAGATGAGAAACTTGTTGAACTATCTAATGGTTGTATTTGCTGTACATTGAGAGAGGATTTGTTAATCGAAGTAGAACGCCTTTGTAAGGCTGGTAATATCGATTACATCGTCATTGAATCAACAGGTATTAGTGAGCCAATTCCTGTCGCTCAAACCTTTTCTTACATTGATGAAGAAATGGGCATAGATTTGACACGCTTTTGCCGGCTTGACACGATGGTAACAGTGGTAGATGCAAACCGTTTCTGGACTGATTTCCAATCTGGAGAAAGTCTATTAGATCGTAAAGAAGCCGTTTCCGACGATGATGAACGCGAAATTTCCGATTTACTCATTGATCAAATTGAATTTTGTGACGTGCTGATTATGAATAAATGTGATCTTGTATCACCATCGGAACTAAATCGACTTGAGCACGTGCTGACCACACTTCAACCAGAAGCAACTATCATAAGAACCACAAAAGGTAACGTACAGCCAAGCGACATTTTAAATACTGGCTTATTCGACTTTGAAAAATCCAGTGCATCTGCTGGCTGGATAAAGGAAATCAATGCTGGACATTCTCAGCATACACCGGAAACCGAAGAATACCGAATCTCCTCATTTGTGTATGAAAGAAGACTCCCTTTTCATACCGGCAGGCTGAATAATTGGTTAGATCAGATGCCAGAACAGATTGTTCGTGCTAAAGGATTTGCATGGCTTGCCACACATCATGATTTAACCATTTTAATTTCACAAGCCGGAAAATCCGTTGCGATTGAACCTATTGCATACTGGATAGCTGCCTTGCCTGAGCAAGAAAAAGCACGGATATTAAATCAGGAACCAGAGCTTCTTGCTGAGTGGGACGCAGAGTTTGGTGACCGCCATACAAAACTTGTATTTATTGGCGTAGACTTGCCTAAAGCAGATATTATTCGCACACTTGATCAATGCTTGCTCACGCCTGAAGAATTTGATCAAGATTGGACAACGTTTGAAGACCCCTTTCAATGGAAAATACACAATTAAACCAGGAGGGTTTTAAGTGGCAAAAAAATCAAAGATTGCTAAAGAAAAAAAGCGGCAGCAGCTTGTTTTGAAATATGCGGAATTAAGGAAAGAGTTAAAAGAAAAAGGTGACTATGAAGCTTTGAAGACATTACCTAGAGATTCCTCCCCCACTCGCTTAAAAAACCGCTGTGAATTAACGGGCCGTCCTAGAGGTTACTTACACAAATTCAAAATGTCTAGGATTGCTTTTCGTGAACTTGCCTATAAAGGCCAAATCCCAGGAATGAAAAAATCAAGCTGGTAAAGATTGATTTGATCTTATCACAGCTCCTATAAAAGTAAAGCAGCACCCAATGATGAAAAACCTATTTTCTAGACTTCTCTTGCGCTTTTTGAGGCACAAAATAGCATTTTAAAAAACAGCAGAATCTCTGCTGTTTTTTTATGGTGATTGAATTTATATGATGAATTGGCGTCTTTTCAAAAAGAGATTTTCAATAGTGATAATGCCATTTCCTCTTCTTTTCAAAAATACATGATCGTGATACGTTGTTGTCACTACCCACCGATGTATGACATCTCGACTTTTTTCTGATCTTTCTTTTGCTCTCTCTCGGCTGAATATTGATCCTGTCTATTTGACCATAGTTCCTTCAATACTTTCGTTATATCTTTATCATCTTCGGTCGTACGAAGAATCCGTTTCAGATCAAAACCCGATGATGCAAATAAACACGTAAACAATTCACCGCGTGCAGATAGCCTTGCTCTATTACATGATCCACAAAAAGCATCTGAAACGGAAGAAATAATGCCAATCTCTCCTGATCCATCTTCGTAAAAAAATCGGTTGGCTACTTCACCCGCATATCGAGGCGGTTCAGGTTTGATACGATATGTTGAATGAATCAGATCAATGATCTCTTTTTTCGTCATTACATGCTCTAAATTCCATTTATTTGTATTGCCTACATCCATAAATTCAATAAATCTCAGAATGTGTCCTTCTTTTTTAAAATAGGCGGCCATTGGCAAGATATCCTGATCATTCACACCTTTTTGGACAACCATATTGATCTTAATAGCAAGTCCAGCCTTTTTTGCAGCCTCAATTCCGTCAAACACTTTTTGGATGGAAATTTGTCTTCCATTCATCTGCTCAAAACGGGTAGGATTTAATGAATCCAAACTAATGGTGACTCTTTGAAGACCTGCCCTCTTTAATTTATCAGCATATAAAGGTAAAAGCGTTCCATTGGTTGTCATAGCGATGTCTTCAACACCTGGAATTTTTGCTAGTTTTTCTATTAGGAGGGGTAGATCCTTACGCATTAAAGGTTCACCACCCGTGATTCGTAATTTCACCACCCCTAACTCCTTTGCAAAAAGTGTAGCAAGTCGTTCGATCTCTTCGAAACTAAGCAGCTCTTCTTTATTCAAAAAAGAATAATCTGGTCCAAAGATTTCAGCAGGCATACAGTACGTACATCTAAAGTTACAGCGATCGGTTACCGATATTCTTAAATCGCGCAATGGTCGATGTCTTTTATCCAAAATACTGACCATACTTTGCCTCCTATTCTGTAATACGCTGGTGATGAGTATAGATATTAAAAGATCCTCCTCTGACGAATCCAATTGTCGTGATATTTAATTCCTCTGCCATTTTAAGTGCCAGCTCAGTAGGTGCTGATTTTGATAACACAATAGATACACCTAGTTTCGCTGCCTTCAAAAGAACTTCCGACGATATCCGGCCGCTAAACACAAGGATTTTATCCCTAAGTGGGATTCGGTGAAGTAAACAATATCCATAGATTTTATCTAAAGCATTATGCCTTCCTATATCAGTTCTAGTGATGAATAGCTTTTCTGTGTCACACAGTCCAGCATTATGCACACCACCCGTATGTCGAAATAATTGGCTTTCGTCTTGTAAGCACTTCATTAAGTGCATACAGGTTTCAGCAGAAATGTTAATTTGATCAATGGCTGTTTTTGCTGTTTTTACATCTTGGAGAAAATAAAAGTGTCTCCCTTTCCCACAGCAAGAACCAATCACTCGCTTTGTAAAGTCTGATACATGAAAACGACTTGAGTGGATTAATTCAACATATGCAAAGCCCATACTTTCATCTATTGTAAACCTTTTAATCTCATTTTCAAATCGAATGACTCCTTCTGAAGCTAAAAAGCCGATTACCAATTCTTTCAAATGCTCTGGTGAACAAACGAGTGTTACAAACTCTTCTCCATTCACCATCACAGTTAAAGGAAACTCTTCTACCACTTCATCCGTTATACAGGTAAATTGCCCTTCACGATATTGGTGGATGACCCGTTTCTTTTTAACAGAAGGATTCATTTAATGATCTTCCTTTCAACAAAAATTTAGTTATATGAACCAATCAAATTGTGATATTATTTTAAAAAGTCATAAAAATGTAACATATTTCTATCTTATCAAACTTTTCGATCGCTTTATATGGGGGGAACACAATGAACAAATCAAAAAATCGTTGGCTCATTGCGACAAGTGCTGTAGGAATTCATTTATCTATTGGGTCTGTTTATGCATGGAGTGTTTTTACGAATCCTTTACATCAAACCTTTCAGTGGTCATTAACCGAAATAAGCCTCACCTTCAGCATTGCCATTTTATTTTTAGGTCTATCTGCTGCTTTCATGGGACATTTCGTTGAAAAGTACGGCCCAAGGGCATCGGGGCTCTTCTCAGCCATTTTCTTCGGCGTCGGAATGACTGGGTCAGGGTTCGCTGTCCACATGTCTTCACTGCCTCTCCTCTATTTATTTTATGGTGTACTTGCTGGGATAGGATTAGGGGTAGGCTATATTGCTCCTGTATCAACATTAGTCAAATGGTTTCCGGATCGGAGAGGACTTGCAACCGGTTTAGCCATTATGGGTTTTGGATTTGCTTCACTTATCTGCAGCCCCATTATTCAATTTCTCATTGAAAAAGTTGATATTGCGAATACCTTTTATATTCTTGGACCCTCATATTTTATCATTATGGTAATCTCATCACTTTATTTATCACCACCAACGCCAGATGACGTCAAACAATTTGACGGATTGAAAACAAATCAAAAAAAAATTCCTCAAGACTTATCACAGCTTACAGCAAATGAAGCGATTAAAACACGGCGTTTTTATTATTTGTGGCTCATGCTCTTTATTAACATCACATGCGGTATTGCCATTATTTCAGTTGCCTCGCCTCTTGCTCAAGAAAATGTTGGATTCACTGCAGGTGCTGCAGCTACTCTTGTTGGTGTTTTAGGTGCTTTTAATGGTTTAGGACGGATCGGCTGGGCATCCTTCTCAGATTATATCGGAAGACCAAATACGTATACGATTTTCTTTAGTATCCAGCTCATTGCTTTTCCTTTACTACCTTACTTAAAAGAACCACTCATCTTTTCAATCGTAATGGCGATCATTTATACGTGCTACGGAGGAGGATTTGCCTCAATTCCAGCCTATATTGGAGATTTATTTGGCACGAAACAACTTGGTGCAATACACGGTTATATTCTAACCGCATGGGCCGCTGCTGGTTTAGCAGGACCTTTATTTTCATCCTTCATACGAGATATAACAGGTAATTACACACAAAGTCTCATGGTGTTCTCGGGCTTATTTTTCATCGCTTTTATCATATCTCTTCTTATTCGGAAGGATATTCAACAGCTTAGAGAATCAAACCTTACTGCTACTTCCTCTGTCTCAGCCCGACCTTAGTTTGAATTTGACAGAATCAAAATCTAAAGGTAATTTTTAGATATGAAAACGTTTTACAAAGTAATAGGAGGGTGATGATATCATGGGGAAAACAAAACACAAGGGGCCTATTAAACTCAACAAAAAACCCTCACCAAAGCTATGGGCCTCTTTTGCTCCAATGGGGCTTGGAAAAGTGAAACCTAAGCACATTCGAGATACGATGAAGGTGGCTTGGGAAAACAAGGATAACCTCCCTTATGCGTACCGTATTTTAACGCAGGGCGTTTGTGATGGCTGTGCCCTTGGTGTTTCAGGCTTATACGATCAGACACTCGCAGGACCTCATATATGCACTACAAGGCTAAATGTACTTCGTCTTAACACAATGTCAGCTATTGACCCAAAGTGGTTCGAAGATATTCATCAGCTAAAAAAAATGGATAGCACCGCTCTGCGTAAACTTGGCCGTATTCCTTATCCACTGATTCGAAAAAAAGGGCAGAATGCCTTCACACGTATTTCTTGGAATGATGCGTTAGATCAAATCGCAGCTAAAATCAAATCAATTGATAAACGACAGCTCGCTTTCTACTTAACGGCCAGAGGGATTACAAATGAAGTTTATTATACTGCTGCGAAGGCTGCACGATTTATGGGAACAAATCATATCGATAATGCTTCTCGCATTTGCCATTCACCAAGCAAAACCGCTCTTAAACGTTCGCTTGGCATAGGTGCTTCTAGCTGTAATTACAGTGATTGGATTGGAACGGATGTATTGATTTTTTGGGGATCAGTCGCGGCAAACAATCAGCCTGTTTCCACTAAATATATGTATGCTGCTAAAAAGAAAGGAACCAAAATTATTGTCATCAATCCGTACAAAGAGCCTGCAATGGAAAAGTACTGGGTTCCCTCTATTCCGGAAAGTGCTTTATTCGGAACAAAAATAGCTGATGATTTTTATCAAGTCAATATAGGCGGCGATATCGCATTTATGAACGGCGTCATCAAACATTGGTTTGATATGGAGCAGCAGACTCCTCATTCCGCTCTTGACCATGAATTTATTCAAGCCCATACAACCGGCATAAAGGATTTAAAGCAACATGTCGAACAGTTGAAGTGGGAGGATCTAGAAGTATCATCAGGATTGTCAAAAGAAAGAATGAAAGAATTTGCAGTCCTCCTTGCCAATGCCAATTCAGGCGTTTTTATTTGGAGTATGGGCCTTACCCAGCACCGATTTGCAACAGATAATATATCGCAAGTCGCCAACCTTGCCATGTTACGTGGATTTATTGGTAGAAAACATTGTGGTGTCATGCCGATTCGTGGACATAGTGGCGTCCAGGGTTCAGGCGAAATGGGCGCAGATCCATTTGTTTTGCCAGGAAGTGATTTTGATGAAGAGAATATTGAAAGAATCGAGAAGATATGGGGATTTGATATTCCAAAATGGCATGGTGATACCATCGGTCAATCGTTTGAAAAGATGGCTCTCCCTAAAGATCACCCACAAAAACTCAAAATGCTGTTTACTAGCGGTGGAAATTTTTTAGAAACGATGCCAAATCCAGAAGCTATTGAAAAAGCATTATCTGAGCTCGAGCTCCGTGTCCATCAAGATATCATTTTGAATACCTCTACACTAGTAGAGGCAGAAGAGACGGTAATTGTTCTGCCTGCTATGACAAGGTATGAACAGCCAGGTGGTGGTACATCAACCAGTACGGAACGCATGGTATATTTCAGTCCAGAAATTGAAGGACCTCGTATTGAAGAAGCCAGAGCAGAATGGGACATTTATATTGATCTTGCGAAAAGAGTCCGACCAGAAGATGCCGAGCTGATTCATTTTGAACATGCTGAAGACATTCGCCGTGAGATTGCCATCGCGAATCGAAATTATGATGGCATACAGCATTTGCGTCATAAAGGGGACGTTTTTCAATGGGGAGGCGCATGGCTTTGCGAAGATGGTGTATGTCCAACACCGGATGGCAAGGGACACCTTCTACCTGCCCAGCTGCCTCAATACCGGAAAACTGAGGGGCATTTTCATATCACAACAAGACGAGGTAAACAATTCAACTCTATGATCTACAGTGAAAAGGATGCCTTTAATGGTGGAAAGCGCCATTCTATCTTGATGAATGAAGAAGATGCAAAAGAACTTTACGTCCAAGAAGGTGACCCTGTCGTTCTTTTTAATCAATATGGATCCTATCAAGGAGTTGCTCAATTCGGGGAATTAAAACGTGGAAATATCGCTGTTTATTGGCCAGAAGGGAACGTTTTAATTCCTAAAGGTGTTTATGAGAGCTATTCACAGATTCCAGAATATAATACGACTGCGATATTAGAAAAAGCCGAAACCTTTCATGCAAGAAAAGATCAGCACTACGTGGAGAAACGAATTGATGAATTAGAAACGACTTTAAATTGATCAAAAACTAAAAAAGCAGCTGGGGTTGTTTTCCCCAGCTGCCATTTACATCCTACTGACCAAGAGTGTTCGCTTCTTGTTGAAGAATCTGTTTCAATTCTTCTGCATTTGCTGCCGGCTGATATTGTCCACCACCCGCTTTTGCAACAGATTTTAAACTTTTTGCTTCTTTTTCATTCACATCGAAGCCAATGATATTGACGATTGTATCAATACCATCTTCATGTAATTCCTTTGCTGCTTGTGATGGGCTCCCGCCACATGTTTCTTCACCATCGCTGACCACATATACGATGTTTTTCCCTTCAGCTTGGTGATCTTCAAAATCTTGTTTCGTATCAGTTAATGCTTTTGCCAGCGGTGTCCACCCTGTTGGACCATACACATTTAGCGCTTGCTGAAATGTGGTTTGCTCATATGTTCCAAACCCATAAACGGCTTCAGAACTTGCACATGAAACGGCTTTTCCTGCATTTTTATTGGTTCCTTCATGACCAAATACACGAAGTAGGACTTGCGTATCTTCTGATAAAATACTTGCAAAGCTTTGAATAGAACGTTTGGCGATGTCGATTTTCTTTTCTCCCTCAACCGATTGTGCCATGCTGCCGCTTAAATCGAGTAATATGACCACATGAGCAGGCTCCTGTTTTGTCACAGCATGAGCTGGTGAAGAAAGAAGCAAGACAAGACTAGCTAAAATGGTTAAGACAATATTTCTTTTCATTAATAAAACCTCCCTTTTTACATTTGTACAGAAAAAGAGAAACGAAAGCATAAATCAATCGTTTCCCTTTTGTTCAACAAGTTATTCGTGTAGTTTTAATGATTCTGCCGTAAAGATAGAACCCATCTCTTTCCCAGTGCTTGCTTGGTAGTAATGACCTTTACCAGCTTTGGCTACTTGCTTTAATTGACCTTCATAACCATCGTTAAAGTCTAATCCGATGACATTGACAACAGTCGATCCTTTTGAGTTATGCAATTCTTTTGCTACTTTTACTGGATCTCCGCCACAAGTTTCTTCGCCATCAGTGATTAGGTACACAATATGTTTTGTTCCTTCATTAAGCTGCTCATCCGTTTGCTTTGCATGTTCAAGAGCACGTGCAATTGGTGTCCAGCCATTTGGTCCAAGTCCGTTTAAAGAGTTTTCAAAGCTATCTTTTTCGTAAGGCTGTACGCCGTAAACGCCTCTAATGACTTCACATGATTGAGCTTTACCTGAATTTTTGTTGTTTCCTTCAGAACCAAACAAGCTCATACGAATCTTAGCGTCTTTTGGAAGTGACTGTGCAAATTTAAATACCTCTTGTTTTGCGAGGTCAAATTTGCGCTCTCCCTCTACTTTTCTTGCCATGCTTCCACTTGCATCAAGTAAGATAGTGACTCTTACATCTTTGTTATGTTTTTTGACTGTAGATGCTTCTGCAAATACTGGTGAAGAGATTGACATAGATAATGTCAATGCAGCTAAGGTTACGAGTGTAAATACTTTTTTCAACATACTTTTCCTTCCTCCTTATGTATTTGATTGAAACATCTTAATCGTAAATTATTCTGTCATGGAATGGTATAGGACTCGATCCCTTTTTCTCTTTCATCAAAATCACTAAAATTCTGTCAGATGTCTAGATATTTTCACCTAACGTCACATTTATCCCCTTGTTTTCTCTGTCTTTCGAGGGACTTTGTATCGGCCATCGGTTCTTGTCGGGACGTAAATGTTTAAGATTTCCTGGCCTGTGTCTTAAGTCGCAATTTGACACATTCTGTTCAAACCTTTTTGAACATATAAAAAGATGCCCCGTTTCTGAGGCACCTTTGCTTTTATTTTTTAGCCATATACGTGTTGAGAAAACGATCAGCTGATTCAATTTGAATCCCTTTATAATAATGTTTCACAATGGCTTCTACTTTTTTACCTGACTGCGCCATATAATGCGCACCATATTGGCTCATCCCTACTCCATGTCCGTATCCTTTTGTCGTAATCACAATTTGCTGGCCCTTTCTTTCCCATGTAAAATCAGCTGAGTGAAGTCCCAGTGATTCTCGAATGTCTCGGCCTGTCAATGTTTTACCGTTTATCACGGCTTTGGCTACTTGGTTTCCTGGTGTCCGTTCTACAATCTGTCCGACCTGATCCTGCTGACTGAGCGTCACACCTAGTTTTTGCTGAAATTCACTCACCGTGATGGTTTTTGTGTTTTGAAACTTAGGTGATTTTTCGTCCCATTTACTTGAGACACTTTTCAAATAAGGGATTTCGTTTTTCCAATAGGCTTCTGCATTTTCAGTTTTCCCATTACTTGTAGAAAAGAAAGAAGCATCAATTGGTTTTTCGTCATAGGTCAGCACTTTCCCTTGTGTGCTGGCGACAGCTTCTGTGACCTTTTTTAGTTTCCAGTTGTACGCTTTCCCCCAAATTTTCTTGAGTTCCTGTTTGTTTTTGTAGACTTGGAACATTTGCGTGTCATCTACAAGAGAGCCTTTTGGTGATTTTACGGTCTTGTCGATGATCATTTGTCTGACGATATACGTTCTAGCAGCGAGTGCCTGTGCCTTGAGCGCCTCCATTTCAAAATCAGCTGGCATCTCAGAAGCTACGACACCGATCACATACTCTTCTAAAGGTATGTTTTCTACCTGCTGATGAGTCGAACGATAGACGGGAATGGAGACGGGGGATTGCTTCAGTTTGACAGAACCTTTCACTTCTTTTTTAACTGATGGTTCCGCTGCTACGTGTTGGCTGGCCGCGGGTTTCCCTTGAAACGTCGGCAACACGAGTAAAGTTGGAATCATTAAAATAATGATGCACATTCCTGCGATTGTCCAAATCATTGGTTTCATATTTGGCTGCCCCCATTTGTCATTGAATCTCTTTTATCCTATGGGGGGGGACAAGCTAATATGACAGCTTCTTTCATTCATTGGACAAGACTTTCGATCATGCCCACATGCTCTTCGCCAATTGATTTTACTGTCCGTCTTTATGAATAAAAATTAAAACGATTGGATACACTAATGGTAAGCTTTTAAAAAGCATTCTATGAGTCTAAAAAAAAAATCAGCATGCCCCAATGGACACACTGATTTCTTTATGATTACGCGTTCAGATCTGATACAACTTGTTCTTGTGTCACATCTGCTGATTCATCGTTTACTCTTTCAATATCTGCACCGATTGCTGCAAGCTTTTGATGGAAGTTCACATACCCACGGTCAATATGCTTCAATTCAGTGACACGTGTATGACCTTCTGCCACTAATCCAGCAAGTACAAGTGCTGCTCCTGCTCTTAAATCAGTCGCTGCCACTTCAGCACCTTGAAGTTGAACCGGCCCATTGATAATCACAGAGCGACCCTCAATTTTAATATCGCCATTCATACGGCGGAATTCCTCAGCATGCATAAAGCGGTTTTCAAAGACCGTTTCTGTGATCATGCTTGTTCCGTTTGCACGAAGCAATAGCGCCATCATCTGAGATTGCATATCTGTTGGGAACCCAGGATGCGGCATTGTTTTTAGATCGATTGGCTTGAGCTCAGGTGGTCCAATGACTCTTAAACCTTCTTCTTCTTCAATGATCTGAATACCCATTTCTTCCATTTTCGCAACAAGTGAAGTCATGTGCTCTGGCACTGCGCCTTTTACAAGGACATTTCCTTCTGTAATGGCTGCTGCCACCATGAAAGTACCCGCTTCGATTCTGTCAGGGATGATGTTGTGTTTTGCACCGTGAAGTGTTTCTACACCTTCGATTTTGATTGTACCAGTACCAGCTCCGCGAACCTTACCGCCCATGGCATTGATGTAGTTTGCCAAATCAACAATTTCAGGTTCTTTTGCTACGTTTTCTAAAATGGTTGTTCCTTCAGCTAACGCTGCTGCCATGATGATGTTTTCAGTTGCACCCACACTTGGGAAATCCAAATAGATTTTTGCACCTTTTAAACGGCCTTCAACTTCAGCCTCGATGAAACCATTTCCTACTTGAATTTTAGCTCCCATTGCTTCAAAGCCTTTTAAATGCTGATCAATTGGTCTTGAACCAATCGCACAGCCTCCAGGTAATGCGACTCTTGCATGACCTGTTCTTGCTAAAAGTGGTCCCATGACGAGCACAGATGCCCGCATTTTACGCACATACTCAAACGGAGCCTCAGTTTCTAGTGCATGAGATGCATCTACTGATACTTCGTTATTTTCAAAATGTACTTCTGCTCCTAAATGACGTAACACTTCATTGATTGTATATACATCGGAGAGCGTAGGTACATCACAAATTACGCTTTTTTCTGTACTTGCTAACAAAGATGCAGCGATAACTGGTAAAACGGCATTTTTTGCGCCTTCTACTTTAACTGTGCCGTTTAACTTTTGACCGCCGCGGACGATGATTTTTTCCAAGGTCTTCCCCTCCGCGTCCCAAATTCTCTATATTAATATTCAGTCGTTACGATTGGTGTGCCAACCGTAATCGTATGATTTTCGTTCATTTCCGAACTTCTGATGGCAATTTGAACATTCATTTTATCATTTGAAGTCATAATGAACTGTTCCCACTTCTCTGTGTAAGCGGAAAGCGACACAAAATTAGACTCAACGAGATACTCAACAGGTTTTGCTTGAAATTCATTTGCTATCATTTCAGCTTTTTTTTGCAAAACAACATCCATCATACCATTTACATGACCATCGAGACAAGTAAAAATTACAAATTTCTCTTGTAATATGCTTTTTGCATGACGTACGAACTGATCATATGTATGCTTCCAGGTATTCAGTGGGCGAGCACCTTTTTGCTCATATAATAAATACGACTTTTGATTGGATTTTGTGTCGGTCTTCACGAGTAAAATTTTCGAAACTGTATCATTTTTTTCATCTTTGTAAATTCCTGTGACTTTGGTGACATGTTTCTCTTTTTTTTCGGTCCACTCATACTGTCGTAGTTCGTCTTTCAAACGTTTCACTTTTTTTGAAAATTGTTCGGTTGAAATATCTACATTTGTTTTGGCATGCAGGGTCCATCCATCCACTTCGATTTGCTGGTTTTTCAGACCTTCTGCTATTTGGGCGAGCGGGGAAGATTCTTCCGCACGAACCCCTTGAATCATCAGAACAAAAAAAAGAATAAACACACATAATGGCCAACCTTTCAAATACTTTCTCACTTGTCATTCCCCCTTGCTACAAGTGTTGCCGCAAGGAGGCCAATGCATACGTGGAAAAGTCATCAAAAGGCCATACTTTTGAACCCTCTTTTTACGTTCCCGCAGAAGGCAGTAACCAAACCTTTTATGTTAAAACATATAAGGAATTTGTCTGGAGAAATTTAAGTAGTCAAGGAAGAAATTGCTGACCGCAGAAGCGATGGCGATGGTAATGAGCATCATCAGCAACCTTGCCTGAACGATTTTCCCTTTTTTAATCAGTGGGTCAATATTTACGGCAAGCAATGCCCACCATGTAATTGCAATAAAAAATAGGTGGATCACAATACTCACGATTGCTTGTTGTCCTACGTCTTCCATACAGTTGAATCCTCCTTTTATTTATTTCTGTAAAGGAAAACTCCCTTTCATTATATCCCCCGAAAATCGGAAAGATGAATCATTTGGAAAAAAGAGCTACATTTAGTGTGAATCCCCTCTTATCCTCGTGCCAAGGAGATGATATACTGCGTGTGGAAGGAGCTGAACACATTGAAAGATTCTTTTCCTGACTTTGTTGATTTGTACGGAGAATTGGTTCCCTCATTTGATCATGAATGGGAGGCCATTGCTTTCTACTTTGATTATAGACAGACACAGCTAGAAGAATTAGCACAATTGTGTCATTTTCATAACATTTCTTTGGATTACTCTGAGGAAAGCCTGTATCAGTTAGAATCATTATACTTTGATGCGTTTTCCCAGCAGCTTTTTGCTGAGTGGAAAATGCCTATTGAAGCTTTAGAAGCGATGATGAGTGTGTATATGGGAGAGGTTATCATCCGGCATCATACAGATGCTGACTGGGTCGTGCGGCCTTATATGGACTCCCCGCATCAATATACGCTAGGTTTGCGCCGAAACAATAAAACGTGGCACAATACGCAGTTTTGTGAGCACTTATATCTTGAAAAACAAGCATCTCATCCTTATGTGTCGATGTATCAGTCTCTCATGTAATTCTTTAAAAAAATCCTTCTTATCATTGTGATAAGAAGGATTTTCTGTTTTATTTCCCTGCTACATTTAAACGGTTTAACGCCCGTTTTAATGCGAGTTCCGCCCGGCGTACATCACTTTCATTCGGGTGGTTCAAATGCTCTTCAGCACGCTGTTTCGCTGATTTAGCACGATCGACATCAACTTTGTCTGATGTTTCAGCGGCCTGAGCAAGAATGGTTACTTTATCAGGGCGGACTTCAACAAATCCACCACTTACTGCAACCAATTCAGTTGATCCACTATGTTTTAAGCGAACTGCACCGATTTTTAGCGGAGCAACCATTGGAACGTGGCCAGCTAAAATACCAAGCTCACCGCTTTCTGCTCTTACACTGACCATTTCCACATCCGCTTCATACACTGGGCCGTCGGGAGTAACGATATTGACTTGAACGGTCTTCATGCTTTTACCCTCCTAAGGACCAGATTAGGCCTCTACACCCATCTCTTTGGCTTTTTCAATCACTTCTTCAATGCGTCCAACTAAGCGGAATGCATCTTCCGGAAGATGATCATATTTACCAGATAAGATTTCCTTGAAGCCTTTAACAGTTTCTTTCAATGGCACATAAGAACCCTTTTGGCCAGTGAACTGCTCTGCTACGTGGAAGTTTTGAGATAGGAAGAATTGAATGCGGCGCGCTCTGTGTACCACAAGCTTATCGTCCTCAGATAATTCATCCATACCTAAAATGGCAATGATATCTTGCAGCTCTTTATAACGCTGTAATGTTTGTTGCACTTCACGTGCAATGGCATAATGCTCTTCGCCAACGATCTCAGGTGCAAGTGCACGAGATGTTGAAGCAAGAGGATCAACCGCTGGGTAAATACCCATTTCTGTCAGCTTACGCTCAAGGTTTGTCGTTGCATCAAGGTGAGCGAACGTTGTGGCTGGTGCTGGATCCGTATAGTCATCCGCAGGTACATAGATCGCTTGAATCGATGTAACCGATCCTACGTTTGTAGACGTGATACGCTCTTGCAGCTGACCCATTTCTGTTGCAAGTGTCGGCTGATAACCTACCGCTGAAGGCATACGTCCAAGAAGGGCTGATACTTCAGAACCTGCTTGTGTAAAACGATAGATGTTATCGATGAAGAACAATACGTCTTGACCTTGTTCATCACGGAAATGCTCTGCCATTGTTAAACCAGTTAAAGCAACACGCATACGTGCACCTGGTGGCTCGTTCATTTGGCCGAAGACCATCGCTGTTTTTTCGATAACGCCAGAGTCTTTCATTTCGTAGTAAAGGTCGTTTCCTTCACGTGTACGCTCTCCAACACCAGCGAATACAGAAATACCACCGTGTTCTTGTGCGATGTTGTTGATCAATTCTTGAATCAGAACGGTTTTTCCTACACCGGCTCCACCGAATAGACCGATCTTTCCACCCTTAATATAAGGAGCAAGAAGGTCAACAACCTTGATACCTGTTTCAAGAATTTCAACCTCTGTAGAAAGTTGATCAAAAGAAGGCGCTTGTCTGTGGATTGGATCTCTTTGAGCTTCCACACCAAGTGGCTCATCTAAGTCAATGTTATCTCCCAGTACGTTGAATACACGTCCAAGTGTTACGTTACCAACTGGTACTGAAATTGGTTTTCCAAGGTCTACAGCTTCCATACCACGCTTCACACCGTCTGTTGATGCCATTGCGATAGTTCTGACTGTATTATCACCTAAATGTAGTGCTACTTCTAAAGTTAAGTCGATATCAACTTCACTTTCGCTTTCCGCTTTATGCGAAACTTTGATCGCATTATAAATCTCAGGCAAGTGACCGTCTTCAAAATGAACGTCTACGACTGGTCCCATGATCTGACTGATGCGTCCTGTTTTCATTGCATTCCCTCCTGACAATTATTTCTATTCTAAGGCAGCTGCTCCGCCGACAATTTCTGTAATCTCTTGTGTAATCGCTGCTTGACGAGCACGGTTGTAAGAGAGTGTCAGGCTGTCGATCAATTCTTTTGCGTTGTCTGTTGCACTCTTCATTGCTGTCATCCTTGCAGCATGCTCACTTGCTTTGCTGTCAAGAAGCGCACCGAAAATCAAACTCTCTGCATATTGAGGAAGGAGAACCTCAAGAATTTCTTCTTCAGAAGGCTCAAACTCATATGATGCGGAACGTTTATTTGGTGTCGCTGCGGCCGAAAGGTCCGTTAGCGGCAATAATTTCTTCTCTGTTACTTCTTGTGAAATGGCACTGACGTAATGGTTATAGAACATGTAAAGTTCATCAAACGCTTCATCAGAGAACATTTGCACTGTACTGCTTGCTAATTCTTTAATATCAGCAAACGCTACTTCGTCTCCAAGCCCTGTTACTTCAGAAATAACTGGAATACCGCGCTTTTTGAAGAAGTCGCGTCCGATTTTACCAATGACAATCACCGCATATTCATCAGCAGATTGATGACGAGATTGAATGGCTTGGTAAGCGGCACGCAAAATCGAGCTGTTAAAAGGTCCTGCAAGTCCTCGATCAGATGTAATGACGAGATACCCTGTTTTCTTAACAGGTCTTGAAAGAAGCATTGGGTGCTTAGCACTTGTTCCAGTTGCGATTGCCGCAACAACTTCTTGGATTTTTTCCATGTAAGGAACAAAGGACTTCGCATTGTTTTCAGCACGATTCAGTTTCGCAGCTGATACCATTTGCATCGCTTTTGTGATCTGACTCGATTTTTTTGTTGACGTGATCCTTGACTTAATATCGCGTAATGAGGCCAAAGATTTCACCACCTTTTTTCAGGAATCCGTGTTCATTTACGTGAAAAGAGAGAAAAAGAGAATCTTTTTCTCTCGGAAAGATTACTAATTAGTTGCTTGGTGCAAACGTACGTTTAAAGCCTTCGATTGCTGTTTTCCACTCTTCATCAGCAGGCATGTTTCCTGTTTGAGAGATTGTGTCAAACAAGTCTTTATGGTTTTCTTCAATGTACATAAATAACTCAGCTTCAAAGCGTTTCACATCAGCAATCGCGACATCGTCTAGGTATCCTCTTGTAAGTGCATAAAGAATCGCTACTTGTTTTTCAACTTTAAGCGGTTTGTTCAAGTCTTGTTTTAACACTTCAACTGTTCTTGCACCACGGTTTAATTTCGCTTGAGTGGCTTGGTCTAGATCAGATCCAAACTGAGCAAATGCTTCAAGCTCACGATAAGAAGCAAGGTCCAAACGAAGTGTACCCGCTACCTTTTTCATCGCTTTGATTTGTGCAGAACCACCTACACGGGATACAGACAATCCTGCGTTTACCGCTGGACGTACGCCTGAGAAGAAGAGGTCAGATTGTAAGAAAATCTGTCCATCTGTAATTGAAATAACGTTTGTTGGGATATATGCAGAGATATCACCAGCCTGCGTTTCTACGAAAGGCAATGCTGTGATAGAACCGCCACCCTTTTCGTCACTAAGCTTCGCTGCACGTTCTAATAAACGAGAGTGAAGGTAGAAAACATCACCAGGGAATGCCTCACGACCTGGAGGACGACGAAGTAATAATGAAAGCTCACGGTAAGCTGCCGCTTGTTTAGAAAGGTCATCATATACAACAAGTACGTGCTTGCCGTTATACATGAATTCCTCACCCATCGTTACACCTGCATAAGGAGCAAGGTAAAGAAGCGGGGCTGGCTGTGATGCAGAAGCTGTGACAACGATTGTATAATCAAGCGCACCATGCTTACGAAGTGTTTCAACAACACCACGAACGGTTGATTCTTTTTGTCCAATCGCTACATAAATACAGATCATGTTTTGATCTTTTTGGTTTAGAATCGTATCAATTGCAACAGATGTTTTACCTGTTTGACGGTCACCAATGATCAGTTCACGTTGTCCGCGTCCGATTGGAATCAAGGCATCAATTGCTTTGATCCCTGTTTGAAGCGGCTCATGTACCGATTTACGATCCATAACGCCTGGTGCTTCACTTTCGATTGGACGTGTTTTGCTTGTTAAAATTGGACCTAGTCCATCAACAGGCTGACCAAGCGGGTTCACAATACGTCCGATTAATTCTTCACCTACTGGAACCTCCATGATACGACCTGTACGTTTTACGTCATCACCTTCGCGGATATCTTTGTAAGGTCCTAAAATAACGATACCTACGTTAGATTCCTCAAGGTTTTGAGCCATACCCATTACACCGTTAGAGAACTCAACCAGTTCTCCTGCCATAATGTTGTCAAGGCCATGTACACGCGCGATACCGTCCCCTACTTGAATGACTGTACCGACATCTTTTACTTCGATTTCAGATTGATAGTTTTGGATTTGCTGCTTTATCAGCGCGCTAATCTCTTCAGCTTTGATACTCACTAAGGTTTCACCCCTTCTAACGATTTTCGCCTGCAAGCTGACGTTCAATGCGGGAAAGCTTTCCGCTGACACTGCCGTCATAAATGCGGTTTCCGATACGGATTTTCACTCCGCCTATTAGATCCTTGTCAATCACGTTTTCAACACGCAGTGATGTGACTCCGGCTTTTTTGGCAAATACTTCAGATAAAGATTGAATTTCAGCTCCGCTCAGCGGTTTCACTGAATACACGATCGCATCGTCTATTTGTTTCGTACGGTTTGCAAGTTTCACAAACTCAGACGTCATTTCAGGAAAAATATTCGTACGTCCGCGATCAATCAGTAAATACATTGTGTGCAAAACGTATGTCGAAACACCTTTGAAAGCTTCTGCAATCAGATGTTTCTTTTTGTCTGCCGTAATCTTCGGATGAACAAGAAAGTCATTTAATTCTTGATCAGCCTTAAGCACTTTTTTGATCTCATTCAGCTCTTTTTCAGTTTCGTCTACTGCCGAAGAAGCAAGAACGATGTCAAAAAGAGCAGAAGCGTAACGCTTAGAGACAATAGTTACGCTCATCGGCTTTCGCCTGCCTCTTTAAGATACTCTTGGATCAATTTCTCTTGTGCTTGCTCATCAAGTTCTTTTTCAATCACTTTAGAAGCAATCAGCACAGATAGTGATGCAACCTGCTCGCGCAGTGCAGCCACAGCTTGTTCTTTTTCTTTTACGATTTCAGTTCTAGCGGATTCTTTCAAGCGCTCTGACTCTTGACGTGCTGCTAGAATGATCTCTTCTTTTTGTTTCTCACCAAGCTTTTTCGCATTTTCGATGAGTGTATGTGATTCTTCGCGTGCTTCTTTCAATAAGACACGTTGTTCTTCAAGAAGCTTTTCAGCTTGAACGTGCTTTTCTTCAGCACTTGAAATTTCATTTCCTATATAATCTTCACGCTGTTTCATAATCCCTAATAAAGGTTTAAGCGCATATTTCTTTAAAAGTGCAAGCAGGATGAGCATAGCGATAAGCTGAAATAACATATCCCCGGCGTTGAAACTTAAGCCTCCTGCTCCTAAAACCACTGGTAACTGAGACATTTCGTACGGCAACTCCCTTCTTTAAATAATATGTTAAGAAACAAAACATAAAGGAATGACGAAGTTTCGAACTAATCTGATCTTCGCCATTAAAATTCATATTAGAACGCTTCTCACATATTAACCAAAGAATGCCAAGAATGCGATAACGACAGCGATAATTGGAAGTGCCTCAACTAAAGCGACCCCGATGAACATAAGTGTTCTTAGTTCTCTTCCAGCTTCTGGCTGACGAGCGATTCCTTCAACTGTTTTAGATACGATTAGACCGTTACCAATACCTGCTCCTAGTGCTCCTAAACCGATTGCAATTGCTGCTGCTATTAAATTCATTAAAAAGCTCCTCCTTTAAAATAACGTCCATTTTGGACTCTCAATTTTTTAGTGTTCGTCGCTGACTTTATGGGAAATGTACACCATTGTCAGCATGGTGAAGATAAATGCCTGGATTGTTCCGACAAACAAACTGAATGCTTGCCATACAATCATCGGTACGATGGCACCTAATGTACCAACGATACCAAGCGCAATGTTTTGCGTGTAGAAATTGGTCGCAAGTCCTGCAAGTAACCCAAGAAGAATCTCTCCAGCGAAAATATTTCCATAAAGACGCAAACCAAGTGTTAACGTGTTTGCAAATTCTTCAATAAGTTTCAATGGTACTAAAAGCGGAATTGGTCTAAAGTAGTCTTTCGTATATTCCTTGACTCCTTTTGCCTTGACACCGTAGTAGTGTGTGAGTCCCATGACCATAATCGCTAGTGTCATTGTGATTGCAGGATCAGCAGTTGGTGATTTCCACCACAAGTTGTGATCAACCGTAATCGAAAATGGCAGTCCAAGCATGTTTGAAACAAATATGTACATGAGTAATGTAACGCCAAGCGCTAGAAATGGGGCTCCTGTTTTCATGTCCATCGAACTACCTATGATATTTCGAACAAAATCAACAATCCATTCCATGAAGTTCTGCGCCTTAGTCGGACGAATAGACAGAACACGAGTAGTCAGCACCGCTATGAGAAGAACGATGATACTAGCAATCGTAATCATGAGAACATTGGATAAGTTGAACGTTAACCCTAAAAATTCTGTAGTTTTTGAACTGTGACCCAAAGAGTATTCACCTCTCTTCCATAGTAGAACGTTTAAGTTGAATGAAGGAATCTATCATAATGACAGGATATATTGTCATTAATCCTATAACAACACCTGCCAGATGAACTTCGTTAGGGTAACGCCAAGCAATCGCTACTGCGAGAATCGCGTTGGCCCACCTGGCTGTACTTCCCATTGAACGAATGGATTTTCCTTTTTGAACTGCTCGATCAAAAGCATGCATTCTCCGTATAAGTAGGAATAAATTAAAGAAAGCAAAAATTGTGCCGATAATGAAACCAAGGAACAGTGGTTTAAAACCAGGCATGGCATAGCCAAACACAAAAATTGCCAATAGATAGAACATGTATTTACTCTGTCTGCGGAAAATCGCGTTTGGATCGTTCATTCATCTGACTCCCGATGAAAAATATTGTAAAAAAGGTGATAAATGGTGATGAAAACTGCGTAGAAGACGCTGATGATAAGCCGCCCTGTTCGAAAAAAATCAATCACCCATCGGTCTAATTACACCATCAGACTTGAAATCTTTAGATCTATGGGATGCTGCTTCATTCGCTGATACAAACCCTGATAATTAAAGGGTTCACAATGAGGATTAGTAGAGTGCTATAGGCTATGAAAACCTTACCATAATACCCTCGTTTAGCATACAATAGCGTCTATGATGTGTCAATCCGTTGAAAGTTAAAAAACTTTTCTATAATGATAGAGCACACAAAATGTTCACAATTTCATCAAACTTTAGGAGAGTTGTGACATTCATTGAAAAAAACAGCTAATGTTCAGTATACATTGATTTTTCTAAGAACGACATCAACCGTTTGTCATATATTTCAAAAAGCCCACATGCTCGTCTGCATGTGGGCTTTTATTGAGATCTTCTTATTTTGTTCCATACATACGGTCACCAGCATCACCAAGGCCTGGGATGATGTAACCTTTTTCGTTTAATTTCTCATCTAATGCTGCAATGTAGATATCCACATCTGGATGATGCTTTTGCATTTCTTCTACACCTTCAGGGGCAGCAATCAGACACATGAAGCGGATGTTTTTCGCACCGCGTTTTTTCAAGCTGTTTAATGCTTCGACTGCTGAGCCGCCGGTTGCAAGCATTGGGTCTACGACGATAAACTCACGCTCTTCCACATCAGATGGAAGCTTCACATAATATTCAACAGGCTTTAATGTTTTCGGATCACGGTATAAACCGACATGTCCTACTTTAGCAGCTGGAATGAGTTTCAAAATCCCGTCTACCATTCCAAGACCTGCTCTTAAAATTGGCACAACACCGAGTTTTTTCCCAGAGATCACGTTTGATTTAGCGACTTGTACAGGTGTTTCTACATCTACCTCTTCAAGCGGTAAGTCTCGTGTGATTTCAAATGCCATTAATGTGGCGACTTCATCCACTAGCTCTCTAAATTCTTTTGTTCCTGTATGAACGTCACGAATATATGTAAGTTTGTGCTGAATTAGCGGGTGATCAAATACATAAACCTTTGCCATTGCTTGCTACAACTCCTTTTCTGTCATCTTCCGGTGAACTTTGCACACTTCCTACAATTCTACATAAAAAGACATCATCTTTCAATATGATTCGCAAATCCTACAAAAAAAACCCACATGCCAAAAATAGGCAAATGGGTCAGCTTTTTAATAATCTAATTCGTTATATAGAGGGAAGCGGGCAGTAAGATCAGATACTCGCTTTTTCGCCTCTTCTAATTTCGCTTCATCTTCATGATGTTTGAGAGCAAGCGCAATAATAGAACCGACTTCTTTCATCGCTTCTTGATCGAACCCGCGGCTTGTCACTGCTGCTGTACCAACACGTACACCACTTGTGACAAATGGTTTCTCTGGATCATAAGGAATCGCATTTTTGTTCACTGTGATGCCGATTTCATCCAGAACGTTTTCTGCGATTTTTCCTGTGATGCCAAGAGAGCGCAAGTCGATGAGAACAAGATGGTTATCTGTTCCACCAGATACAAGCTGAATATCTTCAGATAAAAGGGTTTCAGCTAGTTGTTTGGCATTATCAATGACGTTTTGTGCATATGTTTTGAAATCTCCGTTCAATACTTCACCGAAAGAAACAGCTTTTGCAGAGATGACATGCATCAGTGGTCCACCTTGAATACCAGGGAAGATCGATTTGTCGATCTTTTTACCAAATTCTTCACGGCATAGAATCATTCCGCCGCGAGGTCCGCGTAATGTTTTGTGTGTCGTCGTTGTCACAAAATCTGCGTAAGGAACTGGATTCGGATGAAGACCTGCTGCAACAAGACCCGCAATGTGAGCCATGTCGACCATAAAGTAAGCACCGACTTCATCAGCAATTTCACGGAACTTTTTGAAATCAATTTGACGTGGGTATGCACTTGCACCTGCAACGATTAACTTCGGCTTATGCTCACGTGCTTTTTCAAGTACATCTTGGTAGTCAATATGCTGCGTTTCTTTATCTACACCATATTCTACAAAATTGTATTGTACCCCGCTAAAGTTGACAGGGCTTCCGTGTGTTAAATGCCCGCCATGTGATAAGTTCATGCCCAGCACCGTATCGCCATGCTCAAGAATTGTAAAGTATACGGCCATATTCGCTTGGGCACCTGAATGAGGCTGTACGTTCACATACTCAGCGCCAAAAATTTCTTTTGCGCGGTCACGTGCGATATCTTCTACAACGTCTACATGTTCACAGCCGCCATAGTAGCGTTTACCAGGGTAGCCCTCAGCATATTTGTTAGTTAAAACTGAGCCCTGTGCTTCCATGACTGCTTCGCTTACGAAGTTTTCTGATGCAATTAATTCGATTTTGTCCTGCTGGCGTTTCCGCTCTAGTTGAATTGCTTTGAATACTTGTGCGTCTTGCTCAGGTAAATGTTTCATCAGCGAAATCCTCTCCAATCTATTCCCATTCGATGTTTTCACCATCTCATTGTACACGGTTTTTGAGTGAAATGTAAAAGTTTTTTTTGGAAAATCGACTTATTTTTTGCGAAAAACCGAATATTCAAGGGGTGAAGCGTCTTCATCATTCAACATTATATTAGTAATATATTTAAGCTATGATCTTGTATAAACCGCTCGTTCTCCGCCAATCAGCTTCGGACGTGTTTTCGCAAACGTCACATGCGCTTGTCCTAATTGGTGACGACTGAGACGGACAGGTACAGCTACTCGCTTTAAGTGCATCCCAATCAACGTATCGCCGATATCAATTCCAGCATGCGCCTCAATCGATTCAACTAACACAGGATGTTCCATTTGCTGAAACGCATGAGCCGCCATCGAACCACCCGCCTTTCGGACAGGTACTGCAGCCACAATTTCTAGGTTCAGACGGTAAGCCACTTCTTCTTCAACAACAAGAGCACGATTTAGGTGCTCGCAGCATTGGAAGGCGAGCTCGATGCCAATCTCTCGTCTTAGCTGATCCAATTCTTGATAGATGGCCTCTGCAATTTGCTCACTTCCCGCTGTACCAATATGCTCGCCAGCCACTTCCGACGTACTGCAGCCAATCACTAAGATTTGGCCAGCACGCAGTTCAACTGCTTGATGAAACTCCTTTAACATTTCAAGCCAATCTTGACCAATGTTCATGTTAAGCGCTCCTTATAGGTGCTTTTCTTCATAATCAGCGATTTTGCCAATCCGCACAGCATGGCGTCCAGCCGTAAATTCTGTCGTCAGCCAAATGTGTGCGATCTCACGTGCTAGCCCCGGTCCAATCACGCGCTCTCCCATCGCCAGAACATTTGTATCATTATGTTCTCTCGTTGCTTTCGCACTAAAGGTATCATGTGCCAGCGCACAGCGAATGCCTTTCACTTTGTTTGCTGAGATGCTCATGCCAATGCCTGTCCCGCAAATTAAAATGCCGCGATCAACCTCTCCGTTTGCCACCATATTGGCTACAGGAAAAGCATAATCCGGATAGTCTACAGACCCTGATCCACATTCGCAACCCATATCAATGTATTCAATCTTCAATTCATCCATCAGTTGCTTGATTTCTTCACGTATATTCGTTCCGCCGTGATCGGATGCAATGGCTACTTTCATCGGGCTATTCCTCCTAAGGGTGAGTTGATTTGTCAGGCTTACTTTCATTCTTTATTCACAGTTATATTTTAACCTCTGCTTAGTCATTTGCAAACAAAAGCAGAAAAACCGTTGACGCAACGGTTTTACAGATTGTCTATTTATGAGGATGTCAGGTCCTGTTTCAGTTTTTCAGCCAGCTGATACAGCAATTCTTCTAGTTCATCACGTGTTTCCTGGTAAACCGCAAGACTTCCGCCAAATGGATCGGATACATCGCCTTCTGTCCCTGTCGCAAATTCCTTTAATGTGAAAACTTTCTCTTTTGCATGATTATATTGCTCTACAATCAACTGTTTATGCTGAATTGTCATGGTGAAGACATAATCAGCTTCGTGAAGAAGCTCCTCTGTCAGCTTTGACGACGAGTGATTGAGTGGAATGCTTTTCTCAAATAATGCTTCGACCGCTTGCGGAGAAGCCTTCCCCTCATTAGAGGCAAAGAGGCCCGCTGATTTTACAGTGACCTGCAAACCTTTTTCATGTGCAATTGAAGCAAAAAGGGCTTGAGCCATCGGACTTCTGCATGTATTTCCCGTACAAACAAATAAGATATTCATCATTCGCCCTCCTTTTCTTCTATTATATAGGATTTCATTCTACATGTTATGTAAGGAGACTGGCTATAGCGGAAATACTAATTTGATGCCAAAGGCTAGTAAAATAATGCCGCCAAGCGCCCCGCTATATGAACCAACCCATGAACGGACTTGTTTACCGAGTAATAATCCGAGCCATGTGAGCATCATACTAAAAAAACCAAACAATAAAATGGTCATCCACACCCGAGAACCGTAAATTCCTAGGCTTAAGCCCACGGAGAAACTGTCTAAGCTCACGCTTGTCGCAAAAAGAACGAGACCCGCCCCAACTGGCGCGATAAATGGTTTATCCTCTTTTCGAATAGAAGCAATAATCATTTGTAGCCCCAGCACCAAAAGCAGTGCACCGCCGATATAGGTGGCAAGGAGGCCGAGCCAGCCAGATAAGAGCTGACCTGTCAGCATGCCAAAAAGCGGCATAAACATATGAAACATCCCAATGACAAGTCCAATATAAATGATCTGGCGGAACCTCAGCTGGATCATCCCCATGCCAAGGCCAACCGAAAAGGCATCCATCCCAAGCGCAAAAGCCATGATACTGAGTGTCAGCAATTCGCCAGCTAGTTCATTCATGTAAATCCCCCTTGGACACGCATTCTTCTTTAACCTATGTTTGTCCAAGAAGGGTTAGAACTATTTGACCGAAGAGAGTCTGCGCCCTCCTGCCGCCTTTTGCAGACGGTTCATAATTGCAGAACCAACCCCCTGCTCTGAAAAGGCTTCTGAAATAATCATATCTACATCTGTTTCATCAAATTGTCTTAGCACACGATATAGGTTTGCAGCCACAGTTTCAGGCTTTTCTCTCCATCCACAGCTGTAAACAACATCTGCTGTAAACAACGACTTCTTTTCTTCCGTTGTCAGTACGCCGACTTTCCGGCCCTCCGCCTGGTACTTCTGAATGTGACGCTGCATCTCTTCATCACTTCCATGAAAAATGTACATTTGTGCCTCAGGTGCATAATGCGTGTATTTCATACCAGGTGATACGGGCGCCTCGTCCTTTTTTGTCAGCCCTGGGTCGACGCTGACCGTCCCTACTACTTCTTCTAATGCTTCTTTTGTAATACCGCCCGGCCTTAAAATCACTGGAAGCTCGTCTACGCAGGATACGACCGTTGACTCAACGCCAATTCCAGTTGAACCGCCATCCACAATTCCAGCGATTCTACCATCGAGATCACTCGCCACATGGTCAGCTTGTGTCGGTGACGGTTTCCCAGAGCGATTGGCACTTGGTGCAGCAATTGGCAGACCAGCTGCTCGGATAAGCTCAAGCGCAATGGGATGATCAGGCATTCTCACGCCTACTGTGGATAAACCCGCTGTGACCTGCTTTGATAAAGTACCCGGCTTACACGGAAGAACAATAGTTAAGGCACCCGGCCAAAAGGCATCCATCAGTGCCTTCGCTTTTTCATTTTCTATTTGTGCAAATTCATGAAGCTGCTGAACCTCCGCAATGTGGACAATCAACGGATTATCACTTGGACGTCCTTTCGCTTCATAAATTTTCATGACGGCCTCTGTCTCTTTTGCATTTGCCCCTAGTCCGTAAACGGTTTCTGTTGGGAAAGCGACCACTTCGTTTTGTTGCAACAGCAGGGCTGCCTGTTGAATTTGTGGATAGTATGTGGATAAATCCTTTTCTAAATCCACAGACCATCTTTTTGTATTTAGCATCTTACAAACTCCTTTTAAAAAAGATAAAACTGTTGATATATCTCAATTATCCTTTTGAAAGTATAAAAGATGACGCTAAATAAAACAAGCGTTGTCCACAATTTGTGGATAACGCTTGTTTAACAGTGGATAAGTATGTGTATAAGTCCAGTGTTTTGTGATTAACTGCTCTTTTTTTGCAGCACCACTGCCTGTTCTTTGTCCAATGACTCTTTTGCATGTGCAGATTCCCACACGCTATCCGGAATATCCTTTAAAGGCGTGAATCCCATGAATGTTAAAAAATCATGTGAGGCTGAATGGTTTGCTACGACATAGAAGGTATCCACACCTATTTTCGCCCCCAGCGTTTGAACACTTTGGAACAAAGAAACAATGTGTCCCTGACCGAGTTTATCTGATATGACAAGTGACCGCAGCAATCCCTCTTGTTCATTCAACTGTTCAAGACCTAAGCAGCCTGCCAGGTGCCCGTCTGCATCTTCCATGACAACAAATGTCGTACGTTCCGCAATTGTTACTCCGCCTTTTGCTTGTCCTTTTTCAAGAAACGCATTAATGGCTGGAGCATCTTCTTCTGTGGCTATCCTTAATTGATAATACATGTTTTCACCTCTTTTTGATCTCTTACTTCAACTCTATGAGGCAAATACAGATTTATACCTTTTTTAAGAGAAAAGACTAGAGACCCATTCAAGCAGGAAGAATTTCACTTCCCCCTTCTCTTCGTCCTCTTCTTTCACCACTTCATTAACGGACTCACCTGTTTGCTGCGCTGACACCTGATCTTTATCCTCTCCTTCTGGCGAGGCAATGGCTTCCCCATTTGAAAAGTCGATAAAGCAGAGAGGCGGGAATAACACACACCACCAATTGGCTCCATCCCCTTCTCCAAGCGTAATTAAAATGGCTTCATATTTCCCAGCAGGATAAACGAAATTTCCATAAAGCTTTGTTGGAAAAGAAGCTTTTTCAAAGCTGACTGATACGGATTGATCAATATGTTGTTCGTTCAATTTTGCTTTCGCAATACGATTGATTTCTGGCAGCTTTGACCGAATGACTCGTCTTGCTTCTTCAATGGATGTCAGGTCTTTGACCCACTCCGTCATATTGGCATTGACCTCGTCTCGAATGCTCCTTTTCACATCCTGATCCGCTGAACGATCACTATTCGCTAAAATACGTAATCGAATCGCTTCATCTGGTATGACAACAGGCTGGTTGACAGAAGCAGCCGCTGTCTCCTCCCGGCCAAGGTTTGCAAAAGCACCGCATAATAATAGAAACATATAAAGACAAATCATCATTTTACTTTTGAACATGATGTGTCCCCCCCCCACTTTTTCTCTTCGCTACAACCATTGTGTCCAGGAAACTCATCTCTTAAACAGCAAACATGATTTTTTTAATAGATTATGAGTCAAATCAAAAAAGCCGTTCAGATGATGAACGGCTTTGGAGTGAGGATTGATAGTCAGAAGGATACAGTCTCCCGTCCCAATCTCGGCTGATTTTCAAACCTGATTCTGTTTTGATGACAGTCATCGCCCCCTTTTTCTCGATTTCTTTTTTGACCTTTCCTTTTTGATCAATAAATTGAATGATCATTTCATAGTCAAATTCAATTCTGTCATCGCTTTCATCTGAGAGCGTAAACGTGATTTTTTTTAGCTTAATTTGACAATTTTGATCCTTAGCTGCTTCTAATACACTTGGAAACATGCTGTCTTGTGTATATTCTTGATATTCATGGTCGGTTAAATAAAACTTCAACTTCTCCTTCATGTCAGATAGGTCATCCGTTCGATTCACTGTGTATTGTGCTTTTTTATAGCTTTCTCCAAATGCTGCTGCTTCTTTTTTAAAGCTCGGTTTCCCGCAAGCACTCACAATCAGTAGTACACAGACGATGACCAACATCATCGCATACCTTCTGTTCACACCATTCGCTCCTTCAAAACAAATTTATGTAAAAACATCATGATCAGAATGTTCATTCTTTTATATATACGTTTCTCTTTTACCATAAGTTTCATCTTTACATAATAAAATAGTCCGACTTTATTCAGCCGGACTTTTCGTTTTGAATATGTGCGCAAACAGCTCGGTCCTTTCCGTTAATGTCCTTTACGATGCGAACATCAGCTTTAGGAAATGCTTGCATAAGAAGCGCTTTTACATCTTGGGCTTGCGTGTGTCCAATTTCAAAGACGACGACGGCTTGCTCATTCAGCACGTGGTGGAGATCACGAACGAGACGTTTATAAAACCACAGACCGTCACGTCCATCCGTCAGTGCATGGACTGGTTCATGCTTTGTCACAACCTCTGATAGACTGTCCATTTCTTCTGCCGCAATATAAGGCGGGTTCGAAATAAACACATCCACTGTCATGCCTTGAGCCATGACAGGTTCAAGTAAATCCCCATGTAAAAAGTGAACGTCTGCACCAAGCGCTTGTTGATTCCGCTTCGCTACCGCAAGGGCATCACGTGAGATATCAGTCGCTGTGACAGATAGAAATTTCTTTTCAAGAGCTAACGTAATGGCAATTGCTCCACTTCCTGTACCAACATCAACTGCTTTGAGCGGCTGATCGTGTGGAAAGACGTCACCTGCCATATTCAGCGCCGCCAGTACAACTTCCTCCGTTTCAGGTCGAGGAATGAGAACATGTTTGTTCACCTCGAAGGGACGACCATAAAAGAATTCAATACCCGTTAAATGCTGAACAGGCACTCCCGTCTTATGCTGTGTGACAAACTCGCTGAACAATCGATCTTTCTCCACTTTCAATGGCTCATGAAAACGCGCAAGAAGCTCACTTCTGCTCCATCCAAGTACATGCATCAGAAGAAGCTCCGCTGCATTTTGGTCTCTACCGGCTTCTGTTAACAAAGAAGAAGCCCATTTAAGGGCTTCAAAGATCGTCCGTGGATTATTTTGCATTTTGAAGCTTTCTTGCTTGGTCTTCCATAATTAAAGCATCAATGACCTCGTCAAGTTTTCCTTCTAAAATTTGATCAAGCTTTTGAATCGTCAATCCGATGCGGTGGTCCGTTACACGGTTTTGCGGGAAATTATACGTACGGATACGCTCTGAACGATCCCCTGTTCCAACAGCAGATTTACGTGTTTGATCATATTCAGCTTGTGCTTCGCGCTGGAATTTATCATAAATTCTCGCACGCAGTACTTTCATGGCTTTTTCTTTGTTTTTGATTTGCGACTTCTCATCCTGACAGGATACAACGACACCTGTTGGAAGGTGAGTTAATCGAACAGCAGACATGGTCGTGTTTACACTCTGTCCGCCAGGTCCGCTTGATGTGAAAGTATCTACACGGATGTCTTTTTCATGGATATCAATTTCAACTTCTTCCGCCTCAGGTAATACAGCGACGGTCGCAGTTGATGTATGGATCCGTCCGCCTGATTCCGTTTCAGGAACACGCTGCACGCGGTGTGCGCCATTTTCAAATTTTAATTTAGAATATGCGCCTTTCCCGCTGATCATAAAGATAATCTCTTTATAACCACCTGTGCCAGTGACACTTGCTTCCATGACTTCCGTTTTCCAGCCTTGCATTTCAGCATAACGGCTATACATACGGTAAAGGTTTCCTGCAAAAAGAGCGGCCTCTTCTCCGCCCGCTGCACCGCGAACCTCCACAATAACGTTCTTGTTGTCATTTGGATCTTTCGGAATCAGCAGGATTTTCAGCTCGTCTTCTAAACGTTCCGTTTCCTCTGTGAGCTCTGAAATTTCTTCTTTGACCATGTCGCGCATCTCTGCATCCAGCTTCTCTTCGAGCATTGCTTTCGCATCACTCAGCTGGTCGTACGCTGCACGATATTGTCTATATACCTCAACAGTTTCTTGAATATCGGATTGTTCCTTCGAATATTCACGAAGCTTCTTTGGGTCGTTCACCACTTCAGGATCACTTAAATATTCATTTAGCTTTTCATAGCGTTCTTCAATTGATTTTAAACGGTCTAACATGGTCTTCACCTCTGTTTTGTGCGTAACAGTCTAATTATAGTATAGCGGGGTATGACAGTCAAAAAAATTTCCAAAACAATTGATTTTCTGCAATTTTCCGCTAGAAAACACGATCTTTGGCGATTGGTTACTTGTTTTGTCTAACGTGAAGGAACAGGTCCTCCATGAAGAGAATGGTACTTGTAATTGAAAAAAGGGAGGGTATTTGCTTTGAATACAAATGAGGTTGCAAAGGAAATTGGCGTTTCTTCAAAAACGATTCAGCGTTGGGTCAAACAGCTCAACATTCCTGTCGCCCGGAATGAACTTGGACATTATGATTTTCATGAGGATGTTGTACAGCTGCTCAAAGAGGTCAAACACCAGATGAGCGAGGGTGTGATCCTCCAAGACATTCGACTGCCAATCCATGAGGGGACAGTTCGGCAGTTATCATCTGCTGTAGAAACCGATGCCTCTGCGCAAAGGATTGAAGCACTAGAAGAGCAAGTGAAGCAGCTCATTCAGCAGCAATCACACATCCATATTGTAGAAGAGCGTTTACAAGACCTTGAACGGAAACTAACTAAAAAAGCAGACGAAGGTGTATCCTATCAGCTGCTCCAGCATCGCAAGGAAATTGAAGATTTAACAATGAAATTCGATTCCCTCTCCGCGTCTTTTAAACAATCGTCACAAGTAGTAGAAGAGAAGGAAATCACACAACCTGTCACCAAAAAGAAACGTGTGCTCTTCCCTCTGTTTCATTCATTTCGCTAAAAAGGCTGCCTCTTTTGGCAGCCTTTTTACTATATTATACGGTGAGTGCAATAATGATTGGTAATGTAATGAGTGACATGATGGCACTGATGACAAATGCGGATGCAGTTTCTGCTTCTTGTTTTTCAAATCGCGTCGCAATCATTGCTGCAACAGCTGAACCTGGGAAGGCAACAAGTAATACAGCTTTTGTAATTTCATCCGCCGAAAGACCCATAACAACGGCAATGAAATACATAAGCAATGGTTGTACAGCTACTTTTAGCAAGGCGATACTGAATGCTGGCAGGCTTAATTTAATCTTACGAATACCAACTGTGACACCGACTGCAAATAGCGCAACCCCTGATGTAACACTTCCAATTTCCTCTAACATTTCATGTCCGATTTCAGGAAGTTTAAACCCTAAAAGAACAAGAATGATACTTGCTAGCGGTGCAAGTGCAAGCGGCTCTGATAAACCGTGCAAAATCGCTTTTGTCGTCATTTTTAGGAAATTTTCGCCGTCTTTGACTTTTCCTTTTGTTTTTTCACCGACAGTTGACACAATAATGGCAATTGGATCAAGCAATGCATTTACAACTATTCCGGTAATCGCAATCGGAATTGCAACTTCTTGGGCTCCAAATAAACTACCTAAGACCGGAATCCCCATAAATGCAAAGGTCGGTTGAGCTGAGTTTAACGAGAAGACAGATGAATCTGTTAAATCGTATTTAAAAGCAAATTTCGTAACTAAAAGGATAATGATATAAAAACCTACGATTCCGATAATCAATGCAACGAAAAATGGAATTTGGCTATAGAATTTATCTTTTGGTGTTGACAGAATGCTGGCGATAAAGTGCGCTGGCAAAGCATACTTTGTAACAAGTGTACTTACACCTTTTGCAGATTTAGCGTCATAGCTGCCGAAGTTCCCTGCGAACCAACCCAGCGCGATAACGAAAAAAATCGGTGCTAGGAGGATCAAAATATTTAAAAAGTCCACCTTACTATTCCTCCTTCAATCCTTTACATGTCTCTTTTTTTATTGCGGCATTGCCTAGATTTCCCGAAACAATGCCGCATTACACATTTTATTATGCTCTTACAATTTTTTTATATTCAGGAATCCACATTGCGTCTTTCACAGCTTGTTCGATATTATCAGGCGTTTTTCTTGCGACTCCATCTTCAATCGCTGCTTTCGCTACTTCAATAGCCACATGGATGGACACTTCTTGCAATTTATCAATGCTTGGAAGTAATCCAGCACCTGGTTTTTCGTGATCAACCATTTCAGCAATTGCATTTGCAGAAGCGACGAACATGCCTTTTGTGATGATTTTTGATTCTGTTACGATTGAACCAAGACCAAGTCCAGGGAAAACGAATGCATTGTTTGATTGTCCAATTTCATGTTCGATTCCGTTATACTCAACGTTTTCGAACGGGCTTCCTGTTGCAACAAGTGCACGGCCGTCTGTCCATTTGAATAGATCTTCAGGCACTGCCTCAGCAAGAGGTGTTGGGTTAGACATCGGCATGATCACTGGACGCTCTGTATGAGCTGCCATTTCTTTAATGATTTCTTCAGTGAATGCTCCGCCTTGACCTGATGTACCAATTAGGATCGTCGGCTTCACCCTGCGAACAGTTTCAGCAAATGAGATTTGTCCTTTTTCATCACGTGCCCAGCCCTCAACTTCATCAGAAGAACGAAGATATGGTTTTTGGAAATCAAGTACCTCGTCTTCAAATTGATCTGTTAGCAATCCTCTGTAGTCTAATGTCCAGAATGCATTGTTTGCTTCTTCTTCAGACAGACCTTCAAGTACCATCGTGTCACGCATTTGATCTGCGATTCCGATACCAGCTGATCCAGCTCCGAAAATCACAACACGGTGATCTTTCAATTGAGTACCAGTTTTCTTGACAGCGGCAAGAACTCCCGCTAAAGTAATGGCACCAGTACCTTGAATATCATCATTGAATGTTAAGATGTTATCATTGTATTTTTTCATGATGTTACGCGCATTTTTGTTTCCAAGGTCTTCCCAGTGAAGCAATGCTTTCGGGAAGAATTTAAGTGCTGCTTTCACATAAGCATCGATGAATTCTTCGTATTTTTCACCTTGTACACGTTTATGGTGGTTACCGATGTATAATGGATCATTCAATAGTTTCTCATTGTTTGTTCCAACATCTAATACGACTGGAATCACGCGGCTTGGATCAATACCTGCTGCAGCCGTATAAACAGCTAATTTACCGATCGCGATGTTGATACCACCAACACCCCAGTCACCAATTCCAAGAATACTCTCAGAGTCAGTTGCAACAATGAGGTCAATATCTCCTGCTGTTGCATGCAGGTTTTCAAATGCTTTCTCAATACCGTCAATGTTGTCGATTGAAAGATAGACACCATGAGGTCTTCTATATTCATGGCTGTATTCTTGAATCGCTTCACCAACAGTTGGTGTGTAAACAACAGGAAGCATTTCACGAAGCTTGTCTGTTAAAAGCTTGTAAAACAATACTTCGTTACGGTTTTGCAAATCACTTAAGTATACGTTTTGACGAAGACGATCTGGCTGAGCTAGAAATTGCTTGTACGCTCTCTCAGCTTGCTGTTCTAAAGTGAGAACAGTTGGAGGAAGTAATCCTTCTAGTCCAAGCTCTTGTCTTTCTTCTTCAGAGAAAGCAACGCCTTTGTTCAACGTTGGAATTGATAATACATCTTTACCTGTTAAAGTGGTTTCGAGGTACCCTTCTTTTGTTTTCTTCACGTTGTTCATCAAAAACTACCCTCTTTCTAAATTATAAATAAAGTTAACTATTAATCAAAAGAACGATTAAGGAGAAAAATCCTTAATCAAAAAAATTATGACAAGAAATCGAACTTTTCGTTGAAATGCTTTACACTACAGTTAGTCATTTTATGCCTGCTTATGCCAAAACGCAAGCGTTGAAAATTAGATAATTTTTTCATAGTGTTATTTAATTTATTTAAGTACAAATGATGGGTGTTGAGCCAAAATCTTAAAAAACAAAACACAGCGGCATTTGCTATTTTTTTAATTGTCAAGTGTTGTACCAACGTCAAGTCTTGGTACTTCATGGTGATGTCTGCATCGTGCTTCATATGATTCCTGCGCACCTACTAGAATAATGGGATCATCATAGGATGCGGGTTTACCGTCGATCAAGCGTTGTGTTCTACTCGCTGGGGAGCCGCATACCGAACAAACGGCTTGAAGTTTTGTTACAAGCTCTGCACATGCCATTAAATGCGGAACAACACCAAATGGCTCTCCTCTGAAGTCTTGATCCAGGCCTGCAACAATGACTCGGTAGCCTTTATCAGCCAATTGAGTGACAATGTCAATGATTGTCTCATCAAAAAATTGCACCTCATCAATGCCAATGACATCGGTTCTTTCTGATATGTGCGTTATTATGTCTTTTGGTGAGGCTACTGCAATCCCATCTACTGATGAACCGTTATGTGACACAACTGAGCTTATGCTATATCGGTTATCAATTGCTGGTTTGAATATTTTTACTTCTTGTTTGGCAAAGGTGGCTCTTTTGGCTCTCCGAATCAATTCCTCCGACTTTCCAGAAAACATACTACCGCAGATGACTTCAAGCCAACCGCTTTGTTTCATCACATACATAAGGTCTTCTCCCCCGTTTTAAAGTTCCATCAATCCACGTAAAAAAACAGGCAAGAACGGATTCCTGCCTGTTTATTGTATCTATTATTACTTAAGACCGTATTTTTTGTTAAAGCGGTCAACACGTCCATCAGCAGAAGCGAATTTTTGACGGCCTGTATAGAAAGGATGGCACTCAGAGCAAATCTCGATGCGTACCTCTTCTTTTACTGATCCAGTTTCAAACTCATTTCCACAAGCGCATTTGACTGTAGCTTTTTTGTAGTTAGGATGAATTCCTGTTTTCATCTACTGTCATCTCCTTCCGCCCTGAATCCAATTCGGAAACAGAGTTAATATCTCAGAATAAATTCTGAAACGCACATGATAAAATTATAACAGTGTGAGTCTATGATTGCAAATGTATTTTTTCAGGAAGTTATCTTCTTGATGCAGACATATTTGCTTGTTTCCATTCTTGCGTTAAAATATCGAAAAATTCTTGGTTTGTCTTTGTTTTTTTCATTTTACGCATGAACTTCTCAACGAAGTCAGGTGTATCTGACATCGATTTTCTCATTGCCCATAGACGATCAAGATGCTCTTTTGGCACAAGCAGTTCTTCTTTTCTCGTACCAGAACGACGAATGTCGATTGCTGGGAAGATTCTTCTCTCTGCAAGAGAGCGGTCTAAATGGAGTTCCATGTTTCCAGTTCCTTTAAACTCCTCATAAATGACATCATCCATACGTGATCCAGTATCAACAAGCGCAGTAGCTAAAATCGTCAAGCTTCCGCCTTCTTCGATGTTACGCGCAGCACCAAAGAAGCGCTTTGGACGATGGAAAGCTGCTGGATCAATACCGCCTGAAAGCGTTCGGCCGCTTGGCGGAATCACAAGGTTGTATGCACGAGCAAGCCTTGTGATGCTGTCCATTAAGATGATGACATCTTTTTTATGTTCAACAAGACGCATGGCACGCTCTAATACTAGCTCTGCTACTTTAATGTGGTTTTCCGGTACTTCGTCAAAGGTAGAACTAACAACATCCCCTGCAACAGAACGTTCGATATCTGTTACTTCCTCTGGGCGTTCGTCAATCAACAGGACAATTAGCTCTGCCTCTGGATGATTTTCAGAAATGCTGTTGGCAATTTCTTTGAGCAGAATGGTTTTCCCTGCCTTAGGCGGCGCAACGATTAATCCACGCTGTCCAAACCCTACTGGCGCCATCATATCCATAATTCTAGTAGACAGATGATTAGGCTGTGTTTCAAGAATCATTTGGCGATCAGGAAATAGCGGTGTGAGTGCAGGAAAGTGAACACGTTCCTTAGCTGATTCTGGGTCGTCCCCATTTACCGCTTCTACATGAAGGAGGCCATAGTAGCGTTCATTCTCTTTAGGAGGTCGTACCTTTCCAGACACTTTATCTCCATTTCGTAAATCAAAGCGTCTGATTTGTGAAGCAGAAATGTAAATATCCTCAGAGCTAGGGGAGTAGTTAATCGGTCTTAAGAACCCAAATCCCTCAGACTGAATAATTTCAAGAACCCCTTCCATAAATAAGAGATCCTCTTGCTCAGCATTTGCCTTTAGAATGGCAAAGATTAATTCTTTTTTTGTTAGTTTGCTGTAATAAGAGATTTTGTAGCGTTTTGCTAACTCATACAGCTCTTTTAATTTCATATTTTCCAAAGATGAGATCGAAACATCTTTCAATATGGACACCACACTTTTCTAGTCAATGTATTTCATTGCATGACCATTGTATTTGATTAGCTTTTAATTCCTTTTTGTTGGAATGACCTCGCTCTCATGGTAACGCTCCCACTCGTTTTATCGTGAAAGATTGAAACAAAGTGGAATAGAGCTTTGTCAACATAGAGAAGGATAATGAGTATATCGTCATGATGCGGCAGTATTTAAACTTGTTGAAGCTTAAAAGAAGTAAATTCGCAGGAAATTTCGCAGCACTCTTTAGTTTTACCTCATTTGCAGGGAATATTCAACTTTAAAAAGAAAATGATATACATTTGACACCTATATGAAAAGCGGGTAATGAATACCCGCTTTCAGATTACGGACGAATGACAAGATTCGGTTTTTTCTTTAAGCTGTGTCTGCCATCAACGAATCGCACAGTACCCGATTTCGCACGCATGACAACACTATGTGTCGTTCCAACAGAGCCTTTGAATTGAACACCTTTTAATAGCTCGCCGTCTGTAACACCTGTCGCTGCAAAAATGGCGTCATCGCCTTTCACGAGGTCTTCCATTCTGAGGACTTTTCCAACATCCAATCCCATTTTCTCACAGCGTCTCAGCTCTTCTTCGCTTTGAGGAAGAAGCTTTCCATGGATTTCACCACCAAGTGCCTTTAACGCAACAGCAGAAAGAACACCCTCAGGCGCTCCACCTGAACCAAATAGAATATCAACACCTGTGTGATCAAATGCTGTATTAATGGCTCCTGCAACGTCACCATCATCGATTAGTTTAATTCTTGCTCCTGCTTCTCTCAGCTCAGCAATAATTTTCTCATGTCGACCTCTGTTTAAAATCGTCGCAACAAGATCTTCAATATCTTTGTTTTTTGCCTTTGCAACAGCGCGAAGATTATCAATGACAGGCGCTTCAATGTCGATGCAGCCTACCGCTTCTGGACCTACTGCGATCTTATCCATGTACATATCAGGTGCATTCAGCAGGTTGCCATGATCTGCAACCGCAATGACAGCTAGGGCATTCCAGCCGCCGCTTGCCACAATATTTGTTCCTTCTAATGGATCAACAGCGACATCCACGCGAGGTCCATATCCGTTCCCAAGCTTTTCCCCAATATAAAGCATTGGTGCTTCGTCCATTTCTCCCTCGCCGATGACGACTGTTCCTTTCATCGGAATGGTATCAAATACATCACGCATTGCACTTGTTGCAGCATCATCTGCTTCGTCTTTTAATCCTCTTCCCATCCAACGAGCAGATTTTAAAGCGGCTGCTTCTGTCACCCGTACTAGTTCCATCGATAAACTTCTTTCCATTTTTGTCCAAATCTCCTCTCACAGTCAAAGCCTTATGAATTTTGAAGTTCTTCTATTTCTTGGTCATTCAGCTTTTCACGCCAGATGGTTGCACCCAAGCCTTCAAGCTTCTCCTCAAGCAAACTATATCCTCTGTCTATATGTTCAAGCCCTGTGATTTCGGTCACACCGTCTGCCATTAATCCTGCAACCACAAGACAAGCACCTGCCCGCAGATCACTTGCTTTTACCTTTGCTCCTTGAAGCTGCGTTTGTCCGGTAATAATAGCAGATCTTCCTTCCACCTTCATGTTTGCACCCATTCGACGCAATTCGTCAATGTGCTTAAAGCGGGCTGAGTAGATTGTATCTGTCACCACACTCGTGCCTTTCGCCTTTGTTAAAAGCGCCGTCATCGGCTGCTGAAGGTCAGTTGGAAAGCCCGGATACACAAGTGTTTTGATATCGACAGGCTTGAGTCCTTCATTTCTGCCAACGATCAGCATCTGATCGTTGCTCGTTTCAATGGTGAACCCCATTTCTCTAAGTTTCGCCGTAATTGATTCTAAATGAGTTGGGATCACATTATCAAGTACAACTTCATCTCCCATCGCTGCACCAGCAATTAAAAACGTTCCTGCTTCTATGCGGTCAGGGATGATTGAATGCTTACAGCCATGCAGTGATTCTACACCTTCGATTCGAATCACATCAGTACCCGCACCTTTGATTTTGGCTCCCATGCTTGCAAGCAGTGTCGCTACATCAATAATTTCGGGTTCTTTTGCAGCATTTTCAATCACCGTTTTTCCTTCCGCCAGTACGGCTGCCAGCATGATATTGATGGTCGCACCTACACTGACAACATCAAGATAAATACGGGCTCCGACTAATTTTTCAGCGCGTAAATAAATCGCACCCTGCTCGTTTGTCACCTCAGCTCCAAGTGCTTCAAAGCCTTTGATATGCTGATCGATCGGTCTAGGTCCTAAGTGACATCCTCCTGGCAAACCAATGACAGCCTGCTTGAACCTGCCGAGCATGGCTCCCATTAAATAATAGGACGCACGCAGCTTCTTCACTTTCCCATTAGGAAGTGGCATGCTGATCATGGAAGTAGGATTGACAACCATTTCACCTTTTTCAAAAGTGACCTTGCCGCCAATTTCTTCTAACAAATCTCGCAATGTGTCAATATCTGAAATATGCGGTAGGCCTTCAATGGTTACTGGAGAATCAGCGAGAATCGTGGCAGGAATCAGTGCCACAGCACTATTTTTCGCACCACTAATATGTACGGTCCCGCGCAAAGGGTCACCGCCGGCAATGTTTAACTTTTCCATATTTGTCTCCCTTCTTAAAGAAGATCACTGTTGGAGTTATACTGTTTGTGGATGTCGCGCTTTAAAAGGTCTTGTCCAAAATTTAGCCAATATCAAGAGAAAGAATACAGGTTAAACGAAATTTGTCGGAAGAAAAATAATCGAAGCTTTGCGAGGCTGTGATGTTCTCTTCTTTGCACAAAACATTTCTTAGCGTGTTTAAGGAAAACTGCGGCAAACGGAAGACGATTCCGCCTGCCACAATCACTTATTTATTCCAGTCAGCTAAAAATTGCTCAATGCCTGCATCCGTTAATGGGTGTTTTGTCAGCTGCTTAATGACTTTCAGCGGCATTGTGCCGATATGAGCACCTCTAAGTGCAGCTTCTGTCACATGCTGCGGGTGACGAATGGATGCAGCAATGATTTGTGTATCTAATCCATGAACATCAAAAATGGTTTTCACTTCGCTGATGAGATCAAGACCATTTTGGCCAATGTCATCTAAGCGACCGAGGAATGGAGAGACATACGTCGCACCAGCTCTAGCTGCAAGCAATGCCTGGTTTGCACTGAAAATCAACGTAACGTTTGTTTTTATTCCAAGGTCTGTTAACGCTTTGACAGCTTTAAGACCATCTGTTGTCATTGGAATTTTAACCGTGATATTTGGCGCAATGGCAGCAAGCTCTTTTCCTTCTTCAATCATTTCTTCTGCTTTGAGAGAAATGACTTCCGCACTAACTGAACCTGATACGACGTCAGTGATTTCACGAAGGCGGTCGTGGAACGATACGTCCTTCTCTTTCGCTACTAAACTAGGGTTTGTTGTAACGCCTGCTAAAATGCCAAGCTCGTGCGCCTCTTTAATGTCTGCGATATTCGCTGTATCTACGAAAAATAACATAACTGTGCCACTCTCCTATCAATAAATTGTCTGAAATGTAAATTTGATTGCGCTTTCTCAAGATATGGAGAAAACCGCCTGTGACTCAGGCGGCTTTCGGTTCTCATCAAATTATGCTTGGTTAGAAGAACCAAATTCGCGCATTTTGCCGATAACAGTCGCTTTAATTGCGTCACGAGCTGGTCCAAGATATTTACGTGGATCATACTCTTCTGTTTTTGCAGCAAGTGTTTCGCGAACTGCTTTCGCAGAAGCAATTTGGTTTTCAGTGTTTACGTTAATTTTTGCTGTACCAAGTGAAATCGCACGCTTGATGTCAGCAGTTGGGATACCTGTTCCGCCATGAAGAACAAGTGGAAGACCTGTTGTTTTACCAATTTCTTCCATTTCAGCAAAACCAAGGTTTGGTTCACCTTTGTATGGACCATGTACTGAACCTAATGCAGGTGCAAGGCAGTCAATACCAGTACGTTCTACAAGCTCTTGGCACTCTTTTGGATCAGCATAAATAACGCCCTCAGCGATGACGTCGTCTTCTTGTCCACCAACAGTTCCAAGCTCAGCTTCTACAGATACACCATGGAAATGAGCAAGCTCAACTACTTTTGCAGTTGTTGCTACATTCTCATCAAATGGGTGGTGAGAAGCATCGATCATAACAGAAGTAAATCCTGCATGAATCGCTTTTGCACAAGATTCAAAGCTTGAACCGTGATCTAAATGAATCGCAACAGGAACTGTTACATTATATTCTTCGATTAACGCTTTTACCATTGCGACAACTGTTTTGAAGCCGCCCATGTAGCGTCCTGCTCCTTCAGATACTCCTAAGATCACTGGAGATTTCTCTTCTTCAGCAGCTTGTAAAATCGCTTGCGTGAATTCTAGGTTATTTAAGTTAAACTGTCCAACAGCGTAACCTTTTTCCTTTGCGTCTTTCAACATTTCTGTCATTGAAACTAAAGGCATGATGAAAAATCCTCCCTATGTAGCTAATTTGCTTACTAAAAAAAGCTCTCCACCCTAGCATGACCAGAATTTCTCGCCATATGTAAACTTTCAAAGTCAGATCGCTTTCTTCTTCTTATCTAGAATACCAATTATTCTACAAATCGGCAACAGAATGACTCGATTCAATCATTTCCATCTAGCCATTTGTTTCAAGCGGCAAGTATTCTTTGACTGCATCTCGGATTTCATCAATATCAAATGGTTTAGCGAAGTGCGTCAATGCACCGAGCTCTTTGGATTCTTGAATCATATCTAATTCGCCATAGGCTGTCATAATGATCACGCGGATGTCTTCGTCGATTAATTTCATCCGTTTTAAAATCTCAATCCCATCCATTCCAGGAATCTTCATATCAAGCAGCACAAGGTTCGGACGGTGATTTTTCACGATATCTAACGCTTGTAGACCATTAGCTGCTTGAAAGGTTTGATAGCCTTCTTTATGAAACACTTCATTCAGTAAGATTCTAATACCGTACTGATCATCGACAATTAAAATTTTCTCGTTCATCTCATACACCCCATTGCTTTCATTTTTCGCCATAAAAAGAGCAGTTGTTAAATAATTCTGTTTGATTTTCACATTTCCTTTATTTATAATAGTTTACTTTACGACATTTTCTGAGCATTTTTCCTAATATTCTCTTTATATTCTATTATAAAATGATCTGACTGAAGGAGGAAATGAGTCTTGTTAAAAATTTTCACAACCCAGTTATCAGGTATTTTTTCACGTATCGGAGAAAAGCAGGCAGAAGCGATTGAGGACGGTGCACGCCTTCTTGCTCAGTCCGTCGTCAGTGGACAGGCCGTTTATTTTCATGGAAAAAACGAGCTGGCTGCTGTAGCCTTAGAAGCATCGGAAAGCAAGGAGCCATTTCCTGGTGCGAAAGTACTGCCGCTCGATCAAACAGAGCGCAGCTTACTTCATCCAAGTGACAGGGTGCTGCTTTTTTATTCAGATCCAGAAGATCAGGAGATCCAATCCCTTGTAAAGGAACTGCACGCGCAAGGTACACCTATTGTTGGAGTTGGGCCTGCTCAAAAGGAGGCGTCAATGATTGAGGAGCATTGCGATGTCCACATTGATTTCCAGCTCAAGAAACCCCTTGTGCCCGCTGAGGATGGAACAAGATTCGGTTATCCTGCTTTAATGACATGCTTATATGTCTACCATGCGCTATCGTTTACTGTGAAAGAAATCGTTGAAGAATATGAATAAAAAAACTGCCGAGAAGATGATATTCTCGGCAGTTTTTTGTTTTATTTTGATTCAGATGCCTGAAGTGAAGCACCAACGAAATCTCTAAATAATGGCTGTGGTCTTGTCGGTCTTGAAACGAATTCTGGGTGGAATTGAGACGCAAGGAACCAAGGATGATCCTTCAGCTCGATAATTTCCACAAGACGTCCGTCTGGGCTTGTACCAGAGAAGACAAAGCCTGCTGCTTCCATTTGCTGTCTGTATTCGTTATTAAACTCATAACGATGACGGTGGCGTTCGTAGACCACTTCATCATTGTATGCAGCAAATGCTTTTGAGTCTTCATTTAATTTACATGGGTATAGACCAAGACGAAGTGTTCCGCCTAGATCATCTATATCCTTCTGTTCTGGAAGAAGGTCAATGATTGGGAATGCTGTTTCAGGATCGATTTCCGCTGAATGAGCGCCGTCAAGACCTAGTACATTTCTCGCATATTCGATAGACGCAACTTGCATTCCTAAGCAAATTCCGAAGAATGGCACTTTGTTTTCACGGGCATATTGTGTTGCAATGATTTTCCCTTCCACGCCGCGGTCTCCGAAGCCTCCAGGAACGATAATACCATCTACATCTTGAGCGAAATCAGCCATATTTTCTGCTGTGACTTCCTCTGCATTGATCCATTTGATTTGAACATCCGCATCAAATGCATAACCAGCATGACGAAGTGATTCAACGACAGAAATGTATGCATCTTGTAGCTCAACATATTTTCCAACAAGTCCAATCGTGACTTGTTTTGAAAGGTTCTGCACCTTGTCCACAAGAGCCGTCCACTCTGTCATATCCGCATCCTGGCAATCTAGTTTCATGTGTTCACATACAAGCTTATCTAATCCTTGTTTTTGTAAATCAAGTGGAATGGAGTAAAGCGTATCTGCATCCTGACATTCGATGACAGCTTTTGTATCAATATCACAGAATAGCGCAATTTTGTCCTTCATGTCTTGTGTCATTGGCATTTCTGTTCTGACAACAATGACGTTTGGCTGAATACCAAGGCTGCGAAGTTCTTTCACACTATGCTGTGTTGGTTTTGTTTTCAGTTCGCCCGCTGCACGAATGTAAGGAACGAGGGTACAATGAATGTACATGACATTTTCACGTCCAATGTCACTCTTCATTTGACGAATCGCTTCAAGGAATGGAAGGGATTCGATATCTCCTACTGTTCCGCCGATTTCTGTAATGACAACATCCGCACCCGTTTCTTTTCCTGCACGGTACACACGGTCTTTGATTTCATTTGTAATATGGGGAATAACCTGTACTGTACCGCCTAAATAGTCGCCGCGTCGCTCTTTCTTCAGAACAGTAGAGTAGATTTTACCCGTTGTGACGTTGCTGTACTTATTTAAGTTAATATCAATGAAACGCTCGTAGTGACCTAAGTCAAGGTCTGTTTCAGCACCGTCATCTGTCACAAATACTTCACCGTGCTGGTATGGGCTCATTGTCCCTGGGTCTACATTGATATATGGATCGAATTTTTGAATGGTGACATCCATTCCTCTATTTTTTAGAAGACGGCCTAACGATGCAGCCGTGATCCCTTTTCCAAGTGAGGAAACAACTCCTCCTGTTACAAAAATATACTTTGTCATTTCGTATGCTCCTCTCTTTTTTACCCTTGCATGACTAGACATGCACAGCTTCATCCTTTTTAGAGTGTATCCCTAAATCTCTTGAAAAATAAGAAAGCTCCCTTTCAAATAAATGAAAGGGAGCGTAAATGAACGTATCTTTACGTACTCTTTTTTAGAGAGCCCAAAATACATACTACATAGTTCGCTCTCGAAAGTCAAGACGGTTTTGTCCTGTTTTAAGGACCGGTTTGAAAGGGTTATTTCTCTTCCTCTTCGTCGCCTAAATCGTCTTCTTCAATCTCCGTCAAGCCGTCATCATCTTCGTCATCATCATCTTCATCGAAGTCTTCGATTTCTTCATCAACTTCTTCATCTAAGTCGAGATCATCGTCTTCTTCAACAAGATCAAGATCTTCATCAAGCTCTTCGATTTCTTCTTCGTCTTCAATCTCATCGAAGTCTTCTTCAACGACAGCAGCTTTTGTTTTTTTCTTTTTCGCTTTTGTTTTCACAGCTGGCTGAACTTCTTCTTCCATTTGATCAACTGGATACCAGCTGCGAAGTCCCCATCTCTGATCACCTAACGAAATAAAGCGGCCATCTATATTTAAATCTGTATAAAATTGGGCAAGTCGATCATCAAGATCAGATTTTTGTATCCCTTGTAAACGGATCATTTCATCTATTAACTCGGAAAACGTAATCGGTGTTTTGCTATCTCTGAAAATTTCATAAGCAAGTTCAACTAAAGACATGTGCTTGAGCTGTTCCTGTGAGTATTCTTTCAAACTCAAGGTCAGACACTTCCTTTCTATTACATGTATGTATCCATTCATCAGTGAAATAATAAGTATTTATCCCTTATTCTTACGACAAACCATACCTCTCATTATAAACAAATTAGGGGAGTTTATGCCACCTTTAATCATGTTAATTTGTGATTTTTTATCATGAGGAGCTTCTAGCGGTCCATCATTTGTGCCGAATTGGACTGATTCTTGTGTGAAGCACACATTTTGCATGCTTTTTTGTCTTCCCTTTTGGTGAAAAAAAAGCCACTTACTCTTCTTGAAAAAAGGGTATTTATTCCTTCACAAAATGTTCACTTACGACGAATTAAAACAAAAATCTATAATAAATAGACTAAATTTTGAGAGGTTGATCGAATTGACAATGACAAAAAAAGAAGATATACAATTTGGTGTCTTGATGTGTTTTTGTATGTTTTCAGTGATGTTCTTTTATAATCTATTTCTAAATGGACGGCTTGGACATATGACATGGTTAGAAGGTGTACTCAGCTATGTGATCGGTTTTGCCATCACTTTGTTGATTGAGATGTGTATTGTTGGGCCTTCAGCAAAAAAAGTAGCCAACCGTTTTGCCCAAAAAGGCAAGAAAATCTATTTTATTCTCACTCTTTCTATCTGCATCGTGTTTGGGATGGTGTGTCTCATGTCTTTGTGCGGATATGTAGTTCAAAGCATCAGCACAGGATTTCAAACACAATCGATTCTATCCGATTACTTAACGATTTTCGGTCATAATGTCATTTTGGCGCTCCCTTTGCAGCTTTTGATTATGGGACCACTTGTCCGTTATGTTTTTTTCAAATGGGTGAAATCAAAACAGACAGCAGCGATTTAGGCGAATGGATATGATGTTACAGCTGGATATTCTGGATTAATGAAACAACCACAGGTATGGTAAGTAAAGTGCCCGCAGACATGAATACAATTAATTTTCTGCGGCTGTTTTCTTTTTCTTCCTTCTTTTTTGGAGACTTTGAAAGCTCTGTGGAGACCATAATCCATATGATCATTGTTACGATTGCTAAAATGGTCGTGAATGTTGTGTTCACCTTAAGAACCTCCATATTTATATTTTTCCCAATTTTAACATAATAACCATCCTGATATGGATCAATATTGGAAATGACCACAAATTTGAGAGCTGCATGACGCACCAAAACAGACCACCTCACATCAGGTGGTCTTTACTTGTTTTCTACATATCTAGCAGTTTCCTTGAGATGACCAGCCGCTGAATTTCCTGTGTTCCTTCGTAAATTTGAGTGATTTTCGCATCACGCATGTATCGTTCGACTGGGTAATCCTTTGTATAGCCATATCCGCCGAAGATTTGAACCGCTTCTGTCGTCACCTGCATGGCTGTATTACCAGCAAAGAGCTTGGACATAGCCGATTCTTTCCCGTACGGAAGCCCTTTCGTTTCAAGCCATGCAGCCTGATAGGTGAGCAGTCTTGAGGCCTCAATCGCCGTCGCCATATCGGCTAATTTAAAAGCAATCCCTTGCTGCTGAATGATTGGTTTGCCAAATTGCTTGCGTTCCTTTGCATAATTCACCGCCGCATCAAGAGCGCCTTGGGCAATTCCAACAGCCTGTGCCGCAATACCGTTTCTACCGCCGTCGAGTGTCATCATCGCTATTTTAAACCCTTCGCCTTCTTGACCAAGCCGGTTCCTTTCGGGAATACGACAGTCTTCAAAGATGATTTCTGTCGTTGGCGATGAGCGTATGCCCAGCTTGCTTTCCTTTTTACCAATTGAGAAGCCAGGTGTCTCTTTTTCTACAATAAAAGCAGTTGTATTTCGAGATGCAGCTTCTTGGTCTGTCACGGCAAACACAATATAATAATCCGCAATACCTCCATTGGTAATAAAGATTTTCGCACCGTTCAAGATGTATTCACTGCCCTTTTTCACTGCGGTTGTCTTCATTCCGCCGGCATCAGAGCCGGAGCCGCTTTCAGTGAGTGCGTATGCGCCTATCTTCTGTCCCTCTGCAAGCGGCTTTAAATAGGTCTCCTTTTGTTCCTCTGTCCCGAATGTATAGATTGGCCACGAGGCGAGAGATGTGTGGGCAGACAGGGTAACGCCAGTAGAGGCGCACACTATTGAAAGCTCCTCAACAGCTATGACGTAGGCTAAATAGTCGCTACCGATCCCGCCAACTTCTTCCGGCCAAGGGATGCCCGTTAAACCGAGCTCCGCCATTTGACGAAAAATAGCTGGATCATAGGTTTCTGTCTCATCTCGCTCTGCTGCTGTTGGCTCCACTTCATTTTCCGCAAAATCTCTCACCATTTTTTGGATCATTTCATGTTCGTCACTTAATTTGAACTGCATCACGAGCCACCTCATTTCATATTAGCTGTTTACAAATGACCAGCCTTTGAATTTCACTTGTTCCTTCATAGATTTCACAAATTTTCGCATCACGAAAATAGCGTTCCGCATGATATCGATTCGTATAACCGTCCATGCCTAACAAATGGATGACTTCTGTACTGATCTCAACCGCTGTTCTTGAGGCAAATAGCTTTGCCATCGACGCTTCCTTTGTGACCGGGCGATTTGCCTCTTTATAAGCAGCGGCTTGATAGACGAGCAGCTTGGCCGCTTCAAGCTTCGCCGCTAAATCGCCTAGCCGAATGGTCGTTTCAAGACCTGCTGGATGTTGCTTTAAATAGGTCACTGCCTCCGTTAATGCAGCTTCTGCAATGCCAAGGCTTTGGGCCGCGATACCGATTCTCCCCGCATTCAAGCTAGACATGGCCATTCGGAAGCCCTCTCCTTCTGCACCGAGTAGCTGCTCCTTCGGGATTCGCACGCCATCAAAATGAAGCGTCACTGTTTTTGATCCGTGAAGTCCCATCTTCTTCTCATCTTTTCCAATCGTAAATCCCGGCGTATCTTTTTCGACAATGAACGCTGATATATTTTTTTTAGCAGAAGCAGGGTCTGTCACTGCAAATACAAGATACAGTTCTGCTTCCCCGCCGCTTGTGATAAAAATTTTCGTTCCATTTAATATATAGTGTTCGTCTACCTGCTCTGCCCTTAGCTGAATACTAGAAGCATCTGAGCCAGCGGTTGGTTCCGTCAGGCAAAAGGCTCCCAGCTTCTGCCCAGACGCAAGCAGCGGAACATAGGATTCTTTTTGCTCGGTCGTACCAAACGCCAAAATAGGCATTGTCACGACAGATGTATGAACGGACACAATGACACCGATGGTTGCACTCACTTTCGATAATTCATGAATCGCAATGATATAGGTCGTAAAATCTGCCTCTAACCCTTGATACACAGCTGGTATCGGAAGTCCTAGAAAGCCTTGCTTTCCCATCTTAGCTATCAGTGTTCTTGGAAACTGACCTTGTTCCATGGCTTCTACTTCAGGGAGTACATGCTGACGTGCAAATGCTGCCACTTGTTCTCTCCAAAGACGCTGTTGTTCCGTTAGCATAACATCCATCTTGACTCCCCCTATGAGTGGTCGTGGTATGTGTAAAAACCTCTCTTTGTCTTTCGGCCAAGCCAGCCTGCATTCACGTATTTTTTCAAAAGAGGACAAGGTCGATATTTGCTATCTCCAAGACCCTCGTGAAGGGTATTCATAATAAATAAACATGTATCCAGTCCAATTAGATCAGCAAGACGAAGCGGGCCCATTGGGTGATTCATCCCAAGTGTCATGATGCTGTCAATACTTTCTGCATCTGCTACGCCCTCATAAAGGGTATAAATGGCTTCATTGATCATCGGCATCAATATGCGATTTGATACAAAGCCCGGGAAGTCTTCCACTTCAATTGGGGTTTTGTTTAATGTCTTCGCTGCTTCAAAAACGAGTTTGTATGTTTCGTCATTCGTTTGCAATGCACGGATCACCTCAACCAGCTTCATCACAGGAACAGGATTCATGAAATGCATGCCAATCACCTGCTCTGGCCTTGTCGTAACGGCTGCTAATTCTGTGATGGAGAGGGAAGACGTATTGGTTGCAAATATCGTCTTCTCCTCAGCGAATTGATCGAGGGTTTTAAAGATTTGTTTTTTGACATTCATTTGTTCAGATGCCGCTTCAATCACTAAATGAACCTGCTGTACGTCCTTTAAATCTGTGGAAACGGCAAGCCGCTGCGTAATATCACGGACTGCCTGATGTGCCAGCTTTCCTTTTTCCGCTCGTTTCGTCAGCTGTTTGGTCATGGAGGAAATGGCTCGATGAATCTGCTCTTCTACTGCATCGTGGAGCAGGACTGTGTAGCCTGACTGAGCAAATACCTGGGCAATGCCAGATCCCATTTGACCAGCCCCAACGACCATGATGGTTTCTTCTGTACTCATGACAATAAGCGCCTCCCTTTTAATCCACCTTGATCATAATGGCATCCCCTTGACCGCCCCCACTGCATATCGCCGCGATACCAATACCTCCTCCCCTTTGTCTCAACGCATGAATTAAGGTCAGTATGATCCGTGTTCCACTTGCCCCAATTGGATGGCCTAGTGCGACTGCTCCTCCATTGATATTTAATTTCCGCCGGTCCAGCCCGATCATTTTCTCACAGGCTAGAGCTACCGCTGAAAAAGCCTCATTGATTTCAAACAAATCAATATCCTCTAGACGCTTTCCTGTTTTCTTTAAAACCATCTCGATTGCAAAGGCTGGTGTTTTCGGAAAGTCCTTCGCCTCTATTGCTACCTGTGTATGTCCAAGTATGACAGCCATTGGTTTTTCACCATGCTGCGTAGCATATGTGTCTTTCATGAGAAGAAGCGCACTTGCTCCGTCATTGACACCTGGTGCATTTCCAGCGGTAATTGTACCTGTCTGGTCAAACACAGGCATGAGCTTTGAGAGCCTTTCATATGATGTATCACGCCGCGGGGATTCATCTTCTGTGATGAGCTGATCCCCTTTTTTCGTCTTGACGGTCACTGGGGTGATTTCATGTTGAAAAAAGCCGTTTTTTTGAGCCTCGATGGCTCGTTCGTGACTTCTTAGTGCCCAAAGGTCCTGCTCTTCTCGCGTGATGCCAAGCTCGTTTGCTGCCCTGCTTCCATACTCACCCATATGAACACCTGTAAACGAACAGGTTAATCCATCTAAAATCATCGCATCTTGTACTGCACCATCTCCCATTTTGTAGCCCCATCGCGCTTTTTTTAGCAAATAAGGGGCGTGAGACATGGATTCCATACCACCCGCTACGATGACCTCAGCATCTCCCGCTCGAATGATTTGATCTGCTGTGCTCACGCTACGCATTCCTGATGCACAGACTTTATTGATGGTTTGCGCCGGGACAGACCATGGAAGATCAGCATATCTTGCAGCCTGCCTTGAAGGAATCTGACCTTGCCCTCCTTGCAGAACACTTCCCATGATGACCTCATCCACCTCATGAGAAGTTGAGGCTCTTTCCAGCGCAGCCTTGATCGCCATGCCGCCTAATTCTGCGGCAGTTAAGCCACTTAAAGAACCGCCTAGTTTTCCAAAAGGTGTTCTTGCTCCAGATACAATGACTGTCGTGCTCATGTATGTCCCCTCCAATTTGTTACCGCTTACATCATGATTCAGGCAGCTGATAAGACAGCGCCATGCTTAAGCCGATGAACATCGATATTCACCGGCCTGCCATCCTTACGAAGCCTGCGTTCCAGCCTCGCCAAACACGGATTTTTCAAGAAGTTCTGCCACGTCAAATGTGCCTACCTGCTCCTCTACTTCTTTCGCTTTCGTCCCATCTCCCAGCATGGTTAAACAATAAGGACATCCTGAGCTGATGATGGACGGCTGCACCTGTAACGCCTGCTCCGTTCGTGCTGTGTTAATCCGGGTACCTGTCTCTTCCTCCATCCACATTAAGCCCCCTCCTGCACCGCAGCACATACCGGTTTCACGATGACGCTCCATTTCTTTCAGCGTCACACCAGGAATGGCTTTTAAAATGTCTCTTGGCGGATCATACACCTCGTTATATCTGCCCAGATAGCAAGAATCGTGGAAGGTAATCACCTCGTTCACTTCATGTACAGGCGTTATTTTCCCTTCTTTCACTAGCTCTGCCAGTAATTCTGTATGATGATACACTTCTGCCTCAAGCCCGAAGTCTGGATATTCATTTTTAAATAAATTGTAGGCGTGTGGATCAATCGTGACGATCTTTGTGACGTCGTTTTTCTGGAATTCTTCAATGTTTTTTGCAGCGAGCTCTTGGAATAAAAATTCGTTTCCAAGTCTTCTTGGTGTATCCCCTGAGTTTTTCTCTTTATTGCCTAAGATGGCAAAGGAGACACCTGCTTCGTTGAGGAGCTTTGCAAAGGCAAGCGCAATCTTTTGGCTTCGATTGTCATACGCCCCCATTGACCCAACCCAGAATAAATACTCAAAGGTCTGATCTGCTTTTTTCAGCTCTTTCACTGTCGGCACATGCACATCTTCTCTAAGATCACGCCAATTTTCTCTTTCTTTTCGGTTCAATCCCCACGGGTTCCCTTGGCGCTCAATGCTTGTCATGGCTCGCTGTGCATCTGCGTCCATTTTCCCTTCAGTCAGCACAAGATATCTGCGCATATCAATAATTTTGTCAACATGTTCATTCATGACAGGACATTGATCTTCACAGTTTCGGCACGTTGTGCATGCCCAGATTTCTTCTTCTGTAATGACCTCACCAATGAGTGAAGGGTGATACATAGTGCTAGCAGCCGATTCTTCCGCTCCAGCGCCTCTCGCCTGCATCGCCAGCTGATTTCCTGTCGTCTGCTTAAAGACAAGCTGCGGGACCCAAGGGGTCTTTGATGTGATGGCGGCTCCTTTATTTGTTAAATGATCTCTTAATCTTAATATCAAATCCATTGGAGACAGCATCTTCCCTGTCCCTGTTGCCGGGCACATATTCGTGCAGCGCCCACATTCTACACAGGCGTAAAGATCAATCAGCTGAGACTGACGGAAATCTTCAATTTTCCCCACACCGAAGGTTTCTTGAGTCTCGTCTTCAAAATCAATTTTTTGCAGCTTTCCTGGCGGGTCTAATCTGCTGACAAAAACATTGACCGGACCTGCAATCAGATGAGCGTGCTTAGACTGCGGGACGTATACTAAGAACGTCAGTAAAATAAGAAGATGCACCCACCATGCGACATAAAAAACAATCGTTGCCGCAAGAGGCGAGAGCCAGCCCAGCAAGAATGCAATACCGGAAGCGATTGGCTCAGTTGGTGATAGAGAGTGTCCATGCCAGATAATATTCATGCCGTTTCCCAGTAAGACTGTCAGCATCAAGCCGCCAATAAACAGCAGCACAAGGCCTGATTTAAAGCCTCTTTTTAAACGGACAAGCTTCTCCACATATCTTCTATGGAAAGCCCAAACAACTGCTACTAAAATAAGAAGTGTGACCACCTCTTGGAAAAACGTAAAGACGCCATACAGTGGACCTAAAGGGAGCCCGCTGCCCGGAACAAGTCCCTTCATAATAAAATCAAGGGCTCCGAACTGGACAAGGATAAATCCGTAGAAAAACAGCACATGAATGATGCCACTCTTCTTGTCCTTTAACAGCTTCTTTTGCCCAAACACATTGATCCAAACACGCTCTAAGCGTTTCTTCATGTCTTGTTGAAACTCTTCTTTTTTACCAAGACGAATATATGCCGCTCGTGTTCGAATGAGATAAATAAACAAATACACAGCGTAAGCGGTCACCGCCGCAAATGCGATCAAGTTCATGATTAAAAGGCTATTCATCCTGCTCCCCCTTTCATTCCCCACAACCCACTTTGTTCCGTTTCCATGTTGTACCTCTATCATAAATAATGAATGAGTATTCAGTCAATATTTTTTACACATTTGGGTACACTATTGATATATGCAAAAAAGGAGGAAGCTTCATGATCGCATTGATTATCCTACTCGTATTCATTGCCATTGTTTTGCTCGTACTGTTAGACCTTTATATGGGAAAGAAATATTTTTCTACTCACGCTTTTGAACGATCTTTTGACCAAACAAGCGGTGATGCCGTTTTTTATCATGATGGCGAACCACTTTTTGATCAGTTGCTTAACGATATTCAGCAGGCCTCTTCTTCTATTCATATGATGTTCTTTATTGTAAAGAACGACAAGATTGGTCAAAGGGTTTTACAAGCGCTGAAAGCCAAAGCGGAACAAGGCGTTTCCGTCATTTTGCTCACAGATCGATTAGGCTCCTATTCGCTTGATCAAAAGTCGATTGACATGCTAGAAAGAAGCGGCATTCAATTTTATTTTCTCAATAAACCTCGTTTCCCTTTTTTGATTTATCGATTAAACATGAGAAACCATCGTAAAATCACGGTAATAGACGGAAGGATTGGCTATATTGGCGGGTTTAATATTGGCGATCAATATGTTGGGAAAAAGGGCCGTTTTGGCATTTGGAAGGATTTTCATTTACGCATGACCGGACAGGTTGTCGCAGATCTCCAGCACGTGTTTCTCAATGATTTATACCGTTCATCTGGCGTTCATCAGCTACAATATGAGGTTTTTCCCCCACTTGAACCGGGAACACTTCAATGCACAACACGCGCGACTGCTGGCTTTTCTTTAGAAGCCTTATTACTCCAAGATATTCAGCAGGCAAGGCAGCAGATCATCATCTGTACGCCTTATTTTATTCCATCAGCCCCTCTTCTCAAGGCACTGCTTGATGCACGAAAGCGAGGCGTCACAGTTGAAATCATTATCCCTATGAAGGCAGATCACCCACTTGTTAAAGAGGCTGGATTCCATTATTTGAAGGATTTAATTGCCGCCGGCTGCCTTGTGTATCGTTTTTATAAAGGGTTTTATCATGCGAAAGCCATTCTCATAGATCACAGCCGCTGCATGATCAGTACAGCGAATTTTGATAAACGCAGCTTGTTTTTAAACGAAGAAATAGAAGTAGCCATTGATGACGCCGTCTTTACGGCGCATGTGGAGGAAAAGATTCGTGAACATATTGAAGTGTCCGAGCGCGTGACAGAAGAGAAATTTCAGCAGCGCCCTTTTTTCACACGGCCGCTTGAATGGGTAGGCGCCATGTTTTCGTATTTTTTATAAAGGAGATGACATATGCGCTATCGATTTGGTTATGTGTCCAATGCTGTCACCCTGTGGGAAGCTTCTCCTGCCAAGTCGCTGACCTTCGCACGATACAGCAAGCTCTCAAAAGAAGACAGGAAAGAGGCTTTATTGCGAACAACGAAAGCCAATCTTGTGAATACGTTAAGAACGCTTTATTTTGCCATTGCTCATGATATTCCGCTTTACCGTTTTTCCAGCTCAATTGTTCCACTAGCAACCCATCCCGAGGTTCGCTGGGACTTTGTGACACCCTTTCGCAAGGAGTTCCTAGAGATTGGCGAGTTGGTGAAACGGCACAGGTTACGAGTGAGCTTTCACCCCAATCAATTCACCTTGTTTACAAGCCCAAAGCCTTCCATCACAGAGAATGCGGTGATGGATATGACGTATCATGTTCAAATGCTTGAGGCGATGAAGCTCGAAAAGGAAAGCTATATCAACATTCATGTGGGCGGTGCTTACGGTGATAAAGATTCGGCTCTTTACCGCTTTGATGAAAATATTAAACAGCTTCCGGCGCATATCAAGGCGAGAATGACGCTTGAGAATGATGACAAAACGTATACGTCGTTGGAAACGCTTGGTGTATGTGAAAAGCACGATATTCCATTTGTTTTTGATTACCATCATCACGTGGCAAATAAAGATGACAATGCAGCGCTTGAAGACATCCTCCCAAGAATGTTTGGCACTTGGACAAGCACTGGTATTCCGCCTAAAATCCATTTATCCTCACCTAAATCAGAAAAAGCGATACGCAGTCATGCGGATGGTGTAGATATGACCTTTGTCTTACCGCTTTTTCAAGCATTAAAACCATATGGACGTGATGTAGATTTTATGATTGAGGCGAAGTTAAAGGATCAGGCCCTGCTCCGTCTAGTCGAAGAACTGTCTGCGATAAGAGGCAATCGGCGAACAGGCGGGGGAACCATTGAGTGGAAATCATAGAGACAGGTTTATCCCTGTGCAAACAGGGGTAACAAAGCTATTGTGAGAAAGTAATGAACAGGAGGATATGAGGATGTCTCAAATCTATTCAATCCGAATCGCTGCGAAAGCGTTGAATTTACATAAGCTTATATCTCTATATGAAAAGTGCCAGCAGGCTCAGCATCGTTTATATGTGTATTCGAAAAAAACAATGTGCAGCATTAAAAATGTGGTAGAGCTTGAAGCCTTCAGGCTCACTCATTTAGAGTCAGACTACTTAATTGTGGTAGAAGGGAAAAAGGCACAAGACCTCCTTCAACCATTTGAAAAAGAGAAGGTTTCATAAAAAAAACGCAGCCGGGGGCTGCTTTTTTTCTTATATCCACGCTTCCGTTAACCAAACTTTCGTTGTGGTTGCATCTATTTTCACTTGTGTCCCTATTGGCATGGTGAGCATCGGGTGCGTATGAGCACAGTCAAAATTAGCGATGAGCGGTCTCTTTGTGTCTCCTAGCACCTCAAGTAAAATATCATGCGGCTCTTTGCCCGTTCCTTCATCATCAAACAGCTCATGTTTCCCTAGGAGGATACCTGATACTTGTTCAAACACACCATTTACCTTCAAAAGAGAGAAGTTTTTTTCTACAATCGAAGCGGTTTTCATGCAATCTTCAATGAGGAGGATGTCCCCCTTCTGAATAACAGGCATGAACTCACTCCCCCAAATGCCGTACATGGCATTAAGATTCCCGCCGATCAGTCTGCCTTTAGCCTGTCCCTCTATGAGGCACAGCCAATCGTTTGGTCGCTTTTCTTTGTCACGCGTCTTCTCTTCCCAATTGATCCGTTCATCTGTCCAAAAGGGCGGTTTTTCCACCTGATATGGAATGGCTTGCGGGTGCATCAGGATCTCCTCAAACGACTGATATGTATAGTTGACGAACGGTTCAAACTCCCCAAAGGATGGGACAAGTGCCGGCCCGTAAAAAACAGGCATCCCTGTTTTTTCATATGCTGCTAAAAGAATCGCTGTCGCATCTGAATAACCGATCATGACTTTCGGATGTTTATTCAGCAGGTCAAAATCAAGATAAGGCAGTAAACTATTCGAATTTGTCCCGCCAATCATCGACATCACGCAGGCCAAATCCTCTCTAGCCATCAGCTCATTCAGCTCATTTGCTCGTTCTCGAATCGTACCTGAACGGTAATGATCCTCTTTCCCTGTTAATGATCCTGGTTCCACAATGAATCCTTTATGCTCAAGCCACTTCTTCGCCCTCTGATACCTCAGAGGCGAGGTCGCAGATGCAGGACTTGAAGGTGAAAAAATACCGATCTTATCGCCCTTTTGTAATCGCCGAAGCCCCTTCATTCCATCAGCTCCTTCCTACACGAGTTTTAATTATCCTAACAAAAAAGGCCCTTTATCAAAAGGGCTTTTTCCTTAATGTCCAAACTGCGCTTCATGCAGTCTTCTGTATACGCCGCCCATTTGGATTAAGTCTTGGTGACGGCCTTGTTCTTGGATACCTTCCTCTGTCACAACGATGATACGGTCAGCATGTTTAATCGTCGCAAGCCGGTGGGCAATGACGAGTGTGGTCCGGCCGGCGGCCAGCTCACTCAGTGCATCCTGTATGGCTTTTTCTGTTTCTGTATCCAGTGCTGACGTGGCTTCATCTAAAATGAGAATAGAAGGATTTTTTAGGAACATCCGTGCAATCGACAGACGCTGCTTTTGACCGCCTGACAGCTTGACGCCGCGCTCGCCTATCACAGTATTTAATCCTTCTGGGAAACGCTGAACGAGTTCCTCTAAATGTGCACGTCGTACGGCCTCCCAAATCTCTGCATCACTCGCTTCTAGGTTGCCGTACGCAATATTTTCACGAATGGTGCCTGAGAATAAAAAGACATCCTGCTGCACAATGCCGATCTGCTGTCTTAAAGAAGACAGGGTCATGGTTTTTGTGCTCACTCCATCAATCGTGATCTCTCCTTCATCCACATCATAAAAACGAGGCAGCAAACTGCAAATGGTCGATTTCCCCGCTCCTGATGGCCCGACAAACGCAACAGTTTCTCCTTGTTTGATCTTCAAATGGATACCTTTTAACACATGACTGTGCTCATCATAGCCAAACGTCACGTTTCGGTATTCAATTTCACCCTTCAGTCCGTAAACATCACGAGCTCCTTCTGTATCCTTCACATCCGGCTCTGTTTCAAGTAAATCGACATAGCTTTTAAAACCGGCAATGCCTTTTGGGTACATTTCAATCACCGTGTTGATTTTATCAATCGGTCTGAATAAAACGTTTGTGATGAGAACAAAGGCGATAAAACCACCTGCCGTTAATTGACCTTGCAAAACAAACCATGTACCAGCCAGCAGGACAAACAGCGTCACAAGACGTGTGAGAATATAGCTGATCGAGCCATTGACGGACATGATTTTATAAGAAAGGAGCTTCGCCTTCCGAAAGCGGTTGTTGTTTTCAGCAAAGCGTTTTTTCTCGAAATGTTCATTTGCAAAGGCTTGAACAAGCCGAATGCCGCCGATATTATTCTCCACCCTTGCATGAAAGTCTCCAATATCATTGTTCAGCTGTGTAATCGCCTTCGTCATCTTCTTATTAAAATAAAGCGCAAGCCAGATGATAACAGGCATGATCAGGAAGGTTAAAATGGCTAGCTGCCAATTAATCATCAGCATAACAGCAAAGGCGCCAAGAATCGTCATAATCGCAATGAATAAGTCTTCAGGCCCGTGATGCGCTACCTCACCAATGTACATGAGATCATTCGTCATCCGTGACATGAGCTTTCCCGTTTTATTGTTATCAAAGAATTTAAATGAGAGGCGCTGAAAGTGATCAAATAGCTTTTTCCTCATATCTGTTTCAATATTGATACCAAGCATGTGCCCCCAGTATGACACGATAAATTGCATAACCGAGCTGAGTGCATAAATGACAAACAGAGCAAGTGCGGTCCAGCCAATGACCGTCCAGTTCCCTGTTGGCAATAATGTATCAATGAAGTAGTTCACAATAAGCGGAAAACCTAGTTCCATCAGTCCAACTGCGACAGCGCAAAAGAAATCTAAAAAGAACAGACCGCGATAGGGCCTGTAATAGGCGAAAAAGCGTTTTAGCATATGTAAAAAAACCTCATTTCCTCTATAATTGATAATCATTTTCAATTATAGAGGAATCCTCTTCAAAATACTAGATCAGGAAATGATTTCTCCAATGGAAAACCTCACAGCACACCAGAAAACAACCGGGCAAATGATTCCTTCAAGCGCTCTTTTAAGCCCCTTTTATAAAAATGAACCGGTCCCATTTGCTCACATTCTTTCATATCCTCCTCATAATGAGCCATCAATTGCTCAATTGGCTTTTTCGCGGCTGTAAAGACATTGACCTCGAAATTGAGCTGAAAGCTTCTCATATCCACATTGGCCGTACCAACAGAGGCAAGCTCTCCATCTGCAATCATGACCTTTTGATGCATAAAGCCTTTTTGATAGTGATACACCTTGATGCCTTCTTTCAGAAGCTCAGCAAAATAGGATCGTGTGGCGTATTGTGTGAGAAAGCCATCATTTGTCTCAGGTACCATCACCCGCACATCCACCCCTCTAGTGGCAGCGATTTTAAGCGCTGTACGAATGGACTCATTGGGGACAAAATAAGGTGTCGCTATCCAGATAAATTGCTTCGCATTTGAAATGAGTGCATCATATAAATCACTCATACTTTCCTTCATATCAGGTCCAGTGGGTACAACCTGAATGACATCCTCTCCTGTCACAGGGTGCGGCGTATGATACTTCGGATCATCAATTAACACCTCATCGGATACATACTCCCAGTCCAGCATGAACACGGAGTGAAGGGTTTGAACAGCCTCACCCTTTAGTATTGCATGCGTATCACGCCAAAAGCCGATGCTTTCATCTCCCCCTACATATTCCTTCCCAACATTTAACCCGCCGACAAACCCCGTTTCTCCATCAATAATCACGATTTTCCGGTGATTTCGGAAATTGAATTTTTGATTAAAGAATCCATATTTTAAAGGCAGAAACGGAGCGACTTTTACACCTGCTTGCTTCAATCGTTTAATATCCTTTCGAGAGAAGCGAATGCTACCTGCCGCATCATATATGAAGCGAACCTCTACCCCTTCTTTCACTTTTTCAATCAGAATCTCCATCATTTGGTGACCGAGGAAATCAGATTTAAACATGTAATATTCAATATGAATGAACGCTTTTGCCTTTTTCAACTCTTCAAAAATAAGAGGAAAGGTTTCCTCCCCATTCTTTAAAATATCCATATCACTATTTGTATTCACATGCATGCCTGTCGCTTTTTCTGTGTAATGAAAAAAAGCACGCTGATTCTCGGTTAAACGTGTTTCATCCGGCTTGCTCTCAAGCTCAGATATTCTACGTAACTTTTCACGGTTATACATTCTCTTTGATTTGAATAAATGGCCTTTTACGTAGAGCTGTCCTGAGAACAAATAGAACATATATCCGATGATCGGGAAAAAGATCAGCACATAGATCCATAACAATGTGTGCTGTGATGTCCGATTCTCTAGCATGAGCGAGACGATACTAAATAAAATAATGGCGATATAACTAACTACGTAAAGCTGAAAGCCCCACGCTGGCACCGGCCACCAAAACATCACATATGCCCCGAATATCATGAAATATAAAAATAAAAACTCTAGTCTCCTCTTTTTCACATTCTCCGCCCTCATTCTGTCTTTTTCTCTTCCATACCCTTTGCACAGCTTGTCTGAAACGCACGATTCACTGCTTTCTTCTAGCTTTTACAGACTGGAGTGTTTTGATTCTTTATAATCGGGGTCTATCAAGGATCAACAAAAAACAAATTCTGTTTTTCTCCGCATGACGACCTTTATTAAGTTGAGAAGAGACTTCTTAATGTTTGCATAAAAAGCAAAAGGGAGGAGATAAATAAGTGAAAGACGAGAAAGGATGTGTTCGAAATGTCTATTAGTTCCGGCGGATGGGAATTTCAAGACATGCAAGGTTGTAATTTACCCCAACCTGTAGCAACAGCATTTAGCAAGGCTTTTGAAGGTTTTGTAGGTGTTCAATATGTCCCAGTTTTATATGTGGCATCTCAGTTAGTTTCTGGAAATAACTATTGTATTATCTGTAAAACGACTGCTACTACTAATCCTCCAATGCAGGGTTGTAAAGTGGTCATTATATATGCTGATTTAGAAGGTAATGCCCATATCACTAATATACATGATGTTATTCATTAAACCGAAACTATGCTGTTTTGATTCAAAATAGAGGATGATTATTTAGTCTTAACCGTTATCACCTCATCTCAGATCGATTACTACTAAAATTCAACTCCTTCAAAGAATACAAGGCCCCTTCAATCAAAATGTTAAAGGGGCCTTTTTTGAGGGAGAATCAATTTATGAAAAGGGACTGACTGTATTGACAAAACATACATTAAAGCACTCGATTCACATGGAAACCGAATACAATTGTGGCGAACCTATCATACTCAAATTCGAGCTCCAAAACCTAATGGATTCAGATTGCGGTTTGTTGATATATGATAATCCTCTTGAGGGAGAAGTCTTAAATTTTATAGAAATTCGTAGAAAAGACTTTATCATTCCTTATGATGGACGTTTAGTGAAGCGTGCGGAACCTACTAAAGATTCTTACCGAATCATTCCAGCAGGGAAGACGATTGTTGAGAAACTCGATTTATCCACATCATTTCCAATCCATGAGCCTGGTATTTATACAGTTACCCTCTATACCAAGTTCCTTGATGTTATCTCCCCAGTGAATGGAGAAATCAAACTCCCTACCAATAAGGAATTTGAGATGTTAACCCTAGATCCGTTAACCACAGAATTTAAACTTCTAAGTCATATTAAGCCTAGACTTACATCTGGTGAAAAGGCACGTAAATGGGAGAAAGAACTTCTCCAGCAGAAGAAAACAACACTAATAGATAAAAATAAATCCTCAGTGATTACTATTAATCCCAAAGAAAATCAACCTGTGCCTCAAGGAATTGACCCAGATATCATGAAAGTCATCGAGGCAGATGCTAATGCTAGAGCCTGGATAAGCGCTACATTATTGGAGTTGTCCGAATGGAGTCAGGAAAATAAGAATGAACTCTACGTTGAATTGTTTGGAGCATATTCCCCAAATAATTATAAGGTGATTCAGGATCATTTTAACAAAATTAAAGAGGTTTTAGAGGGAATTCACTATTATGTGAAACCCGGAGCAGATTGTAAACCAAATTATTTTGCCTATACTTATTTTAATTCAAAGGTGGTGTATCTTTGCCCCCAATTTGATGCAGCACCTGCAACAGGGATAGACTCTAAATTCGGTGTCCTAATACACGAATGGAGCCATGCTGCTGCACAAACAAAAGACATCAGTTATGGACTAGATAACGCGAAGCAACTTGCTATCAGCAATCCAGCAGAAGCCATTCTTAATGCTGCCAACCATAAATATTTTGTTGAAATACTGGCTGACAACATGTTGACGGCTCCAATCGTTTGGCCTGACGGCAAAAAGGCGTATTTTTTTTGCGCTGGAGAATACTATCAATATGATATTAAAAAGGACAAGGTGGATTCTGGGTACCCGTTACCTATTGAACATAATTGGCCTGGGCTTTGGACGGACAGAATTGATGCTGCGGTGGTTTGGCCGAACAATAAAGTCTATTTTTTTAGAGACTCGGAGTATATGCGCTATGATATAGCCTCTAAAAAAGTGGACCCGGGATACCCGTTACCTATTAAAAATAATTGGCCTGGGCTTTGGACGGACAGAATCGACGCTGCGGTGGTTTTAACGAACGAAGTAGCTTTGTTCTTCAAGGATTATACGTACATGCGTTACGATATTAAAATGGATAAAGTAGATCCACCCACCCCATTTTCAACCATCAATGATTTTCCAGGATCTTGGTCTCATTCTATAAACGGAATGGTGATTTGGCCTACTAATAAAAAAGCATATATGTTTAAAGGTTGGAGATATTTGCGATATGATCTCAATAAGACAGAAGTAGATTCTGGATATCCCTTATTCATCAAGAACAATTGGCCTGGTCTGCCTGGTTATATCAGTTGATGTCTATATTTCAATGATATAGACATCTATAATATAGAGGTATTTAGGTGATCCATCATAAAGCCAAAAGCACTTGTACATCAGGTGTTTTTTCTATGCAAATTTTTTTTAAAAAAGTGATCCAACCCTCCATCCCCTTCGTTAAGTAGATGTAAAAAGAAAAGAGAGGAGGCAAAAACATGTTCTCTGATGTACTTAGCCAATTATTTGATTCTATTTCTAACATCATTAATACGCTTGGTTAATTTTCAAAACCCGCTTTCCTTAGAAGATAGCGGGTTTTTCATATAAAAAGCCCCGCTTCTACAATAGAGCGGGGGCTTTTTGTATTACATTTTTTCCGGTGCAGATACGCCAATTAGTTTTAATGCATTAGCGAGTGTAATTTGTGTCGCCTTCATCAGTGACAGACGTGCTGTTGTTTTGGTTTCGTTTTCTACATCAATGACCTTCTCGGCATTGTAGAAGCTGTGAAGGGCTGATGCAAGGTCATAAATATAGTTCGTCACGCGGTGCGGAATACGTTTTTCAGCGGCTTCTGCTACAACTTCTGGGAAGCTGCCAATGATTTTCAGCAGGTCGTATTCTTTTTCAGACTGGATGTGAGAGAAATCTGCTTTCTCAAGATTCGGCTCGAAGCCTTTTTCCTCGCCTTGACGCAGCATACTGCAAATTCTCGCATGCGCATATTGTGCATAGTACACAGGGTTTTCGTTAGACGTTGAAATCGCTAAGTCTAGGTCAAAGTCCATATGTGTCGCCGCACTTCTCATCGCAAAGAAATAACGAGTGGCATCTAAGCCTACTTCTTCAATCAGATCACGCATTGTCACTGCTTTTCCTGTACGCTTACTCATTTTCATCTTTTCACCGTTTTTATATAGGTGAACAAGCTGAATGATTTCTACTTCAAGCTTGTCAGCAGGATATCCGAGTGCTTGGATCGCCGCTTTCATTCGAGGGATATAGCCGTGATGGTCCGCTCCCCAAATGTTAATGAGCTGATCAAAGCCTCTGTCCAGCTTATCCTTATGATAGGCGATGTCTGGAAGCAAGTATGTGAAGCTGCCGTCTTTTTTAATCAGCACACGGTCCTTGTCATCGCCAAAATCAGTTGAACGCAGCCATGTTGCGCCATCTTCTTCAAAGATATAACCTTTAGCGCGAAGTGTTTCCAGCGCTTGTTCGATTTTTCCGTTTTCATATAAAGAGGTTTCAGAATACCACACATCAAATGGGACACGGAAATTCTCAAGGTCTACACGCAATTTCTCTAATTCGTATTTCAATCCGTACTCACGGAAGAACTTCATACGCTCTTCTTCTGGTTCATGCACGAAACGGTCACCAAATTCATCCGCAATCTTTTGCCCGATGCCTTTGATGTCTTCACCTCTGTAGCCGTCTTCAGGCATGTCTTTTTCAAGACCGAGCGCCTCAAAGTAACGTACCTCTACAGATAAAGCGAGGTTATTGATTTGATTCCCTGCATCGTTGATATAGTATTCACGGCTCACGTCGAACCCTGCTTTATCAAGGATATTGCAAAGAGAATCACCTACAGCTGCTCCGCGGGCATGTCCAAGGTGAAGGTCACCAGTTGGGTTGGCTGAGACGAATTCGACTTGCACCTTTTGACCGCCGCCTGTATTCGTTTCACCATATGCCTCTTTTGCCTCAAGGACAGCTGGGATGAGCTTTGTTAAATACTGATTGTTCATATAAAAGTTAATGAATCCTGGACCTGCGATATCCAGTTTTTCAATCGACGCTTTCCCTTTGTCAAATGCATTGACAATGTCCTCTGCAATTTGACGAGGTGCTTTTTTCGCAATGCGGGCAAGCTGCATCGCCATGTTGGTGGAATAATCACCGTGAGTTTTCTCTTTTGGCACTTCTAAAAGGACATCTGGCACCTGGTTTTCATCAGCAAGTCCTGCTTTGACGACTGCCGCAATGATTTCATCTTTTAATGCATCTTTGACCTGTTCTGCTATATTCATGAACGTAAATCCTCCTTATACGAAATCGATAATGTATGTAAATGCTTTTGATCTTCCCCTGTCAGCATATCGTACGTAATGTGCAGTAACCCATTGTCCACATCGAAATCAATGCCATGTGTGTGTACATCAAGCTGAAGTGTACCAAATGGCATCGTGTAATGTGTGACAGTCGTTTCTCCAATGAGAAAGCGCTGTTTCATTTGAATAGCACCTGATCTCATGACAAAAATTTCTTTTTCACTCATTTTCACAACGGTTTTTACTTGACCCATTTCATGTTCTTCATGGTAAGTGAGATACGTTTTGTCATTCTTCTGTTGGTACGTTCCAGTTGTTCGGAATTCGATCGTTTCAGCCGGTTCCGTCTCTGGTTTCATCACTGATTTTACATGAATTGAAATTTGGTTTTGTGTCATTTTGCACTTCCTTTGCTAAGACCCGTTTAACTAAAATAGTATACCATAATCACGATCGCCTATCATACCATCATTTCTCTTCTTCACGACGATTAAACCTCGTTTTTGGTCTTCAAATCTCTCTTTAGAAAAAAAGAAAAATGAAGCTAACCAATATCACGAGTGTAGCCTTTAATCCTAAGTCTTTTCTCTTCAGAAAATAAAAAAGAGCTTGTATGCCTGAACTTGCCAAAAATGCCTGAAAAAAATCAAATGGCACGATTTGTGCCTGCTTACATACCACCTGCATGAATAACGCAATGGCCGTCAGATAGAAAAAGCCTCGATCCTGAAATAGACCAACCATCTCTTCCTTTCTTCCTTTTTCGAAGCAAAAACGGGCGGCTCAGCTACGAGCTCTCGTTTCAGCGTGAGAAAGCCTGCCGCTCACACACATAAAGCGAGAAGCACCATCAATATAGAAGAGAGCATGAGCTGCCTCCTTTACTTTTTGATCCATGTAAAAAAAGAGCTTGTCTACATGAGATGACAAGCTCCTCTATCAACTTATTATTTCACAAACCCAAGCAGCATTTCACGTAAAAGCTTACTCGCTGTATTCGCTGTTTGGTCAGAATGATCATATACAGGCGCTACTTCAACAAGGTCTGCACCGACTACTTGTACATCAGATCCTGCAATCGCATGAATGGATGCAAGCAGCTCTTTTGACGTAATACCGCCAGCATCCACTGTGCCTGTACCAGGCGCATGAGCTGGATCTAGTACATCAATGTCGATCGTCACATACACTGGACGACCTTTCAGCTTTGGCAATACTTGCTTTAATGGTTCCAGTACTTCAAATGTAGAAATGTGCATCCCCGCTTCTTTTGCCCATTCAAATTCTTCTTTCATTCCAGAACGGATGCCGAAAGAGTATACATTTTCAGGTCCAATAAGTCCTGCAACTTTACGAATCGGTGTCGAGTGGGAAAGCGGCTCACCCTCATATTCCTCACGAAGATCCGTATGTGCGTCCATATGGATAATCGCCAAATCAGGATATTTCTTATGCATCGCACGGAAAACTGGCCAAGACACGAGATGCTCGCCGCCCATTCCTAATGGAAACTTCCCTTTTTCTAAAATACTGTCGACATACTCTTCAATTAAATCTAAGCTTTTCTGTGCATTTCCAAATGGGAGCGGGATGTCACCAGCATCAAAGAATGGTACCTCATGCAGTTCACGATCCAAATAAGGGCTATATTCCTCTAAACCAATGGATACCTCACGAATACGGTTCGGACCAAAACGTGAGCCTGGGCGGTAGCTAACTGTCCAGTCCATCGGCATACCGTATAAAATGACCTTTGCATCTTCCCATGTCGGATGACTTCCAATAAACACTTTTCCTGAATACGCCTCATCGAATCTCATGCAAAATTCCTCCTTTTACGCTTCAAAAAATGCGCAAAATCGTCATTTGCGCATGTCCATTTCGCTTCATTTATTTGATTAAGTCGCTCACAAATTTCGGCAGAACGAATGCCGCTTTGTGCAATTCTTTTGTGTAATATTTTGTGTCAATATCAAAGAAGCGGCTGTCTTCTACAGCAAGTGGATCATATTTTTTAGAACCGATGGTAAATGTCCAAAGACCACTTGGATACGTTGGGATATTCGCTGTGTAAAGCTTTGTAATCGGGAAAATTTCCTTTACATCACGCTGTACATTTGTAATCAATTCTGGAGTGAACCAAGGGTTGTCCGTTTGTGCAACAAAAATACCGTCTTCTTTTAGTGCTTTAGAAATTCCTGCGTAGAACCCTTTAGAGAACAGGTTCACAGCTGGCCCGACTGGCTCAGTTGAGTCAACCATGATGACGTCATATTCGTTGTCAGCTTCCGCAATGTGCATAAAGCCGTCGCCGACTTTGACATCTACACGAGGATCGTCTAGTTTCCCAGCAATTGAAGGAAGGAATTTCTTCGAGTATTCAATGACCTTACCGTCAATATCAACAAGTGTCGCTTTTTTCACACTTGGGTGCTTGAGAATCTCACGAATGACACCGCCGTCTCCTCCGCCTACGACAAGTACATTTTCCGGGTTTGGATGAGTGAAAAGAGGAACATGTGCCACCATTTCATGGTATACAAACTCATCTTTCTCAGATGTCATCACCATGCCGTCTAAAAACAGCATATTGCCAAACTCTTCTGTTTCCACCATTTCTAAATGCTGAAAGTCTGTTTGTTCTGTGTGAAGGGTTTTGTTCACCTTCAATGTAATGCCAAAATTCTTCGTCTGCTTCTCTGTATACCAAAGCTCGCTCATTGTCCATCTTCCTCTCATCCAATAATAAACAAACATCTATTGTTAGCGCCTTTTATCGGCTATGACTATATCGATTGTCCAAGAAAAAAGTATAGTGGATTCATATCAAATTGTAAAGAACCGCATGCGATATCTTCCCATTTCAAGCACGCTCATGCAATCGCTTGTTTAAAACGGTTTTCTTTGTTCCATACTGATAAAAAACCGTCAAAATGGGGGCTTTGCATGGACACAATCATGAGTAATAAAAAAATCCGCATGACCGTGAAAACGATTCGAGCCTGCTTTTTTATTGGCTTGCTCGCTTTTCTATTTGCAGGCACAGTCTTTTTGACGATTCTTTTACTCGCAAAGTGGCAAGGTGCCCCTTCTGTTCAAGTTCCCCAATCCACGACCATTTATGCAGCAGATGGATCAAAGCTTGGAGAGTCCAGCTTTGGGGAAAAGAGGTATTGGGTCCCGTTAAAGGATATGTCCCCTCATATCAGGCAGGCAGTTGTAGCTGTTGAGGATAAAACCTTTTATGAGCATCATGGCTTTGATGTGAAACGAATGGCAGGTGCTGCGGTGGCCGATATTCGTGCCATGGCAAAGGTACAAGGTGCCAGCACCATCACCCAGCAATATGCACGAAATCTGTATTTAGATCATGATAAAACGTGGAAGCGGAAGTGGAATGAGGCCTTTTACACGATTCGCTTAGAGCAAAACTATACGAAAGATGAGATTTTAGAAGGATACTTGAACACCATTTATTATGGTCATGGAGCGTACGGTGTGGAAGCGGCGTCCCGCCTGTATTTCGGGAAAAAAGCGAAGAATTTGACACTAGCCGAATCTGCTCTGCTTGCTGGTATCCCAAAGGGACCTTCCCTCTACTCTCCTTATGTGAATGAGGAGAAAGCGGGCGCAAGAAAGAATATGATCCTTAGGCAAATGCAAGAGGATGGCATGATTTCGAAAAAGGCAGCAGGTGATGCCGCGAAAGAAAAACTGTCCTATCGTCCTTTGCAGCAAAAGCAGCTGCAAGCAAAGCAGGCTCCGTATTTTTATGATGATGTCATTAGAGAATTGAAACAAAGCTTAGGGTTAACAGAGGAACAGATCGAAACCTATGGACTTCATGTCCAAACGACCCTAAATCCAGAATTACAAAAAATCGCAGAGAAGACGTTAAAAGCCACGATGAATGCCGAATCAGACATCCAAGTCGGCTTTACCGCTATCCATCCCCAAACAGGTCATGTACTTGCCCTCATTGGAGGAAGAGATTATGAGAAAAGTCCATTCAATCGGGTGACACAAGCAAAAAGACAGCCCGGTTCAACCATGAAACCTCTTCTCTATTACACTGCCTTGCAAAATGGTTTTACACCAGCAACTGTCATGCGCAGTGAGGAAACCGTTTTTGAGCTGGATGATCAAGGAAGCGGTGCGGCTTATTCACCAAGCAATTATCACGGCTATTACGCAAATGACGGTATAACGATGCTTCAAGCCCTGGCGCTATCTGATAATATTTATGCGGTCAAAACCCATTTATTTTTAGGCATGGAGCAGCTTGTACGTGCAGGTAAGACTTTTGGGATCAACGAAAAACTAGATCAAGTGCCCTCCCTTGCCCTAGGAACGTCTCCTGTCAAACCAATTGAAATGACCAATGCTTACGCTATGCTGGTCAATGGTGGAAAACGCGTCAAACCAACCTTTATTACGAAAGTAACAGACGCAAAAGGCAACGTGCTCTTTGAGGAAAAGCAAAAACGAGAGCAAGTCCTAGATGAAAAAGCAGCATTTGTCACCACCGACATGATGTCCGGTATGTTTAATGATCAATTAAACGGCTATACAAGTGTCACTGGACGTACCATTATCAAGGATCTTACGCGAACATACGGGGGGAAATCGGGGACGACAGGAGCCGACAGCTGGATGATCGGCTTCTCGCCCCAGCTCGTCACGGGTGTATGGACTGGCTATGATAAAGGGCGCACCATTGACTCGGTCGAAGAAACCGCCTATGCGAAAAAAATATGGGCTACCTTTATGGAGTCAGCTCTTTCGAAGCAGCCAGCCTCCTCCTTCATGCCGCCAGATGGCGTAAAAGGTGTGTATATCAATCCAAAAACCGGCGATCTCGCAGGCCCAGGATGTGAATCAAAGGTATTCACCTATTTTATAGAAGGAACGGAGCCGACAGGTATCTGCTATGGTCCTGAGGGGAAATCCTCTGAGCAAGAACCTGTTCAAGATCAAAAGCCAAAGAAATGGTGGGAAAAGTGGCTAAAACGCTAAAAAAGGACATGAAAAACCCCGAGACCTGCATCTCGGGATTCTCCATGTCCTAGCTTTAACACCAGTTTACTTAAAAAATGGCTGGAATTGGTCGCCAACCACCATTCTTCACAAAAATTTCACAATTATTCAGGGACAGCCAACCCTTCTTTTAATTCATCTGTAGATGCTTCCCATAATGCTTCATTATGACTCTTCAAAAAATCAGCAAGCACTTTTTTCGATACGTCATCCATATGACTAACGACGATTTTGCGCTTCATCGATTTATCCATTAAATTCACATGCTCTGGAAGTGACTTATATCCGCGGCGGATTGAGCGGTCGACAGTCATTTCACAGGCTGTCACCCCTGCATAATAAGGTCCATCTTCTCTACGGTCAATGGTCACCCATACGAGCCAATACGGCTTTCCGTTCGGCACCTCTTCTTTGCTTTTCAAAAATTTAATCCCTTTTTCCACGGCACTTCTTGCATGCATCGCACCAATATCAATGATCGCTTCCTTTTCCTCGACATCAATGATAACTGGCGAAATATTATCAAGGCTGAGGGCGCCTGCCCCAAAGCCTCCATGTCCATCAGTTGCATCTGTTTTTTTAATGATATTAAATCCGATTGGTTTCTTTTTTTTACCTTCCATTCATTAAACCTCCTAAAGCAGCGGCTTCAAAATAAGATTAAACAAGTGTATGATTTGATTTCTCATACCGATCAATGGACCAAACACAAACTGTCCGAGCGGTGTAATGACGAATATGAGGAAAATAATGATCCCGTATTGTTCAAATTGCGTCATTTTCGCACGGATGCCCGGACTGACAACGTCCTCAATAATACGATACCCATCCAGCGGCGGGAGTGGTAGTAAGTTAAATAGAAACAAAATGACGTTTAGGTTAATAAAGATTAAAAAGAAATTATCGACCCCTGGCTCAAAGCGCACGAGCGACTCCCCGCCAAATTTCTGAAGAAGCACATACACAAAAAAGCCTAGAAATGCTAAAACGAAGTTACTTAAAGGCCCAGCAATGGAGACACAAATCCCTGCCAACCGCGGGTTTTTAAAATGGTAACGATTCACCGGCACAGGTCTCGCCCAGCCAAACCCAGCGACAAAGATCAAAATCGTCCCGAATATATCCAGATGCTTTAATGGATTTAGCGTAAGTCTCCCTTGATTCTTAGCTGTCGGGTCTCCGAAACGATACGCAACATATGCATGCGCCAGCTCGTGCATCGTGAATGCCACAACAAGCGTAATGGCGACATATGGAATAAGTTCTAATGGATAAACAAGAAATTGGTCCAAAGGCATGAATCCCTCTTTCTTTCTATACAATGATTTACTTCATTCAGTATACTATAAGAAGTCCCTTAAACTAAAGGGAAGCGAAGCACTAATGGAAAAAGGAGGTTGCCATCATGCCGATTGTCACCGTTCAAATGCTTGAAGGAAGAACAGATGAGCAGAAAAGAGCTCTTGTAGAGAAAGTCACTGATGCCGTTGTTGAAACAACAGGTGCAGGTGCAGAAAAAGTCTCTGTCATTATTGAAGAAATGAAAAAAGAACACTATGCCGTAGCAGGAAAACGAATCAGCGATCTGTAAGCATATAAAAAGGACAAACACATCTGTATCTGTGTTTGTCCTTTTGTCTCTTAATCATCTTATCTGTACCACGCTTTATTACGGTTCACTTGACTTTTATGAGCCGCATCGAAGTAATCAACTGTGTAGGAATAATCATAATTCATTAAGCAGACAATTCCGCTGCCTTGAGGGTCATGCGGCAAGCCAAAGTTATGGCCGTATTCATGCGTAGCCGCTTTTGCTGTATTGGCTGTTCCTTGGTCAAGGTTGACAGCGAATGCACTTCCGCTCGGTGCACTATTGTAAACATAAGCGATTCCGCCAGCGTCAAAGTTTGGATTTGCTGTAAATCCTGTGACAAAGTCGTATCCTCTGCCATCAAAGCTGCGCTGAAGGTTGGAAAGAATTTGCGATGAATTTGATCCTGAAGACGTCCAAGACCCTACTGCTTGTACGACAAAGTCCACATCATGGTCGCGGTTAAATGTGACGTCCGCTTGCTCAATGATGCTGACAATCCGCGTCTGCCAATCACTATATTTCGCGCGATACTGCGCATCAGCAACTGCATAGACCGTCACCTTCTGACTGCCTGTACTTGCTTTTGTAGAAATGGAATCTCCTGTATTTGCTTTAAAGGTTCTAGATCCTACCTGTTTACCAGACTCATCTAAAATCTTTGTTGTGACATCTCGTTCAATTGGAGGTGCTGTCGTCAAATCTTTAAAATCGTTTGCCTTTGGCAACCCCTCACTAATATGGGTTTCGAACGGCGCATGACCATGATCATGCTCATGACCTGCACTCGCCACTGGTGCTGAAGCTGAACTTACCCCCGGTAACAAACTACCTACCAATAAAAATGACAAAAAGACTGAACGCTTTTTCATTCCTATCCCTCCTTTGTTTTTCACAAGGTTATATATTCACTGAAAATTCACCATTTTCCTTCTATTCAGTCAAAAACAGGGAAATAGATGCACAGGAAGAAAGTCGAATCACGTCATATTCACTAATTTTTCGGATATTTTGGCACACTTTTCATCGAAAAATAGCGCTTTTGGTCTGGGTCATTCGCTTAGGAATCGCACCTCTTTTTTCAAACTAGCCTCATAAAGAAACAAAGATTGATATTAGAAAAGATAAAGTCACACTTTACTGATACCAATTATACTTCTCTGCGATTCTACCTTATGATGAAGAACATATACACATTGACTTTAAAACGAAAGGGACGATTCGCATGTCTGGAAAAAAGCACATACAATTTGGATTAATGTTACATGGTCCAGGAGGCCACATGAATGCGTGGAAGGATGAATCGGTTCCAGCAGATGCGAGTGTCAATATTGATTATTATCAAGCGATCACAAAACAGGCAGAGACAGCGGGATTCCGTTTTGTCTTTGTTGCAGATGGCTTATATATTCATGAACATTCGATTCCTCATTTCTTGAACCGATTTGAGCCATTAACGATTTTATCTGCACTTGCCACAGTCACCAAACAGATCGGACTTGTAGGCACTGTGTCCACCTCCTACAGTGAACCCTTTACCATTGCCCGGCAATTTGCATCCTTAGACAAATTAAGTAAAGGCCGGGCGGGATGGAATGTTGTGACCTCCCCATTAGAAGGCTCAGCAGAAAATCACATCATTCGCTCACATCCAAGCCATTCACTTCGATATGAAATTGCCGAAGAATACTTACATGTGGTGAACGGGCTTTGGAGCTCATGGGAAGAAGATGCTTTTATAAGGGATCGAACAACAGGTGTTTTCTTCGATCGAGATAAATTGCACACATTAAACCATCGTGGCAAGCATTTCTCTGTCAAAGGTCCCTTAAATATCGAACGGTCTGATCAAGGGCAGCCTGTGATTTTCCAGGCAGGTGCATCAGAGGCAGGAAAGGATCTAGCCGCAAAAGAAGCGGACGCCGTATTTACAAATGCAGATTCACTTGAGAAGGCGAAAGCCTATTACCGCGACGTGAAAAATAGAGCCGCAGCGCTAGGTAGAAAACCATCTGACATCAAAATTTTCCCCGGTATCCACCCGATTACAGGGAGAACAGTCGAAGAAGCAGAAGAAAAATATCAAGCCATTCAGCATCTTGTCTCTATTGAAGAAGCCCTTCATTACCTTGGCAGGTTCTTTGATCACTTGGACTTCAGTCAATTTCCACTTGATGAGCCATTTCCTGATATAGGTGATGCCGGTTCAAATAGCTTTCAATCCACAACAGAGTCGATTAAAAAAATGGCGAAAGAACAAAGCTTGACCCTAAGAGAAGTCGCTCTACGAGTGACCACCCCCAAAAGTGCTTTTTTCGGAACTTACGAACAAGTGGCAGACCAACTGATCCAATGGATCGAAGAAGAGGCCGCAGATGGGTTTATTTTTGGCGCTCCGATTTTAGCAAGCGGTTTAACCGAATGGACGGAGCATGTCATCCCGATTTTGGAAGAAAGAGGCTATTACGACCCGAATTATCCAGCTCATACCCTTCGCGAAAATTTGGATCTGCCTTTAAAGAAAAATCTGTATCTCAAAGAAACTGTGAAATAGACATTGAAAAGGGGTTAGCTCAAAGGCTAACCCCTTTTCATGATGTTTGATGCAATTGATTTTCAATGAGATCAATGAACTGGAGTACGGCTCTTCCAGGCGTATCATTTGTTTTTCTCAATAGACCGACTGGCGGGGAAACGTGAATTCCCTTTATTTCTAATACCTTCGTGCCAGGGAGTGTAAAAGAATGAGCAGTTCGTGTAAAAAGAGACACTCCTAGTCCAGCCTGAACATAGTGTTTATGAGACATGCTGCTCGTAATCTCTAACTTATTGTAATTGGTCCCAATGACATCAACGATTTGTTGTTCAATTTGGATGCGGATGGGGCAATTGTGAGGCGTGAATAAAATGGTCTCGTTTTCTAAATCTGTCACCTCTACTACATCTTTTTCCGCCAATCGATGGGAAGACGGGACCAATAAAACGATATCATCTTGAAAAAGAGGTTTATAGCTATTCTCCATAGAGGCTTCCGGTGCCCCGCAAATCGCGAAATCAATCTCATCATGAGAAAGTAAGGAACTCAGCGTATTCGCATCCGCTACTTGCACAGAAAATTCAACATTCGGAAACCTTTCCTTGAATTCTGCAAGGAGAGCAGGAAACTCTAAACTGGCTGTAGGCTCAGAAACACCAATACGAATTAATCCAGCAATGCCCAGCTCTAAATCTTGGAGCGTTTTCGTCAGCTTTTCATACTCGTTTAATAACGAATTAGCTCTTTCATAAAATAACCGGCCCGATCCTGTTAACTTTAAGGTCTTTCCTCGTTCTAAGAGCTTCTCCCCAATTTCCTCTTCTAAATGTTTGATGTGCAAAGTAATAGTTGGCTGAGAATAATTCAGCGCTTCTGCTGCCTTTAAAAAATTCCCGTATTTAACGATTGTGGCAAAGGTGCGTATCGCTCGAATCTCCATAGAAACCCCTCTTTTCCCTGTATTTTAAATAACTGAATCATGTATTTATGATTACTAATTATACTTTTCTATTGGTTTGCCTTATTATAATTTATATTATCAACTATTCCAAGTTGTTTAGAAGGAATTATAAGAAATGGAGGAGACGAATTGACGAAAGTAACCATTATAGCAGGCGGACATTCTGTCCATTCTCGATTAACCGGTGTCCTGCATCATGCTCAACAAGATTTAGCTTTAAATGGAATTGATGTTCAGATCATTCAAGTCCACCAGCTCCCAAGCAGCGCCTTAATAAGAGCGGACTTCTCAAACGAAGACATTGTCAAGGCCATTGAACTTGTGAATGACAGCGATGGCGTGATTGTGTTAACGCCTGTCTACAAAGCGTCTTTTTCCGGTATTTTAAAAACGTTTTTAGATGTCCTTCCCCAGAAAGCATTTCAAGGGAAACCTGTCCTTCCTCTCGTTTTAGGAGGAACCTATGGTCACTTACTCGTCATTGAATATGCGCTGAAACCGATCATTCATCAACTCGGTGCAACGGTTGTTCAATCTGGCGTTTATGTCGTGGATCAACAGGTCACAAAGCAGGATTCAGATCGCTATGTGCTTGATTCAGATGCCACAGACAGATTAAACCTCGCACTATCTCAATATCAAAGTCTAATAGGAGGAACAGCCAATGTCGCTCACCCTTAGTATTCTTGATCAAAGCCTCGTCGGTGAGAACGAGAAAGCAGAGACGGGCATTCAGCATACCGTCAAACTGGCTGAAGCAGCGGATCAGCTAGGCTATCACAGGTTTTGGGTGTCTGAACATCACAATAATCCTCAAGTAGCGGGTTCTTCTCCTGAAGCCCTTGCCGGCTACCTTTTAGCAAAAACGAACAGCCTGCGAATTGGATCAGGCGGTGTCATGCTTCAGCATTACAGCCCGTTTAAGGTGGCCGAAACATTTCATGTACTGGCGTCATTAGCGCCTGGCAGAGTCGATTTAGGTGTTGGGAAAGCACCGGGAGGTCTGAATCAATCGACACAAGCACTTCAGGAAGATTATCAAGCGTCACGGAAAGACTTTTCTCAAAAATTAGTGGATCTCAAAACGTATCTTACTGAACAAGCAAATGAATTAAATGCTCAGCCAATTCCTAGTGTATCACCAGGCATGTTCCTTCTAGGCGGAAGTATTGAGAGTGCTGAATTTGCAGCAAAACTAGGAATCTCCTTTGTGTTTGCCTTCTTTATTAATGGAGATGAAACATTGTTAAAAGAAGCAAGGGAGACTTTCGAAAAACATCAAAAAGAGGATACTCACCAGCAATTTCTTCTCGCCATCACCGTTTCTGTAGCGGAAGATCACGAACAAGCCCTTTCGCACATCAAGCAAAAGGAAACAGTAAAGGTCTCCTTTTCCGATGGAAGAAAGCTTAATGTGACATCACTAGAAGATGCAGAAAAACTGGTAAAAGGAACGGAGAAGGAACACTACAATATTCACATTCAAAAAACCGGTTATACCGCTGGCACCAAAGAAACCGTCCATCACCGGCTGAATGAACTAGCCGAGACATACGATATCAATGAGTTCATCGTGCTATCTCCGATTGTAGACATTGATGCAAGAATAGCGTCTATCACATTATTAAAGGAAGCATTCGATCATGAACTAACAGCCAAAAAACAATTAAATCAAGAGGTGAACGTCTAATGTCAAACAAACAAAAAATCATTTTATGGAGCAAAAATGGATGCAGTTATTGTAAGGACATTCAGTCCTATTTCAACGAACAGCACATTTCTTATTCAATTATTGATGTAACAGAACATGATCATTACAGAAATATTTTAGAGAAAAAATATGGCGTCCGCTATGTGCCAGTTGTGGAGATCAGCCGAAATCCCCATGTGTATCAAGCATTGCTGAATCCAGATATCGATGCTTTACGAAAAGCGTTGATTTGACATTATTTTGATTGGAGGTTTGTCATGAGTCGAGATATTTTTCGCATCGCTACCGAAGAAGATGCGCCAGCTTTTCTAGAATTGCTGTCCAGTGCATTTAAACCGCTTGGAGAAATGGGCATCGATTGGCCGTCTACAAACGCCACACTTGAAATGGTCACAGAAAACATCACAAAATCCGTTGCTGTTGTGTTAGAACGAGACGGGCGGCTTATATCAACCATCACCATCCGTTTTCCTTGGGAGAGCACTCAGCCAGTCTCAGGATATCCCTTTGTTTGGTGGTTTGCGACAGCTCCTGATTTAGCAGGACAAGGGATCGGAAATAAGCTGCTCGATTATGTGGAAAACACCCTGCTCCGCGAGACATACAAGGCGCCAGCATACACACTGGGCACTTCTGGCCGAAAGCACCCTTGGCTTTTAGACATGTACGAACGAAAAGGCTATACAACATATATTGAACGTGAGACCGAAAATGGCGACTTAGGTGTATTGATGTATAAAGTGCTCATCCCAGAACGTTTTGATGAAGCCATACTAGGGACACCGCCAGCAGAGGAAAAAGTCGAAACGACTTCAACATAGGAGGTGATTCAACATGGGTGAATTTTTCAAATGGGAGTATGTGGTCACGCTCTTCCCTAAAGTATTATCAGCCCTTCCAACAACCTTGCTGATTGTTTTATTTGCCACATTGATTGGCAGCTTTCTTGGATTTATTATTGCTTATTTTCGCATTGAGCGCATTCCCGTCCTGCACCAGCTCAGTGCAATCTATGTCTCATTTATTCGCGGAACACCTATTCTTGTTCAGATGTTTATTGTCTTTTATGGTCTGCCAGGTTTGCTTGCGACAATTGGACTTGATATCTCCATGTGGAACAAATTGATCTTTCTTTATATTACATATGGACTCAATACAGCTGCCTATTTTTCAGAAATATTCCGATCCGCCCTATCGAGTGTCCCAGTATCTCAATATGAAGCCGCTGCCTCAATTGGGCTGACCAAATGGCAGATTTATAGAAGAACACTCATTCCTCAAGCAGGGAGAATCGCCCTCCCGAATATTGGCGTGGCCATCGTCAACTTATTACAGAATACCTCCCTCGCCTTTACATTAGGCGTAATGGACATTATAGGAAAGGTTCAAACATTAGGGGCGTTATACTACCGCGTATTAGAAGGATACTTTATTGCTGCCATTATTTTTATCTTCTTAAGTATGCTGTTAGAAAAAGCGTTTGACCTATTAGAAAAACGAATTCAAACACCGAGGACAAGAAAGCAGCGTCAGACAACATTGGTTCCCTTCAAAAGAGTTGAAGCGGCCTTCACTGTAGAAAAACGTACGAAGTAAAACGAGGAGGAATTCACATGAAAAATAACAAAAAACATCATCTCATTGGTCTGCTTACACTTGGTTCATTGCTTCTTGCAGCCTGCGGACAAACGGATCAATCGAATGAAGTCAAAGCAGAAGCAGAAAATAATAATTCCGATGCAAAAGAAATCATTGTTGGGACAGGGAACGCTTATCAGCCTTTCGTTTACTTAGATGAAAACGGCAAATTAACAGGATATGAGAAGGCTGTATTAGATGAAGTTGATCGGCTGCTACCGCAATATCGATTTAAATATGAATCCTTTGAGTTTAAAAATATTCTACCTGCTTTAGATGCCGGTAAAGTTGATCTCGCTGCCCATCAATATGAAATCAATGATGAGCGTCAGAAGAAATATCTATTTGGAAAAGTTGGCTACACAGATTATACAAGCTATGTGGTTGTAGATAAAGCATCCGGTCATGACTTTCAAAGCCTTGACGATTTGGCTGGACACAAAGTGCACACCTCTACAGGAAGTAATTTCGCTTATCTGCTAGAGCAATATAACCAAAAGCATGATCGGAAAATTGACATTGTCTACGGAGATGGCGGAAACGAAATTTTGGTCAAAAACCTGCAGAATGGCACGGTCGATGCTGCCTTGCTCACAAAGTATGACGTCAATAAACTAAACAAACAATTCAATGCCAACCTTGTGACGTCTGGAAAGCCTGTAAACGTATCTAAAACGTATTATCTCTATCAAAAAAACAATACGAAGCTTCAAAAGGACATTGATCAAGCCTTGCAGAAGCTGATTGATAACGGTAAGCTCGCTGAATTATCTAAGAAAATATTGGGCGGAGACTTTACTACATCATAAGAAAGGAGCGATCTGAGTGGATTTTGATGTTGCCTTTATGCTACAGGCCTTTCTAGCCGCACTTCATTATTTGCCGACAACTCTACTGTTAGGCTTTCTCCCGCTATTGTTTGGCTCTGTCTTTGGCTTTGGCATTGCACTTATCCGTTTTTATCAAGTGCCTGTACTGTCTCAATTGTTCAAATGGTTTGTCGCTATTTTTAAAGCAATCCCTGTTGTCCTAATCTTGCTTGTATCTTATCTTATTTTTTCTGATTCGCTCGATCACTTGGCTGCATCTCTTTCTCTTCAGATTCGTTTCAGTGATTTGGACAGACGATGGATTGCCATTTTCGCTCTTACTTTATATGCCATAAGCGGGTTATCTGAAATATTTCGAAGCGCTCTTGCATCTATCCCGAAGGGTCAATTCGATGCTGCTTTATCCGTTGGTTTCACCAGCAGGCAGGTCTTACGAAGGGTGATCATACCGCAAGTCTTTCCCATCGCCCTTCCACTTTTGAACAACATGCTGATCAGTTTAATCAAAGCCTCTTCTCTCGTCTCTATGGTGTCTGTGGTCGATATTTTAAACGGCGCTTTAATCAAAGCCAATGGGAACTATCGTTATCTTGAAGCCTACATCGCCGTTGCTCTGATTTACTGGGCACTGTGTGCCTCTATCGAAGCCATTACAGCCGGATACGAGAAATATGGACACAAAAACAAAAGGAGACGATTGGCATGATTGACATCAAACAGGTGCATAAAGCGTTCGGTAAAAACCAGATTCTGAGAGGAATTGATTTAACGGTAAAAAGAGGCGAAGTGGTCGTCATTTTAGGTCCGAGCGGTTCTGGGAAATCAACCTTTCTACGATGCTTGAATTTTCTTGAGCGTGCGGATCAAGGAGAAATCAGCATTGATCACACGACCGTCAAGTTCAATCAAGCAAAGCCTAAAGACATCCTCGCACTTCGCAGAAAAACTGCCATGGTCTTTCAGCAATACGATCTATTTCTTCATAAGACGGCACTTGAGAATGTCATGGAAGGCTTAGTCATTGCCCGTAAACAACCGAAAGATCAAGCCTATGACACAGCTCTCCAATTAATCACAAAGGTCGGATTACTAGAGAAAAAGGATGCCTATCCGCATCAATTATCTGGCGGACAGCAGCAGCGAGTTGGCATTGCACGTGCACTTGCACTGAATCCAGAAGTCATTTTGTTCGACGAGCCGACCTCCGCATTAGATCCAGAACTTGTAGGAGAAACGCTTGATGTCATTAAACAGGTAGCACAAACCGGGGTCACCATGATCATCGTCACGCACGAGATGAGCTTTGCCTATGATATTGCCGACAGGGTGATTTTCATGGAGGATGGGGTCATTGTCGAATCAGGTACGCCGGAAGAAGTCTTTGAACAGACGAAAGAAGAACGTACAAAACAATTTTTAGCGAGATTTTCTTATCACCATTCATAAAAAAACAAGTCGACCCATGAGATCGACTTGTTTCTGCGCAAAATAAAAACCAGTCTGTTCTAGCCATTAGCCATCACACACTGGTTCTTCTCGTTAGTTCAATTCCTTCAACTGATCAATATAAGCAAGAGCCGCCTCAAATTCTTCGTCCGTATAGCGCTGCTTGCTTTTAATGGTGAAGACCTTTTCCTTTACCTCATCTTTTGGCAGGTCATCAAAGTATAAAATCGTTGAGACAAGCTCCAGAAAACGAGACGATTGCTCGTTCATCTTCTGCGTCAGCACTTTGAGGTCAGGCATGTCCACTTCACACTGATCGAGAAACTCTTTCCCATTGTCCGTCAGCGAATAGCGATATTGATAGTATCCGCCCTTTTTTTCCTTCATTTCGTCCAAGAATCCCAGGTTGCACAGCTCTTCAATTCTGAGCGTCAGTTCCTCCGAATAGGGGCCATAAAAATGAAAATCGTATTTCTCATAAAAAGGCAAATCTAGCTTTTTGGCTATGTAAATCATCTTTTGCAGCTTCTTCCGTCCAACGATTTCCCCTGATTCAGAGAATACCTTCATCAACTTTGCATGCTCTTTCAACAAATTCCCGACATCTCCTTTTTCAGTACTTCCTTATCCCAATCCAAGCAGCTTCATGATCGCCTTCTTTTCTTCAGCTTTTTCCGACATATCTACAATTAAGTCCATCGGGAAATAAAGTTTATGATCGGTTCTTCGTTTACCGGAAATGGCGTCAACAATATCTGACTGTCTCGACAGCTCTTTAATATGACCACTTTGCGTTAAAAGGTGTATTGGCAGCCTCTCTTCTTCTTCCCCTGGTCTGTAGAAGTCATAAGGTAAGTCAGAGGAAGAGTCGACCACTAAATAATAGTCAGGATCAATTCCTGCCTCCTTGAACAAGGCGGTCAGCTTGAAATATTTCGTCATCTCTTCATTCGGATTAAACTCTGTATATTGGAACAATCGGCGGTTCATAAAACGGCGGCACAAATCTGCCAGCACGTGATCTCCTTCATCTTCCCACGCCTGAAAATAAAATAAGACAATGGATTCATCTAGCTTAATATAGTCCTCTGTGGTGACATTCCCCTCAAAGATCGAATAAAAATGAACAGGGGCATGTGTAAACATATAGCCAGTTTCATGCAGCTCTTTTGCACGATGAAGGATTTTCGTTAAAATAACCTCCGCACTGCGTGTCACTGGATGGAAATAGACCTGCCAGTACATTTGATAGCGGCTCATAATATAATCCTCAACCGCATGCATCCCGCTCTGCTTCATCACAATCTGATCTTCTCTCGGACGCATCACACGCAAAATACGTTCCATATCAAAGTGACCATAGCTGACGCCTGTATAGTAGGCATCACGCTGCAAATAGTCCATACGGTCGGCATCAATTTGACTTGAGATCAAACTGACCACCTGTTTGTTTTGATACGTTTTGGCAATGACTTCTGCGACATGCTTCGGGAAATCATCACTGACCCGGCGAAGCACTTCATTGACTTCCGTTTGCCCTAAAATGATATCTCTTGTAAACGATTCATGATCTAAGTGGAAGACCTTTTCAAAGGAATGAGAAAACGGGCCATGTCCAAGGTCATGAAGCAAAGCGGCACTCAGCACAAGCTCGCGCTCCCCTTCATCCCATTCTGGTCGCCCTTTAAACACATCATCCACAATCCGTCTCACAATCTCGTATACACCGAGTGAATGATTAAACCGGCTGTGCTCTGCCCCATGAAACGTCAAGTAAGTGGTTCCTAGCTGTTTAATTCGTCTCAGGCGCTGAAACTCTCTTGTTCCTATTAAATCCCATATTAATGCGTCCCGTACATGAACATACCGGTGCACAGGATCTTTAAATACCTTTTCTTCAGATAATTTCCCTTTTGGATACGCCATCGTTTCGTCCCTCTTTTTTAAGACGTGTTTCTATTATATCGGGTAAATTTCCCCGAAAACATCCTTGAATTTGCTGGTGAATGTGTTCTCAAAGATTGCATGGACGTAAAAAGCCCGACCTGACAGGGACGGACCTCTTTTTAGGTCGACTGAACACATTCAGTGACATTTATTTGACTTTTTTTTGAACCTTTTCGAGTAACTCATCTTCTGTTGGTGCGGATAATGGGCGATTGTTCACAAACGCAAAAGCCTTTTTTCGTCCTGGACCACAATAGGATTGACAGCCAATCTCAATTTTTGCATCAGGGTCAACCGATTTGAGTCGAGGCAATAATGTCTTTAGGTTCGTCGCATCACAATCGTCACATACGCGAAACTCATTAGCCATGGTCTTACGCTTCCTTTCAATGATGAACTTCATTTTATATGAAACAGTTGGACAACCAAGAGTGAATAATATACCACCCAACATTGTACATCGAAGCGGCTGGACTTGCAAGACGCATTGAAAGCCCGGTATGTGTTCACATAAAAGCTAGTATTTTCCACTATCCTTTTAGCAAACTTGTATAAACCTTCTTGAACTTGGCTAATCTAATACCATCAAATCATATGGGGGTTTAAACACATGTCAAAACAAAGACAAGATGCTTGGTCAGAGGAAGACGATCTCCTTCTGGCAGAAACCGTCTTACGCCATGTTAGAGAGGGTAGCACACAGCTGAATGCATTTGAAGAAGTAGGAGACAAGCTGAACCGCACCTCAGCGGCATGCGGTTTTAGATGGAATGCTGTCGTGAGGCATCAATATGAAAAAGCCTTGGCCCTTGCCAAAAAACAGCGTAAACAACGTATGCGTGCACTCGGCAATGGACAGCCTGCGAAAAAACGTTTGCTCTATCAACCGCAAGTTGAAGAAACGATCACACAGGAAGAATTTTCTGAGGAGCTGGAACCAGCAAAGGAAGAAACGTTTGCGCCAGCGGCTGAAACAGCAGAACAGCTTCAGTTTGTCGATAAAAGCTACAATGAAGAGTTAGCTAGTTTATCACATTTATTGTCACAGGCTTCACACGGTGTCGAGAAAAAACCAGAAGCCAATCCGTTTAGACAGCGTCAGGAATTAACCATTGAAGACATCATTGATTTCTTACGCCGCTATGAAGGCGATGGACAGCAATCCTCTGCCTTACGTATGGAAAACAACCGGTTAAAACGAGAAAACAACGAGCTATCACATAAAGTCTCGCAGCTAGAAGCTGAAGTGAAAAAGCTTGAAAAGGATCAGCTCACGATTCAAGAAGATTATGAAACACTCGTCAAAATCATGAACCGTGCAAGAAAACTAGTTTTATTTGAGGATGACGACACTGCCGCACCAACCTTTAAAATGGACCGTAACGGCAACCTCGAAAAAATGGCAGAATAACAAAAAGTGCTCCCCACCTGCGGGAAGCACTTTTTTATATATCCAAAAATAGCATCACACTAAAAAGGACATTGATCAAAAAGACGAACATAAAGATATACCTGACCTGTCTCACCTGAAAATCACCAAAGATAAAAAGATACAGCCCTGCGATGCCAAGTGTCAGTACAGGCTGAAGAAACGGCACCAAAAGTGAAATGCCGTAGCCGGCTCCTACGATGACAGGAAGCCATAGTAAATAGAGGTAACTGCCGTTTTTGGATTTCATTGCAATTTCTCCTTTTTAAAAAATCTACAACTAATAAACATAAAATGAATTTATATACTATATTAACTTCTTAAAGCATATACCGATATACATATATATGAATTAAAAGGGAGTTGTTGATAATTGAGGAAATTTTTATTTGGATTAGTGATCACTATATTATTAAGCACTATATCCTTTAACGCACAGGCAGCAGATGAGCCGATTGAATTAAAAAGAAGTAATGCTTTTAGCATTCCGGATGAATCTAAAACAACTATTAAAAATACAGATGATCACCGAATCTATAAAGTCTACCTTGGCATGAATAAGACAGAAAAACTAACCCTTCGTTCTCCTAAAACATTTGATGTCAAAATTACTAATCCTAATAGTGAAGTCATTTCACAAAGTAGAGGAATAGGAAAAAGTACAATCAATGAAGAAGGAACAGCTCAAATTGAGTTCCCTACCGTTACGGAAGGAGATTATTTAATTTACATTAAACCTTCTGATGATGATAAAAATCAATTTCCATATGAATTAAATGTTACTGTAGGAATGCCCGTTCTGTATTCACCAGTTATGGAAAAAAGGATTACTCTTAATCAAACTTCTATTACGTCATTTAAAAAAACTAGCTCGCTACAAAACTTTGACCTATCGAATGACAGTTCAATTCCGAATAATAGCTACATAACAGAAGTTAGAACTGATGGTCCTGACATCGGTCGAAATTCATTAAGCATATATACATTAAAACGAAGTATACGCCCAAATTCTAGCATGACTTGGATTAACACAACATACCCTGATTTCAAAGTTTATCCAGCTGGTTATCCAAATGGAGCATGGGTTCCTGTTAAACAGAAGTATTCTTTCCAAGTCTCTGCATCAACATTTAATCAACCCGGAACATACACTTTTGATCCTAACATTTATATTGTCTATAAAGTTGAATTAAAATAATAAAGATAGATCGACAAAATGACTTGATTGTTTTGTCGATCTACAACATTTCCAAAAACATACATTTCTCCTGATGACAGGAAGCCATAGTAAATAGAGGTAACTGCCGTTTTTGGATTTCACCGGAATCCTTCCTTTCTATATGACTCACCAGATTATTTCCACAATGTATCTAACTGATTTGAATAAAAATCAATGGCCTTTCGATAACTCAAAATAGTAGGATCCTTTGTCGTTTCAGTTAAACAGTTCAGTAATATCTCCATCGCTTTGCTATGTTCATTCAAATTATACAAAGTCATGGCATAGAACGTTTGAATGGCTTTGTTATTCGGATAAGCTTCCAGCCCGTTTAGGAATACCTGTTTTGACTTTTCATATTCACCTAAGGTTCTGTATGTACTTCCTAACCCTAGTAAAGCATCTTCCAGTTCCTCTGAAGACAGCCCTAACTCGATGGCCTTTTCATAAAAAAAGACAGCTTGCCTTTCCTCTCCTAACAAATCATAATTCCAAGCACATTGATAATGAATAGAGGCATCGTCTGGATACTCTTCTACAAGACGGGTGAGCATGTCATTGGATTCTTGAAGATGTCCACTTTCTCGAAGTTCAATGGCTTTCAGAAGTTTCTTTTCCATTACGTCACCCCTATTTTTTAAGATGGATGTGTTTACGAGAACACTTTCTCATTTCGCTCAATCATCCGCGTCATGTTTTTCTCAAACTCTAGCTGTTCCTCAGTGGTCATTCCTGAAGCTGTCAGTTGATCACTCAGCTTTTGGAGTTCTTCTAGTAAAAGACGCATGAGAAGCGCACAGTCAATTGGTTCTCCAGTTAATTCTGATAGGGATGCCATCGTCTCAGGCTGTATATCGGGAAACACTGCCTTGACCTCTTGTCGTTTGTCCTTTAAGGCGGCGTTATAAAAACGACGGATCAAATCGGCACGCTCACGCCCGCTTCCATCTGCACACAAATAGATTTGCACAGCGACCCCTCCGCGTAATCTGCGCTGAGAAATGCCGGCAAATTTCTTTCCATTGATGCTTAAATCATAGCTACCTGGACAGTAAGAGCCCACAATTTCATAGGCTTCAATCTCCACCTCATACATCGACAGCATCCGGCGGATCAATTCCACCATTGCATCATATCCTCGGTCAATATCAATGCCTTTCTTTTGTTCCGCAAAAATTAAAGACACATTCAGTACGCCTTCATCCAGCACCACAGCAAGACCGCCTGAATTGCGTACAATGACGCGATACCCCTCCTCCTCAAGAAGTTTCACACCATCTTGAAGAAATGGAAGCCTTGTATCCTGAATCCCAAGAACGATCGTATTGTGGTGCACCCAAGAACGCGCTGTCGCTGGTGAAAGGCCCTTCCCCACCGACGCGCAAAGCGTATCATCCATTGCAAAGGATTGCTTCGGGTCCACATAAAGACCAAGGCTCGATTGATCTATGATTCGCCATGTCGGCTGTGTCAGTAACTCAATAGGTTCATTTTTCATCTCCTGCATATCCTCTCGTTCATAAACTGTGTTTATTATAACATGGAGGGAGAATGAGAGAGAAAAAAGCTCTATGACAAGGAACGTCACAGAGCTTTTCAACTGGATGCTTTGGTTTTCTTGTTCTTCCTTTTCGCGATGAAATAAACAGCTGCAATCAAAACGACAGGAACCCCAACCACGAGGCATGCAGCGATCATTGTGTTCCACGGCAAATCGATCATCTCCTTAATAGACTAAACTTCTATGAAACAGCCCTCACTTACCCAACTCAACAAGTCTTCAGCCACCAACTCCGCATGCTGAGGGTCTATCACACCAGCATCGACAATCCACACTTTTTTCTCCTCTTCTGCCTGCCGCATAAGAAATACTTGCCCGCCGCCATCGTCGCCAATGGCTACATAGCCGCTTGCATAATGATGAACTTCCCACGTTGCATTGCGTTCCACTATGTCCCCAGTTCCGTATAGAAGCAGGTCGCCTCCAATGGAACATCCATTTGTCTGTTTTAGCAAAGCCTTATAAGCACGGGGCAGCACCATGTTTAGCTGGGATTCTGCCTTTTTGATGTGTATGTCACTTGCTGGTTTATTCACGTGAAGATTTGGGTTTTGAGGTAAATTGAGCATTTTAAGAGCCTCCTCTAGTAGCTGATTTTTTCATCACCCTTTTATACAAACGAAGGAGCATTTTTAAAAGAAAATAGTAAATGAGCACATCGAGTATAAAACCCCACAATAGAAATTCAAAAGTATGATGTCCGTGCAGAACTAGCCAATCAATAGGGAAACCGCGATAATCAGCATCTGAGTAAGAAACTCCTCTCATCAAAGCTGTTCCTATAACAATAAGAATACTGATACTTAATAGCCAATTGGATGTTTTTTTGCTTTTGTTTTGTTTATGTTCCATAGGTATTCCTTTCTCTGTTTTGCTGCCCAATACAAGACTTGATTCCAGTACTACAGACAACCGTCCTATCTATTATTTAAGCAAACTCTCTGCTTTATGTAATTCATCTAGAAAGGGGTTTAGATAGTCATTATAACTATCCAAATAAGCTCTTACCCCGCCAATGATCACAATTTTTTGGAGATCTTCATTGTTCTGAATGATCCTTTGTGCATTTTTATATCTTTTGTATATTAATTGGAGAACACCTTGATTGATTTCTTGTGAATATTCTTTTTCTAGGATGTTGATGATCGTTTGGATTTGTTTCGTTAGTTGTTGTTTTTTGTTCATTTAATGCTCCTATTTTCAAGGTTTTATTTAAATCATTCAATGGTACTTTACTGTTAATAATATTTATTGAGCTTTGATGATACACATGCGCTATCATTTTTCAGCCCAAACTGCCCCAGTTAGGAACCTACAGAAACCGGTTTTGCCAACGATCAACTTGAAACATATTTCACTAACTCATAAATAATAAAAAGGCCCTCTTACCGAAGGCTTTGATTTTAAAATTCTAAGATGTCAATTGTTACTCATCTGCCAATTCCCATACTATTTGACCATCTACCAAAATCTTATTTGGTGGATCATCATAAAGAGATATCTCAACTAAAGAGCTTTTCTCTTGAATTAACCAATCGTATACACCGCCACTGTTTTCATTAGGATGAGAAAGAATATCATTTACTTGGAAAGCAGCAGCAATATATTCTGTAAAATTAATATCATCTTCATCTAACATATTATTTGTTTCAAAAACTGTATCTAGTTTTCCTAAGATTTTCAATCCACTATTCCATTCCAAAATCATATCTTTTTTTTCATACTTTATTAATGTTCCAATCAAAGAATCATAACCCATTTTTTACCTCCGATTCATCATTTTAAGGCCTCGCTGGTACGATGTGAGCACCATCTTTCCCATAATGTATCATTCCCTTAGTAGTCTCTTCATACTTTCCAGTATCAATATTATAGTATTTTCCTATCGCTTGGCCAAAGTCTATCCTTTCTTTATTCTTACCCAATTCCTTGCCTGTCCCTGCATATTTATCCAGCAATTCTTGTGCCTTTTTATTATCTCCGTAAAAAATGCTTTTCTTTTTTCCGTTTGCTACTTCTTGCTTGTAATTTGGTGTTTCTGGAATATGTTTTTCTTGAGCTCCTGATTTTACTTTTGCAGGGAAACCATTTACTTCACGGTAAGGTCCTTTAGGTACGGATTGTTTACCGTAAGCAGGTGTTTTAACCCTCTTCACATTCTTCCCTTGCTCCAACCTAAAAACATATTTCCCAACCTTCACTATTTTCGTGATTGGGATGATAGAGGCTGCGGATAAGGCTTGGTCTGTGCTGCTGATGTTTCTGCTGGTTTCTGGGTCTTTGCCAGTAACGGCTCGGAAGCCGTCGTAGATGCCGCTGTATTCTAGGATGATGTTTTCAGTGATTGAGACGACTTCACCGTCTAATATGCGTTTAGCGTTGCCATGGCTGCGGCTTTCTGGAATTTTGTCGACTTCTTCTATTCTTACTTCGCCGTTTGCGATATACGTTCGAATGATTTGTTTATTAGCGTAAACGGTATATCTCCCGCCAATAAAATCAATATTCGACGGGTCCGTGACGACTTCATCTGCGATGTCGAATTCTTTTAACCTTTTAATGCCTTTTACGTTGAATAGTTTACCATTTATGACCCTGATGTCTCTATGAATCTTGTTTTTCCCGTTCACGGCTTCCCTTTGCAATGGCGTAAGCGATGGATCGTTTACTGTGATTTGTTTACTGATGTTTTTATGGGTGTCATTCCGAACCACCGTATCCACATTCGCCTGTTCTTTCTCTCTCAATTTCTCCAGCATGATCATCATCGGATTGTCTTTCGGGTTGTCTATTTTGTCATTCAATCCGCTGATCGTGCTGCTTACTTTTTCTTCTTTTGTATCTTTGAAAATAGATCCCTTTTGATAGCTGGTGATCTCGATTTTTGGACCGGTGAACATGGTGCTTAAAGTGTTGATGTATTGCTTCATTGTTTGCAATGCACTTGTTGTTTCATTCATAGCACTTGTTTGTTCTCTGTCAAAGGCATGGAGCAGTCCAATGGTTCTGGATGTCTCAAGCCACGCTTTTTGATAGCTCTGTTGAAAAGCAGACTCGTCTACATGAGGCAAGTGAACGATATGACTGACCCTGCCGATCGCCTGGCTTACATCTGATACGATGTCAGAAATCGCTCGCTCCGCTTTTTTTAAACCTGAATCAAGTTCGTGTTCGATAAATGTTTGTGAAATAAAACCGTGTTGATTTGATTCAAGGGCATGAAGTGCCTGCTTTGTTTTTTTGAGCGCAGAACTGTATTCCTCAATGACAACCTGAAAGAATTGCAAGAAAGGAATATGGCATTCTGTATAAAATGCTCGAATGGCTTGCCCTGCCTCTCCCTTTAGTGCATCATCAAGTGAGATGATGTGGTCGATTTGTTTTTCTAGTGAGCTGATGTTTTGTGATTGCTGCTTTAACGAATTCAGTGTTTGATCAATTCCATTGATTAGCGCAAAGGCGTCAAGGGTTTTCATTGCGTTCTCCTTTATTTTCTTTTACTGCTAGAAGCAAGCGCCTTGTCTGTTTCAATCATGGTGTTCACCGCTTGTTCTGTTTGTACAAGCTGTTTCTGAAGTATCTCTATATAGGATGTACTTAGTGCATTCAATTGCTGGTTGATCTTTTCTATCTGTTCTGTGGTGGAGAGCTCATTTTTCCCTTTGATGGTTTTTGGTAGTGTTAAATGGACATGAGCGCCTGCTTGTTTTACATGTTTTAATGCTTTTTTCGCCTCACTGGCGTCTATTTTGATTTCTCTACTCATGTTATTTCCCTCTTTTTTCTTCCAGTTGTTTCTGCTTTTCTTTCTCTATTTTTCTTTCAACCGAATGAATTTCATGTTCTAACGAATGGATATCTGCTGTCAGGTCACTGATTTTTTCATCGATTCGATTCAATAGATTGGTTAGCTGTGCACCCTTTATCTCTTGACTGGCGGAGGCCATCTCATCCCGAAGGCCATCAAATGTATCTGCCAGACTTCCAAACCATGTATGTGATGTCAGATCGGGATGAGTGATTTTTTTGCTGGCATCTGATAGGGCCGCTTTTGCCCCTTTTACTTCTGTTCGGCACATGCTCAGTTCTGTGATTTGTTCTTTTTTTATGGATATGTCTGCCTTTAACGAATACAAGGCCGTTTTATATCCGATGATGATTCCAGATATCGTCAACACCCCTATTCCTCAAATAGTCCTCCGTTATATTACCATTTCCTAGAACAAGAGGCATATGATTGAAAATGAATTTAATAAAAAATGAATCGTATGTATTGGGTTTTAATACCTAATTCACATAAAAAAGCTAGCTTCGTTTTGACACGAAGCTAGCTTCTTGGATGATTATATTATAGTGCTTGAGCTGCTGTGATGAGCGCAAGGTTGTAAACGTCTTCAGCATTACAGCCTCTTGATAGATCGTTTACTGGCTGGTTTAAGCCTTGCAGGATTGGACCTACAGCTTCAAAGTTACCTAAGCGCTGTGCAATTTTGTAGCCGATGTTTCCAGCTTCGAGGCTAGGGAAAACAAATACGCTAGCGTCTCCCTTGATCACGGAATCTGGTGCTTTTTTCGCTGCTACTGAAGGAACGAATGCTGCATCGAATTGGAATTCTCCATCAAGTACAAGCTCAGGTGCCTTTTCTTTTGCAATGCGAACCGCTTCAGATACTTTGTCTGTTTCGTCTGATTTTGCTGAGCCTTTAGTTGAGAAGCTAAGCATCGCCACACGTGGTTCAATGTCAAACATTTTTGCTGTGTTTGCACTTTCGATTGCAATTTCAGCTAAATCTTGGCTGTCTGGTGCAATGTTGATGGCACAATCAGCAAACACATATTGCTCTTCGCCACGAGCCATGATGAAGACGCCAGATGTTTTCTTTACGCCTTCTTTTGTTTTAATGATTTGAAGTGCTGGGCGCACTGTGTCAGCAGTTGAATGTGCCGCACCGCTCACAAGTCCGTCTGCCAGACCTTTATACACAAGCATTGTACCGAAATAGTTTTCATCTAGTAATGCTTTTCTTGCTTGCTCTTCTGTTGCTTTGCCTTTACGTCTTTCTACGAAAGCTTGTACAAGCTCTTCAAAACCTTCATATGTATGAGGATCATACACGTCAACACCATCAAGTGTAAGACCTAATTCTTTTGCTTTTGCTTCAACTTCTTGTTTTTTACCTACAACAATCGGTTGCAATACTTTGCCATCTGCTAGCTTTTGAACGGCTGTAAGAATGCGTTCGTCCATTCCCTCAGGAAAAACGATCTTTACTCCTTTACCTGCAACCTTTTCCTGAACTGTTGAAAAAATATCTGCCACTTCAATACCCTCCTTGATTTTACAAAAAAAGCGTTCTCTTTTAAGCATACTCTTCTTCTACATAAATTCAAACTACCAACTTACATTATAGCGCTTACAAATTAAATTCTTATTTTTCAAACTAATTTAACCAATTTCCATAAAAACCGTTTCTTCGTTCAAGTTTTGATCACATCTTCATGTGGACAAACTATGTTATAGTTGGAACAGATGGAAAACTGTAAATAGGAGTGAAAGAAATGAGCGAACAACATACAACAAATGAAGCAGCTCAAACATTAGACGGCTGGTATGCGCTGCATGATTTTAGAACAATTGACTGGACAGCTTGGAAGATGCTCACAAGCGATGAGCGTCAAGCCATTATTCATGAGTTTACAGGTCTAATGGAAAAATGGAAAACAGCTGAACACGATAAGGCTGGAAGCCAAACAATCTATAGTATTGTCGGCCAAAAAGCAGATATTATGCTCATGATTTTACGTCCGACAATGGAAGAACTGAATGAAATCGAGCTTGAATTCAACAAATCACGACTAGCAGAATTTACGATTCCAGCCTATTCGTACGTGTCAGTTGTTGAACTCAGCAACTACTTAGCAGGAGGCGGCGATGGCGGTGATCCTTACGAAAACCCACATGTACGCGCGCGTCTATACCCAGAGCTTCCTTCTTCTAAATACGTGTGCTTCTATCCAATGGATAAAAGACGTTCTGGCAATGACAACTGGTACATGCTCTCAATGGATGAGCGTAAATCTCTCATGAGAAGTCACGGTTTAATTGGGAGAAGCTATGCTGGGAAAGTAAAACAGATCATTACAGGGTCTGTCGGGTTTGATGATTATGAGTGGGGCGTCACCCTTTTCTCAGACGATGTTCTTCAATTTAAAAAACTGGTTTATGAAATGCGATTTGATGAAGTCAGTGCACGTTACGGCGAATTCGGTTCCTTCTTTGTTGGAAACCGATTAGCAAACGAGCAGCTGGCGTCATATTTCCATGTATGATAAACTCTTAAGGCTTCGGATCTCTCCGAAGCCTTTTTATGTATTTGTTTAGAAAGGTGATCACATCATGAAAAACTTCCCCATCGCTATTTTTGCCTTAACGCTCGGTGCATTTTCAATTGGCATGACTGAATTTGTCATTATGGGGCTTTTGCCAAACGTCGCAAATGATCTCCATGTATCCATCTCTGCTTCTGGGCAGCTGATTACTGGATATGCACTTGGTGTCGCAGTTGGCGGACCTATTTTAACGTTATCCACTGGAAAACTGTCGAGGAAACGTCTCCTCATTTTGTTAATGATTCTTTTCGTCGCAGGAAATGCTCTCGCTACTGTATCAACCTCTTATGGTCTGTTGATGGCCGCACGTATTTTAACGTCATTTGCTCATGGGACCTTCTTTGGCGTCGGAGCCATTATGGCTGCACGGCTTGTGCCTAAAGAGAAAAGCGCAAGCGCGATCAGCTTCATGTTTACAGGACTTACGGTAGCCAATGTACTCGGTGTGCCGTTCGGTACCTTTATCGGAAATCAATTCGGCTGGCGTATGTCTTTTCTAGTCATTGCAGTCATTGGTCTCATTTCCTTAATCGGTATCATCAGCTTAGTCCCGAATCAGTCGAAGGAAGAAGTACTGGATATTCGAAATGAAGTATCCGTTTTGAAAAAACCACAAGTACTCGTTTCCTTTGCAATGACCATCTTTGGTTTTGCTGGTGTGTTTACAGCCTTTACGTATATCAGTCCTATCCTGCTGCAAGTCACTGGCTTTCAGGAAAATGGGGTCACGCTTATCCTTGTCCTCTTCGGGCTTGGGGTCACCATCGGGAATTTAGTTGGCGGAAGGCTTGCCGACTGGAAGCTGATGCCGAGTATTATGGTGACGCTTATCCTGCTCATTGCTGTCCTGTTATTATTTACAGTCACTTCTGAATTCAAAGTGCCTGCCGTGCTGACCATTTTTGTTTGGGGAATCATTTCATTTATTCTTGTTCCTACCTTGCAATACCGCACGATGAACATGGCACATGAAGCACCGACCCTCGCATCGACGCTCAGTCATTCTGCCTTTAATATTGGGAATGCCGGCGGTGCAGCACTAGGCGGCCTCGCCATCGAGATCACACATTTACAGCTTGTTCCGTTATTTGCTGCAGGCGTGACATTCATTGGCCTCATCATAACGATCATGAGCTATCAGTCAGATAAACGAGTAAAAAGGACCTGAGGGAGGTCCTTTTTATTTCACCACGGTCATTTCTGGCTCTTCTATTTGCTTCACACGTTCCTGAATGGGATGAGAAAAAGAGTGCTCTGATAAGACAATATGGGAGACCGTTTTTGTAAAACCAGATACTTCTTGAATAAAGGCTTCAATTTCTTCAAGTGAAGAAACTGACAGCTTAATGAAAAAACAGGATTGTCCTGCCACTCGATAAGCAAAGAACGCACGTGGATGCTGATTCATAAATGTCACAAAACGCTGATATTCCCCGTTTAATACCGTGACTTCCAGCAGGCAGTCAATCAGAAGCCCTAATTTTTTATAATTGACCTGAACAGAATACCCTTCGATAATCCCTGCATCCTCTAATTTACGCACTCTTTCTGCTACCGCAGGTGCTGATAAATTCACTCGTTTTGACAATTCCCTCATGGATAAGCGGGCATCTTCTCTCAATTCATTTAAAATATGCACATCTACATCGGTGATTTTCATTCGTACCTCTCCCATCCAAAAATCGTTCCATTTGAAAAGTATTTTATGATAATACTTATGATGCGAAATGTAAAATAAAACTAAATAATGGTAGAATTTATTTTAACGGAATTGAATGAAAAAGCAAGTATGGAGGGATCACTTGATGAAAGAATCTTTAGACAGCCAGGCTTCTAAAACGTTTCCCATCACACTTGCCATCGCGCTTACACTTGGCGTTTTTGCGGCAGGATCGGAGGAACTGGTGATTTCACCACTTTTGCCTGATTTATCAAACTCTTTTCAGCAATCTCTTGATATTCTCGCTCTTTCCATCAGCATATATGGGTTAGCTGTGCTGGTTGGAGCTCCGCTGCTCGTTCCTTTAGGGGACCGGTATTCAAGAGAGCTGTGTTTGATGATTGGGCTGTCTTTCTTTTTGATTGGAACAGTGATGTGTGCTGCTGCCCCAAATTTGGCAGTGTTTTTTGCAGGCCGTGCTATTTCTGGGCTGGCGACTGGTGTATTTGTGCCAACAGCCTATGCTCTTGTGGGCGACCGGGTTCCATACGAATATCGCGGCAAAGTGATGGGACTCATTGTATCTAGCTGGTCTCTTTCTCTTGTCCTTGGTGTGCCCATTGGCGCCTTTATCGGCCAAAGTTTGAACTGGCGCTGGACATTTTGGATTTTCGCCATGATGAGTCTCGTTGTCCTGCTGCTCGTCATCCTTGAATCTCGAAAACAAGTCGCAACAGCTGATCCGAAGGCACCTCAAACTAGGGAGAAATCAGGTTCTTTATGGGGGGCTTTGAAAATCGACCGTGTTCCTGCCTATTTGACCGTGACATTTTGTAACATGCTTGGGTTTTATGGCATGTACTCATTTTTAGGAGCATACCTGCAAAGTCTGTTTTCCGGAGGGCAATCAACAGCTGGACTTCTGATCATGGCTTATGGTGTTGGCTTTTCCATGAGTATATTTACCGGGAAATTAGCAGATTGGTTTGGCAAAACGCGTTCTCTTTTCTTTGTGCTGGGCGGCATTACGCTCGTTCTTGCCTTACTTCCTTATGCACCGTTCTCATGGACATTGCTCATTTTCGCTTTATTTATTTGGGGTGCCATGCAAAGTTTATCTGTCACGCTTTTGAGCACCGTCCTGAGCGACTGCTCCCAAACCCACCGAGGCAAAGTGATGGCTTTTTACAGCCTTGCTTCCAATCTTGCCGTTATGCTTGGGTCAGCTCTGATGGGACCTGTTTATGTCCATTTCGGCTATCATACGGTAGGACTTGTATGTGCACTCATTACGCTTGTTGGTTTTTTCATCAGCTTCGTCAGCTATAAACGTGAAAAAACCTTACAGCAGAAACATAAAAACACATTTGAAACGTGAGCTCATTTCACTGCACATCTCGATATGTGCAGTTTTTTAGATCAATTTTTAATATCATCATAAAATACATTTTTTATAAATTTTGTTGACAATTACCAATTTTATTTTTTATAATCTAGTAAAAATTTGAAAAAGATTGGATGGTAAACATGATCTTAAAGAATGATGTTTTTCATTTCAAAGAAGAGCCCATCGTTTCACCTAAGATGTTTACAGTCAATACATTAGGCCCTAAGGGGACAAGCAGTGAATATGCAGCAAAACATTTCATCTCTCATTCCACCTCTACACTCGGCACCCATACGAAACTATCCCTTTATGACACATTCGAAACTTGCATTGAACACACTCTCTCTAACGCACTCCAATATACTCTCGTTCCACACGCATACGAAGGAATCAAACACTTCTACATGAGACCCGACCTACAGCTTTTACAAATTTTTAGATGTGACACGCCCATGTATGGTTTGGCTGTTAGACCAGATTTCCCCTTTCAAGAACAAATGCTTCACCATTTAAAAATTGTTTCTCATCCTGCACCTGTGAATTTGATTCAATATTTTATTCATCAAAATGCTGAATTTGAGCTTGTCAATTCTACAAGTACAGCCGCACAAAAAGTAAGAGACGGCGAATTTGATTTCGCTTTAACCAATGAGGTGGCTAGAGCTACATACGGGCTCACCTTCATTCGAACATTTAAAAGCATTCCTATGAGCTGGTCTATATTCGGAAAAGGAGAGATGTAACATGACAACTGAACAAAAGGTGCAAGAATTATATTTTCCTCAAGCGAAAAAACGAGAATGGGATAATGGTGTCATCCAATATTCTACGGTCAGAGGCGATACGGAAGTGTTAATTTCACATGTCCCTCCTCACACGATCATCGAACCTCATGAGCATCCAGAAGCACAAATCGGCATCGTATTAAAAGGCGAGCTTCAAATGACGGTCGGCCAATCGACCCAATTGCTCACCCCATTAGAATCAGCCTATATTGCACCACCATTCGTTCCTCACGGCGCATCGAATCTGACAGATGAAGAAGTGATCGCCATTGATATTAAGAGATTAAAAGATGGCGAAGAATATACGGCTCCTCCTACTTATTTCTTAGACATTTTCAAAACGCGTGATTTACTTCCTGGTATGGAAGTGACCTTTTTTGTAGAGGATTGGATGGAGCTCATGATTGCCAACATACCTGGAAATGGCGGGGAAATGCCTTTTCATAAGCATCGCAATGAACAAATCGGCATTTGCATTAGCGGCGGCTATGATATGACCATTGAAGGCTTTACAGAGAAAATGGAATTTGGCACCACCTATTTCTGTGATCCAAAGGAAGATCACGGGGCCATTAATCCAAAGCCGGAAGCATCAAAATCTATTAATCTCTTCTTCCCTCCCCGCTATAATCGCTTGAAGCCAAAAACGTCTAAGGTGAAGAAATGAATATTGCCGGGAAAGTCGTCCTGATTACAGGAGGTGCATCAGGAATTGGACTTGCCGCCGTCAAGCTCTTCCTTGAACACGGGGCAAAAGTAGCAGTGGCTGACATCAATGAGCAAAGCGGCAAACAACTCGTCGAAGCATTGCCGCATGAGCATCTTGCATTTTTCAAAACGGATATAACAAATGAGTCTGACTGTCATCAAACCGTTCAGACCGTGCTCAGCCGCTTCGGGACAATTGATGTTTTGATTAACAATGCAGGCATCGAAATCGTCTCTCCCATTCACGAGATGACGCTTGAGGATTGGAACCACATTCTACAGGTCAACCTGACTGGCGTATTTCTCATGAGTAAGCATACATTGCCGCACATGCTTGAAAAGAAAAGTGGGAGCATTATTAATACCGGATCTGTCGGGGGTCTCGTTGGATGGCCTGACATTCCTGCATACAACGCAACAAAGGGCGGCGTCATCCAACTAACCAAATCAATGGCAATTGACTATGCCGCTCATCAAATCAGGGTAAATTGTATTGCCCCAGGAATCATTGATACACCGTTAAATGAAAAATCCTTTATAGACAATCACTCAGAAAGTCTCGAAGTTGTCAAAAGGGAAAAAGCAAAGGTGAATCCATTGTTGCGTCTTGGAAAACCCGAAGAAATTGCTGGCGTGATGCTCTTTCTCGCCTCTGATCTATCCAGCTATATGACTGGGAGTGTTGTCACAGCAGACGGCGGTTACACCGCTAGATAAAAAGGAGTGCTTTCATTGAGTAAAAAAACCGTACTTGTCATCGCTGACCTAGGAGGATGCCCGCCCCACATGTTTTATGAAAGCGTGGCTGCATCGTATCATATCGTTTCTTATATCCCAAGACCCTTTGCCATTACAAAGGGGCACGCTGAGCTAATAGAAAAATACTCCATTGCGGTCATTAAAGATCGTGATTATTTTGACACAACCTCTTCTTTTGAACACCCAGATTCGATTTACTGGGCACATGATGATTATCTGAAATCCGAGGAAGAGGTGGTGGATGACCTAGTTCGCGTCGCTTCCTTTTTCAAAGCGGATGCGATCACCACCAATAATGAATTATTCATTGCACCAATGGCAAAAGCCGCTGAACGTCTTGGGCTGCGCGGCGCCGGGGTAAAGGCAGCTGAATTAGCGCGTGATAAAAGCCAAATGAGGGCTGCATTCAACGCGGCTGGGGTCAAAGCAGTCAAAACTCAGCCTGTCACCACTTTATCTGATTTTCAGAAAGCCATTAAGCATATCGGTACACCGCTTATTTTAAAGCCTACATATTTAGCAAGCTCCATTGGCGTCACCCTTTTTCATGACCGAGCCGGCAGTGATGATCTCTTTTTAAACGTACAATCCTATTTGCAAACCATTCCAGTCCCTAACGCTGTGACATACGAAGCACCATTTGTCGCTGAAACGTATTTAGAGGGTGCCTACGAGGATTGGTATCATCATGTAGGATATGCTGATTATGTCAGTGTTGAAGGACTAGTTGTCGAAGGAGAATATATCCCTTTTGTCATTCATGATAAGACCCCTCAAATCGGTTTTACAGAAACGGCTCATATTACTCCATCAATCTTAGACAATGAAGCCCAGCAAATCATCATTGAGGCAGCAAGAATGGCAAACGAAGGGTTAGGCCTTGAAAACTGTGCAACCCATACAGAGATCAAGCTCATGAAAAATCGAGAAACCGGACTAATCGAATCTGCAGCTAGATTTGCTGGATGGAATATGATTCCGAATATCAAAAAGGTCTTTGGGGTGGATATGGCCAAGCTGCTGATCGATGTTTTAGTCGATGGAAAAAAAGCGGATCTGCCAAGAGGGCTGCTTTCTGGACATACGCATTATATCGCAGACTGCCATTTATACCCTCAGCATTTCAAAGAGAGCGGTCACATACCGCCAGAGGTCACACATATCACCATTGATCATGTCCATATTCCGCAGGACGCTTTAGTTGGAGATACTATGATCGTCAGTGAATCCGGCCCATCCAAAGGCACCTTTGTGGATCTTTCTTTATTTGAAGCCTTTAATGGCATCGTATCTCTTGAATTAAAAGGATCATCCTCACAGGATGTTGCCTCGTCTATCCGCAACATTCAAAAGCAGGCAACGATTCTGTTGATAGATGAATTAGTGAAGAGATAGAAAGTGAGGCTAATGTGTTGAAGATCATACCATCTAACATGATTAAACGGCTGCCAGAACAGAAATTCGGAACCGTATTTAAGAAAATCGCGCATAAAAAACAAAACGGAGCGAACATCATCAACCTGGGTCAGGGAAATCCCGATCTTCCTACTCCTGCACATATCGTACGCGCCCTTCAAGAGGCTGCAGGCACTTTGCAATTCCAGCAATATGCGCCTTTTAGAGGCTTTGACTTTTTCAAGCAAGCCATTGCAGATTTCTACAGAAAGGAATTCGGGGCTGAGATTGACCCACAGAAGGAAATTGCCCTTTTCAATGGTGGAAAAACAGGTCTTTATGTCATGAGTCAGTGCCTGCTTGATCCAGGTGATCTCGCCCTCGTCCCCGATCCAGGATACCCAGAATATCATTCAGGGATTTTGATGGCTGACGCAAGGCCATACTGCATCAAACTTGATGAGAAGAATGGCTATTTGCCGAATCTCTCTTCAATTGATCCTGATGTGTTAAAAAAGGCAAAGGTTCTTTTCTTAAATTATCCGAATAACCCAACTGGTGCTGTGGCAAATGATCCTTTTTTTGAAGAGGCTGCTGAATTTGCGTCCACTCACGGACTGCATGTGATTCATGATTTTGCTTATGGCTCCTTTCATTATGAGCAAAAACCAGTGAGTTTTATGAATGCTCCTCTTGGAAAAAACGTAGGAGTGGAGCTATATTCTCTATCAAAGACTTTTAATATGGCGGGATGGAGAGTCGCTTTTGCTGTTGGGAATGAGGAAATCATTCAGGCGATTAACGCCTTTCAAGATCATGTATTTGTCAGTATGTATGGCGGGTTTCAACAAGCTGCAACCATCGCCTTGCAAAGTGATGATCGTCATCTTCAATCATTGAAAGAGGTGTACCTTGAACGAATGAATTTCTTCATCCGTCAAGCAGAAAAACAGCTTGGGTGGAGCATTGAACGCCCAGCCGGTGCCTTTTATTTGTGGGCTCCGATCCCTGATGATTTCGAAGATTCTCATGCATTTGCTGACTATTTACTCGAACATGCAGATGTCGTTGTGACGCCTGGGGGTGTGTTTGGTGCATATGGAAGACGTTATGTACGCATCTCAATGGTGGCTTCAATAGATCAGCTAGCCCTATTTATCGACCGGCTTCACATACTCCCGATTCGTTTTCATCAAAAAACCCGCAAATAGCGGGTTTTTTATATTAAATACTCTTCATCGAACCACCATCGACGGATATTTGTTGTCCTGTGACATAGGAGGCTTCCTCTGATGCGATAAAAGCTGCCAGCGAAGCCATTTCACTCGCTGTGCCCACCCTTTGCATCGGAATACCTGATGCGACAACTTGTACAGCCTCTTCCCGTGATAATGTCTGTTTACGCATCATATTCCCGATAAATTGTTCATACCGATCTGTTACAATAAAGCCTGGGTTTAAGCAGTTTACCGTAATTCCAGAGGATGCCAGCTGTGTGGCTGCATTTTTACTAGCATTGATAATCGCTGCATTCATCATACTGTTCGTAAACATTTGGTCACCAGGTTCCTTCCATAGGTTCCCGACAATTTGAATAATCCGCCCATACTCATGTCTTTTCATCATTGCTACCGCACGCTTCATCGTATCAACGTATGCAATCGCTTTTTGTGAAAAAGCTGCCAGCATCTCGTCACTTTCACATGAATCAAATGTATCTGGCTTCCCTCCTGGAATGTTATTGATCAACACATCTAGTCTGCCAAACTCTTTTTCGATTGTCGCAAAGGCCTCAGCCCTCACTGCCTCATGCGACATGTCTCCACAGAAAAGAGCCACCGGCTCCTTTGTTTCTGTCATGTCTTGAATGTGCTGCTGCGCCTGTTCTAGTGAGGATTGATTTCTAGAATTGATGATGACCTTTACATGGTCCTGAGCGGCAAGCTTTATGGCGATTGCCTTTCCAATCCCTGTACTTGCTCCCGTTACAAATGCAATTCTGTTAGACAAACTTCTCCACATCCTTTTTTCAGCTTAGTAAATATACATAAAATGACACCTATAGAATGTATTTCAACAAAAAAAGACCTTTCTCCTGCGAAAGGCCTCTGTTCTCTATTTAAATGTCGTTTCCCAATCAAATCCGATCACCTCGTCATTCCAAGCGATTCTCTTTTCATCTGGGTTGTTCGGGTCATAGGATTCTGTTGTAAAATACACAATTTGTAGCGACGTCTCGCCTAGTACACGGTAGCCATGCGCAACGCCCTTTGGGATGAGGAGCAGCATTGGATTGTCTTCTCCCATATAATACACATCGGTTTGACCCTTTGTAGGAGAATCCTCTCGCAAATCGTATAAAACGACCTGTGCATGACCTGCTGGGAAAAACCAAACGTCATCTTGTTTTTCATGGTAATGAAAGGCTTTGATCACTCCTGGAAAGCTTTTCGACCACGACGCCTGCCCAAAGCGCTTCAGCATCGGTTCATCATCTCGAATGAGTTCTGCGAAAAAGCCGCGATCATCACAATGTTTCATGAGTTTTTTCGTTTGTACACCATCAATCATGCTGATGCCATCTCCCTTCCTTCTGCAAATATTCGTGAAGTGCATCCTTCCAGTGCCTCGGCTGCCAGCCTGTGGCTTCAATCGCTTGAAGATCTAACACAGAATAGGCTGGACGAGGTGTTTGGAAGCCGTACTCTTCCGTGGAAATCGGCTCAATGGTGGTAGACAGGCCGCTTTTTGCCACAATTTCTGACGCAAAATCAAACCAGGAACAGCTTTCTCGGTTACTGACATGATACACGCCTGCCTTTTGATCAAATAAATGAATCAAGGCCTCTGCTACATCCTTTGTATAAGTCGGTGATCCTACTTGATCGTTTACGATGCGCAAATGATCCTTCGTTTCAGCGAGCCGAAGAATGGTGTTGACAAAGTTATGGCCCTCATGTCCGTAGAGCCACGATGTACGGATGATTTTCACTTCGTCTGACACAAGATGAATCAATTCCTCGCCAAGCTTTTTACTCTTTCCATAAATGGTTTGAGGATCTGCTTGTGCATCGACCTGATAAGGGGTATCCGCTTGCCCGTCAAACACATAATCTGTGCTGACATGTAACACATCAGCCCCTACATTCTTTGCTTCCATCGCTGTATAGTAGGCGCCAATGCCGTTCACAAGATACGCCTTTTCCGTTTCTGTTTCACATTGATCAACAGATGTATATGCTGCCGCACTGACAACAATATCAGGACAGAAGTGTCTCATCGCGTGTCTGACTGCTTGCTGGTCTGCGATATTGAGCATGCTCCTTGTTAAAGCAATGACGGTGATGCTTTTTTCCTTAAGCTGTTTGGTCAATTCTTTTCCTAATTGACCGCCTGCACCGGTGATTAGAACTTTCATCCGTCACCCTTCTTCGCTCTGATCGTATTTGGCACGATACCAATTGATCGTTTTTTTGATACCTTCTTCAAATGAAGTCTCCTGCGTCCAGCCGAGCTCTCCTTTTAGCTTACTAGCATCAATGGCATACCGTCTGTCATGTCCTTTTCGGTCTTGAATAAACGCTATTTGATCATGACTGATGCCGAGCTGTGTCAAAATGGTTTTGGTTAAATCGAGATTCGTTTTTTCGTTGCCGCCGCCAATATTGTATACCTGCCCGGCAGTCCCGTTCTCGACTACCTGCTTCACAGCTTTTGCATGATCCTCTACATACAGCCAATCACGAATCTGAAGACCATCTCCATAAATCGGAATTTTTTCACCATTGACCGCTTTTCTAATAATGGTCGGTATTAATTTCTCCTCATGCTGATACGGTCCATAGTTGTTACTGCATCGTGTGATCATGGCGGGTAATTGGTGGGTGTGGATATAGGATTTCACAAGCAGGTCTGAACTCGCCTTACTTGCTGAATAAGGATTGTTTGGTGAAAGTGGTGTTTGTTCTGTGAAAGCAGGATCATCGAGCTCCAAATCTCCATATACTTCATCTGTTGAAATATGAACGAGTTTGTTCGCCTTTCCCTTTAAGACCGCTTCCAGCATACGATAGGTACCGAGGACGTTTGTTTGAATAAAAGGTTCTGCTGATTCAATACTGCGATCAACATGCGATTCTGCTGCAAAATGAATGATGGCATCATAGGCTTCGTCAAATACTTGATCCAGCTCATGCTGCTGAGTAATATCCCCTTGAATAAAACGGAATTGTGATAGTTTAGATAATTCATCCATTTCTTTTGGATGACTGGCATACGTTAATTTATCAAATATGGTGAGCCGGATATCTGATTCCCGAAGCAGCAGCTTCACAAAATTCAGCCCAATAAATCCCGCTCCGCCTGTAATTAAATAAGACTTCGTCATTCATATCCCTCTTTTTTCTTCATCGTTTCAAACATTTTCGTAGATGCTTGGTGAAGAGATTCATGTGTTCCGGCATCAATCCACCATCCATTTAACATATCATAGGTAAGCTGGCTATTTGAGATATAGAGATTATTCACGTCCGTAATCTCTAATTCGCCTCGATCTGACGGCGAGATTTCCTCAATATATTGAAAGACTTCTTGATCATAAAAATAGATACCTGTGACGCAGTAAGACGAACGCGGATGCTCTGGTTTTTCTTCTATTGATAAAATCCGGTGGTGCGCAGCATCAATTTCTGCAATGCCAAACCGCTTCGGATCTGCCACTTCCTTCAAAAGAACCTTGGCCCCTCTTTCTTGCTGCTGAAAGGCTTCGACAAAGGGGCTTAATGAATCCTCAAATACATTATCACCAAGCATGAGCACAAACTTCTCCTCTTCTACAAAGGGCTTTGCATAGGATAAACCGTCCGAAATACCAGAAGCCTCTGGCTGTATTTGATAAACAATATTCATCCCAAGTCCCTGATCGCCTTCAAGCAATTTTTGAAACAGCGGGATTTGTTCTTTTTGTGAAATCAGCATCACATCTACAATACCCGCTTCTTTCAGTTTGAACAATGACCAATAAATCATCGGATATGGACCAACCGGCAATAAATGTTTGTTAAAAATCTTTGTTAGTGGTGCCAGTCGCGATCCCTTTCCTCCTGCTAAAATAACTCCCTTCACATCTACACATCCTTATGTTCTTTTTGGTGATGGTTCATGAGTTGTATAAGAATGTTTTTCACTCGTTCAGTTCCTTTTCCATCAATGAGTGTCCGTCCATTGAGATGGATGCTCCTACGGAGAAAATAGCTGCCGGACAGCCTTCGAGCAGCACGCAATATCTCTTTTTCACCCACTTGATCACCTAATCCAAGGTGCAGACAGGCTCCCTTTTGCGCGAAATGACTGGCTGTGACTGCTTGATGGTCTACTTGTGAAAGTACAATGCTAGGCACCCCGATACAAACCGCCTCATATAACGTCATCCCGCCTGCAACAATAGCCAAATCAGCTTCCCATAGACGAGCAGATAATTGATCTGTATGACGAATGATTTGAACATGATCAGCCTCCACATGTTCTTTGATGTGAGAGGCTTTTCCTGTAACCGCTAGAATGTGTAAATGATTTGCTGAGAGAAGTGCTGATACAGCCTTTGATAACAATCCGCGTGGATCACTGCCCCCAAGACTGATGACTACCTGTTTGCATTCTTTTCGAACCTCATATGTGTCTTTTAATCTGCCAATCTCGTGATCTAACAACAAATATGGAGTTCCATGATAATATGAAGTTCCCTTTACTTGCATGTGCCTTTCATCCAGTCCTCCATAAATGCCGTTCACGACCGCATCTGCAAGCTGGCAGGCTTCTTCTCTCTTTTCTTCGAATAAGACCAGCTTTGCAGAGCCGCAGGAATTCTTGATCATTCGAAGAAAGTCCAAGTCACATTCAAGCACATCAATCAGCAGAAGATCTGGCTTCAGCTCCTTCATGTCTTGCTGTAGCTGAAGGAGCGCATTCGACTCCTGCACCATGTGGACATGCCACTCTGGATGTGAAAGCATTTCTACACAAATCCGCTCATTAGTATAGAAAAATAGGTCACTTCCATCCTCAAGCAGCCCCCTTGCTAGCCGCTTCATTCTGACGACATGCCCCATCCCTCTTAAAAAACCACCATAGACAACGATCATGATTTTTTTATTCATTCAGCATCCTTCTGTCTCACAAATTGATTCAACCGAACAATGTCTGGATCTTGTTCACAGATGGAAATCAGCTTAGCTGCTGGCACAGCAATGGAACCACCAGCTTTCTCAAGTAAACGGGTGGCAAACACGTAATCTTCCTCTGTATCAATCGTGAATCGATAAGCAGGATATGCAAGTTCTTTGGGCGGTGTGAATAATTGAAGGTGAAATTGCTCCGGGTGCTTTCTGATGTACAGTGTGACATGCTCACGCTCTGGCTGCGTCAGGAGAAAATTGTCGATGTCACTTAAAATAGGTGCGGCAATCATTTCCCCGGAAATACCGAGTGGTGTTCCGTTCGTATACGTGTAATCAGCCTTCTCCTGTCTATGTCTTTCAAGCATTTTCGACAAAAGTGCTGGATCTATGAATGGATTATCTCCTGTTAAACGTACAACAGTTTGTGGTTCAAACTGGCGCACAATCTGTGCAAATCGCTGAAGTACATCCATCTCACTGCCTCGAAACACCTTATAGCCCTTTGATAAACAATAGTGAGCCAATATGTCATCTTCTGCCTCGACTGTTGTGGCGATCATGAGGTTTTGCGTTTTGTGATTGTAATGGTTGGACTGCTTTACCCGCTCCACAATGAAATCGATCAGCGCCATCCCCCCAATCGGTTTCATCACCTTTTTTGGCAGTCTTGTTGAACCCATCCTAGCCTGTATGATAAAAAGCACATCATTGATCATCTCGAAACTCCTGCGCGAGCACGTCTTTCCATGAAACGCCTGTATGGGCTGGAATGTCTCTCACAGCCTTTGCGCCAAGTAAAACCTCCATGTATCGCGGATGCAGGCCTTGCCTTTTTTGTCCTGGACGTAACACGGCTAGATTTTCTGCTGTCAATGTATCGCCCTTCGCAATGTCTCTTGTCGTAAAAATCCCCCGATACGCAAATTCACGGATCTGACCTTCAATGGCTGTTGTCGTTTTATAAGAACTGCCCAGAAGCTCCTCAGGCACAGAATGAGCGGCTGCTTCTGTTTGATTTCGCTGCTTTTCTGCTGCTCGAATTTGCTGAACCATTTCCTTTAATTCTTCAGGGTTAAGGGCAAACGAATGATCCGCTCCCGGCAACGTTTTATCTACTGTAAAATGCTTTTCAATCACTGCTGCCCCAAGCTTCACAGCGGCAACAGGCGCTTCCGTTGGATGCTCACTATGATCTGAAAAGCCAATGACTGCCTCAGGAAAAGCTGAAATGAAGGTTTGAAGTACACGAAGGTTCGTGAATGCCCTAGGTGCTGGATACTTTGCCACACAATGCATGATGGCGATTTGTTTATTTTGCTGGCTCGTAATCGCCTCATATGCTTCATGAACATCGGCAATCGTTGCCCCAGCTGTTGAGAAAATGATTGGCTTTTGAAAATAAGCCGTGTGACGCAAAAGAGGTAAATGATTGATTTCATAGGATGCCAGTTTAAAAGCAGGCGGATCGGTTTGATTCAATAAATCCGCAGATTCCTCGTCACACACTGTGCTTAAAAACATCAGTCCCTTTTCCTCACAACGTGTTAATAAAGCCGGAAGCCATTCTGGCGGCAGCTCCATTTGTTCCACTAACGAATAAATGGATACCTCTTCTCCATTGGCCGTTTCGTACAAACCCGGTTCCTTTTGATACATCCGATCAGCTTGAAACATTTGAAACTTCACCGCATCGGCACCTGCTTCTTTTGCCACATCAATTAAAGCAAGCGCCTGATCCAGTTTTCCATCATGGTTAATACCTGCCTCTGCAATGATAAAGACAGGTGCACCATCTCCCACTTTGCGATCTCCAATATAGAAATGCGCCATCTTACCTCTCTCCTTTTTTCGGCCACACATGGTAATACAAAAAGGTATTTTTTGTTCTAAATCCCATCTTTTCATACAGCTGGATGGCAGGAAAATTATGCAGCTGCGTTCCAGCGGAGATGAAGCTATATTGTCTGTCATAGGATACCTTCATCATCTCGCTAAACAGCTTTTTCCCGATCCCTTTTCCTTGAATATCTGATCTAATGGCAAAAAGCTCAATCGCCATTTTATTGTCTATAGCCTTTCCTTGAATCATGCCAACGACTTCACCGTTCATCTTTGCCACAAGATTGATATCTGCACGTCCATACAAATTATTTCTCAGCCATTCCTGATAGAAGTGCTGGACGAGCCTTTGATCTAAAAAAGGATCAAGGGCATACCTGCTTTTCATAAAGGCTTGATGACCAAGTGAAACGACCGAATCATACTCCTTTTCATCTGGTTCATCGATGACTACATCATGACCTGATGGCATGTCGATTCGTGCAGGCGGGGCCTCAAGCCGGGTAAGCCCGCCGACATAGTAAACATGCGACAGTTTCTGTGCAATATGATTTTTTTGAACATCTGCTGCGTCCAGACGCAAAAAGAAGAAATCACATTTTTCTGTTCGCATCCAATTGATGAAGCGTTCCATCAGCTCTTTAAAGAGAAGCACTGACTCAGCTTCCACGTACTTCACATGGAAAATGTGCTGACCATAAATGCCACTCTCCCACTTTGACCATTCGTATAAAAGCACTGCCTTAAGCTGTGCACCGCTGACCAGGGCAAACTTTTTAAAAGCGTTCATGTTTTCAGCTTGATGGTTATATTTCTCCAGCCAAGCGGAGAGCACCTGATCGTCTATTGCATGAACGACCTTCATGAAGACACCTTCTTTTCTTTTAAAATAGACAACACCGCATGAGTGACATCCTGTACATCTTCATCTGTCATACTTGGATAAAGAGGAAGTGAGAGAGTCCGCTTATAATAGGTGAGCGATTCAGGGAAATCCTCTGGTGAATAGTTGTAGGTTTGCTCGTAATATGGATGCAAATGAACAGGAATAAAGTGAACACTCGTGCCGATTTTATACTCTTTTTGCAGCTGATCAATCATCTCATCACGTGTGATGAATGCTTCTTTCGGGTCCACTTGCAGCACGTACAAATGCCATGCATGTCTTCCCTCTTCATGGACAGGCGGCAGGATCAGCCCTGCTTCTTTTTGAAAAGCCTGATTGTATGCCCTGGCAATCTGTTCTCTGCGCGCCTGCATGTCATCCAGCCTGCTTAGCTGAACAAGCCCTAACGACGCCTGCACGTCAAACATGTTCATTTTATAGCCAGGTTCCTCAACCTCGTAGTACCATGTTCCCTTTTCTCCATAGCGATTCCACGCTCCCTTGTTCATCCCATGGAGCGCTAGTCTTCTGATTCGAGCAGCAAGTGCATCATCATTTGTCGTCAGCATGCCGCCTTCTCCGGTCGCAATATTTTTCGTCGCATAAAAACTAAAGGCGGTTGCATCACCAATTGATCCAATGGGCTGACCATGATACGTCGTATAAAGGGCATGAGCAGCATCCTCTAGCACAAACAAATCGTATTTTTTGGCAATGGCCAAAATCCGGTCCATATCGCACGATTGACCAGCAAAATGAACAGGTACAATCGCTTTTGTATGCGGTGTGATGGCCGCTTCCAATTTCTCTGCATCCAGATTGAGTGTCGCTGGATCAATATCCACAAAAATAGGCGTTGCCCCCGTATGGATGATGGTATTGGCTGTTGCGCAAAACGTCAGTGGGGTTGTGATCACCTCATCACCAACCCCAATCCCTCTCGCCTTTAACGTTAAAAATAGAGCAGCTGTACATGAATTGACAGCTATCGCGTGTTTTGCACCTGTCAGCTGCCGAAATTCTTCTTCAAATTGCCTCACTTTTGGTCCGGTTGACAGCCAGCCGGACTTTAATGTTTCAATGACTTCGTCAATTTCCTCCTGCTCAATGAAAGGCAATGCATAAGGAAGAAATTGTGCTCTCTTTTGTCCCATTTCGCTTGCACACCCCTATCTTCATCTCTGAAAATCCACACCTGTTTTTGTTTTGAGCAGAGAAAGCAGAACATCGGTCGATCGCGCATGCGGATAATGTTGTTTAATGAAATGAGCTCCTTGCTGCTTCGCCAGCTTCATCTCTTGGTCATCCGACAAAATACGGATCGCTTTCTCAGCTAGTTCAACAGGATTTTCCATATGATAGCTACCAAGCGACTCGTAATATGGGTATCTTCTGCCTTCTGTCATTTTCCCGATCAGCACACTCTTTTCAAAAAGCATTGCTTCAAGACCGACTGTTGATGTAAGCGTGATGACCATATCCACACATGGCAACAGGTCATACAAGTCGATTTCTTTTTTAATCAACCTTGTAAGTTTCCCCGCCTGCTCGATGGCCACATACTCAGTCAAACGGTTTCGGGCGATTTCCCACGGATGCGGCTTTATGATCAGCTGAATGTCCCTCTGTTTTGCAATCGTTCTAAGAACATCACCATAGAAAGCTTCTGAAAACGGCTGCGTTGCCACAAGCACTGTCTTTTGGGCTGGACTGAAGTTCAATTTACGAAAGATGAGTTCCTGTTGAAGCGGCGTTCGTTCCTTCACCAAATCAAATCTTGGATGACCTGTGATCTCCACCTGCTCAGGCTGACAGCCTTTGCCTTCATACCAGTCCTTTTCATACTTTCCAAACACCCCGTGGCAGGTGGTGAAAATCGGCAAAAAGGCTTCATCTCCCATAAGCGCGCCGTGCTGAAGGCAGATACTCGTGAGATGGCGTTTCACTGTTTGCAGAGCGAGTACGCGGCTGTAAACATCTTCTGTCGTACCAACAACGACGGCTACAATCGGCTGCATGTCAAATAGTGTTTCTGTCTGGTCAATCACATCAATAAATTGCACGATGTCCTTCCGAAGTTTTTCTCTAAAAAAGACATTGCCAAAGACAGGGTGCTCGGCGTAAGGTTTCAGTAGATCATTTGCTTTTTCAATATATTCAGCATGGGATTCTTTATTAACCTCTCCGGCTAATTCCGGCTTGCTGATGACCGGTAATCCGAAATAATCAGCCTTCTTCCAGCGAGCAAGCACCACTGTTTGATCCGGATGGAACCGGGCGTAATTGGATTCAGTAAAACGCAGGTGTTCGAAATGAAGCAACACCTTTCCATTCGCTGGACGATAAGCGATACGCTTGATCTGCTGTTTATGCTGATCAAAAAATGGCTGAATCTCCTCCGGTGATGGACAAGCGGTTGTCAGTTCTTGACCAAACGCTTCATCTTCCATACGTTCTCTCACTTCAGGGCTGATGTATTGATAAAAATTACTGATCAATCCAAGTGGGATGTGCTTATAGGACAAGTCCTTCATGAGATTCACATACTCAAAGTACACTTGCCAATAATGATGAATATAGTGCGTCACTTCAGGTCATCTCCCGTGTCTTTGTTTTAATATATGGCGAAGCTCCCAGCAGGTAGACTGCGGAGGAAGTGCTTGAATAAAGGCATTTTTCTCTTCTTCTGCAAGCTGATAATGAATGGACTGTTCTGTGATGTAATTTGTATCTAATACTTCATCATAGGGGTAGAACAGATAAAAATGATTTAATCGAAAAAAGAACCGAGCATCCCCTATTCGATAAAAATGCGGACTCTCGTCCCAGTAGGACCCAAATTCAGCATGAATTTTTGTTAAAATAGATGCACGGTGAACGACCGAGCAATGGTCAATGGCACAAGGTGCATTCCATTGCACCGTTTGCGCAGGTCGAATCGTTTCCTTCACTGGCTCTTTTTTGCTATTTAAATAGATCACTTTAGAACCAGAATAGACAATATCTTCATCTGGACGGGCATCTAGATAATTTGTGAGTTTTTCTAAACGGTCCGGGGCGTAAACATTGTCATCTGTGGCATAGGAAATATACTCGCCCTTCGCCTGTTCTAATGCTTGATTAATGAGCACGGCATAGCGGGTTTTCGCCGTCCTCTCTTCCAGCGTTTTGACACCGCTTTGGATAAAATGGACACGTGGATCTTTGCGATAAGGCTCAATAGCAGCAAGGGTTTCGTCATTTGATCCATCATCCATGATAAAAAGTTCAAGGTCTGACAACGTCTGCTGCAGCACTGCTTCAATTGATTTGCCAACGTAAGCCGCCTTGTTATAGCTCGTCATAATGACAGTTACTTTTGTCAAAGTTTTCACCTCAGCCTCTTTCAAACTATGTTTATCATATGTGTCTCCTCTTAAAGAGACTGTAGAATGACCTATTTTTTATAAAATTGTGTTTTTTTACTGATCTATCTTTGAAAAACGTGAACTTTTTGGTAATATAAGTAATCATTTATATGTGTATTAAAGGAGTAAAAAACATTGGAAGCTATGAAGAATGATCTCTCCCAAGAAGAGGAAACAAAAGGATTTTTTCGGTTTTTTAAAATTTTTGTCGCGACAAAAACGATTATTCGCTCATATCAACATTCCTCTATTCCGATTTGGCTGATGATGCTCCTTGCAAGTATCGCTGGTACGAGCTGGATCTACGAAGGTTATTTTAGCGAGTATATGGGCAATCATATTCCATTCCCTTTTATTTTGTTACACGGAGCAGGATTTGGTATTTTGGCAGGCAATATCATTCTTTTTTTCGGTGCACTCGTTATGAAGTGGTTAGGACGTCTGTTTTTCGGCAGTCAAACGGCGTATCGAGATGTGCTCAAAGCCTGCACGCTAACGGTCCTTTTTCCTTCTGCTTTATTTTCTATCACTTGGATTTTCACTGTTGGAATGCTTGGTCCGTATACATTTGTGAAAATCTCACCCTATTTAGATCAGCATTATGAAGTATGGTATTATCTCGATTTTTTGACACTGACTGATGCATATACAAAAACATGGATATTCGGAATGGCTGTATTAGGCATAGTCGCTGTGATGAAGCTAAAATTATGGCAGGCCTTCATTGTTGTCATCACGCCACTGGCCGCGTTTTTTCTAGTCATGACACTTCTATTTGATGTCCAGCGGGCTGTCAGCTGGATCATGTAAAAAGGGCTAAAATGATCTTCATTTTAGCCCTTTGTCTTCTTTTCCGCGTGAATGTGACATTCGTTAGCACCGGACCGCAGGACTAGTGCAGAATGCGATGGTTTGTCTACACGCTGGGGAACTGCATGGCAGTTCCTTTTTTTCGTTCAATGTACATATTCTCCCCTCCTGTCTCATAGTGTGAAAGAGAGAAAGAATGCTATGGAAACAACAGGCGCCTAAACGCCTTCTGTTTAGAACATCATGAGGAAAGAGGAGGAACGTTATGAAATTGAAAAATCAATTTGGGCAGGGTTCGGGTTTCGAAGGTCAAGATTTTCGCCAGCAACAATATGGAGCAAATCCGTATCCTGCGCAGCAGATGGGTTATTCAGTCCCTCCCCAAACGCAGGGTCAAATGCAAGGTCAAATGCAGCAAGGTTTTCCGCCAATGCCGTCTACTGGTACTTCACAAGGAGGCCAAGGTGCGCAGAGCGGCGGGCAGCCCTATCAAATTCCTTCTGGACCAATTTATCAGCAGAATGTCACCGGTCAGCTGCCCATTGAACAGTCCTATATTGAAAATATTTTAAGATTGAACCGAGGCAAAGTAGCCACGATTTATATGACGTTTGAGGCGAGTAAGGAATGGAATTCGAAGATTTTCCGAGGGGTCATTGAAGCCGCAGGACGTGACCACATTGTCATTAGTGACAGCAAGACAGGAACACGATACTTACTGTTAACGATCTACCTCGATTACATTACGTTTGACGGGGAAATTCAATATGACTATCCATACTCTATGTCAACGTATTCTCCGAGATAACTTCAAGCAGAAAAGCAAGGGTACAGACGCCCTTGCTTCTTTTCTTTTGACTAGGTTTTTGACACACCTTTCAGGCGCCGCTCATAAGATGCCTAGTAGTTTTTATCAAAAGCCTAGAGGTGACATCAATGACTGTTGAGCTGGATTATACATCACCAAATGTCAAATATTCATACGATCTGAATCAAAGCCCCCTTGTCAAATATGATCAACATAACCTAATAAATGTTTTAGGAAAAAAACAATTAAACTCGTTGGATCAAGTATCCCTGCTGGACATCTATTTGAGTAAAAGCAAAGTAGTAGAGCCTCATTATCATCAAAATGCCGCAGAGCTTGTTTACTGTATAACGGGTTCTGCTGCTGTATCTATGCTGAATCCATTTACAAAAAAGCTACACACCTATACCATTACCCCTGGACAGGTAGCAAACGTGCCTCAAGGCTGGTGGCACTATGAGATCGCCCTTCAGGACAGAACTCATTTGTTAGCCATTTTTAATGCATCTACGCCAGAAGTGATCCTAGGCTCAGACCTTCTCACCCTTACCCCCTCTCACATCATGGCACATACGTATTGCATGAACGAAACAGAGTGGAAGAAGGCGACACAGCCTGTGACACCAAGTGTATTTATCGGACCGTTCTGCCACAGGGAGGAAGAGGCCCAATCGCATCCTGTCCCTCCGTCTCACTACGTCCCTTATTATCAAGCACCGCCCAACTATACCCCTTACTGGAGCTAAGAAAAAACCGATGCCCCATCAGAGCATCGGTTTTTTGACTTATAAATTTTTTGCTGCTGCAATCACAAGCATGATCCAAGAAGCGATAAATGCCACTCCGCCAATTGGGGTAATGGCACCCAAAATCTTTACCTGGGTCAAGGCGAGTACATAAAGGCTTCCCGAGAAGAAAAGGATACCTGCAAGCATCACCCAGCCAGCGGTAGGAACTAGAGACACACCTGACAGCTTATCTGCAAGAAAAGCGACAATAAATAGGCCAATTGCATGGAACATCTGATATTGAACCCCTTTATTCCATATCTCAATATACTTTTCAGGGATTTTCCCTTCCAGTCCATGTGCACCGAAGGCTCCAAGACCAACCGCAAGCATGGCGTTAATGGCACCTAATATGAAAAATAGTTTCATTCGTCATTCTCCTTATCTCATCAATTATGTTTATCATAGCGCGGGTCACAGCCGACATTCAACTTTCCTTTTACGCTGACACGAGATTGTCGGATTTCTTCTTCTTTCGTAGCAAGACTTGATCAACCACAATTGCGATGAGCGTACCTAGAACAAGACCGTTGCTTAATAATGAAATGAGCACAGGATGCATGCCTTTTAAGGCTCCCTGCGGCACAAACATTGCCCCCACGCCTGCTAAAACGGCAATCCCAAGAACAAAGCGAATCCGCGGGATTTCTTCTTTTTCATACTGATCAAATTCAGACATCGCAATCCCAATCATAGAGGAAAACACCACAAAGTTCACAGCGAGCCCCACAGGTGACGGCAATGCGGAGAAAAAGCTCATCATGAGTGGAAATAAACTAATCAACACAATGAGCAGGCTCCCTATGAAAAATGGCTTTCTCGATGGAATTTTTGTTGTCTGGATAAATCCTGCTGCCCCCGAAATAGGGACAGGCGCAATCGCACCGATCATCCCGCTCAGTAAATGACCAAATGCTGCCACAAAACCAGCAGGCCGAGCTCTTTTGCGCTCACGCAGCTCACCAAATGCCTTCACTGAACTTTCCACAATTCGAATACTTGCCAGCATATTCACAATGAGTAAAATCGTAATAAAAAAGGACGTGACAAGTAATCCACTGTCAAAGACCGGCATGCCGAATGGGAACAGCTTCGGAAACTCGATGATATGCTCAGGAATTCGAACGGGCTTCGCCAATCCGAGTAAAGCAAATAACAGCCACCCGCCTGCAAGTGCGAATAACACAGAAAACTGCCTTAAGTATTGCCATTTTGAGCGGCTGATCATGAAGGTAAGAATAATAATCAAGATCGATAAGCAAAAGACAAGCCCATCCACCTGATTGCCCCGATAGCCGATACCCATCAGCCCTTTCATGATTGGCTGACTTAACTGCACAACAAGTAAAAGCAGGTAAATGCCTGTGACGACTGGCGTAAATAACGACGCGAGCCAATTAATGATTTTAAATAGACTAAAAATAAAAAAGAAAGCAGCACTAAAAATTAAAGCCCCTTGTAAGGCTTGCAGGGTTTCAGGGTACGTTGCAAAGATCGTCCCCGTCATGCCCGCATAAAGGGTATAAACACCCCACCACAGCCCTGCTGGACTTTCATTGATCGGCAGCATATGGCCGCATAAACACTGCACCATCGCCACAAGTCCAAGTGAAAAGAATGTACTCTGAATCAGCTCTGCCGATTGCACTTGATTTAATTCAAACGCTTGTGCAATCGCAATCGGTACTGCAATAGATGCTGCGATGAAAAATGCCATCCACTGAATGGCGCCCAAAAATAGTTTCAAACCGATCACCTTCCCTTTGTCGTGAAAAGACCATTAAAAATCAAAAATAGAGTCGCCGTTCCCGTCCTTCTCTTTTTGCCCCTCTTCTTTATGCTGAAACTTTTTTGCACCACTCGTGCCCATCAGCTTCTCAAGCATGGCTTGATCTGTAGACACAGATGGCGAAGGTGGTGTAGAGATGGATGGAGGTGGTGAGATGACCGAAGACGGCGGTACCTGCACTTGTGACGGCGCGTCAAGAATGACATCACATAATGAAGAAATCGCCGCCACTTGACGTTTCACCTCTTCATCATTGCCACTTTGTTTCGCTTTTTGAACCGCTTCTTCCATTTTTTGAAGCAGGCTTGATATATGAATATTCAAGGGTAGACCCTCCAATCTAAAAAATTCGTTTTCAACATTATTTTACCAAATGAACAAACCGAATGGGTTATTTTTTCAAAGCAGTGTGCGCTTGGACCTCTCATTTGACCGGTATTGGTCTTTCACACATAATAAGAGGAACAAAATCGTCTATGAAAGGATTGAATAATGGACAAGCTCACTGCTCTTTTTCACAAACAAAAAGTCTTTCAAAAGCCGGCGGTTCAAGAACGTATTCGCATTCTTAAAGACTTGAAAGCAGAAATCAAACAGCATGAAAAAGGCATTTTACAAGCCTTAGCACATGATTTACATAAATCGGAACAGGAAGCTTATACAACAGAGATTGGGATGGTGTATGAAGAGATCAATCATACCATCAAGCACCTGCACAAATGGGCAAAGCCATCCCGCGCGAAAACACCTATGACTCATATCGGATCGAAAAGCATGATCATCAAGGAACCATACGGAGCTGTGCTCATTATTGCCCCTTGGAATTATCCTTTCCAACTGGCGCTTTCTCCATTAGTCGGAGCCATTTCTGCGGGAAATGCCGTCACATTAAAACCGTCAGAACTGACGCCGCAAGTCTCACAAGTGATCGGCTCAATTGTGGAACGTGTGTTTCAAAAAGAGCATGCGGCGGTCGTAGAAGGTGGTATAGATGTCAGTACAGAACTGCTGAAGCTACCCTTTGATTATATCTTCTTTACTGGAAGTGTGGCGGTCGGCAAAGTTGTCATGGAAGCAGCCGCAAAGCATCTAACACCTGTCACACTTGAGCTTGGCGGAAAAAGCCCTTGCATCGTCATGCCTGATGCAGACATCAAGCTTGCGGCGAAGCGAATCACCTTTGGAAAATTCACCAATGCAGGACAAACATGCATTGCACCAGACTATTTGCTCGTTCATGAATCCATCAAAGAGGATCTTTTACGAGAAATGACGGTGTGTATCCGCGACTTTTACGGTGAACAGCCCGAAATGCATCCGCACTTTGGAAAAAATGTCAGCCAGCGTCATTTTGACAGGCTCTCGCAATTTCTTTCAAATGGAACGATCGTAACGGGCGGACAGCGCAATGAACAGGAGCTTAAAATCGCACCGACCATTCTGGATCACATCACTTGGGAAGATCCCGTGATGCAGGAAGAAATTTTCGGACCGATTCTGCCTGTCATGACCTTCGATTCTCTGCACGAGGCAGCGGACATGATTAAGAAAAGACCGAAGCCGCTTGCTCTTTACTTATTTACCACAAGGAAAGAAACGGAATCCTATATCCTAGACAATCTCTCCTTTGGCGGAGGTTGTATCAATGACACGCTCATGCATGTCGCTACTCCTTACCTGCCATTCGGAGGCGTCGGCGAAAGCGGTATGGGGCGATATCATGGGAAGGAAAGCTTTTTCACCTTTACACATGAAAAAAGCGTCCTGCGACAAACCAATCGCTTTGATTTTTCCTTCCGTTATCCAAATGCGAAAAATGGGCTCGACATCGTCCGTAAATTTTTAAAATAAACAGGACGAAGGGGATTCCCCTCGTCCTATTTTCATTCAATATCCTCGATACACCAATTGATTTCTTCAATTCCCATTTGCCTTAAATACGCGTTTACCTTTGAAAACGGACGACTGCCAAAAAAGCCGTTTCTTGCAGAAAAAGGACTTGGATGAGGTGACTCAATGATGTAATGCTTGCTTTGATCAATGCGCTCTTTCTTATTTTGGGCATGTCTTCCCCATAACACAAAGACGACAGGCTGATCCCGTTCATTCAGCACATCAATGATTCGGTCTGTCACACGTTCCCAGCCCTTGCCTTTATGCGAATTCGCCTCGCCCTTTCTCACGGTTAGCACAGTGTTTAAGAGCAGAACCCCCTGCTCTGCCCAGCTAACAAGTGAGCCATGGTTTGGGACAGGACAGCCAAGATCATCCTTTAGCTCCTGAAAAATATTTCTCAAAGATGGCGGGTGTTTCACGCCAGGCTGAACAGAAAAGCTTAATCCATGTGCCTGCCCTGGGCCATGATACGGATCTTGTCCTAAAATCACCACTTTGACCTCTTCATATGACGTCAAATGAAGGGCACGATACACATCATCTGGTTTTGGAAAAATGGTCTGCGTGCGATATTCTTCCTTCATCCATTCACGTAATTCCTGATAATACGGCTGTTCAAATTCACTTTTCATCACAGCCCACCAGCTATCATTTAAAAATGGCTTCATTGGGGTTCGCCTCCTTCTCTTTGCTGCGCCAGCCTTGAGATCATCGGCTTTCCATCCCACACAATCTCACTCTCTGATTCTCGTTTTTTCATCGCTGGTTCTTCTAATAGGACAGCAAAGTTTGCTGTTGGCAAGTCGCCTAGCTCATGCTTTTCACTTAGATCATCTAAGTAGTTCTTCCTTGTTTCACCAAGATCACTAGACTGATTCCCACCGCCGTCAAAAAACGCATAGATCACGCTGGCAGCAGGCACCCGTTTTACCCGGGCATGCTGTGATACTCGCAAGAAAAAATCCCAGTCCCAGTAATGATGCATCGCTGGATCAAAGTAGCCAATCTCATCGTGTATACGGCGTTTATACATACTGCCGGAAGGAACATATGTAGAAAAGACACGCATATCCTCAATATCCGCTGTATAAGCAAACAAACGTCTCGATAATGGAAAACGGGTAGCACCTTTTTCTTCAAATGAAACAATTTCTGCATCAGAAAAGACAAAATCGGCGTCATCCAGCGCCTGGCTCATACGTTCGATATGACAAGGTGTAAAGTAATCATCGTCGTCACTTAGCATGATGACATCGCCTGTCAGCTCCCGTACCCCCACATTTCTTGCATTGACATGCTGGACATTCTCATCTAAATGAATCAAGCGGATCGGAAGCTCAGGATAAAGTTCCTGAATGATCTCCACTCGCTCCCCTGCATCATTCACGACTACAATTTCAAAAGGCTGCATGGTTTGTCTCGAAATGGATTCAAGCAGCTCACACAGCGCACTGAGCCGATTATGTGTCACAATTAATAAGGAAATCTTCATATTTAGCTTACTCCTTTAATAGATTCTTCTTTTTCCATTAAAACATAAATTGGCTTTCTTCTCATGATATAAAAGGCGGTTTGATTTGACGGGAAAATGGGAATTTTTGATGAAAAGGAGTGATCACTATGGAATATATCACGGTAGAGAATAGCAAAGAAGCGAAACAAACCATTGAAAACATACATTCACCAAAGGATGCAGTCTTCGTTTTTGCGTACGATCCAGAACGCTCTGATACCATAACGGAGCATACAGATGCCAAAAGCATGACAGCGGTCGATCAAGGGATTTTAGATCAAATTGCCAATGTCATTCGCACCCGGGATGATGAACTGATGGCCAAAATGATGTCGGTAGGCGCCGATCAGGAGTTAGCCTTAACGCTTTTAGATGAATTAAAAAAAGGGAAATTGGTGATTTGTAAAAGGTAAAGAATGCAGGCGTTCCGAAGAGAGGAACGCTTTTTTATGTCGTTTCATTGTGATAAATGGAAAAGCTGATTATAATAAGGGTTAGAACAGTAACTGTTACACATCACATTGGAGGTTCAGCAACTATGTCTATGAATAAAGCACTCACCATCGCAGGCTCGGATTCAAGCGGCGGTGCAGGTATCCAAGCAGATTTAAAAACGTTTCAAGAAAAAAACGTCTACGGGATGACAGCTTTAACCGTTGTCGTTGCAATGGATCCTCATAACCACTGGGATCATCAAGTGTTTCCAATCGATACATCAACAATCCGCGCGCAGCTCTCTACAATCGTGGAAGGCATCGGTGTAGATGCGCTGAAAACAGGCATGCTCCCAACGGTCGACGTGATTGAACTTGCCGCTGACACCATCAAAACATATGATTTGAAAAATGTCGTCATTGATCCTGTCATGGTTTGTAAGGGTGCAAATGAAGTCCTTTATCCAGAGCACGCTGAAGCACTGCGCGAAAAGCTCACGCCACTGGCTACCGTCATCACACCTAACCTTTTCGAAGCTGGTCAATTAAGCGGAATCGGTGAGATCAAAACGATTGAACAAATGGAAGAAGCAGCCAAACGCATCCACGAACTCGGTGCAAAGTATGTCGTCATCACTGGCGGCGGTAAGCTAAGCCCAGATAAAGCGATTGACTTGCTTTATGATGGACAAACCTTCGAACGCCTTGAATCTGATAAGATCGACACAGAATACACACACGGCGCAGGCTGCACATTCTCAGCCGCAGTCACAGCTGAACTAGCAAACGGCTCAGACGTGAAAGAAGCCATTTATGCAGCAAAAGAATTCATCACCGCTGCCATCAAAGGCTCTTTCCAGCTAAACGAATACATCGGACCAACGAAACATTCCGCCCATCGTTTTGATAAATAGAACAGAAAAAACCGATTCGCCGCTTGGGTGAATCGGTTTTTTGTTTATTTTCATCTCATGAAAAAAGCATACCCGCACCCGAGTACACTCTTTATCCATACAGGAATACCTATTTTTGCTGATCAGATTCTTTCGCCATTTTTCGAATAAAGGCTTCAATGGATTCAACAAATAAGGCGTATTCTTTCATTTGTTTATACGTATCTGACAGCTTCTCTTTCAATTCTTCCTGCTCTAGAGAAGGTTCACCGAGAATAGATTGGACTTGAATGAGCAATTCTTTATATTCTTCACGTTTATCTTCAACATGATCTGCCATTGTCTCCAAGCGTTTTCTAGTCGTCGGCTGCTGTTTTGAATTCAAGTAAACAACCCCTTTTTGTCCTACCGCATTTGGATAAACGTCAGCCTCAGCTGTATATATTTAAAAATGATACCATAATTCCACCTGTTATCATATATGTAAAACGTCATCAAACCGCTCACCGCCACCTGTGGCAGCCCTTGTTTCTATGCGCTATAGGCTCTAAGATACAGGCTGATCTCACTAGAAAAAAAGCAGATCAATGACCTGCTTCTTTTTGTAAATGCCATGTCTTCAGTTTCAGCTTTGTTTCATTTCTTCCACTGATCGAAATTGATTTATTTCCCGGGGAAGGAAAGTAACGTGAGGTAAATACTTCCCGGCCTCCGTTTACAAAAATCTCAATCGACGATGCATCGATAAAGATATGCAAATTCTGTAATTCCTCTATTTCTACTTCACGAACTTCCTTTGATCGATCTGCAAATCGATCTCGTTCTAACGTTAGTTTCCCCTCATCTTTATCATAAATGATCTGGGCAGCTGCTCGAATACAGCATTCAAATCCTTTTTGTGTGTCAATTTGATCAATGAATATCTCTGCGCTAGTCATATCATCTACAGGAATGGAATGAACGGAGCGCTTGATATGGAAAACATGCTCTTGTTCATTTGTCCGCATGGCCTGGAGCTCAGTAACTGGCTTTTGAATCAGATGTCCGTCATCGTCTAAACGGAGCTCTCTCGGAATCGTAAGGCAGTGTATCCATTGATACGAAATCGTCGGATGATACTCTTCTCCTTGATCAGGCACACCCATCCAGCCAATTAAAATGCGCCTGCCTGATTCGTCTTGGAAGGTCTGCTGTGCATAAAAGTCAAAGCCGCGATCCAGCTCCTCAAATGCTCCGTGTGTATATTGATAAGACGAATCATCCAATGTACCAACAAAATAGCCCGATTGATGTGTATTATGATATTTTAAGCCATCAGGCTTTAAGCCTTGCGGTGAAACAAGCAATACATCCCTGCCGTCTAATTCAAACAGATCTGGACATTCCCACATATAGCCGAAACTGTCTAATCCATTCTTTCCACTCCCTGCAATTATGCCTTGAAACGTCCAATGGTCTAATGTATCAGAGGTGAACAAGACCAAATGTCCTTTCAGGTCTAGGCTTTGTGCACCTAAAACCATGTACCACTGGCCATTTCGCTTCCATACCTTCGGATCACGAAAATGGGCGGTGAATCCTTCTGGCAGCGTTGCGACGACACCCTTTTTTTGAAAATGAATCCCATCCTCTGAAACAGCTAAACATTGATATGTCTCACGGTTTCCTTGTTCATCCCGAACGTTTCCGGTGTACATCACATACATCTTTTCATCGTCAATGAATGCGCTGCCGGAGTAACAGCCATTTTGATCAAACCAATCGCTCGGGGAGAGGGCGACTTCTTCGTGCTGCCAATTCACTAGATCAGTAGATGTGTAATGACCCCAGAATTTCGCACCATGTCCCGTTTTGAATGGCTGCCATTGATAAAAGACATGATAAATCCCCTTCCACTGAATCAGCCCATTCGGATCATTTAAAAGACCGACTGGCGGCATCAGATGAAAATGCTGGCGGTACACATCTTTTTTCACCAAATGCTCATAGTTTCGAATACGCTCTGCTACCTTTTGACGAAGTGCTGCGTCCGTTGTTGTCATGACTGTGACCACTCCTTGATTATTTTTCGGCTTCCTTTACTTTAAAGATGATGGTGAGAATAAATGAAACAGCAACAGCTATTAACATACCAATAACATAATTTACCACATTTTGTAAACCAAATGGGGCTGCAATGGCAATCATCGGAATCCCTGTTAAACCATAAGCGTTGGCGGCTACCTTCGTGAAGACAACAAATGCCCCGCCTAATGCACCTCCGATCATCGCAGCAATAAATGGCTTACGATAACGAAGATTCACACCGAATATGACCGGCTCTGTAATACCTAAGAAAGCAGAAAATGCTGCTGGTAAAGCAATTTCTTTCGTTTTTGCACGCTTTGCTAAGAAAAAGACAGCCAGCCCTGCTCCGCCTTGAGCGACGTTGGACATTGCCCAGATCGGCAGCAAATAATTCCGTCCAATATCATTCAGAAGACCTGCCTCAATTGCATGGAAGCTATGATGAACTCCTGTGAGTACAATTAAAGAGTATGCACCTCCGAAAATGAGCCCTGCTAAGAACCCAGCATGGTCATAAATAAACGTCAGTGCATTCGAAATCCCTGTACCGAGCATTCTTCCAAGCGGTCCAACTGCAATAAACGTCACAAATCCAGTCACAATCACCGTCACAAACGGGGTCACAAGTAAATCAATACTGTTCGGGACAACTTTTCTTAAGTTCTTTTCAACAAGGCACATGATATACACAGTCAACAAGACTGGAATCACCGTTCCTTGGTAACCAAGAAGCGCAATATCAACATTGAATAAATGCATATACTCTGGTTTCGCATCCGTCAGTCCCCACGGGTTGAGAAGGCTCGGGTGAATCATAATTCCCCCAATCACAGCCCCTAAATATGGATTTCCGCCAAACTCTTTCGCTGCACTGACTCCAATTAAAATCGGTAAGATGATAAAGGCTGCACTTGAGAACATATCAAGCATTTGGAAGATCGCGGAGCTCGGATCAGCCCATTTAAAGGCTTTCATCATGCCTAATAGACCCATTAATAAACCGCTTGCAACAATCGCCGGGATGATCGGTACAAAAATATTCGATAGCGTCTTGGCAAAACGTGCAAGTGGATTCATTTTTTGTTTCACAGCTTCATCATGGGTGACAGGTTTTTGATTCTCGTCGCCTGCCTCAAGACCCGTCTCACGAGCAAAAGGCTCATATACTTTGTTGACAGAACCTGTTCCAAATATGATTTGGAATTGACCCGAGCTTGAGAAGGCGCCCTTCACACCATCAAGTTCTCCAATGGCATCTTTGTCAATCAACGCCTCATCTTTCATCACCAATCGAAGTCGTGTGGCACAATGTGTGGCACTGATGACATTTTCTTTGCCGCCTAGTAGTTTTGTTAATTCTTTGGCTGTTTTTTGATAATCCATGTTGTCTCCTCCTTTTTTAAAGCAAAAAAGACCTAAAATTCACCAACGATGAAAGGACATACACGTCCCCTCGTTACGCAAATTTTAGGTCTTGCCTGCCTGACAGTCACAATCCCACGATATCGAATTTTGATTACGCTTTCATCATAGTATAAGAGCGTGATCTGCGTCAACCTCTTTTTTCGAATCAAATGACCCATATACACTAATAAGAGTAGTGTGCATAAAAAAAAGCCTGCATGCAGGCATAAGCATTAAACTAGTTCGGCATCTTGCAAACGCTGGACATGCAGCGTGATGTAGCCGATCTCCGATTCAGGGAGATGAAGTCCATATTCATTTTTTAACAACTCAGCAAGTCCAAGTGCACACTGGTAAGCCGAATCATACTTTGTTTGGATAAAAATCAGCATGTCATCGTCCATAATTTGAAATGCCTCATTCGATTCCAACCTGCCTAATGCATACCTCAAATGTGTCACTAGCCGCTGATAGGAAATACTATCCTCATCAATCGAGTGCTTAAAATAGCTTTCAATATGCTCGATCATTTCTTTAATCATCGTTGTGTATTTAACGGTCTTTTTCATGGACTCCGTATTCATTTTGGCCGTATGAATATGAAGTGCCACATATCCTGCCTCATCGTCCGGCAGTTCAACCCCTAGCCGCTCCTTTACATAACGAATGGCATACTTTCCAATATCATATTCCTGCTTATATAAGACTTTGATCTCACCAAGCAATTTATTATATAACACAATGCCTTTTTGAACGCGTTCAATGGCGAAGGATAAATGATCTGTCAGTGATATGTGGATATGATCACTGAGCGGCATCATCAGTTCCCCCTCTGCATAACTGATAATATGCTCGGCCACCTCAATATGCGCTTCTGGCAATGTGGCAAGAATTTGTTTGAATTTCTCATTTTCTTCACGCACAACAAATATTTTCTCTATTTTTTGAACGGGAACGACGTCATTTTTCCCCTTCTGAAAAGCAATTCCGGGACCCATCACTATTTTCTCCTGATCACCCTCCTTTACAACCACTGCATTGTTATTCAATATTTTATATATCTTCAAGGGGTACCCTCTCCCACCAGATAACGTTTCTTATGTGGGATTTTACCCTGTTTCACCTCTTCTGTAAAGGTAAGAGCGGACCAGCACGCGCCTCTCTCGTCGTCTTCTCATCAAGCATCATCAGACTTTGCTGAAACGGTTTCTCTGCCTTGCGCTTCTTCTTATTTTCCTCTGTCAGCTTCTCTAGCTCTCTCTCTTTCACTACTTGAAAGAACCCCACATCCACTGCGGCCGCTTTCAATACTTGCTGCTTCATCATCACACCAGGATTCACAAGCACATTCATCATGAAACCAAACCATACACTCAACCAGTTTCTCCATTTCTTCACTGAACATCCCTCCGCTTTTCTTAGAATCTAGCAACTCTAGCAAAACAACTGCTCCTATCATATCCCGAGAAAAAAGAGAGGTTTGTCACAATCTGGGTGAAAAAACAAACTAGTTTTCAGAGGTTTTGTTGAAAAGTGCAGAAGAACATCATGTACCATGTTCTTTTAAGAAAAAATATTATACACACACTATCCAAAAGATAAGCACACCTTATCAACAGGGTTTATCCACATATCAACACCCTCTCACTAGATTTTGTGTATGTATATTTTTTCTTTTCCATATATGTATCCGGATAATTGAGTTATCAACAGAAAATTGTGCATAAGTGCGACTTTATAAACAAAATAGTTCTTTGTAACTATGTAAAATAAGACCATTTCAGTAAAGGAATTGTTTTCAACGTATTGAATACTTAATAACGGGCAGTGAATCTTTCCTATTTATCCACAAAAAGAAAGGCTATCTCCCTAAATTCACAGCTAGAAAGGGGAAAATTAATTGAAAAAAGTAATCTCTCGTTCTTCTGTTCTATTGTTCTCCACTATTTTTATTTTATCCACATTCTTTACAGGTCAACAGGCTGCTGCAGCTCCATCTAACAAACAGGTGGAACTGGAAAAAGCAGAAATCTTCGGCGAAATCAATGTCAACTCAAGAAAACACACCACTGTCATTGTTGAATTAAAGGAAAAATCCTTAGTTGAAGCCAAACAAGAAGGCGAAGCACAAACAAAAGCCTCCCTCAAAAAATCTCGAACGAAAGTAAAGAATGCAGCACTCAAAGAGGTAGATAAAGCGAGTGTTCGTCAAGAATATGAAAAAGTCTTCTCCGGTTTCTCTATGAAGCTTCCTGCCAACGAAATCCCGAAGCTGCTCGCAGTTGACGGCGTAAAGGCCGTTTATCCGGATGTTACATATAAAACAGATGAAGTGAAAAAGGAAAGCGTCCAGCTTCCAAATGAAGATGTCTCCCCGCTTATGGATAAAAGTGCGCCATTTATTGGTGCACCGAAAGCGTGGGATGCCGGCTATTCTGGAAAAGGGGTCAAAGTCGCTGTCATTGATACTGGAGTTGACTATACCCACCCTGACCTAAAAGGAAACTTCGGATTATATAAAGGCTATGATTTTGTTGATAACGATTATTCGCCTCAAGAAACACCTAAAGGAGATCCTAGAGGCGAATCGACAGATCATGGCACACACGTCGCAGGGACAATTGCGGCGAACGGGCAAATAAAAGGTGTCGCAAAGGATGCCACACTCCTTGCATACCGTGTACTTGGACCAGGTGGATCAGGAACAACTGAGAACGTCCTTGCAGGCATCGACCGGGCTGTCACTGACGGAGCAGATGTCATGAACCTATCCCTTGGAAACAGTGTGAATAATCCTGATTATGCCACAAGCATCGCACTCGATTGGGCCATGTCTGAAGGCGTTGTCGCTGTCACATCGAATGGAAACAGCGGTCCGAACAGCTGGACAGTCGGTTCTCCCGGTACATCAAGGGATGCCATTTCCGTCGGTGCAACACAGCTTCCGTACAGTCTTTACAATGTGAAATTCCCGAACTATTCTACGGCAAAAATCATGGGCTACTACCAAGAAAGTGATTTAAAGGCACTGGACCAAAAACAAGTCACACTCGTCCCAGCAGGTATTGGTGACGAAAAAGCATTTGAAAATATCGATGTCAAAGGAAAGGTTGCGGTGATTGAACGCGGAGCCATTGCCTTTGTTGATAAAGTGGACAATGCAAAAGCCGCTGGTGCAATCGGCGTTGTGATGTATAACAATACCGATGGAGAAATTCCAGTGGATGTACCAGGTCTTGCTCTTCCTACAATTAAGCTTTCAAAAGCTGAAGGGACAGCACTTGTCAAAGCCATTGAGGCTGGAAACAATACAACGACTTTCTCCATTCAATTTGTCAAAGAATTAAGTGAGCAAGTAGCTGACTTCTCATCTCGTGGTCCTGTTGTGGATACGTGGATGATCAAACCAGACCTTTCAGCTCCTGGCGTGAGTATTGTCAGCACAATCCCGACACACGATCCTTCTCAGCCATACGGATATGGCTCTAAGCAAGGAACAAGTATGGCGTCTCCACATGTAGCCGGAGTGGCAGCGATTATCAAACAAGCAAAACCATCGTATTCTACGGAGCAAATCAAAGCATTGATGATGAATACAGCGGAAAAATTGTTTGACCCAAATGGTAACCCATTCCCTCACAACACTCAGGGAACAGGCAGTGTTCGAATCATCGAATCACTCCAAGCTTCTTCCATCGTTTCTGATGCCAGCTATTCTTACGGCACGTTCTTAAAAGAAAAAGGCGTTCAAATCAAAACGAAAAAATTCAAGGTAGAAAACCTTTCAAAAGCACCGAAAACCTATACGATTGATTACAAATTCACTGGCACCGGCATTAGCACAAATGGAACGAAAAAAATCACCGTCAAAGGGAATTCCACCGGCTCCTTTACTTCCGCGGTACAAGTGAATGATGGAAAAACAAAAAAAGGAACGTACCAAGGCAGTATCACCATTCGCGAAAATGGCAGAAAGGTCACGGAAATCCCTACTTTATTGATCGTGAAAGAGCCTGATTACCCGCGCGTCACTTCGGTTTCAGTGGAGCCGGACAATCGTGCTGGAAGCTATGTCATTAGCAGCTATCTGCCTGGTGGTGCTGAGAACCTCGCATTCCTCGTCTACTCGACAGATGGAGAGTATTTAGGTGAAGCAGGGGTTTATCAACATGTTGATAAAGGGGAACAGCGTGTGAAATGGAATGGCACGATCAATCAAGGTCAAAAGCTAGAAGCTGGTGAGTATACAATGCTTGCGTATGCGAGTCTGAAAGGCAAGTCAGACACCGTTCAAACGAAAGAACCTTTCGAAATTTATTCTGAATAAACGAAAAGCCTTGTATGAGCTCTAAGCTCATCAAGGCTTTTCGATCATATATGGAGGAAAGAAAGACTGATGTTGAGATGGCTATGGATCGTTTCGTTTTTTACTGCTTTTTTTCTGACCTTTTTACACACGAAACAGCCTCATCCTTTTCATCAAGCATGCGAGCTGACTGTCTATATCTCCTGCATTTACCCGCTCAGTTTGCTAGTGACAGCCGCCCTTATTCTCATCATGATGCTCCTTTTCCCCTTTTACTGGGTACGCGAACGGTAATTAGACATACGTTATGCATCAAAGGCTTCTTTTAATAAACGATACGATGTGAGACGGTCCTCCATTTGATGTGTGATGGTCACAGCGATCAATTCATTTGTATGATAAGCCTTGGCTAGTGCTGTCAGCTGCTGCTTCACAGAGGATGGCGTCCCAACCACCATTCTCTTTCGATTGGCAGTCACTCGTTTTTGTTCATATGGACTGTAGGAATAAGCTTGTGCATCTTCATAGGAAGGAAAGCCCCCAAGGTTTTGACCCTGTTCATTGGCGAGTAAAGATAGATCTAAGCTGACCGCCAGTTTTTCTGCCTGCTCCTCTGTTTCAGCACATAAAACGAAGACCGCCAGACTGACGCGCGGCTCATCACCAAATGCTGAAGGTTCAAACCGGTTGATATATTGCTCCACAGAGTCTTCTCCGCCTTCACCATTAATAAAAAGAGCAAACGTATAGCCTGCACCTGCTTTCGCTGCAAGTCTTGCACTCTCTCCAGAGGAACCAAGCATCCAGACCTCTGGTGCGGTTTCTACCTTCGGAGAGGCGGTCAAATGGGGCAGCGGGTAACATTCATCCGCTAGATCGTGTAAATAGACCTTCAATTCTTCTACCTGCTCCGGATACTGATCACCTAGACGCTTTCGTTCCCCATGATGAAGGGCAATAGAGGAGATCGGCATGCCACCAGGGGCACGTCCAATCCCAAGATCAATTCTGCCAGGAGCGAGTGCTTCGAGAACCCTGAAGTTCTCTGCTACTTTATAGGCACTGTAGTGGGGAAGCATCACGCCGCCGGAGCCAATGCGTATCTGTGACGTAACGGCTGATAAATGGCCGAGAAGCACCTCTGGACTCGATCCTGCAAGCCGGTTTGAAAAGTGATGCTCCGATACCCAAAAACGGTGATAGCCCCACTTTTCCGCCTGCTTTGCCAGTTCAACCGTTTGCTTCAGTGCTTCAGCAGGCGTTGCGTCTCCAATTAAAGGAGATTGATCCAGTATACTTAATTTCATCATGCTGCACCTCTTACAGAAATCCCCCTCTCTCAGTCGAAAGGGGGATTTCTTATTTATTTTCGATTAAAGCCTTTCTCTTTCACAAAATCTCCGAGGAAGGTACGCTTTGGCTGACTAAAGCCCCGAAGCATCTGGTCAGTCCAAGTATCTTTTCTCTCACCGTTTGTTCGTTCTTCATAATAGGCTGAAATGCGATCATCATATTCTTTTAAATAACGATCCACATGCGCTTCATCTTGCTGATATGAATTCTCATGATAAATCAGTTCAACTGGCAATCGTTCCTTTTGTGACGATTGATTGGCTGGATGTCCAACAGCCAGACCAAATAACGGCAGTACATAAGAAGGTGTTTCAAGTAATTCAGAGACTTCCTTCAGCTGATTACGCAAGCCGCCGATATAGCAGATCCCAAGTCCCATTGATTCTGCGGCTACACTGACATTTTGCGCAGCCAATGCCGCATCGATGACGCTAATGAGAAAGGCTTCCGTATTCTCAAGCGCCTCCTGATGATTCTTCCCTGCTTTTTTTGCAATATGATCATGGCGTTTCAAGTCTGCACAGAAGACAAAGAAATGCCCGTTCTTCTCAACGTATGGCTGATTCCCAGCCAGTTCAGCAAGCTTGGCCTTCTTCTCCTGATCTGTCACACCAATAATACTATACGCCTGTACATAGCTTGATGTCGAAGCAGCCTGTGCACTTTTGATTAGTGTCAGCACCTCTTCTTCTGTCAAACGCTCGTCTGTAAACGAACGGATGGATCGATGATTTAATATGGTTTCTATCGTTTTATTCAATTCGAAGACCTCCTTCACTTCTTCTATCATAAGGCAAAGACATAGGGATTTTCAAAAATTAAAACTCGCATAAAAAAAGACAGCCTATGCTTAGACTGCCCTTACCTGTTTTATTTAAATAAATAACTTTGATATTTCGTTAATTGAACACTTGCGTTATATGCGATCCCGAATCCAATGAGAACGGACAAGACAGAGCTTCCTCCAAAGCTGATAAATAAGAGCGGAATCCCTGTTACCGGCATCACGCCTATGTTCATCCCAATGTTCTGGAACGTATGAATCACAATCAGCGCTGTATATCCTACGCAGAAGAATGACGCAAATCGGCTATAAGGATGTATTCGGTCAATCAGTACGACCAGCCGGTATATCAAGAAGAAGTACATGATCACAACAAACGCACAGCCAATAAAGCCAAAGGCTTCACCTATAATGGAGAAAATCATATCCGTTTGTGCTTCAGGAACATAGACCTTTAAGTTTTTAATGCCATTCCCAAAAATCTGCCCTGCACCAATGGCCATAATGGCTCTATCAACCTGAAATTTGTCACTACTTGTAGCATCTTGTATTTTAGTTTCTTCAGAATTCGCAGAGCCATCTGGAATCCAAGCAGTTATCCTATTAATTTGATATGGCTTAACCCCAAGACTTTCTTTAGCGAAATCCGGAAATAATAAAACTACAGAAAGAACCGTGATTATTAAGAGTACAACAACAGAACCAATCAACGAGATTATCTTCCAATTAACTCCAGACAAAAATATCATTACCATTACAATAAACATACAAACAGCAGCAGTACCTGCATCCTGCAAGAAAATTAAGCCTACTGGGACTATTGAAACTCCAGCAATTTTTAATAATAGATGAATGTCGTCTTCTAATCGCCGTCTTTCTTTAGGTGTTGCTTTACCAATCACAGAAGCCAACATCATGATCAGACCTATTTTCATAAACTCTGAAGGCTGAAATGTTCCAACGCCTGGAAGAACAAACCAACTTTTTGCACCATTTATAGTTGGAGCAAAATCATGACCTCCGATTTGTGCAGGAGCGACTTTAAGAAGAATTAACAGCATAATGCCACCTATAAAAATATAGAGACTTAGCTTCTCTAATTGCTCCAAGTCAAAGTAATTAATAGCAACAATACATATAACCCCGACCATATAGTATATGATCTGTCTGGTCCATGCATTAGATCCATACTGCCCAAATTGACCCGCAGCATAAATAGCGATGACACTGATGGCAAAGAAGGCTAAAAATATAAAAATCAAATCTCCCTGATAGTAAGGAGATGTATTCTGCTTGTTCATGAACTAACCACCCTTATTACAAAACATAAAAGCCCTTATTTATATTAGATTGAAATTTTCATAAAAGCAACTCACCTTAAATATGACGGAAGATATATCCGAAAGGTTCCATTCATTTTTCAAAAAATGAAACACTTTTCATCCTAACAATAGGAAAAAATTCCTTTCCACTCTTTCATTTGAACCGATCACAAGTCCTTTAAAAAGATTATTTTACAGATTTTAAGGGGAAAATTCAATGACCTTTGTGGCGATATGACAAGCAAACATCAAGCCAGCATAAGATGTACTGAGGAATGAGGAAAAAACCATTTTCTACGGAAGAAGGCCCATTTTCCAATTATTGAGTTTACTTCAAAGTCAATTGTGGTATAATATCTGTAACAAAATGTTCACAATATCTCCTAAAAACAGACACAATTGCATCCTGACCTCTCATTTGATTTGAACATCAACTTACAAAGGAGTTGGATACGATGGATATGTTCTTTGCGTACCTATGTATTGCAACAGCTACACCCCTGTTTTTATGGTTGGAAAACAGAAAGATTGCATTAGCATCTATTCCACCCATCATGATTATGTGGATTTTCTTCGGTCTTTACATGACAAGCAGTTTATCTCCAGCAGGACATACCTTCATGATCGCATTCTTTGCCATTAACGTGATTCTGGCTCACATTGCAGCGTTCCTCATCTATGGACTTCCATTCATTCGCAAAAGATTCAGCAGCAGGTAAATATCGTACCACCTATTGGAAGCGTTACCACTATCATGATAAAAACCACTCATCTTCAGGAGATGAGTGGTTTTTTTATTATTGATCTGAATGCTCAGACTGCTTTGGCGCAGATGGTGAATAACCGTCTTTGCTGTTCTCTCCGTGGCTGTAGTGAGCCGCGAAGATCCAAACAGACCCGATGACGAAAATGATCGCACAGAACAGACCAAACAAAGTATTTCCGACTTGAACAGTCCCGTTCTCACTCTCTGTCATGTGCATAAACATGAACAGCTGCAAGAATGCTTGAATGAAGGCAAAACCAAAGATAATCCATAGTTTTGCGGAACTGCCAATTTCAGCTCCGATAGCAATCCAGAATGCTAAGATGGTTAGCACAATGGAGAGAATGAAGCCGACTACGTGTTTCCAAGGGAAGTGTTCGTGCTCTGCTGAGGAATGTGTTTTTCCAGCCATATCACAAAAGCCCCCCTAATCCGATCAAGTACACAGCTGTGAAGATGAAAATCCATACAACATCAAGGAAATGCCAGTATAGACTTGAGATAAAGATCTTCGCTGCTGTTTGTGGTGTTAATCCACGTTTTTTAATTTGGAACAAGATGCCCGTAATCCAGAAGATACCAATGGATACGTGTAATCCGTGAGTTCCTAAAAGAACAAAGAATGCAGACCAGTATGCACTTGTATGAAGACTAGCGCCCTCATGTACATAATGAATGAATTCGTAAATCTCAAAACCAACGAAACCTGCACCTAGAAGCAGTGTGAGAATTGTCCAAATGACAACCCCTTTTGTATTTCCACGACGCATTTCATGAACGGCAATCCCACATGTAAATGAACTAACTAATAGCAGGAATGTCATGATCAATACAAGCTTCATATCAAATAGCTCAGCTGGTAAAATGCCGCCAGCTGTTCTGCCATGAAGAACAAAGTAGGTCGCAAAAAGTGTTGAGAATAACACGATTTCCGCGCCAAGGAATATCCAGAAACCAAGGATGTTTAAACGTCCTGTTTCAGACTGATATTCAAGCGGTGCATTTGCATAGCTGCTATCATTATGTCCCATTACTTCTGCGCCTCCTTATTCTTTTTCTCTGTTTCAATCACTTCTTCAACAGGAATATAGTAGCCATCATCATATTCAAATGAACGTAAAATCATTGTTGCGAATACACCTATTAAGCCGATAACGCCAATCCAGTACCATTCAAATACAAGACCGAATGCACCAAGTCCGAAGAATGCAGACATGATCAGCGGTCTGCCTGAATTGTGCGGCATGTGAATTTTCTTGAATTCTTTTTCAGGATGAACGTCAACATTGTTTTGCTTCCAATGATGGAATGCATCTGGTGTCGTCACTTCTGGAAGTGCTGCAAAGTTATAATGCGGCGGAATTGCAGAAGATGTCGCCCATTCAAGTGTACGTCCTTCTCCCCAGCTGTCTCCAGACACTTCACGTTTCGCGTGTCTCCAGCTGTAGTAAATGTTATAGCAAAGGATGATGAATCCGATACCCATCATGAATGCACCAATTGTTGAAATAAAGTTTAGTGCAGTCCAGCCATCTTCTGGTCCATACGTATAAATACGTCTTGGCATTCCTTGCAGTCCTAAGAAGTACTGCGGGAAGAAACAGATGTTGAACCCAATCATGAACACCCAGAAGAACCATCTACCAATTTTTTCGTTTAATTTATAACCAAACATTTTTGGATAGTAGAAAACAAGACCAGCAAAACAAGCAAATACAGTACCTGCAATTAATACATAGTGGAAGTGGGATACTAAGAAGTACGTGTTATGGTACTGGTAATCCGCAGCTGCCATCGCAAGCATAACCCCAGTCACACCACCGATTACGAAGTTCGGGATGAAACCAAGTGCCCAAAGCATTGGGGATGTAAAGCTGATCCGGCCTCGATACATTGTAAAGAGCCAGTTAAAGATTTTTACACCTGTTGGTACAGAAATCGCCATTGTTGTGATCGAGAAGAATGAGTTAACCGCTGCACTGTTCCCCATTGTAAAGAAGTGGTGAACCCACACAAGGAAACTAAGAACAGAAATTGCCACAATCGATACAACCATCGCTTTGTAACCAAACAACTGTTTTCTTGAGAACGTCGCAAAGATTTCTGAGAAAATACCGAAAGCCGGCAGGATCACGATATATACCTCAGGATGTCCCCAAATCCAGAAAAGGTTCGCCCAAAGCATTGGCATACCGCCTGCTTCGAGTGTAAAGAATGCAGAACCGAATAAACGATCGAATGTCATAAGTGCTAAAGCAACTGTTAAGACAGGGAATGCGAAAACGATAATGACAGACGTGATCAATGTTGTCCATGTAAACATCGGCATACGCATTAGTGTCATACCTTTTGTACGCATTTTTAAGATGGTCACCATGAAGTTAATACCTGTCATTAGTGTACCAATACCTGCAATTTGGAGCCCGAGCAAGTAGTAGTTCTGTCCAGGTCCTGGTGAGAAATCATTTCCGGCGAGCGGCATGTAACTCGTCCAGCCTGCACTTGGTGATCCTCCAATAACGAAGGAAATGTTGAACAGCATAGCTCCGACCATGAATGTCCAGAAGCTCAAGTTGTTCAAATACGGGAATGCAACGTCACGTGCACCAATTTGAAGAGGAACAACGACGTTGATTAATCCAATTAAGAATGGCATCGCCATGAATAAAATCATGATCGTACCATGCGTTGTGAATATTTCATTATAGTGGTTTGCATCTAAAAACGTATTATTAGGAAGCGCCAGCTGCGCACGCATCATCAGTCCGTCTACCCCACCGCGGAAGAACATAACCACAGCAGCAAGGATATACATGATTCCAAGCTTTTTATGATCAACTGATGTCAGCCATTCTTTCCAAAGCCATTTCCACTTTTTGAAGTAGGTTAAAACAAACACGATGGCAATGGAAGTAAGAGCGATAGAAATCTGCGCACCAAGAATTAATGGGTCTCCAGTTACAAAAAACTCATCCCATTTTAATTGCATAACGGCCTCCTCCTTTCTTCATCATATTATTCATTATCTAGTTTTCTCTGATAGCCCTTCACATTCTCAAACGGATCTGTTTTCGAATGTGGTGAAACTGCTTGATAACCGAGGCGTTTGCGTGCCTGAAGTACGTATTCTGCATCCTCGCCATGTTTAGCAAAAGATAGATGAGTTGAAGAGAATGTCTGCACATCAGCAGCATCAGGCAGCATTAAATAATCATACGTTTTCTTCGTTAGCTTTGGTGCTTCTTTTTTCGTTTTCTTGACCCACTTTTCATAGTCAGACTGCGTCATCGCATTGACTTTGAATTTCTGCTGTGCCAGTCCTTCACCTGTAAAGTTTGAATTTCGACCTTCATAAGTCCCGACTTCATCAGCTTGGAGGTACTGTTCCATTTCCATTCCAGCCATCGCATACTTTTGTCCACCTAGACGCGGAATCCATAGTGATGCCATTGTATCAGCGGAAGTGATTTTGAATAAAATCGGCTGATCTTTTGGAATGTTTAAGTAGTTCACTGTTTCAATATTTTCCTCTGGATAGCTGAAGATCCATTTCCAATCAACTGCTGTAGCATAAACGACAAGTGGATCTTTATGACTTGTTGCTTGAGGCGCCTCTTCCAAAGAGTAAATGGTTTTTACAGTTGGAATCGAAAGGGCAGCAACGATTAATATTGGGATCACTGTCCAGATAACTTCTAGAAGCGTATTCCCGTGAATTTCTGGATTATAAGAGGCGTTTCCAACGTCCTTACGCTCACGGTATTTAACCAAAATGATGGTAAAGAGAACAAATACCGCGCCAACGATAAAGAGCATAAATCCAATAGATAAAAGGATTAAGTCTTTTTGCTGTGCTGCGACTGGACCTTTAGGGTCTAAAACAGCGATATTGCTGCAACCTCCTAATACAAACACGCTCACGAGCATCGCTAATAAAAGCATAGGTTTAATGGCTCTGAACAAGAAGATCACCATCCTTCCTTAGATAATGTATAAATTGCTGAATAATTGTGAAAAGCCATCTGCCTTCGAAAACTTTTCTTCCCTTTGTAATGCTATCAAAATCTGTTGGAGTTAGCTTCCCTTTTTTCAAAAGTTCATTTATTTTTCAACAGATTTCTATTGAAATGTCATAAATTCGCCATAAATTTATATTATTGCACACACAATAAATTTCTAGGAATTTGAAAAGTTGAGAGTTGAAGGCAAAGGACAAACAATCAAGAACTTTGTCAAATTTAGGTTTACCACAATAAAAAAGTTTGGTCAAATTTCAATTTAACTTAATGAAATTTTATCTAGGTAAACAATTTCATTATAGGCATCCCCACATTTAACAAAAACCTTACTCATTTTAACGCAAGTTGACAAGAAAAGAAAGTGCCGATCCTCAGCCTGTGCGCTGTAAGAATTGGTAACGCTGATAAATGGGTGGAATCTCACTAAAGACTTCCAGCAAAAAACCGGCTGATCGCCGGCATTCTGCATTTATTCATCTCTTACCAAGATGTCAGGTCGTCTATAAATGTCCCCTTCATGTTCGATGTCAATGTACGTCCACTTGCCCGTATAGGTTAAAAAGCGATTCTTCTCTTTCTCTACGACCATCGTATCCTCTGATTTCAGTCCAGGCAATGAAGGATTCCAGGTGAACACTTGATACAGCTGAATTTCTTCCTTCGATGAAGGAACTGCAATGATTTCTCTAGATACAAAGCCCGTTTTTCCCCCTTGATGAAGCTTTTTCCAGCTATCAGGGAAGCCCTCTTTTTCGTACTGAGCAATGCCTGCTTTCAGTACATCTCCAATGGTTTTCCCGGGACGGGTGGCCGCATTCATCACTGTGTCAATCCGCGCAAGACGTTCCTTGTTTTCTTCAAGCTCCTTCGGAAGCTGCCCAAAGTAAACGGATCTTGTGACATTCGCCACGAGGCCGTGCCGTTCTGCACAAAGGACAACAAGCGCATGCTTTTGAAGTGCTTTGTCTGTTGGAATTGGATGACGGTATTGATGAATCCGGTCGTCTGTTGCCACAAGCAGTACTTCAATCGTCATTCCCTGCGCGGTCGCTTTTTGAGCCGCAAGCGAAGCGATTTCGTGCTCCGTCTGTCCTGGAACAATTTCTTTACAGACACTTTCTACAATAACAGCTGTTTCATGGCAAAGGGTTTCATATTGGCTGAGCTGTGATGCCGAAAGGATCGATCGAATGTGTGACAAATCTGGCTCGATCCACTCAAACCCTTCCAATTGAATGTCTGACCCTATTCGTTTGCCGTTCGTGAGGTTGTGAATGTAGGGCGCATCATCCTCATACCAATCCATTGTAACTACTTGGTACGGATGGTCGAAATACGCCATTTCTTCTTCAATGATCCGCTTTTCTTCCATTTGATTCACAATGAGGATCATGTCGTCTTTTAATACGAGCAGCTGACACACACCCTCTGGCGTGTTTAAAACAATATGATTCCTTCTTCCTCCTGTCAGCCAAGAGAAGTTATTTCTCTTTCGAATCAGGACACCATCGAGTTGTTTCTCTTCCATTAAGGCTCTTACCTGTTCAATCATCTAATCACCTGCCTGTATTGAGTGTTTGAATGAAACGTTTAAAAGCTTTTTTCCCTTGCTCAGTTCTTTTAAACACACCTGCCTGCGCGAGAATACGAGAGAAAATATAGCCGATTTCTTTTTGTAAAATAGCTTCTGTATTGTCCTCTGTGAAGGTGTTCTCTTCAAGCAGACGCTTCGCCCATGCTTCGTGCTTCGTGATTGCAGGACGGGCTTTCATTTCTTCAAGAGGCTTTTTGGAGAGTAGCACCGCTTTTAACTCACTTAATTCCTCTGCTAATCTGCCAGGAAGGACGGCAAGCCCCATCACTTCAATTAAGCCGATATTCTCTTTTTTAATATGGTGAACTTCTTCGTGCGGGTGGAAAATTCCGTCTGGGTGCCGCTCGTCTGTACGGTTATTACGCAGTACTAGATCTAATTCATAGTCATCCCCATGACGGCGTGCGATCGGTGTAATGGTATTGTGCGGTGTTTCTCCTGTATGAGCGATCAGCCCTACTTCTTTATCTGAATACATTTTCCACTCGTTTAAGATAAAGTCCGCTGCGTCTGTGAGCGTTTGCCGGTCATTACTTTGAAGACGAATCACAGACATTGGCCATTTCACAATACCAGCCCTCACATTTGGGAACGCTTTGAGAGAGAAGACGTCTTCCACCTCTGCTTTCGCCATCGGAAATTCATGCGCACCGCCTTGAAAATGGTCATGACTTAATATGCTGCCCCCGACAATAGGCAAGTCGGCGTTCGATCCAATGAAATAGTGCGGGTATATAGATATGAAGGAAAGCAGACGATCAAAGGTCTTTTTTGTGATGTTCATCGGCTCGTGTTCACCCTTGAACACGATGCAATGTTCGTTGTAATACACATAGGGTGAAAATTGCAGAAACCACGATTCGTCTGTGAGCGTCACAGGGATAATCCGGTGATTCTGCCTTGCTGGGTGATTGATGCGTCCCCCAAACCCAACATTTTCTTTACAAAGGAGACAAAGAGGATATTGCTTTTGACTGAGCTTCTTAGCTTTAGCAATCGCTTTTGGGTCCTTTTCTGGTTTTGATAGATTAATCGTGATTTCCAGCACACCATCATCTGTTGTTGTAAACCACTGAACATTTTTAGCGATTCTGCCTGTATGAATATAGTGTGCATGCTGCTGCATGCCATAGAACCAGCTTGTGGCGGCCTTTGGTCCCTCATGCTGTCGTTTCTCTTCAAACTTCGCATAGACGACACTTGGAGGCGCCACCAAGCAGCCCATGATTTTCGCATCTAGTAAATCACGATACGTATCCGTCCCCTCCGGAATGAGACCTGTTTCAACTGCCCAATCCAGCATCGGCATTAGGATGTCTTCAAGGTCCGCGCCGCCTCCTGAGACCGCTTTTGCTTCAGCGTCATCGAGCCCAAGCACCTCAAGCAGTCGATTTCTCGTATAATCGATATCTAGTGGTGTAATCAGCTCTTTACTCATCCCGTATTGAATCAGCTGTTCCAGCTTTTCAAAAATATCAATCGCCATTCCCTCTGTCCCCTCTCTTGCCTGCCTGTTACGCTTGATTCACTTTGTAGCCTTCTGGATGCTTCTGGAACCAATCCCACGCGCTTTGAATGATCGTGTGAAGGTCTGCATATTGAGGCTTCCAGCCCAATTCTTGTAGCGCCTTGTCAGAGGAAGCAATCAGCTTTGCCGGATCTCCCGCACGTCTTTTCGCTACCTGTGCTGGGATGGCATGCCCCGTTACTTCCCTTGCGGCTTCTACTACCTGCTTCACAGAGAAACCAGTGCCATTTCCTAAGTTATATGTCGCACTTCCCTTTCCAGCGCGCAGCCTCTCAACTGCTAAAATGTGCGCCTCAACTAAATCCATGACATGAATGTAATCTCTGATGCACGTTCCGTCCTCTGTCTCATAATCATCACCGTAAATCATGATCTGATCACGTTTTCCTAAAGCGACTTGCAAAATAATCGGAATGAGATGTGTCTCCGGCTGATGATCTTCACCGACAAGCCCTTCTGTATGAGCACCGGCTACATTAAAGTAGCGAAGCACAACGTACTCCAGACCATACGCCTGCTCAGACCACTTCAGCATTTTTTCAATCGCTAGTTTTGTTTCTCCATAAGGATTTGTCGGGTTCGTTTCATCCGTTTCAACAATCGGCACACGCTTTGGCTCACCGTACGTGGCAGCGGTTGAAGAAAATACGATGTGTTTCACATCAAATTCATTCATCACCTGAAGTAAAGCCGTTGCCCCGCCGACGTTGTTGTCATAGTACTTGAGCGGGTCCGTCACACTCTCACCGACAAGTGAATCTGCTGCAAAGTGCATGACTGCTTCAATTTGATGCGCTTTAAACACCTGTCTTAAAAAGGCGTGATCTCGTAAATCTCCCTCTTCTAAGATAGCTCCCTCCAAAACAGCTTCTTTATGACCTGTCTGCAAGTTATCAACTACCACCACTTGTTCACCTTTCGCTAAAAGCGCCGCTACCGCATGGCTGCCAATGAAACCTGCTCCTCCACAAACTAAAATTGTCATTAAACTTCCTCCTTCGTTAATTCTCTTGCGCCGCCTCCAATTCCAGCTGTGTAAAAGGAGGCTTGAACGCCCGTTTTTTCTTGATAAATCGCACCTGTTTCTTCTATAAATGAGTCTAGCAGCTCTTCTTTCACAATGCTGATCGTGCAGCCGCCAAAGCCTGCACCTGTCATACGGGAGCCAATCGTCCCCGGATGACGCCAGGCAGCTTCTGCCAATGCATCTAGTTCAAGTCCAGTCACTTCATAATCATTCTTTAAAGAAAGATGAGAGGCTTTCATGAGAGCACCTAGTTCTTTTATTTTATCATCTTTCAGAAAATTTACTGCTTTCATGGTCCGCTCGTTTTCCGTTACCACATGTCTTGCACGTTTTTGGCACGTGTCATCTTGAATGATGTGGGCATGTACGGCAAATTCTTCCGCGGTGAGTTCGCATAAATGCGCAATGTCGATTTCCTTTCTAAGGTCGTTTAAAGCAGATTGACACTCGGACCGGCGTTCATTGTATTTGGAGTCTGCCAGTGCCCGTTTTTTGTTTGTATTGGCAATCACAAGTGCCAGCCCCTCTTGCTGAAACGGACTGTATTCAAAGGCAAGGGTGTCACAATTGAGTAAAATGGCGTGATCTTCTTTTCCGAGGGCAATCGAAAACTGATCCATAATGCCGCAATTGACGCCAATGAATTCATTTTCTGCACGCTGTGAAAGAAGGGCAAGATCAACATTTGAAGCGCCGAATGAAAACCACTCATTGATCAAGACAGCTGTGACAAGCTCAATGGAGGCAGAGGAGGACAGCCCTGCGCCATTTGGAATATTACCGCTGTACACAATGTCAAAGCCTGCATTGATATCCATACCTGACTCTATAAACTGACTGAATACGCCCTTTGGGTAGTTCGCCCAGCCGTCCGATTCTTTGTAAACGATTTCAAAAAGGTCAAATTCTTTCACACCATCTTCTTCAAAGTTCAAGGAATACATTCTGACGCGTCCATCTGACCGTTTTGCACCGGCAGCATATGTACCGAGAGTGAGCGCGCAAGGGAAGACATGGCCGCCATTGTAATCCGTATGTTCACCAATCAGATTGACCCTCCCTGGGGCGAAAAAATAACGAAGTTCTTCTTTATCTCCAAATTGCTCGTGAAATGCCGCGCGTAACGTATCGATCATATCCATTCCCCTTTTCTCTTCTGATAATCTTATTTTAGTTGCCAAAGCAGCGGAGGTTCAATGGTAAAAAAACCGTTAAAAAATACCCTTTTTTTGCTGTGGAATGGTACGATGTGATATGAGGTGTACCATGATTCAAAATAGAAAAGGGTTGTTTTTTGCTGTGAAGGAGGATTTCCAATTTGAAGAAGGAAGCATTTGCATTTCGTTTTCACCATTCTGATGTTCCATTGCCAGCGCAAATATGGTCTGTTGGCTGGGAAGTTCAATCATCTTCGTTATACAGCTGGAATGGCGTAGAGCGGAAGGATCAGGGCAAGTGCATCTTTCAGCTCACACTGTCTGGACATGGCATGATTGAGATCGGACAGAAGCGGTTCAAAGTATTGCCAGGGCAGGCCTTTCTCGTGAAAAGCCCAAGTGCCTATCAATATTATTTTCCAGAGGACAGTGAGCATTGGGAATTTCTATATTTGACGCTTTACGGGGAAGCCTGCGATCTTTGCTTTGATCAATTTATGAGTCAAGGAAAGCAGGTCATGCGTTTTCATCCAAATTCAAAACCGATTCGCCTGCTGAAAAAAATTTATGATGAAGCCAGTGAAAGACGGATTACCAATCCATTTGAGGGGTCTAGCCTTGCTTATCAATTTGTCATGGAACTGTATTCATATTTGCCAAAGCTTGAGGGACAAATGGAGAAATGGCCTGAGCCCATCGTCCAAGCAGCCTTGTTTGCAAGCCATCATTTTCACGAGGAAATTGGCCCTGACGATATGGCGGCTGCGGCACGTTTATCCAAAAGTCATTTTACGAGGGAATTCAAAAAGGCAACTGGCTTCACACCGATTCACTACTTAACCAATATTCGATTAGAAAAGGCGGAAACGTTACTGAAAACAACGAAATATTCGATTGAAGAAATCGCCATACAGTGCGGCTACCGAAATGCGAATTACTTGAATAAAGTCTTTCGAAAGAAAATCGGCATGTCTCCAAAGCAATTGCGGGAAACAAGCGATGCATAATAAAAAGCAGCCGCTTTTCAATTGGCTGCTTCTTTTACGCTTTCGTCAGATCAACACGAATTCTCCCTTGTCTTAAAACAATGGTCATTTGCGTGTCAGGGGTCATTAAATTTTCTAAAATGTCCGTTGCCGTTTGAAGCGCAATGTCCATGCGGTTGATCTTTTCCTTTTCTTGTTCAGAAAACGCTTCTGGATGTGCGGTCATTTCTTTGACTAGCCTCAGCACTTGTTCATGCTGCTTTTCTGTTTGTTGATATATGGCATCATATAATTCGTCTGGCCTGCTGCTCATTTCACATCACCTATCTTTTTTCATGTGTTAAATCGCGTCTTCTTTTGTTTTCTTAAAAACGAACCATTTACTGGCGACATAATTGACCACCACAATCACAAAGTTGACAAGAATTTTTGCGACAGTTTCATTGAGCGCCATTTGGCTCACAAATAAAATCATCAGCCCCAGGTCTACACCTAGAGACATGAGACGGACACTAAAAAACGAAGAAAGCTCACGCATAAGGCTTTTTGTGTCACGAGCCTTTTGCTTGAACACATATTTCTTATTGGTGATATAAGCAAAGAGAACAGCAAATACCCATGAAACAACCGTTGCTGTTTTATAATCCATGGAAAACATCTCAACGAATAAATAGAAGCTGACAATATTGACAATGGTTGTGCATACACCCATGACAAGGTACATGACAACTTCTTGATACTTTTGAAAAAGGCTATACATGTCTTTCTTCATTCCTTCTTGGTGGTTTCTGTTTCTTTTAGAATACCATCTTGAGAAGAACTTCCCAAACGAACAATATGTACGTCCTGCAAAGATGAAATTTGTTCTAATCGATGGCATATGTCAACCTAATTGGTTTATATGAGTCAAATGATTTAGGTCTTTATCATTATTTTAATTTATAATCTTTTAACTGACTTTACAATTGTTTATTATTAGAAGTAAGAAATCAATAATTTTGGGTTTTTTAGTCATTTTTTTAGGGACGTGGTAGGTGATAGATTTTACAAAATAGGTTAAATGTCATCATTTTTCGACAAAAATCTACTTTTGTGCTACATTCACTCACGTACAGTTACTAGACGGTTTGTTCAAGTCATTGGTTGCAGATGAATATGTCTTATTGAACTGGAGGATATTATGGATACGCAAGTGAAAAGAAGAGTTGACGAAGAGTGGGTTTATTTGATTCAGGAAGCGAAAAAAATTGGACTAGGCATCGAAGAAATACAAGCTTTTTTAACATCCAACGGTGATCAGAAGATGATAAACAAACCGTAAATCAACGCCGTTATCCTTTGTCTTTCAGCTGCTTTGGCTAAAAGTTCTGACCTGTCAATTGACCTTTTGAAAATCCTTTCATGACGATACGCTACAATAATTAAACACCTCTTTATACCAATCCCTTCCACTCAATGGGGTTCTGTCTTTCTATATTAGGAGGACAGTCCATTTCCCGTTCTTTATATGATCCCTTTTTAGCTACCATTCATGAAAATTGTCCATCTCTCGTTATAAAACCAAGCTATCCATCCATATAGTAAGCATGAAAACAATGTGAAAGAAGAAAGGTGGGTAGCGCGTGAGTTCAGATTCCCTTCCCTATTATCACCAAAAAAAGATCAGTATTATCACGGTGTGAACCCTGTCATCGTCAGCCGTATACGTGAGGAATGGACATCGATATTGGATATCGGATGCGGCACAGGCAAGCTTGGAAAAGTCCTGAAACAAAAGGACCGGACCATTTACGGGATTGACTCTTTTGAGGATGCTGCAAAACAGGCTGAACAGGAGCTAGATCATGTTCTATGCGGCAATATTGAACAGATGACTCTCCCTTATGAACATGAACAATTTGACTGTATCATTTTCGGAGACATCCTCGTACATTTATTGGGCCCATGGGCTGTTTTAACCTTTCTTAAAAAGGAAGGTGCTATTCTGTCACCCATTCCAAATATTGGCCATATTTCAACGGTTTTAGAACTATTATCCGGCAGGTTTTCTTATACAGATGCAGGGTTAATGGATCAAACGCATTTACGTTTCTTTACCCTTCACGAAATTCATGCACTCTTTCATTCAGCAGGCTTTCGCATTCGTGAACTCGAGGCTATTCGCGTACAGCATCCTTCCTATACGAGTGTGATGAATGATTTACATGAATTACTCGTGAAGCACGGCATCCGTTTTGATTTTCACGAGGCAGCTACAGCCTATCAATATGTGGTTGAGGCGGTTCAATCCAATGAGTAACCCCGTGATTCTGTTTGTGTTATGTGTGAATGATGAGTCGATGTTTCAGGCTTGCTTCCGGCAGCTCGCCTCACTTCCCGCTCCCTATGGGTATCATGTAGAGGTCTTGCCGATTAGACAGGCATCAAGTATGGCCTCTGCATACAATGAAGCCATTACACATCCAGCTCAGTTTAAAATTTATCTTCATCAAGATACCTTGATTGTCAAACAGCATATGCTGCTTGAGCTCATCCCGCTTTTTTTACAAAATCCATTACTTGGCATGGTTGGAGTGATAGGTGCAGAAAGTGTGCCTGACAATGGGATTTGGTGGGAGAGTGCTGATTGCAGGGGAAAAGTGATTGAATATCGTCACGACACCTATCAGCTGCTTTCTTTTGAATCGGGTCGTAAGCAATCCGAGGCTATAGGTTATATGAAAGCTACGGTCATTGATGGTCTTTTCATGGCGACACAATATGATGTGAGATGGCGCGAGGACCTCTTTGATGGCTTTCATTTTTATGATGTCTCACAGTCTTTTGAATTCGCAAAGCAAGGATATGAGGTCGGGATTGCAAGGCAAGAAGAGCCTTGGTGTATACACAAATGCGGAGATCATTTTGACGGCGAGGCATATGAAAAAGCGCGCCAAACATTTCTTATGAATTATCGGTAGAAAGCACCCTTTTCGGGTGCCTTTTTTATGATATACTGTCATAAACAACCAGATCGTCTCATATGCATTGGAGTACCTTGTCCCTAATTCGTACAAAGGAGGAAACAATGGCAGATAAAAAAGTTCATTATAAGAAGGTTGCCGCTTCAGAGGATTTCCGAAAACTTCTTGAGGAAAAACGCAGATTTATCGTACCGATGACGATTTTCTTTTTTCTCTTTTACTTTTCACTTCCGGTTGCTACATCCTACTTCACCTTTTTGAACACGCCGGCAATTGGTGCTATTTCTTGGGCTTGGTTATTCGCCCTGACGCAATTTGTCATGACATGGGTTTTATGTGGACTTTATGCAAAAAGAGCGGCTCAGTTCGATAATTATGTAAGCGCTTTAAAAATTAAATCAAGAGGTGATGACGAATGAGCATGACCGCTTTTATTTTATTCATAGCGATCGTAGGGCTCACATTGGTCATCACATATTTTGCTGCGAAGAAAACGAGCAATGCAAGTGATTTTTACACAGCAGGCGGAGGTCTGACGGGGTTTCAGAACGGTCTTGCCATCGCAGGCGATTATATGTCCGCTGCATCATTTTTAGGCATCGCTGGAATGATCGCGTTAAATGGATTTGACGGCTTTTTCTATAGCATTGGTTTTCTTGTGGCGTATCTTGTCGTTCTTTACGTTGTGGCCGAACCACTTCGAAATCTAGGGAAATATACGATGGCCGATATGATTGCTGCACGATTTAAGCGGCCTGCCATTCGAGGGGTTGCCGCCTTTAATACAATCACAGTTTCTACTTTTTATATGATTGCACAGCTTGTTGGAGCAGGTGCATTAATTAAACTGCTTCTTGGCATTGATTACTGGATTGCGGTGCTAATCGTGGGTGTCTTGATGACCATTTATGTGGTGTTTGGCGGCATGATCGCGACCAGCTGGGTACAGATTACAAAGGCTGTTCTCCTTATGCTTGGGACGTTGATCATTTCACTTCTTGTATTTGCAAAGTTTGATTTTAGCCTGCTGAAAATGTTCGAGCAGATGAAAACTGCGACCCCGCTCGGTGAGGCATTCCTTCACCCGGGAAATAAATATGATGTGCCTTTAGAGACCCTGTCACTGAACCTTGCCTTAGTGCTTGGAACGGCAGGTTTGCCGCATATTTTGATTCGGTTTTATACGGTAAAGGATGCCATTTCTGCGCGAAAATCTGTCCTTTCCGCCACTTGGATCATCGGTATTTTTTATTTAATGACGGTTTTCCTTGGCTTCGGTGCCGCTGCATTTGTCGGATCAGAAGCGATCACAGCAGCGGATGCAGCAGGAAATATGGCAGCCCCACTGCTCGCACAAGCCCTTGGAGGAGATTTATTATTTGCCTTTGTTTCCGCTATCGCCTTTGCGACCATCTTGGCAGTGGTGACAGGTCTCGTCTTATCTGCCGCGTCTGCTTTTGCCCATGACTTTTATAGTCAGATTATCCGCAAAGGGAAAGCGAGCGAACGGGAACAGGTGAAGGCCGCACGCTTTGCTTCAATCGGCGTGGCCATTCTCTCCATCGTTCTTGCATTATTTGCCCAATCCTTAAACGTCGCTTTTCTCGTGTCACTTGCCTTCGCAGTGGCAGCAAGCGCAAATTTACCATTGATTATCTTCACTGTCTTTTGGAAACGATTCAACTCTACGGGTGCCATTGCTGGGAGCTTAACCGGCCTTTTGAGTGCACTGATCATCGTCTCACTCAGTCCAAGCGTCTGGGACCCATCGGGAGCGGCCATCTTTATAGGAGAACCGCTCATCCCGCTGTCGAATCCCGGGATTATCTCAATTCCACTTGGGTTCCTTGCCGCTTACTTAGGCACAATATTCTCCTCTGAAAAGGCAGATGAAGACACCTTTAGGGAAATTCAAGTAAAGGCACATACAGGCATGCATATGGATACTGATTCATAAGGAAAAGCCGGCTGAGCAGCCGGCTTTTTAATAGCGCTGGAATAACTCTGGATTTTTCGGGACATTTTCTAAATATATGATCTTCCCTTGGTCGTCCAGCTCCGCAATATCTATTCCCTCCGCTGTATAGACATGGCCATTCGTGAGCTTTCCGCAAACGGCCCAGTTTGTTTCATACTTTCCATCTTCACGTTTTACCCAGCCATCCCACATATGCTTAATGTCTTCATGTACGTGAAAAAATGTGTTTAAAAATTGATTAAAGGCTTGGATACCAGGCTTCCTGTCACCATTTAAGACAATCATGACATCGTCAGAAAACAATGCCAGCAATTCGTCCATTTGCTCCTGTCCTTTTCCCGCCTCATCGTATCGGCGAAAATACATATCGAGCCATTCCATTATTCATTCTCCTTTATTTACCTGTCATTTCGAAAATAATCGAATTATATGATTGTACACAATTGTATCTCTCCTGTCTATTTTCCCCGGATCAGAAAAGACATGAATGAAGTCATCCATGTCTTTTACCCATTAGAGAGATTCTTTGTTTGATACAACAAGTGTTTTTAATTCTTCCGCTGCTTTTTTTGGATCGGTGCTCTGGCTAATGGCGCTAATGATGCTAATGCCATCTGCCCCTGCCCTTATGACTGGTGCAGCATTTTCGCACGTGATACCTCCGATGCCAACAATCGGAATATGAAGACCATAACGACGCACCTCGGTGATCAAAGACACCCCTTGGACACTGCGTGTATCCTTTTTTGTTGCTGTTGGATAAACTGGGCCCATCCCGACATAATCTGCCCCGTCCTTCATCGCTTGTTTCACTTCATCTAGGTTATGCGTAGACACGCCTAATATTTTATCCCCGATCCTCTGCCGCACGTCTTGTGCATTTGTGTCTTCTTGTCCAACATGAACGCCATCGGCATCAAGATCAATCGCTAGCTGTACATCATCATTCACAATAAAAGGAACGTTCGCTTCTTGGCAAAGCGCTTGAATTTGACGAGCCAATTGTTTCTTCTCTTCACCTTGCAAGGCTCCTTCACCCTTTTCACGAAATTGAAACATAGTGATTCCGCCTTGAATGGCCTCTTTCACAACATCAAGCGGCTGCCTGCTTGTATTCGCTGTTCCCATAATAAAATAAACCGATAATTGCTGTTTGATTTGCTGCTGATCAGCCTTTGTCATGAGAAACTCCCCCTATTTTCCCTAGCGTCATTACATCATCGCCATTTGTGTGTGATAGTGCGTTTAACAATTCTATTTGAAAGGTTCCTGGTCCTTTATCCTTTGTGTACTGCGCTGCCCTTTCAGCTGCGACACCATAAAACAGCAAAGCAGCTGCCGATGCATGAAGCGGCAATTCACCTGTTGCACAAAATGCCCCGATGACAGACGTCAGTAAACAGCCCGTCCCCGTCACCTTTGTCAGCCATTCATGTCCATTATGAATCGACAAAACCTCCTCTCCATCTGACACCACATCGACTTTTCCTGTGATCACCACAATGGTCTGACATGCTTTTGCCGCTTGTTTGGCTAATGCCGATACATCTCCGTTCGTCTCTTTCGCATCAACGCCTTTTGACTGCCAGCCATCCACTCCGAGTAAATGAGCCATTTCAGCAGCATTTCCTCTGACAACGGTCATTTTCACTTGCTCTAACAGCTGTTTTGCTGCATTCATTCGAAACGTTGTTGCACCGACCCCAACAGGATCTAATAGAACAGGTACATCTTTCTCATTGGCGGCTTGCCCTGCGATAACCATGGCCTCCACCGAATCCTTTGTCAGCGTGCCAATATTCAGCACAAGTGCATCCGCTAATTGCGCCATTTCGGCGACCTCCTCTTTGGCATTTGCCATGACTGGAGAAGCACCTAAAGCAAGTAGTCCATTCGCTGTAAAATTCGTCACGACTTGATTGGTGATATGATGGATGAGTGGATTTTCCGCTCGAACCTTCTCCAATAAATGAGACGCGTAGCTAATATTCATCAGTATCGTCCTCCCTTTTACTCTGCATCCCACGCATAGGATTTAGTATGCTTTAACCATTCTCTTGCCGCAAACGACAAATAGCGGTCCTTTCGCCAAATGACACCTAAATGCCACGGGATTGACGGATTTAAGGATATGACCTTTACCTTTTCAGGATCAAGATCACGGCAGATTCGTTCTGGCAGAAGCCCAATCCCTAAATTCTCGGCTACCATTTCACTAATGAAATCCCATTGAGACGTTTCATAAATGACATTAGGCCGGAATCCCGCATTCATACATTCATTCAATATTCGACTATGCAGAACAAAATCTTCTCTAAAGAAAATAAAAGACTCTTCCTTTAAATCAGCTAAATGCACCTCATCACGCCCTGCGACCGGATGCGATGGATGCGTCACGAGCTTCATATTCTCTTTAATAATAGTGTACGTATGAAAAATTTTATCATTTGCAGGCAGAACAATGACACCAATATCCAGCGACCCATCCTCGACCCCTTCCTCAACTTTAATAGAGCCGTGCTCCACCAATTGAAAGGTGACATCTGAATATTGCTGGCGGAATTCTCCCATGACATTCGGGAAGAAACTTGACCCAATCATCGGCGGCAGCCCGATTCGAATATGCCCTTTTTTCACATTCATTACATCATTTAATTCATTCGTTAAATTCTGAAAGGATTGGGTGATTTCACTCGCCTGTGTATACATGGTTTGTCCAGCATCTGTCATTTCAACCTGCCGGCCATTTCGGTAAAACAACTGCACCCCAAGCTCATCCTCCAGGTTTTTGACCATTTTGGAAATGGTCGGCTGCGACACATAAAGGGATTGTGATGCTTTCGTGAAGCTCTTTAATCTTGCCACTTCTAAGAAATATGTTAAATGTCTGATGTCCACATGTGCTCATCCTTCCTATAGACAAAAGGAATAATAACTATTCAATATATGTATTTTACCTATAACAAAACGTGCTGTACACTTTAAAGTAAGCTCATCACTTGGAACGTTGTTATGTTTTTGTGAAACAGTGAACAATTTATATAGAAAAAGGAGTGAACAGAAAGTGCAATTGCTCAAAACGCCGCTGATTGCTGCCCTTCAGATTATGGCTTTATTTGTTTTTGCGAAATTGATGAACATGCTGGCGGCCTTTTTGCATCTAAGAATTCCAGGCACGATCTTAGGCATTCTTGTCATTTTCTTATTACTTCATTTTAACATCATTAAATTAAAATGGATTGAACTTGGCGCCGTATGGCTGCTCGGAGAACTGCTGCTCTTTTTTATCCCGTCAGCAGTTGGTGTGATTGATTATGGGAAATTGCTTTCTCAATCCGGCACAAGTATTGTCCTTGTTGTCTTACTTAGTACCTTTGTGGTTATGCTCTCAACTGGCATCATGACGCAAATGATCGCGAAAAGAAAGGAGCGAAAAAAACTATGTTAGTGGGCGGATTATTTCTGATCTTAACAGTTCTTTTATATCTCGGATCAAAAGCGATATACAAACGGCATCCGAAAGTGTATGTTTCCCCGTTACTTGTAACTCCGCTTGTCCTTGTGGTCTTGCTGTTAATCGTAAACATTCCTTACGATGCTTACAATCAAGGCGGGAAATGGCTCACGAATATGCTTCAGCCTGCAACTGTTGCTTTTGCCATTCCTTTATATAAGTATTTTCACATTTTGAAGAAGCATGCAGTGGAAATTGTTTTGAATGTGGCTTGCGGTTCTGTTATTGCGATCTTATCAACTGCATTTATCGCCAAATTGTTTCATTTGGACACAAGCCTTATTGAGAGCCTTGTCCCAAGGTCGGTCACAACACCAGTGGCGATGAGTGTGTCAGAAATGATCGGCGGCATGCCGTCCGTTACGGCTGTCTTCGTCATTCTAACGGCACTGTTTGGGTCAATCATCGGTCCAATGGTCATCCGGTATTTCCGTATTGATAATGACATTGCAATGGGTGTCCTGCTTGGTACAGGTGCACACGGGGCGGGGACATCGAAAGCCTTTGAGTTAAGCTCCGTCTCAGGCACGATCTCAAGTGTATCGATGATTATTTCAGCCATTATTACATTATGCGCAGCGCCTATCCTCATGACGTTCGCCTTATAAAAAGAAGCCATTTTCCCTATTCGGAAAATGGCTTTTTCTTATGCTTGGATGAAGACAACCTTCAAATAGTTCCCTTCAGGATAATTCTTCGTTGTACGGAAATCCTCGGGAAGCGTATATTCTTCGAGAATTCGATACGTTTTCCCCGATTCTTTAAAGGCCTGTGCAATAAAGCCTTTGAATTTCTTCATGCCAAATGCACTGCTATTCGTTGATGCGACAATAACGCCATTCTCCGCTGTGATTTGGATGGCTTCTTTTAATAGCTTTTGATAATCCTTCGCCGCACTGAATGTGTGTTTTTTCGTTCGGGCAAAGGAAGGCGGATCTAAGATGACAAGATCATAGGCCCATCCTTTTTTCGCTGCAAACGGAAAGTATTTAAATACATCCATGACTTTGATATCCTGCTCGTCCACATCAATTCCATTGACTTCAAACTGCTCGGATGTTTTTTTCAAGCTGCGGTTTGCGACATCCACACTTGTCGTACGTCTCGCTCCGCCAAGCGCTGCTGCCACTGAGAAAGCACCTGTGTACGAAAACGTATTGAGCACGGTCTTTCCTTTTGCATAACGATCTCGAATCGCTTTTCTCACATGACGCTGATCAAGGAAAATGCCCGTCATAGCGCCGTCATTTAAATAAACCGCTACGTTCATGCCATTCTCTTTCACGATGAGAGGAAATTCGCCTTTCTCTCCCTTCACAAAATCATCATCTTCTATATATTGTCCAGACGTATCGAATCGTTTCTTTTCATAAATGCCTTTATAGTCTGGATATACTTGCTCAAGTGCAGCCAATACTTCTGCCTTTAATGTATAGACTCCTTCGCTATACCATTGGATGAGGTAGAATCCGTCATAATGGTCAATCGTGACGCCGCCAATTCCATCACCCTCTCCGTTGAACACACGGAAAGCAGTCGTCTGTGCATCACGAAATAAATGCGTTCTACTTTTTGCTGCCTGCTCAAGCCTAGAGACAAAAAAAGCTTGATCTATTTTTTCGTTTGCATCAAAGGTTAGTACCCAGCCGATTCCTTTATTTTGTACACCATAATATCCTTTTCCTAAAAAAGTGCCTCGTTCATCCACCCATTCAATGAGCTCGCCTTCCTGCACTCCGTTCACACGCGATACAGCATCTTTTGAAATGAGCGGATATCCCTTTTTCACTTGTTCTGCAAATGTTTGTTTTAATGAGATTTTTTTCATTTGTGTCATCCTTATCCTAAATTGACTCTCTCTATCCTACCATATGAATGTATACGTTACTGCTATTATGATAAGATGAGGAGAAAAATATCAACATGACATAAAGGAGGTTCTTCTTTTGACGACATTACGCTTAGATCATACAGGTATTATGGTCACGAATATTGATCAGTCCATTGATTTTTATGAAAAAGTTGTGGGCATGAAATTAAAGGATCGAATCACTCATACAAACGGAGTCATCGAGCTTGCATTTCTCGGTTTTAAAGATGAAACAGAAACGGAAATTGAGCTCATTCAGGGCTACAGCAGTGACCTGCCCTCTGAAGGAAAGGTCCACCATCTCGCTTTCACCACAGACAATATTCATGCTGAATTCAACCGTATTCAAAAGCTGCAAATTGAATTAATTGATGAAGAAATCACGACATTACCGAATGGATATTGCTACTTCTTCTTCAGAGGACCAGACCAAGAATGGATTGAATTCTTCCAGCGCTAATATTTCCTAGGAAATTGTATGGCTATCCTCTATTGAGGTTATGAATAGCGATGCCTTCATTTATTCCACAAAAGAAAAAGAGTAAGAGCATGTATATCTGCCCTTACTCTTTTTTTATAACACCTTACTAAGAAATAATTTTGTACGCTCGTGCTGCGGGTTTCCAAAGAGGGCTTCCGGTTTGTCTTCTTCGACGATATATCCGCCATCCATAAAGATCACGCGGTCTCCTACCTCTCTTGCAAAGCCCATTTCATGTGTGACCACGATCATCGTCATGCCTTCGATGGCTAATTGTTTCATAACAGCTAATACGTCTCCCACCACCTCAGGGTCAAGGGCCGATGTCGGCTCATCGAATAAAAGCACTTTCGGGTCCATTGCCAAGGCTCTTGCAATCGCGACACGCTGTTTTTGTCCACCAGATAATTGGTTAGGGTAGCTTTTGGCTTTGTCCTTTAAGCCGACCTTTTCAAGCAAGTCTATGGCTTTATCGACTGCCGCCTTCTTTTCGACGCCCTTTACCTTTATTGGTGCAATCGTGATATTTTCTAAAACGGTTTTATGAGGAAATAAATTAAAGTGCTGAAACACCATACCAACTTCCTGCCGTACTTTATTGATGTTAACCTTTGGATCTGTAATCGTATGTCCGTGGACAATGACTTCCCCAGCAGTAATATCCTCTAATTTATTAAGACATCGTAGAAACGTGCTTTTTCCTGACCCCGAGGGACCAATGACACACACTACTTCCTTTTCCTCAATGACTGCATTAATATCCTTTAAGACTTCGTTCTCACCAAAGGATTTCTTTAAGTTTTTCACCGTAATCATACTCATTTGATATCAAATCTCCTTTCTGCATAGCTAGCCAGTAGAGAAAGTAAATAAATGATCACGAAATAAATGACACCGACAATGAGCCAGACATTTAAAGGATCAAATGTAGCCGATGCTTGTACTTGCCCTCGCTGCATAATATCGGCGATCCCGATAATTGATAAGAGGGACGTGTCCTTCAAACTGATGATGGCTTGGTTTGTAATCGCTGGAAGCATACGGCGAAATGCCTGTGGAAGGACGATAAAGCGCATGTTTTGTCCCCCTGTAAATCCTAAGGAGCGTGCGGCTTCTGTTTGTCCTTTATCAATGGACTGAATCCCTGCACGAATAATTTCCGAGAAATAAGCCCCTGCATTAATCGCTACTGTAATAATCCCTGCCGGCACTCGATCAAGCGAAATGAATTCAAGTGTATTCAAACCAAAATAAATGAAGAATAGCTGTACGATAAATGGCGTACCTCGAATGGCATTCACAAAAACGAGTGAAATAAAGTTCAAAATCTTGAATGGTGACAGGCGGAATAGCGCCACAATCAATCCGATGATAAAACCTAAAATGATGGCAACAACAAAGATATATAAAGTGGTTTGCAAACCATCCATTAAATACGGAAATGCATTAACAATCGTATCCATGTTTCTCCCCCCTAATTCACATACGGTTGACACATAAAGAAAGCGCGCTCTGAGCGCGCCTCGCTTGTGTTATGACTTCAAATATTTCTCAATAATTTTGTCATATTCACCGTTTTTCTTTAGGTTCTCTAGGCCTTTATTGATTTTCTTCAATAAGTCTTGATTTTTCCCCTTCATCACAGAGATACCATATTGGTCCCCATTCAAACGGTCTCCAACTGTTTTTAATTTCAAATCTTGTTGGGCGATCGCATACGTAATGACAGGATAATCCTCGATCAATGCATCTGCATTTCCGTTTGATACTTCTTGGAACATAGATGGACTATCATTAAATTGAACGACTTCGTACCCATATTTATCTGCATTATCTGATGCAAATTTCGCTCCTGTTGTCCCATTTTTAACAGCTAGCTTTTTCCCCTTTAAATCATCAATTGATTTGATGCTGCTGTCCTTTTTCACGACAACTATCAGTCCAGCGTCGAAGTATGGATCTGAGAAATCTACTTTCTTTTTACGCTCATCTGTAATACTCATTCCGCCCATTCCTACATCAAGCTGACCCGCTTGCATCGCTGGAATGATCCCTGAGAAGTCCATTGCTTCAAGCTTCACTTTGAAATCTTGGTCCTTTGCAATCGCGTTAATTAAATCAACGTCTATCCCTTCATATTTACCGCCCTTTTCAAATTCAAATGGCGGATATGTTGTATCTATCCCAATTTTATATGTACCCTTACCATTTCCCGAATCACTGTCCGATTTTGATCCACAGGCTGCCATGACAAGCACAACAATTAGTCCCATGATCAGTAACATCGATTTCTTCATAAAACACGACCCCCTATTGTCAGTTTTGTCTAAATATTCGCAATAACAATATTACTATACCACGCTAAAGCTATGGTGTGTGATGTTTTTTATCAATACCAAAGATCCATACAATACTAGATCAATAGTCTCTTTAAATTTTACTTTTTTGCGAATAATTCATTTTATTCTAAAACAAGAGTGATTCACAATCATGATGTGAGAAAATCTCACGAAAAAATGAGCCTATACCTAGCAAAAATCCATTTCTTTTTGAATTATAAAAAACATTCATCCGCCATCTTCTTGTCCTTATTGATATTGTGATATATTTTTTCGAAAACCCTCTTTTTCCATAAAAAAATGTAAGCGTATACATAACGCATCAAAGCCCCTTTATTTTTCAATACTGGTTGAATTTACATCAAAAAACATGTTTTACAAATTGAGAGAGAGCGCTTAAAATATAAGAAGATACTTAATATGGAAAGCTGATTCAAATGAACGAAAATCGAAATAGATGGATAGATGAAGAAAGGAGGATATGAATTGGCAGAAACAGGGGTTTTGTCGTCCGTTGATGTAGCGAATATGCTAAACGACTGGTATGTCATGATGAAAAAAAGAGAGATACAAGAAGCGATACAGCTAAAAGAAGACATTCTTCAAGCATTTGATCGAATGGAAGAGAACCAAGACGTCTTACTTTACTATCAATTACTAGAATACCGTTTTAAAGATCTCATCGAAGATACAGCTTCGTTAGATCATAGTCTTTTTGTTGATGAAAATGCGGTCCGTACGGATGATATGCTCAGCTATTATTTCTATTTCTTTAAAGGCATGTATGAAATGCGCCGAGGAAATCAGGATACAGCATTTCATCATTTAAAATTGGCCGAGGATAAATTAGACCTCGTGCACGATGACATTGAAAAAGCAGAATTTCATTATAAAACTGGGTGCCTATATTATAATATTAGGTCCACGCTTCTCTCCATACACCACTTAAAGCTGGCTTCATCTATTTACGACGCAGATCCATGTTATGTGAAAAAATCAATCAGCTGTCAAATGATGCTTGCTTTGAATTATGCTGATCAATCGAAATATGATGAGGCAGAGACTTTGTTTCAGCAGGTGATTCATTCACTAGAACAGATGGAAGATCCAGATTTACTTGGTCACGCGTATTGCAATGCAGCCTTTATTAAAAGTTTAAGAAATGAATACAGTGAAGCTGTGCCACTCCTAGAAAAAGCTTTATTGATAGAGACATTCGAAACTTCTTCTCCAGGCGGCTATTTACTTGCCATGTATGCCTACACAAAAGCACTATTTAAGCTGAAAAAGCCTGGTTTGTTCCACTATTACGTACAGCTTTCACTTCAAAAAGCAGAAAATTTAAAACAACGAAACATTTCACTTAAATTATCCATTTTAGAAGCACTCATGCTTCAGCCAGACAACATGATTGAGCAAATCAAGTCTTATTGTGATCAATTGGAATCGATGAATTTCCTAGTCGATCTTGAGGCCATCTGTCAGGATGTAGCAGCTTACTTAACGGATCATGGGCTTCATGAAGAATCCATTTATTTTTGGAACAAGGCGTTGTCATTAAAAACTTGTTAAGAATATGGAGTGATGTATGATGAAGAAATGGCTCGTCACAGGTGCGATTTTTACGCTCTTGATAACAGGTGTTTTCATTGGCACTTCTCCCCAAAAAGACAGCCAATCTGCACAATCTCAAGACAAGGGTACGATCATTCAAAAGAGAGATCGCGGAACCAACCCTTAAATTGAAAAGGAGTAGCTGTGATCGAAACAGCTACTCTTTTTTATGCGTTAATCAATTTCCCGTTTGATACTTTGCATTTTTTCATCTAAGTAATGGGCGATATCTGCCGCTTCCTTCAGTTCATCGGTCAGCTGATGAGGGACATCGTTTTGCAGTTTATAATAGATTTTATGCTCAAGGCTCGCCCAAAAATCCATCGCAATGGTCCGCACCTGAATCTCAACCTTCACATGCTCCACACGATTCGTTAAGTAGACAGGAATCTCAACAATTAAATGAAGACTTCTGTAGCCGTTTGGCTTCGGGTCTTGAATGTAATCCTTCACTTCAAGGATCTTTAAATCCTCTCTTTGCCTCAATACATCAATAATGTTATAGATATCCTGAATAAAGGAACAGATGATGCGGACTCCAGCGATATCATGAATGTGTTCCTTTGCACATTGTGTGGTGATGTCGCATCCTTTTCTTGCTAGCTTATTCACGATGCTTTCAAAGGATTTGATTCGTGATTTTGTATGCTCTATTGGGTTGTGTCCATGGATTAAATTATATTCCTGGCTGATAATTGAAAACTTTGTATCCATTTCATCTAACGCAAATTTATATACTAATAATTCATTTTTCCAGTCTTCCATGACACTTTTCAAGTCTTCTACATGAGTTGCTGACATATTCATTCTATTTGTCATCTCCTTTTGGCAAACGGCGGTTACGCCGCATTCCGTTAACTAGACGGAGAAAGGACTCGAATGGTTTTAAAAAAAATCTGCCATTATCCACGCTGCTTGTAATACGTCAGCGCCAGCGCAAGTGCAAACACCGCTCCTTTTACAATGTCCATCGCATAGTAAGGGACAGACATCATGACAAGTCCATTTTGCAAAATACCGATGAGCACAGCCCCAATAAAAGTGCCAAATGCATTTGGCTTACCTGCCCCCATGACGGAAAAACCGATAAAGGCAGCCGCTACTCCATCCATTAAATAGGGCGTGCCAGCGTTAATTTCTGCTGTCATGACCCTTGACGCCAGTACGATACCACCAATTGCTGCAAATAAAGCTGAGAGCAAATATGCTGCGATTTTGTATTTGTTCACATGAATGCCCGACAATCGAGCCGCTTCCTTATTTCCACCGATGATGTACATGAATCGACCGTGCTTTGTGTAGGTCATGAAAACATGCGCAAATAGCACAATGACTGCCATAATAAGGATGATATATGGCACCTGTCCGATTTTGCTGAAGAAGGCGGGGATGGTACCCGTTGAGAAAGTACCATCAGGCATCACCATATTTTCTGAAATGGTCGCACCCTTCGTGTAGGTTTGAGCCAGCCCTTGAATGATAAACATCATGGCTAATGTCATGAGCATATCTGGAATCTTCATTTTGACAATCATCCATGCATTAAGTAAACCAACAATCAGAGAAGCCGCTAGCGCAGAGAGAATCGCAATCAATGGGTTTTGTGAGAACCATACAAACATTGAGATCACAATCGCATTCGATAATGTAGCGACTGAGCCGACTGATAAATCAAACCCGTTTACTGCCAATGATATCGTTAAGCCCACCGCAATGATGGTGACAATTGAAATAGACCGTAAAATGTTGATGAGATTCCCTGATTGCAAAAACGCTGGATTCGCTGCTGCAAATACCACGATCAAAACGACAATCGTTAAGATGGTGCCATATTGATAAAAGAAATCAAATAGGTGAAAGGATGGCCGCTGTTTTTTGATTTGCTGCACAGGGGCTGAAATTTGTCGCTCGCTCATGATTGTCCTCCTGTTGAATGATATAAAAGCTCTTCTTCCGTCGTTGGTGCGGTCATTTCCCGGGCAATGCTGCCATCATATAGCACGTATACTCGGTCTGCGATGCCCACAATTTCCGACAGCTCACTTGACGCATAAATCACGGATTTCCCCCTGGCAGCAAGTGCTGCAATCAGAGAGAAAATGTCTTTTTTCGCTCCAACGTCTACACCTTTGGTTGGTTCATCAAAGAGATACACATCCGCCTCAGCTAACAGCCATTTTCCGATGGCTATCTTCTGCTGATTTCCACCAGATAGATGCTTCACCTTCGCTTCAAGAGATGGCGTTTTGACGCCAAGCCGTTTGACGATTTCACCTGCTACCTGCCTTTCCTTAGAACGATGTACGAAGCTAAACATCCGTGAGAATGAGCGAAGACTTGCGGCCGTTAGGTTCCATCCCACGGTCTCTTCCGTCAGAATTCCCTCCTTCCTCCGCTCCTCGGGAACAAGTGCCAAGCCGGCTCTCACTGCTTGGTGAGGCGATTTGATTTGAATGGTTTTACCATGAAGTTGCACAGTCCCCATCTTTTTTTCTGAGGCGCCGAAAAGGGCTTTACACAATTCTGTTTTACCAGCACCGACAAGTCCTGCAATGCCAAGAATTTCCCCCTTTTTCACATGAAGGTGAATGTTGCTTAATTTATGCTCATCGTATAAATGTTTCACTTCAAGCACAATAGGTGCATCCTTCAAAGGTGTACGGGGTGGAAATTGCTCCTCTAATGGTGCACCAAGCATTTCCTCAATCACCTGCTGCGGATTTGTCTCCTTGACGAGGTGTGCCGCTACATCGGTTCCATTTCGCATCACAGTCAGCTCATCACAGATGTTGAAAATTTCGGGCATGCGATGGGAGATAAAGACGATGCCCGTTCCATTCTTTTTCAACAGATCAATCATTGAGAATAGCTTACTTGTTTCTGCATGACTGAGCGGAGCCGTTGGTTCATCTAAAATTAAAATGCTGCATTTGACCGAAACAGCCTTGGCAATGAGCACCATTTGTTTTTCTGCAAGAGTCAGATCACTTACAAGACGTTTGGTGGAGATGTCGATGTCCATCTCTTTTAATAATTGAGCCGCCTTGCGATGAAGCTCTTTCCAGCGGACAAATGATGTTTTCTCAATCTCATGCATCATCATATTTTCACCAACACTTAAGTAGGGGACAAGAGCTGTATCCACTTCTTGATGGACCGTCTGCACACCGTATATGGCCGCATCCTTTGGGGTTTGAATGGATGCCGCCTTGCCATTGATGTGAATGGTACCTTCAAAATGTGAATGAGCACCAGAAAGAACTTTCATTAATGTTGACTTCCCAGCACCATTCGCCCCAATCAGTGCATGGACCGTCCCTTTTTTTAATGTGAAATTCACTTGATCTAACGCTTTAACCCCTGGGAATTCAATTGAAATATTCTTCATACAAACAAGCGGCGATGTCATAGGTGTCCTCCTTCTCAATTGAGCGTTATTTCAAAAACGAAACACCCTCTATGGAAAGAGAGTGTAAGTTGGTTTATTTTGCATAATGCTTCTTCAAGGTCTTCATCCAATCTTCTTCAAAAGCAGTCGATGAACCGAATCCCTTGACTTCGTCTGCAAGATTGACCATATTGATGGCTTTGCCCGCTTGTTGAAGCTGCTTTTGTGAGATGAGAGAGGCCTCAAGATCATAGGAAGAAGGGGTTTTCTCGCCAGCTAATTTCTTCGCAAGAATTCTCACGTCAACTGCACCAATGAGCTTTGGATCAACCGCTGCTGTGTACTTCCATGGACTGTCTTTCGCTGTCATTTCTTGAAGATCGGCATTTGACACATCAATACCGTAAATCTTCACCTCTGTTCTTCCTGCTTCCTTAAGCGCTCTTGCTGCTCCAATGGCAAAGGCATCCCATGTAGCAAAGATAGCGTCAAGCTTGCCCTTTGGATACTTATTCAGCATGGCAGCCACTGCATTTTGTGTTTGAACAGACGTATCAGAGGAAGCAACGCCAAAACGGTCAAGCTCCTTGATCCCTGTATGTTGTTTGAGTGTTTCTTGGTATACCTTGTTTCGTCTCACCATTGGCGGGAACCCATCGACCCAGAGGTACGCAATATTTGCTTTTCCTTTAAAATCAGACACGAGTGCATCTAATGATTTTTTCGCTAATTGTTCGTCATCTTGTGACGTCACTGTGACCCCTTTAATGTCCTTCAGCTTAGGGTTCGAATCAAACGCCACAACGGGAATGCCTTTTGCTGTAATCTTTTTCACATCAGCGACTGTCGCCTCGTCGTCTCCATGAGAGATAATAAAGCCATCATAGTTTTCTTCTAGCGCCTGAGAGATCGCATCATGGAACTTCGCGGTATCCCCATTTGCTGTGTAGACGTCTACCGTAAAGCCTAGCGCTTCACCTTCTGCCTTGGTTCCAGCTAAAAACTGAGCCGTATGATCGTCTCCTCCAATTTTGCGGATGACTTTAATTTTTGCCCCCTGTCCCTTTGCAAATCGTTTTGGTACATTGTCAAAGGAGACTTTTTCGTTCGCATTTGCCTTTGAGCCTGGGCTTGATCCGGTGCCGCAGCCGGTTAATAGGACGGTCAGGACCGTTAGTAATACAAGAGATGATGTCCAATATGTACGTTTCATTTCTGTTCCTCCTCAAGGTGTTTTTATTTTTCACATCGGAAAACTAGGTAAAAAAGTGAGAAAATGCTTGTAAACTAGACGTTTGAGCTAAAAAGGAGACAAAAAAAGCCTCTCTTGATAAAGAGAGGCTTGATTACCGTTGCATGAAACATGTATCGGGAATTCTTCCTCTCTTATCTGTCAAAGCTGTAACAGCTTTGCAGGAATTAGCACCAATTTCTAAAAATAGAAACGGTTGCTGGGCGTCATAGGGCCAGTCCCTCTGCCTCTCTTGATAAGAGATCCGTTATGAAATTTGTTTTAGTTGAAATGTCTTCTTTACTTTAATGTGATGTCACACCAATGTCAATGATTTTTTTGAATATTTCTAATATGAGGCATTCGTAGTCAATGATAGGATTAGTTGCCAATGATTTTCTTAGCAGGTGATGATGCCTTCAGACGGAAATCATATTTTTTCTCATTTACATATTGTGGATTGAGGTGTGCTGATCCTTTATCTTGACCGCTTTTAGAGCGATATGTTTGGTAGCCTTCCATCCATTTCCCGCGCCACACCCACTGTGATGCTTTCGCACCTTTGCGGTCATCATAGACGTTTTTCTGGAATGTATTCTTTTGGTTCACTTCATAAAGATTGACGACTAAGTAATGCGAGGCACTAGCTGTCATGATATTATTCGTGATTCGATTGTTCACTGCTTGATATTGCATCAGCAACTGACCGCCTTCTAAGCCGGCTGTGTCATTTTTGTACAAAATATTATGTGAGATCGTCGTGTTTGTAGTTCCGCCCCGCTTCTTGTCATAGCCGCCAATTGAAATGCCTGTATAACGGTTCAAATACACTTGGTTGTGTTCGATGCGAATGCGATCCGCCATTTTCCCTTTATGTTCACTTGTGACTTCAATCCCAAGGTCATTGTGATGTGAAATGTTATGATCAATCACAATGTCTTTCCCGCCATCAACATAAATTCCGCCAGCGGAGATGTCGCCGCCATAGGCTGGGTTCCCTGCACTCGTAATCTCATATACTTTGTTTCTAGAGATGACACCATTTCTGACTTGATCATACTTTTTAGAGGGTGCCACGTTTTCAAAACCAATTAAATCAATGCCAATATTATCAGTGTGCCGGACTGTGTTATGTGTCACACGGAATTTTTTGACGTTACCATTTAGCACAAGCGCTTCACTGAAGCCCAGCTTTAATTTTTCAACGGTATTTCCTTTGATTTCAATGTCTTCAATCGCTGCAGGCGCTTTTGTCCCATAGACAGCAATTCCATGTGCATTTCCATTTTTATGTTTCGTCTGAATGTCATACACTCGGTTGTTGAGCAGCTTGACGCCTTTGCCGCTTCCTTTGATAAAAATACCAACTGGTGTCAAATCTTCTTTATTCGTCTTAAGATGTCCTACAGTCAGGCCTTTGAGGGTAATGTAGCTTTTTTGATCGATCGTGACAAGACCGCCATCTGCTTGATTTCCTTTAAGGGAAGCCCCGCTAATCACTGGTTTTTCTTTTCCGTAAGCTTGAAAGACAACCGGTGCTTTCTTAGTTCCTGAATGGCGGACACTCAATTTCTCTTTGTATGTACCGCCTCTCATGTAAATGGTTGCCCCGGCTTTAGCCATACTTGCCGCTTTTTTCAGTGTGCGGAAAGGCTTTTTTTTCGTTCCTGGGTTTTGGTCGTTTCCGTTTGTCGCCACGTAATAGGCTGTGCCTTGCTTGGCGCCAGCCTCCTCTGTCATCGCTTGACAGCCAAAGCTGATCACGGTCATGAATAAAATCAGTAAAATGCCTGGTATCGCTCGTTTCATCTTGTTGTTTGCTCCTTTCACTTCTCTTCTTCCTTTATCGGTTAAAAAAAAGAGGATTAAAATATGACGATGCCCCTTGCAATGTACTGGTCAAAAGGTGTATGGTTGAAAGAATATCTTACAGGAAAACCAATCACTTTTAAATTGTCAGATTAATCAGTTAATATCGTATTTGGATTTTATTTCTTTTTAAAAAGGGGTGACACGAGCCAAGCTGACGGCAGAGAGAAGAAAAGCGCTTTAACAGATTTTTCTTATCTGAATTCCAGAAAACCTATTGCTAATATTTTGTGAAGGTATAGAATAGAATCATAATTATTTCATATTATTAGAATTTTCAAATAATAAAACAGCAAGGAGATTTACAATGCCAAAACAACCCATCCGCGTTGAACTTAGTTCAACAAAAAAACCAAAACCTCAATCTGATCAACTTGAATTCGGAAAAATCTTCACAGATCACATGTTTGTGATGGATTATTCAATTGATAAAGGCTGGTATGATCCAAGAATTATTCCTTATCAGCCAATTGCAATGGACCCCGCTTCGATGGTCTATCATTATGGGCAATCTGTTTTTGAAGGCTTAAAGGCTTATGTTTCAGAGGATCAAAAAATTCTCTTATTCCGTCCGGAAAAGAACATGGAACGCTTAAACAGATCCAATGACCGCCTGTGTATCCCACAAATTGATACAGAAACGGTTTTAGAGGGCTTAAATGAGCTCATTCGCATTGATAAGGATTGGGTACCTGATGCCGAGGGCACTTCCTTGTATATTCGTCCATTCATTATTTCCACTGAGCCGTATTTAGGCGTAGCACCGTCAAGCACGTATAAGCTACTCATTATCTTATCTCCAGTGGGATCATACTATAAAGAAGGCATCCATCCGGTCAAAATTGCAGTTGAAAACGAGTTTGTTCGTGCCGTTAAGGGTGGAACAGGAAATGCCAAAACAGCTGGAAACTATGCCTCAAGCCTGAAAGCACAGCAAGTCGCTGAAACAAAAGGGTTTTCACAGGTGCTTTGGCTTGATGGGGTTGAGAAAAAGTACATTGAAGAAGTCGGCAGTATGAATATCTTCTTTAAAATCAACGGAGAAATCGTAACGCCTGAATTGAACGGCAGTATTTTAGAAGGCATCACACGTAACTCTGTACTTGAGCTCTTAAAACATTGGGGAATTCCAGTGACAGAGCGCAAAATTTCAATTGATGAGTTAATTGAAGCACATCAATCAGGCGAGCTTGAAGAAATCTTTGGAACTGGAACGGCGGCTGTCATCTCTCCTGTCGGGGAATTAATTTATCATGATCAGCCATATGTGATTCAAAATGGTCAAACAGGCGAAGTGTCGAAGAAATTGTATGAAGCCATTACTGGTATTCAAAAAGGGACACAACCGGACATCTTCGGCTGGACAGTTGAAGTGGACTCCGTCGTCAAGCAGGCATAAGTAAACGAAAGAACCTTTCAATTATGAAGGGTTCTTTTTTTGTTTATTTACTCCTCCAATATACCTTATCATGGTAATCACACGTATAAGGAGTGATGGTATGTTTTTTACTTATCTACTAGCGTTCTTTGGTATTTGCATCGGATCGATGATCATAGCACAGGTTTCGACGATTCACCGTTTCTCACCCGTTTTCTATTTAAGTTTCTCGGAATTTCTATCTTTGTTCTTTCTATTACTTTTGTAAAGGTTAGGCGAAATAGACTTAGATGTCCAGTCAGCCTCCTATCAAATCGTGCACCAAAACAAGACCGATACACTCACAATCGCCCCTGCATATATCCACTGTTTCCCTTTGATGCTCCTCTTTTTTTCGATCAGTAAAAAGATTTCTGGTAAAAAGACGATGATGATTTCTAGGATAAAAACAAGATCATAAACAGGCGGCATCGGCTGGAAATCAAAGTCTCTTTCATCTCCACCAATGGTTGTGAAATACATTAGCAGATTTGTTACTGGAATGGTAAAACAAACGAGCAGGCGAAGAACATACATCCACACATACTGTCTATGACGAATAAGACCAATAAATGAAGCGATGATTCCATACAAAAACAAGACCACTGTGCCATAACTCAACAGAGGTTGAACGACAAATCCGTAAAGCATTAAACCAATTGCAACCATATTCCAACAGTCCTTTCTTTGAAGCCATACATGCTGTTTTTTCTATCATACACTTCTTTCTCCCGCTTCCATATGGTCAAATCATAAAAAATGACCCCATTAAAGGGGCCATTATGTGTTAAGCATTGACTGATTTGAAGAATTGCGGTAAATACTCACGATGTGCTTCGAGCATTTCATCTAAAATTTGCTTGGCAATTTCGTCAGATGGGACGAGCGGATTGATCGTCATCGCTACAAGAGCCGTCTCGTAATCTCCTGTTACTGCTGCTTCTGCTGCCACACGCTCGAAGGATTTGATTTGCTGAACGAGACCTCTTACTGCCACGGGCAGATCACCTGTCGCTATTGGTTTTGGTCCATCCTTTGTAATGATACAGTTCACTTCAACCGCTGATTCGGCCGGAATGCTGGCAATCGCTCCTCTGTTCACTGTATTTACCGGTTGAATGTCATGTTTATCATTATAGATGGAGCTGATCAAATTACATGCTGCATCGCTGTAATACGCTCCGCCTCTTTTTTCGAGTTGCGGTGGTTTAATCGATAAATCAGGGTCTTTATAGAGCTCAAATAATTCTTGCTCGACCTGCTGGACAACCTCTGCTCTTGTTCCTTTTTCTTGGGCCGCTTTTTGCTCTTCTTCCAGCATATCTTTCGTTTTATAGTAATAGCGATGGTATGGACATGGGATCACCCCTAGGCCTTTCACAAAAGAGGGCTCCCAGTTTTTCGCTTCAATGTTCTTCATCGACCACTGGCTATTTGGATTTCCTAGTTCATCAAGCACTTGATTCATAATGCTGACCCCGTCTAAATATACGTCTAATCCATAGACCATGTGATTGAGACCGGCAAACTGCACCTCGATACGTTCAACATCCACATCAAGTGCCTTGGCAATCCCCATTTTGATCCCAATTGGCACATTGCATAGACCGACCACTTTTTTGAGATTCGTGTAGCGCAACACAGCTTCTGTGACCATGCCGGCTGGATTTGTAAAGTTCACAAGCCATGCATCTGGACAAAGCTCTTCCATATCCTTCACGATGTCTAGAATGACTGGGATGGTGCGAAGTCCTTTAAATAAACCGCCTGGTCCATTCGTTTCCTGCCCAATGACGCCATATTTGAGCGGGATTCTTTCATCCTTGGCTCTCGCTTCGAGCAGTCCTACACGAAATTGTGTCGTGACAAAGTCTGCATCTTTCAGAGCTGCCCGGCGATCAAGGGTGAGGTGCACTTCAATTGGTAAACCCGCTTTTTCGACCATACGTTTTGCAAGAGCACCCACGATGTTTAACTTTTCCTGACCCGCTTCAATATCCACAAGCCATAATTCTTTCACAGGTAATTCATGATACCGTTTGATAAACCCTTCAACGAGCTCAGGTGTATAGCTTGATCCACCACCTATTGTGACAATTTTGATTCCTTCTTTCATGAATTGACACCTCCGAGTTGCTTCATTTTTTCATGGAGCTCGATGATTTCCGCTGCGAGCTCCTTGACGGTCATTGCGTTCATGAGATGATCCTGTGCATGAATCATTAAGAGATTGATATCCGTCTTTTCTCCCCTGATTTCTCCTTGGATGAGCTCTGTTTGTGCGTGATGCGCCTCATTTAACGCGTCTTGTGCTTCCTGCAATTTTTGCTTCGCCTCATCAAAGTGACCTTGCTTTGCGCATGTAATGGCCTCCATTGCTGAGCTTCTGCCATTTCCTCCGTGTAAGATGAGTTGAAACACAATTTGTTCCATTTCCATCGGCCGCATCCCCCTTGTTCCCTCTATTACATGCTGACGACATTTTCATCAGTTGATGCTTTTGTTTCTAGCTCACTTTCTTCTTTCAATTTCTGCTTATCCCACATTCTAAAGAATGGGTAGTATAGCGCAAATGACAACGCAAGGTTAATCAGCTGCATGACAGCGCCAGAGATTTTGCCTCCTGTGGCGAGATAGCCTGAAATGATTGGCGGCATTGTCCACGGGACAGCGATCCCTGCTGGTTTTGCCACAAGCCCTGTGCTCATTCCGATATATGTGGTGATGATCATCATGATTGGTGTGAGGATAAACGGAATGAGAAGCATTGGGTTCATCACAATCGGCATTCCAAAAATGATCGGTTCGTTGATGTTAAAGATGGCTGGCCCAATGGCAAGGCGGCCAAGCTGTTTCATTTGTTTACTTCTGGCACGTAAGATCATCGTCAGCACCAAAGCAAGCGTTGCGCCGCTTCCGCCGACATTGATGAAGATTTCAAAGAACTGCGCTGTGAAGATATTCGGCAGCACTTCTCCTGCTTGAAACGCAAGACGGTTCTCATCCATCGCACCGAGCCAAATCGGTCCCATGACACCTCCGACAATGGTGGCTCCGTGAATACCACATGCCCAGAGAAGCATTTGCACACCGATGGCGACGATACTTCCACCTAAGCTTCCCCCAAGAATGGAAAGCGGTGTGCCAATTAAGACCGTGATAATATTATGAATACTTTCAAAAGGTGTCATCTCAATCAAAAGTCTAGCGACCCAGATCAGCGTGATGACCACAAAACCTGGAATAAGTGCGATAAACGATTTACTGACTGCCGGCGGTACACCATCAGGCATTTTAATGACGATGTTTCGCTGTACAATGAAGCGGTAAATTTCTGTTGAAAGCATGGCAATAATCATGGCAACGAATAACCCTTTACTGCCCATCAGTGTGACAGGAATTCCTCCACCCACTAAGATGGCTTCTGTTGACCCTTCAGGTGTGAAAGGGACTTGATATGGTGTCGCCAATAGGAAAGCCGCAACAGCGATTGCACCAGATGATAGTGCATCAACGGCATACTTTTCAGCAAGCCTGTAGGCTATCCCAAAGGTTGCAACAAGTGCCATAATGTCAAAGGTTGCATTAACAGGGTAGGCTAGTTTCGTGGCCCATTCAGCTCCAAAGATACTTGCCATAAAATCGCTGTATCCTGGGATCGGAAGGTTGGCTAAAATGAGAAACAGTGAACCGACAATAATGAGAGGCATGGTTAAAATAATTCCGTCACGCAATGCTTGTAAATGTCTTTGAGCGGCAATCTTCCCTGCAAACGGCATGACCTTCTCTTCTAGAAATCGGTTGAATCCATTCATCCCTTCCGCCCCCTTTATCCGTTCACTAACTGTTCAGCAGATTTTAAAACCTCAGCGCCATTACATACGCCATAATGCACGGTATTAATCACGTCTACTGGAATGCCTTTTTCTTCCCCGAGCTTTTTCATTTGTGGTAATAAATATCGAACCTGAGGTCCTAATAAAAGCACATCGGCTTGATCAATATGATTTTTTGCAGAATCTCCAGATACTGCCCAAATACGATAGTCTTTTCCTTGTTCTTGTGCGCTTTTCTCCATTTTTGTGACAAGTAAGCTTGTGGACATACCTGCTGCGCAAACCAATAAGATGTTCATGTGTAAACGCCCCCTTTTCAAAGTGTGAAGCTATTCTTTACAATTTCATCATATTATGAAACCGCTTTCATAAACACCTATACTTTTTCCTTTAGGAAGCGGAAAAAGTTAAGCTCACACAATTAGTTCTTGTACGAAGGGGCCTTTTTATACATCATATCCAGCATGTCTTCAAATGTATCACAGGCAATGAGGTGCTGAATGAATTTCACGTTATGCACAAGCTCGCCTAGTAGCCGGTACATCCCTTTTAAATCTTTGGCGTTCTCTTTCTCAACACAAAGCAAGCAGACAAATTGTACCTTTTTCTCTCCCCAAATGATCGGTTTTTCTAATGTACATATCGCCCAAAACGTCTCTTCTGTCAGCGGCGTCATAGGGTGCGGAATCGCTGTATAATGCCCGAAGGATGTAGGTGCAGCCTCTTCTCTTTCCATCACTGATGGTGTGAGTTCTACTGGTGCTAATCCCATGTCGATGACTTTTTGCGTAAGAAAGGCGATGACCTCTTCCTTTGTTTGAAAGGCACGCTTTGTAAAGACCAATTCCTTTTTCATATATTGAGAGGCCAATGTCACTCTTGTTTCACTCGTCAGAGCTTCTTCAATTTTTAAAAAGTCGCCGCCTCCTAAAATGGTGTTCACTTGAATGACTGGAATCGGTAACTCCATCTGAATCGGAACCGTTGTAATAATCAAGTCCAGCGCATGTAAAGAGACATGCGGGAGTGAATAAAGCTCTGCTGTTCCTAAAATGGTTAGCTTTGACCCAAATTGTGACCGCAAACGATCCTGAAGCAGCCTTGCACTCCCTGCACCAGATGCACAGACAATGAGGCATCGCTTCGGCGGGATCTCCATTTTCCTCCGCTCTAAGGCAGCACCAAAATGGAGTGCCATATATCCGATTTCATTCTCATGAATACTCAGCCCCTCCTCTTCTTCAAGGACCCTGCTGGCGATAATCCCCGCTTCAAAAGCAAGGGGATACCCCGCTTTGATTTCATCAAGCATCGGATTTCTTAAGTTCATTCCATATTTACACCGGTTCATGGCAGGCTTTAAGTGCAGACTGAGTCCAATCATTAGTTCCGTATCGCCGGCTAAATCAAGCTGCAATTTTTGATCGATGGCCTTCAGCATGAGCTGTACAAGCCGGCTCGTATCATCATCTACAATTTGTTTTTGACCGCTCGAGGAAAAGGACTGTACCATTTTGGCTGTTCCTAGCAAATGAATGGTGATATAGACGATTTCCTCTTGTGGAAATGAGACATCCAGCAGCCCTTCTAGACGCTCCACCATTTTTTTAGCGACCTTGTATTCTTTTGCCCGCGGAATGTCGTTGATTTCCTCTGGAAGAACAGATACATAGTTTCCGTGTCTAATTCGTTTGCAAGCAATGGCAACATGAACGATTAAATTATTCATGCAAATGTCTGATAGATTCATGCCTTCCTCATTGATATAATCTATCATTGTTTTCTGAATCAATTCGAGTTCATGCTTTGGCAAAATCGTGACCGCTGCGCTTAGCATCGTTTGATAAGAACGACGTTCATTGAATAAATACTCTGACATACAATAACGGATTTTCATCTCTGATCCTTTGATACGACAGCCTTTGCTCGGCTTCGCTTCCAGCTTCAGATCAAAGGGCTCCAGCTTACGTTTGACCGATTTTACATCGTTGCTCATCGTCGATTTACTAATAAACAGCTGCCTCTGTAAATCCTCTAACTTCACATAGGATTCTGCCAAAAGAAGCCTTTTTAAAATAAACCGGACACGCTCCTCTGGCAGCACAGCAAGCGGCTCTTCCTGCTCAACCTCCTCCTTCATAAAACGGCGAAAGGCATTCTCATCGTGGATCAACAGCTCATAGCCAGCTCCTCTAACAGCTGTTACAGCCGCTTGATAAGGGGCAAGACGGTCGTTCAGTTCCTTGATGTCTGTACGAATGGTGCGGCTTGTCACTTGTAAGCTGACAGATAGCGCAGCGCTTGTGAGCGGGGTCTCAGCTGCCATCAGCTGACTTAAGATGTGCGCCAGTCTTTTACTCAGCATCAAATCGGCCTCCTTATGTAAGGGTGGAGAATCTGCCTGTCTGGACAGGATGTATACGCTTGCAGATCCCTTCATTACTCATATTCTACTGAAAAGAAATAAAAATTGCCAACTCATTTATATGACAAACGCCCCTATTTATACAACCAACCATATCTAATGTCCTATTATTTACTTTTGGTAACACTTCTAAAAACAACGTCTGAATATGTGACAACCTATTTACATAACAGAATCAGGCTACTGAGAAAATCACAGCAGCCTGAAGGGTTTAATAGTGTATTTGTTCAGTATTTAGCTATTGAACTGTATAATGAAACTAATTCATTGATTACATCAGTCATTTGAATAAATAACGATCTTCCCTTATGTAAATTGGAATCCCTGTAAAATCTCATAAAAAAAAGCCGGATTATCCGGCTGATACGTTACGTCCTTTTGATGCTTTTCGTTCTTTGTATATTTTCCTCACCAATGGATAAATCACTGGTGCCCATTTAATAATTTGTTTCAACCATTTTTTCATTTTCTCCCGCGCCTCCTTATTGTCATTCTTACAGGACGATTCCCCATCTTGTCATGAAATAAACAGGTGCGGGAGAGCAGGAGTTAAATCACGCCTTGTGCAATCATGGCATCTGCCACTTTGCGAAATCCTGCAATATTTGCTCCTACCATTATGTTCCCAGAGTGTCCATATTCGTCTGCTGTTTCCGTACACTGACGATAAATAGACTGCATCATTTGTTTCAGCTGATCATCTACTTCTTCGAAGGTCCACGACATTCTTGCACTGTTTTGCGCCATTTCTAGTGCTGAAACACCTACCCCGCCAGCATTTGCGGCTTTTGCTGGTGCAAACAGAATACCATGCTGTTCAAATACCTTGACGGCCTTAAGAGTGGATGGCATATTGGCCCCTTCTCCTACAGCAATGACCCCGTTTGCCACGAGCTGCTGTGCATGCGCCTCCGATATTTCATTTTGTGTTGCACATGGCAGCGCAATGTCACAAGGAAATGACCAAATTTGTTCACAATCTTCAATCAATTCAGCATGCGGGTGAATGTTTATGTAGGCCCCAATCCGCTGATTGTCGACTTCCTTCAACTGCTTCACTGTCTCAAGTGAAATGCCTTGCGGGTCATAAATGGCTCCGCTTGAATCACTGCAAGCAACGACCTTACCGCCTAGCTCCATAACCTTTTCCATCGCATAAATAGACACATTCCCTGAGCCAGATACGACAACCGAGCGCCCTTCAAATTGCAGCCCATGCGCTTTCAGCATTTCTTCCATAAAGTATACCAGTCCGTAGCCCGTCGCTTCTTTTCTCGCTAAGCTTCCGCCAAACCCCGGACTTTTCCCTGTGAGTACACCTGCCTCATAAACACCGCGCATTTTTTTATACTGGCCGAACATATAGCCAATTTCCCGTGCGCCTACGCCAATATCACCTGCTGGCACATCTTGATCAGGCCCAATATATCGACTGAGTTCACTCATAAAGCTTTGAACAAAACGCATGATTTCTCCATCCGATTTCCCTTTTGGATCAAAATCTGATCCACCTTTCCCTCCGCCAATCGGCATACCAGTCAGTGCATTTTTAAAGATTTGTTCAAACCCTAAAAACTTAATAATGCTTGCATTGACGGATGGATGAAAACGAATGCCTCCTTTATAAGGACCGATGGCACTGTTAAATTGAACCCTGAACCCCCGATTGACTTGTACTTTGCCCTCATCGTCTACCCATGGTACTCGAAATACCACAAGCCGCTCAGGCTCAATGAGTCGTTCTAAGATGCCTTGTTTTTCATACTCTGGGTGCTTTGCAAAAACCGGGACGAGTGATTCCAAAATTTCTTTTACAGCTTGCTGGAATTCCTCTTCACCTGGATTTCGCTTTTCTACCTCCTCTAACACACGGTGGATGTAGCTTTGTGCTGATTGTGCTGCTCGATCTAAGGTCAACATGTCTCATCTGCCTCCTTGTAGATATCTTCACACATTTATTTGTTAGATTTTCTAACGCATATTGAGATTAATTTAACACCATTTGTAAAATCTGATCAATATTGATAACAGATGAAAATGATGCCGAATTGAGATGAATCAAGCAGCAGCAATGATCGTCTTTAAAAATGCCCACTCAAAGAATGACTATTGTGCTAGAAATAGTTGACTGGACTTTCTATGTCCCGTCATCTTTGACATATTAATGAATCATCCATTATTTCTAGATGGTTTCAAATTGAAAAAAGGGTCAAAAGTTTGATGGGATGCTCAATCCTTTCGAAGCTTCTCACCCCTTTTTCGATCAGGTAACACAACACAAAGCCAATATAGAATAGAAGACGATGGAAAATTAATCAAACCGACAATGCCCCAGAACCACTTATACCGCCCTCTTTTTTTCGCATCCATAAATAAAAGGAATCCCTGTACAAACAGTAACGGCAATGCGCACAATAAGATGATCATCTCCGTCTGACTCATAAGGAAGACCCTCCTTTAATGTGTTGATATTCCTTGATGCCGATCACTACGCAGAGTGGAACGCTTACCACTTGGAGAAGAATGAAGATGATGGGCAAATGGGTGATGGCAGCTGCAAAAAGTGCCAGAATGGTGAGACTGATGAGAACGTACGCCAGCATTTCTTGTTTAAAACGCCTTTTCTCTTTTTCCTTTGCCTGCTTTAGCATCATCATGACAGCCTGTTCACTTGGTTTTTCTATTTCAATTTGTTCGTCTAGCTTGTGTAACTCTTCTTTTAAACGCTCGGTGAAACGATCTTCCTTCATAAGAACCACTCCTTTCGAATTTTCTTTAACCCATGATGGACCCTCGACTTCACAGTGCCTTCTCTCATACCAAGCATCGAAGCGATTTCTGGATAGGTAAACCCGTAATAATAATGCAGAATCATTGGTGCTCTCTCTTGAGCCTTCAATTCATTTAATGCATCCCACATCTCATGCCATGTCCGGCCCTTTTGCTGAACATCCCATTTGAAGCGGCGTATGGCTTCTTGATTCGCCTTCTCTTCTCTTATTTGTTCACGTTTTCTTTTCTTCTGGTGATCTAAAAATTGTCTCGATGCGATGGAGATGAGCCATGTAGAAAATAAGGAATCTCCTCTAAATGAAGAAAGTTTCATGTACGCTTTCATCATCGTCTCTTGCATAATTTCCTCTGTCAGCTCTTGTTGAAGGGTGAGCTTCATTATATACCGGTAAAGAAAGGAATAGTGATGCCGATAAAGGGCTGTAAATGCGGCATCATCTCCCTTTTTTGCCCGCTGAATCAATAATGTCTCTTCTGTCTGCTCCAAAAACGCCCCTCCTTCCTTTTCTTCTCTTATTTATGAGACGACATGGATAACGAGATCGTTTAAAATAGACGCTATTTTTTTAACATATCTCCTTTTCCTCCTGTTGATCCGGTCATTGATTCGTTTTATATCCCTTTTTTTCTTACGTAATGATTATGGCATTTCTCCATCTCTAACAAAATGATGTTTTCGTAATCATCTTGATTTTCTATCAAACAGTGAGCCTCTCCCTTATAATCTTGAGGCCATCCCAATACCTATCGTCAATGATCCTCGTCTCATGAAGATGAAAATGAAATAATCATCGGCTTAGTTTCCTAGAAAATCATGGAATACACAGCGCCAATTCTTAGCCGATGATACCTTTTTGCGTGCTATGCTCTTCCTACATTCCGAATGAGGCGATACCAGCGAAAGAAGGAGGAGCGTTTGAATCGCAGCTTATTTTGGAAACGTTTACATTAAAACAAAATAGAATGGAGATGTTGACTTTGAAGAAAAAGGTTCCAATGTTAGCTGGTGTGTTAGCGGTTGGTCTCGTGACTTCATTATTTGCACCAAATGGGGAGGCAAAAGCGGGAGCCAAATATCCAGAAAGCCCTTCTATTATGGCCAACTTTAATCAACAAGGATTCTCCACATTGAATGGCGGCACAACAGGCGGTGAAGGCGGTAAAACCGTGACAGTCAAAACCGGAAATGAACTATTAGCCGCTCTCAAAAGTAAAGGAACAAATGAAAAATTAAAAATTGTCGTAGACGGAACGATTACTCCTTCTAATACATCTGCCAATAAAATCGATGTGAAAGATACCAACAACGTCTCTATCGTTGGTAAAGGTACAAACGGCGAATTTAACGGGATTGGCATTAAAGTATGGCGTGCCAATAACGTGATCATCCGCAATCTGAAAATTCATCACAGCAAAATCGGTGATAAGGATGCCATTGGCATCGAAGGCGCTTCTAAAAACGTCTGGGTTGACCATAACGAACTGTACAATACATTAAACTCTGGTAAAGATGATTATGATGGGTTATTTGATGTGAAAAATGACTCTGATTACATTACCTTCTCTTGGAACTATGTACATGACAGCTGGAAGACAATGCTAATGGGCAGCTCCGATAGCGATAACTACAACCGAAAAATCACATTCCACAACAACCGCTTTGAAAACCTGAACTCTCGCGTACCGTCTATGCGCTTCGGGGAAGGCCATGTGTATAACAACTACTATAAAGGCATCCATACAACAGCGATCAACTCTCGTATGGGCGCAAAAATGAGAATTGAGCACAACGTATTTGAAAATACAAACAATGCCATTGGCAGCTGGGACAGCAGCCAAGTGGGTACATGGCATGTCATCAACAACTCTTATATTAACAGCACAGGCAGCCTGCCAACGTCTTCAACAGGTACGTACAACCCTCCTTATAACTACTCTTTGCTTAACGTGAACAATGTGAAATCAGAAGTTGTATCAAATGCGGGTGTAGGAAAAGTAAACCCTTAAACCACAAAACGTTCGGGCAGGGATCACCTGTCCAAACGTTCTTGTCATTTCTTTTATTTATATGGTAGAAAACGGACGATCCATCTCGTACAGCTTTTGATAACGCGGGTTTTCTTTCAGTAAATCCTGATGCTTCCCCTGCATTTCAATGCGTCCATCTTCAATAAACATGATGCGGTCACATGCCTCACAGCCAGTGAGATGATGAGTAATCCAAATGATCGTTTTTCCTTTTAACACACGGAAAATGGTTTCAAGCAATTCAGGCTCTGTGCGTGGATCAAGCCCGACGGTGGGCTCATCTAATACAACAATCGGTGTGTTTTGCAGCAAAATCCGAGCTAACGCCATACGCTGTCTTTCTCCGCCTGAAAAACGAACTCCTGTCTCCTGGACACCTGTGTGATAGCCTTCTGGTAAGGATTCGATGTAATCGTGCAGCTGCACCTGTCTCGCTGCTTCTTTTACCTGCTCCTTTGTCGCATCGGGCGAGCCTAAACGAATATTGTTTAAAACGGACGTATCGAATAAATAAGGCTGTTGATTAAGTACCGACACATAAGCTGACACGTTCTCTTGAATGCTTTGCACCGGTTTCCCCTGGATGCTGACAGCCCCTTGATTTGGCACGACCGCCCCTTCTAACAATTTTAAAATGGTCGATTTGCCTGCACCGCTTTTTCCTAAGAGGGCGAGTGATTCCCCTTCCTTAAGCGAGAACGAGAGGTTTTGAAGCACATGCTGATGCGTATCATATCCAAAGGACACTTGGTCAAAACAGAGTGCTTGATCACGAGAAATCGTTGACTGATCCACTAGCTCCCTCTTAGATTCTCCTTCATACGATTTCTTTTCATACTGATTTAATCTGCTGACAGCATGCTGATAAACAGGAATATCACCTGCCGCATCTGAGAGCGGAAGAAAGGCTTCTGTTAACGGAAACAGCACAAGCACGAAGGCTGCAATCAGCGTGTGTGACATCGAGCCTGACTGAACGACTGAGCCGCTCCAATAGACGACAAGCCCGACTGCTCCCCCAATGATGAGCTGCGCAAGAAATTGACGCAGACGGGTAAATCTGTGCTTGGCAGCTTCAAGCGCTAATAGCTGCGCTTCTTTCTGTTCATAGCCGTCAATAAAATCTTTCTGTCTGCCGCTAAACAGCCAGTCACTTACTCCCATGACCGCATCTGTTAAATGGCTGTACAGTTCATTTCTGCCTTTTTTCATTTGAATTTGTCTTGCCCGGTTCACAAGCACTGTGACGTACGGGAAAACAAATACGAGAAGTGCCATATAGAGCAGCATCAATCCAGCAAAAGGCCATGAGAAAAGACCAAGTGCTCCAATCGATGCGGCATATAAAAGCAGCGCACCGATGGATGGAAAGATTGTTTTTAAATAAGCATCCTGTAATCGCTCCACATCTTCTGACAAGAGACCAAGCATTTCACCTGTACCAAGCTTCGTCTGTTTGGCACTTCGTTCAGCCATATCATACAGACGCACACGCATTTTTTCGATCATTGTCAAAATGAGCTGATGGCTCGCCAGTCTTTCTGCATAACGAGCAGCAGAACGTGAAATACCAAAGGTGCGTACAGCCACAATTGGGACGTAGACCATCAATATATTTTCAGGTCTTGTGGCGGCCTTTGAAATCAAAAATCCCGACGTATACATCAGTAGAGAAGCAGAAAACACCGCAATGGCCCCTAAAAACAGTACCAAGGCGAACAGCTTTTGATTCTCCTTGATATAAGGTATAAACCAGCCTTTACTGACCATGTGTGACCGCCCCCATTTGCTCCTGTACCAATTGATAATACACGCCTTTTCTTTGCATTAATGATTCATGTGTACCCATTTCTGCAATGGTTCCATGATCCATGACAATGATTTCATCCATATCCGGCATCCAATGGAGCCTATGTGTCGCTAAGAACACGAGCTTATCTTCAAACAGCGGAAGCATTGTTTTCTTCAATTCATACTCTGTTTCAATGTCGAGATGCGCCGTTGGTTCATCTAACAGCATGATGGACCGCTGACCCAGCACCGTTCGGGCCAGCGCAATTCTTTGCGCCTGTCCGCCGCTTAGTCCTCTTCCCTGTTCTCCAATGACCTCATCTAGCCCATTTGGTAGCTGCGTGACCAGCTGAGATAATCCAGCTTCGTTGGAAGCTATTTCCACTTCTTCATCTGTTGCATGCGGTTCATAAAAACGAATGTTTTCTCTTAATGTCATGTGAAATAAATAGGGATGCTGCGGCATATAGACGACTTCTTTTTGCCATTCCTTCATCTGTAAATGAACAAGCGGCTGACCGTTTAGCGTGATTTGACCTGAAGACGGTTCAACAAAGCCGCCGAGGACATCCGTTAACGTCGATTTCCCCGAACCACTGGCACCAATGATGCCAATTTTTTTCTTTCCTTTGACAGTTAGGTCTACATCCTGAATGGAATAAGGGGCATGTTCATCATGCAACACACTTACATCTTGCAGTGTGAGCTCAGATTGCTCATTCCACTCGTTCAACTGCACGGATTGTGTCTCCTGCTCTCGGAAGCCCTTTTCGTCTAAAATCACTTGTATCGCCTCATTCGCTTCTTTACCGTTTAACGTCGCATGATAATCATTTCCCACTTCACGTACTGACAAGAAATATTCTGGAGCGAGCATCAGTGCGGTCAAAGCCGGCAATAACAAAAGGTCTCCTTCAATTAAGCGCAAGCCAAGAAATACAGCGACGGTCGCAATGGACAGCATGGAAAAGAAATCGAGGGCAAAAGATGAAAGAAATGCGACTTTCAGCGTGCTCATTGTCGCCTTTCGATAACGCTTTGAGACCTCTGCAATATTGCGAGAATGCTTTTTGCTAATCCCTAAGTAACGAAGCGTTTCAAGGCCGCGGAGAGAATCAGTAAAATGATTGGATAATTTCTCATACGATCTCCATTGTTTGGCCGCTTTACGCTGAGCGACTAGGCCTAGCAAAATCATAAAAACAATTAAAATCGGTAGCGTGACAATTAAAATGACGGCAGATGTTTCGTCTAATGTCCAAACATAGATGAGAACCATCGCCGGAATAACTGCCATGTTCACCATTTTCGGCAAAAACAGCTGTAAATACTGACGATATTGGGCAATTCCCTCCATCGCTAATGTGACAAGCCTTCCTGTTCCTTTTTTCTTTGTAAACGCTGGACCCAAACGAAAGAGTTGATCTAGCAGTTGTTTTCTGACGTCTGCTCCAATTCGGGAAGAGTAGGTAAACATGACCTTTTCCCGAATCAAGGTGAGACCGTGCCGCACCAGAAAGGCAGCAAGAAACAGCAGGACATAAGGCGTTGCCAGCGTAAGGCTTTTTCCGTCAAACAGCGTTGTAATGGCATGTGCCAGCCACTGTGCTTGGAAAATAATACTTGCTCCTTGGATGAGTGACACAATACCTAAGAGGGCAAGAAGCCCCCTCATTCCTTTTAATTGAAGCAAACGTTTATCCATTAGTAGGTCATTGGCTCCTTACCGCTTACCCGTTTACGGAAGACGTAATAGCTCCAAATTTGATACCCAAGCACAAAGGGCAGCAAAGAAATGGCGACAATCGTCATGACCGTCAGTGAATAAGATCCGGATGCAGCGTTTTGAATGGTGAGATCAAATGCATGGTTGATTGAACTAATCATGACGCGCGGGAACAATGCAGTGAAAAGCATGGTCACCGTCAACATGATACCTGCACCTGTGAACAAGAACGTCCAGCCATCACGTTCTTTTCTCATAAAGAATAGAGCCGCTACGTAACAAACCACAATCAGCACGGTTAACGGAATGGTGATGATCGGGCGTACGGTATAAATGTCTGTTTCAATAATGGACACACCGACAAATAGGACAAGCACTGGCAATGCAATCAGCAGGGCACGCTGGCCGAGCTTTCTTGCACGCTGTCTTAAATCCCCCTCTGTACGAAGTGTAACGAAAATCAATCCGTGCAGGAGACAAAGGACCGTCACAGCAACCCCGCCTATCAGTGAATAAAGATTCACAAAGTCTGTGAAACCAGCGTACATGTTCATCTGTTGATCAATCGGCATCCCGCGTAAAATACTTGTGAATAACACACCGAGCAAAAACGGCGGAAGCAGACTGCCAAAGAAAATAACCCAGTCCCACGCCTTGATCCAAGAGGCCTTCTCAACCTTCCCCCTAAATTCAAAGGCGACCCCGCGCCCAATGAGCGCTAAGAGGAGAACCGTAAACGGAATATAGTATCCGCTGAACATCGTGGCATACCAGTGAGGGAATGCGGCGAAAATAGCGCCTCCTGCTGTAATCAGCCAGACCTCATTCGCATCCCAGAAAGGACCAATCGTATTAATTAAAATGCGGCGCTCGTGCGCATCCTTTCCAAGCAGCTGCATCGACATCCCGACACCAAAATCAAATCCTTCTAAGAAGAAAAACCCAACAAACAATACTGCGACAAGAATAAACCAAATCTCGTTAAGATATGCCATGATATGCGCCTCCATCAAATGGATCTGTAGACAGGTCCGTTTCATCCTTTTGATCTGTATTCTCTTCAGAATGTGCCCCTTTTTTAATTTCTCGAATGAATAAGTAGGCGAGCAGGATGGCAAGAATCAGATACATCGTCGTAAAGCTAATGACTGAGAATAACAGCATGCCGTAAGTTACGTTTGGTGAAATAGATTGAGCGGTCGTCATCATACCAAAGACAGTCCACGGCTGACGCCCAATTTCAGTCATGATCCAGCCAGCCGAGTTCGCAATAAACGGGAACGCAATCATCCAAACCATCAAGCGTAGAAACCATTTACTAGATTCGAGTTTCTTTCTAAAGCTCAAGTACAAGCCAATCATACTAGCAAAAATCATCAGCATGCCGGCACCGACCATGATTCTAAAGCTCCAGAAGGTTGTTTTCACTGGTGGAATGTAGTCTCCTGGGCCAAACTTGGCTTCATATTCTTTTTGAAGTGTCAACATGCCTGGAACATCTCCACTGAACTTCGAATAAGCCAAATAACTTAAAGCAAACGGAATATTGATTTCTGCAGAGTTTTCTTTTTTATTTGTGTCAATGTTCGCAAATAATGTCCATGCCGCTGGATCTCCACTATCCTTCCAAAGGGCTTCACTTGCTGCCATTTTCATTGGCTGTGATGCCATTAAATGTTTCGCTTGATCATGTCCAGAGAACGCCACACCTAAGCCAGCAATTAAAGCGAGTACCATCGCAATCTGGAATGATTTTTTGAAAAAGGCGATTTCTTGTTTTTTGATCATTTTATAGGCACTAACACCTGCAATAAAGAAGGCCCCTGTTGCCAGCGCACCAAACAGAACGTGAGGGAACTCTACCCAGAGCTGCGGGTTCGTTACAAGAGCGCCAAAATCATTCATTTCTGCGCGGCCATTTTTAATGACAAATCCGACTGGCTCTTGCATAAATGAGTTAGCGAGTAAAATCCAAAACGCCGAAAAGATCGTACCAAGGGAAACAAGCCAAATACACAATAAATGAATCTTCTTCGGCAGACGATCCCAGCCGAATATCCAAAGTCCAATAAATGTAGATTCAAGGAAAAAGGCGAGCAGTGCTTCAATGGCAAGCGGTGCACCAAAGACGTCACCAACAAACCTTGAATAGTCAGACCAGTTCATCCCAAACTGGAATTCCTGCAGAATCCCTGTCACCACACCTACTGCAAAATTGAGTAAGAACAGGTGACCCCAAAACTTCGCCATCTTTTTATAGATGTCTTTTTTCTTCACTACATAAAGGGTCTGCATCAATGCGACGATAAACACCAAACCTATCGACATAGGAACAAAAATGAAATGAAATAATGTCGTTGAAGCAAATTGAAATCTTGCTAAAAACAGCTCACTCACAGCCTTACATCCTCCCTTACTTTCACATGCCGAATGATTCGAGATGTTTATGCTCACCATTTCACAAATTATTCACTATTTGTTCAATGTTTCACAAAAGAAAGCCTATTAGAAATGGTTCACTCGGTGAAAATTTACTCTTGAATTTCATTCGGTTAGTTATTTATACCTGTACTTTACACCCATGCGCTTCAAAAATAAAGTAAATTTTACCTAAAAATTGGATGGTATTGTGTCAGTTGTTTGAATACTTTGTCAAAAATATGTGACGGAAAGAAAAAAATCGCAAAAAAAATAGCGCTGCATCTCGGCGGCAGCGCTGTGTTTCTTTTTTAAGCTTTTTTCTGTAAAGCAGGTCTTGTCACTTGCACCTCATAGTACGTAATTTTGTTTTTTAACAGTCCTTCAGGTTTCGCTTTTCCATGAGCGTGTGCATCACCAAACGCCTGAGATTTTGTCCAGTTCACAAAGTCTTCTTTTCGGTTCCAGCGGGTATGAATGGTCACTTCATCGTAATCGGTTGTCTGCTGCGTGACCCATACTTCCATGCCTAAAAAACCTTCCATGAATTCTACTTGTCCCTGCTTGTTAAATCGCTTGACGAGATGGTCGGCACTGCCTTTTTCTACTCTTACTTGGTTGTTTACAATGATCATGTTCTTTTCATCTCCCTTTTGTTGTTGGATCGAAGCGATTGGGATAATGAGCGGATGCTCTCCGTCTAAGTGAACCTCTGCCTGAATCCCAAAGACCTCTTTGAAAAATTCTTCTGTTAATACTTCTGTTGGTGACCCTATTTGGTGCACCTGACCACGCTTCATGGCAATGAGATGGTCACAATATTTTGCTGCCTGCTGCAAGTCATGAAGAACCATTAAAATGGTGATCCCATGCGTCTCATTCAGCTGTTTGAGCAGCTCTAGTAAATCAAGCTGATGCGCAATATCCAAATAAGTGGTCGGCTCATCCAGAATAATGGTCTCTGTCTTCTGGGCAAGCGCCATCGCAATATACGCTTTTTGCCTTTCTCCGCCTGACAATGTATGCAGCATTCTGTTTTCATTGATGCGGCTATTGGTCACATCAAGCGCCCACTCAATCGCTTCATGATCTGTCTTGGAGCTCTTTTTCCAGATTGAACGATGCGGACTTCGGCCAAGTGCGATCAGCTCACGTACTGTCATTGATGGGATCGCTGTTCTCGTCTGCATGAGAACGGCGATCTCCTTTGCAATCTCCTGTGCTGTCATCTCTTTTTGCGGTATGTCGTGAATGTAAATCATGCCGCTTTCAACCTGTGTAAGACGTGCGGCCGCTTTGATAAAGGTTGACTTTCCTGACCCATTCGGGCCAATGATTCCAGTCACCCGTCCCTTAGGAACAGCTGCCGAAATGGACGACAGCCGAAAGCCGCCTTGACTGAGACTCACGTCATCCATTGCAATCACATCCAACTTAACCCCTCCCTTTCTTTTTTAATAAATAGAGGAAGAAAGGTGCACCAATGCAGGCAAGCAAGATACCAACAGGCAATTCAACCGGTGTAAACCACACCCGTGCCGCTGTATCTGCAAAGACCACAAGTACGCCTCCACCCAGCATCGAAATCGGTAGCAGATACCGGTAGTCATCTCCAATTAAAAGACGGATAAAATGAGGGACGACAAGACCGACAAATCCAATTAAACCGCTCACGCTTACAGCCGCACCAGCTAAAAGTGCCGAAAGCGCAATTAAGAAAAACCGGGTCCGCTCTACTCTAAGGCCAAGTAGCTGCGCTGATTCATCGCCAAGCAGGAGAAGATTTGCCGGCTTGATTGCAAAAAAACAAAGACACAATCCAGCCAGCGCATATGGCGACACAAAGCTTAGGTGGTGCCAGCTCCGCCCGTTTAATCCGCCTGATAAAAAAGGCAGAACGGCCTGCACACGCTCACTATAAAGCACCATAAACCCATTCATGACCGCACCCAACAGGGCATTGACTGCCACTCCCGCCAGAATCAATTTCAGCGGTGAAACCCCTTGGTCAAATGACAGCATATACACAACAAGTGCCGCTAATAAAGCGCCAAGAAAGGCAGCGACTGGAAGCAAATAGGTGAATTGCGGAAGCACAATCATGCTGATCACAGCGGCTAACCCACCGCCGGCGGTGACACCAATAATGCCCGGATCAGCGAGTGGATTTCGGACGACTCCTTGTAAAATTGCCCCGGATGCTGCGAGACAAGCCCCAACGATGAAACCAATCAGGACACGTGGCAGCCGTAAATCCATCACAATTTTTTCATGAACAGGCTGACCTGATCCCGTCAAAGCAGCGATCATTTCTGGCAGTGACAACTGAACAGATCCTAATGCAAGTCCTAGACATGCGCCGGCACATAAAGAGAGAAACAGCCCCGGTATCAGCCATTTTCGTCTAGACTGTCTTTTTTGAAAATCTAACTCTTCATTCATTTTCATGATGACAATCGCTTCAGCTTCTTCTCAAGTTCATCAATCGCTCTGATCACTTCTGCTCCTGGATTCGTCCCAAATAGATCATTAGGCAAAATCTCGACATGTCCATTTTTAACAGCTGACACATCGTGCCATGCCGCATTCTGCTTCATTTCACTCATAAAACCCGCTTTCACATCTTCAGGATGACTGTGTGTCATAAGCAGAATAAGATCAGGATCGGCTTCGATCACCTTCTCTGCATTGATCTGTGCGTATTGAGGGAATTTTTCGAGCGCCGGTTCATTCTCAGCAATGTTCACGCCCCCAGCGATGTGCAGTAAATCCCCGCTTAAGGAGTGAGGAAGTGCCGCCATATATGTGCCGGGTGCACCGTACACAACGAGTGTTTTCACTTTTTTCTTAGGCTGCTTGACCTGCTTTTTCCGCTGATCGATTTGCATGTTGAGTGCTTTTGCCTCTTGCTGCTTTCCGAGCAAATCCCCGAACAATGAAATTTGACGCTGGATATCCTTCACTGAATTAGCACTTGTCAACAGAAGCTGTGAACCAATTCCTTCTATTGTTGAGATGTCCTTGCTGTTTAATTGTTCATTCCCAAGCACAACATCGGGCTTTAAGTTTGTGATTAGTTCTACATCAAATTGATGCGTTGTGCCAATCGCTTGTACGGACTTTGCCTTTTGTAAACTGTCTGGTAACTCGGCAGTAGGACGACCGACCACCTTTCCGCCTAAGGCATAAATGATGCTCATGTCTCCAGTCGACAACGAGATGATCCGCCGAGGAGATTCATCAAATGACAGTGTTCTGCCGGCAAAATCCTTTATTGTCAAGTCTCCTTGCCCGCTCCCTTTCTTTACCGGTGCTGCCTGACTGCATCCTCCGAGGAGAAGCATGAAGACGAGTCCCGCCAAGATCACTTGTGAAAATTTCAACCGCCTGTCTCTCCTTTTTTAGTAAACTTTCTTTAGCTTTGCCTGTACCACAAGACGCCCGTTTTTAGGGGCAAGCACATGGTCACAGGTCGATAAGGTGAGGATGAGGTCATCTGTGGACACGTCTGTCTTCGTTTGATAGATTGATTTCTTCCGCACAGCTTGCAGGTAGTGCGCATATTCGCCAAGATCCTGAAAATCGGTTTGAATATAATCAAAGTCAACCGTCGTTTCATACACAGCAAAAATCTCCGCTTCATAGCTTTGATACAGCGTATCGTACTGAAATGTCCGGTGCTCATAGAAGAAATCTTGTTTTAAATAGTGTGTGAGTCCAGCGAACATGGATCCATCCCTCATCCGATGACCGTACACCACTGTATTTGGACTTTCATGCAGGACGTCATGACGATAATCCATAAAAATACTGCCTGCCCGGGTGTCTTTTTTTAAATAATTGCGAGTTAAGTAGAATACATTATCGCGAGATTGAACAATCGGGTATTGAATCATCGTGTCCTTCATATTGATCCAGCCGACAATATCGTCATTCACCTTCCGCAGCTCATCAAATGACGTACGGATTTTTCCCGTTTCCCATTTTTCGTTCGTTTTTTCCTCTTGTCCATACATCGCCTGAGCCTTTGCAAGCACCTGGCGATTTTGATAATAGCCGAACAGCTCTAAGCCGATGGCTGTACCACTATAAATGAATACACCTAAACAGACGATCGTCAGCATCCGCTGCCAGAGCCGTTTTCCTCGTTTCACACTGTCTCACCTGCTTTTTGCACAGCTTATATGCCAACAGGTACGATGTACATCCCTGTTTCTGCATCCTGTCTAATCGTGACGGATACCTCATAAATATGCCGTACATTCTCTTCTGTTAATACATCTTTTGGCTGCCCTTCACTGATAATCTGTCCATCCTTCATTGCAATGATGACATCACTGTAGCGGACAGCCTGATTCATATCGTGCAGCACCATGACAATCGTTAATCCATGCATGGCATTCAGCTCACGGATCAGCTCAAGAATGTCAAATTGATAGTAGATATCCAAATAGGTTGTCGGTTCATCTAGGAAAAGGATCGGTGTTTTCTGTGCAAGTGCCATCGCAATCCATACCCGCTGACGCTCCCCGCCTGACAGTGAGGCAAGCGGCACCTTTCGTTTTTCCGTTAGCTTTGTACTGGATAGCGCCCACTCTATCGCTCTCTCATCCTCTTCCTTGTCCCCACCTCGCATCGTCTGATACGGCGTTCTGCCAAATGCCACAACCCGTTCGATCGTTAAATCAAGCGGCGCTTCATTTTGCTGATGGACAACAGCCAGCTTTTTTGCCAGTTCCTTTGGCTTGAACGCACTCAGCGCTTGGCCATCTAAATGAATCTGCCCTTTATTTGGACAATGATTATTCGCCATCAAGGAAAGCAGCGTAGATTTTCCCGAGCCATTTGGCCCGATAATGGTTGTGATTTTCCCTTGTTCAATCTGTGTTGTGACCGATTGAACGATGCTCTTTTGCTGGTCATAGGAGAATGACACCTCACGAATGTCCATGGAGACGGTCCCCCCTTCTTAATAAAAAGATCAGAAACGGCCCGCCAATGACAGCCATGATGGTCGAAGCAGGGATTTCATTTGGCGCAACAAGTGTTCTTCCGAGCGTATCGGCTGTCAAAATGAGCAAAGCCCCGCTTAACGCAGAAAATGGAATCAGCACCCGGTGATCTGAGCCGACAAGTCTTCTTGAAATGTGCGGGATGAGCAAGCCGACAAAGGCAATCACGCCCGCTACCGCAGCTGTCACCGCCGCAAGTAAAACCGCTGTGATGGAAATCAAAAGGCGCATTCGGGTCACACGCAATCCTAAATTTTTCGCTGTCTTGTCCTGAAGAGCCAAGAGGTTACACCACCTGCTGAAGAAAAGGGCAACGAGAAGGCCGATGGCGCCATAGACGCCGATTAAACGGACATCTCCCCACGTTTTCATCGTGAGATTCGACTGCCCTGACTGATTGATCGTGATATTGAAATAGCTGCAAATGGTGACAAATGCTTCAGCCATCCCTGTAAACATGGCATTGATGGCGATCCCAACCAAAATCATCCGGATTGGGCTTAAACCACCCTTCCAAGACAGGACGTACACGAGGAAACACGCAATGGCCCCGCCTAATATCGAAAATAAAGGAGAGTAGAAATAAAATTGAGGAAGCGCTGTAATCGCCATTAAAGAAAAGAAGCTGGCTCCTGATGAAATCCCAATGACCCCGGCATCAGCTAATGGATTTCTCATGACCGACTGCAATAGTACACCGGAGACAGATAAGGCTGCCCCTGTAAACATTGCGATGAGCACGCGGGGGATTCTCAAATCTTTAATGATTTCTACCTGTGCATGTTGACCGGTGATAAGCCCTTCTAATAATTCAATCGGAGTGACATGAATACTCCCAGTAATGGCGGAATAAATAAACACGCAGACCAGTAAGAGACTGACTATCAGAAATAAAATCCCTGTTTTTTTCATCTTGAACGTCCTTTTATCATTAAGATTCGCCGCTTATGACGGATACAGCATACGCGTTAATTCATCTAATGCCTCTGCTGCTTTTAAATTGCCTGTTGTCCCGAATAAGCTTTCTTCTAGGTCATACACCCGGTCTTGCTTGACTGCATGAAAATGCTTCCAGATGTCATTTGTTTTGAATTCTTGATCAAACATGCGGACGACTTCATCTGGCATCCCATGTGCGGCCCTGAGAATGATATCTGGATTGGCCTTTTGTAAATACTCCGTATTGGATGCCAAATACTCCATTTTCTCACCTTTGACAATGTTCTCTCCGCCTGCGATACGCACAAGATCACCGATATATGATTTCTCTGTCGCCACCAAATAACTGCCTGGTACACCAAGCAAAATGAGAACGGTCGGCTTGCGCTTGCCCTTCGTTTTTTCTTGTATGTCTTTCTTTTTTTGCTCAAAATCAGACACAATGCGCTCGGCTTGTTTCTTTCTGTCATACTGATCTCCAAGCTTCGTGATGGCCTTCTCCATGTTGCCAAGGCTCTCAAGGTTTAAGTATGTGGCAGGGACACCTGCTTGCTGAAAGGGTGTCTCTAAATCATACTGAAGGGTCGTGACAGACAGGACATCTGTCGGTTGAAGTGATTGGATGATTTCCATATCCGGGCTCATTGGGTTGCCGACTTCTGGCAGTCCCTTGTAACGAGCCGGCAAGGATTTTTGACTTGTTGGCACCCCGACAAGATCCACCTCTAAAGCATCCATGATCTCCACAGCAGCTACAGTCGTTGCCACAATGCGCGCACTTGATTCTGTGCTTTTTTTGCCTTTCGCTGGGCTTTCAGCTGACTGTGAGCATCCCGACAAGATCACGCACACACTGAAAGCAGCGATCAGGATACATAACATTCGATGCTTCAAAAACAGAAGCCTCCTTTCGAAAAAAGAGAGTGAATGCGCCGAGTTGACTGGCGCATCTCACTTTAATTAAACCAATTATCTTGTACGTGTTTGATATTTCCTTACGAGTACGAATAACGCCCCGCCGAATAAAAGAATATACACCCAAAGAAGAGAGGGATCTCCTGTTTTCGGGTTCAGTTGTCCAGACCCAGATTTGGTTTGGTCATCTGATGGAGTAAATGTCATCTGCTCTGCGCCCGTTTCCTCTGGCGTTAGGTTCTCAAGTTGATCCGTTTGAGAATCGTGATCATTTGGATTTTTAACAAAGCCGATACTCTCATCGTCTCCAATGATCGTGGCAACTCCGCTTCCTTCACCAAGAGCAATTCCTTTTGTGTCATAGACAAGTTTGACATCGTACTGCTCATGATAATTCGCAGCTGGAATATCAATTTTCACCCGCGCTGCCTGTTCACTGCTTAAACTTTTTGCTTCATATTGAATCACTCGTGTATCTGCTTTTTGATCTGTTTTTGCCACAAGCGTTTCTTCAAACTTCCCGCCCGTTCCTACTTGGAAGGACGTGATGGCTGAGCTGTTCTTCACTGTATATGAAACGAAATGACGGCCATTTTTCACCACCAATGTCGCAGGGCTCACGACGTAATCGTTCATACGAGAAGGCTCATCCTTATCTGCTTTCTTCATTGAGAAAGGAAGCTTGTATACACCATCTTTTAGCTGAACCGTCTCTTGACCAGCTCCGCCATTATTCGTTTCTGGTGCTGGTGCGTTTGGTTTTGATGTTTCTGGTACAGCGGGTGTTTCTTCCTCTACCTGACTGTCCTTAAGTGGAGCGATACTCTTTGCATCAAATTGAAAACGAATATCGTAGGTTTGGTCATAGTTAGCGGCTGCCACCACAATGTGTACTTTTCCTTTGACCGCTTTTTTCAGATCAGCCACATCAAATGAAACCACTCTTGTGTTCTTCGCTTGATCTGTGCTGACAGTTTTTACTTCTTGATAAGAGCCGTTTTTCTCTGTTTTCAAAGAAGCTACAGACGTATGGTCCTTCACTGTAAAGGAAATGGTTTGCTTTCCATTTTTAATAGTTAGGGATGCAGGATGCGAGAAGTATTGATTCATCCGAGATGCCTCGTCCTCATCCCCTTTGAGCACACTGTAATTCATGCGATACACGCCATCTTTTAATTGATTTTGCGTAGAATCGTCAGGTGTTGTCGATTGATCGTCGGGCGTTGTACCAGTTTGATCATCTGGCTTTGTTTCGTTATCGTCGGGCTTTGTGCCAGTTTGGTCATCCGGCTTTGTTTCGCTATCATCCGGTTTTGTGCCCGTTTGATCATCTGGTGTTGTACCGCTATCGTCTGGCTTTGCAGGCGTCACGAGAGTTAGACTACTTTGATCGAATGCGAGCTGTACGTCATACGCTTCGTCATAAATAAAGCCGCCTAAATCCCAGTAAATTTTGACCCAGCCATTTAATTTGGCTGATAAATCGGCTACATCAAACTTGATCACACGAGTATTGGCTGTTTCATCCTCACTAACCGTTTCAGTGGTGACAAGAGCGCCATTTTGTTCGACCTTAAAATCTGTGATTTCTTTGCTTTGCTTCAGCGTGACATAGGCTGTCGTTTTGCCATTTTCCACAATCAGCTTAGCTGGCTTTTCTGTATAGGTATCCATCATGGACGCTTCAGTGCTGCCATTTTTTAAAATAGTGAATCCGGCCGTGTATTCACCATCAACAAATGATGCCGCCTGCGCCGTTCCTTGAGGAATCTGAAACGCAGTCAACAAACTGAATAAAACGAGCAGAATGGCTGCCTTTAGATGAAAAAGACGTTTCAAATGGTGACACTTCCTTCCGTTAATGCTTGATGATCCACTTCCTTGCTAAAAATCCGCCTGAACAAAGGGCAAGCACAAGGAGCCATCCCACCTGGCTTGTATCACCAGTTTGAGGATTCTCTTCTTGTTTCGTAGTGGATGAATCCGTTTTGTTCGTTGATTCTTTTGAGAGCTGCTGATTTTCTGCTGCACCCGCTGTTTCGTTCGAACTATTAGAAGAAAGTGACTTGATACTGCTCTCATCGAATTTCAGCTGGATTGTATAATCATGATCATAATCAGCAGATTTGACAGTGACATGAATTTTTGACTTGATTGGTTTAGACAAGCTCTGCGCTTGGAATTGAACGAGCCTTGTGTTGGCTTTTTTATTCGTCGAAAGAACCGCTGTATCGACATAGCCCCCATTTCCCGGCACTTTAAATTCCGTTACCCAGCTGCTATTTTTAAGGGTCATTTGCACTGTCAGTTTCCCATTTTTCGCAATGACCTTTGCTGGCTTCAGCCAGTAATCATTTGCCATAGAAACCGCATTTCCTTCAGCCTTCAGCACAGTGTAGTTGACGGAGTATGTACCATCCTTTAATGTGGCAGCCTGTGCGTTTGAAAAAGGCAGCATCAGTGCCAATAAAAAAGCGGCCATGAAGGCTGGTAGCCTCATCCATTTTTTCATCAAGCGAATTTCCTCCCTTTCTATTGAACAGACGCTGCATCAAACTTGAGTCGAATATCATAATTGCCTGTATAGCCGATGACCGGTACAGTCACACTCACTTTTGCTGGTACGACCTCTGTCAGGCTGTTCACATTGAATTCTACCGTTCTCTTATTGTCAGCTGTGTTTGTGCTGATCACCTTCGCATCTTTGTAGACACCTTGATCGAGTGTTTGAAAGCTTGTGATCCAAGAGCTGTTTGTTAACGTGACTTGTGCTTTGATTTTCCCATCCTTCACAACAAGCTTGGCTGGTTTTTCAAAATACGTATTCGCTGTTGAAGTCGAATCGCTATCTGCTTTCCATACCACATATTGAGCTGAATATTGACCATCTGCTAAGCCTGCTGCTGAGGCTGAGCTAACCGGAGCTAGAGCAAATAAAAGAACAAAACTAAAGAATAATAATACGTGTGATGTTGAACGAATGGCTTTCATATGAACCCTCCTAAATGATATTGATAATTATTCTCAATAGACAATAAAAAAAATAACCTTCATAAGTGCAGGATCACACTTACAGATGATTATGATAATCATTATCAATTGAGGTGAAAAAATAAATCTTTGCTTCCTAAAAGTCAAAGATGTCTACTTCTAATTGATGATTGTTGCGTGTTTTAGGCAATCTGTCCCATTCATGATACCATGGCATAACCTCCATTCCATTACAGGGAAAAGAACCCTCTTCTTCTTGATCTTATATGATGGGTGAATTTATTGTCAACATCATTTTTCATACTATTGACTTAGATTTCTGGAAAATCGCACAAAAAAATTTCGATCAGACATACTGATCGAAATCGATTAGGAAGGGACATGTTCCCCTTTTTTGCTGTTTATACGCGCTAAAGACCATGCGTACATTTCACGAATAATGGGCTCTATTTTCTTCCCTTGCGCTGTTAATTCGTATTCAATTCTCACTGGAATGTCTGGATATACTTTTTTCTCAACGAGTCCTTCAGCCTCTAAATCCTTTAGCCTTTCTGATAATAATCTGCCGCTGATATTCATTTCGTTTTCAAGCTGACAGAAGCGCTTGGGGCCTGTCAGAAGCTGATTGATGATGAGAATGACCCACTTCTTGCCTAGAATCTCCATGGCATCTGTGATTGGACAGCCATCTACTTGAGTCATACCTTACTCCCTCCTGCTTTTCTCTCTTTTTTTCATTATACCACAATTAATTACTTGAAATAAGTTACTAACTATTATATAGTTTAGTTACTAAAAGTAACAAGGTATTCATTTTTATAGATTTTCAAAAACACTTGAACATGCCGATGCATATATCATGAAGGAGATGACCGAGCTTGAAGACAATAGAGCAGCTAAGATTGGGTGTAACAGAATTACATGTGTCCAGCTTTAAACGTTCTTTACCTTTTTATACAGACATTTTAGGATTTACAATATTAGAACAGACAGCTTCCACGGTGACACTTGGCAGCAATGCAAAGGAACCGATTCTTTTGTTAAAAGAAGATGCACAGCTGAAGGAAAAGCCTGACCATGAGCCGGGCCTATATCATTTTGCAGTTTTATTACCTACCAGAAAAAACCTGGGCACATGGCTGGCACATGTGATCAAAAAAGGCTATCCTTTAATTGGAGCAAGCGATCATTTTTTCAGTGAAGCCATTTATTTAAGTGATCCAGACGGCATTGGCGTTGAAATTTATGCTGATCGCCCTGAGGACGTTTGGGTAGGTGAGCATGGAGAACTGAAAGGTGGCGGAAACGCTCCTCTTGATGGAGATGGTCTCCTGCAAGAAGCCGCTGATACCACATGGCAAGGACTCCCTGCCGGTACAGTGATGGGACACTTGCATTTCCATCTGAACCCAGAAGAAGCTGATTCCTTTTATGTCAATACGCTCGGTTTTCATATCCGAATGGCTCCACCAGCAAGCGTATTTATCGCCGCTGGTTTGTATCACCATCACCTTGCCTTTAATGCATGGGGACGCGGAAGAAAAGGAGCCATTGATCCACGTTTTACAGGAATAAGAAGCTTTACACTGATTTTCCCAAAAGAAGCAGACAGACAGTCCGTCGTTGAACGTCTGGCAAAAGCAGGCACTCAAGTGAAAACGACAGGAAAAAGTAGCGAATTTGTTGATCCATTTGGCGTTCTCGTTCGTTTACAGATTGAAGAAACAGACAAAAAAGAAGGTGCAGAACATGGACAAACACACAGAGGTTAAAACAGCCATTTTAAAAGATAAAATCAAACGAGTACAGCAAGAGGACGGGTATATATATATTACTGGACCCATTAAACTGCCAGTGAATTTAGATGGTAGAACGGTGATGTTTAATTGGTATTCATGGTTAAAGGACGACGGGTTAGAGCCATTGTCAGATGAAGCTTTAATTGAAAGCCTCTCCTCCCGTGAGCTTGCCAATCAACAGCAATCAAGCGTGCTTGTATATGGGGATTTTGAGCATGCTGACGAAGCCCTTATCCGCATGCATTCCATTTGCCACACAGGCGATATTTTTGGAAGCAAGCGCTGCGACTGCGGGTTCCAATTGAAGCAGTCCATGCGAATGATTGAGGACAACGGAGCAGGTGCTCTATTTTATTTAGCCAACCATGAAGGACGTGGCATCGGGCTTTTCAGTAAAGCGATGGCTTATATTCTTCAAGAAAATGGCTACGATACAGTAGAAGCGAACGAAGCACTTGGTTTTGAAGATGACACGCGTCAATATGAAGAAGCGATTGCCGTTCTTCAAACCCTTCGTACAAAGCCGGTCACACTCATTACAAATAATCCGAAGAAAACAGATGCCATCAGTCATGCAGGTCTATCTCTTTCTGGACGTATCCCGCTTTGGGGTGATGTCTCTGAATTCAACGAAAAATACTTGCAGACAAAAATCAACCGCTCAGGTCACATGAAGGCGGAGCAAGAGGTGCGTACGATTGCCACATCATGAGCGATATATGAATCTAGCCTTGGAAAATGCACGTGCAATGAAAGGACAGACATCGCCGAACCCGCTCGTCGGGGCTGTAATTGTACGGGAGAATGAAATTGTTGGTGTCGGTGCTCACATGAAAGCCGGCGAACCGCATGCTGAAATTCATGCACTCAAAATGGCTGGAGACAAGGCAAAAGGAGCCACGATTTATGTGACCCTCGAGCCTTGTTCCCACCATGGCCGCACAGGTCCTTGCGCGGAAGCACTTGTGAAAGCTGGCGTCGAAACCGTTGTCGTAGCCGCTCTTGATCCGAACCCGCTTGTCGCTGGCCGCGGGATTGCCATTTTACAAGACGCAGGCATTCAAGTCATTACGGGCGTACTTGAACAGGAATCCATTCTCATGAATGAGGTGTTTAACCACTTTATTACGAAAAAAACACCTTTCGTAACGCTCAAGGCGGGTATCACGTTAGACGGAAAAATTGCATCTGCTACCTCTGACAGCAAGTGGATTACATCTGAGACGTCCCGTTATGATGCCCACCATATCCGCAGTATCAATGATGCGATTTTGGTCGGCGCTCAAACCGTGATCCATGACGATCCTTCATTAACCGCGCGGATTCCAAATGGCCATCATCCCATTCGAATTGTCTTAGACTCTAAGCTGTCGATACCGCTGACAGCAAAGGTCGTCACCGATCAGCTGGCACCTACATGGATCTTTACAACAAAGCAAGCCGATGAGGAAAAACGATCCGCTTTAGAAGCTGCTGGCGTCCGTGTCTTTATGACAGACAGCGACACGCGGGTGCCCCTGAAAGAAGTGCTTCAAGTGCTAGGAGAAAGAAATGTCTCCTCCCTTATGATTGAAGGCGGCGGCCAGGTCAATGCCTCATTTTTAGAGCAGCAGCTTGTAGACAAATTGGTCATCTATATGGCGCCTAAGCTCATTGGCGGGCGACTGTCCCCTTCCTTTTTCGGAGGCGAAGGCATACGCCTCATGAGTGATGCCATTGAACTAGATCGACTCGCCATTGAACAACTGGGGAAAGATATCAAAATAACGGGCTATCCCGTTTACCAATAACAGGCTGTCTAGATTTTCTAGACAGCCTTTTTATTTTTCTACCCTATTCTCTCTAAAAATTCAATTCGATTTCCAAATGGATCATCTACATAGAACCTGATTGCTCCATCTAAGGGCTGATCTTCTTTTATAAGAATGTGATGTTTCATGAATGTCTCTTTTAAATTTGATAAACTCTTTACTTGAAAAGCTGGATGAGCTTTTTTAGCAGCATGAAATGGATCTTCAATGCCAATATGAAGCTGCTGATTTCCGCATTGAAACCAAACACCACCACGTTTAGCTAGATGACTAGGCTTTGGTATTTCCCTCATTCCTAAAATTTCTCCAAAAAACAAACGTGCTTTCTCTTCACTCCCCTTTGGGGCAGCCAATTGGACATGATCGATCCCTAAGAAATTGGACATCCTCGCTCTCCTTTCTCTTTCCAACATCCAAAAAACATCATGTTTTTACTATCAAGTTTGAAACGAAGCCTAGTTGATATCCTCAAAGCCATATGATGTTGTCGATTCACTAATCAACACTGCGAAGCTTGTCGTAAAATGTTTCATGTGAAACATCTATAAGCTGATCTCGATCAATTCCCTTCTATCAGCCTGCCAAAGCTTTCGGGTGAAAGTCCTGGTGAAATGCGTAGGCGGTGTAAGGACATCATGCCTTGTTCCTTCTTCGCACGTCCCGGTTCAGTCGTAACAGCCATCTGATATCCCGCTTCCTTCGCCAGCTTCAACGTGTCTTCGTTATAGCGCCCAACCGGATAACTGACCATTCTCGTACGCTGAGAAAATCGCTGATCAAAGAATGTCTTTGACCCTTTTAATTCCTCTTCCTGCTGCTCCTGTGATAGACGATTAAGTTCTAAATGATGGACCGTATGACTCTCAATTGATAGTCCATGTGCGATCATCTCATCCATCTGATCGTCTGTTAAGTGGTTCGGACGGCCAATGGATTGCTCAATCATGAAAATCGTTGCTTTCATCCCATACTGCTTTAAAATCGGAAATGCTTTTGTGTAGTTGTCCGTATATCCATCGTCAAATGTAATGAGGACACACTTTTCACCTGGCTTCATATTTGTTGTGAAGACGCGGTACGCCTCTTCCGGCGACAGCGTAACATAGTCGTTGTCCTTGAGCCATTTCATATGAGCCGCAAATTCACTCTTTGGCACACGTAACGAGTTACCGCTGGAGATACTGTGATACATCAATATCGGAAGCTCAACCGGCTCCTTTTGCTCAATCCAGTTTGGTGCAGCTTCTTTCTGCTGAATTTGTTTTGTTTCTTTTGCTAGTAATGGTCCCTTTTCCTCTTTGACGACTTGCTTGGTTCCTTCTGTTTGCTCCTTCATTCCCATACAGCCTGAAATGAGCAGCATCACAAGTCCAACCGCAATCAATATACATGTTTTCTTCATTCACCAATCCTGCTTTCTCTTTATCTACCGAATGATTATAACAGAAATTGGTTAATCGCTGACCTTTTATTTTGACAGGGTGTTCATTTTTTTACACATTTCGATCATTTCAATGGCGAGCAGATGAATGGTCTCTGTTGTGAGCATTTGATCCTCTGCATGTATCAGCAGTAAAGAAAAGGGAAGCTGTTCACCTGCCGCCTCTTTTTGAATGAGCGACAAGTGCAGGTTGTGGATGCTTCGAAATGCTTCTTCCCCTTTTTCGATCAGCTGCTGTGCTTTTTCAAAATCATCAGCTCTTGCGAGACGAATCGCTTCTACATAATGACTTCTCGCCTCACCTGCATGGGCAATGATTTGAAAGGCTGCTCCCTGCATTTCCTCTAATACCGTCATCTGCTTCTCCTCCAATTGCTCAAGATTCATTTGCTAGCTTCAGTGCATGCTCTAGAATTTTTTCTCCGTTTGCTGTTCCGTATAATCTCACATTGACGACATCGACAGGTATTTGATAGGGTGCCGCTGTTTTTTCTGCTGCTTTTTTCATAAAGCTTACTTGCGGTCCAAGCAAAATCACCTGTACATCCTCTCCATGCTCTTCTAGTTCATCCGCAACGGCTCCTTCAGGTATGGCATAAATATAGTAGTCCAGCCCTTTAGCTTCTGCGGCAGCCTTCATTTTGGACACCACAATGGATGTCGACATTCCTGCGGCACAAGCGAGTATGATTCGTTTCATATTCCATCACTCCTATTGAAAGATGACTTCTGATTCAACCTTCAGTTCCCTTGTTTTGATTAATGTCTGGTACCAATACGCTGATGCTTTCAGCTGACGATTCCGTTCATTCTCAAGCTGGATTTCGACTAATCCGTAGCGGTTTTTAAAGGCATTCATCGGTGAAACATTATCCGTAAATGCCCACAGCATATAGCCCGTGCAATTCGACCCTTCTGCTTTTGCTTGAAGTGCCCACTTCAAATGCTGGCTGATAAATGAAATTCGGTACTGATCATCAATGATCCCGTCTTCTTTTTTAAACCGTTCTTCCTTTTCTACACCCATGCCGTTTTCGGCCACAAACCACTCAATATTTCCGTATTCTTCTTTTATTCTCATCCCCATATCATAGACAATGTTCGGGTAGATTTCCCAGCCTCTGAATGGATTCATTTTTCTCCCTGGCAGCTCAAACATATCGTAATAATAGGATGGATGAAAGGGCGTCCCATCGTTCCAAGCCTTACTCGGCGCCTTGACACGATACGGGTAGTACAAGTTGAGCCCAACGACATCCACCGTATGATCCTTGATGATCTGAAGCTCTTCCTCTGTGGCATCGAAAAGAATATCATGCTTTTTCAATACATTGAGCAGTTCCTTTGGATACTCCCCTTTGATGGAGGGATCTAAGAACACGCGATTAAAAAACAAATCATACATACGGGCTGCTTCTTGGTCATGCGGGGCAGATGATCGTGCATATGTCACTTCTGGATTGAGAATCACCCCGATTTTTGCACCTGTCGATTCCTTCAAACCTAGCTCCCGAAACAGCTTCACCACTTTCGCTGTTGCCAGCACTTTATGATAGTTCCACTGCATCCATTTCTTCGTATTTTGCTCAAACGGGTACCGGATGGCATCTAGATAAACACGTGTCTGGACAACAATCGGTTCATTAAAGCTAAACCAATGTTTGACCCGGTCCCCGTAGCGCTCAAACACCTTTTCCGCATAGAGAACAAACAGCTCGACGACATGCTTTGAGGACCAGCCACCGTACCTCTCAAGCAAAACGGCAGGCAGCTCATAATGCTCTAAGCAAAACATCGGCTCTACACCTGCGGCGATTAATTCATTGATCAAATCATCAATGTAACGAGCATAGGTCTCATCCACAATCCCATTCTCGTAATCTATGAGAAATCTTGACCAATTGATCGATGTCCTGTAATGAGTCAGTCCAATTTCTTTCATTAAGGTTACATCTTCAGGATAACGCTCGTAAAAGTTCGTCGCACCAGCCGGCCCATATCCTTCGTGCCATACGTGATACCCTTCCTTATACCATAAGTCGATGTAAGAGTCCTGATGCGCTTGTTTGCCTTTCCATCCCTCCGTCTGCCAAGCAGAAGCTGCGGCACCTAGAATAAAATCACTTGGAATCTGCATTTTGTTCATGTCGCCACCTGCTCTTTCTTCGTTTGAATTTGAAGTCCCTCCCAAATCCCTTGTAAATACAAAGCCCCAAGCGCTCGATCATATAAACCGTAGCCAGGTCTGCCTCTCTCGCCAAAGATCAAACGTCCATGATCTGGCCGAACATAGCCCGCAAAGCCCTCTTCAAACAAAGCCTTCACAATCGCCCCCATATCGAGACTTCCTGCTGACGAAAGGTGCGCCGATTCTTCAAAATCACCATTCTCATGCACGTTGACATTTCGCAAATGGGCAAAATGGATGCGCCCTTTTCTCGCATATTTACGTGCAAGTGACGGAACATCATTCTTCGCATCACAGCCGAGTGAGCCAGAGCAAAAGGTGAGGCCATGCTCAGATCGATCATCGAGCTGAAGGATACGATCCAATTGCTTTTCACCACTGACAATACGAGGCAGACCGAATATGTCCCAAGGAGGGTCGTCCGGATGGAGCGCCATGTTGATGTTTTCTTCTGCGGCAACTGGAATGATCTTCTTCAAGAAATAAACCAGGTTCTCAAACAGCCCTTCCGCTCCAAGTTCTCTGTACTCAGCCATCAACTGTCTCATTTCACTCTGCGTATAGGACGTATCCCATCCCGGTAAAGACATATGATCTTTCTCTATATCCATGTGTTTAAGCTGATGCTGAAAATAGGCAAGAGTCGTCGATTGATCTGCCAATGGAAAGTCGAGCTGCGTTCGAGTCCAATCAAGGACAGGCATGAAGTTATAACAAATCACCCTCACACCATGCTTCGCTAATCGGCGGATATTTTCTTGATAATGCTCGATATAGACTTTCCGGCTCGGCTTTCCAAGCTTAATATCTTCATGGATAGGAAGACTTTCTACGACCTCAAAGGAAAGTTTATGTCTCTCGATTTGCGCCTTTAAATGGGTAATCCTTTCCTCAGGCCATAGGTCACCAACTGGTACATCATAGACAGCACTGACAACGCCCTTCATGCCTGGAATTTGACGTATATATGCGAGTGAAACAGGATCATCCTCTCCATACCATCTAAACTGCATGTTCATTCATGACCCTCCTTTTATTCTGAATCTGGTGCCGCTTCTGGCTTGCGGTTAGACAATAGAACAAATGGCAAATAGATAAAAACAGCGACCACAATACAGATGAGCTGTGTGATGACAGCCCCCATGCTGCCAGCGGTGGATAGCCACGCATTGACAATCGGTGGTGTCGTCCACGGCACCATCACGACTGCTTTTCCCGCAAATCCTGTAGCTGTCGCAATATAACCAATCGTCCCTGTCACAAGCGGTGTGATGATAAACGGGATCGCCATTACGGGGTTTAACATGACGGGTAATCCAAAAATAACGGGTTCATTGATATTGAACAGTCCAGGTCCTGATGAGAGCTTGGCAATGCTTCGCATCTCTTCCCTTCTCCCAGCAATAAAAATCGCAATCAAGAGTCCAATGGTCACACCTGAACCACCGATACTCATATACACATCCCAAAACGGCATCGTGATGATATTCGGAATCTCTTTTCCCTCTTGAAAAGCCGTCATATTCACAGCAATCGATCCTAATAATAGCGGCTCCCGGATCGGCTTAATCATTTGATTGCCATGGATGCCAATCACCCAGAAAAATTGCGCGACAAACATCAACGTTAAAATACCTGGCAGCCCTTGCACAACACTTTCAAGCGGGCGCTGCACCACGTTATACACCGCTTCGTGCAAATAAATGCCTGTCACACGGTGAAACGCAAACCCGAATGAACTGATGATTGTAATTGTAATAATTGATGGAAAAAGTGACGAAAAAGATGTCGCAACATTCGACGGAACAGAATCTGGCATCTTGATTTGAAGCCATTTCACCTCGGTCAGCTTACAAAAGATCTCCACAGATACAATCGCAATGATCATCCCTAAAAATAAGCTTTTTGGATCAGAGAACTGTCTTGCCAGTACATCTACTACCTCACGCATCGATCCATCGACCTCAAGAAGAAGTGTCGTTGGAATAACAGATATAAATGAAATCAATGCCATAAGCCCCGGGAACAGTGACTTGTGTCCGTTGATTTTCCCAAGCTCAATCCCTATGAGGAACACAGCCCCAATCGTTAAAAAGTTCAGCGTGGCATAATTGATTGCTTTCATAATCGGCTGAAGCTCTGCTAAAAACCTGAATATCTCAAAATGAGCAAGCCCCGTTTCCGGACTCATGATCATATTCGCCACCAGTACAGCAAAAGCCCCTGTAATGATGATTGGCATTAGTGTAACAAATGCCTGTTTAATCGCCATAATATATTTCTGATTGGTGATGCGATAAGCGACATGTCCCATGACGTCTGCTGCTTTCTCCTTAAAGCTCATGATCCGTCTCCCCCTTTGCAAAAACTCGTGATCATCCTCCTTTTTGATGTTATTTTAAAAGCGCTTTCATTAACATCTAATCTTTTTCCTCACAGATGCGGAAATGGGTGTCTCGTTTTTTCGTCTGGCTGTTCCAATCGTTGTAGCGCCGCTGTCAGTTCCTCAAATGAAGTAGCCTTGATGAGTTGTTCCACGACTTCCTTCTGCTCTGTCAGACGCACAAGAAATTGATAAAGCGACTGCAATTCTTTTTGATACGTCTTCTGGATGCTTAACAAACAAACGACTTGTACCCGCTCTTCTCCCCAAAGCACAGGCTTTTTCAACGTGCAGATCGCACAAAATGTGTCATCTGTCGCCGGCTTAATCGGGTGAGGAATTGCGACCAAATGACCGAACGACGTGGGTGACACCTGCTCTCTTTCCAGTAATAGCTGTTCAAACTCGTCCGGGATTTGATTTTGTTCCTTTAGCACGTTTACGAAAAATTGAAGAACCTCCTCCCTTGATTGAAGGTCTTGTTGAAAAAATGTCAGCGCCGGACTGACATACCGCAACACCCCTGTATCCTGTGAATTCTGTACAAATCGTTTTAGCCGCACAATATCATCGTCACTAAGGATCGTATGTACATCAATCACTGGCACCGGCAGTGTGTTTTGAAGAGGAATGGTACTAATGATAAAATCAATGCTTCTCAGGTCATACGAAAGAAGTTCGTAGGCACTCGCAGTTCCTGCGATCTCCAGTCTTCCGCTAAAGGCCGCCTTGAGCTTATGAAGAAGAAGCTGACTGCTGGCAACACCCGTCGCACACACAATGAGGCATGTCTTTCTCACATGCTGTGATTTTGTCCGCTCGATTGCAGCCCCTATATGGAGTGCCAAATACCCGATCTCATCTTCATGGATCTCCACGCCTTCTTTCTCCTTCAGCCATCTGCCCATATAGACACCTGCTTCAAATGCAATAGGATAATGCTTTTTAATGTCCGGTAAGTAGGGATTACGAATGTTCATATCATACCTAAAACGATGAATGGCGGACCGCAAGTGAAGACTCAATCCAACAATCAGCTCCTTATCAAACTGAATATCCAGTGACATGTGTTCCTCGACATAAGCAAGCAATTGGTGAGTGATACGAAAGTGATCTTCGTCAAGCATGTGATACAGCGTGTGACCAGCTTCTCCATAAGCCACCACCTTTGCCCCCATTAAGTGAATCGCAATGTACGCCATTTCAGATAACGGAAAATCAATGGCTAATACATGGCGAATATCCTCTGCCATTTGTTTAGCCACTTGGAAAACTGGCTGCAGTTGAATGTCTTTCAATTCCGCATCTGGCATCATGACGAGTTTTTTCTCTTCGATTCGTTTGCATGCAATGGCGATGTGAGTCACTAAATTACTTAAACCGATTTCTGACAGATGAAGGCCGTTTGCTTTTGTACATGAACGCACCAAATCCTGAATCAATTGGTACATTTCTTCAGGTAACAGCGCAGGATTCGGATGCTCCTGCTGAAACACATGCTCTGCCATACAATATCTTAATTTCATTTCATCCCCTGTCAGCCGCAGTCCATATTTAGGGCGATGAGAGACAGAAAGTCCATGTAATGAAAACAAGTGCCTGACTGCTTTCAGGTCATTTTTCACCGTAGATTCACTCACAAATAATTCCTCTGCCAACCCGTCTAATTTGATATAGTCTTCTGACAGAAGCAGCCTTTTCAATAGATAAGTCACACGATCCTCAGGGAGATTCGGAATGACCTGTTCCATTTTCTCATTCCTTTCTCTCATCGACTTTTTCAAAAATGTACGAAAAGCTCCGTAATCCTCGACGGTCAATGTATACCCTGCCCCGCGTTTAATATGCAGTGCTGCTCCATGTTCTTCTAATATTAATTTAAGCGCTTTCAAATCTGTGCGGACTGTTCGTGATGTGACCCCAATCACACGGGCAATTTCTTCACTTGTCAGTTCCTGCTCCGCTTGCATCAATCGTTTCAGGAGCTCCTCCTGACGTAGAGATAGCATGGATTCCCCTCCCTTAGCCATTACTTTTGCCTATCATCATAAACGAAAATAGAACCCTTTGCCCAGTTTTTCTTTCAAAACGGGAACCTAGATATGGCTCAATCGTATCAATATGAAACAAGAGGAGGGATGCATCATGGGTTCTTTTATGTTTGTTGTCATCATCATATTGGCTTCTATAGGAGCAATCATTGCCCACCTGTTCACACCAAAGGATAAGCGCACATCTGCTAAGCGTTCTGCACATCATAGTTCCACGACAAGTACCTATACTGATTCTTATACTCATCACGCTTCTGATGCCTCCTGCGGGGGTGATTCAGGCGATAGCAGCGGTGGATGTGACTAAACAAAAAAACAGCCGCTCGCTGATGAGCAGGCTGTTTCGTTTATTGTTTTAAAGAGCTTTCCAGCCCCGTTCGATCAAATGCATAACATCTTTTGCAAAATCCTCGCCCTTTTCCATCACGTCCTGGGCTCTTCCTGCAAAATTACTGGCAACAGCCAGTTCCATTTTTTTTAATTCAAAGTGCAAGATTTTCTGGTCAATCTCTGATATATATTTTTCATATTCATTGTTCACGATGTCGCGCATTACACTGTAGGCGTCTTTCCGGTGGCGGTGAAAGTCTGTTCCTCTCTCACCTTTCCATGCCGTATCTAGAGCTGGCTTTTTGATTTCCTTTATGTCTGACTGGGCAAGATCTTGTTCTGTTTGAATATTGCTTTTCGCTGTCTTTAACCGAGAGATCATTTCGTCAAATTCTGCACGTTTGTTTTCAATTCCCATATGCAGATGGTGCAGCATCTCGGATAAGCTCATGTCATCCACCTCTATCGGACCTCATATGAAAGCACGGCATCAGCGCTTTGGAAGCGATCGAATCACCCGATGTTTCCCATCCTGACATTTCTATCGTTTGCTTTCATTATGTATAGTATAAGGTGAAAAGCCTTATGCTTAAATAGGGAAAAGGTGTCCTTTTGACGAGGCATTTGGAAGAAAACCGGAATAATACAAGGTCGTAAATCCTGTATTTTATATGAGTATTTATAACTACATTTCGCATCATGTCAATGTAATCCATAAATAAAGCGATTGTGCTGATTTATTTTGCAGCAATCGCTTCATCCTGTTCTTTTAACGTGTGTACATTAGAGCGTGTATCCTGAACATTTTTGATCAAAGCTTCTTTAAAGCTAGAGACCATTTCGCTAATCTCTGCTTCACGTGCCGTCCACTTGGTCACAAATTCAAGGCTGTTTTCACCCGCTTTATCTGCTGCTTTTTTCATGGCTAAAGCTTCAACTGCTTGGGAGACTTCATCTAGTTTATCCATGACTGTTTGGTAGTTTAACTTAATTTGTCCCATTGTGATATCCTCCAGATTTGTTCAGTATGAAAGCAGCCTTACAAGCTGCTCCATGCTTTTGAGATCAAACGCTTTGCATCCTCTACTGCGTCTTCTCCTTTTTCAGCAAGACGTGCGGCATCTCCAGCTAAGGAACTAGCAAAGGATAAGGCAGCTTGTTCAGCTTCTAATGTATTGATTTTGAATTCAATGCGGCTCACATAGCGTGGGTATTTGTCATTTACGATCGTTTGTAGTGCATCATGTGCTTCATTTCGCTCTGATTTGAAATCCTGGCTTCGCTCACCTTTCCAAGAGGTCCCAAGCTTTGGCTGCTTGATTTGCTTTAGGTCTGCTTCTGCCGCATCTTGTTCACGTTCAACCTTGCTTTTTGCCTTTTTGAGTCGAGCGATCTTCTCTTCGATTTCTGCTTTTTTATTTGAAATGCCACCGTTAAGGGCAGACAGCATATCCGATAAGCTCATATGGGTTCCTCCTCCTGTCAAAAAATAAAAACGCTGCTTAGAATCCCTCTAAACGAGCGTAATGATGAATTGCACTTTTTCCAATATTGTTATTATAAGGTTCAAAGACTCATGTTTGAATAGGGATTTATACTCTTTTTATGGGATATATATGCTTTCATTCTGCTCTACAATGAATCTTAAGTCCTTTTACATAGGGGGGCTAATATCATATTTGTTTTCTATGCATCGCCTATAGTCTTCCAGTCCTAGGACAAACAAAAGCCGCTCGGGTGAGAGCGGCTTTTGCGAATGGCTTATGAAGCCGATTCTTCTTTATTTTGTTGGTCTTTCACGTACCAAATGAATTTACCCGTGTAACCATAAATAATCGCAAGACCAATGGCGACAAAGCTCAACCACATAAATGGTAAATAAGAGAATGTCGATACGCCGAGAATCCCCGCCATGTAAATCCCGTTATCTGACCATGGAACCATACCAGACGTCATCGTTCCACCGACTTCAGCGTTTCTAGATAGAACGCGTCTGTCTATTTTCAATTTATCATAGCTTTTTTCCATAATTTTCGGTGTGAGAATTAATGAAACGTACATCGCACAGCCGAAGATATTCGCAAAGAATGCAACAACAAGTGTAGATAGCGTCACATTTCCTGCATTATACAATTTTTTCTCGAAAGTAGCGACGATGACTTTTAATACGCCTAAGTATTCGAGTACCCCACCGAAACCAAGTCCGAGAATAATGACAACTAGTGACCCTAACATATTGACAATACCACCGCGATTTAACAGCGTATTTAAGAAATCTACATCTGAGTTAATAGAGAACCCATTATAAGCTGTTCCAAGCGCATCCGCCGGGTTCATTCCTTGGAATGCCATTGCCCAGACTGCACCAAGAAGGGCACCAATCGCGATAACAGGCATTGAAGGTTTCTTAAATACGAGCAGTAATACAACCACTACTGCTGGGATGATCATCCAAATGTTGATGGTAAATGTATCATGAAGCGCATTTTTCAAAAATTCTACTTTGTCTTGATCAATGTTTCGTCCGCCATACATAAAGCCTGTCACTGTAAACATAATCGCCGTAATCACAAAGGCTGGTATGGATAAGACCATCATTGCTCGAACATGTGCGAGCACGTCCACTTTTGAAAGAGAGGAAGCGAGCACTGTACTATCTGATAACGGGGATAATTTATCTCCAAAATAAGCTCCTGATAAGACGGCACCTGCTACAATCGGAAGCGGGATCCCAAGCCCTTCACCAATTGCAATCATCGCAATACCTGCTGTTCCAACCGTTCCCCATGAGGTTCCTGTTGCAACGGACATAATCGCACAGATGACCAGTGTAGCTAGTAAGAAAATATTAGGATGAATGAATTCTAGACCATAGTAGATGAGCGTAGGAACAACTCCACCTGCAATCCATGTTCCAACAAGTGCACCTACTGCAATTAAGATCAAAATGGCTTCTAACCCGTTCGATATCCCTTTTGTGATCGCATTTTGAAGATCCTTATACGAATGTCCCAATCGAATACCTAATGCGATAACTATAAACCATGAGATAAACAATGCGAGTTGAATATCCAATTTAAAATAAAGAGTAAATGATAAAACAATTGCTAAAAACAAGCCAAGTACAGACACGACTTCTAAAATAGACGGCAGACGTGGTGATTTCATTTTGTTTCCTCCCTTTGTGCGTGCGTTAAGCGTTTTCAAAATATTGTGAAAAAAGTGTGTCAATTCGAAAGAAAGTGAATTGCCTGTTTTTCTCTTTTTCACAGGCAATTCCACATATTAATAAAATAAAATTTTTGATATTATTATCGCTCTAGGAGCTCCGCACCCGCAATACCAGGCTTTGTCATCTCGTAAGGATTCAAAATAATATCAAGTTCTTCTTCTGTTAACACATCATTTTGCAGGCAAAGATCTCTGATCGATTGTCCTGTTAAAATGGCTTCCCTTGCGATTCTAGCCGCGGCTTCATAGCCTAAGTGAGGGTTTACCGCAGTAATGACACCTGCACTTTTTTCGACATATTCTTTCAAACGTTTTTCATTTGCTTCGATGTCCGCTAAGCAATGATCCGTGAATGAACGGAATCCGTTATTCATTATACTAATAGATTGAAGCAAGTTAAAGACCAAAACAGGCTCCATCACATTTAACTCAAGCTGGCCTGCTTCAGAAGCAAGACAGATGGTGTGGTCGTTTCCAATGACCTGGAATGCGATTTGGTTAATGAGCTCTGCCATGACTGGATTGACTTTCCCTGGCATAATGGATGATCCTGGCTGACGGGCTGGCAAAGCAATCTCAGCAAGACCTGCACGTGGGCCAGATGCCATTAAGCGAAGGTCATTGGCAATTTTAGACATGTTCATCATACAAACTTTTAATGCGGCGGATACTTCTGTGTAAGCATCTGTATTTTGCGTAGCATCAACGAGATGCTCTGCGCCTACAAGCGGGAGACCCGAAATATCAGCTAGCTTCTTCACCACGATTTCAATATAGCGTGGATCTGCGTTTAGGCCTGTCCCAACAGCTGTCGCACCCATATTCACTTCATATAAATGCTGCTTCGATTGGTTGATCCGTTTAATATCACGACTTAGTACGCGGCTGTAGGCTTCAAATTCCTGTCCCAAACGGATTGGAACCGCATCCTGCAAATGCGTACGACCCATTTTGATCACATGATCGAATTCCTTCGCTTTCTTTTGGAAGACGTCCTGCATCGCTTGCATCGTTTCAAGCAGAATATCTAACTGCTTGAGCACAGCAATATGGATAGCCGTCGGGAATGAATCATTCGTCGATTGCGACATGTTCACATGTGTGTTTGGACTTAAATGAATGTATTCACCCTTTTGATGCCCCATGATCTCTAGAGCTCTATTCCCAATGACCTCATTGGCATTCATATTCATTGAAGTGCCTGCGCCGCCTTGAATTGGGTCTACAATAAAGTACTCATGTAGCTTGCCTTCAATGACTTCATCAGACGCTTGAACGATGGCATTGCCAATTCCTTCATATAAACGTCCAACTTCCATATTGGCTTGAGCTGCTGCTTTTTTAACAATGGCAAAGGCTCTGATGAGCTCCTCATGCATGCGATATCCTGTAATCGGGAAATTCTCTTTTGCACGAAGGGTTTGAACACCATAATACACGTCTGCCGGAATTTCTTTTTCACCAAGAAAATCCTTCTCGTAGCGATAAGTTGCTTGAACCATCTGATATGACCTGCTTTCTATAGAATAGTTAAATCACTAAATCTTCTGCGATTGGCGTTTCCATAATCTTTTTCACTTCTCTTGGATCTGTTGTTTTGCCTAATGCCCACATGAGCTTCGGCACGATGGCTTCTGTGTTCATGTTTCGTGAACGTGCCACCAGCTCTTGATTGATTTTGCGTCCTACTTCATACACACTCATGTCTTCTCCTTCTTCGAGACACTGAGTAGTGATGACAACAGAAATGCCTTCTTCCAGCAATTCGTTGATCTTTTCTAAAAGGTTTCTTCCTTCGAAAGGAATTCCGCCGCTTCCGTAGCTTTCGATCACGACCCCTTTGTACACACCTTTGATCGCATCTAAAAACTCAGGCTTCAATCCTGGATGCAGTTTTAATAGGCAAACATCCGTGTTTAAGGATGCATCTAATTTAAGCGGTTTCATTGGAGTTCTTTTTACTTTGCTATTGTATTCAATTTGATGGTTTTCAATCGATGCAATATATGGGTAGTTAATACTCTCAAATGCATCATAGCTTTTCGTTCTTAGTTTGATTGCACGTGTTCCTTGAATCACTCTGCCATCAAACACGACGTATACGCCGCCTACACCGTCACATGCAAAGCGAATCGCATCTGTGATGTTTTTCTTCGCATCTGTTTTCTTAAACGTAATCGGAATTTGTGAACCTGTAATGACGATCGGCTTATCAGGATTTTGCAGCATATAAGATAGAGCTGCTGATGTATAGGCCATTGTGTCGGTTCCATGAGTGACGACAAATCCGTCATATTGATCATAATTTTCATAAATGGCTGTTGCAATATCGACCCAGTATTCAGGCTGCATATTGGTACTATCTATACTCATTAGGGACTTTGTGTCCATTGTGTAGTCTGCATTAATTTCGTTTAAATAGCTTAAAAGGTCCTCAGCTTTAACACCTGGAGCTAAACCATTTTCACTCTCTACAGATGCAATCGTCCCACCAGTGGTTAAAAGCAATAATTTCTTCAACAGGTCCACCTCTTTCGTAAAATTACTTCCTTTGTCACACATATTATAAGCTAGCTTGTGCTATTCTATAATATACGCTTTACGCGTACCTTCATTGCCATTATAGTCACATAACGCGAATTAATCAAGAAATTATTACGCATAACGCGTACACTCTATGTCAAAATATGATATACTGTTGTTGTATATAAAGGAGCGTTCATGTATGATACTCGATCGTTTAACCACCCTTAGAAAAAAGAAAAAATGGTCTCTCCAGCATACGGCAGATCGCCTAGGTATCGCCAAAAGCACCTATGCCGGTTACGAATCTGGGTACCGACGACCTTCGCTTGAAGCAGTGAAGCTGCTGGCTGATTTGTATGATACGTCCATTGATTTTTTACTTGGTAGAACGGACGAGCCAGAGATAAAGCGCAAACTCTCTGATATCAAAATTGAACTGACGGATGCAAAAGAAGGAACCATCCTCGTAGATGGTGTTCCACTAACTGATGAAGAAATCAAACAGCTTGTTGCCTTTATTCGGGCGAAAAACACTCTGAAAGTATAAACAAAGAAAAGAGAGGTCCCTATCATACGGGTACCTCTCTTTTCTTTTTGATATTAGCTGTTTATGAGGAAGGAGTCGTCAGCTGGCTTAATTCCTCTAACCGCCGCTTCGCTTCTTCTTTATTAAACGAACTATAATAGCGATAATTCTCATCATCTAAGATGCGGTAATGCTGACTGAGCACATTTTGCTGGAGACGAAACGCGCCTTTTTTTATAGAGGTCCGCCACCAAACCTTTCCGCCAATTGTACGCTCAACAGATAGATGCAATTCATCATGTGCCACGACTTCCAAAATCTCAAGCGGGTCATCCCCAAGTGTCCCTTTTAAAATGTCACTATCCCTGAATAATGCACATACAGCCGCAGTTTGCGTCCAATTGAGGCGCAGCCTATTTTTTTCAACCTGCTGCAAATGCCGTTTCGATAGACCAAGTACCTCAGCCATGCGGTCCTGCGTATAATTCTTTTCTTTTCGAATCCGTGCCATTTGTTCTGTGACGAGGTCGATTACCATCTCTTTGTCCATCTCTCATCACCTCTCCGAGTGTTCAGTCTTTACTGACATCATACACGATTTTCTCGAAAAAGTGGCGCCTCATCCTATAGAGTCATGACGAAAGAAGCCTAGTTGATCTGCTCTTCGACCTGGCCATGCTGCTGTCTCCAATTTTCTTGGGCTGCCTGATGTAAATATGGATAGATCTCCTGTTTGACGGTTTGCTCAAATACTTCTTCATCTAAAATGCTGTACGCCGGAATTTTGATCAATTTCCCATCTACTTTCCGAATGAGCACATCCATGAAGAGACATCCTCTTATACTGTAACGGTGCCGGCGCATGTCGATTGATTGAATGTCTTGAAAAGGGATCGTTTGCTTCAGGTGCAAAACAGCGCCTTTCTCTCCGGGCTGAATGCGAAAAATCACATTTCCTCTTTTCGTAAAAGCCGGCAGAATCATTAAAAAGGAGATCCAGCCATAGACTATACCTAATAGCCCGCCTAAAAATAAAAACAATGTATAATTCGATTCAAAGGTAAGAGCTTCTGAAAATAGCCAAATACCGATGATGCCAAAGCCGCCCGTTGCTAAGAATGCCCATACTCTTAAAAAGGGTCTGCTCCTCACTTCTATTACTTCACTTGGATTCAAGCGTCATTCTCCTTTTCTCCATTAGAATATCGAACGTAACCTGTCTCGATGAGCCGTCTCAATGCGAAATTCATTTTCTTTTATTCCTGATACAAGCCACGATTGGTTCTCACCTGGAATCACAAATATCATGGACTCCACATCCGGCGTATTGTTTTTGTCATAGACTACCTTCATGAGGGAATCCATCTTTCCTTTTCTCGCCTGCACATCGGTCACAAATGCCTTCACGAGTTCTTGATTCTCTGCCTTATTAAGGAAGGAAAGCCACTCATCTTTCGCTTCGCTTGCTTGCTCTAAGAGCATTTCAAATTCCTCCGCTTGCAGGGTGATGACAGGTGCAGGATGATCACTCATGTGTATGTTCAAAAAGACTTCCACTTGTTCCTCTGCCTGCTGATCGTCTTTCAGTTTGTGAATCTGATGGACTTGTTGATCATAAAGCGTATGATGCGCATATACGCCCGACTGCGTCGTATGAAAGGAGGTACTGACTTCTTCATCTAACTCTCCAAATCGAGACGCCTTGACGGTATGAGATGCATCATTCATGGCCTGGATGAAATGACGGTACTCTGCTTTATAACGATATTGTCTGTTTCGAAATTCAAGTACACCTTTTGCAAGTAAAGAGCGGCACGCAATTTCAAATAAAAACCCTAGGCGTTCATCCTCTACATCAGGATAATAGGCTTCCTTTAAGGTCATGCCTTGTTCAAAATAGCCTTCACTATAGAAACTAAAGATAAGTTCCTCGATACTTAGACTTAGCTGATCCAACTTGATCTCTCCTTATCCAAAAGAAAATGCGCCCTTAAAGAAATCGCCTGCACCCTTTATCAGCGAGTCTGCGGTTTCTTTTGTTTTTTCGATCCCCTTATGTATCATCTGATTTGCTTGATCAATGGTGTCATTAACTGCTTTCACCCCTTGACCTGCCAGCTCAAATGCTTGTTTCCCTTTATCCACGACTGCGTGAATCGGATCCTTTAATTTCACTGCGACCTGTTCCGCAAAACCCGATGTCAGCTTGGCGACTTTTTCTCCAATAAATCCACCTACTGCTGATCCAATGGCTCCACCGACAACGGTTCCAATCGGCCCTGCAAAGCTTCCAAGAGCGCCGCCGACAACGGCACCTGCGACAGATCCGCCAGCGATAAAGACCGTATTGTTCACTGCATTTCCAACAGCCTTTGCATTTTCACGCTTGAGGACTTCCGGCTGATCACCGAATTCTGCATAGTTCTCGGCAATTTTTAATCCACAGCCAACTGTTTCCGTTGCACCTGTGACAACCGTTGCAATAATGGCATTTCCTTTCGCAAATCTTGCCCCATTTTTCAGAACAGACTTGATACCAGCCGTGTCCTTCCAATTGATACTTCCTTTTGTAAAATCACGGACACTATTCGTAAACGCAACCGTATCATCAGGATAAAATTTTGTGAATTTCTTATGGACCAAATCAGCCATCGACCAGTTCGATCGTTTTAATAATTCTTTTTTACTCAGCCAAATCCTTGCTAGCCGGTCAAATCTCGTTCCTTCTACCCGGCTGGTCAAATCAAGCAGCAGCTTTGAATGCTGAGCGGCATAGCGGCCATTATCTTTAATGAAGGTCGTCATTCCAAGCCCGTAGTATTTCGCCTGCATCATCACGATACCAGCTAGGCTCGTGAGCGTGCCATATTGATCATAAATGCTGTACATTTTGCGTAAAATATCATCCGCTTCGACCATTTTATCTGTTGCATGACGAATGGCGATATCATCATTGCTCAATTTGCTGATTAATGCTTGTCCAGCACTCCATGCATCTCCAACACCAGAAAAACAGCTTCTATAACGAGGATCACAGCCTAAAATCAGACCATCCAGTTCACTATGTAAATCGTGGTGCTTTGTTTCGATGGTAGAAAGCTCTCCTACAAAATCATTCGCCAGCCCTGTCAGCTGATCTGGATCAACTACAATGTCACGTGCCATCACATCATCTCCCTTCTCGGTTTCTTTCTCTCCGTTCTTCTCGTCTTTTTCGCTCAAGCTCTTCCATTCTGGCTATTTCGGCTTTACGCTCCTCGATCTTGACCGCTGCATCCCGCAGTTCCTGGCTCGTTTCAAGCAAGTCTTTTTCAAATTGATCATAGCGTACCGTTGTTTCCTCAAAGCTTTGATCAAATGTATTCCTTGCTTCTCCCTGCCATCCCGATCCTATTGCCTTCAGTCGATTCTGAAGCAGCTGCTTCGACTGCCGAACCTCATCAGCCGCTTCCTGAAACTTTTGAGCGAGTGCCAGCGTTTGACTAGAATCCAACTTTCGCACCCCTTTCTCCCAATTTAACGTACAAATGGATGATTTTATATGTCCTCATTATAAATAAAAAGACACCCAAAAAAATCACCCTAAAGAACCATTCAGCACATCACCTAATGAAAGTAGGTCTTTTTCCTCTCTAATTGCCAGAGAAAGCCTTTCTTGTTATGAAGCGCATTCAAGACGTGATAAAATGAACGTATTCTATAAAAGGAGTGACGTATAGATGAAAGAGGAAATGATTCAGCGTTTCACAAGTTATGTGAAGGTAGATACGCAGTCGGATGCAGAAAAGGAAAGCTGCCCATCTACTGAGGGACAGTTGAACCTGGCGAGACAGCTTGTTGAAGAGATGAAATCCATCGGGATTCAAGAAGTAACAATGGATGAAAACGGCTATGTCATGGGAACGATCCCGTCTAACACAGACAAAGAAGTGCCGACCATTGGCTTTTTGGCTCATATCGACACAGCCACTGACTTCACTGGCAAGAATGTGAAACCGCAGATTCATGAGGACTACCAAGGCGGTGACATCACATTAAATGATGATCTACATATCGTGTTATCTCCATCACAGTTTCCAAATTTGCGAAAATACCAAGGACATACGCTTATCACGACTGATGGCACGACCTTACTTGGTGCAGATAACAAAGCAGGTATCGCAGAAATTATGACCGCCATGCATTACCTGATTGAGCATCCAGAAATCAAGCACGGAAAGATTCGAGTCGCCTTTACGCCAGATGAAGAGATTGGCAGAGGACCGCACAAATTCGATGTCGATGCCTTTGGCGCTTCCTATGCTTATACGATTGACGGCGGACCGCTTGGAGAGCTTCAATATGAAAGCTTCAACGCAGCAGGTGCGAAAGTATCGATTAAAGGAAACAACGTCCATCCAGGGACAGCCAAGGACAAAATGGTCAGTGCTGCGAAGATCGGGATGCTCTTTCACAACAAACTTCCTTCAAATGAATCTCCAGAATACACAGAAGGATATGAAGGCTTTTTTCACCTGACGAAGTTTGTAGGAGAAGTTGAAGAAGCAGAGCTGCAATATATTATCCGTGATTTTGATAAAGAGGCATTCAACAATCGCAAAGCATTATTTGAAAAGATTGCAAATGACTTAAAAGCAGTCTACGGCGAAAACAGTATCACCCTCCGCATTCAGGATCAATATTATAATATGAGAGAAAAAATTGAGCCTGTGAAACATATTGTGGACATTGCTCATGAAGCCATGGAAAACCGCTCAGTGACACCTGTGATCGAACCTATACGCGGCGGCACAGATGGCTCTCAGCTTTCATATAAAGGTCTCCCAACACCAAATATCTTTACTGGCGGGGAAAACTTCCACGGTAAATATGAATTTATTTCCGTTGAAAACATGGTGAAAGCAACAGAAGTCATCGTGGAAATCGCACGTTTATTTGAAGAAAAAGCATAGACATGTTTACAACCGTTCCTGTTCGGGAACGGTTTTTTAATAAAAGTTTACAATATTCTGAAACTTTTATGACACTTATTCGTACTAATAGAGACAACCCCAGAAAAATTCTTCTTGACGAGTGCAATAACTGGAAATATAATAGTTAAAAACAACCAGTATTTTAGACCTAAATTAGCAGATCAACTAAACCATAAGAACTAAGCCGATTCTGCTACTTATTTTCAGTTATAAACATCACTCACCCTGTCTACACTTAAAGTATAGGATGAATTGGAGGAATGTCATATGATGATTTTATTGATTATCGCTTCACTTTGCTGCTACTTACTCTTCTCTTTCAAAAAAGATAACCGCACCCAAAAACGAAAAAGCGCAGAGCTTTCGGAGTTTGAAATCTTTCGTATGCGCCGCCAGTACAACGGCAAACGCCGTCACCCACTAAACAATGCACCCAAACAAGTATAAATCCAAAGAAGGAGCCTCAATCTGGGGCTCCTTTATTTGTGTAAGAACATGTTTTAGACACATAAAAAAACGACCACATCCAGTGGCCGTTTCTCTTTTTTATTTATACACCTTTGCAGGAACTTGAATCATCGGAATTCCTTGATAGTATGGTGCAATTTCATATGGCTGGAAGACAACAGCAATCCCCTTTTTCGTGAAGTAATACTGCGTGTTGTAGTTGATTTGAATATCACTTTTTTTCAGGTTCGAATAGAATTTGTTTTTATGCTTCTTTGTGTAGTTATAGATATAATCTCTTACTTTAGTACGCTTTTTCTTTGTTTTCACAACGTCAGTAAAGAACAGCTGCTTTGTCTTTTTCTTTGTTAACACGTAGTTCATGCTGGTAACCATCGTATCCCCATGCATTCTACCGTCATTCATGTAATCATAGTTTAAGATACTTAGTTTCTTCCCATTGTTAAATTTCGTTTTAAACGATCTCTCATAAGTGATCTTCCCAATGCCTTCCTTTTTCGCTTCATCCTTTAAGTATAAGTACGTAGAATAAGAGAATGCGATATCTTCTTTTAAATCACGGTTGATCGTTTTCATATGCGGTTTGCTTAGGTTTTTCACCTGTGCATATTTGAACGTTTTCTTCTTTTTATAATAGTGTGTGCTTACTTTTGCTTTTTTGGCTTGTTTGGCATCCACAGATCCAACTGGAGCAAACAAAGAAACAATCAGCGAAAAAATAAGTAGGCTGATCGTTAGGCCTTTTTTCATTGTCATAGTAAAAACCCCCATTTTTGTCTATTACCAATTGAGTATACCATGACAAAAGAACCAAAAGAAGTGTTTTTTTCCATATTATTCTTCCTTTTTCCACACCGATTTGTTTACCGTTTTCATAAGTTCCTGTATGCTTAATGTAGAATGCTAGATGAAGTGTGGTGTTGATCATAGAAGAGAATATTTTTAGTCATATTCGGACAACGTTTCATAGTTTGTCCCCAACCCAGAAGAAGATTGCCAATTACATTTTACAAAACCCTCAGAAAGTTGTGCTTCATTCCATTAGTGCACTCGCTACTGAATGCAACACAAGTGAAACGACGATCTTTCGGTTTCTACGAAAAATTGGCTATGAATCGTACCAAGTGTTTCGTGTCCATGTCGCACAGGATATTGCGACCAATACACCTCAATCCATATACGGCGAGATTGAGGCATCTGATAGTGTAGCAGACATTAAACATAAGGTCATAGAGTTAACCACAAACTCGATTCAGGATATGAAGCATATTTTAGAGGATGATGCTGTGACACAATTTATTGCGCAAATGAAACAGGCACATAAAACCGTCTTCTTTGGAGCAGGTGCATCCAGTTTCATTGCCGGAGATGCTTATCATAAGTTCCTCCAGCTTGGTTTTGAAGTGAGTCTTTGCAGTGATCCGCATATGATGAACATGATTGCAACACACGCCACGGAACACGATTTCATCGTCGCGATCTCACATTCAGGAGAGAGCAGAGAAATCCTTGATGCCGTGCAGTTTGCTAAAGAAAAAGGGGCAAAGATTGCCTCTATCACAAGCTATCCGAAATCAGAGCTCGCAAAGCGGTCCGACTTTCATCTGCTCAGTTCATCAAGGGAAACAACGTATCGTTCCGATTCCATGATCTCCCGTATTAACCAGCTTGTGATCATTGATGTTCTTTACGTCGCAGCTGTTTTAGAGCTAGGGACAAATGCCATTGAAAACGTGAAACGTTCTCGATTAGCCGTAGCTAAAAATAAAACATGAATGCAAAAGGCCGGAGCTGATTCCGGTCTTTTTTTGTGACTTTTCTCATATTTTTCGTTGACACATTCCTATCATGTCATGTACATTAAATGAACAATAGTTTATTTCCTACTATTAATTATATAAGATAGTATATATACTAACAAATAAAAAAGAAAGCGCTTTTTGTAAGGGTTTTCTAAATAGGAGGCGGTCAAAATGTCAAAGCAGATTGGATTCATTGGACTAGGTATTATGGGAAAACCTATGGCACTCAATCTATTAAAAGCCGGTCATACTGTGACTGTTTTTGATATTCATGAGGAAGCCATTCGAGCGTTACAAGAAGCCGGAGCAAAGGGTGCTATTTCAGCAGCTGATGCAGCTTCTGAAAGCGATATCATCATCACAATGCTTCCTAAAGGAGAGCATGTAGAGACAGTTGTTTCAGGTGATCAAGGTATTTTAACTACAGCTAAACCTGGCACAGTCATCATAGATATGAGCTCAATTTCTCCTGTTACCTCAAGGGCATTAGCTGCTCGTTCAAAACATCATCAGGTGGAATTTATCGACGCACCTGTCAGCGGTGGAGAGCCAAAGGCAATAGACGGAACACTTGCCATTATGGCCGGCGGCGAAGAGGATATCTTTAAGCAAGTGAAGGATGTCTTGCATGCGATGGGCACAGAAGTCGTATTAGTTGGGGCAAACGGAAGCGGCACAACAGCGAAGCTTGCCAACCAAATCATCGTCAACTTAAATATAGCCGCTATGTCTGAGGCGCTCGTTCTTGCTGCTAAATCAGGCATTGCCATTGATAAGATGTATGAAGCGATCCGCGGTGGGCTGGCAGGAAGTGCCGTTCTCGATGCAAAGGTTCCTCTCATTTTAGAACGAAACTTTGAACCTGGCGGGCGCATCGATATCAACTTAAAGGATCTAACCAATGTCATGGAAACGGCTCATGATATCGGCGTCCCTCTCCCGCTTTCTAGTCAGCTGCTTGAAATCTTCCATGCCCTCAAAGCGGACGGAAAGTCTGGGCTTGATCATGGCGCCATCATTCAATATTACGAAAAAATGGCTCATGTCGAAGTGAAGAAAGGATCAGATGATCATGAAGCAAAGCACTGACTTATTGAATGCTATTCCGAAAGCGGATTCAAAAAGGATTCAAACGGCATATGAACAAGCACTAAAAAGCTTTCATCATAAAGTCATAGTATTAGACGATGACCCAACAGGGATTCAAACCGTACACGGTGTCTCTGTTTTCACTGATTGGTCAGAGGAAAGCATTGAAGCTGGCTTTCTTGAAGATAGCCGTATGTTCTTTATTTTGACCAACTCTCGCAGTATGACAGAAAAAGAAACTGCCGCTGCGCACGAAACAATTGCTTCAACGATTGCGAAAGTGGCTGAACGGCTTGATCAGGCTTTCATCATTGTCAGCCGAGGGGATTCTACCCTGCGTGGACACTTTCCGCTGGAAACTGAAGTACTCAGAACGACCATTGAACAGCAAAGCTCCCATCAATTTGATGGAGAAATCCTTATTCCTTTTTTCCAAGAAGGCGGACGCTTTACGATCAACAATATTCATTACGTACAGGAAGGACACGACTTGATTCCCGCTGGTGATACAGAATTTGCACGAGACCGTACATTCGGCTTTCAGTCGTCTCATCTCGGGGAGTGGATTGAAGAAAAATCAGGCGGAACGTTCACAAAGAAGAACACCACCTACATTTCGTTAGACGATCTACGTGCTTTATGCATAGATCAAATAAAAGATCAGCTCATAAGTGTGAAAGATTTCAATAAGGTGGTTGTAAACGCTGTCGATTATGACGATGTCAAAGTATTTGTCACCGCCCTCATCGAAGCCATTCAAACAGGAAAGCAATTTATGTTTAGAAGTGCAGCGGCGCTTACAAAAGTACTTGGTGGCATTCACGATCAAGCTTTATTAACAAGACAAGAATTGATCAAAGAAGAAAGCCAGCACGGTGGTCTCATCATAGTTGGTTCTCATGTCAAAAAAACAACGGAACAGTTAAGAGCGCTTCAACAAAAGAGGGAGATGGCCTTTATTGAATTTAACACACATCTCGTGTTAGAACCTGAGGCATTTCTAGATGAAATGGATCGCGTGATTCAGCAAACTGAAACACTGTTAGCATCAGGTCAATCTGTAGCTGTTTACACAAGGAGAGAACGACTTGACCTTGGGGATGATCGTCAAGAGGAAGAATTGAAGCTTTCTGTACAAATTAGTGATGCTGTAACAAGCATTGTCCAGCGTCTCACGATTCGTCCTAAGTATCTCATTGCCAAAGGTGGCATTACCTCAAGCGATATTGGAACGAGAGGACTTGGTGTAAAGCGTGCGACTGTGGCAGGTCAAATTAAACCAGGTATTCCCGTTTGGCAAACAGGAGAAGAAAGTAAATTCCCCTTCATGTCTTACGTGATTTTCCCGGGAAATGTTGGCTCAAAAAATACGTTAAAAGAAGCTGTAGACATACTTGAAGGATAAAGCATAGGGAGTATTCTCGCTCCCTTATGCACCACAAAGGAGGAAAGATCATGTCGTTAGTGTTTATTGGACTTGGCGTTTTGTTATTACTTTTACTCATGGTTGTCTTAAAGTTAAACGCTTTCATTTCTTTAATTATTGTCTCTTTAATTGTGGCTGTTTTAGAAGGAATGTCACCACTTGAAGCGATTGCTTCCGTCGAAAAAGGACTCGGAAGTACACTCGGGCACCTAGCACTGGTTCTCGGTTTTGGAGCGATGCTCGGTAAATTGATGGCTGATTCTGGTGGTGCCCAGCGCATTGCGATGACACTCATTGACCGATTCGGCATTGGGAAAATCCAATGGGCAACGATGCTGACTGGATTTGTTATTGGAATTGCTCTATTTTATGAAACCGGATTCATTATCTTAATTCCATTAGTCTTTACGATCGCTCAAGCTGCAAGACTTCCTGTGTTATATGTGGGTATGCCCCTCGTCGCTGCACTGATCACCACACATGGCTTCCTCCCTCCTCACCCAGGGCCGACTGCCATTGCCAATGTCTTTCAAGCAAACATGGGACAAACGTTGTTAGTTGGAATTATTCTAGCGATTCCTGCTGTGTTAGTAGGCGGACTTCTGTTTACGAAACTATTTAAAAAAGATCAATTGCACGCACATATACCAAAAAATTTATTTAATCCAAAGGAATTCACAGAAGAGGAAATGCCAAGCTTCGGCATTAGCATTTTTACTGCTGTTTTGCCTGTATTGCTCATGACATTCAGAGCTTTTTTAGAAATTTTCTTCCCTTCCTCTCCATTGCTGCCAACCGCTGAGTTTTTAGGTGAACCAGCGATTGCGCTATTAATCTCAGTCCTGCTGGCCATTTATACGTTTGGACTGGGCAGAGGAAAAAGCATGCAGGAAGTCATGAAGTCGATCACCGATTCTATTGGCTCCATTGCCATGATTCTATTAATTATTGCCGGTGGCGGCGCCTTTAAACAGGTGCTCATTGATAGCGGCGTCGATCAATATATTGCGGGGATCATGCAAGGAAGCACGCTTTCTCCCCTGCTTCTCACCTGGCTCATTGCTGCTGTCCTTCGTGTCTCTTTAGGATCAGCGACTGTCGCCGGTCTCACAGCGGCTGGCATTTCTGCACCACTTATTGGATTGACGGGTGTCAGCCCTGAATTAATGGTCATCGCAACAGGTGCCGGCAGTATTACGTTCTCTCATGTGAATGATGCGGGTTTCTGGATTTATAAAGAATACTTTAACCTGTCAATGGCCCAAACCTTTAAAACGTGGACATTGATGGTCACCGTTCTTTCACTTGTCGGACTAGCTGGTGTTCTCGTCGCTGATTTGTTCATGTAGGAAATTAAATTGTAAAAACCATTGACTTTCTCTCATAAAAAATGAATAATTGTTTATATTAAGAAAATTGAATCAAAAGGTAACCTTATTAAGAGTGGTGGAGGGACTGGCCCTGTGAAACCCGGCAACCGCTGTTCCTAGGAACAGAATGGTGCTAATTCCTTAAACAAGCATCTGCTTGTTTGAAGATAAGGCAGAGTTCTCACAGTATATGACGCTCTTCCTTATCCAAGGAAGAGCTTTTTTATTTGTTTTTAAACCTGTAGAAAGAAGGGATTTAGCATGACACAAGTACAAACCATTGGAAAGAAAACAACGAAGCCGCCATTTCGCGCAGATCAAGTAGGAAGCTTGCTTCGTTCAGAGCGCATCAAGGAAGCACGCAAGCAAAAAGCAGACGGTACGCTGACAGCAGAGCAGCTCCGTCAAATTGAAAATGCAGAAATCACACGTATTGTAGAGAAGCAAAAGGAAATCGGGTTAGAGGTTGTCACAGATGGAGAGTTTAGACGTGCATGGTGGCATTTTGACTTTCTTGAAGGACTTGATGGAGTTGAAGGATTTGAAGCAGATCAAGGCATTCAATTCCACAACACGACAACAAAAGCAAGAGGCATCAAGGTAACAGGCAAGATCGATTTTACAGACCATCCGATGCTAGAGGATTATCGTTTTCTTCACAGCATTGCAGGTAACCATACGGCTAAAATGACGATTCCAAGTCCGAATATGCTCTTTTTCCGCGGAAAGCTTGAAGAAGGTGTATATGACAGCTTAGATGATTTCCATCATGATGTGGCACAGGCGTATAAGAAAGCCATCCGTGCTTTTTATGATGCAGGCTGCCGCTACCTACAGCTGGATGATACAGCATGGGCCGTGTTCTTTTCTGAAAAAGGTCATGAGCAAATCAAAGCCTTTGGCCGAGAAGAAGATGAACTTCGTGCGTCGTTTGCAAAGACAATTAATGAAGCCGTTGCCGACCGTCCAGAGGATTTAGTCATCACAATGCACATTTGCCGTGGTAACTTTAAATCGACTTGGGCAGCTGAAGGTGGTTATGAAGCCGCGGCAGAAACGATTTTTGCTGGTTTAGATCTTGATGGTCTATTTTTAGAATTCGACGATGAGCGTTCTGGCGGATTTGAGCCTCTTCGATATGTGAAGAACCCAAACCTTCAAATCGTACTTGGCCTTGTGACTTCAAAGTACGGAGAGCTTGAGCCAGTTGAACAGATCAAAAAACGAATCGAGGAAGCCGCTCAATACGTAAACATCAATCAAATTTGTCTAAGCCCACAATGCGGATTCGCATCAACAGAGGAAGGCAATCTGTTAACAGAAGAGCAGCAATGGGAAAAGCTGCGTCATGTGATTGAGATTGCTGATCAAGTGTGGAAATAGGCGAAAGCCAACAGAAAAAGCTTACCGTCATAATAAAGAACCGCTAAAAAAAGCGGTTCTTTATTTTTTTGTTATCTCATTCAACATTACACTAAGTTTGATCGTAATATTTCTATAGTCGAGTTAAGAAAATAATGAAGATAACTTATCTTCTTAAAAACCATCTTTTATACTCATAAGTTGTCTTACAACAAGTTGTGTGGATTGATATACGTCTAAGTCATCTTTCTTTCTTGCCAGAATATCCTCTACTGAAATTCCCCTGAAATCGTTTGGCAAATTATTTATCATTGATTTTAATTTTTTTTCTATCTTTTTTCGTTCATTTTCATCCAAAAGATCAATATTCGATCCTAGGAACCGAAAAAAAGCGTTCTACACTTCCTTTGTTATGTAAAAAATGATTTGGCCAATATTCATTAAAAACTCATCAGAATTCATCTTTGCTCAACTCTAACTCTATTTGTACCCTTGATTTACTTAACACTATGCACTTTATAGATAGAGTACCGACATCAAAATTTGTCAAAAAATCATTATTTAAATATTTAAGAAAATATAAAAAATGTGATATTATGACTTTCGTTAGGGTATGAAATTGAAATTTAAGACATATATAGGAGGATGATTACATGAAAAAAGTTTATAAAACTCCACGTCTTGTTGAAATTCGTAATGTAGTTGTCGCTGGTGGACATTAATCATAAACTGATTTTTTTCATACCCTAACACTTTATGAAAGGAGTGTACATTCTTTGCTGACTCATGATGAATGTTATTTATATAATGATTTCGTCAAAGAAAATCAACTATACATATATCCGTTGATAGGTAATAAAATTTTAAACCATACTCTTTCAGGCTCTGAAGAAACCATTGTTGATATGGGAACTGGCCCCGGTTATTTAACACATTATTTATGTGAGAATTCAAATGCGACTATTTATGCTACTGATATTAATGAAACAATGTTAGAAATAGCCCAAAATCAGATAAATACGTGTCTTAATAAAAAAAATGTGATTTTTGAAATACAAGATGTTCATTCACTGACGTATGCAAATGAGTCGATTGATGCTCTAGTTTCTTATTCATGTCTACATCATTGGGTAGAGCCGGTAAAAGGATTAAAAGAATGCTATAGAGTGCTAAAACCGGGGGGTAAAATCATCATTATTGATACTCACCCTATATCTTTACTCTCCTTGAATAGCTTAAGAAAACAAATAGACTCAAAGTATATAAATATTTTGGAGGAAGCCTTCTTAGAAAGCTACACTGAAAAACATGTAGGAGAAATGCTAGCACGCGCAGGTATTTCCAATTATTCATTCCATCCTTTAGAATTCTCTGTTGAAGAGTTTATGGAAGTTATTGATGAAATTGGAGATATACCAACAAGTATGGATACAAACGAGCCAAAACCACAATCTTGGTATCTTGTTATAGAAAAAAAGAATGGAGGAAATCCAAATGGATCATAATACAATTCTCGTAAAAAATCCAGATAATGTTACAAGAAAGTATCTAAAAGGTATCATTATCGAACCAGGCATGTCCCTAAATCAAGTCGCTGCTGATTTTTATGAACGAATTGACGGGCAAAGAGAGTTCATTTCCATAGTAACGGAAATTGCTGAAGAATATGATACAGATGTTCAAACTTGTATGGAAGACCTGCAAGCATTGAGTAAACAATTAATTGAAAAGGAAGTTGTATATGTAAAATGAATAAACTTAATGATGATATTCTAGAAAACATCTATAAAAACATTTCAACTAAGAGAAGCAGAACGATTGTTAATTACATTGCAATGCTAATGGCACTTGCGAGAGATAATGAACTCGACGAGGATGATTTAATTAATTGGATTCACAGTAAATTAAGTGAAATAGGATATTTTCAAGAAAAAAACCGTTTATTTACTCAAAACAAATTAGAAGAATTTGTCGTAGAGTTTATTGAAGGAAGAGCACTATTATATGATGATATCAACATAACTGAAACAAAACAAAACGAATATGTAATCAGTAGCAATCTTTGGTACAAAAAGAATCCACCTGAGAGTTTTTTTTATTTCGGTATTGACCCTGAAGATTTTTCGAGCTATGCACAAAAACTTGCTCAAATAAACGCCGAAAAACTAGGCATCACAATCCATTTTTCTGAGGATCAAGCGAATGACAAAGAAATAGCCCATATCCAGCTGTCAGAAAAATTTTCTCATTCAGAAGAATTGATAGTAACTCAACCAAGTTCAAAAGACTTTTCATGGTTAACATGTTTTTTCAATGAACATTGGGGCGGAACGACTATGGTGTCTAAAGGGACAACTTATAATGTTTTAAATGAAAACATTATGTTGGCTAAACGTGGAGATTATATAGTAGGAATACTAGTTTACAAAATATTTAAAAATGAAGCAGAAATTCTGACTTTAGAGGCTCTAGAAAAGTATCACGGCATTGGAAGTAAATTACTTTTCGAGTTAGAACACCATCTAAAAACACAAAATATACACTCAATTAATTTAATCACTAGTAATGATAACTTAAATGCAATTAGGTTTTATCAAAGAAAAGGATTTTCTTTTAAAAACATCTATATTGGTGCAATTGATAAAGCAAGAATGGTTAAACCTACAATACCCTCTATAGGAAATTACGGAATACATGTCAAAGATGAATTAGAATTAGAAAAAAGGTTGATACAATGACTATAAAGAGCAGACTGATTGTTATTGCGATATCACTAGGAGTTTTTGTTAGTTCAATGAGTACTACCATGTTATTTATAGCCTATCCTGAGCTAGTTCATTTTTATAACATTGATTATGAAGTCATGCAGTGGAGAAACATCGTTTTTTGGTCTTTCTTCGGGGTTTTCATGCCTTTTTTGGCATCATGGCTAAAATGACAAATGTTAAAAAAATGTTTTTAATAGGGTTAGGTTTATTCATTATTTCTTGCTTGCTTAGTGCTTTTTCATCTAACTGGGGAATGTTCTTGGTGGGCCAATCTCTTCAAGGGTTAGCTGATGCTATGATTGTTCCAGTACAGGCTGTGCTTATTAGAAACATATTTAGTGAATACCTTGTTGATTCGCGCGATGATTATGAATGGTTTACTTTTTCAAGTCAAATCAATGGTATCAAATCCATAGAGGATATTTTATCTCAAAATAATCTGAACTTTGAAGATATAAAAGAAACACTTGAAGAATCAATATTTCTAGATGTTATCGAATTAAAACCAATTTTTGAAGATCAAAGCCCCTCTTCAAAAGCTTAAATAAATATATTCGAAGAGCATATGATTTATTTGAACCACGCAACAAGTTAAAGTGTGGTTTATTTTTTGTGCAATTTTGTCTTTTTCATAAAACAAAAGGCATTATCACCCCATCATGCCCCTAAAGAAGACCTAAAGAATGATAATGCCTGAATTCAAATTGTTTTCACCGTTTCAAGACAACTTATGTTCTCAAAGGAACGAAACAATATTTTCTCTATTTAGTATCTAAATGCTCACCATTCGTAGCAATCACTTGTTTATACCAATCAAAACTTTTCTTTTTCTTTCTATCTAATGTACCGTTTCCTTCATTATCACGGTCGACATAAATGAAGCCGTAGCGTTTTTTCATTTCAGCTGTTGATGCACTGACGAGGTCAATTGGGCCCCAGCTTGTATAACCGATCAGGTCTACTCCGTCTGCGATGGCTTCTCTTGCCTCTAGCAAGTGGCTTCTGAGGTAATCAATTCGGTAATCGTCTTGAATCGATCCGTCCTCTTCTACTTGATCGACAGCACCCAAGCCATTTTCTACGATAAACAATGGTTTTTGGTAACGGTCATACAGCTGGTTTAGCGTTGTACGAAGTCCTTTCGGATCAATTTGCCAGCCCCAATCACTTGCTTCTAGATAAGGGTTTTTCACGCCAGCAAATAGGTTTCCGCCTTCCGCCTGATCAAGGATTGCAGGGTCTGTACTTGCCACGAAGCTCATATAGTAACTGAACCCGATATAGTCGACTGTATGGTTTCTTAAAATGTCTTCGTCACCGTCTTGGAATTCAATGTTGATGTTATTTTCAAGGAAATAACGTTTCATGTATCCAGGGTAATAGCCTCTTGACTGTACATCTGAGAAGAACAATGTTTTACGATCTTGATCAATCGCAGCAAACATATCTTCTGGTCTTGAGCTGTACGGATATGTGGTCATCGCTGCAATCATACAGCCTATTTTCGCATCTGGAATGATTTCGTGTCCTGCTTTAACAGCTAGAGCACTTGCAACAAACTGATGATGCGCTGCTTGATATTGAATGCTCTTCTCGTCTTCGCCTTCTTCAAATACAAGGCCGCCCCCTGTGAAAGGTGCATGTAACACAACATTGATTTCATTAAAAGTCATCCAGTATTTCACTTTGTCTTTATATCGAGTGAACAATGTTTTAGCATATGTTTCGTAAAGGTCCACAAGCTTGCGATTTCTCCATCCGCCATAGTTTTTCACAAGAGCCAGCGGCATTTCATAATGAGAGATTGTGACAACTGGCTCGATTCCATGCTTATGCAGTTCATCAAATACTTTGTCATAGAAAGCAAGTCCCGCTTCATTTGGTGTAGCATCGTCGCCATTTGGGAAAATACGTGGCCAAGAAATGGATAGTCTGAAGCACTTGAATCCCATTTCTGCAAACAGGGCAATATCTTCTTTATAGCGATGATAGAAGTCGATCGCATCATGATATAAGTTAAGGTCCTTCATTGATTCGTCAAATGGGTGCATAATACCGTGTGGTGATACATCAGCTGTCGACAAGCCTTTTCCATCTTTGTTATAAGCGCCTTCTATTTGGTTGGCGGCTACCGCGCCGCCCCATAAGAAACCTTTAGGAAATGTTTTTTCTAAATTGGTCATGTTGAATGCCCTCCTCATTTTCTTCTACACTGACTGTAAGCAGTGTCTCTTTTACTGTAATCGCCCCATCTGTTTTCGCATCAACTTGTGCAAAATCATTTGTGTTGGTGACGATAATTGGCGTTGTTACATCATAGCCATCTTGCTGAATGCCCTTGATATCAAATTCAACTAGCAGATCTCCTGCTTGAACGAAATCACCTGACTGCACATGACTTGTGAAATGTTTACCGCCAAGTTTTACTGTATCAATCCCCACATGGATGAGAAGCTCTGTGCCTTGATCACTCTTTAAACCAATGGCATGTTTCGTTTGGAAAATGGTTTCAACCTTGCCGTTGAATGGTGCTACTACACGTCCAACTGTTGGGACAATGGCTGTACCTTTACCCATGATTTCATTAGAGAATGTTGCATCATTTACTTGATTGAGCGGCTTTAGTTGACCTTCAAGTGGGCTTTGTACCACTTCATTTTGAAGCGTTGCTGTGTCTTTCGTTTCTTCTGGTTTGTCTGCTTTTGTATCATCTTTCACTGGTACATCTTTGAATCCTAGAACAAGCGTCATGATGGTTGCTACGACAAAGCCGATCACTAAACCGATGATGGAGTAGACAAACGTTGGTCCAATGAATGTTGGGAGACCTGGGAGACCTGCTGATCCAGATATCACATATGACTTTACTTTGAAGATGGACATGAATACGCCGCCTGCTGCTGCACCGATGAGGGCTGCAAGGAACGGTTTTTTCAATCGCATGTTCACACCATACATAGCAGGTTCAGTAATACCCATTAATGCAGTGATACTTGTAGACATCGCCAATGATTTGAATGTTTTGTTTCTTGATCTTAAGAAGACACCGAATGCTGCGCCTGCTTGTGCCATATTCGCTACAAACATCATTGGAAGAATGAAGTCAAAACCGTTTAATGTAATGTTGTTGATCATGATTGGAAGTAGTGCATAGTGCATGCCCGTAATGATCAATGGTGACATGAAGCCGCCGATTAAGAGTCCAGCCAAAATACCTGCATGTTTGAACAATAAATCAATTCCACCTGAAAGGCCATTTCCGATAATCCCACCAAGTGGTCCAACCGCGATGAGCATAATTGGTACCACGACAAGAAGTGTGACCGTTGGGACAAGGATGATTTTCAGTGATTTCGGACTATATTTTTCTGCGAATCTTTCAACATATGAGCCGAGCCAGATAGTGAGTAGAATCGGAATCACCGATGAAGAGTACACAACGGCAACCACTGGCAAGCCTAGAAATTCTGTATTTCCTGCGCCTAGTAAAGCAGTTAACTGCGGGTGCAGTGCGGCTGCTGCAATGGCTGCGGCGATATACTGATTTGTCCCAAGCTTTTTGGCTACGCTTACAGCAAGCAGAATCGGTAAGAAGTAAAAGGCTCCGTCTCCGATCGCTGTTAAAATCGTATACGTACTGCTTTTATCTGATATCCACTGGAACGTGAGCATTAGTGCCAATATCCCTTTGATCATACCGGCTCCAGCAATGGCTGGAAGAATCGGTGTGAAGACACCAGAGATAAAATCGAAAAGCTTTGAGATCACATTCTGTTTTGATGCTTCATCTGTCCCGCTTGACTTTACATCTGTTGACAGGCCTGAGTCAGCAATCATCGCTTGATAGACATTTGATACATCGTTTCCGATAATGACATGGTATTGACCGCCACTTTGATTCACACCCATGACGCCATCTGTTGATTGCAGCTTCCCTTTATCCGCCTTGCTTTCATCGTATAAATTGAAGCGAAGTCTTGTCATACAGTGTGTGACGTGCTTGACATTCTTTTCACCGCCAACAAGCTCTAAAACTTCTTTTGCTGTTTGTTTGTGGTTCATTGTATTACCCTCCAATCGTTGATTAAATCATGATATAGAAAAAACCTAAACATCCATTAATGTCCGAAAAATAGCGATTCAGACATTAATCGATATTTAGGTTTTGCCTGCTTAACCAGTAACAATCCTTCATAGCGATTGATCGTTATTTAATTTTTATAAGTCTTTAGATATAAAAAAACCTAAATCATGCCTTATCAAAGATAGGGACAATGATTTAGGTTTTGCCTGCTTGACCAGTAACAATCCTAAAAGATTGTGGGTTATTGAGTTTATAGTTATAAATTATCATGTTAATTTTGAGATGTCAACGCTTTCTTTTTGATTTATTTTCTTTTTATGACTCGATCGATGTGCAAAGTTAAGTATAACATCTCATCTTCTATGAGACTTCGGTTGTATTCTTTTTGAACATAGTCATTAATTTTCTCCGCACATTGAAAAGCGGCTGTATTTTTTTCCTTTACCACTTCATACAGAAATTCATTTTGATTTTCCATTTGTGTTTCGTTAAACAAACGCTGTCCAAAAAATTTCAAATGCGTGACAAAACGGAAATAATTTAATGATTCCTCGTCCAAATCAATTTGAAAATGATACTTCACGATGTTCAAAATATCTTGAATCAGCTTTGTAATTTGAATGACATTCGGCATTTCCTCATTCAGTTCTGCATTGACAATATGCATCGCAATAAAGCCTGCTTCATCCTCGGGAAGGTGGATGTTGAGCTTGTCCTGGATGATGCGAATGGCTTCTACACCACACACGAACTCATCTTTATATAACCGTTTGATTTCCCAAAGCAAGGCATTTTTAATGTCCATTCCTTTTTGATGACGTTCAATAGCGAAGGTGATATGATCCGTCAATGTTACATAGATGCTGTCATTTAAATTTTTGTTAAGGGTCGTTCTTGCATGATCAATAATCGCCTCACACACTTGCATATACTCGATTGGAATATCATAAAGCAGGGTTTTGAATTTTTCTGATATATCTTTATTTTGAATGGAAAATACTTTTTCGATACGTTCTTCGTCAATCGGGTCACCGCTTTTCTTTTGAAACGCGATCCCTCTGCCCATAATGACCAGCTCATGCTGCTCGTCATCATAAGCACTGACAACATTATTATTGATTACTTTTGAAATGATCAATTGATACCCCCCAGTACATTCCGCTTTTTCGAGCATGTCATTATTGATGGATATGTCATTTTATTATTATTTTCAAAAAAGAGGACTTTAAGATGATTTTACATTTTTTTTTGATACGGTCAACTAGAAAGAATGACATATTACCTCTCAAAAATGACAAAATAGGGGCTAAAAACATACAAAAAACACTCTTTTTAGAGTGTTCAGCGTCTAGACAACCAGTGCTCATCATTCCTAGACTTCATTTCACGATGAAAAGGCAACAAAGTGCCAAAACAAATGACATTTGAGCACTTTGTCTAACTTCAAAGGTGTTCATTTTTTTGAAGTTTGGATAAATGATTCACGAGAGAGAGCTTCCTTTTTGATCGGTTGATACTTATGATGAGAAAGACATCCTTTCTTTTTCATACATAAGTCTTTCCAAGCTGTTAACGCCTTCTAATTTTTTTGGATGTGATGTTACCGGCGGATTGAATTACCTGTACTATAACAACCAATACGAAAACAGTGACCACCATGGTGGCTGTATCAAAGCGCTGATACCCATACGTCAATGCCAAATCACCAACTCCGCCTGCTCCAACTGCGCCTGCCATTGCAGATGCTCCTACCAAACCAATTGTAGCTGTTGTAAAGGTGAGCACAAGCGAGCTGAGACCTTCAGGCAATAAAAAACGATAAATGATTTGCCAAATGGTCGCTCCCATCGCTTCTGCCGCTTCAATAATCCCCTTATCTACCTCAAGAAGTGAGTTTTCAACAAGTCGTGCGATATACGGTGCGGCATAAACAACAAGCGGTACAATTGCTGCAGTCGTTCCTATCGCTGTTCCAACAACGAGTCTAGTAAATGGAATAAGTGCAACAAGTAAAATAATAAACGGGATCGAGCGTAAAATGTTAATGACAGAATTCAACAGATGAAAAATGGCCGACTGCTCCCAAATGTGTCCCTTTCTTGTGATCACCAGAATAATTCCAAGTGGTAGTCCAATAATGATAGAAAATAAAAGGGATAAAGTGACCATATATAAAGTTTGACCAAATCCAGTTAAAAGTTGATCTAGCGATACTTCCATTCCAAAAAGCTGCGATGTACTAGTCAAGACCTGTTACCTCCTGCACATTGATCTTCTCCTGTTGAATATAAGAAAAAGCTTTTTCAATTTCGGCTTGTTCACCTGTCACTTCAACAATCATATTGCCAAAAGGGATATCTTGAATTTCTGAAATATTGGCAGACAAGACATTGACATCAATATCATATTTCTTTGCAATGGTGGATAGGAGCGGTTTGCTGGAACTATGACCAATAAAGTTCATTTTCCACACCGTTTTTTGGCCATTTTTTAATTCTTCAATCACGCTATTTGGCAAATGCTCATGGATAACCGTTCTGACAAAACGTCTTGCAATATCAGTTTGCGGATGAGAAAAAATCTCATACACGGAACCTTTTTCAACGATTTGGCCATTTTCCATGACAGCTACTTTTGTACAGATATCACGAATGACAGACATTTCATGTGTGATTAACAGAATCGTAATATCATAGGCTTGATTGATTTTTTTAAGCAGGTCTAAGATTGCAGACGTCGTACCTGGATCAAGTGCAGATGTCGCTTCATCACATAGAAGAATAGACGGATTCGTTGCCAGTGCACGTGCAATTCCGACACGTTGCTTTTGTCCCCCAGATAGCTGCTCTGGATAATTGTTGGTCTTTGATTCAAGACCTACGAATGATAAAAGTTCGTCTACTCTTTCTTTGATTTTCCGCTTTGAGCTTCCGCTTAATAAAAGCGGCAGGGCCACATTATCAAACACTGTCTTTGATTGAAGTAAATGAAAATGCTGAAAAATCATGCCGATGTCTTTTTTCTCTTTCCTTAAGCTCGCTTTAGATAGTGAGGTCAATATTTTTCCATTCACCTTTACCTCTCCTGATGTCGGTCGTTCTAGTAAGTTCACGAGTCTTAATAATGTGCTTTTTCCCGCCCCGCTATATCCAACCACACCGAATATATCGCCTTTTTCGATGGTCAGATTGATGTTGGACAAGGCTTCGATGCTTTGCTGTCCACTCTGATATACTTTCTGTACATCTTTAAATTCAATCATAGGCCGGACCTCTCTTTACTTTATTGATATCGGTTAACAGGTACACGAAGCCCCAAATGCTCCCGAAGTGTGTGCCCTTTGTAATCGGTACGGAATAATTTTCTTTCCTGTAGAATAGGAACAACGAGCTCGACAAAGTCTTTTAATGTATCTGGGAGAACAGCAGGAATTAGCATAAATCCATCTGCTGCTCCTACATCCACCCATTTCTCCATTTCATCTGCTATTTGTTCTGGTGTACCAATCCAATGGTCATGTGAAGCTGCATTACTCACCTTGGCATAAAGCTCACCAACTGTTGGGTTTTGCTCATGGATGATACGCATGATCGTTTCAAAGTCACTTTGAATACTATCTACTTTCTTCCACGCCACCTCTTTTGCAGGCGTGTCTAGAGGATAAGCTGTTAAATCCACATTTCCAACATAACCAGATAAGAACTTTAGTGCCTGCTCAGGCAAGAGTGCTTCGTCAAGCTGACGCTTTTTTTCCTGTGCTTCTTTTTTTGTTCTTCCGATAACCGGTGATATCCCTTGTAAAATATGAAGTTCATTCGGCCTTCTTCCGAATTGAGGCAACCGCTCTTTCAATTCTTTATAAAACGCTTGAGCAGATTGCAAATCTTTCTTATGACTAAATACCACTTCCGCTGTGCGTGCGGCCAATTGTTGTCCTGGTTCAGAAGAGCCCGCCTGAAAGATGACGGGCTGCCCTTGCGGTGTTCTTCCTATATTTAAAGGACCTCGAACTTGAAAGTATGTACCTTTATGATGAATCGGATGAACCTTTTGTTCATCGTAAAATTGCCCTGTCCCCTTATCTCGAATAAAGGCATCTTCTTCCCAGGAATCCCATAACCCTTGCACGACATCGATGAATTCCTCTGCCATTTGGTAGCGGTCATCATGTTTGACATGTGACGTTCGTCCAAAGTTTTGTGCAGTTCGTCCCGTTGCATCTGCTGTAGTGACGACATTCCACCCAGCACGTCCTAAAGTCGCATGATCAATAGATGCGAATTGTCTTGCCAACACATATGGCTCACTATAGGTTGTTGAAGCAGTAGCTACAACGCCAATCCGATTTGTAGCAACGCCCATCGCCGTAATTAGAATCGCTGGATCAAATCGATTAAGAATATGAGGGTGAGAATTCTCATCTATTGCAAGGCTGTCTGCAATAAATACCGCATCAAGTTTTCCTTCCTCTGCTTTCTGAGCCATTTTTTGATAAAAATTCACATCAATGCTTGCATCTGATTGTACATGCGGGAGTCTCCATGAGCCAAGATGCATACCAGATCCAACGAGATATACGGCTAATTTCATCTCTTTGGTCATGCTCACGCCCCCTCTTTTTGTATAACTTTGTCATATTCCTTTAGCAATTGATCAATCGGTGTAGTGACTGGCAAAAAATTTCCTTCGTAGTGCTTCGTAATATAATCCGTGACTTTTTTAGAATGTAAAATCTCTGTGATTGTATCAAGCTCTTTCCTTTTCTCCTTTTGGACATCCTTTGTCACAGCAACTACATTAATATACGGAGCTTCTTTTTTACTTTCATGATATAAAGAACTCTTCAATTTATAGCCTGCTTCAAGGGCGGTACCATTATTGATCACCGCTGCATCCACATCATCTAAAAGACGGGGCAGATTTGCCGCTTGAGCAGGAACAATGTCTAAGTTGTATGGATTTTCTAAAATTTTATCCTCTCCCCCTTGTCCATTAAAATCATCCTTTAACTTGATTAAACCAGCATTTTGCAATAAAACGAGGGCACGAGGCCAGTTGCTATCATCATTTGGAATCGCAATTTTATCGCCCTTTTTAATATCTTTTAAGCTCTTTCTTGATTTAGAGTAAATGCCGAGAGGGGCTGCAATTGTGGCAATATCGGCTACCAGTTCGCTCTTTCTTGTTTTATTCCAGCTTGCTAAATAGGCAAGATGCTGAAAGGCGTTCGCATCTATTTCGCCATCTTCTGTTAATTGATTGAGATCAACTCCACCAGTAAATATTTTCAACTCTAAAGTGAGGCCTTGCTTTTTCGCCTCCTCCTTCACAACCTTCCAAAAATCAAGGGTTGCCTCAGTGGTTCCTAAAGTAAGCGTTTGTTTTTCATTCGACGCATTTGTTTGTCCGCAAGCAGTAACAAGGAGGCTCAGTATGAAAATAAAAGCGAGTATATTGACTTTTCTCATGTGGATTCATCCCCTCTTTATGAACTAACGGCTTTTGTTTGATTCGTCACGTCCTGAAATGTAATATCAATTGCATTCATGAGTGAACGTCTAATGGTGCAGCCTCTTTCAGCAGATGTAATGACCTTTTGACGAGCCTCTTCACTTAATTCTTTAGGCAGCTTGATTGACAGGTGCAGTTTTTCTACTCTGGATGGTCCCTCCACTGCTTTTTGAGCTTGAACAGCCACGTTGAAATTTTCCTCTGTGATCGGAGTCCCTTCTCTTTCTAATAACACTCGTAAATTGAGCGATGTGCAGTATCCAAGTGAAGCGCCTAATAATTCAAGTGGTGTTAAGCCATCTGTTCCAATGGTGCGACTGCCTTTTACCTGTTTGCCACTTTCGTTATAAATCGAAAATTCTTCACCATCTAATTTAATATTAGTCATAGCATTCATCCCCTATATTAGTTTTAGTTCGTGATTTCACTGACTGGTTTATCGACAGGAATTTTCGTTCCGCCAAATTCCTTTTTTACATAGTTCTGAACTTCTTTTGAATGATAGACCTCTGCTAGTTTTTTTAACGTTTTGTTGTCTTTGTTTTTTTCTTGTGTCACAAGCAGGTTGATATTCGCCTTCGTGTCTTGATTTACTTCTTCGTGATATAGCGAGTCTTTAATGGCGTTTAGACCGGCATCAAGTGCAACACTGTTTCCAATTAACGCAGCGTCGACATCCGGGAGCACTCGTGCCGTAGCTGTACCATCTGTTTCAACAAATTGCAGCTTATTCGGATTGTCATCAATGTCCTTCAAGGTGCTAAAAGAGTTGAAATCAGACTTCAGCTTGATGAGACCAGCCTTTTCTAGCACTCTGAGTCCTCTTGCTGTATTCGCTGTATCATTTGGAATCGCCACTTTCGCACCGGTTGGAATGTCCTCAAGTTTTTGATATTTGTCAGAGTAAAGCCCCATTGGCTCAAGATACGTTGTGGCGATGGCGACAAGCTTTGCCTTCTTTTTCTTCACGTAATCTTGGAAATAGGATAGTGATTGGAAGGAATTTACATCTACTTGACTATCATTTGTGGCTTCATTAATTTGCACACCGTCATTAAATTCTTTGACTTCAATCTTCAAGCCTGCTTTTTTTGCCTCATCTGATTTCGCAATAAATTGCCAAACTTGGGCATCGGATCCTTGTGATGCAATCACAATTTTATCCTGCTTTCCTTTGCTGCTTGATTGTTGACCACCGCATGCGGCTAAGACTGCCACTATAATTGCTAGTAAAATAAACACACTATATTTTTTCATTGTCATCTTCTCCTTTTATGCCAATGTCTCTGCGTGATCGTGATGAAAGGCATCCTTTAAAAGAACAAGGGACCTTTTTCGTTTTTCCGCATCATCAATCGGTATTAAAATGATAAATTCATCAATTCCTAGCTTATTCTGCAAAGCCAGTAGTTTCTCTCGAACTAACGCCTGTGTCCCGAAAATGACCTTTCGCTTTTGTCTTTTAATCTCATAGGGTTCACCGCTTTGATTTCCAAATTCTCTTGCATTTTCCACACTTGCTAGGGTAAATGATTTTCCACTCTTTAAGTGGACTTTGACAATTTCGTCTTTTGAAATAAGGCTTTTCGCTTCTTCATTGGTTTCAGCTGTGATGACAGGCAATGCGAGAATGAATACCGGCTTCTTCTGTACATGTTGATCTACATTCTGTTGAAATGCTTCGATTGCTTCCTCTAGTTCCTGTTCATTACTATTGATAAATTGGGCAAAGACAAAGGAAACGCCTAGTTTAGCAGCAAGTTCAGCACTTCCCTTACTTGTACCAAGCAAAAAAAGATCAGCAGATACCGGTGGCAGCGGATAGGCTCTAATCTCATCCCCATTTTCATCCGTGTGTTTTTGATGATTAAGCCACTGGGCCAGCTCTTTGATTTTTTCTGGGAACGGAAAATGATCCTGTGATACACCTTTTTGTAAGGCAGCAGTTGAGACAGGCAGTCCACCAGGTGATTTCCCTACACCGAGATCAACTCTTCCTGGTGCAAGGGTGGCCAGTACATTGAAGTTCTCTGCAACTTTATATGGGCTATAGTGCTGCAACATCACTCCACCAGATCCGATTTTGATTTGATTTGTTTGAGCGAGTAAGTATGAGATGAGCACCTCGGGTGATGACCCTGCACGCTCTTTCATATTGTGGTGTTCAGCTACCCAAAACCGATGGAACCCTTTTTCATCCGCAATCTTTGCTAGTTCGACGGTATGTTGCAAAGCTTCTTGAGAAGTCTCATTTTGATAGACAGTACTTTGATCAAGAACGCTTAATTTTAATGACGACATAATTGATCACCTCATCTATGATTATTAAAACTGATTATTACCATAAAAATAGTATGATTTATATGTAGACAAAGCTCATTTATTAAAGCATTAGGCTCCTGTTGAATTGTTGATAAATCGATTTGACACGATCAGTAAAAACAGATTTTGTGCCTTTTAATGAAACAAGACTGATTTGATGACTCACGCTTAGCATGTTCAATCTCTTTTTCATCAACGTGCCTTCTCTCAGCTCCTTCATCACACTCAGTTCAGGTAAAAAACCGATTTTTCCATGTCTAATTAATTCTTTAGCTACCTCAAAATTATCTGTGTGAAAACCAATATTTGGCGTCACCGGAAGTGCTTCAAATATTTTATGAATCATTGCCCAATCAAATGAGCCACATTGATAAAAGACAATGGGATGATGGCTAATATCCTCAATCGTTGGCTTCTCAATCGACAATAATTCGTGACCTGGCGGAACAATCAAGTGAATTTGGTTGTCTAACAGTTTAAAAGAATCGACTCCTGGATGAGAAGTATGCTTCATTAATCCAAATTCCACCTGTTGATTTAAAACCGCTTCGAGCATCGAATCATTCGTTGTCGTCATCGTTTTAAATGTCACGTTTGGATAGCTTTTGCTCAGATACGGTAAAAGGTGCGGTAAATAATATTGTGCCATTAATAAATTGGAACCAATCGTGACTTGATCTTTTTCATTCGGCACGTGCAACTGTTTTTTTCCATTCTGATAACTTTTTAAAATCTCCTCGGCATATGGTAAGAAATTCTTTCCCTGTTCAGTGAGGTGAAACTGTTTCCCTTTTCTCATGAACAATTTTGTATTGAGTTCGCGCTCTAAAGTCTGAATTCTTGCAGAGACAGAAGGCTGTGACAAAAACAGTGCATCCGCTGCTTTTCTAAAACTCTCAAAATGATTAACATAAACGAATGCCTCTAAGTGATCAATGTTCATGGCGCACCTTCTTTGTAAATTAATGTCTAACATTCTATCACACAACTATTATTCAGACAATTCCGATATTTAAAATATGAATTGACAAAATTCCTATTTGACTTATCATATCAAATTAAAATATAGTAAATTGATCTGTTTAATTTAGATTAATATTATCCTTCATTTTTTTCACGGTCAATTTGATTTCATTCGAATACTTTTATAGGTTAATAGATATTTTCTATCAACGATCGTTTGAGCCTTGTTCACAAAAAAACCTCCATCTGAGATGGAGGTGCATACCGTAGACAAACAATCTATAAAGGGTGTTTTTTACAAAATCAAGAACAATCCCAATTATAGACGACATTCTCGAAATTTTTTCGTTTGAGGTCTTCTGGTTTGATAAAGAAGTTGGCGATCCCGCAATCTCCCCATAGCAGGTCAACTTCATCATCTGAGTCAATTTGCAATAATAGAACGGTATGATCTTGATCTACATATGTACGCGGGTCCTCTTGTGTAAATCCTGGATATCCGCCCAATTTGTGACCAAAGCCACTCGCTACGTCATAAAATTCATCTAACAAATCATCTGCTTTATCACCATCAATACCCTCTGCATCTTCAAATAGGTCCCAGCTTTGTTTGCCTGTGACTTTTTCAAATCGAAAATCTCCTACGCTAATCGTTTCACTTGATAATTCACCTGTAATCGCGCCTTCCTTCATGACAGGAAAATAAAAATCATCCGGAATTTTCACAAAGGAAAAATCAGTCAACAACTCTTCTTCAGCTAAGAAAGGTTCTTCAATGAATTTGATTCGAAAATCCTTTTGCTCTGTTTTATGGTCAATATTCATCCCATAAAGATCATCATGCACAGAAATAAAGATTTGCAGAAGTCCTGTTTCTGGATAATCCTTCAGCTTCGGTAGCTGGCCGAAATTTATTTGTGCCAAAAGCTTCATAGGATGTCCTTCACCGTCAACTGGATATTGATCTTTTTTGGAAAAGTAAGGGTCGCCAGCTATTTTGCTGTCGTATGGTCCTGTTTTTCCTTGTTTCATCTGTAGTTGAACCATTGGTTTTTCTGTTTGATCTAACAATGGACGGTACGGCGCAAGTATTTCTTGCAGCTTCGCTGATTGTGTCACGATGATCTTCCTCCTTATGAATAGGTCTAATGACCAGACTATTATCTCTATTTCTATCATACAGAAGTGTACCTTGCCTGTCAGTGATAAATCGGTCAATATCCTAACCAGTTTCTTACCTTAAAACGTTAAAAAACCTCCAATATATCTGGAGGTTTTGGTCGTTATTCTTTATTTCACTTGATAATTGACTAAGTCGTCAGCCAATGATTTCATCGTTTCGTTTGTTTCGTGAAGTCCTTCAATAATTTTGGTAAAAGTGCCTACAAGCTCTGCTTGATGTTCAGAGGAAGCGACAATTTGTGCAATTTCTTCTTCCATTCCTTTAATAGAGCCCTGTACATCTTTTAGTGCTGTTTCAATATCAGTCGTCGCCTGCTTCGCATGAGTTGACAGCTTTCTCACTTCTGTTGCGACCACTCCAAAGCCTGCTCCTGCTTCACCTACTCTTGCAGCCTCTATGGATGCGTTGAGTCCGAGTAAGTTCGTTTGATCAGAGATACCTTTGATGAGATTGGAAACTTGATTAATTTTAGAGGAATTTTCGACAGTGGTTTTTGTGTTTTGTAGAATTTGTTCACTTGTCGCTTGTAGTTCCTCTGAATGTGCGGCCACTTGCTGTACCATTGCGACTAGTTTTTCGGAAGCTTGGTTGCTCTCCGTCATGATGTGATCTAATCGTTGTTGATTCGTTTGATCATACGCCACGCAGAAGGCAGCGACAACTTGACCCGTCTCATCCTTGATCGGGACAGCTACGATATCCATTGGAATCCCGTATACCTCTTTCGGGATTTGGATAAACGATGGCTCTCTCCCATTTTTCAGCATAGAAAAGTTTTCGAACCCCGGAGCTACTATGTCCCCAGCTTTAAACCCTAAGTCAATGTTTCCATGTTGCTGATAATAAAGAACCTTGTCTTTCCCTAAAACAGAAAAGGTTAGTTGCTCTCTCATAGCTAGTCCAATGATTGGTAAAGCGTCTATTATGTTATCAATTCTCTGTGACATTCGCTCACGTTCATCCTCTCTTTTTCTCAGTACACCTTCTTTATCGGTTCTTTATACGATCTATTACAGTCTGTAATGTGCACTAATATCAAACAAATGACCCAAGACATATAAAAAACCCACATTCCCCCAAGAGGATGTGGGTTTTTTTAAAAGAAGAGCATGCACATAAAGACACTCACACCTATGAAAACAAGATACATATAGTCGATCCATGAGGTGCTAATGACATGATAATACGTCCGCTCTCTCGATCCCGTGAAGCCTCTTGCTTCCATCGCAATCGCCAAGCGTTCTGATTTTCGTACGCCCTGCGTAAAAAGGGGCAGTGCATAACGCATAAAGGCCTTCCAGCTGTTTTTTTGCTTGTAGCCTCTGATTTTATGCGCAGCCTTCATTTGCTTTAATTCACTTTGAAACAACGGGATAAACCGAAAGCCGGCGAGCATCCCATATGCCCATTTGGGTGACATTCGGCATTGATGGATTAAGCTCATCATAAAGGCCGTCAAATCTGTTGTGGAGGTAAAAAGGAGACCAAATGTCACAAAGCCAAGCATTCTGAAAGAAATGGTGAGTCCATTTTTTAAACTCTCCTCTGTGATATGAAACCATGCCCATTTCCAAACTGTATGATCCCCCTTGCCGAAGGCCGCCATCATCCAAAACACGAGAATAAAAAAGAGCAGATAAGGGACAAATCTTGTGATGAGATACTTCATATTCCAACCGCCTAGAACAAGCCCGATGCCAAGAGCCAACAGCCAGATAATGAAGGTTGTTTTGGGATCGGAAATCGCCATGAGACAGCACATTGCAAGAAGATGGGCGAGTAATTTCATGACTGGATTCACAGTGGATAGAAAGGAGTGATTACTTTGCAATCGTGAGCACGTCCTTTCTTTCAGCCACATAACGATAATGTAAGGGCACTCTCAATTGATAAGAATCGACGAGTTCCTGATTTGAAAATAAATCATAGGGCGTGCCATCATACACATGCTCCCCTTGGTGAAAAAGCAACACCTGGTCTGCGCATTCATCGACGAGCTCCATATCATGTGTGACCATTATAATGGTGGTTCCCTGGCGTTGGCGCTCTTTCAAACGTCTAATTAATTCCTTCGCCGTTTTTTCGTCCTGCCCAAAAGTCGGTTCATCTAACAGTAATACATCCTGATCAAATAGAAGCATTGTGGCAACACTTAATCTTCTTTTTTGCCCTAAACTTAAGGTGAAAGGATGCGCCTTCGCATGCTTCTCTAAGCCGAACTCTTCCAATAGCTGAACCGTTTTTTCTTGTACAACTGATTCTGGCCAATTTCGCTGTCTTCCGCCAAATGCGATTTCATCAAAGACCGTATCTTGTATAAATTGCAGCTCTGGATTTTGAAACACAAAGCCTGCTTTTTCATAGAGTAATCGATCAGACCACTTTCTGAGATGGGTTTCTTTTAAGAAAATATCTCCCTTTTTAATTGGCTCTAAGCGGATCAAATGTTTGAGACAAGTACTTTTCCCACTTCCATTTTCCCCGATGACCGCCACCCAGTCCCCCGTTTTGATATCCAGCTGCAGGTCATTCATCACCCTTTTTTTCCCGTAGCTTAATTGAAGATCCTCTGTGCGAATGATTGTCTTTCGATCGGCTGATAGCACCTTCTCCCCCCGCTCTTTTCTTGCTTCAAAGGTTTGCTTAAGGGTTTGACTGAGTGGGTGATAAGGATCTTGAATGACAGTGGACCATTTCTCGGGAAATAATTTCGGCCGCCAAATTCCTGCCTCTTTCATTTCTCCCTCATATGCCGTCATCACATCCTTCGGAGATCCATCTGCTAAAATGCTGCCTTGATCATCTAATAAAATCACCCGGTCCATCCACTCGATGACACCGTCTAGCACATGCTCCACAAAAATCATAGTTTGATTCTGTTCCGCTGCAAGCTGCTGTAGCAACTGAACTATCTCCATTCTGCCTGCTGGATCAAGCTGTGCAGTCGGTTCGTCAAAGAACAGGACATCTGGCTCTAACGCTAGTAAACAAGCAAGCGCCAATCGCTGCTTCATTCCGCCAGATAATGTGTGAATATCCGTATTCGGATCGACATCCAGTTGTACTTTTTGCATGAGATGCTGAATGATATCATCCATTTCCTCACGAGGGACGGAACGGTTTTCTAAACTAAATGCAATTTCTTCATTGACACGATGCATACAAAACTGGGAATCAGGGTCTTGAAACATGACGCCTGTATGTCTTTGTAATATCACTTCTCCCTGCATGTCAGCTTCTATATGCTCTGGAATAATCCCAGCTAGAACTGAAATGAGCGTGGATTTACCACTGCCGCTTGGCCCTAAAATGAGTACCTTTTCTCCTTTTTGAATAGAAAGAGAGACTTGATGCAAAACGGGTGTAGGCTGTTCATAAAAACGGACAGTGAGATTATTGCACTCGAGAAATGAATCCATGCTGTTCACCTTTGTTTCGTTTTTCTTTCATGATGGCATATTGATTCAATACACCGGTTTTGGATAATGCGTCCACGACTACTTTCGCTAAGCATCCTCCAAGTATCATACCGCTGATGATTTGAGTCACAAGTGTCATGAGTAAAACTTGAGGCGTGTAATAACCAAATCCATTGGCCACGAGGCTGTATGCCATCGCTCCAACAGCTGCAAAGGCACCAGACAGCATAAGTGTCCACATACGGTATCGTTTATAACCAAAAAGAGCGAAGGCGATTTCTGCACCAAGTCCTTGGCATACACCGATGAGCAAGGCTGAAAGACCGAAGTGGCTGCCTGTCAGTAATTCCACGGCAGCTGCGGCTGTTTCTGCAATGAGGGCAGCTCCCGGCTTTTGGATGATATAAGCAACGATTGGGCTGGCAATCACCCAAATGCCAAACATGATATTGCCTCCTGCTGGGCCAACAAGTGCGGTAATTGGTAAATAAAGCGTGGACCACCCTAAATAGATCACACCGCATGCCACAGATAAAATCACCGCAAGGACGACTTCTTTCATCTTCCACGTCATGATGAATGCACCTCCAGTTGGACGGGCCACTCTTCCACAGTGAATGCCATTTCCCAGAATGCATATTCAAGCTGACAGCTTAAGAAAAAGTGCTGTTTCATTTTTTCTTTTTCTTTCTCACTTGCTCCTTCCGCCCACTGATCGAGACGTTTGCAAAGCTCAATAGTGACAGAGTCGGTTAAGCCTCCATAAAACGTGATCCACTCATAAAACGGATGTGCCGGGTCAGGCTGCACGTCAGAAAGCATTCGTTTGCCTATTTCCCAATATGTCCAAGGGCATGGGAGTAAGACAGCGATGATTTCTCCAAGCGTGCCTTCCTGTGCGACTTGTAGCATGTGATGAATATAGTGGTGGGCACTCGGAGCTAAGGAAGCACCTTGCAGTTCATCATATGTTACACCTGCCACTCGGCAAAGGTTTTGATGAGGATGCGTCTCACTATCTAGTACAAAAGCAATCTGCTGATGGAAAAAGGCAATATCCTCTCTGTCTGTACATCTGCTGATCGCTGCTGCATAAATTTTAATAAATGCATTTAAATATTCTGCATCTTGTTTGACATAATGAATGATCTGTTCCTTTTCAAGCTTTCCTGCTGCCAATCCTCTGACAAACGGATGCTGATAAATGGCTTCAAATAATGGTTCTGCTTCTTTTCTTAATTGCGTTGAAAATGTCATAAAAAAAGCCTCCTCTTCTTCAGTTGAATAAATGAAAAAGCCACCCCTAATGGAGCGGCCTTCTTATCGATTCAATCCTGAATAAGACAAGGTCCAGCTCCACTTCCCTCCGCTAGTACGAACTAGATCAGGTTCAAAGGGTCCAAGATTTTCTCTTGTCTCAGTCATTCATGACTCCCCTAGTGGACTTCTATCATTTAATTATCTTTACTCTACACATGTGGCGATTTGATGTCAACCGCCTTTCTTAATTCAATGTTTTAATCGTTGGCAACTTCTCGATCCCTGCAGCATAGTAGAAATTAAGGACACTGAAGAAATCAATCGGCTGTCCTGTTTTTAAATCTACGGCTAATATATGATCGCCGTAATTTGTCAAATCATCAAGGTCTAAGCGTCTTGGTGTGGTCTTCCCAAGTGTATCAACAAAGGTATCATGGTAATATTGTCCGCTTGCAAACGATGACTGATGGTACATAAACAATGTTTCCACATCTAAGTAGACGAGAATGGCCTCTGAGGAACTCGCATAAGGAGCTGAGTACGACACAGGTGCCGAAATGCTTTTCACCTTCACACTGGAAATCGAATGGGTTCTCTGTTCGAATTTTCCATCATAAGGGAAATAAAACACACGCTTCCATTCATAATCTGCTGTCTTCGATTGCTTGTTATATACTTTTGTGCCATTTGCAAATACATCACCATTTGCATAATCAGCGACAAAGTATTGCAGAGTTGATGATAGGGATACTGCCCCTGTGAAATTGGGTGGATTCTTTGCATTCACCTGTATCGTGTAAGCGTCTCCGAAGTCTCCACCGCTTGTAATACCGAATGCGTAATCACCTGCTGGTAAATTGGTTAACCCAAGCAGGCTGCCTGCAGGCTGAATGAGGTCCGTCGGGTAGGCTTGTCCTGTTTCATAATCAACCACGAATAACTGGACGAAATAATCAGGATTTGAAGAGGTAATCCGGCTGATGAGTGCCTGAGGTGAAGATGTGCTTAAAAACCATAAATCAACTGGATCATCCTCTGATAAGACAACCGATTGATTGATTGCTAGTCCATCAATGGAGTGAACGCCAGACGTGCGCATTTTTCCATCTTTAGCAGCTTTTCGTTTGATACTGATTCCTTTTTTCTTATCTACTTTAAATGATTTGTTCACTTGCTTCTGTTGAATAGCAGTACCTTGATCCTGCTTCAAAAACGACTCTTGCACTTGTTGAATGGCTTTTTCTGTCAGCGGCGACAATTTTCCATCTGAAGTCGGTGCTTCTTCTGCTTTTAATGCTGGTGAAAATAAACCTGTTGCCACGAGTAAAATAGATAGTAAAGCTGCAATCATTTTGACATAAAATGCTCTCACAGGAACATCCCCTTTTCCTCATTTGGGTTTTTTACCCTGTGATCATTTTACCATTATTCCAGTAATTGTTTTGGTCTTTTTTGGGACATTTTTATAACAAAAAAACCAGCCGCAGGAATTCCGACTGGTTTTTGGTCATTTTATGCAATGGTTTTGACAAACAGGCGTGCTGTTTCTGCACTTGATCCTGGGTTTTGTCCAGTGATGATTTGTCCGTCAACAACAGCGAATGGTGCAAAGGCATCTCCTTTTTCAAACACTGCTCCTTGCTCACGAAGCTTTGTTTCCAATAAAAATGGAACCTTTGATGTCAGTTGAACGGCATCCTCTTCTTCGTTCGTGAACCCTGTGATTTTTTTGCCTTCGATAAATGATTTGCCATCTCGATCCTTCACATCAACGAATGCTGAGACGCCGTGACAAACGGCTCCGACTGCACCATTTTTGTCTGAAATCGCTAAGATCGCATCGGCGACCAATTGATTGGACGCAAAGTCGATCATTGGGCCGTGTCCTCCTGCAAAGAAGATTCCATCATAATCAGCTGGGTTCACATCTGTCAGCGCCTTTGTGTCCTGAAGCAACTCATACACATCTTGGTATTGCGCTGGGACACCTTCAGGAATTGAATTTTTATCAATCGGTACAGTGCCGCCTTGAATAGAGACAATTTGTACGTCTAGTTTATTTTCTTTAAAGATGTGAAATGGCTCAGCCAATTCCTCTAGCCATAAGCCTGTTGGGTGCCCATTCATTTCCGAGCTGCTTGTCGATACTAATAACACGTTCTTACTCATCTTGATCATCCTTTCGATTCTTCATGTGCTCATTTTATATTTTGCACAATTAAATATCAAACAATTAGACTTCGATGCAGCTCTTTATGTTATACCCCATTTTCTAAAAAATATGGCATTCCATCAAATCTAATCAATATGTCACATTCTATCGTTAGGGAATTTCATGTAAAATTGTCATTGAGTGATATAATATGAGGAAAGATTGACAGACCTCTCGTGGAGGGGACTTTTAAAGGAGTGGAAAAGAGATGAAAACCTATTCGATTGTGATGATTATCATCACGCTCTGTATTATATTGGCCGTCTTCTTGATGAACCTAACAGGGGTCATGTACGGAAAAATCATTTTGGCTGTTGCCGTTGCCCTTTGTCTAACATCCATTATTCGTTTGATAGGTCTTCGAAAAAGATAAAAGCTGCCCTCATCGGGGCAGCTTTATTTAAGGTTAGATCGCCAGCATCAGCGCAATGAGTGCAAGCAGCGCTGGTACCCCTTGTTTGATAATAATGGATTTATTGGATGTCACACCGCCAAATACCGCTGCGATGATCACACAAAGAATGAAAAATAGCTGAATCATATATCCAATGGTATTCGCTCCGAGAATGAGCCCCCAAATGAGTCCTGCAGCTAGAAACCCGTTATAAAGCCCCTGATTGGCAAACATCACTTTTACATTTGGATCTTTTTGCAAGTGTTCAGGCAGCCGGAAAGATCTCTTCGCCATCTTTGATTCCAAAAAAAACATTTCGAGTAACATGATGACAATGTGTTCTAACGCGACGATTCCTACTAAAATCATTGCTAAAATATTCAATTTAGTTAATTCCTTTCTGTTAGACGATCACGAATCTCTATTTTGTCTGTGTATAAATCAAAGTCTTGTATTAATTCTAGTGCTTCCGTAAACCGACTTTGTGGAATGTCTTTCATTTTCCTTACACCGAATTCCTTTTTAATAAAAGCCATGATGGTATTGATGTGAAGCTTACCATGGCCATCATACTCCAAATGGCTGCAAAAAGTCTGCATCGTCCCTCGAATCACCTTTAATTGCTTGGCAGTGACACAACTCATTGGTAACGCTCATCCTTTCCTGTTTTTTAACAGCTAAAAAGAACCATGAATGAAAGAAAAACCTTCCAGTCTTTATTATATAATGGTTTCATTCGGATATCAAAATAAAAAAGAACAGACATTCGATCAAAAAACGACCACGTAATGAACTGTCTCATCTCCACATATCAAAAAGCCGGATTCAATGGTAGAATCCGGCTTTCTGTTTAGTTACTTTTAGAAATTAATACCTTTCCAACAGAACGATCCTTACTTTCTCCAACGACTTTAAAGGAGAGACCATATGCCGGCACATCGCGTCCTGCATCAGGGTTGTTTGGATTGACATAATTCTTTTTATCACTAAATGTACGAGTCGGACGAATATAGCGATCTTCTAAGGTTAAGCCTGTTGTCGCTGTATAATCAATATTCAGCTTCGTACTTGGATTCAAAGAAAATGCTGCATCATGTACTTGGAACCCTGTAGCTGCAATGGAACCGTCACTCCATTTCAATACTTGCTGATCCGCATCTACGACACCAAGGAAGCCGTTCCCTGGGTGTTTCCCTACCCAGTTATCACTATAAGATTGATCGACATACCACACGACCAAACCGTTATTATAGCTCATCAGGCTTGCCCCTCGTTTGATATGCTTTAAGCCTTTATCGACATCCGCATAAGAGCGCCATTCTAGTAAATAATACTGAGCGGCATATTGTTTTCCATTAGATTGAGAGAATCCATTAAAGGTAAATGTAGACGTTCCCTCAGCATCATCTGACCACACTTTCTCTCCATCTGCTGTGACCTTTAGATCATCTACAAATAAACCTGGCAGAGAATAGCCTGCATCTGTTGTATAGCGGAATTGCAAATCGATTTTCTTCCCTGCATATGCAGAAAGATCAAAGGCTGCATCTACCCAGCCGTCGGATTTTCCGTCGATTCCATTACCTTCGTTAGCACCTGCTTCATTCCGATCATTTGTGATGCTTCCAGCAATGGTTGTCCACTTGTCTGTCCCAGTCTCACGAACTTCTACATACGCATAATCATAATCTTCTTCGATATCGTACCATGCTTTAAACGTAAGCTCTGCTTTGCTTCCTTTCGACAAATCGATACTTGTTGTCGTCATGGTTGCATTCAAATTGTCACCCGTTCCGCTGAAGTACGCGTATTTCCCTTGAGCAGGTGTTGTGACGTCAATCTCTTTATCTGGTAAATCAACTCGAACGGCATCATGATTTGTTCCTTTTGTTGCTGCTTCATCAATTAATACGGTTTTGCTTTTCTTTAATGTTTTACCATCAATGGTTTTTCCAGAAAGCCAGTTACCACCATGCAGGTTTTGAAGCATTTCTTTTGCATATGGACTAAAGCCTGTAGGTTCCGTACCAGGTACTTTACCTGCCCAGCTTCCGCTTGACATGATAGACCAATAGGAAACAGGCTCTCCTCTGCCTGTATACTGTGTATCGTATTCATCAGGTAGACCAAGATCATGTCCGAATTCATGTGTGAAAACGCCAGCTGCGCCATCTTCAGGCTCAATCGTATAATCTAGAGCGCCTAACTTTCCGCCTTGACCCACTTCAGATTCAGTGTTTGGAATTTCAAATACATCACCAAGTGACCAACGATGCGACCAAATCGCGTCAGAGCCAAGCTGTCCGCCACCTGCTTCTTCACCTACGCCAGCGTGAACGACCATCAGATGGTCAATGATGCCGTCTGGTTCGTTATAAACACCATCTCCATCAATATCATAGCGATCCCACTGATCATATTCACCGAGGTCAATATTCGGGTCTTTTGCTGCTGCTTCGAGAGCTTCTTTCACCAATTCACGCGGTCTGCCATCACTGCCTTCTTCGTCAGGAACATTCCCGCCGTAATAAGCTGCTTCATGCTTAGCTGTATACCAGCCAGCAACTGTTCCACTGATCGTGTAACTGCCGCCAGACTGCTTTTCATAATATTGCTTCATGGATACTTTTCGTTTCCCATCTGGACCGATGTAGCCATTTTTTCCGAAAAGCATCTCTTGATAGTGCTGTTGATCGTACTTGTCATAGTACATATCAGTCTCTTCTTTTTTAATACTATTATGCTTATAATCTTTAAAATCTACTAATAAAACTAGTACCTTATCATTGCGAACGTCGCCTTTATACTTTTCCTTTTTGACTGGTTTTACTTGGTTGCCTTCTTTTCCTTTATGCTTCTTTAGCTTTTTCTTTTTGGCTAGTTTATTATGTACGTCTTGTTTATATTCTTTTAGGAATTCAGGCTCTTCTGTTAAGGTGCTGGCACTTTGTTTCATGGCCGCTTCTTCTTTTTTCTTTAAATAGTTCTTTAACGCTTTTTGGGTTTCTGCTTCATTGGCATTCTTTTTGATCTTTCCTTGTTTTTTCAAGGATTTGATAAGACGGTCTTCATTCACAACACTTGCGTCGAATGGAATACCTGAATAATGACCGCCGTCTGAGGATGTTGACTTTTCTGTGGTGTGGGCAGATAGTGGGGTGCTGAAAGCTGTCAATGTGCCTAAACCGAGGACAGCTGTTAGTGCTATGCTCGTCCATTTCCCTTTTTTCATATTGGTTCCTCCCTAATTTGGTAATAAATAATATCTAATTCTAGCATATTCCAATATTATTCAGTCGAAAAACATTTTATTTTCAGAAACTTTGTGGAAAATGCACAATACGCGAATGATAGGGGTGGAACGAGGTGTCGAAAATAAAAGAACCCTAGGCATAGACGCCTAGGGTGTTTGTTGTGTTTCTATGAAAGTTGCTCACCATGAAAGGCAACCACATCAAGTGGAGCGGCTAAAAATTCTTTTGCCTTCGCTACGAAAGCCTGGAAATGCGCACTTGCATTATGGCTTTGAACCGCAGCTTCATCTTTCCAAATTTCTACCATTAAAAAGGTATTTTCTTTTTCCGTATCCTTAAATAGCTTGTAGGATACGTTGCCTTCTTCAGCCTGTGAAGCTTTCATTAATCCATTGATTTCTTCTAGAAATACGGTTTCTTTTTCTGGATGAATGGTCATCCCTGCATGAATAATAATCATATGATCGTCTCCTTTTTAAAAAATATTATTTCCACTCTGCAATACGATCGACCGGTAAGCGGTAAGATGCATAGCCTTCGTCAGCTGCTTTCCCGATTGATAGCAACATAACTGGTACATAACGTTCTTTATCCCAGCCAAATGTTTCAGCGATAACTTCTTTATCATACCCGCCAATTGGGTTTGTATCATAGCCATGTGCACGTGCAACAAGCATGAGCTGCATAGACACAATTCCACCGTCAATTAAAATGGTTTCGCGATTGACTTGCTCTGGAAGAGCATCAAAGTGTGCAGTTAAGGCAGCAATCTGTCTTTCTTTCACTTCTTGCGGCATGTAGCCATTCTCTACCGCTTTTGAATAAATTTCTTCTAAGTATTCATTGTTTTTCATATCTGCAAATACAGCAATGACAGCCGCTGATGTTGCCACTTGTGTTTGGTTGAATTTTGCGAGCGGTGCAAGCTTTTCTTTTCCTTCTGGGCTGTCAATGACCATGAAGCGCCAAGGCTGTGCATTCACTGATGATGGTGCTGTTGTTGCTTCTTCTAAAATCTCTGTCATTTCTTCTTTGCTAATTTTCACAGCTGGGTCATAGTTACGAATAGAGCGGCGCCCTTTCATAATGTCCATAAAATCGTTTGTTTTTAATGTTGTAGCCATGTTGTAACACTCCTTTAAGTTGTTTGAATCTTTTCGATGTTTTGTTGTATACGGATGAGCACATCAGTGAGAAGCTTTCGTTCTTCATCACTTACGTTTTCAAGCATTTCTGAGATAAATCGTTCTTTTTCTTTTTTAGAAGCTTCGATTCGTGTTCTGCCTTCCTCTGTCAGACGAACAAGTGTGACTCGATTATCTTCTGGCTTTCTTCTGCGCGTGACCATTCCTTTTGTTTCTAACTGTTTTAAGTGACGCGTCACAGCCGCACTATCAATATTTACTTTTTTCTGCAAATCTGATTGGCTGATTTCATCGGCTTGAAATAACAGTGATAGCAACTCAAGTCTCGATTGGCTGATGCCCGTGCATGCTTCGAACTTCACGCCCATCATACGGTTCACACACTGCAAACGATATAATACCTCTGCTTCTTCAGAGCAAAATGCAGTCAATGCCATCCCCTCTTTTCTATTCAGATCAATTAGTTGATATATCAATCATTGACTCGTCAACTAATATACACCCATTGTTTGATGATTGCAAGAGGTTTGTTTCATAAAGTGAAATTTTTTATCACGAAAGAAAAAGACGAGCTGAACGCCCGCCTTATGACATAAAAAAGGACAAAAGCGACGAATCACTTTTGCCCTTTTCCTTTATTCTGTAATGACTGTGTGGATTAAAGTTGGTACATCAGCATGATCTGCAATGCGGATGTTGTCATAAATTTTCTCCATGACATTTGAAACATCTTCACGGTTTGCATGCAGTGTCACGAGTGAATCCCCTTTTTCAACACGATCTCCCACCTTTTTGTTCAGCATGATGCCGACAGATAGGTCGATATCGTCCTCTTTTGTTGCACGTCCTGCTCCTAGAATCATCGCTGCAACACCGATTTCGTCTGCGACGATTTCAGCAACCACACCTGATTCTTTTGCAGGTACTTCGATTTGATATGGAGCTTGTGGCAGTTTTTCAGGCTGATCTACAATCGAGCTGTCTCCACCTTGATTTTCTAAAAATTCCTTGAATTTCTCAAGTGCTTTGCCGTTTTTCATGACTTCTATCAGCTTTTCTCTTGCTTCATCAAGTGTATCTGCTTTTTTCGCAAGAACAACCATTTGGCTTCCTAAAGTCAGCACAAGCTCGTTTAAGTCTTCAGGACCTTCGCCTCGAAGTGTGTCGATGGCTTCTTTCACTTCTAAAGCATTTCCAATCGCTAATCCAAGTGGCTGAGACATGTCAGAGATGACAGCCATCGTTTGTCTGCCTACGTTGTTTCCGATACGAACCATTGCTTTTGCAAGCTTCTCAGAGTCTTCAGGTGTTTTCATGAAAGCACCTGCGCCTGTTTTCACATCTAGTACGATCGCATCCGCACCCGCAGCAATTTTCTTACTCATAATGGAGCTTGCAATGAGCGGGATCGAGTTAACGGTTCCTGTCACATCACGAAGGGCATACAGCTTTTTATCAGCTGGCGTGAGGTTGCCTGATTGCCCAATGACGGCTACTTTATGACGGTTCACGAGCTCAATGAACTCGTCTTTTGTAATTTCTACGTGGAAGCCCTTTACCGCTTCAAGCTTGTCCACTGTACCGCCTGTATGCCCAAGACCGCGCCCAGACATTTTTGCAACAGGTACATCAAGTGCAGCAACAAGAGGAGCAAGTACAAGCGTTGTTGTATCGCCTACTCCGCCTGTTGAGTGCTTATCTACTTTAATGCCGTCAATAGCAGACAGGTCAATCGTATCGCCTGAGTTCGCCATAGCGAGTGTTAAGTCTGCACGTTCTTGGTCCGTCATATCTTGGAAGAAAATCGCCATCGCCAAGGCACTTGCTTGGTAGTCAGGAATTGTTCCGTCCGTATAGCCTTTGACAAAGAAAGAAATTTCCTCTGAAGATAATTCTTTTCCGTCACGTTTTTTCGCAATGATATCTACCATTCTCATTGTTTTCACCATTCCTTTTTTAAAATTAGTAAATCAAACCGACAACGCCTGCTGTTAAGAAGCTGACAAGTGTTGCACCGAATAACAGCTTTAACCCAAAGCGTGCGACAACGTTTCCTTGCTTTTCGTTTAAGCCTTTGACTGCTCCCGCAATGATACCGATAGAAGAGAAGTTCGCAAATGACACAAGGAATACAGAAATGATGGCTTCTGTACGAGCAGTGAATTGGAAAGCATCACCGGATAGGATTTGCATCGCCACAAATTCGTTGGATACCATTTTGGTTGCCATAATACTTCCTGCTTGTACCGCTTCGCTCCAAGGAACACCAACTAGGAACGCAAATGGAGCAAACACGTATCCAAGTACATCTTGGAAAGAAACACCAATGACTGCTGTAAAGATACCGTTAATCATCGCAATTAATGCAACGAATCCAATCAACATTGCAGCAACAACAATCGCTACTTTGAAACCATCCATAATGTATTCGCCAAGCATTTCGAAGAAGGATTGTCTTTCTTCCTCGACGACTTCGAGCATGTCCTCGTCCTTAGACACTTCATATGGATTGATAATAGACGCGATAATAAATCCACCAAATAGGTTCAGCACAAGTGCTGTCACAACGTACTCTGGTTTAATCATTTGCATGTACGCACCGACAATTGACATCGATACTGTCGACATCGCAGATGCACATAATGTATAAAGACGCTGCTGAGGTAATAATCCGAGCTGTTTCTTAATGGAAATAAAGACTTCTGATTGACCTAAAATCGCAGACGCTACTGCGTTGTAGGATTCTAGTTTCCCCATTCCATTTACTTTACTAAGCAAATATCCAATTCCGCGTACAATAAGCGGAAGGATACGCCAATGCTGCAGGATACCAATCAATGCCGAAATAAAGACGATCGGCAGCAAGACGTTGATGAAGAAAGTTGATGCATTATCATTCATTAACCCGCCAAATACGAAGTTGATTCCTTCACCGGCATAGCCTAGGAGCATTTGGAATCCTTTCGCAAAGCCTCCGACTAGGAAGTTCCCAACACCTGTATTGAGCAGAATATAACCTAAAATAAATTGCAGTACAATCATGACAATTACTGGACGGAATTTCACTCGTTTTTTCCCGTTACTTGCTAGCCATGCAATGGCGAGAATCACCAGTAAACCGATGATACCAATCACGTATTTCATGTTTTTCCTCCTTGAATGAATTCGTTTACATTAATGCGCTTGTATGGGACAAACCCTATTTCGCAAACAAAGTGCGGAAGAAATTCCCAGAACGAGATCCTTCCGCATATGACTTTTTCATCATTTAATGAGTCATGAATGTTATCCTACCATAGGACCGTATGAATTAATAGTCTTTAGAAGGAGCTGATTGATCTCCTTTAATAATGGAAACGCCTGCACTGGCTCCAATGCGGGTAGCGCCTGCAGCTAGCAATGCTTCAACGTCTTCCTTTGTTCTCACGCCGCCTGATGCTTTTACACCGATATCAGGTCCTACTGTTTTACGCATCAATGCGATGTCCTCAACCGTTGCACCGCCTGTACTAAATCCAGTCGATGTTTTCACAAAATCAGCGCCAGCTTTCACAGAAAGCTCACAAGCTTTCACTTTCTCTTCATCTGTGAGCAAACATGCTTCAATAATGACTTTCACAAGTGCCTTCCCTTTTGCCGCGTCTACAACCGCACGAATATCTTGTTCAACCACTTCATATTCGCCGTCTTTCAGTGCCGCAATATTGATGACCATGTCCACTTCTGTCGCTCCGTTTTCAATCGCATCCTTTGTTTCGAATGCTTTGACCGCCGTTGTATTTGCGCCTAACGGGAAACCGATGACAGTACATACATCAACGCCTGTCCCAGCTAGTTCTTTCGCTGCAAGTGACACCCATGTTGGATTGACACAAACGGATGCAAATTGATAAGTCTTTGCTTCTTCAAGTAACTGCAAGATTGCAGCTTTTGATGTATCTGGTTTTAGTGCTGTATGATCAATAAGGTTTGCTATCGTCATGCTTCACACTTCCTTTTAGTTAAGATACTTTCATCTTAAATGACCTTTGAACATTTGTAAACATAGTTATGAAATTTTGTTCATCTATTTTGTGACATTTAAAAGAGCTCTTGCTGTGTGCTGATCAATGATCAATACGTTCGCATATTTTCCTCTTAGGGCTCCGTGGATAGAGGCAACCTTTCGATGTCCGCCAGCGACAAGAATAGAGCGTTCTTTTGTCCTTAAATCATCAAGCTCCACGCCTATTGTGCGATTGTTAATCGCTTCACTGCAAATGCGTCCTTCTTGATCATAAAAGCGCGAACAAATATCTCCAACACTGGATGCCTTGAGCAGCGCTTTTTCTTCTTCACGAAAATAACCCAACCTAAACAAAAGTGCCTCATCTCTTACTGTACCAACAGTAAACAGAGCGATATTCGCCTGTTTTCCCATTTCAATGATTCGTTGAATATGTCTGTCCTTCTCCACCATCTCTTTGACTTCTGCACTATCAAACACAACAGGAAGTGGCAAATAGCGTGGTGCGGTTTGAAAGGCCTCCGCAAACAGCTGGATAGTTTCCGCAGAATATGTATTCACATGGGAGTGGCTAATGCCGCCCTTGAGCTGGACAACCTCTACACCTTTTACCTGTTTAGGTTGCATCTTTTGCGCAATTTGATACATGGTGGTTCCCCAGCTCACCCCCACGATATCACCGTCTTTCACCGTGTCTTGCAGGTAATCTGCACCAAATTGGCTCAAGTAATTGGTGATGGTTGGATAGTCGTCCTTTGGCGAAAATACTACATGAGCTTCGAGCAGGTCGTATTTTTCCTTGAGCAATAAAGACAGCTCGTTTAAATCCTCAAATGGGTCCATCACCGTGATTTGGACGTACCCTTTTTCCTTCGCATATTGAAGCAGCCGAGACACAGTCGGTCTCGACAGGTCGAGCTGTTTGGCGATTTCCTGCTGGCTGTAATCAGATAAGTAATAAAGCCTTGCCGCTTCAATACTGAGTTGCTGTTTCTCCCGATCCATTCGTACGCCTCCTTTTTTTCTTCTATCATAACAAATTGTTCACTTCATCATGCACACATGTTCATTTGAAAAAAATGGTGTAAGCGGCACGAAAGGTCTCACCCTTCTTTAAAGTTTGAATGCCGAATTTCTCCTTGTACTGCCCATTCGTTCCTTCCATATCTGCGATGCCATACCAAGGCTCAATACAAACAAAAGGAGCCATCGTTCCTTTTTCTTGATCATAAGGAGACCAAATGCCAACGAACGGAAAACCCGTGAGGTCGACCTCAACCCCATGGCCTGCTTGGGAATGCAATGACACACGATTGATATGACTAAAAATCATCGCATCGTACTGAAAAAGCTCTGGTCGAAGCTGAATCGGCTCAAGCTGAATGCCTTTTTCCTTCTCCCTTACAAGTGAGTTCCGAAGTTCATATTGGACAGGTAGATGTTCAGTGGATGGTGTCAATGTCAGTGAATAATCTGCTGTTTGCTCACCTTGAGTAAGCGGGATATGAAATGCGGGGTGCCCTCCAATGGAGAAATACATCGTGTCGTCTCCGTCATAATTAATTTCCCAGGAAATCGTCAGCCCATTTTCCGACAATTCATAACGAATGCGGGCTGTAAATTCATAAGGATATTGCTCAACATGACGACCTTTTGATTCATATTGAAAGGTCAACGTATCTTTCGTTTCTTCATATAAATCAAAATCGACATCGCGCAGAAATCCATGCTGCGTGAGCTCATAGGTTTGATCACCTATCTTGTATTGATCCTCCTTTAATCGTCCAACAATCGGAAATAAGACAGGCGACACCCTGCCCCAATATGCAGGATCACCCGACCACATATAGTGACGCCCGTTTTCCTTGTGAAGTACCTCTCTGACCTCGGCACCTCTCTCATTGATCTGAACCAATAACTGATCATTTTCAATCGTTCTCATTTCACACATCCCCTTTCCTTCTTCTTTTATTATGACAGGGATTTTGGTTTTGCATATAAAAATAAGACAATCGCTCCCATCTCTATCTTCATATAAAAAAATTTATTAAAAAAGACAGAAATTCGCCAACAAAATGTGATGCTGATTCGTCTAAACTTATATAAAATAAAAGAATCGTTGTTCTTTTGGAGTAAACAACAAATAAGAAGCGTTCGACATTGATGGGGGATTCATTTTCATGAACAACAAGGAAAATCGTTTACGTTATATATTAGGATTAGATGGGCTGCGGGCCGTTGCTGTATTGGCGGTCATTGCTTATCACTTACATATCGGACCCGCAAGCGGCGGGTTTCTTGGCGTTGATTTGTTTTTTGTGATTTCTGGTTATTTGATTACGACGATCCTTTTACATAAGCAGGATTTGGGCTATCAAGAGCTTTTCCCGTTTTGGATGGGACGGATCAGAAGGCTTCTTCCAGCTGCTTACGTGATGATTTTTTTAACCGTCAGCTGGTGCGCCATTGCTGGTTCAAACGCATTACTATCCATTCGTGGCGATGCCATATCGTCCTTTTTTTATGTCAGTAACTGGTGGTACATTTTCCATCAGCTGTCTTATTTTGATAGCTTCAACGCTGTATCTCCACTGAAAAACTTGTGGTCTTTGGCGATAGAGGAGCAATTTTATATCATGTGGCCAGTGCTGTTGATTGCAGGACTAAAATGGGTGAAAAATAGGTCTCGCCTGCCAATGATCACCTTTGGCCTTGCACTTGTCTCCGCCTTATGGATGGCGATTCTCTATTCACCGGATATCGACCCAAGCAGGGTTTATTACGGAACAGACACTCGTGCATTTGCGCTCCTGATTGGGTGCAGTCTAGCATTTGTATGGCCGATGCAAAGACTGTCTAGCAGAAAATTACTTCCTGTTGGCAGACGTATTTTACATATCGCCGGATTTGGTTCGTTTGCGATTTTCCTTCTATGTGTGTATACAGTGGACGAATTTGACGGCTTCCTCTATCAGGGTGGCATGCTTTTATTCTGTCTGAATGCAGCGATCTTAATTGCGTGCGTCTGCCACCCTGCAAGTCTTGTGGGGAAATGGCTCTCCTATCAGCCGCTCGTCTTTCTTGGGAAGCGTTCTTACGGTATTTACCTGTGGCATTATCCGATCATCGTGCTGACCACACCTGTCATTGAAATTGGACAGCCTTCCATGGGGCGTGTCACATTACAGCTCATTGCCATTTTACTGATTGCAGAGGCTTCCTATCGCTTTATCGAACAGCCCATCCGCCGACTTGGCTTCAGACAATATTTTGCCTCTTGGTCTATTTGGAAAAAAGGAATCAAGCAGTGGTCTACGTCCAATAAAGTGTTTCTTGGCATCGCCGCATCTCTCTTGATCTTATTTACGATTGGTATGTCCAGCTCGTCTCACACCTCCCCACATGCCAAGGAAGTGACACAAATTAAGACGGCACCGAAAAAAGCAGGAGACTCTGCGGAATCAAAAGCAAAGAAAAAGAAAGAAAAGCACGAAAAAAAAGCAGCAGATCACAAGCAGTTTCATCAAGTTCTGGCTATTGGTGATTCCGTCATGTTAGACATTGCGCCGAACCTTGAAAAAGCATATGAACAAATCACCATTGATGCGAAGGTTGGTAGACAAATGAACGAAGCCATCAGCATCGCCCCTCAATACGCTTCATATAATCAATCTGATGCCGCTGTTATTATTGAGCTTGGCACGAATGGTTATTTTACCGAGGGCACGTTGACAGCATTCATTCAGCATTTTTCTAAGGCACACATTTTCCTTGTGAACACGAGGGTTCCAAGGTCTTGGGAAAACGATGTGAATGCAGTGATACAGCGAGTGGCCGATCAACATCACAATGTCACCTTGGTCGATTGGCATTCAGCTGCTACAAGGCAGCCAGCCTATTTTCAGCCTGATGGTGTCCACCTTTCATCAAAAGGTTCTGACACATTGACACAGCTCATTACAGCGTGCATCAAGAAAAAAGGAGAAGTGGCGTCGGCATCATAAAAAGACTAGCGTGATGCTAGTCTAAAAGGCTGGCTCTAATCGCTAATGCCCGTTCTTCCTTCGTTTTATGATCGACCAAAGCAAAATCACCTTTTGTATACGTTAGTGAAAATAATTCTTCGATATGAAAAACGCCTGGCTGAAATCGTCTGTTCAATAAGTGCAGTGCCGCGGAACAGGCGACTTGAGCTGTTGCCTTAGACTCATCGTGTCCTTTTATTCCAAGCGCTGCTTGATGAATCTTGTTCCCATCCATTCCTGTAGCCTCCACTTTCACTGCATATTGATCTGTTCCCATTTGAGTAGATTGAATCATGGAAATAGCTCGTTCCTTGATTTTCGGCACAGTGAGAAGAGACGTCATTCCAAGGCTCCTTGTGAAAGCCAATGCACGCGTTGCCACGCGGGAATCAAAACAAAGCCTTGTCGTCACAGAAGGCACGTGAAGCGTTGAAGGCAATGTCTGTTGATCAGAGAAAGGGAATCGATAGGCATACCGTTTTCCAAGTTTCCCGCCAAAGTTTACCTGTTTGCCTCCAGTAAAGCTTCTGACTCTTTTTCGCTGATGATGCTCGGTAAGCTCATAGTCAGTATGAACATGATCAAGCGTCCATTCAATGGCGGCTTTTCCATGCTGATCGCCCATCCCAAGCATAATACCAATATCTATTTGATCCACTGACGAGAGCATAGATGCCGCTTTCGCCGCTAATAAATTCGTAAGGCCAGGCGCAAGCCCTACACTGAGCAAAGCCGTTGCACCGATGTGCTGCTGATCCAGCTTTGCCACCTGCTCCAAATACGCCCCCTTTGCAGATATATCTATATAATCAATACCTGAACGCAGAACTGCTTCAGTAAATGACGTGCCATCTTGATCAAGACACATGATCACCAGCTTCGTTTGATCTATCCAGTCCGAATGTAACGGCTTACTGACATCTAATTGATAAGGAAGAACCCGCCCTTTTGTCTGGCGTGAAAATTGTTCAGCCTTCTCATAGCTTCTGCCTGCCGCAACAATTTGCCCAGGATACACTTCACTTAACTGAAGACATAATTGCTGTCCGACATGTCCATAGCCGCCAATCACCATCACCTGTGATCTCATTTCTCATCCGGCTCTCTACGACCTCGCTTGCAAACAAGCCCTTTGATCATTCCTGCCTGAAAATAAGGTTTGATGTCTTCAAATCCCGCTTTGATTAAATGACCTCTCATCTCTTCCTCAGGAACAGGATGTGCCGCGCGTCCCAGCCTAGCTTTAAAGGACGCAAACACTTCATTTTCTAGGCCTTGCCTTTGCATGAAAAGAGAAAGCATATGAAGCTCCTGCTGAAATGTGCGTGACTTCATCTCTCCTTGTATAAATGCCACCAAAAGCAATGCCCCTGGTTGAAGCCGGCGGGCAATCTCCTGTAAAAATGGCAGCCGCTCTTTCACAAAATGAATCACAAGTAAGCTCACTGCTGCATCGTATACAGTTTCAGCCGACACCTTGTGTAATGCGGTCTCATGCCAAGTAACGCGCGCCTCCATTTGAAGCTCTGCTACCCGCTTTTTCGCCATACCCATCATAGAAGGTGACGGATCGACCCCTGTGATGAGCCAGTCTGCTTTTCTTTGAAGCATGTTGATGATCTCTTCCCCACCACCCGCTCCGGCAATCAAAATGCGAGAGGCCTTTCCCTTTAATTCAGTTTCTAATACGTCTACTGTCAGCTCATGCAAGAGATGATAGCCGGGTACCTTATGTGCAATCGTTGCTGCGTATGATTCAGCAATTGGATCGTGCCACTGCTGATTTCCTTTCATGTGCTTCTCCTCCAATTCCTTTCCGCTTTACATGGTTTCCTGTACACTAGCGGTATGACATCTTTATTGTAAAAAGAGACATCAGGAAAAACGATCCCTAATAGTGGGGATTTTTGAGGAGGAGATCATGTGACCAATCCAGCGACTCATTTTCAGCAGCTGAGACAACACGTTCGGGACGAGCTTGCCGCCGTCCTTGATTTTGATGCCGCCTGTATTACGACCATTGATCCAGCCACTCTCCTCTCGACAGGTTCCTTCACAGATGAACCGATTGAAGACATTCATGACCGGCTGTTTCAAAATGAGTTTTTAAAAAAGGACGTGCATCAGCATGAGTCGCTAGCAAAAGGACCTGTTCATGCCGCAAGCCTCGTCCAGAGCGGAAAATATCTGAGCAGTGAGCGCTATCAGCACATCCTGTTACCTAAAGGATGGGGAGATGAATTGCGGGTAGCCCTTGTGATCCAAGGAGAATGCTGGGGCATCGCCAGCCTCTATCGTAAAAAGGGAAAGGAACCTTTTCATGAACGAGACATACAAGCAGTCATCCATCAAACCCCAGCACTCGCAGCCAAGCTGAGAGATGAGCTTTTCAAAAAAAGAGACACTGAAGCTGATGACGCGGCAGAGCAGCAAGGGTTTCTCATTCTTTCTCATGATCACACCCTTCTTTATGGAAATGAAACAGGGCTTCATTGGCTACATACCTTCCAAACCTTTGAGCAAATCCATGACCGTGCCGTCATGCCCCGACCATTCAGAGCATTAAGTGCTAAGCTTTTATACGGCGGCGGCACCCAAACAGCGGCAAGCATGACGAGAATGCCTACAGGGCTTTTCCTCTCTTTTCAAGCATTTCAATTAGAGCAGGCAACCGGGCAAAAAGAAGCCGTCATGATTCATATCAAGAGAGCCCAAACGAGCGATATTCTTCCTTATGCGGCGAAAACGTATCGGCTGACAGATAGAGAGATGAACGTCCTTGACTGCTTATTAAAGGGCCAGTCTACAAAGGAAATCGCCAGTACGTTATGTATTTCACCTCACACCGTACATGATCATGTGAAGGCAATGCTGCAAAAGACGAATTTGAGCAGCAGACGTATGCTTGTTTACTTTTTCTCAACCATATAAAAAAGCGGCTACCTCACTGGTAGACCGCTCTTTTCTTATTTTCCTAAAACCAGCTCATGCAGGACATGTGCTACTCCGGCTTCATTATTGGATTTTGTCACAACATCCGCTACTGCTTTGACCTCATCAATGGCATTTCCCATGGCGACGCCGCAGCCTGCAAACTCCAGCATTGATACGTCGTTTCCATTGTCACCAATGGCCATGACTTCTTCACGAGAAATGCCCAGCTCCTTAGCCAGAAGCTTCACGGCATTTCCTTTGCTGACATCAGGATGCAGAATTTCAAGGAAGAAATCCGTGCTTTTCACCATCATGTACTTGTCCTTCACTTCAGACGGAATGGCTTGTATCGTCTTTTCTAAACGTTCTGGCTGATCAATATACATCATCTTCGGAAGCCTCATTGTTGGATCTGCCTCTTCGACAGGTAAATACTTAAGCGGCAGCTTTGTTAAGTAGGATTCAAGCACTGTGTACTCGCTAATATCGCGGTTTGGTGTATACAAATGAGCTGAATCGAAATAATGCATCGGTGTATCCAACTGACGGCTTAGTTCATATAAAGAAGTTAAATCATCATAGGATAACGTCAGTTCTGACACCACATCATTTGTATGGCTGTTTTGGACAAGCGCCCCATTATAGGCAATCACATAATCTCCCTCTTGATTGAGCTGAAGCTCTGCTAAATAGCGATTCACCCCGCCAATTGGCCGGCCTGTACATAACACAATTTTAATTCCCTCTGCTTTTGCCTGTTGAATGGCTTCGAACACTTCATCTGGCACCATATGTTGATCATTTAATAACGTACCATCCATATCAATTGCGACTAATTTATACATTCACTGGTCCCCTTTTCTCAGCAAAACGTGCTGTCACTATTTTGAGCGATCATCCACATGATCACAGGTTTCTTCATTACTATTTACCTATTTTAGCCTATCGTTTTTTTCTCACGCTGTCTACTTGTTCCCACCTGTAACAAAAAATCATCTTATCCTAATCTATTATATCGCATTCTATTCATCCTGCTTTAAATAGAGCTTACGACCCTTTTCAGATGAATAGAATGGAACAAATGTTCACCATTGCTTATTTTGAAACTAGCAAATCTAATTGTATGATGGATAGCAAAGAAAGGAGGTGCAGGGAATGATTACATTTACTAGAGGTAAATTGTCAAAAATGTCTGGTGTACATATTGAAACCATTCGTTTTTACGAAAATGAGGGTGTGCTCCCCGAGCCAAAGAGAGCACATAACGGCTATCGTTTATATGATAAAAAATATGTACTCATGCTATCCTTTATCACCGAAGCGAGAAAGCTAGATTTCTCACTCAAAGAAATTCGTGAAATTATCACGTCACTATTTGAAAAACAGTCAAAAACAGAAGCTGAACAGTTGCTCCAACAAAAGGTAGAAGATATTCAACACTCCATTCAGGAGCTAAAGAAGAGGAAGGCAGCCATTCAATTGTTAACGAAACAAACATTAGCGAACATCAGCTAATGGTGGAATCTGCCAAATTTGTGCCGGTGTGTGTCACTGGCACACCTCGCCTTAAGTGCACGTTCGATCAAAACATCAGGTATACTAAAGACAGCTTTATTTGACATCAAACGAGTTTGGAAGGGGTTTTGAGTAGAATGAAAATTGCAACCATCGGAACAGGCGTGATTGTGGAAGGCTTCCTGCAGGCGATTGAACAGCTGGAAGGTGCCTCTTGTCACGCTGTCTATTCAAGAAAGGAAGCAACGGCAAAGAAACTCGCAGATCAATTTGGTGTGCAAGCCACTTATACAGATTTAACCGCTATGCTAGAAGATCCACACATAGAGGCTGTTTATATCGCATCACCAAATCGTTTACATAGCGAGCATGCCACGGCTGCATTGAAGAACGGAAAACATGTGATTTGCGAAAAACCTTTCACCTCTCATACGAAAGAGCTGGAAGCCTTAATCGCTCTCGCAAAGGAAAAACAGCTCCTCCTATTTGAAGCCATTACGACTGTTCATATGCCAAACTATCATTTAATCAAAAAGCACCTTCATCAATTAGGCAGAATCAAACTGGTTCAATGCAACTATAGTCAATATTCAAGTAAATATAATCAGCTGCTAGCCGGTGAAACACCAAATGTCTTTAACCCAGAATTCTCTGGAGGAGCCTTGATGGATATTAATATCTATAATGTCCATTTCATCATGAATCTCTTTGGATCACCGGAGCAGGTTCGATACCAGGCCAACCGCCATCCAAACGGCATTGACACATCTGGTGTTTTGACGTTCACTTACAATGATTTCATTGCGACAAGTGTCGGCAGTAAGGATACAAGCAGCATGAACTTCGCTCTGATTCAAGGAGAAAAAGGATTCATGCATGTGAAAAATGGGGCAAATGGCTGTGAGGAAGTGCTGCTACATGTTGATGACAGAGTCATCTCACTCAATGCACAAACGAATCCAAACCGCCTGTTTTATGAAGCTGAAGCTTTCCAGCACATCATTGAAACCAAAAATCATGAACAGTGCTATGCATGGCTTGATGAAAGCCTCTCTGTTATGAAAGTCCTTGAAGCCGCAAGAAAGGACGCAGGTATTGTTTTCCCAGCAGATCATGCTTAATCAAAAACCGCCTTCTAC
>NZ_JACXXE010000019.1 GCF_014764715.1 Bacillus crepusculi | reverse complement strand
CAAACCCTCGCATTCTTTGTCAGTCCTGCGTTCCGGTGCTCACGAATGTCCAATTCGCTCCGCTCCGGTACTCGTCCTTCCTAGACTTCAAGGGCTTTCTATCACGCTGAAAAGAAGACAAAGGGCTAAAATAAAGGTCATTTTAGCCCTTTGTCAACAATCTGAAGCAGACCCTGTCTAAAGGTCTGCCTTTTTACTTATTGTTTTTTGGCGCGCTGATCGGCTGCTTTCATACGTGCCATTGCTTTTACGTCATTTGGATCTGCAAGTTCTTTGGAAAATTCAACATATTCTCCATCTGTTTCTTGTGCCGCTAGCTCGTAGTTGGATTTTTTGTGTTGGTCTTTTTTCAAAGCCTTCTCCTCCTTTACAAGATCACTTTAGTTATGTGCTTGTGAAAGAGGAATATCCGTTTTATTTGTTTCTTTTTTCTGCTGCTCTTTCCGCTTTTTTGAATTCTTGCTGATACAGGACTTCCTGGGTTTTCTTCAGCTTCGAAGTTGGCTGGTGTTCTTTTTTCTTCATCAAAATCGCCCCCTCATATCATTTCTTCTTAGGATGGGTGTTTTTGACAAATTTTATTCCTCTGAATGCAAAATCGCTTCTTTTAGCTCAGGGTGTAAAAATTCATAAGAAGATAGCAGCGCCTTTTTCGGCATGGCGCGCTGGCCTTCTAAAACAAGTAATGACATGTCGCCAAGTGCCGTTTTGATCACAAAGGATGGCACCTTCAGCCAGTGTGGACGGTGAAGGGCAGAGGCAATGGTCTGTCCGAGCTGCTTCATTTGAACAGGATTCGGTGATGTGACATTGAGTGGACCTGATATGTCGTCATTGTGAATCGCATAAGCAATGAGATGGGCCACATCGTCCACATGAACCCACGAAACCCATTGCGTGCCAGAACCGATGGTCCCGCCGGCAAACAGCTTGTATGGCAGTGTCATCAGAGGCAGTGTCCCTTTTTCTCCTAACACGACGCCAAAGCGTGTATAGACCGTACGAATGCCGAGTGCTTCAATCTTTTGTCCCTCAGCCTCCCAAAGCTTGGATGTATGACTTAAGAAATCAGTATCCGCAGGAGGTGATTCCTCCGTGAAATCTTCTATTTTAGACGTGCCATAAATCCCGACAGCACTTGCTTGAATGAGTACAGACGGTTTCGTTTCCTGCGCTTCGATGATGCGTTTCACTTCTTGCGTTGATTGTAGACGGCTAGAAAGAATGCCTTTTTTCGCCTTGTCGGTCCAACGTGTAAAAATGGATTTTCCAGCAAGGTTTATCCATACATCAATGGCAGGCAATTCATCCTCAGGCGCAGCACCTTCTGTCAGCCACTGCACATAATGTAAATGATTTTGTTCGGATTCCTTTGGATTTCTTGTTAAAATATATAGATGATGTCCTTCAGCAGCGAGCACCTTTGTGACGTGCTGGCCGATAAAACCGGTTCCTCCGGTGATGGCGATATTCAATTGACATCTCTCCTCTCATATACATACCTATTATCTTTTACGATTTTGAATCAGAAGAAACATCCTGACGATTTTAGAAAAGGGGTGATAACAGGATGCCTTATATTACAAAAATTTCTGCTCAGAAAAACAATACAGAGCGCGTCAACATCTTTCTTGATGAAAAGTACGCCTTTAGCGTTGATCTAGATGTGCTTGTCCAGCACGATTTGAAAAAGGGGAAAGAGCTGGATGAAGCAGATATCATTGAGATACAATTCGGTGATTCAGTCAAAAAGGGATTTGAGCAGGCGGTCGATTATTTATCTTACCGCATGAGATCAGTGAAAGAAGTCACTGATTATTTAAAGAAAAAAGAAATACCAACACCTGCTATTAGTGAAATTATACACAAATTAAAGCATTACAAGTATGTAAATGATTTTGAATTTGCAGAAGCATTTGTGAGCACTCACCGGAAAACGAACAGCAAAGGGCCGTCCGTCCTAAAAAAAGAATTAAAGCTTAAAGGCATAGACGATGACACCATTGAACAAGCGCTCTCGCAATATCCTGAGGACTTACAGCTGGAGGAAGCCGTCAAGCAGGTGCTTAAGCTTGTGAGAAAAGAAAAAAATCGTTCGACAAAAGAAATTGAGCAGCGCATCAAGCTCCAGCTTCAGCGAAAGGGCTTTTCGTTTGCAATCATTGATAAAGCCCTTCAAGAAGCCTATGATGGACAAGAAGAGGAACAGGAAGAAGAAGCCCTTCTGTATATGCTGGAGAAGGCGAAACGCAAGGTAGGATATGACGGGTCATTTGAAAAGAAGATGAAAGTGAAGCAATTTCTCTTTCGAAAAGGCTTTGATCTCGATGCAATTGATCACGTTTTAAACAAAGGGGAATAACAGATGGACAAACGTTATAGTGAGATGACAGAATACGAATTAAAACAGGAAATTGCGGCCCTTTCTGAAAAAGCTAGAAAGGCTGAGCAGCTAGGTATAGTGAATGAATACGCCGTCTTAGAACGGAAAATTGATATGGCCAAAGCCTACTTATTAGATCCAGGGTTGATTCAAACCAAAACGACCTATCAAATCAAAGACACAGGCGAGCAATTTTACGTGGAATATTTGAACGGGGTGTTTGCTTGGGGATACAGAGTATCGTCTCCAGAAAAAGAAGATGCCCTGCCGATTTCAATGCTTACGCAAAAGGACTGATCTCTCTAAGATCAGTCCTTTCCTTTACTTCGAACGTTGTTTACGGACGTTGTTCTGAAGTACGATGTCGTGCTGCGTTTGCTGCGTTTCTCCGTTGACCTGAGAGGCAGAATGCTTTGCATTCGCCCATGGTTGAGGGTAAGCGGTTGTCCTTAATTGAACAAAATCTTCCATATACGATTTCCCATTTGAACTCATATCTCAAGCACTCCCTTTGGAAAAATTAGCGTTTCCCTGATGCCCTCATACGTTCCTGCGGACGTGTATTCGTCTCACCATTCGGCCTTTTAGACGCATATGCATCTGTAGCGCCTGGTTCGCCTTCAAATTTGTGATTTACCTGATTTGGAAAGCCCTTTGCTTTATTGCGCATATCGATTCCCTCCAAACAATACAAATCATTTGCGTCTTTTGAAGACGTAAGGGTAGTATATGAAAAAAGAGGTTTTTTTAAAAAGGCACTTTCTGCTAGATGAAGGAGGAACCGACATGGAACAATACTTTGAGCGACTAACAGAACAACTCATGGAAAAAAACAATATGCTGACATATGACGAAGCACGTACATGGGTAGAGCTGCTTTGGAGTGATTTTGAAACGACCTATGCAAAGGCCGGCCGCAAGTATAAAGGACAGGAAACGACAGAACGGATTGTCCAGGAATGGATTGAAAGCTACGGCGCGCAGCTGCATTTATTTCAAAATAAACAATCGAAGGCAAACGAGCATTTGCAACAAAACAACAAAGGGCTGCTACACTAAAAGGGTTGCCCTTTGCACTTCTACTCGTTTTTCAAAAAAAGGAAAATATATAAGTGGAAAAACAATTTTATGAAACAATACCCAGTCTGTGATCGAAATTACAGGCTTTTTACAATGGTTAAACTTAAAATTACATTAAATTCATCTTGCTGAAAATCACTGGAAATAAAACTCTGATATAATGAAACGATTAAAGAGACATGTAATTTATGGATAATAAAAAAGGGTTTCGTTTTCTGACAAAAAAGGAATAATGAATATAACAGACTATATGAAAAAAGTGAAGAGAAGGTGCGATATGGAACGAGAATTGCTCTCTGTTATAATTCCTTCTTACAATGAAGGTGAAAACATCAGACGAATCTTTGAGGCACTCGAGGAAGAGTTTCGAGATTTTCATTATGACTTTGAAATCATCTTTATTAATGACGGAAGCAAGGACAATACGCTTCAATATATGAGAGAGCTCTCTCGCAAAAGTACAAAGGTCAAATACATTTCCTTTTCGCGTAACTTCGGGAAGGAAGCTGCTATTTTGGCAGGTCTTGAACATGCAAAGGGAGCAGCTGCGATCATTATGGACGCCGATCTACAGCATCCGACGTATTTGATTCAGGATTTTGTCAGAGGATATGAAGAAGGCTACCATCAAGTCATAGCCAAACGGAACCGTAAAGGGGACAGCAAGCTTCGCTCTTACCTATCATCGATGTACTATAAAATCATGAACAAGGTAGTTGAAGTGGACTTGCGTGATGGCGTCGGGGATTTCCGTTTAATTTCACGCCAAGCGATTGACGCATTGCTGAAGCTGAAAGAGGGGAATCGTTTTTCGAAGGGACTTTTTTGCTGGATTGGATTTGAGGAAAAGGTCATCTATTATGAAAATGTAGAAAGACAGCATGGTGATACAAAATGGTCACTGAAGAAATTATTTAACTACGGGATTGATGGCGTCATTTCTTTTAACAACCGCCCGCTGCGTATTTGTTTTTATACTGGCATACTGATCTTATTCCTCTCTTTGATTTACATTGTGGCCACCTTTATTCAAATCGTCAGAACGGGCATCATGGTACCGGGTTATTTCACTTTAATATCGGCTGTCCTTTTCCTCGGAGGTGTCCAGCTTTTGAGTCTAGGCGTAATTGGAGAATATATTGGCCGTATTTATTATGAAACAAAAAAGAGGCCGCATTATTTAATCCAAGAATCAAATGTCATGGAAAAAGAGACAAGCTCAAAAGAACAAGACCGAGTGTTAACGCAGTTATTTAAATAACGTGGAGTCAAATGACCGGCAAGCAAGAACCGCTTGCTGGGTTGTTTTGTTTTAAGCAAACAGTGGATCTTTTGTGGAAAGGATTTAGATGATGAAACGTAGATGGATAATCATTGGAATGTGTCTCATTCTCGCATTATTAGGACACGCCTTTTTCTTATATGAATATACGCAAGGCCGGTACATGACAGGAGATGGGGACGGCATCTCGCAAATGCTCCCATTTAAAAAGTTGCTTTACGACGAATACGTCAAAGGAAACTTCTTTTATTCCTATCAATTTGGTCTAGGCGGCGGTACATACACACAATTAGGTTATTATTTTACAACGTCGACTGTTTTTATGGTGACAGTCGCTGTCGTCTGGCTGATGAATACGCTTCATCTTATACAGTCAACAGACATTCATTTTTGGGCAAATGCTGTGATTTGGCTGAGCGTGATCAAGCTGACGCTGATTCTTTTCATCGCTTACCAGGTACTTCTTTCAATGGTTCAGCATAAGCTCGGTGCATTGACAGGTGCCGCAATTTACGGACTGTCTATTGTGTATTTTCGACATGAAACGTTTTGGGAGTTTTTTACCGACAGCATGATGTGGCTTCCGCTGCTTGTGCTTGGGGTTGAACGGATATTCAAAACAGGTAAGCCGGCTTGGTTTATTGCGGGTTGCAGCCTGATGCTGATCAATAATTTTTACTTTGCCTATATTCATTTTATCTTTTTAGCGATGTATCTTGTCTTCAGATATATGATCAAGCTTCGAAGTGAGGAGCGAGGGTGGCAGGTTTTCTGGACTCTTGCGATATCTACGCTGTTATCCTTTGGGATCAGTGCGGCCTTTTTTATCCCGTCTGTTTATGGCTTTCTTCATAATATAAGACCGCCGTATGAACAGGCCATTCCTTGGTTCGAGCTTCATGATCATCTGCTGTTTACAAGCAGGGTGTACTTATTGCCGGTGATGTTTCTGATTTGTATGTTCCTCGTTCCGCTATACCGGAATCGGTGGTTTTTCATGTTTACATCAATCAGCGTACTGCTCATTGTTTTTCACTATAGTCCAAAGATGGCGAGTGTGTTTAATGGTTTTTCAGCACCGCAGTACCGCTTTGAATACATTCTTGCCTTTACAGTTGGAGCGGTCATAGCCATCACCATCAAGCATTTTGCGCAAATCGAGTGGAAGTGGAAAAAGCGTGCGGTATTAGGCGCCTGGATCGTTTTTCTCCTCTCTATCGTCTTGTCAGAACGAGCGATGCGAAATATGGATGTCGTTGTATTTACAGGCATAGGACTGCTTGTGATCAGCCTGTTCTTCCTTTCGATACATGCGGAAAAACGCCAGCATCTTCGTCTTTTTTCCGCTGTACTCATTGTCGTTAGCGTACTGACAGCAAATGTGTATCAGCAGGGCTACTTATCTGAAAGAAGCAATATCAAGGAAGTATCAGATACGTATATGAAAAGTGAAGCGTATGCTGGACCTGAGCAAATGAAGCTCATTCAGCAGATACAAAGCCGCTCAAAAGATCCGCTTGCCCGGATTGATTGGATGAATGGCGTGCGAAACAATACCCCATTATTTGAAGGCTTTCAAGGCATGAGTGTGTATTCAAGTATATTGAATCAGCATTTGCTCAATTTCTACTGGAATGACCTGCAAATCGATATGGGACGGGAAAGTGTCAGCCGGTATGCAACAATGGGGGACAGAGCGAATTTATACAGCCTGACCTACGGAAAATATTATATGAGAGACAAATCGATGTCTTACTCACCGCCAGCTTATTTTAAGCCAATATTAGAAAGTGAGCATTATACGGTGTATGAAAATACACGGCCGCTGCCATTTGCAAGAACAACGAGCACCGTTTATTCAGAAGAATCCCTACAGCACGCCTCAGCGCTAGATAGGGAGCACGCGATGCTGCAAGGCGTGATTTTAGACAAAAAAGGAAACGCTGAAATCGAGCATGCGCCAGATCGAGTAAAGGATACAAATATTCATACGGAACAAGCCGTATACGAAAATGGCGTGCTTGATGTATACGGGGAAACGGGCGGCCTGAATATCACGTTGCCAGATGATATGGCACGTTCAGGGGATGTGTATGTGAGCTTTTATGTGAAGCGGACAGACCGGAACGAAGGATTTCAGTTATCCGTTGACAACTACGTCACCTCACGAAAAAGCAATACATCCATCTACAAAACAGGCGTCAATGAAGTGACGATTCGAGTCCCTGCGGAAAAAATTCTTTCCATTCGAGTACCAAAAGGGACGTATGAGCTCGATCAACTAAAGCTGTATCAAGAGCCTTACCGCATTCTAGAAAAAGCATATGAAAAAGAAAAACAGGATAATGGCAGCCAGCAGGTAAAGCTCGAAAACAACCGCTTTACGATTTCATATGATAACAAACGCGGCGATGATTATATGATCTTGCCAGTACCATATGAAAAAGGCTGGGAGCTCACGGTAAACGGAAAGCAGACCGATATTGAGCAAGCCAATTACGCCTTTATCGGTTTTCCGATAGAAAAAGGTAAAAATGAGATTGTGCTAACGTACTATCCGCCTTATATCAGAATTCTTGCGTTGATTTCACTCGTCAGTTTGATTGGTGCGATCCTATATGCACGGAGAAAACACAAGAAACACCACTTTTCATCATAAGTGGTGTTTTTTTTATCTTTCATCTCATACGTAAGTTTCTTCATCCCATTCAATATTGTATTCGTTCATTTTTTTATCAATATCGTTTTGAATACTCATGTGCTGAAATAGCGCATTCAATTCTTCTGTCCTCTTTCTTCGATCCTGTTCATAATAATAGAACGCATCTCGATAATCATGATCCCTCAGCATCTTTGCTATGACCATCGCATCTTCTAGACTATACGAAGCTCCTTGACCAACAAATGGATTTGCTGTATGTACAGCATCCCCTATAAGAACAACTCGCCCTTTTGACCATACAGGGAGATGCTTTATTTCATAAATACTTCTTGGGAAGAACATGTCTGTATGATCGATGATCTCAACAAGATGTTTCGGAATGTTCCACTCGTCCATTTGTTTATATAATAACTTTCGAATGTTGTCTTTACTGGCTTTCTCAAAGTGTTTTGTAGGTAACTTCTCAGGACACTGAGAGAAAGCCTGCCATAAAATATTCATTTTATTTGTTGGATGCGCTTTTCCAAAAATGAATTGAAAGTTTCCGTCATTGTAAAAATAACTCGTTGCCTCCTCTAATACAAAATCTTCTACATAGGATATCCCTTGAAGTCCCCAAAAACCGCTATAGTCTAATTTAGCGTTAAAGGCAACCGCTTCTCTCGTTTTCGAAAAAGTCCCATCCGCTCCTATTACAATATCGCCTGTTATCACAGTTTCATCTTCAAAAAGAACCTCAACGGAATGAGACGTCTGTTTGACCGAAGTGAACTTTTTGTTGTATGTCACTTTTATTCCTTGGCGTTGAACTTCCTTTAAAAGTGATTTGATGATTTGGTCTCTCATGACATTCAGTAAAGGGGCATGATAATATTTTTCACTATAATTGTGAAAGGTAGCTTCCAGTTCATTGTCACTGTTTATTTGATTGATCCTCTTGATCACTATTGCATTTGCCATCACATCATCCATACACCCTATTTCCTTCAAAATCTTTACCCCATTTGGAGACAGTAAAAAACCTGCACCAGTTTCAACATCATCTGATCTACTTTCATAAATCGTGCTTGCAATGCCTGCTTTTTTTAAAAATAAAGAAGCAGCCAATCCTGCTACACCACTGCCGATAATGATTACATTGTTATTCCTCATCACTTTTCCCTCCCACTTTATAAACAGACCGGTCGGTTTATTTTAATCCAAAAAATAAAGCACATCCGTGTTCATGTAGGCAAACGTATAAAAAACGCCCCCCTTTCAATCTATTTAATTGGTAATTATAGTATATGATAATATGTTATTGATGATTTCGCAAGGATGAAACGATTCAATTTCTGTTCCTCTTTCTTTAAAAAAATTGAAACAAACATTAGGAGGATAACAAAAATGAGTAAATACACCGTAATCAATCACTATGAACACACCATTGAATGGGTACAGTCGCTAACGGAAGAACGACCAATCGACTTGATGTGCAAGAAATGAATCAGCAGTCAGCCGAAAGAGCAAGAAAGGAAGAGAGAAGCGAGACGATTGGGCGATTTATTACTGTCAGAACAGAATGACTTCAAGAAATGAAGAAAATCGAAGCATCTCGCTGGAAGGAATCCTTTTTGATCGGTCAAACCAAGCTAACATTATCAAGCTATTTTCAAGGGCTGATTGAGCATGATCTCCATCATATGAAGCAAATCAAAGAAGCACTCTCGCCAGAAAGAGAGTAGAGAGTCATTAAGCTTCTTTCTCAAACGAAAACGTCGCATAATCAAACAAAAAATGAAACAACCAAAGACTCAGGGCAAAGAGAATTTCCTCAGAAGTAGAAAGCAAAATGCCGCCCACCAATTCATCTGATAAATAGACAGCCCCCCAAATAAACAAAAGATGAATTGAAATGGCATAGAAAACGATGGAGCGTTTTTTGGACCGGCACTTTCTAACAACCCTCATGAGCACATGTTCCACATGTTCAAAGGATATGCCAAGCACAACATAAATGCCCATAAACAGAAGCATCGATAAAATCGATTGATAAAAAGCACCCGTCAAATGAAAGAACAGCACACAAAACAACAAAAATATGTAACAGATAGCTGAAAGCGCCACGAGCCATTTCAGCCCTTGCCATAAAACGTGAACAGATTGCTGCATAGGTAAACAAACACTCCTTTACATGAAGATACCTGCAAAAAGGACAGCCTTTTTGCAGGAAGTTATATGTTAATCCTCTTTTTTAGGTGCAGCGATGACAGGGTGTTTTTCAGTATCAAGCAATTTCAAGAATTCTTCGCCTTGATCTAAATGATCCAAAACAAGCTGTTTCGGTGTGACCGCAAGCCACTGATTGAGTGAAATGTCTGCATAATGATCGCTCTTAAAGATTTCTAAGAAATAGAGCGGTTCGTCACCTGTATTCTCTACATAATGCCCCATCGCAAATGGCACATAGCCAACGTCTCCCGCCTGATAGTTGAAGGTTCTCGCATGTCCATCAGAAGCAAATACCGTCATTCGTGCTTTTCCAGAAATAAAATATTGCCATTCATCCGTATTTGGATGCCAGTGTAGCTCACGAATGGCACCAGGATCGACTTTCACAAGAGCAGATGCAATCGTTTTAGACGCTTTGAAATTGGTAGAATCCGCAATCCACACTTGTCCGCCGCTTGATGTAATCGGCTCTTGTTTTAACAGCTCATATTTAAAGGAATTTGGGACTTCCCCTTGCTCTGTTTTCACCTTGTCACATTCAAGAGAACCAGGAATTCCTTTTTGGAAAATATACTTCTCTTTCTCTGGTAGTTTGTTAAATTGTTCCTTTGTCATTCCAAAATTCTTGAGCACAACTTCCTCAGGCGTATGAGCCAGCCAATCAGTCACTTGGAACGTACTGTTTTCCGAGAAAGACCCATCATCAAACACAAGCAAGAATTCAGCGCCAGGTTCAAGTGCTTGGATAGAGTGCGGCAGGCCAGAAGGGAAGTACCACAAGTCACCCTCGGTCACATCCTCTGTAAAATTCCGTCCCTCTGCATCAACCGATGTAATCCGGGCTTCCCCATAAATCATGTACGCCCATTCCGCTTCCTTATGCCAATGCAGTTCACGAATAGCACCGGGCTTTAGCCGCATATTCACAGAGGCAAGGCTTTTAGAGATCGGCAATTCACGCACCGTTACCTCGCGGGCGTAGCCGCCTTTCTCTAAACGGTTGTGCGTATCAGAAAAAGAATATTTCAGGTTGGAAACTGTTCCATGATCGGTTTCTGGCGGCGTGAGCATATCTGGGTTTTGTCTGTCTCGCTCGAGATTACGTGGAATTTTGACCGTGGCTCCTTTTTCTCCTCGAATCGGCTGTGGTACACCATTTTGCTTTTCACTCATGATAAAATCCCCTTTCAACATCGTATTGTGTGAGGTGACAAAAGGCCTTTCATTTCCCCCTCATTTTCATAAGGTGAAACGAATCAAGCAGATGTCAATCTGATTCATCATTTTTTTGTGCAGCCACTAATCTTTGGATGAGCTTGCTTAATTCATCAAACTTTCGTTCAAAGCGTGTCAGCAAGTAAACCGTCAAAATGGCGGGGAAGCCAGCCTGACCGAGCTGCTTCAGCCATTCCTCTGAAAAAAAGTTTTCCATTTGTCTCACCTCCCAGCGGATGCTCGTCTTCTATATAAGTGGTATGAAAGGAGAAAAAGGAAAGTAGGGGAGGAGAAAATGAACCATTAGACCCGTTTCATGAAGTTTACTTTTTTTAACTTTTGTCCACTTAATTCAAGTAGAGGGAACAAGGGGGAGGATGCACATGGATTATCGGCTGTTATTGAAAGCAAAATGGAAGGAAATCATTGATCACCCGCTCATTCAGCAATTTTTAAGCAATCCTAAAAACCAGCAGCTGCTCCGGCAAGTCATGGAAGAGCCAAGCGAGGAAAATGCGAAAAAGCTAGATTCTGAGTTCAAGCAGTTCTATCAAAAAATTCGCATCATCAAGTATATTTCCACGATGATCCGCATCTTTTCAGTCGACTTTGACAAACGAGTGAAAAAGAAGCAGCAGCGTTTTCCGCTCATACTCGATCATCCTGATACGCAAGAAGTGAAAGACCCTGTTCAAACAGATACGTATGAAGCCGTTCTCTTCAACCAGCAAGACCTAGGAGAGCACCTGCAAGATCAAACATTGTACAAGGCCTACCAGCAGCTCACAGACAAACAAAAAATGGTCTTAACCCAAATCTATGTCGAAGGCCAAACGATGAAGGAAATAGCCGACCGGCTAGGCGAAACAAGACAAAACATCTCAAACATTCACAAAAAAGCACTCAACAAACTAAAAGAAGAAACAGGGGGAGATGTCCGTGCACGAAAACAAAATGACCAATGGAGAAATGGAAGAGCTCATTGAAACCTTCACACCCATGATCAAAAAGAAACTACAAAACACGGCATATCAAGAAAGAGAAGACCTCGAACAAGAACTCTATATCAAACTCATTGAAAAAGTAGACAGGCTGATTTACCAAGAGGGACCTGGCTTTTGGGAGTTTATTGTGGAATATATGACGAAGTTGTAAGAGAAGCTGATGGTGCGAATGTGAGGTGAACATAAAATCCCCGGGCATTCGCACCTTTTTATTCGACGTTATTGAGAAAAAATGTATATTTTATGAAGGAGAAAACAAAATTCTATATTGAAATTTGTGGATTTTTACAATCATTTCCTAAAAAATGTTGCAATTAGGGCGGAAATCGCAGTCGCACTCTACATGAGTGCATAGATCACAATTTCTGCGAATTATATAAAGTCAAGCCCCTATCCAGTTCGAAATCTACACAAATGAATAATCAAAATAATGTACTTTTCCTAGAACCAAGCCCTACACAACAAAAAAAGACTCGCTCACACAGAGCCGAGTCTTAATTTTTTTTGTAGTTTTTCTTCACTGAAAATCCAACCGGTATAGGAATTTTTGATTTGGTGGTCCATGTCGATATGGCAGATTGCGACAAAAGGATAATGACCTTTGCTGCGGTAGCGTAAATCAATGAACCTCACCTCATAATGATCCTTGTATTTATCCACTTCCCACCGGTAGACAGGGGAGAAGGAGAGAAAGGCTGAAATGTTTTCATCTTGTTTGGCAATTTTCATAATCTCTGTATCAGGGACCGGCACACGGTTAAAGGTGTCTAAAATGACAATTTCTCCATTCATGCTGCGTCCAACATGGAAGGAGGATTTACATTTCACAGCAATGCGCCATTGTCTGAACTTCATTGTAGGCGAAATAATAATCTCTTCAATTTCATCGAATCGTGCACGCAGCTGACGTTTAATTTGTAGTTGCATGATGACCCTGACGATATAATAACAGAAAATCACCGCATACAGCGTAATAAACGTATAGCCGGGATGTCCGCCAATCGCCCAAACGACTATGGCGACAAGGTGTGTAAAAAAGATAAACGGATCAAACGTATTAATGATCCCTAGCGCTACCCACTTCTTCGAAAATGGACGAATGGCCTGCGTACCGTATGCATTGAAAATATCGACAAACACATGAAGCACAACGGCTAGTAGTGTCCATAACCAAAGATGAAGTAAATTTGCCCCCGGTACAAATGGGAAAATCACAGCCGGAATTAGCAATGACCAAAACAGTACAGCCGGAATGGAATGTGTAAATCCTCGGTGATTTCTTATATAAACTGCATTATTTTTTAGTTTTAGCACAGTATCAATGTCTGGTGCTTGGGAGCCGGCGATTGTCGCGATCATCACAGCATGTGCCATGTGTGGATCTGCGCTGACGGCTGGATCTAAAAGCGCAAGTCCCCCAAGAGAAATGCCCATTACTACATGAGTACCAGTATCCAATTGATTACCTCCTAGTTGTCATGCTTAGGAACAATCATACAAAGTATACGTCTCTCATCAAGACTATGTGCAAAATCACTTTTGCTTTATCCCGATTTAATGTAACATGTTAACGTATCTACAAACAGTATACAACAAATAAGGTTCTTTTCAGAACGTTAGCCCTCGGTTCAATGAGAAGGAGTATAGAGATGAAAGACATTCAAGAAAAGCTGGACCGCAAAGATATTGCGGGCTTTCAGCATGATTTAATTGATTGGTATGAAAAAGAACAACGTACACTTCCATGGCGTGAAAATCAAGATCCATACCGCGTCTGGGTATCAGAAGTGATGCTTCAGCAAACGAGGGTGGATACGGTCATTCCGTACTTCAACCGTTTTATGGAGCAATTTCCGACCGTGAAGGATCTCGCTTTAGCTGATGAAGAAAAGGTTATGAAAGCATGGGAAGGTCTTGGCTACTACTCACGCGTGCGTAATTTACAGGCAGCTGTGAAAGAAGTATATGAATCCTACGGTGGCGTTGTCCCTGATACGAAAGAGCAATTTTCAAAGCTGAAAGGTGTAGGTCCTTATACGAGCGGCGCAGTGCTGAGTATCGCCTATAACAAGCCATACCCTGCGGTAGATGGCAATGTCATGAGAGTCATTTCTCGTATTTTGTCCATATGGGATGATATTGCAAAACCAAAAACGAGAAATATTTTCGAGTTTGCGGTCGATCAGCTCATTTCCCGGGAAAAGCCATCAGAATTCAATCAAGGACTGATGGAGCTTGGTGCGCTCATTTGTACCCCAACATCCCCTGCCTGCCTCATTTGTCCTGTGAACATGCATTGCTCGGCACTCGAAGAAGGCGTTCAGCATGAGCTGCCGGTGAAAAGTAAAAAGAAAAAGCCGACTGCGAAATCAATGGCAGCGGTGGTGTTATTTGATGATGCAGGCCACCTCTATATTCATAAGCGTCCAAGTACAGGTCTGCTTGCGAATTTATGGGAGTTCCCAAACATGGAAACCATAAAGGGAAGAAAAACGGAAAAAGAGCAGCTGATTGATTTCTTAAAAGAGGAAGCGGGTGTACAAGCAGAACTTGGTGATTTAGAAGGCACCATTCAACATGTATTTACCCACCTCATCTGGAATATTTCTGTTTTCTTTGGACGTGTGACCTCTGTATCAGATGACACGATGCTGAAAAAAGTCACAACAGAAGAATTTGAGGCATATGCTTTGCCAGTTTCACATCAAAAAATATGGAAGATGTCACTTGAACAGCCTAGTCATATTTAACCGTTGTACCATGGGTATAATCGGCTTCATTTCGGTGCAGACCCCCGCGGTTTTCAATTTCAGAAATGATTTCTCGATACTTAGATTGCCCTTCTTCGTTTAAATAAGGTAAAATTTGTTGGAAAGCATGATGAAAAAAAGCAAGCTCAGTATCTTTCCATTGATCCTTTGACATCATGCCAAGCTGGCTTAAATCGCGTCCGACATACATGAATGTAACCTCCTAATAGGAACTTTCCTATTAGTGTGAAGCGAATGGACGAAAACTATTCAAATCAGGAGATGAACCATAATGAACAAGCGTAAATGTGCATTAATTACAGGCAGCAGTAGAGGGGTTGGGAAGGAAGTAGCCCTTCGCCTGGCTGAAAAAGGATATGACATTGTCATTAACTATGCAAGAAGCAAAAAAGCCGCACTTGAAACAGCGGAAGAAATTGAAGCAATGGGCGTGAAAACATTGGTTGTGAAGGCCAATGTAGGCCAGCCTGAGAAAATCAAAGACATGTTTCAGCAAATCGATGAAACCTTTGGCCGTTTAGATGTATTTGTTAACAATGCGGCATCAGGTGTTCAGCGTCCCATCATGGACCTTGAAGAAAATCATTGGGACTGGACGATGAATATCAATGCGAAAGCTTTATTATTCTGCGGACAAGAAGCGGCGAAATTAATGGAGAAAAACGGCGGTGGACATATCGTCAGCATTAGCTCACTAGGATCCATCCGCTACCTTGAAAATTACACAGTGGTCGGTGTATCAAAAGCGGCACTAGAAGCTTTAACGCGTTATCTATCTGTTGAGCTGTCACAAAAAAATATTGTCGTGAATGCCGTATCTGGCGGCGCGATCGACACAGATGCACTCAAGCACTTCCCGAACCGTGAAGAGCTTTTAGAAGACGCCAAGAAAAACACTCCTGCCGGCCGAATGGTGGAAATTAAAGACATGGTCGACAGCGTGGAGTTCCTTGTATCAGGCAAGGCAGACATGATTAGAGGACAGACGATTATTGTGGATGGCGGACGTTCTTTGCTTGTTTAAAAAAATCATGAATAGGATGTACACCTTCTGCACAAATTAATGTGCGTGGAGGTGATAATGATGGATCAACAACAAAACAAAACAAACGCACAACAAGTGAAAAAACAAAACCAAGCTTCTGCTCAAGGTCAATATGGTACTGAATTTGCTAGCGAGACTGACGCACAGCAAGTAAAAAAATACAATCAAAAAGCTGAGCAAAACAAACAACAAAACAGCTAATCACTGAAACAGAGGAAAGCACTTCATCTACGAATGAAGTGCTTTTCTTTTTGCCCCTCATCACCATCCGACAAAACCTGTAAAACCTCTACATAAACAGTCAAAGGACTTTTTCATCCTTTCAAGAAGTGGTATAGATACAAAAAATGGATTTGAGTGAAAAGGGAGGAGTTAGATGTCTGATTTTGATCAGCTTGTAAGAAAGCAAATGAAGCTCATGGATCAACTACTTGATGTACAAGGGGAACTAGACATGTGCTTAGAAACAGAAAAACGATGGCTGCAAGATGGAAAAAAGGAAGAGCGGCATAGGCTTCAACATCAAATCAAACAGAAACGAGAAGAGCTGCAAAAAGTCCAAACATTATTTACAAAACAGACAGAAGAGGTCATCAATTCATATAAACAGATGGAGAAGAGTTCAACTGTGATGTAAATGAGTGTGCCGTTCAATTGGGTTGAATGGCTTTTTCATTTCATTTTTTAACTATGTAACGGTATAATATAATAGAGACATGTTTAGTTGGGAAATTAGGTCTTTGGACTGTTAGGTTTGTTTGTTATAGAAAGTAGGGGAGAAAATATGGGCTATCCCAAGGAAGGAGAAACCATCCAAATTCAAAGCTATAAGCATAATGGCTTGATCCACAGGATTTGGAATGAAACCACCATTCTGAAAGCAACGGAATTGTGTATCATTGGTGCAAACGACCGTACAATGGTGACTGAATCCGATGGTCGTACATGGATGACGAGAGAACCGGCTATTTGCTATTTCCATGCAAAACAATGGTTTAATGTAATTGGGATGCTTAGAGATGATGGGGTATATTATTACTGCAACATCAGCTCTCCTTTTGCGACAGATGAAGAGGCAATTAAGTATATTGATTACGATTTAGATGTCAAAGTCTTTCCGGACATGACGTACAATATTTTGGATGAAGACGAATACGCAGATCATAAGAGGCAGATGAATTATCCAAAAGAAATCGATAGTATCTTAAGAGAGCATCTGAATACATTACTTCATTGGATTCACCAGCGGAAAGGACCGTTTGCTCCCGAATTTGTGGATATGTGGTATGAACGTTTTTTACATTATACAAAATAAGATCAGCAAAAACCTGTTTGGCTTTATAGGCTAACAGGTTTTTGACTGCGTACGGATAAGAGGCACTGATAGATTGGGAAGGAGATTTACATGGGGGTCATTAAACGCTACATGGCTTTTGTTACACCGTATAAAAAACAGATTGCATTGACAATGGTCATCGGGATGATTAAATTCTCGATTCCCTTAACCTTGCCTCTGCTTTTAAAATATGTCATTGATGATGTGATTCAAGGCTCTGGATCGGCTGAAGAAAAAACATCCACTCTCTTTATTATTATGGGAATCATGCTTGTATTATTTTTAGTCATGAGACCGCCTGTTGAATACTATAGACAATACTATGCACAGTGGACAGGCAGTAAAGTATTGTTTGATATTCGGGAAAAGCTGTTCTCGCACATTCAAAAGCTAAGCCTTCGTTATTATGCCAACACGAGAACAGGCGAAATCATTTCAAGGGTGATCAACGATGTGGAGCAAACGAAGGAATTTGTCATTACAGGCCTGATGAACATTTGGCTGGATTTGATGACAGTCCTTATTGTCATTGCCATTATGTGTACACTTGATCTTAAGCTCACCATCGTGTCTGTCATTATTTTTCCGCTATATGCGATCGCTGTGAAGTATTTTTACGGACGACTTCGCAAGCTCACAAAGGAGCGCTCACAGGCGCTGGCCGAGGTGCAAGGGCATCTTCATGAACGAGTACAAGGAATGCCAGTCATTCGCAGCTTTGCGATTGAAGAATATGAACAAGAGAATTTTCATGATGAAAACAAAAATTTTTTAAACAAAGCGATTAACCATACGAATTGGAACGCCAAAACATTTGCTGTCGTCAATACCATCACTGACATTGCACCGCTACTCATCATTGCATTTGCTGGCTACACTGTGATTAATGGATCGCTTTCGATCGGGACAATGATTGCCTTTGTCGGCTACATTGACCGGATGTACAACCCGATTCGCCGTCTCATTAACTCATCGACGACCTTAACGCAATCGGTTGCGTCAATGGATCGAATTTTTGAGTTTATTGATGAACCGTATGAGGTAACAGACAGGCCGAATGCAAAAGAAGCCAATGACTTAAAAGGAGAGGTAGAATTTAAACAGGTGTCGTTTCGCTATGAACACACGCAGGAAGAGATTCTGCGCAATATCTCCTTGAAAGTAGAAAAAGGACAAACGATTGCACTTGTAGGAATGAGCGGTGGAGGAAAATCTACACTCGTCAGCTTAATTCCAAGGTTTTATGATGTCACAAGTGGGTCACTTGAAATTGACGGCATTGACATAAAAGAGTACAAGGCAAGAAGTCTTCGAAATCAAGTTGGCATGGTGCTCCAAGATACATTCTTATTCAGTGACACGATTAAAGAAAATATCGCTGTTGGTGACCCAGAAGCATCCTTTGAGAAAATCGTCTCGGCTGCCAAAGCCGCAAATACCCATGATTTTATTATGTCTCTTCCTGAAGGGTATGACACGAAGGTAGGAGAACGAGGCGTGAAGCTGTCAGGCGGTCAAAAACAACGGATTTCCATTGCGAGGGTATTTCTCAAAAATCCACCGCTTCTTATTTTAGACGAAGCAACGTCTGCACTGGATTTAGAAAGTGAGCATTACATTCAAGAAGCGATGCAAAAGCTAGCGAAGGACCGCACAACTTTCATTGTCGCGCACCGCTTATCGACCATTACACATGCCGACCAAATTGTCGTCATGGAACAAGGCGAAATTGTGGAAAAAGGAACACACGAAGAATTAATGAATCAAGACAGCCACTATCGCCATCTATTTACCATCCAAACATTAAATTAGTAGAAGCCTATCCGATTCTAGCGGATAGGCTTTTTTATGCTTGTCAAAAACATGACATATTTCCCAGCTTGTCTCAATACAATTTTAAAAAGTATGACGAGGTGGTGAATATGTGGAAGAACAAGACGTGCTGCTAGATGTCAAACAGCTATCCATTGCGTTTCAGCAAAAAAAGCAAAAAGTGCCCATCGTCCATCATATATCGTTCTCGATTCAAAAAGGAGAAACGTTAGGTATTGTTGGTGAATCGGGCTGCGGGAAAAGTATCACATCCATGTCATTAATGGGACTGAATCAGCAAACAGAAACAACGGGAGAGGTTCAATTTGAAGGGCAAAACCTGCTGTCACTTTCCGAGAAACAGTGGCGAGAGGTGAGAGGGAATGACATTTCGATGATATTCCAGGAGCCAATGACCTCTCTCAATCCATTAATGACCATTGGCAAGCAAATGACGGAAGCCCTTTTCACACATCAAGCAATCGGCCAAAAAGAAGCAAAAGCTAAGGCTGTTGATTTGCTTCAGACAGTTGGATTGAAGCAAGCAGAATCGTTACTTAAAAAATACCCACATGAATTATCTGGCGGCATGCGCCAGCGTGTGATGATTGCGATGGCGATGCTTTGTCACCCAAAGCTCATGATTGCAGATGAACCGACAACTGCACTGGATGTGACCATCCAAGCGCAAATCCTTCGCCTGCTCAAAAAGCTGAACGAAGAGATGGACACCGCTATTTTATTTATTACCCATGATCTAGGCGTCGTGCGGCAAATATGCCAGCGAGTCATGATTATGTATGCCGGTCGAATCGTAGAAGAAGGAACCGTTGACCGTCTTTTTCAAAAACCTCTGCATCCCTACACAAAAGGCCTTTTCGCCTCTGTTCCATCGTTTAAAGAGAAAAAAGAAAAACTCATCTCTATTGAAGGTCATGTACCTAAGCCAGGGGCCATCCGGTCCGGCTGTCAATTTGCCGCGCGCTGCCCTTATCAAATGGCACAATGTCTTGAAAAAGATCCAGCCTTACAATCCATTGAACAAGATCACCGCGTCGCATGCTTTCTAATGGAAGGAGGAGAAGACACTGAGTCACCCACTATTACAAGTGAATCAGCTGACAAAACGGTATGAGAACTCAGCCTTTTTTTCAAAAAACAAGCACACGACTTTAGCGCTAAATCAAGTGTCTTTTCACGTGAAAAAAGGGGAAACGCTTGGCATTGTTGGTGAGTCTGGCTGCGGAAAATCAACCCTTGGTAAAAGCTTAATGAGATTGACTGAACCGACTTCAGGCTCCATTCAATTGAATGGACTAGAGGTGACACTTTTGAAGGAACGAGACATGCGTTCCTTAAGAAAAGACATTCAAATGATCTTTCAGGATCCATATGCTTCCTTAAATCCGCGAATGAAAATCAAAGATATTTTAGAGGAACCGTTGATTGTTCATCAACACGGGACGAAAGCAGAAAGACGGAAGCGGGTAAAAGAGATGCTGCACATTGTGGGTTTTGATCCTTCCTATGGAGACCGTTATGCGCACCAATTCAGCGGCGGACAAAGGCAGCGTATTGGTATCGCTAGAGCACTTATTACTCACCCAAGTCTTGTCATTGCCGATGAACCAGTTTCGGCTTTGGATGTATCCGTTCAAGCACAAATTTTGAACCTGATGCTCGACTTGCAAAAGACGCTTTCTCTTACGTATTTGTTTATTTCTCACGATCTTGGCGTTGTCAGGTATATGAGCGACCGGATCGCTGTCATGTATGCCGGCCGTATTGTGGAGATGGGGCCGGCGGAAGACGTGTTTCATCATCCATTACATCCTTATACGTCGCTGCTTCTGAAATCCATTCCACATATGGATCACGTGCTGGAGACGCAGGATGTGGCAGCGGAAGAGTCCACTATGACGGCACGCGGCGGCTGTCCTTTCTACAAAAGGTGTCCAAAAAGGTGGGAGAAATGCCTAAAAGCAGTACCTGCTTTGTATGAGGAGAAACCGGGGCACGCGGCCGCGTGCTATTTATATCAAAAGGAGGAACACAATGAAGAAGACATGGTTATTCAGTAGTTTCATTTTTGTGCTGGTACTTGCGCTATTTTTAGGAGGATGTTCATCTGCACCTACATCAGAAGAAAAGGCAACAAAGGATACCCTCGTATTTGGCAGAGGAGGAGATTCCACATCACTTGACCCGATCACAACGACAGAAGGAGAAACCTTCAAGGTCACAGAGAATATGTTTGAAAAGCTACTGAATTATGGTGAGAAAGACACGACCATCCACCCTGGTCTCGCAACAGACTGGGATGTGGCAAAGGACGGGAAATCGTACACCTTTTACTTAAGAGAAGGTGTGAAATTTCATGATGGCACAGATTTTAACGCAGAAGCAGTCAAATTCAACTTTGACCGCTGGATGAACGGCGATGCAGAAAAATTTCCTTACTACGGCATGTTTGGCGGCTATAAAAAAGATAAAGGACATGTCATTAAAGACATCATCGTCAAAGGAGAACATGAAATCGAATTTCAACTAAAGCGTCCGCAGGCGACGTTTCTAAAAAACATCGCCATGTCACCATTTGGCATCGCAAGCCCCACGGCTGTTGAAAAAAGCGGCGATTCATTTCGCGAGAATCCAGTGGGTACAGGACCATTCAAGTTTAAAGAGTGGAAGCAAAACGACCGCATTGTCTTAGAAAAGAACAAAGATTACTGGCAAAAAGAGAAACCAAAGCTCAATCAAATCATTTTTCGCTCCATTCCAGAAAACTCTGCTCGTTTAAATGCGCTTAAAACAGGCGAAATCGACTTAATGGATGGCGTGAATCCGTCAGATTTAGATGGCATAAAAACCGATAAAGCCCTCCAGCTCATTGAAAGACCATCAATGAACGTAGGCTATATCGGACTGACAGTGACGAGAAAGCCGCTTGATAACAAACTGGTTCGTCAGGCGCTCAATTATGCAGTCGATAAAAAATCCATCATTGAGTCATTTTATGGCGGACTTGCTGAACCAGCGAAAAATCCCCTGCCGCCATCTTTAGAAGGCTACAATGACGACATTGAGCCATACCCGTATAATCCAGAAAAAGCGAAAGAGCTATTGAAAGAAGCCGGCTTTCCTGACGGCTTTCGTATCAAGCTTTGGGCGATGCCTGTACCGCGTCCATATATGCCAGATGGGATGAAGGTAGCAGAGGTCATCCAGTCAAATTTTGAAAAGGTAGGCGTCAAAGCGGAAATTGTGACATATGACTGGGCGACCTATTTAGATAAGGCAAGTAAAGGGGAAGCAGATGTGTTTTTGTTAGGCTGGACAGGAGACAATGGCGATCCTGATAACTTCATTTACACACTGCTGGATGAAGATAGCATTGGCGGTAACAACTATACATTCTTCCAGAACGATACTATGCATGACATCCTCATTGAAGCGCAAACGGACACAGATCAAAAGAAACGAAATGAGCTGTATAAAAAGGCTCAAGAGATCATTCATGACGAAGCGCCTTGGATTCCATTGGTGCATTCAATTCCAATGCTTGCCGCATCTAGTGATTTAAAAGGATACCAGCCGCACCCAACTGGTTCAGAAGCTTTGACTGACGTGTATTTCGAATAAGCAACATAAGGGGGATCTTGTATCTCCCTTATTCAAACAAATAAAAAGGCGGTGAAAGCTATTTGTTTGCTTATTGTATCAAGCGGGCAGGAATGCTCATCCCAGTACTGATTGGAATGACCTTGGTCGTGTTTTCAATTATTCGGTTTATACCGGGGAATCCAGCACAGGTCATCTTAGGGCAGCGGGCAACAAAAGAAGCAGTAGAGCAATTGACGATCCAGCTCGGTTTGAATCAGCCGTGGTACGTTCAATATGGTCATTACATGCTGGGGCTTTTAAAAGGTGATTTAGGGACGTCCATTCGAACAGGAGCGGCTATTGCCCAGGAAATGAAGCCATACTTATTTGCTACGTTAGAATTAACATTTTTTGCAATGGTGCTGGCGATTGTTGTGGGAGTGAATGCCGGAATCATCAGTGCTTGGTTTAAACATTCTTTCTTTGATTATATTGCGATGTTTATTGCACTCATTGGGGTGTCCATGCCGATTTTCTGGTTAGGCTTAATGGGGCAGTGGCTCTTTTCAATCGAATTAGGCATTTTGCCGACAACAGGCCGAGAAAACGTAAGGAATCCAGTGGAGTCGATTACTTATATTCATACGCTGGACACGCTTTTACAAGGCCGGTTCGATCAATTCACTGACAGCATCAAACATTTGATTTTGCCAAGTACAGCACTTGCAACAATCCCTGCTGCAATTATTGCAAGGATTACGAGGGCAAGTATGCTGGAAGTGCTTCATTCAGACTTTATTCGAACGGCAAAAGCAAAAGGGGTGCGTTCGTTTTTCATCATTTATCAGCATGGGCTGAAAAATGCGCTCATTCCGATCTTGACGATTATTGGTCTTCAGACAGGTCTCTTGCTTGGCGGGGCAATTTTAACAGAAACCATTTTCGCTTGGCCGGGAATTGGGCGGTATATATACGATGCCATCAGCTATCGTGATTATCCGGTCATTCAAACAGGCATTCTCGTTGTTGCGCTCATATTTGTCCTGATCAATTTCATTGTCGACATTTTGTATGCAGTTATTGATCCGAGGATTAAATATTAGAGAAGGGAGAGTGACAATATGGAAGCGCAAAAAGAGCTTGAACCATCTAAGCCAAAAGAAGCCCGCTCTCAATCACTGATTCTTGAATCGATGAAGCAGTTCTTTCAGCACAAGCTGGCGGTTATTGGTAGTGTGATTGTCTTGTTATTTCTCATCCTGGCAATTTTCGCACCATTCATTGCGCCTTTTGGAATCAACGAACAATCACTTGGTGAGCGGTTTAGTGCACCTTCTGCTGAGCACTGGTTTGGTACGGATGATTTCGGCAGAGATATATTTTCGAGAGTTGTACATGGAGCGCGGATTTCATTGTGGGTTGGTTTCTTCTCAGTTCTCGGGTCTGTCATTTTAGGCACACTGCTTGGATTGATGGCAGGTTATGGTGGAAGATTGCTAGATGCTGTGATCTCCAGGTTATTTGATATTTTACTCGCCTTTCCTAGCATTCTATTAGCGATTGCCATCGTTTCCATCTTAGGTCCTTCCTTACAAAATGCCCTTATTGCCATAGCAATTATTAACGTCCCAACCTTTGGGCGGCTCGTTCGCTCAAAAGTGCTGAGCATTAAACAAGAAGAATACGTGCTGGCAGCAAAGGCAGTTGGGATGTCCCACCGCCGCATCGTCCTTCGTCACATCCTGCCAAATAGTATGGTGACGGTCATCGTGCAGGCGACGCTTGCGATTGGAACGGCGATTATCGAAGCGGCGGCTTTAGGCTTTTTAGGACTGGGTGCACAGGCGCCAAGTCCCGAGTGGGGGAAAATGCTAGCTGATGCAAGGCCATATCTTGTTCAAGCCCCATGGACTTTATTCTTCCCCGGGATTGCCATCATGCTGACGGTTCTTGGCTTTAACCTGATGGGAGATGGATTAAGAGACACACTTGATCCTAAAATGAAGAAAATAAAATAAGACCGATTCCAAGAATCGGCCTTAGCGTGTAGACAAACCCTCGCATTCTTTGTCAGGTCTGCGCTCCGGTGCTCACGAATGTCAATTCGCTCCGCTCCGGTGCTCGCCCTTCCTAGACTTCAAAGGTTTTCATTCACGCTGAAAAGAAGACAAAGGGCTAAAACCAAGATCATTTTAGCCCTTTGTCAACAATTTAAGACCGATTCCAAGAATCGATCTTTTCTATTTATGCTTCTTTTTCTTCTGTCTCGATTTCACTATCTTTTGGGTGATACGTTTGGAAGCTTGTAATCAATGTATCTAAATGCTCTAGTTCATCACGATATTCGATGATGCTGGACATAACATTCAGCATATTGTAATCGAGCAAGTCGTTTTCTTGGTTTTGTTGATGCTGAATAAATGATTTCGTTAAGGTTTCAAGGCGAAGAGAGCATTCATTTTGAAAATCATCGTCCTGCGGCTTCATTTTTCCGACGAACTTCATCAAGGTGCGCTCATGCCAATACAGTAAATAATCAATCTCATCCGTTAAGCTTTCCCTGAAATGCTCTGGCATCAAATGAATTTCATTTTCTAGTTTATGAAGCTTTTTCAGTAAGTACAGAGCACGATTAGACGTCATAATCGCCTGTCTGAACAAAACCAGCTTTCTTGATTTTACATAGGTTGTTTTCTTTAAATAGCTTCGTTCCTCTTTGTATAACAAGTAAATGTGATCTAGTTTGATCATGCGTTCTTTTATTTGATCGATGTCATCCTTTAAAGTGGAATGATCAGTAGACTGTCTGGAGCTCAGACGGATCCATTTTAAAATCTCCTCCGTATTTTCCATAATGTGATGAACAAGCTTTGTTTCATACTTTGGTGGCAGGAAGATTAAATTCACTAAAAATGAAGAAAGTACCCCTAACACCACAGTAGCTGTTCGAATTAAGGCAAAGGAAAGGAAATGATCCCCTGCACTTTCTAAAATCGCGATGACGGTTACAAGTGCAATTGGAATCGTGTGTTCAATCTTCAGCTTTAAATTTATGGCGATGACCATGACGGCGGTTAAACCGATAATGACTGGTCCGGTGCCAAAAAGCAGACCGAACGTAATGGCAAGTGCTGCTCCAATAATATTGGCTTGCACTTGATCAACAATCGTTAAAAATGATCGGTAAATAGATGGCTGGATAGCAAATACAGCTGCAATTCCCGCAAAGACGGGTGTTGGCAACCCAAGCCATGTTGCCAGGTAAAGCGCGAGTACAATGGCAATACCAGTTTTTAAAATACGGGCTCCAAGTTTCATTGGTTTTGTCCCTGCATTCCTTTCTTTTTGATAATAGATGATCACTTGTCATTTATTATAAATATTTTGATGAAACAACTAAGTAATATACAGCGGTCTTCCGAAATATTCAAGTCATTTTTGAAAGTTTATGAAAACAGCAAAAGAAGGTATTGAGAAAAAATGTAACAGATTCAATCGCTTTTGACAATCAAGAGCTGGTCAATAAAAAAACAGACGCATTTTTTTACGCCTGTTTTTGACTCCATTATGATTGTTTCAGCTGTTCAAACGCATAATCTACTGCTTGCAGCGTCTCAGAAATATCTTTTTCAGTATGTGCGATGGTCAAGAACCAAGCTTCGTATTTGGAAGGGGCGAGGTTAATGCCTTGTGTGAGCATTAATTTGAAGAAGCGGGCGAACATTTCGCCATCCGTATTTTCAGCCTGCTCGTAATTGACAATCGTTTCTTTTGTAAAATAAATCGTGAGAGCACCCTTTAAGCGATTCACTGTAATATCTACTTGATGTTTTTTGGCATGAGCTAAAATTCCTTCTTCTAACTTAGCGCCGAGCTGATCAAGTCGCTCGTAAACACCGTCTTCTTTTAACACTTCCAAGCATGCAATACCAGAAAGAATGGACGCAGGATTTCCCGCCATCGTGCCAGCTTGATAGGCTGGTCCAAGCGGAGCGACTTGCTCCATAATTTCTTTTTTCCCGCCGTAAGCGCCGATTGGAAGACCACCGCCAATAATTTTACCTAATGCAGTAAGGTCAGGCTTTACTTGAAGCAAGTCCTGTGCACCGCCATACATAAAGCGGAAAGCTGTAATCACTTCATCGTAGATCACAAGTGCGCCTTTTTCATGAGTGAGGTCATTGACCTGCTGCAGGAAACCGTCCTTAGGCTCCACGATACCAAAGTTCCCGACAATCGGCTCAACTAGAACAGCCGCTACCTCATCGCCCCATCGATCTAGTGCTTCTTTGTAGCTGTCAATATCATTAAATGGAACGGTAATGACTTCATTGGCGATGCTCTTAGGAACGCCCGCTGAATCAGGCGTTCCTAAAGTGGAAGGACCAGAGCCAGCTGCGACTAAAACAAGATCAGAATGACCGTGGTAGCACCCAGCGAATTTAATGATCTTTGTTCTGCCTGTATAAGCGCGAGCTACACGAATCGTCGTCATCACCGCTTCTGTACCGGAATTGACAAAACGAACCTTGTCCAAAGCAGGCATAGCTTCCTTCAGCATTTTAGCAAATGTCACTTCATGCTTTGTCGGTGTTCCATAAAGGACACCCGTTTCAGCGGCTTTTGTGATGGCTTTTGTAATATGAGGGTGGGCATGACCTGTAATGATTGGGCCGTATGCTGCCAGATAATCAATATAGCGGTTTCCGTCAACATCCCAAAAATAAGCGCCTTCTCCTCTTTCCATCGCAACGGGTGAACCGCCGCCTACTGCCTTATATGAACGAGACGGGCTGTTGACACCTCCAACAATGTGCTCCAGCGCCTCTTGATGTAATTTTTCTGATTCTGTGAATTTCATAAATAGCCTCCTGTCTCAACGTATCACGTCGTCTATCATTATTTTAACATGCCGATGCAAGCGTCCTTAGTTGAATATCCTCTCAAAATTGGATAGGCTAATTAAAAAATAGGTTGGAGGGATTGTGTCATGACAATCGAAGTAGGCCAGCAAGTACCTGACATTGAATTAACCGGTGACAATGGGGAAAAAGTAAAGCTTTCTGATTTTAAAGGAAAACATATTGTCCTTTATTTCTATCCAAAAGATATGACACCAGGCTGTACAACAGAAGCATGTGATTTCCGCGACCGCCATCAGAGCTTTGCAGAATTAGATGCTGTCATTATCGGCGTAAGCCCAGACAGTCAGGACAGGCACCAAAAGTTTAAAGAAAAACATGATTTGCCTTTCCTGCTTCTTGTAGACGATGAACAGAAATTGTCTGAAGCCTTTGGAGTATGGAAGCTGAAAAAGAACTTTGGCAAAGAATATATGGGGATCGAACGTTCAACGTTTCTTATTAATAAAGAAGGAACGCTTGTCAAAGAATGGCGAAAAGTAAAGGTGAAAGACCACGTAGAGGAAGCGCTTGAGGAATTGAAAGCTCACGCTTAATTTCCTCACAGGATGAGATCGGCAGTCATGCCGGTCTTTTTTGTAAAGAAGAATAGGTAAAAAAGAGGATTGTAATTGACAAAGATTCGGCTCTGGGGGTACACTATTTATAAAGATTACAATATAAGAATATTTTTGAAGAGAGGTGCATGATGAAATGGCTGCTCACGAACTAAAAGACGCTTTAGATGCTTTAAAAGAAACCGGTGTTCGAATTACTCCGCAGCGCCATGCCATCTTGGAGTTTCTCGTAAATTCTATGACTCACCCAACCGCGGACGATATATATAAAGCCCTTGAAGGAAAATTTCCAAATATGAGTGTCGCAACGGTTTACAACAATTTACGAGTCTTCCGGGAATCTGGATTAGTAAAGGAATTAACCTATGGTGATTCCTCAAGCCGATTTGATTTTGCGACATCTGACCATTACCATGCGATTTGTGAAAACTGCGGAAAGATCGTTGACTTTCACTATCCTGGCCTTGATGAAGTTGAACAGCTTGCATCCCATGTGACGGGCTTTAAAGTCAGTCATCATCGCTTGGAGATCTATGGAACTTGTCAAGAATGTGCGAAAAAAGAAAATCATTAATGAAAAAGCTGACCGGTTAAATGGTCAGCTTATTTTTATGACTTTTTTCGATTGTAGGATTCATCAAACTCTTTACCCTCTAATGCTGGATCGAGAGTCAGCGGCTCTCTGCAATGCATACACATGTCCACTCGTCCGAGCACCTTTGTTTCTTTCTCGCAGCCTGGACAAACGACTCGTACCGCCTTCGTAGAAAGCATGCCAATCCAAAAGTAAACGGCTGTACTTAATCCAATCGACAAGACGCCGAGCAGCATAAAGAAAGTCGACAGCCAGATCGATTCCTTGAAGAACACACCGATATACATGATCAGAAAGCCAACAAAAACCAAACTAAGTGCAAATGTTCTGATTTTATTAATCTTACTGGAGTATTTCGCCATCCCTAGTCCCCCTTATCTCCAATATAGCACATTTTACCTTTCCATTTGAATTAGTTATAGAGTTTTGTGAATAAATTGCTTATAATGATTCAATGATCTTTTTTCTTGTATTGAAGGAATTTTGATTCTATGAGGAGAAATACATAGCAATTAGAGAAGAACTTTACATCTGAGTATTGGAGGAATCACTATGGAAAATCTTCTCCGTCCTATTTATCAAGAGAGAGCGAGCCACCCAGACACATTAGCTGTGATTATAGTAGAAAGAAGACATAAAGTATCTTCTGAGACGGATAACTTTGATGCAGCACTTCTTGTTATTGTAAAAGAAGCGGAAGAGCCGTTATTTATTAAACACTATGAATCTGATCACCAAACAGCTTCTTTAAATGTGGTCACAGATGATCAGCTGAAGGAATGGATTACCCTCGGTACTAACCGCCGAATCATTGATTGGATTTTGAATGGAAAAGTCCTGTTTGATCGAAATGAATATATTTTCAACTTGATTGATGAACTGAGTACATTCCCGTTTTCAAACCGTAAGCTCAAAATCGGTTTAGAATATGGCAAGCTCATTCGCAGATATATAGAAGGAAAAGCATTTTTTGAGTCAAATCAATTCCTTGATGCATATAATTCCATTGTGCATGCCCTGCATCACTTAGCACGTATTGAAGTGATTGATAAAGGCTTCCACCCAGAAGTGACGGTTTGGAACCAAGTGCGTCATATGGAGCCAGAAGTATATAAACTTTATTCAGAACTGATTGAAAGCCACGAAAGTCTGCATAAGCGTTTGGAACTTTTATTTTTAGCAAATGATTTTTTGATCCATTCAAAAGCAGAAATTGGTGCTGCTCATTTGCGCCATGTTATGGAGCAACAGGATATTTGGCTTTTTGGCGAGCTTCTCGCGCATCCTGACCTGAAGCATTTCACGCCTGATCTTAGCGTTATGATTGATTTCTTTGTGGAAAAAGGAATAGTTCAAGTGGAGCCAATTGAAACAAAGGGGCAAAAAATCTATCATCGAGGATATTTTGTTAAAAAAGATATTGACGCATGATTATTATGATGGTATATTATTAAACGTCGCTAACGAGCAACCGAGTTGCTTTGAAAGAAAAGCTGACAAAAAGAAATCCAAAAAAACGCTTGACGCACACAGTGCTCAAATGTTATATTAAAAAAGTCGCCTCTGAGCGATAACGAAGATGATCTTTGAAAACTAAACAAGACAAAACGTACCTGTTAATTCGAGTTTTTATAAAAAATCCTATGATACTTCATAGGTAGTCAGTCAAACTGGCGAGGCAGGAAATGATCACATGCTAAGTTCGCTACA
>NZ_JACXXE010000018.1 GCF_014764715.1 Bacillus crepusculi | reverse complement strand
GAATTTGATGACATCGAACACTTCAAGCAACAACTTGAACAATATATTGACTACTACAATCACACACGTATAAAGACCAAACTAAAAGGCATGAGTCCGATACAATATCGAACTCATGCCTCGAAAGCTGTCTCATAAAAAACCCGCGTCTAAATTTAGGGGGTCACTTCAATGAAAGGTTCTTCTTTTTTATTTGTCCTTCTGCTTTAGCTTCTGCAAAGCAGAACGATACATATCATCATTCATTTTTGTTTCTGGTTCTTCTTTTTTGACAGGTGGTTCTGGCTGCTTAAACTTTTGAAGCGCCTGTCTATAGAAATCGTCGCCAGACACGTGTTCGTCCGTTTGAGAAGGCTCTGACGCTTTTACTTCTTCTTCAGGCTCTACAGGTCTCGCCGCAGCTTCTGGCTCGCTACGCGGCACGTCAGGCTGATTGGACACATCTTCCTTGACCTCTTCCTTCTCGGCCGAAGCGTGTCTGACATTGAACGCTACTAATCCGATAATGACTAGAACAGCAGCTACTAACGCTACAATAATCGTCGCCAAAAGAACCCTCTCCTTATCGCTTAAATGACGCAGTGACTGATGCTACACGTCTTCCTAATGCTTTCCCAAGTTCAATGCCTTCTGAGGAAATCAATTCATCAGAATCAATCGGACATGTCACACCTGCTCCATAGTAAGAACCGTATAAAGCATTCTCTGGAACATTTCCAGGAAGACCAACAACAAGCATCCCTTGATGGAACATTGGCGTGATCAAATTGTGCATCGTCATTTCTAAACCGCCATGCGTTGTAGCAGTTGTACAGAAAACAGCACCGACTTTATCGATGAGTTTACCTTCTGCCCATAAGTAGCCAAGACGGTCAATCCATGTCTTTAATCCAGAACTAATGGTACCAAAGTGACCAGGGCAGCCCCAAATGATCGCATCCATTTGATCAAGCTTGCGAATATCCGCATCTTTCACATGATCAATAAATACTTCAGCTTGCTCTGTTTCACCTGCGCCCGCTACAATCGCTTCTGCAAGTGCCTTTGTATGGTCACCTTCACTATCGTATACGACATAAATTTTCATGTACGGTCCCTCCACACTTATCTTGCATCTTGGTTTGCTTCCTTAGGTGCTGGAAGCAGCGTCATTTCCTGTTTCTTAGGTTGTTTTTCTTTTCGCTTTTTATCCTTACGTACATCACGCAAGAACAAGCTGAGAATCACACCAGCCGCACAGAATAATGTCACCCACATGTAAGCATCATTGATGCCCATCACGTTTGAATCGACCTGTGCTTTCGTAAAGAGCTGGGTGGATACATATTTTTGAGCAGCTTCAGCTGTCATGCCCATATGATGCATCACATTCGACACAGCCGTCTGGAATGAATTCATAAAGAATGGGTCAGCTGTATTTGTTTGATCCGCCATATTCGAATAATGGAATGTTGTTCGATTCGTATAAATTGTCGTGATCAAACTCGTACCGATTGATCCGCTAATTTGTCTTAATGTATTAGACATCGCTGTACCATGACTGTTTAAATGCTGTGGTAATTGGTTCATCCCAGCTGTCATCACTGGCATCATAAGGAGTGACATACCGAATGCACGCACTGCATACATGATCACAATGTGACTATAGGATGTATCAATGGTCAGCCTTGTAAACTCATACGTGGTGACAACAGTAATCAGCATCCCCACAATCGCAAGTGGACGAGGTCCAAATTTATCAAACAAAATCCCTGAAATCGGGGACATAATCAGCATCGCAAGTGCCCCTGGAAGCATCAATAACCCAGATTGTAATGCAGTAAACCCAACGAGGTTTTGCAGATAAATCGGAAGTAAGAACATCCCAGTGTATAAGGCAACGGTAATAATGATGTTAATGACACTCGATAACGAGAAAATGCTGTATTTAAACACGCGGAAGTCAAGCATCGGATTATCCGCTTTAAGCTGTTGGAAAATAAAGAGAATAATCGCAATCGCACCAATAATAATTGTTGATAAGACGATCGGATCTGTCCAGCCATCACTCCCCGCTTCACTCACTCCATAAAGAAGGGAAGCAAAACCAACGATAGAAAGAATCGCACCAAGGGTGTCCAGCTTGATTTTTTTAGGCTCTACAATATTTCTAAACATAAAGAAAGCCGCGATAATGACAATCGCACCAATTGGTACAAGGCCATAAAACATAATACGCCAAGAATAATGTTCAATAATGTAACCAGATAATGTTGGTCCTACAGCTGGTGCAAACATCATCGCAAGACCGAAAATCCCCATTCCTTTCCCCCTGTTTTCCGGAGGGAAAATAAAAAGGATTGTTGTCATCACGAGCGGCTGCAGGATTCCGCCACCGACTGCCTGAATCAAGCGGCCAATGAGCATCGTCGAAAAGTTCGGTGCAATACCGCAAATAAAGGTACCCAGTGTAAACGAGATCATGGCCACTAGGAATAAGCTGCGCTGTCCAAAACGTGTGATTAAAAACGCTGATAACGGAATCAGCACACCGTTGACAAGCATATAACCGGTTGTAAGCCACTGAATGGTCGTCGCACTGACATTAAATTCAGTCATTAAATGGGGCATAGCTACGTTCAGAAGCGTTTGGTTTAAAATCGCTACGAACAAGCCGGCCATTAAAATGATCAGTAAAGACAAGGAGCCTGCTCCCTGTTTTGTCGCTGCAGGTTGATTTGCCATCTCAGACAACCTCCTTTCATTTTTTGATATCAATCATCATTAAGAAGAAATTTTGACAGAAGCATTCATACCTGGAAGCACTTTGTCAGATGGGTTTTTAATTGAAATTTTCACTGCTACTTTTTGTGTTACTTTCGTATAGTTACCACTTGAATTTGTTGCTGGCAGCATGTTGAATGTTGAGTTTGTCGCGTAACCAATTTGTTCAACAGTTCCTTCGAATGTTGTATCAGGATCACCATCTACCACGATGTCAACTTTGTCGCCTTTTTCAATGTTCTTAATGTCTGTTTCTTTAATATTCGCTGTAATGTAAAGCTTGCTGAGGTCAATTGTTTCACCAAGAACGGTACCTGCCTGCACTTGTTGATTATTTTGTACTTCTTTTTTGACTAATGTGCCATCAGCTACTGCTTTAATGTTTGTTTTTGTTTCTCCTTCAACTTTTGCAACTGTGCTGTCTTTTTGCACTTCGTCACCTTCATTGATATCCCAGCCCTTGATTTGTCCAGCTGCTGGTGCTGTGATTTGATACATGTCTCCTGTCACTTTTGCCTCGTCTGTTTTGACAAAGTTTGTGCTTTCGTAATAGTAATAAGCACCTCCGGCAATAATGGCAAGAATCACAATAAGGCCAATAATATTCGTTAGCAATAAACGTCCTCTGTTCATGTTTTGTTTCTCCTTTCATGTATAAAAATATAGTGTCATCTGCTTTAGCAAGCTTAGAATGCCCATCATCTGACAGAATATGAAACAAGCTCATAAAGCTGTCATTTCCCCTTCATCTACTCCGCTGAAAAATGGTGTGCAGCCCATTTATACTTATTGTTCACTCATGAGCAAAGAGCAGAAAAAGAAGAAAAGACGATCGGCATCTTTTTTGAAAAACTTATATTTAACAAGATTAAATATTAATAAATGAAAATTGAAATGTCAAAGAGAAAGTTTCACTTTTTTCTGGAAATCCCTTCCTTTCTCACGCAAAAAAACCTTTCAGCCCTTATGCTGAAAGGTTTTTTCAAATGTGCTATTTAAGAAAGAACTTCTTCCTGCTGAAAAAATTTTTTTAGTGCGAGAAAAACGTCTGATTTTTGCTTCAAAATATAATGCTTAAATTTCTCATCTTGAATATGTTTATATGCTGACATTAATGTAGAATGCCGGTTATATTGGTTCACTTCACCATAGCAGAATAAATTGGCTTTTTTCATAATCTCTTGAACAAGCTTCACACATCGTGCATTGTCGGAAGTCAGATTATCACCATCAGAAAAATGAAAAGGATAAATATTATATCGCGAGGGCGGGTATCGTTCGTCTATGAGCTCTAGTGCCTTTCGATAGACAGAAGAACAAATGGTTCCCCCGCTCTCGCCACGCGAGAAGAAATGCTCTTCATCTACGACCTTCGCCTCCGTGTGGTGGGCAATAAATTCAATATCAACCGTCTCATACTTTGTCCGTAAGAAGCGTGTCATCCAAAAGAAAAAGCTCCGAGCCATGTATTTTTCCCAAAGCCCCATACTTCCGCTCGTATCCATCATCGCCAAAACGACGGCCTTCGACTCTGGTTTGGTCACTTCATTCCAAGTTTTATATTTGATATCCTCTGGATAGATCGGATAAAAGGAAGGACTGCCTGTCATCGCATTTCGTTTAAATGCTGACAGCATCGTTCGCTTTTTATGGATATTTCCTGTTAAGCCCGTTTTGCGAATATCGTTGAATTCTATTTGCTCGACAATGATGTCGTCAAGCTCCTTTTGTTTCAGGTTGGGCAGTTCTAGTTCACGAAACAGTGCTTCCTCTAGATCCATTAATGAAACTTCTGCTTCGTAATAATCCTCACCGGCTTGATCTCCCGCGCCCTGCCCCTTCCCTTGCCCTTGCTTACTGTCTGATCCATCACGCGCGACAACATCACCAACCTGGCTGTCTCCATCCCCTTGACCCACATGCTTATTCTTGTCATAGTTGTACCGAATTTTATATTCATCTAATGATCGAATCGGAATTTTGACAACATCTTTTCCATTAGACATGATGATACTTTCCTCTGTGACAAGATCCGGCAAATTGTTTTTAATCGCCTCTTTGACTTTTTTCTGGTGACGCTGCTGATCGTCAAAGCCTTTTCGATGGAGGGACCAGTCTTCCTGTGACACAATAAACTGACTTTTTTCTTGCCGGGACATCCATCCCCCTCCTCACCTGTTTGCACAATTCTTTTAACCATCGATTCCTTTATCGTATGCTGTCCGTCATTGATATGACGATCATTTCTAAAAAAGACATTACCGGTGCGGATGTGCGCCAATAATGCCTCCTTCATTTATTAACGATTCAGAAGACTGCCTACATATTTTAAAAGTTCATTTGCACTTGTTGAATTATAGCCATGCTCATCAATCAATCTAGCCACTACTTCGTTAACCTTTTTCAGCTGCTGCTCATCTGGCGTCTTCGTCGATGTCGTAATTTTGACCACATCTTTTAGATCAGCAAATAGCTTCTTCTGAATCGCCTCTCTTAATCTCTCATGCGAATTATAGTCAAAGCGTTTACCCTTTCTTGCATAAGCCGAAATACGAATAAGAATTTCTTCTCTGAATGCCTTTTTGGCATTTTCCGAAATTCCGATCTGTTCCTCAATGGAACGCATAAGCTTTTCATCTGGATTCATTTCTTCACCAGTTAATGGATCACGCAGCTTGTTTTTATTGCAGTAAGCTTCGACATTATCTAAATAATTATCCATCAGCGTTTTCGCAGACTCCTCATAGGAATACACAAATGCCTTTTGAACTTCCTTCTTCGCAATATCGTCGTACTCTTTTCGCGCAACAGAAATAAAATTCAAATAACGCTCCCGGTCCTCACTTGAAATAGACGGGTGCTGATCAAGCCCTTCTTTTAAGGAACGAAGGACATCCAGTGCATTGATCGACTCCATATTCTTTCGAATAATGGTAGATGAAATTCGGTTGATCACATACCGAGGGTCAATTCCGCTCATCCCTTCATCATGAAATTCCTTTTTCATCTCATCAATATCAACAGATTGAAAGCCTTCGACACTTTCTCCATCGTACAGACGCATTTTTTTCACCAAATCAATATCAGACCGTTTCGGCTCTTTGAGTCTCGTCAGAATAGAGAACATCGCTGCCACCTTCAGCGTATGCGGGGCAATATGCACATCTGAGACATCACTTTCTGAGATCATTTTATGATAAATTCGTTCTTCCTCAGTCACCTTTAAGTTATAAGGAATCGGCATGACAATAATTCTTGAATGCAACGCCTCGTTCTTCTTATTTGAAATAAATGACCGGTACTCGGTTTCATTCGTATGAGCGACAATCAATTCATCCGCACTAATCAAGGCAAATCGGCCTGCCTTGAAATTCCCCTCCTGCGTTAATGACAGAAGGTGCCATAGAAATTTCTCATCACACTTTAACATCTCCTGAAACTCCATCATCCCGCGGTTTGCTTTATTGAGTTCCCCATCAAAGCGGTAGGCACGGGGATCTGACTCTGATCCAAATTCAGCAATGGTTGAAAAATCGATGCTTCCTGTTAAATCAGCAATGTCCTGAGATTTCGGATCAGACGGACTAAAGGTACCAATGCCGGTCCGTTTATCCTCTGAGAAAAAGATCCGCTCAACCCTTACATCCTCAATTCTGCCGCCATATTCCTCTTCGAGCCTCATCATATTCAGAGGAGACAAATTTCCCTGCACACGAATGCCATATTCTCTATAAAAATCCTCCCGCAGATTTTGCGGAATGAGATGAAGCGGGTCTTCATGCATCGGGCAGCCTTTGATCGCATAGACTGCACCTTGATCTGTCAGAGAATATGCTTCGAGCCCTCTTTTCAGCCTAGTCACAAGCGTAGATTTCCCGCCGCTTACAGGTCCCATCAACAATAAAATGCGCTTCCGCACATCTAATCGCTTTGCAGCCGGGTGAAAATATTCCTCCACTAATCTTTCTAGTGATTCCTCTAATCCAAAAAGCTCCTGATCAAAAAATTTGTAGGTTCTGACCCCATTCTTCTCTTCAATCCCGCTGTCTTTAATCATATGATAAACGCGAGAATGAGCAGATTGAGCGACAAGTGGATTTTCCTTAATAATGTCTAAATATTCGCTGAATGTGCCTTCCCATTTGAGACGCTGCTCTTCTTCTCTGTGCTGTTCAATTTTCTTTAAAATATCCATATGAACCTCCTCTTTCAAGATTGAAGCTAGTAATCAGATACTGTTTTACAATCTATGCGGAGGCGTCCTATTACATGCTTTCGTTCTTCAAAATGACGAATTGGCAAACTGAATTGACAACCATCCGCACGACCCTTCATAATAAAGGAAAAACAGGAGAAAAATGATCTTCTTCTTCTGCTTTTCAAGACGAACTTCACATCATATGAAACAGGCAGCGGGCAGGAACAAAGGGATAAGGGGGAGCATATATGAGAACGGTCATTATGATGGGCGTCATCATTACGTTTTTAGTATCCATTTTCACAGCTGGCTACGAAGGCAAGCCTGGTAAATGAAAAAAAGGATGTTCCATCAGCGGAACATCCTTTTTTCATTTAGTTCGTTGTTTTCAGCACTTGCATATTTACTGTAGGCCGAGATACCGCTCGGCTTTTATCATGCTCTTATATAAGGTCTCGATATTGCTGCTGGCGAAGCGCCTCATACACTAGGATCGCTGCCGTATTCGATAGATTAAGCGAACGAACATGCTCTGTCATCGGTAAGCGAAGACACCGGTCCATATTTCGTTCAATCAAATCTTTCGGTAATCCACTTGTCTCTCTGCCAAAGACGAAGAAATAGTCTTCATCTACCTGAGAGTAATCAAACGTTGTATGCGGCTTTTGGCCAAATTTTGTGATATAGAAGAATTGTCCCTTCGGATGAGCATCAAACAATTCATCAAGCGAATCATGATAGACCACATTGGCATATTTCCAATAATCGAGCCCTGCACGCTTCAGCATTTTGTCATCTGTCGAAAAACCAAGCGGACGAATCAGATGAAGGGTTGTATTTGTTGCTGCACATGTACGCGCAATATTTCCAGTATTAGCTGGAATCTCTGGTTGATATAAAACGACATGAAGTCCCAAGAAAGTTCACCTCTAATTTTCTTTTCCGCTCAACATTATACCATTAACTATCCTTTGCGGCATCGTCCAAAATGTGAAAAAACATATAACGAATAGCTGGCGTATAGGCGGTCGAATCCTCATACGACCAATAACGCATACGGCTGTCATACGTCTGTGCATTCACAAGGGGCATCCCGCCTTTATCATGATCAACAACAATGGTTGTATGATTATACCTGCCATCACCCTCGAAATCATAGCAAATGACATCACCAATTTGAAGCTCCTGCGCTTCTTTTAGCTTCTTTGCCCTTAAACCCGCTTTAGAATTGACTAAATAGTTTTTCATCGAATGAGCCACTGTCCAGCTGTAGCTCCACGTATGGGGACGTACCCACCAGCCAGATCCGCGGTTCGGATACCCTCTCGTCGGCGCATTCCCTGCTTTCAAGCATTGTGAAATAAAATTTGTACAGTTATCTTCAAAATTTTTGTAGGCTGGATTCCGTTTATTCCAGTACGTCTCCGCATACTGCACGGCTGCCCGCCGGTCATAGTGAAAGGCTCTCCCGAATTGTTCCTCGTTTTGGAAACGCTCATCTTCCTGCTTTTCCTTGTGCCATTCCTCCTGCATCATACGATCTTTAACAAGCATGTCGTTATAAAGAAACGCTTCTCTTTTTTCCACCTGTTCCTCCAAATAAAAAGAATCGTCTACATCCTTACAGACATATGTGAGGTGAGCAAGGTATTGCACATGCTGAGCTCCATCATCCTGAATCGTTGAATCGAGAAGCTTTGCTTTTGCCTTCGCTTTCACAATCTCAACCTGTCTTCTAGCAAAAAGCTCTTTTTTTCGTTCTACTGCTTCCACATCAGACATGAGCTGTGGCTGTTTGATCGAATGGCCATTTAATAAATACGCCAGCCTGTCTTCTAACGTTTGCGCTAATAATTGTTTCACACAGACACCACCAAACTTTTTTAAACATCTCTGTTTGGTTTATTCTATGTTCGTAGGGATGTTATTTAGTATTTAAAGGTGTCTGTAAGAACTCAATCCCTTTCACAATCTCCTGTTTCGCTTCTTCATCACTTTCCCACTCAAGGGCTTTTTCCAGCTCTTTAAGCTGCTGCACATCGCCAATTTTGCCAATGGCCCAAGCGGCTGTACCTCGAATGACCGGTCTTGGATCCTTGTGCATCAATTCAATCAAAATTGGTAATGCAGATGTGTCTTTGAAATGAGCAAGTGCCAAAATGGCATTCCGCTGTATAGGCTTTTTCCCCCGCCATGATCCTGATACATGACCGTATTTTTCCTTAAATTCCCGATTGCTGATCGTTAGGAGGGGCTTTAAAAGCGGTTTTGCAATTTCAGGGTCCGGTTCCATTTCTGGATGCAGATGAAAGTCTTTTCCTTTATTGATTGGGCAGACGATTTGGCACGTATCACACCCATACAAGCGGTTCCCTATTTTCGAACGGAACTCGTCAGGCAAAAACCCTTTTGTTTGAGTTAAAAACGAAATACACCTTTGAGAATTCAGCTGTCCTGGATTCACAAGCGCACCCGTTGGACACGAATCCACACATTTATTGCACGTTCCGCACTGATCTTCAATTTTCTCATCCGGTTCAAATGGGACATTTGTGATCATTTCAGCCAAGTATACATAAGAGCCGAACTCTGGCGTGATAATCATACAGTTCTTAGCACTAAAACCAATGCCAGCGCGTTCAGCTACTGCACGATCAGACAGTTCCCCTGTATCCACCATTGATTTTGTTCGAATATCGACATGTTTGCTTCGCAAAAATTCCTCGAGCATATCGAGCTTTTTTTTCAATACAACATGATAATCGGTTCCCCATGAAGCCCTGCAAAAGATGCCCCTTCTCGCATCCTTTGTGCTTCGAGGAGCATCTTTCATTTTGGAAGGATACGCGAGCGCTATCGCAACAATTGATTTGGCCTTTGGAAGCAGCAAAGAAGGGTTCGTTCGTTTTTCGATATCAGGCTCTTCAAAGCCGGACAAATACCCTAACGATTCATGTAAGATGAGGCGGTCCTTTAATGAATCAAATGTATCAGCACTTGCAAATCGAATTTTATCGACACCAATTTCTTTCGCATATTGAATCAATTCTTCTTTTAATTCTCCAACATGAATCACCTTGCAAACCTCCTTTCTTTGTTTCTTCTGTTGTTTTCAGTATAATACGAGTGTATCATGACCGATTGGAGTGAGTCACTGTGAAGATACATATGGAAAATTCTCATCCTAAAAGCCCGTCTATCGATGTTGGACAGATTGAATATTCCCATATTGAAGTCGGTACATCCCCTCAAATGTTAAAGGGGCGATTACGCCTGTTTCAAGAATCTTTATTTTTTGAATACGAAGATAAAATATTAGAAGAAATACCAGCGATCAAAGAATGGACGGATCTTTTGAAAGACGTTCCTTTCCTTCCACTTCTTTCTCGTATCCAAAAGGAACAATTTATTGACTCGACCAATTCCGTACAGGATTTGTCGATATTTTTCTCATTAAAATATTTCTTACCCATCCTGACTTTAGATGCCGATCAATTGAAAGGGCCACTTTCATTATTTAAGAATGATACTGGCCAAATTGAATGGCAGGACGGCGCAGGGCTTAAAGGGTTATTATCTGAAGCCAGTAAAGCACAAATTTCTCAAGACACACATAACATTCTTCAAATCATCCTTTTCCCGCCATCTATTTCCCGGGAAAAGAGTGAAGCGCTTATTCAATCCTTGACGAAGATGTTTATACAAATACATGGTGGAGATAGCACATATGAACTCATTGAAAAAGCACTGTAGCCTGACAGTGCTTTTTCACATTATACTGACATAATAAAAAACGCAACACTTCGTTTATCTAAGAAACGAAATACTGCGTTATAAACAAAATTATGTATTGGAGCGGGTGATGAGAATCGAACTCACGACATCAGCTTGGAAGGCTGAGGTTTTACCACTAAACTACACCCGCATCAATCTTTTAAAAGCAACGTCATCGCGTTGACTTTTATTATGTTACAACTTTCTTAACAATTCGTCAAGAGAATATGAAGATTTTTCGTCAAAAAACTTCATATTCTTCTCATATATTACGATAGTTATTTATCGAGCTGAATATAAAATAAGTAGGCGTGTGACTTATTCTTCAGCGCTTGCTTAGGATTGTTCTCAATCTCTTCAAGCATCGGTGAATTTCCGTCTTTCCCCATTGCCGCTGTATACGCAATCAGTGCCTTTCCTCCAGAAGAGACTTTGACAGTATCAGATTGTGCAGAAAAAACATAATCACTTACTTTGAACGGAAAGCTTGCTGTTGCTTTTGTCATTCCCTCATTCTTGTTGTCTGACCACATACTAAATTGTGATTCATATGTATCTTTCTCATGCCTTAACTGTAAAAGTACATTCATCGTTTGGTCGGTACCATCCTGATGTAAAGTAAAGGTGGCAGATGATGCTTCCTTATTAGCTAATCGGCCATTTTTGTAATGACTCCCGATAAACGTAATACTCTTATCCTTCTTCGTTAATCCTTTTATTGTTAAAGCCACCATTTCATTAGTAGTTGATGCTTCTAGTAAGTTCTTTTCTTTTTTTGTCAGTTTCATTTTTTCGATCGTTACTTGCTTCTTTGTAGCAGACTCCGTGTTTATTGTAGATACCGTCTTCTCGGTTTGCGTGGTTTCTTCGGCCTTCTCACCGCATCCTGCTAATAGAAAAACAGTGAATATAAGAACACTCCATTTTTTTAACATTGAGATCCCCTTTGATGTTTTTTATTTTCTATTATACTAAAATTTGGTTGAATATACAAAAAAAGATTAGGAGAATTCTCCTAATCTTTCGCTTTTTTCTGCTTCATGACTGATAAGATGGCCACAATGAGAAAACTCCCCGCAAAAATCACCATCATATAAATAAAAAAGTTTGGCTTGATCTGAAAAGTAAATGCGGATGAACCTTCCATCTCAAAAGCGAGACTGTTAAATAATAAAGCATCATTCGTTTTTGATTGAAATAAATGATAGAACAATACACCGATTGTCAGCATCGGAAAGCCTAAGAATCCTAGAAAACCGCCAACTATAGCACCTTGTTTCATTGCCTGAACGTTCATGATCGCTGTCCTCCCATCCCACCAAGCAATAGCTGCTTCATAATGGATTTACCATCCCCCATAAACGGAAGAAGATAGAGTAATTGAATAAAATACGTAATTGAAAAAATGAAAAAACCTGTCGAAATCGGGTTTTCTTTTAGAAATAAAATGGTCACAATGATCCCTGCTGCGCCAATGACACCTGGCAAAAGCGGACCAAGCAGCGTAATCCATACTTGCTTTTTCTGAAACGGATCTAATACGGGTCTCACAAATTTCACAGACATCAAATCGCTCGCAAAAAAACCTTGAGGACCATCCCGTCCCGCAAACCTCCGATGTGCATAGCCATGTGCTGCCTCATGTAAGGCGGTCCCGGTAATTAATCCGAAATAAATAATCGTAAAATAAATCGCAATGGCTGCAATCGACGGGTCAGGAATGAATAAAAAGGCGATTCCTGCCATGACCATGAACAGCGCCCAGAAAAAAATGATTTTGCGCGTCACCATAAGCAAGGCCGTCCCCAGTATTTGCAAAAACGAGTGTCCCGTGCAATCAAACCGTTCCTTCATCTTTACTTGATACTGCTTAAAAAATTGACAGCAGGCTGTGACCATCCGATATGGCGATTGATAATGAATAGATAGCAAATGATGCTGATTCAGCCACATCATCAGTTGATAAAAATCACGAGCAATCACAGACTCATCGACCTGAAACAAATCGGCAAGCTCTGCCGTAATACTCGCTTCTGTCCGCTTGCCGTCCACTTTCGTTAACATATGGTATGCACTTTCATTAATCGGGAGTGTGCTTCCATACTGCCTATCAGTCAAATGTCTCTTTTGTAAGGTCACATACGGCCCAAGAGCCGGTACCCGCTCAATCTTTAGCTTATTGTTAAGAAGTTGAATCATGTGAATACCTCCATGAAAAACCTTTGTATATGGCAAAGATGAGCAGACATTCAAATCCTGCTACAAGCAGCCACTGAAGCATTTGACTCGATTCCCCTATGACATAATTTCCAATAAAAACAATCGGAATCATGAGTAAAATAAGCGCTCCAAATGAAAAAATGCCCGTGTATGGATTGTTTCGATCAAGCGGAAGTAAAATACCCACCACATAAAAAAGCGCAGTGGCATTGCATAACACAGCGGCTCCAATCAATACGTTCCAAATCTGATCAGGAAGCGTCAGCGTTGTCAGCATGAATAAAACAATTTGCAGGACACCAACAAGCAAAAGGCCGATAAACTTATACAGAGCCACTTCCCACGATCTCAGGCCAAACGTTTTATACATCCCTAGCATTCGTTTATCATTGCCAAATGAATTGAAGGCGGTTAATCCAGCGAGAGCGCAGAGAACAAAAAATGCTTCTTCTTCAAAGCGGAACCCAAACTGATAACGGACGAATAAGATCACAATGAGGAGAATGAGAAAGTTTAAAATATTTTCTTCATTTCGCACCTGTGATTTCATTTCCTTTACAATAAGTGACCATTTTTTTGAAGAAGAGAACGGCAGCTTGTTTAAAAAGGTTAACGCTTTTTTCTCTGCCATAATCGGCATCATCGCAAGAGAAAGAAAGGCGCCGCCCGCCGATAAAAGGATAAACAGAATCAAAATTGCATAGTTTACCCCTTCAGGAGACATTCCTTGAGCCGCTAAGAAAAACGGTGCTGTAAAATACATCAAATGATAATCAAACTGTACATATGATTGCTGAATTTGACTGATATCAAAATGCGTCATTCCATACGCTACAACCAGTGCTAATAAAACAAAGATCGCTGCAAATTTTTGCAACGGTAATTTTAATTTCAGAACGACCAAATACGTCATATTATAAATGAGTTGCAAAAGCATTAAGACAAAAAGCGATTGCAAAAGCACCATTAAAAAGAACGTAAAAATAAAGTAAACACCTATTCCCTGGGCAATAAAGTTAGGTAAAAGCAAAATACCGATAAAAAATAAAACAAGCCCTGTCACCACTGTCACCATCGGAATGAAGTATCCAAGACTTTTCTGAAAGGTAGAGAGCGGGAACCAGCTGAGCTGCATCGAAAAGCGGTCTTGTTCAGGCGTTCTGACCTTGATCAGAACAAATAACAAGCTTGTAAAAATGGATGCATTGATGGCCATCGACACAACAAGTAATCCAAGTGAACGTTCATCCCCATTTAAGAAAGCCTTCATAAAAACACCCGTAAAACTGTATCCGATGATGGCCCCCATTGTGACTGCAAACAAAAAGAATAAGACCACAATGATTCGCTTCGTTTGAGTATCAAAGAGCTTATACATCTCCTGCTGCCACATTTTAAGCATCATTTTAGAAATGATTAATGATTTCATCAAAATGTGCACCCCTATCACTTAACATTGAAGCTTTCAGAAACACCTGTTCCAGTGTGCTTGATTGATACTTCTCCTTTAAAGCTGGGACCGTTCCTTCGTCCATTTTATTTCCCTTAGAAATAATGGCGATTTTGTGGCACAGCTCTTCCGCTGAAAGCATATCATGCGTTGAAAGCAAGATTGCACCATGGTTCTCGGCATAACGCTTCATCAGTTTCTTTGTGTTTATAACCGCTTCAATATCAAGTCCTCTAAAGGGCTCATCCATGATCACCAATCGACTATCAAGCATAAAGGCGGCAATCAGCTGTGTCTTTTTTTTCATACCATGTGAATAGGTTTCGATCGGTCTTGATAAAGCCGAGTCCATATCAAACAGTTCAATTAGTTGATTTCTTCTATGAATTGTTTTACATTCATACATAGAAGAAACAAAATCTAAATATTCAGCACCAGTCAATGCTTCAGGGAGCAGCAGGTCATCTGGAATATAGGCTACTTGTTTTTTAAAGGATGGATCATCATTTGTGACATCCTGCAAGTGAACTGTTCCTTTTGTATGCTTAATGATGCCGAGTATACAATTAATCATCGTTGTTTTACCAGATCCATTGGGTCCAGCAACAGCAACGATTTGATGAGGGGCAATCTTTAAATGAAAGTCATTGACAGCAGTCACATTATTTTTATACGTCTTGGTTAAATTCTCGATCGTAAACATATAACCTCCAAGTGTCTGCATATTCTTTTAAAAACAGATCAGGCTAAACCGCCCGCCACAGACGGTTTAGCCCTGGTGTCTTATCTAAGAAGTAAAAAGATGAATCCTAAGTATAGCTACTTACATTCAATTTGGACTTTTAAGCCACTTTCCCACTGAACGGCTCCTGTAAAGCTACCCTTGCCGTTTGCTAAACACCAAACTGCTGCTCCTAGAACAACTGTTGCTCCCAATCCAAGAAGGACAGCAACAAATACTAAGAACCAAGCTTGGTCCATAATAGCAGGTTCCATAGTGGAATAGTCAACTTGCGGCGCTGCATAAGTCATACTTTTCACCTCCCAGCTTATGATGATCGTATCATAGGCGTTACACTCCAAACATCAACAGAAGATCCCATTTTTGACCGAACATACCTTCGGATAAAATGTGACTTTTTATTCAATTATTCTCTTTAAAATACATAGACCCTCCCTTATTCACTAGATTTTGCCACTCCATTCGAACCACCGAACCCATATAATGTCAATTAAACCATCTTTTTTCTTCTTTTTTTGAAATAGTCCATTCTTATCATCTCCTTTATATATTCTTTCTTTTTTGTGAGCTAGAAAGAATTCCCCCGATATATCAGATATAAAAGTCCTGTTTATATGTCGTTAAGCCACCAATTATGAAATATTTACTGATAATTCCGATAAAAGAGTGAGTATATTTTCCTTCTTCTCTTGCCACTTAAAATATGTATATACAAGAAAGCGCATTGGGAAAAAAGCCCTTACCTTCTTCAGCGGTACACAACATATGGCTCGCCTTTCTTTCTATGAAAAAAGCAAAGCAGCGACCACCAACTGCTTTGCTTTTTCAATATTTATGAGGAACTTGCAGCAGAGGCTGTATCAGGAAAGTAATGATTCCCAATGATTTCACCAGCTGGCACATGTGGTCCTGCATCGCCATGATGCTTAAATGGAAGGAGCGGGAAAACAAGTTCTGCTAAATAATAAGCTTCTTCCAAGTGCGGATATCCAGAAAATATAAATGTATCAATCCCTAGAGACTGATATTCTATTATACGATCTGCCACGGTTTGCGGGTCTCCAACGAGGGCTGTTCCTGCACCGCCACGTACTAAACCAATGCCTGCCCAAAGATTTGGGCTAATTTCAAGTTTGTCTTTATTCCCTTGATGTAATTCCACCATTCGTCTTTGGCCAACCGAGTCCATCCCCTGTAAAGCCTTTTGCGCCTCATCAATGGTCTCTTGATCTAAATGACGAATGAGATGTTCTGCTGCCTGCCATGCCTCCTCTTCTGTTTCTCTCACGATCACATGAAGACGAATGCCAAACTTCACCGTTCTTCCTTCCTTTTCAGCCTGTTTCTTCACTTGTGCGATTTTTTCCTTTACTTGTTCAGGCGGTTCGCCCCAAGTTAAATAAACATCTGTATGCTTAGCGGCTGCTTGAATTCCTGCTTCTGATGATCCGCCAAAAAAGACAGGTGGATGGGGCGATTGAACTGGCGGGAATAATAGCCGGCCATTCTCCATCTGTAGATGCTTCCCTTGAAACTGTACATGCTCTCCTTTCAATAACCGCTTCCAAATCGTCAAAAACTCTTCGGTTGCCTCATAGCGTTCATCATGAGAAATGAATAATCCATCTCCTGCAAGCTCTTCTTTACTTCCTCCCGCTACAACATTGATCAGCAGCCTCCCGCCTGAAAGACGATCTAAAGTAGAAGTCATTCTGGCAGCAACCGAAGGCTGCATAAGCCCTGGTCTAAGGGCCACAAGGAACTTTAAATGAGTTGTTTCGGCAGCTAAAGCAGCTGCCGTCAGCCATGGATCTTCACAGGATCTCCCTGTAGGCAGCAAGACCCCTGTATACCCAAGCTGATCAGCAGCTTGTGCAATTTGTTTAAAATATGGATAGTCTGCCTTTCTTGCCCCTTTCGATGATCCTAAATAACGACCGTCTCCATGCGTTGGAATAAACCATAGAATATTCATCATATCTCCCCCTGTTATTTTTCCCCTTGATAACTTGTGCGCCATTTGAGCAGTCGCTTTTCTAACAAACGTACAAAGGAATCTGTCAGCTTACCTACTACCGCAAAAATGATAATTCCTACAAACACTTTATCCGTTTGAGAGAATTGCCTTGCATCCATGATCATATAGCCGACGCCACTGCTTGAGCCCATCAACTCAGCTACCACTAGACCAAGCCAAGCAATTCCTAATGATAGCCTCACGCCTAGAAGAATATGTGGAAGAGCAGCAGGTAAAATCAGCTTTGTAATGTTGTGATACAGATTAAATTCTAAAGCGCGAGCCACATCAAACAGCTTATTATCTACACTGCGAATCCCTAAAAAGGTATTAATATAAATCGGAAAAAAAGCACCAAGTGCAATCAATAAAATTTTCGCCGTTTCATCAAAGCCAAACCAGAGAATGAATAAAGGAGTGACCGCTAAATGAGGAACTGTTCTTAGCATTTGCAAGGTCGGGTCCACATACTGCTCTGTTTTCCGAGAAAACCCCACACATACGCCAAGCATTAGCCCTAAACCTCCCCCAAGTAAAAATCCACATATTGCTCGATAAAGACTGATGTAAAGATGGCCAAACAATTCACCAGAACGGATCAACTCTCGAAAAGATTCCGCAATCATGGCGGGCGAAGGAAGCACAGTTGAAGAAACGATTTGAGCACTAGCTATACCTTGCCAAATAGCAATGAGTAGAACGGGTAACACCAGTCCCTTTAACATATGGAAAGATGAAGCCTTTCTCCTTTTTTTCTTCGTCCGTTCGGTTTTAGTTGCTAGAGCTGGGTTAGAAATAGCTTTCATCAATCCTTCTCCTCTTTCAGCATGTTTTCAATAAACGAATTGTCTACCACCTGATTTACATCTATCTTCCGCTGGATCGCCTTTGTTTTATATTGAAAATCAGCGGTATGCTGCTGGGCGTTTATGATCTTCTGAGAAATGGGCTCATTGAGCGGCTCCGTATTGTTCAATACTTGTTTCACGACCTTCTGATCTAAATTTTTCAAACGTGCATAGAGGGTAACAGCCTCTTCTTTATGTGCTTTCTGCCATTTCACCGCATGGTCATATACCTTTAAGAATTGCACCACTAGTTCAGGATGCTGATCGGCAAACCCGGTTCTCACTAGAGTGAAACCTGGAGAATATAAATCCGTCGATTCGCCATTTACCAGCAGCGTGGCTCCCTTCTGTATCGTTTCGAGTGATAGGAACGGCTCCCAGATCGACCAAGCATCGACAGACCCATTCTCAAACGCAGATATCGCTTCATCAGGCTGAAGCTGAATGATCTGAACATCCTTCGCAGATAATCCTGCCTGATCTAATACTTTGTATAAAAAATCAAACCCACTGCTTCCTTTGGCAACGGCGATTTTTTTTCCTTTTAAGTCTTCTATTTTTTGAATCGCACTGTTCTTGTTTACTAAAATACCGTTTGCTTTCAAGCCATCCTGAGATAAACCAATTTCCTTAAAATCAATTCCTGCTGCTTGACCGGCTATGACAGGTGAGTTTCCAACCTGTGAAAAATCTAATTGATTTGCAGCAAGCCCTTCAAATTGGGGAGGGCCACTTTGAAACTCCACCCACTTTACCTTCACGCCTTCTTTTTCAAAAGATTGTTCAAACCAGCCCTTTTCCTTTGCTAAAAGCAGCGGGCTTAAACTTTGCTGAATCCCAATCCGAATCTCTTTCACCTTGTTTTCTGATCCATCTGCTGCTTGATCACACCCTGCTAATACAAGGAGGAGAATCAAAAAGAGAGAGATCCTTTTTTTCTTTTTCATGCCATTTGTCCCCCTTAAATTCCTGATCCATCCGTCAGTAACAGCTCATCTGTTTTCTCAAATTCTGAAAGCACCTTTTGTCTTAAGCTTTGAAAAGCTGTTGACGTTCTATCGCGCGGAAAAGGTAAGTTCACGGGAAGAATTTTATGAATGCGACCAGGCTTTGCTTGTAACAGCACAATTTCATTTCCTAAATAAATGGATTCATCAATATCATGAGTAACGAGCACCATCGTTGTTCTTTTCTTCTGCCAAATGTCCAGCAGCACATCCTGCAAGTGTTTCCGTGTGAATGCATCCAGCGCACCAAATGGTTCATCAAGCAATAAAATCTCCGGTTCACGAAGGAGTGCTCTTGCGATGGCAACCCGTTGTGACATCCCGCCTGAAAGCTCATGTGGATAAGCGTGTTCAAAACCTTTTAATCGGACAATTTCAATCAATTCATCCACTTTATGACGTACATCTGATCGTTTTAAATTGAAATTGGCAGCGATGTTTTCTTCGACCGTGAGCCACGGAAACAAACGATGCTCCTGAAAGATAAAGCCCTGTTTTATTCCCGGTTCTGTAATACGCCTTTCCCCTATCACGATTTGTCCATCATACTCTGTATCAAGCCCTCCAATCATCTTTAGCAATGTACTTTTTCCGCATCCGCTCGGACCAATCACCGTCACGAATTCACCAGTCACGATGCTAAGCCTCAAGTCTTCAAGCACTTGAATGGTTTGTTTCTCCTTCCAAAAGGACTTATCCACAATATCAATTGAAATCGTCAATGAAACCTCCACTCCTCTTGTCATCAGACATAAGCACAGAAAGGCCCTTATCCCAAATGAGAGATAAGAGCCTTCGTGTTGTCCGATCAGCTAGTCATATTGATTTGTTAGCACCATCCTAAAACAGATTATTCATATAAATCAACTATATTTTATAAAATGGTTAGTTCGACCTTGTATGCTTTTCATCAATTCGATCGTAAATCGCTTCTATTCGTTCCTGATTGCTGTAAATCTCATATTTGTTCCGCTCAATCAATATGTCTAGTGTGAGGTCCATATGTTTTCTGTATTTTTTTCGTTTTTTCTTTTTCTTCACGTTCATCATCCTTTCTCATTGAAATAAAAAAAGGCCCTTCACCCATGCTTGAGTGATAGAGCCTTCGGTTGACCGATCAGCTATTTTGATTCATGTTTTCAGTAAGCTTATGTTAATACACACTATTCCGACCTGTCAACTATATTTATTGTTTTTTCAGATTTATCTAAAAAATGATTGACCAAGCATGAAACAAGATTTATAGTCTTATTAAATATTTCTTATCAAAGTAGTTGGTTTTATCTAACAAAAGGAGGATACACACATATGTCAGAAGAACTTCAATTTCGTTTAGAAACAAAAGCCATTCACGCAGGTCAGGAACTTGATTCAGCGACCTACTCAAGAGCCGTGCCTATTTATCAAACAAGCTCTTTCGGTTTTAGAGATAGTGAGCATGCGGCGAATTTATTCGGACTGCAGGAACCTGGAAATATTTATTCACGTATTATGAATCCTACAAACGACGTGTTTGAAAAAAGGATCGCTGAGCTTGAAGGCGGAATTGGTGCACTCGCTGTTTCTTCTGGACAAGCAGCAACCACTTACTCTATTTTAAACATTGCAGGAGCCGGAGACGAAATTGTATCCTCCAGCAGTCTTTATGGAGGTACTTACAATCTATTTGCTCATACATTAAAGAAGCTCGGGATTACCGTGAAATTTGTCGATTCATCCAACCTCGAAGAACTTGAAGCAGCAATTACGGATAAAACAAAAGCAGTCTATGCAGAGAGCATCGGGAATCCAAAAGGCGACATTTTACATATTGAAGCCGTCTCAGCCATTGCACACAAGCACCATATTCCGCTTATTGTGGACAATACGCTCGCCAGCCCCTATTTATTAAGACCGATCGAGTTTGGTGCAGACATCGTCGTCCACTCAGCGACGAAATTCATTGGTGGTCATGGAACATCAATTGGCGGTGTCATCGTCGATAGCGGCAAATTTCCTTGGGCTGATAGTGATAAGTTCAAAGGGCTGACGGAACCAGATCCAAGTTATCACGGCCTAACGTATACAGAAGCGATTGGAGAAGCTGCTTATATTACAAAAGCACGTGTACAGCTATTACGTGATTTAGGAGCTGCACTGTCACCTTTCAACTCATTTTTACTTCTTCAAGGCTTAGAAACATTGCACCTGCGGCTCGAGCGGCATAGTGAGAACGCGCTAAAAACAGCGAAATTTTTACAAGACCATCCTCTTGTAGAGTGGGTAAGCTATCCAGGCCTTGAAGGTCATGAATCCTATGATCTGGCTCAAACATATTTACCAAAAGGACAAGGCGCGATCCTCACATTTGGTATTAAAGGTGGCCGAGAAGCAGGTAAAAAACTCATTGATTCTGTACAGCTTTTCTCTCACCTTGCAAACGTGGGCGATTCTAAATCACTGATCATTCATCCTGCCAGCACAACACATCAACAATTAAGTGAGGCAGAGCAACAAGCAACAGGTGTCACACCAGAACTCATTCGTTTATCTGTTGGAACGGAAGCGATTGAAGATATTCTGGCAGATCTAGAACAGGCGATTTCAAAAAGTCAGTCTTAACCAAACAAAAAAGCACACGCCTGTGTGCTTTTTTTGTTTGATTAGTGATTGATTAATCGAATATCTTGGAAGGGATAAAACACAAATGATGTGGTCCCTTGAATATCACTCTTTGTAAAAAGACCTAAGCCGTTGCGGCTGTCCATTGAATTTTGGCGATTGTCCCCCATGACAAAGTACTTTCCTTTTGGAACAGTCAGAGGGCCAAAATCAGGTGTCAGCAAAGTGCCATCTGCAGCTGCTTTCTTTTTGTTTGACGCTAAGTAAGGCTCCGCCACTTTTTTTCCATTAACATATAGCTGATCATTTTTCATTTCAATTTTATCACCAGGTAAACCAATCAATCGTTTGACATAATGAGTGCTGCGGTCTTCCCCATCAAGAACAATGATCTGTCCCCGTTTATAATCACCGAAATAATCAACCGTTTTATTCACAAACACCCGCTCTGTATCATGCAATGTCGGATACATGGAAGATCCTTTGACAATGTAAGGCGCGAATAAAAAGTTCCGAATGATAAAAACAGCAATAAATGCGATTAAGATGGCTTTGATCCAGCCCCATAATTCTGATCTCTTTTTTTGTGTTTTTGTATTTGTTGTCATAAGCTCCTCCTGAATTCCCCAAGGACGAAATGTGTGTCACCAGCTGCCAGCCGGCGTCACGCTTGTTTCTCCCTAAATATAAACATATTTTGCCAACAAATCAAGCGAAGAGAGAGAAAAAGGCAAGCACCTTTCTGTGCTTGCCCAAAACTCAGTTAGTTAGCAGAAGAATCCGCTTCTTTTTCTTTGTTTGCTTTACCATAGAAATAATCCGATGGATTCACTGGTTTGAAATCAGATAACTTATGGAATCGAAGAAGATCCCTATAGAGCACTTTATCTGAAAGACTTAACTGATTATCAACACGGGCTTTAATCGCCTCTGTCTTTTTATTTTGTTTCACCACTTTACCCGTTTTCGTATCATAAACGGTATTATCGACAAGTGTATATTTCGGTGTCACATAGTTTCCATTACGGAAGGCAACAGTCTCATCATGCTTTTTAGAGAATAAGTCTGTTCCAAAATTCACGAATTCATTTGAATCGATACCTTGTAAGTGAAGAAGTGTTGGCATAACGTCGACTTCACCACCATACGTATGGTTCACGCCGCCCTTCTTACCAGGAATACGAATCATGAGCGGAACACGCTGGTTTTGTGCATTTTGATAAGGAGTGATTTCTTTCCCTTGAATTTCACTCATTGCACGGTTATGGTTCTCAGAAATACCGTTATGGTCACCATATAATAAAATGACTGAGTCTTTATACATACCTGATTTTTTCAAGTCTTTGAAGAATTGCTCTAATGACTCATCTAAATATCTTGCTGTTTGGAAATAGTTATCGACTGTTTTATCGCCAGTTGTTGCCTTAGCGATTGTCGCATCTTTTTCATCTAAATTAAATGGATAGTGATTTGTCAGTGTCATTAAATGTGCATAAAATGGCTTTTTCATTGATTCTAGCATTGGAATTGATTCTTTGAAGAACGGTTTATCCTTCAGACCCATATTCACAAGGTTTTCTTCATCCATGTTGTAATAGGAAGCATCAAAGAATTGATCAATTCCCATATGTTTATAAATCGTGTCACGGTTCCAGAAAGATTTATAGTCCCCGTGAAGTACTGCACTCGTATAGCCTGCTTTTTGATCTAGGATGGCAGGTAGTGATTGGAAGGTATTTTCACCCTTTGTCACAAATGCTGCTCCCTCTGGCAAGCCAAACATACTATTATCCATCATCAGCTCAGCATCTGATGTCTTCCCTTGACCTGTCTGATGGAAGAAGTTATCGAAATACGTAAAGTCGTCTTTCCCATGAGCCAGTTTGTTTAAGAATGGAGTCACTTCTTCTCCATTTAATTTGTAGTCAATTAAGAAAGACTGGAAGCTTTCTAAATGAATTTTAATAATGTTTTTGCCTTTTGCTTTACCAAAATACTCTGCATTTGGCTTCGCATAGTGAGATGACGTATAGTTCACAACATCCGTTAAATCTTCACTGCTTGCATTGGCTACCTGTGTTGCGTTTTGTGCTGCTTGTACCCCATCATAAATCGTATAGTTATAAACACCTAAGTATTTGACAACATACTTATGATCAAAGGTTCTCGTTAATAATTCTGGACGATCCTTTTCAGCCAAATGAAGGTTTACAAAGAACAGTCCAATACCTGCAGCTACAATCAGCAGTGCAAACGTCTTTTTCATTTGGAACTTCTTCACTTCTGGTCTCCAAATGACAATCGCAATCAAAATGATAATATCAAGGAAGTATAAAAGGTCATGCGGCTTAATGCTTGCTAGCACACCGCCAGTCATGCCTCCCCCAAGATTTCCTGCCTGCTTCATTGTTGAGAAAGTCAAAAAGTCATCAAAGAAACGGTAATACGCTACATTTGCATATAAAAGTGCGGTCATAATAAAATCAATAACAATTAAAACAATGGCAGATTTACGCCCCTTCAAAAAGAGAGCAAGTCCAAAAAACACGATGGCTGAACTAAATGGATTCAATAAGAGAAGCCCCTCTTGAAAAGAACCTTTTACTCCTAAATTAAAGTCCATTTTGTAGGCTGTGTACGATTTAGCCCAGAATAAAAGGACAGCCAAAACAAAAAAGCTATATTTGTTTGCAAATATTTTTTTCATAAAACCTCTTCTTTCTTATCATCGTTCTGATATAAATGAAATCATAAAAAATTTACATTCATTTTGCAAATGTAAATCTTCTTCGCCAAGCATGCCGATGCTCTGTCTCCGCCGGATACATGCGCTCCTTTAATATAACGAATGAGAAGCATCATAAGTTTCAAAAAAAATACGAGTAAATAAAAGGAAAAATATCCATTTACATTAAATTTACGCACACTTCATGTTTTAGTGGATGAATAAGGTTTTGTAAATCACTCAGTATTACTTTACTTTTTTCATCTATTCGTGTCAAAGTAATTATAAAGAAAAGGAAGAATAACCTAGGCTTTTCGACTCATTTACCCAAATTTATACAAAATTCGATCCTTGCTTCTTTTATTGTGACTCAACCTCCATTAATCCATGTACCTCCCTAAAAAAACAGTTTTAAACAAAAAAAGCTTGATTTCCCCTACTGATGTGCGGTGTGATAAAGAGGTAGAACTTGATCACAACACTTATATGTTCATGACAAAAAAATCAGGCTGGAGGACATCACATGAAGATTAACAAACAAATCAACACTTTTGAAGAGAGATTTTCAGAAGATGTAGTCACTATCATTGCTGTTACAGGACCTTCTGGCGTAGGGGTAGGAAAAGCAGGCCAGGCACCTCTTTGGACCGCTTCTATTCCACTGATTGCTTGGAAAGAAAACGGTCATAGCATAACCGAAAATGTAAGACTTTGCTGGCTAACAGATGACGAGGGATTAAGGGAAAAACAGGCACAATTACATAAAGAATCAATCGTTACACTTCAGGTTCGAAAAGGCGAAGGTGAATTCATGCTTGTATCTTTAATCAATACAGATACACAGGATCAAGCGCTTCAAGAAATTTTAGAAGAAGCCCAAAAGCCTGTGTATTATCATGATGATACACTTGGCACCTTTGAGTTAGTGAAAGGACTAGACTTATTTGAAAAGACGATCCAATGGAGCAATGAAGAGTGCCTTCTCTACTTCAACCTCGAAGAAGATGAAAAAATAAATGACTCTCTTCGAACAGCAAACCAACTTATGCAAGAGCAAGCCAAATGGGATTCTTCTATTAAATCATTTGCCGCGAATCAGCTGATAGATCTAGCAAAGGATTGGCAGGAACAAGACGAATCAGCTGAAAAGCAAGAAGAACTCACACTGAATCAATTTATAAGCCGCATTTCACTTGAAAGCCTGCATGTTTACCCTGAGGGAGAGTTTGAAGTCTACTATCATGACGGTGATTTATTTTGGGGTCATGTCATTATTGTCACAGGAAATATAAATGGCACATTTCATGATGCACACATTGCAGGCTAAAGGCTGGAGGAATAACCCATGGAAATCAAAGCTTTTCAAGAATTAAATCTAATCGGGAAAACGCCAGCCATCGCCAAAATTGGCGGCTTCCGTCCTGATCCAGCTATACACAGCTGGTTTGCCGGCCATTTTTTCATCGATCCTAACCAAGGCTGGCCGACAGATCAAGATGGGGCCATGATTCCGATTTTACAAATTTATTTACCAGAAGTGCCAGGAGGAATGAACGGCTTCAATGAATGTAAGCTGATTCAAATTTTTCTTAATCAGAAAACACTTCCGATTGATATCACCAAAAACGGTGAAGGCTGGAAGCTCATTGAATATGCATCAATCGAAGGTTTAGAAGTAGCTGAAACTCCTGAAGAAGTGAGAGGGCTCAAAGCCTTTCAAATCCAATGGAACGAAAGTGAGCAAAGGGACTTTCCTTGCTGGGAAGAAGCATGGTCATACGTCGATTTATCAGAAGTAAACGAAAGTGAAGAAGCGACAAACCACTTCTTTAATCAATACACAAATTATTCGTTCACAAAAATCGGTGGATATGGGGCGTATATTCAATCCCCGCCCCATCAACAACAAGGCGAATTCATGCTGCAAATCGCCTCAGAAGAAAAACCTCGTTTCATGATTGGTGATAACGGCACGATGTATTTCTATTATGACAAAGAATCAAAAGAATGGTTTATGCACTGGGATTGTTTTTAACGTTTATTGAATGAAACCTTGCCTTCTCCTAAGCGTAATGAATCATATGAAAGGAGGAAGCAAAATGGGATTCATTTTAGACATCTTTTCACTTACTATGTATATCCCTTTTCTACAAGTGGATGAAGAGGATATCTCGAGGAACGCAGCACATCTCAAAAAATATAGCTGGTTTCAAGCACTATTACATGATCAAACTTGCAGAGAGCTCATCATTTATGATCCCGATGTTCGACGTGTCATAGGCAGGTTTAAAACGGAGAAACTCCATAAGAAGCGCTACAACTTAAGATGCAAACGTAAATTACTGCAAGCATTACAACGCGCAATGTAAACTGACAACAAGAGCCGCACTTTCCTGTGGCTCTTGTTATCAATTGAATCGTTCCTTTTGAAGAAAACATTTGACGCCTGGACAACTCTCCCCGTATATTATGTATAAATCCATCTTTTTCAAAGAAAAGGGGGCCTCACATGCGCTTGTTTAAGAACTGGAGAAAAAAGCTGCCTGCACAGCAAATCACTTCAGAAAAGCAAGAAGACAGCATCCCAATCAATTTCTCCACACTTCCCTTTGGCACAGACACCGTCGATGATTTTTTGTTCAACCTAGACCTGACCTCCAAGCTCACAGATCCCTATAAAGAAACAGATACGAACAAGCTTACCTAGATCTTCGTAAATCCTCATCCAATACTGGATGATTTTTTTATACTCAATGAAAGGTGTATCCAATGAAAACTTATTATATCGTCAGACACTGCCAAGCAGATGGACATAGGATAGCTGATCACTAAATTTCACTGGATGCCTATCCTATCAGACACTTGAGAGATTTCTTCAATACTTAGTACTAGAGTTTTTTCTGTTCGGACAAAGAAAGATGCAAATATTAATGCAACCTTTTGCACTCACTGGGAGCAAAAAAGCCACTGGAAAATTACATAATCAGATTGTTATACACCTATAGAAATTCCTATATATACAGTCTAACGTGGATCTTAATAAGTTATTCAACAACCTTCATCTATTAAAAAGAGATCGTAATAATCGCAGAGAACCTCAGAAAGTATATTCCTAACTTGCTTCAATGTAGTAACGTCTTCTCCCTTTGTAATTTTTTTATCTATTTTCGAATTCAAAGCTATTCTTCGCATGCGAAGTTGATCTATATTATATATAATTGAGTGCCTTTTTAAATAAAGCTTCAGTTCAAAATACATATATTGACCTATTGGAGTTATTGAAATTATATTCCCTGATTCATCTCTAGCAAGATGTTTATAATATTCATCTGTACATGGATCAACAAATCCCTTTTCTGCGACAACAAACTCTTGCGCAGTACTTCCCACCCATTTATTTGATTTCGAGATATTACAGTAGGGGCAACTATATAGCAAATTATCATATGTATATTGTAAGCCTATAAACTTTTCTTTAGGAGCAAAATGCTCAACATGATATGCATTATAGCCCCCACTATAGCTGTCTAAATCATCACAATATGCACATCTGTTATCAAAATCAGAAGCAAGATGCTTTTTATTAGAAGAGTTTGTGATCCACTTTTCCCCAGAGTGACTCCTTACTGGTTTTCTTATTTTGATTGATCTCAAGAGGTTACTCCCTTTCTAAAATCTCATCAATTCTATTAAGTAATTCAGAAATTTTATTTGAAGATAAATCTTTTCTTACTCCCTCAGGAAGAGCGCTTCCACCATTAATGGATTTCTCTAATTTAGCGTCTATTTCTAAGATCCTAGAGTCGATGTCTTCAGATGTCCCGGCACAAGGTAGCAATCGTTTTAACTCTTCCTCCCATTGTTCTTTTTGTTTTGCTGTTTTTAAAATTTGTTCAATTATTTTAAAATGCAGCTCTATACGTTCAGGTTCTTCATTTAAGTATCTATCAAAATCAAATACCTGATAAGCATTATATATTTCGTTTGTAAACAAGTCGTCATCATATGATGTCAATACAAAGATAGGAAAATCATATATTGCTCCATCGAGCGCCTTCGCTAGTTCCACTCCACTGTAGTCAACACTTTTATAAGAAGATAATTTATAATCAACAAGAAGACAGTTCAAACGCTCATTAATGATATTATCAACCATTGCATTCAAATCTTCGATTATTTCAATTTCAATTGGTTTAAATTTATACTGTGAGTACTTTTGTCTTTTTTCAGGAGCAGCTCCTTCAATCCCTTGTATCAATCTTGTCATTATTTGAGTTACTTTCCCAGGATCGTCATCAACAATTCCTATTATTAAATTTTTTGTCATTATTCCCATCCAATCATAAAGGAAATTTAATATCTAAACCAAAACCATTATTTATTTCAGTTATGATGTACTGTGCATTATACTCTCTTGCTGTTGAAGCAACAATATACATTCCTAGCCCAGTTCCTATTTGCTCACCATCTTTATCGTATTTACTTGTAGCTCCAAACTTAAAAATATCATACGGATTTTTAAATTTTTCTCCGAGGCCGCAACCATTATCATTATAGTGAATTGTAAAATCTTCATTAGTTTCCAATGATATTACAATTTTGCGTACAGATAATTTCGTTCTTTCGAATGCCTCTATAGAATTAATTATCAAATTGTAAATAATGCTTTCAAAATCCGCAACAAAAATCCTTTTATGGACTTGTTTTTCATCCAAATTAAACTCAACATTTATTTGTTTCTGAGCCAATATTGGTTCCATCACATCTATAATATCTTGAATAGTTTGGTAAAGATCCTTTTTCAATCTTTTTCTTTTATCTTTTTTGATTTGGTTCGTTATTACTGTTATCCAAGATTTAAGAAAGGTATCATCCTTACCAAGATCATTTAAGTGCCTAGAAATCATGTTTTCAATGTCGTTTTTAATAACATATTGAAGTGAGTCAACTCGATTCACTAATCTCGCATTAATACCCTTTAAATCATGTACAATTGATGTTGTAATTAAACCATTTGTCGCCAAAGATCTTAATAACTTTATCTCGCTAATTAATTCTTCTCGCTCCTCCTCAAGGTACTGAACTGTCTTAGCTAGTTTTTTTACTTCTTCTTGATTCGGAGGAGATGCAGATTCACCATCCTTTTCAATTTTTTCATCCAAAAATTTATTAGCTATTTCTTTCCCCTCTTGTTTTGTTGTTTCTCTCTTATTAATAATGTCGTAATAATCCTTCATGCCTTTTCCAATGTGGGCTCTATCTTTTTCAAAAACCGCTAAAATGTTTTTAATTACATTTTTAAATACAGAGAAGTGCTCATTTTCAATTATTCCTTCTCGACTAGACTTGTCAAGAATACATGAATTGGTCATCCTAGAAATCAATAATGTTCCTTGGCCTTGTCTATTTCGCACATGCCAATTCCCACTCGGATGTGAAATAGCTGCTGGGTTATTTGCACGTCTTGCATCCAATCCTAGCCAGTCATATGCATCAGTGTTGGGATCACCATATGGTCTGACTAAAAAATGATCACGATAAATTTTGATACCGCCATGGCTATTGAGCCACAGTTTTCTTTTTTTACTGATTTCTTTATAGAAAAAAGTTTCTTTAGAGTCTTCGGTTAATGCTAATTTCATGAAAATATAGTTGAATTTAAATTGACCAATTTCTTTTACAAGATTGATGTGTTCATCTTGCTCTGTATTCATGAGTTCAGGGACAGTAAAATCAAATTTTATTTTTTTTCTTTTAAAGTCTTCGTATCTGTAAGGGTATTCTTTAAAATGTCCCAATTCGAAAACCTCTGAGGGAATCTTGTTTAGGTCAAACTCATTTCGATCTAATTCCACAATGAACTTTTCTCCATCAAATTCAGCAGTAATTTTATAGTCATACTCATCCGAAATATCATTCTCAATAATTAAACAATCGTCTTCTGGAGATTTTTTTATGCAAATTACATAATCTCTTTGTTCAGATGGAGGGATTAAAAAACCCATTGAATTAGTAATATTATTAATCTCTTTAGTCGTCCAACGGTCTCTTAAACCACTTATTTTTAATAGCGTACCTGTGTCGTTTGAAATAAATTCATCTAAAATGCCTTTCTCATTAATCTCTTGTATATCAATTAGAAGTTCCCTTGGAATGACGCTTTCTAATCTTTCATTCAAATAGCCTAGCTTAGCTTTAACTTGATCTAATGTTTTACCAGTTTGTTCAAAATTTCTCCAATCAGTTTCCCAATAAATAAGTCCTTGACTGGCTTTATTCTTGGTATACATTTCACATTTACTTCCTAATCTATCCAATGCAAAACGTCCTATTCCTTTTTCACCTGACTTAATTCGATTACGCTTAGACTGATACTCACTTCTTTTATTATCCGTGCCTATTAGCATCCAATAATTTTCAATAGTTTCTCGTGTCATGCCAGTTCCATTATCCAAAATATAGATACAGTCATTTTTTATATCAAAACAGATAAAACACATAAGTGCATCTGCATCATACGTATTTTTCACAAGTTCAATAACCGCCCCATCAACTTTAGAAACACTTTCTCTTCCCAATAAAATTGTGGCTCTAGACGATATCTTATAGTTTAATGTCTCAAGGTTCATCCTCTTACATCACACCTCCTCGATATTAAATAAATAGTTATTTATATCTCTTGCCGTAATCCTTAATGAAGATCCACTTGCATTTATTCCAATACTATTAGCGTATTCAAGAAACTCAATACTTTCTAATACTTTTTTTGCAAAATCCAAGCTAAGATCAGCTTTCTTTGTAATATAGATACCTGAGTATGGAATGTCTTCCTCTGAAATTTTGTATGTCTTTACTTGCTTCGTTACTACAGTTGAGATTAATAGTTTTTCTTGATTTAAATGTGCCAAAGCCTGTGTTCTTCCATACTCAAACCACTTTACACTCTTATCAGAAGCCCGTTTTTGCAATTTATCAAAAAATGAATTCAAATAACTAGCTCCAAAAGGGAATCTTTTCTTAAAATCTTCTTCAGTATACCTAACTAAAGAACCCTCATTATAAAAATAAGGAAAAATTATAAGCTCTTCCTTATTATAGCTTAAAGATCTAGGGCTTACAGCATTTTTTAACAAATTATCCTCTATTATGAATTTGTTTGTTTGAATATATCTTTGGCCGTCTTTTTCAAACGATCTAATATCTTTGAAATTCTTTAAAACAAATGCTTCATTTAATAATGTTGCAATAGTGATTGATGCATTGAAATAATCCCCAAATCTAGCTGATTTTCCAAGTATACTTTTTTTCTTATTAACAAATTCCCACTTATAAGTTAATTCAATCTTGTTGATTTTGTAAGAAACTCTCTTGTCAAGATTAATGTATTCAATTTGTTCAACGTTGTTCCCCTTATCACATACAATTATGGCCGATGAAGTGAGCACATCGAATAGTTTTATTGTTTGGTAATCATAAACTTTATTTAAAAATGGGAGAAGATACTCTCTTAAATTTTGTGCAAATACATTTTTAAAAATACTACTTGGGATTAAGTAAGACATTTTTCCTCTTTCATTAAGTAGTTTTAGACTTGCCTCAATAAAAGCATAGCAGTAGTCAAACTTCCCTTTTCTGCACACCTCATAATTCTCTCTTACAAAACATCGGGTTTCCTCATTTAAATCCTTATAAGTAATATATGGAGGATTTCCTACAACATAATCAAACTTAAAATCAAAATCCTCCTTTAAGATATCAACATTCAATATACTCCAATTAACACCGTAGAGACCATAATTTTCTGCTATTTTATTCAAGTTATTTATACAGTTTCTATAATGAATCTCTTCTAACTCCGCTCCAAATATATCATGTTCTAGACCTGCCTTTATATCATTCAGAGAAAATCCTTTGTCTAAACAATCAGTTATGTACCTTTCGACAATAACAGTCAAAATATTACCATCTCCACAGGCATTTTCAATAATCTTTTTTCCGTATAAGTCTTTTTCATAACCGACTACTTCTAACAACTTTTTAACTGTTTCTGGTGGAGTAAACACCTGGCACTTTTTAATCATTAGTTCATCCTCATTTTATTTAAATATATTATAAGAGTATCTCTAGATTTATTCTGTTTAATTTTTGTATTTTTGAAATTTCTTATTTTTCATCATCGGAGAAGACTGAGTTAATCAGGTTAATCAAAAAGCTTCGAAAAAATTTTGGTTTACTTTCGGAATAGATAACCTTATATAAACTATCTTTATACATTCGATTAAACCTCTACAATGGTGATTGTAAAAAAGTCGCCTGTAATTATACACCAATTCAATATTAGTAGTATATCGTTCAATCACCTAAAATCCAAGCTATTTTAATACATTTACCTGTGAGAATTAATGTGACCTTTTTACAAAAAACAAAAAACGCCTATCTACATTACTGTAAAGAGACGTTTTAAATTTGATATCTTTTAATTAGAGATACCGGTGGCCGGGGTCGAACCGGCACTCCGTGAGGAACACGATTTTGAGTCGTGCGCGTCTGCCAATTCCGCCACACCGGCATGATTATAAAAGAGCGCATCTTATATTAAAAAACAATGGTGCCGAGGGCCGGACTTGAACCGGCACGGTAGTCACCTACCGCAGGATTTTAAGTCCTGTGTGTCTGCCAATTCCACCACCCCGGCAGTCTTTTCAAAAAAGGCGACACCCGGATTTGAACCGGGGATAAAGGTTTTGCAGACCTCTGCCTTACCACTTGGCTATGCCGCCATTATTGGAGCGGAAGACGGGATTCGAACCCGCGACCCCCACCTTGGCAAGGTGGTGTTCTACCACTGAACTACTTCCGCACATCAACTGGGCTAGCTGGATTCGAACCAACGCATGACGGAGTCAAAGTCCGTTGCCTTACCGCTTGGCTATAGCCCAATAATAAAATGGGGCGATTGATGGGAATCGAACCCACGAGTGCCAGAGCCACAATCTGGTGCGTTAACCACTTCGCCACAACCGCCATAGATGTAATGAATTATAAAGTATAATTGGCAGGGGCAGTAGGAATCGAACCCACACCGGAGGTTTTGGAGACCTCTGTTCTACCGTTAAACTATGCCCCTATGAAAACAAAAAATGGTGGAGGGGGGCGGATTCGAACCGCCGAACCCGGAGGGAGCGGATTTACAGTCCGCCGCGTTTAGCCACTTCGCTACCCCTCCACTTTTGAAAAACAGTGCCGGCAAGAGGACTTGAACCCCCAACCTACTGATTACAAGTCAGTTGCTCTACCAATTGAGCTACACCGGCAAATAGTGGTGGCTCGGGACGGAATCGAACCGCCGACACACGGATTTTCAGTCCGTTGCTCTACCAACTGAGCTACCGAGCCAAGTATTCTTTTGAAAAATGGCGGTCCGGACGGGACTCGAACCCGCGACCTCCTGCGTGACAGGCAGGCATTCTAACCAACTGAACTACCGGACCATTTTGGTTGCGGGGGCAGGATTTGAACCTGCGACCTTCGGGTTATGAGCCCGACGAGCTACCGAACTGCTCCACCCCGCGACGATATAAAAGATATGGTGGAGGATGACGGGCTCGAACCGCCGACCCTCTGCTTGTAAGGCAGATGCTCTCCCAGCTGAGCTAATCCTCCGAATAAAAAATGCTGGTGTATATTCTATAAAAATGGTGACCCGTACGGGATTCGAACCCGTGTTACCGCCGTGAAAGGGCGGTGTCTTAACCGCTTGACCAACGGGCCCTTTATTATGTAAATTGTGGCGGAGAGCAAGGGATTCGAACCCTTGAGACGGGGTTACCGCCTACACGATTTCCAATCGTGCTCCTTCGGCCACTCGGACAGCTCTCCAAATTGGCTCCGCAGGTAGGATTCGAACCTACGACCGATCGGTTAACAGCCGATAGCTCTACCACTGAGCTACTGCGGAATGAAGAAAAGCCTGGCGATGTCCTACTCTCACAGGGGGAAACCCCCAACTACCATCGGCGCTGAAGAGCTTAACTTCCGTGTTCGGTATGGGAACGGGTGTGACCTCTTCGCCATCATCACCAGACTATTTAGTGACAAAAGATATTATACTATGTATTGAAAATAAATCAAGAGATATTTTAAA
>NZ_JACXXE010000017.1 GCF_014764715.1 Bacillus crepusculi | reverse complement strand
AATCGGGCGGCCTTTTATTCATCTATTCCTCACATACGAATCAATCGTATATGACATTTTTTCCTTCTTCCCTTAACTTTTTCAACGACGTCAGCATATGGTTGATTTCTTCATCGGAATGTCTTTCCCAAGCGCCTAATTCTGCGACAATTTTCAAAGGGGATTTCGATCGATAGGAACGGGTCGGGTTACCGGGAAATTTTTTGTCAGTCAAATTCGGATCGTCTTCAAACTCGCCTGTCGGTTCTACAACATAAATTCTCTCTTTTGCATCAGACCGGGCTAATTCAGCTCCCCATTTGGCTGCGTTTAATGTTCCAGTAAAATAGATGTGGTTCGATTGTTTATCCTGATAATTGGATAAATGCAACGGTTCAAGCAGGTCCCCAATCTTCAATTCCGCTTTCGTCCCATGAAAAAACGGCCCAGGATCTAAAACATCTTTCTTGTCATTCATACAGCCACATCCCTTATCGTTTTTGACTTGCGTATAACAGTATACGGGCTGATGCGGGCGGAAAACAGTCTATAAAGCATATTAAATTCGGGTTATAATAATAGTAGAGAGCAATAGAGATGAATGGCCATACATCTCTATCTTCAATATACCCTTTTATTCATTTTTCTTAAGGTATTGTACATGTACAGCTACATAAACAATGATAAAGCTTCAATGACAAAGAATGTTAAATGTTATTGAGCTTCCCCTAGATGTCTCCTCTTTTTTCTACTATAATCCTGCTTCAAACATTCGATATAATTTCACAAATTCTATTTGATCTATCTCAAATTAAAGAAATTGAAATGGTAAGATGCAAATAAAGACTGTAAATTTGTCATCTTTTAAAATCCTTTAACAAATAAATACAGTACCTATTTGATAAGAATAAATTTGAACATAAAACTTATTTCATTTTAAGAGTAAACTTTCTATTTCTATGGGGGCTTGCTCTTTTCTTCATTCATGGTGCTGCCTGATATTGATCGAAAGGAGAATCAATTTGCTTAACCAATTATTAAAACGTGAAAAGAATAAGCTGATCATTATGGGGTTTTGCACTCTAGCACTAGGGGCTTGCATGATCCTACAAGCTCTATTTATTGTGAAGATAATCGATGTGATTTTTTTAAAAAAAGGGTCTATTGATGACATATCTATAGATGTGATTTTCCTCATTACTTCTATTACAGGGCGCGTTTTTTTCCGCTCTTACATTCAACATATCGGCATGCGAATAGGCAGCCATGCTAAGACCTTCTTGCGTATGAATATAATGGATAAATTAACAAAACATTCGATCCAACAACATATAAAAAAAAGAACAGGAAAACAAGTGAGTTACTTTCTAGACACAGTTGATGAAGTGGAACGCTATTATAGTCAATACGTCCCACAACTTATACAATCGTTAATCATTCCTGTTATCATTTTGCTCGTTATTTTTTCGGAACACTGGGCCACAGGAGTCATATTACTCATAACCGCCCCATTTATCCCCGTTTTCATGATAATCATTGGCATAAAAACTGGTGATAAATCCAAAGAACAGTTAAATAAGATGGCCGCTTTTTCAGAAACATTTCTAGATACACTTCAAGGCCTGATCAGCTTAAAGTTGTTTGGAAGATCAGCATATCAAAAAGAAGTAATTGAACGAAGTAGCATGCAGTTTCGTGATGCTACCATGCAAGTTTTAAAAGTAGCTTTCTCTAATTCTTTTGCACTGGAATTCATTTCAATGCTCAGCATAGGTTTAGTTGCGCTAGAAGTATCAGTACGTATGGTGATTATTCAAGATACAAGCTTTACTACTGGTTTTATGATGCTGATTTTAGCACCTGAATTCTTTAATAAATTAAAAGAATTCGGTACTGCCTTTCATTCTGGGAAAGCAAGTAAGGGGGCTGCAAAAATAATTGAGGACTTACTTGATGAAGAAACCATTAGCATGAACTGGGGCAATGATACGCTATCCAAAGACCACCCTCCGACATTGGAATTAAAAGGAGCCGTCTTTGGCTATCAAAACGGGTTTCAGTCAAAACCAATTTCTATCAAAATTTCCCCTTATGAAAGAGTAGGGATAGTTGGACCAACTGGAGGAGGGAAAACAACTATGCTATATGTATTGGCAGGACTTTTACCTATAAAGAAAGGAGAATACCTTGTTAAAGGGACGTCACTTACCACATATTCCGAACAAAGCTGGTTTAATCAGGTGAGTTATATCGCTCAGGATGCCTATTTATTTTCTGGAACGATATTAGATAACATACTTTTAGGCTCACAAGGTCAATCTGAGGCGGAAGTCATTGAAGCAGCAAGAGCTGCTGGAATTGAAGAATGGATACGATCACTCCCTCAACAGTTCCACACACCTATTGGTGAAGGAGGAAGAGGCGTTTCTGGTGGAGAAAAACAGCGAATTCTGATAGCAAGAGCTTTTTTGAAAAAATCACAAATTATTTTATTTGATGAACCAACAAGTGGGATGGATTTAGAAACAGAGCGGATTGTTCAAAACTCATTGGACAAGTTATCTCGCATTGCTACCGTCATCACAGTTGCTCATCGTCTCCATACCATTCAAAAGGCGGATCAAGTCATTTTATTACATCAAGGGGAGATACGAATGTCAGGCACTCATAGGGAACTGCTCGAAAAAGATCACATGTATAAAGAAATGGTCTCCATTCAAAGGGGAAATGTACCTGATGCGTGATTTTTTAGTCCTATTGGTCAAAGAAAAAAAGGATTTATTACTCTCTATACTATTTGGATTCTTAGCAGGTATTGGAGCAGTTATTTTATTTTCATCAAGTGGCTATTTAATTTCGAAAGCAGCTTTGACTCCGCCTATTTATACATTAATGATTGTGACAGCAATAGTAAAATTGTTAGGAATGCTTACGGCTATTTTTCGTTTTAGCGAACGCTACATTTCACACCGGGCTACCTTCACATTACTTGGCAGAGCACGTGTACTCATTTTTCAAAAGATTGAACCGCTAGCAGCTACTATTTTAAATCGATACCGTAGTGGGGAATTGCTGGGTCGAATTGTTGGTGATGTTGAATCGCTTCAAAATGTCTTTTTACGTGTGCTTTATCCACCAATTGTGATGTGCTTTGTCATGATTGTGACCATTTCCTTTACTACATTGTTTTCATTAGGAACAGCATTAATTGTTTTGATAGGTGGTTTTGTCATGTTAGCCATAGTACCCGGAATTTTTTATATATGGCAGCAGAAAATAGATGAGAAAATACGTGCACTAAGAGGGACCCTTTCTGCTGAGTTTGCAGAACTCCTTTACGGATATCAAGAATTAACGTTAAATCAACTGGCAGGTAGAAAAAGAAATCAAGTACTTAATACCATTTCTGAATTAGAACGAAGGCAGAGAAAATCACAACGGATCCAGTTAATGAATGAAGCCTTTTTACTTTATATTTCATTACTGTTATCCACATGTGTGCTTATTTTTGCAAGTTATCAAGTTTCGCAAGGGCGTTTAGAAGGAGTCTTTGTTGCATTACTTTTCATGCTAGCTATGACTACTTTTGAACAATTGGTTCCAATGGCCTTGGTTCCATCCTACCTACAACAAAGTAAACAATCGTTTCGAAGATTAATTGATGTTTGGAATGAAAAGGAGAAAGCACCTAAAGAACAGCATGATCATTTCAACTTCGATCACATACCGAACATTCAACTTCAACAAGTCAGTTTTACTCATGAACAAGAAGAACGCAAGACATTAGAAAACATTTCACTTAGTCTACCCCCTGGCTCAAAAACGGCAATAGTTGGTCCAAGTGGTTCAGGTAAATCAACCATTCTTCAGCTCATCTTAAAATTACATCATGTATCCACTGGACAAATTCGTTACAATCATACAGATATCAAACATATCAATGAGGAAATAATTTGGGAGCAATGTAATGTGTCATTACAGTCGAACCATTTTTTTGCTGGAACGATTCGAAGTAATTTAAAAATAGCAAAACATGATGCACCTGACGATCTTTTAATACAAGTATTATCGAGAGCACAGCTATCTTATATCAGTTTGGATCAGCATGTTCAAGAAAAAGGGAAAAACCTATCAGGTGGTGAGAAGCAAAGACTAGCTATTGCCCGCCTATTACTAAAAGAGGCAAAAATTTGGATACTAGATGAACCTACCTCTTCCATGGATTCAATCACTGAAAAAAAGATCATGTCTACTTTGTTTAATCAAATAGGAGATGCAACACTCGTTCTCATTAGTCACCGCTTGACAGAACTAGAGCATATGGATCAAATTATTGTCTTAGAGAATGGCAAAGTACGAGAATACGGAACTTACAATCAATTGATGAATAAAAATGGATACTTCAGAAGAATGAAAGAACTAGAAAGGCAAATCGTGTTCAATCATGATTGAATTCAAAATGAAATCGGCTACCCTTGGATGGATAGCCGATTTCTTTATGCTTTATTGTTTTGCTGCCAATATAAAGACAGCAGCAATAGCCAAGATCAGAATGAGAATAGGCGCTATAAAAATAAAGAACTCTGTTGCTGTTACCATGTTCATCACTTCCTCTTTCCTTTAATATACTGCTTGTCAAATAAGAAAAAGCGCATGAGTAAATATAGGGAAGGAATAAGCAATACGAGCCCTAACAGAAAAGCAATAATTAACGCTGTAGCCATCGTATTGTTAGTGAAGCCATCATGTATAGTTAAATATGGATACAGTAAATACGGGTAATGTGAGATGCCATATCCAAAAAATGCAAAAGCAAATTGCCCTATGAGCATTAAAAGGGCTCTGAAATAGCTTCCTTGCTTGAGAATGAGCCAGAATGTACCTAGCCAAAAAACAAATGAAATCGCAAATAACCACCAGAGTTCAAACATACGGTTATAATGTACAATGTTATGATCTTTCAGTTCAATAATAATTCCTAACGAAGCAACAATAAGCGGAATACACCAGATTAACGCATATCTTCTCATTAACCGCACGGCTTCTTGATCCTCGGCTTTGTCAGCATACCAAAGCAAAAACACCGCTGAAATATAAAGAACGGAAATGATGCTGAGTACAACAATTGACCATGTTAATGGACTAGTGAATAATGCTACATAATCTAATGAAGGGTTCCCCGAAGAGATTGAAATAAACCCTCCTTCAGACAGTGTTAATACGATAGATAATGCAGCTGGAATCAGTAAACCAGACGCTCCATATAAGATTGCATATCCTCTATGTCCTCTTGCACCATAGGCTTCAAATGCATAATAAGAACCACGAATGATCATTAAAACAAGGGCAATACTCCCTGGAATTAGTAGGGTCGATCCGAAGAAATATGCCGATCTAGGGAAGAATCCAATCATCCCTACCATAAAAAATACAAAAAAAACATTTGTTACTTCCCAAACAGGAGAGAGATAACGTTGAATAACATCTGAAATGAGATGCTGTTTTCCTCTTAAAATACTATACGCATTAAAGAATCCAGCACCATAATCGACTGACCCAATGATGACATAACCGAATAGAAATAACCAAAGAATAGATATACCGATGATTTCTAAATTCATGAAGAACCTCCTGTGTAGCGATCCAAATCTTTTTCAACAGGATAGCGTAAAAACATTCGCCTCAAAATAACAACCGTTCCAATTCCAAGAATGAGATATAACAATAAAAACAAAATAAACATTATACCTACATATTGACTAGTTGTTGCTGCTTCTTGAACGGTCATAATTCCTCTCAAAATCCACGGCTGTCTGCCTACCTCTGCCATCCACCATCCCGCTTGCAATGCGAGAAAAGATAACGGGCCACCTAAGACAATAAGCCACCTAAACCATTTTTTGTTAATGAATGCATAATTTTTACGTAAACCCAGCCAATACACAAAGGCTAAACTGAGCATAAATACACCAATGGTCACCATCGTGTCAAAAAAGTAATGAATGATCAAAGGCGGTTGTTCATTCACCGGAATCTGGTCCAATCCCGTCACCTCTTTAGATGGGTCACCATGTGCCAATATACTTAAAGCATAAGGGATTTCAAAAGCATAACGAGGTTTTTTATCCTCATCTAAAATCCCCCACATCACAAGTGGTGCTTCGGAGGTCGTTTCAAAATGCCATTCAGCCGCTGCTAATTTTTCTGGTTGATATTGAGCTAGATACTTCCCGGAAAAATCACCAATAAGAGCTGAAGCAATTGCAAAAATAAAGCCAATTTTCATCAGTAAATTCAATGCTTTTTGATGATACGTTTGATTTGAGCCTTTTAATAACCTAAACGCAGCAATAGCAGCAAGTACAAATGCAACAGTCATGTAAGCAGTAGCTAACACATGAGCTACCTTGGTTGGCATAGATACTGTAAACATAGCCCCCAAAGGATTTACATTCATTAATTGCCCATTTACTAGTTCAAACCCACTCGGAGAATTCATAAAAGAATTGACCACGGTGATGAAATAAGCAGATAGGGCACCTCCAATTGCGACAGGTACGAGTAAGAGTAAATGTCTTTTAGGATTTTTAAAACGATCCCATGTATACAAATAAATACCAAGAAAAATAGCTTCAAAGAAAAAAGCAAACACTTCTAAAAATAACGGAAGAGCAATGACATTCCCTGCAATCTCCATAAAATTCGGCCACAATAAAGCCAGTTGAAGACTAATAGCTGTTCCCGTGACCACTCCGACAGCTACGGTAATCACAAAACCTTTCGCCCAACGGCGAGCCATTAAAAGATAGTGCACATCATTTTTTCGAATACCAATCCACTGAAATAACATCATCATCAATGGAAGTCCAACACCAATAGTGGCATAAAAAATATGAAAAGATAATGTCAGTAATGTCAATAATCTACTCATAAATACTGTATCATCAAATATCAAAATAAGACCTCCTTTTGACTGACTAGATCTGAAATGACCAAGCATTTAAAGTATAAGAGACAAATGTTAAATCCTAATGAACTGTAAGGAATGTTTATAAAAATGACACAAATTAGAGAGATTGATTACATATGAACTCAAAAATCATTATAGTTGCTATGTGACAGTTCCAGACAAAATTTTTATTGTAGTAGCATTTAGACCATTTTATCGAAAAGCTATAGACGCTATCTTTGTATATGTTTACTGATCCTTTTCCACACTTTGTCAAACAAAAAACCCCCACTTTAAATGAATGAAAAGTGGAGGTTTTTGCTATTTAAGATATCTTCAGAAGGGAGACCAGAAAATAAGTCAATCATCTGTATTAACCATTGTCCTTTAATGTTTTGAGTTTGTAAATAAAAGCTTCACCCCAAAAATGACTAAAACTAAACCTGTGAATTGATCAATTGTAGTTTGAACTTTGGCTGATAACAAAAACTTTCTAATATAACCAAGTAGACATACAACCGTTGTAAACCACAAGATAGAGAGGAGTGCATATATAGATCCCATCATGACAAACTGCAAACTTGTGTTAAGATCAGGTGTAACAAACTGAGGTAAGAACGTTAAAAAGAAAATAGCCACCTTTGGGTTTAGCGTATTCGAAATGAGTCCTTGTTTAAAAGCAGAATGCTTTGTGGTCTCCACCTCATGAGGAGAAACGCCCTTCTTTTTTTTATGAAAGAATGAAGATACACCTAAGTATATTAAATACATAGCTCCTGCATACTTAATCATTTCAAAAGCTAAGGCAGATTTCATCAGAATTAAAGAAAGTCCAAAAGCTGCTGCAAGTGTATGAATGAGAGCCCCTGATGTTAACCCTAATGCCATCTTAATCCCATCCGATTTTCCAGCACCAATGGTTCTTTTCGTAATTAATGCAAAATCAACTCCGGGGGAAGCAACAATAAAAAAAGTGAGTAGCAGAAAAGACAGAAAATCATTCATAGCCATACATCCTTTCAACTTAATAATCTATACTAACGCACACATTTTTAAAATACAATACTTAAATCATTTTCACTTTCTTAATAACACAGTTAAATATTTGACCGATTGTTCAAATTTCTATTATAGTGATACATATAGGGGGTGTATGAATGAAAGTTAAGATAAAATACTAGGAACAGAATACACGTTTAGTGTGATCAGTAGGAGTGAATATATGTGGCTATGCCAAAAGGAAATATGACCAAAGCAAAAATTGCTGATGCAGCAAAAGTTTTATTTGTTATAAAAGGATACACAGCAACTTCTATAGAAGATATTCGAGTAGAAGCTGGTGTAAGCAAAGGATTGGCTTATTATCACTTTAAGAACAAGGAAGAAATCTATCTCTACTGCTTAAACAATGAAACTCAACATGTATTACATAAATGGCAGTCTTATATAAGCCAAAACGATATGACTGCAACAGAAAAGCTCTATTCCCTATCGCATTATTTTATACCAGCAGATCAAAGTAACTTAGTACGATCTATACCTGAATTCATCGAAAGCACTAACAAAGGAGATACACGAGAAAAGACACTTAGAGATTTGATGCAGCAAGTGATCGATCCAGAAAAAGAATTAATTAACCAAATTATTCATCAAGGGGTTTCAACAGGTGAATTTAAACGAAGTTTAGCAACAGAAGATTTGGCTGCTATTCTATACAGCTGTCTGACGAGTTTTAGTTTTATGACTTTACTTGGTTATTCCGAAGATGAAGCAAAGAATTTTTACAAACGATTTTTGGATACAATTCTACAAGGACTGTCAGAATGACTTCGTGAATGAGGTTTTGCTTTTACAAAAAAATTGAACAATCGTTCAATAATGAGGTGGTACATTGAACCAGTCTATTATCATCATCGGTTCTGGAATTGCAGGATTATCTCTAGCTCTTTTCTTAAAGAAAGCAGGTATTCATTGTACAGTATACGAAAATAAACCCTTCCAAAAACAGATAGGCTCTAGTTTGAGAATCAATCGAAGTGGTGTAAAAGTTCTTGATTCATTAGGACTTACTAAAAAAATTGAGAACAACAGTTTTTCAGCAGAAAAATTAAAGGTCATAGCACCTAATAATATTGAAGCCATCACAATCAACCTTATGCAGAGTAAAAACTATCGTAATCGATCAATTACTATGCAGCGTTCAGATTTAATGAAAGTGTTATTGGAAAAGGCAGCAGAAGAACATATTCAGATTCAATATAACAAAAAACTGATTGAATACCATCAAGATCAAGATGGTGTGGTGGCTAAATTTGATGATGGTACTCAAGCCTATGGTCCTTTACTGGTAGGGGCAGACGGGTTACATTCAACAACGCGTAAACAGACTTTTCCCTCCTATACGTTGAAATATGCTCATTCATGGGCCCTTTATGGCGCAGTATCCTCAAAAGAAATTGATATACACATTAATACTTCTATGCTTGATACAGATGAACTCCTCTATATAAAAAAGAATGCTGGCTTTTTTATTGCTAGAAGTCACCCTAATAGTTACTATGATATATCTTGGCAAGCTTCTGGTTATCAAGAAAGAAAATTAGCTTATCAGGATTTCGAATGGAAAACACAAGCTCAACTCAAGAAAGACATTCTACATTGCATTGCAGATGATTGGGATGGTTTCTTACCTGATATGATTTCTAAATCAAAAATCATTCCAAAACAATTATATACAACAGATCCATTGCCTAGCTTATCAAAAGATCGTGTAGTCATCATAGGAGATGCTGCTCATACCATCAATCCAAACACAGGTTATGGAAGCTCAGTCGCATTGGAAGATGCCATGTATTTAGCAAAAATGCTAAGAGACTATCAATTTAAAGACGCCTTTTATTATTTCGAATTTGATCGGAAGGAACGCATTGGATCGATTAACAGTTCTCTGAGTACTTTTGATATTAGTCAAGGACTCGACTTTAATAAAGGTTTTGATATAGGTATTCTCAGTGGATCAAAAATAGATCCAGATTACACAGTTGAGTGGTAATGTATTCATCTGTGTAAAGTTCAATAATCCTATTACGACATTCTTTTCGTTAATTATTATATAACGAACAAAATCCAACGTTTACGCGTCAGATTTTGTTCGTTGATTAATATGTTTTATGATCTTCGCAGGGTTTCCGCCAACTACTACATTCGAAGGAACATCTTTAGTCACAACCGAGCCAGAAGCAACGACAGCGTTGTTTCCAATAGTCACACCTGGATTGATAATAGAGCCTCCCCCAAGCCATACATGATCGCCTATCGTCACTGGTTTACCAAATTCAATACCTTTCGCTCGTTCTTCTGGATCAAGCGGATGTCCGACAGTATATATATGTACATTGGGTCCAAAAAAGCAATGATCTCCTATGGTTATTTTACAAACATCTAATAGGACTGTATCAAAATTTGCAAAAAAATGATCTCCTACTACGATATTATATCCATAATCACATTTTAAAGCACCTCGAAAAGTAACATCATCTCCGCACTTTCCTATTAATTCCTTGAGTATTCGTTTTCGTTCTTCTTTATCATGAGATTGCTGATAAGCAAATGATAAATCGCTAGCTCTTTTACGGTCTTTCACCAGAGTTTCATCTCCAGCGTCATAACATTCTCCCAGAATCATCTTTTCTTTTTCTGTTTTCAAGTAGTCCCCTCCATTCCTTGCTCTCATGAACATATTACTCTCATTATATTATAATGAAACTCCTCGTCAACCTTATACCTGTTCCTTAAAATCTCTGAAAAATAGCGGCATACTGAGCCAAACAATAAGAAAACCACCTCCAAATTGCTTTAGGTTTCATCCCAAAAATCGCAATCCAAAAGTGGTTATTGATTCAGCTATTACAATACAACTATTCTTTGTATCTCTCTACACGTAATGTTGCCTGCTTAGCATGACCAGCAAAATTCTCTAGTTCACAAAGCCTTGCAGCATATTCTCCAACAACTACACTTGCCTGTTCAGTTACCCTTTGATAAGTACACGTCTTAAGGAATTTTCCTACCCAAAGGCCGCCTGTATATCTCGCTGCCTTCTTTGTTGGCAAAGTATGATTCGTACCAATCACCTTATCACCATATGCCACATTGGTTTCTGGTCCAAGGAAAAGCGCACCGTAATTTTTCATGTGATGTAAGAAATAATCGGGATTTTCTGTGAGGACTTGTACATGTTCACAGGCTTGGCTGTCAGCCTCCTTCAAAGCTGATTCAAGTGAATCTACTAAAATTACTGTTCCGTAGTCATCCCACGCCTTTTTTGCAGTCTGGCCAGTTGGTATCAACTTAAGTTGTTTCTCTATTTCTACTAAAGTTTCTTCAGCAAGCTTACGTGATGTGGTAATTAAAGTTCCTACAGAATTAGGCCCGTGTTCAATTTGCCCTATAATATCTACAGCAACCATCTCAGCATCCACCGAATCATCGGCAATGATTAAGGTTTCGGTCGGTCCAGCAAATAAATCAATACCTACTCTGCCATATAGCTGCCTTTTTGTTTCAGCAACAAAGGCGTTGCCTGGACCAACAATCATATCCACAGCGGAAATACTATCTGTACCAATTGCCATCGCCGCCATGGCTTGAATCCCCCCTAAGATATAGATTTCATCAGCTCCAGCTAAATCCATAGCTACTACCGTCGCATATGGAATACCGCCATTAATTGGCGGTGTACAAGCAATTACTTTCTCTACTCCAGCCACTTTTGCAGTTAAAATAGTCATTTGAGCAGAAGCTACCATAGGATAACGACCTCCAGGAATATAACAGCCTACTTTCTCAACTGGAATATTTTTGTGACCTAAGATCACACCCGGCAAGGTTTCGACTTCTATATCTAAGATGGCTTTTCTTTGTTCCTCTGCAAATCGTCTGACATTATTTTGTGCAAATTGTATATCTTTTATTGTTTGTTCTGATACCTTATCATAACAGTCTTTTATCTGTTCTTTTGTTAATCGAAAATCATTCGGGACCCAGTGGTCAAATCTTTGTGAAAACTCTTTGATGGCTTGATCCCCTCTATTTTCAACCTCATTAATGGCTTCACTTACAATTTGGGACACTTCTAAATCATCTACAGCAACCTCTTCGTCCGTTTTCCCTTTTTTTAAATATAACATTATCTCCCACCTCCGCTTATAGGAATACGTATTCCTATTATCAGCTTAATCGACACACTGAAGCATGTCAATGAAAAATTCTAAAAATTTAGATATATGACTATATTTCGTTAATAGTGTAGTATGATCTTAGAATTGAAAGGAGTATTGGTATGAAGAAAAACGCATATACTAAGGTGAATTCGTCTGATGTAGCTAGATATGCAGGAGTATCACAATCCACAGTTTCTCGTGTTTTCACTCCTAATCCAGAAAAAAAAGTATCTGACAGTATTAGACTAAGAGTAATGGATGCGGCTAATAAATTAGGCTATCATCCAAATGCTTTAGCTAGAGGACTTATCATGAACAAAACGAATATGATAGGGGTTGTTATGGGAGATATTGAAAATCCCTTCTTTTCTGCTATGTTAGAAAACTTAACTGAGTTATTAAAAGATAAAGGGTTTCAAATTTTATTTGTATATACTAAGAACGGGCTTATTCAAGAAAATGAAATCATGCAATTTGTTGAATACAAAGTAGACGGAATTATTGTTACGGATGCACTTCTTCACTCAAATTTTGTTAATCAATTAGAAAAGTTCAATATTCCCGTCGTCCTCCTTTATCGAAATATTACAAACTCTTCTTGTCATTATGTTGGAATGGATAATTACAACGCTGGAAAACAGATTGCTCATTTCTTGTTTAAACTAGGTCATAAGCATTTTGCTTACCTGAAAGGCCACCATCAAACCTCTACCAATTTTGAAAGGCAAAAAGGCTTTACAGATTTTTTAAACGAACACTCCATTCAGCCCATAATAGAAGCCGGTGGCTACTCATATTCTTCTGGCTATGACGCTGCCTTGTCCTTGCTAAGTAAGTCTCCTTCAATTGATGCACTATTTTGCGCTGATGATATTATGGCAATTGGAGTGCTGGATGCTGCTAAGTCATTGCATATAAATGTACCGGAAGATTTGTCTATTATTGGATTCGATGATATTCCTATGGCAAATTGGCCACCTTATTCATTAACAACTTGGAAAGTTCCTTTAGAAGAACTTGTGCAAATAGCAGTTGAAACATTAGTTAGTTGTGTTGGAGGTACACTTTTAACGCCCAAGAACACCTTGCTAACAGGAAAATTGGTTGTGAGAAATAGTACAGCGAAAAACAGATAACCCCCTTACTTAAAAGGGGGTGCACGAATTAAAAATCACTGGAGGTTAAGAATTTTTTCAATAGCTTTGAGGACACCACTTTCTTCATTTGAACGCGTAATAAAATGTGCGGCTTCTTTGACCTCAGGAATTGCGTTTCGAACAGCAAAACTATACGAGGCTGAATCCATTAACTCTAAGTCATTTCGACCATCACCGAATGCCATCGTTTCTTCTTTGGTTACACCTAACATTTTTTGAAGCTGCTTTACAGTTGTTCCTTTATGAACACCGAAATTTGATATGTCTATCCAAGTATCTTCAGATGCGACAATATATACCTGATCTATCAGATCATTTAACTTTTCCTTTGTAGAAACACATCTTCCGTATGGATCATGTATGGTGATTTTAACAAAATCGTCATTAATTTCTTCAAAGCTATCTACCTTCACCACTTCTGAATAAGAAGCATTCACGTACCTCATTTCATCTTCTGATACAGATTTTTTAACAACTGCGCCATTCTGTGTACAAGCAATAACAGTGTGTTCCAAACTTATCTCTTCTAGCCTCTTGATAATGGTTAAACCAAGCCCATTTTGAATGAGTGATTGATATACAAATTTCCCGTCTTTTTTGATACGTGTTGCACTATCTCCTAAAATCCAAAAATCTTTCGCATCTTGTCCAAACAATGCCTCAACCCTTTCGCATTGTTTACCTGTGCAAGGAGCAAATGCAACATTTTTCTCAACCATTAAATTCTTAACGCTTTGAAAAAACTCACGATCATAATCTCCTTTGCGATTAAGAAAAGTCCCATCTAAATCTGTAATGATCAATTTTATCATAACAATTCCCCCATCTTATTTAATAATTCTGGTTCATCCATTTGATATAAAGTATCTCCTTCAATAAATTGAACATAATTTTTTCCTTCTTCATTTACCCATTTCATTTGAGAAAAATGGATAATTTTAATAAACCCGCTTTGAAGATGAAAAACATATAAGCATCGAGGTGACAGCAAATAATCGACTTCAATTATTTGATTTTTATCACCACCTAAAAAACTCATTTCGATTAACATAGTAGCAGCACCTCTCAATAGCGATGTTTAAAAAATGTATAATCATTTATCATGAGCCACAACAAACCTTTTGCAATATCCTCTTCGAAACTTTGTCCGATTAATATCACGGGCTTACTCGGCTGCACACCAAACAATTTATTTTTTTGTAAACTTTCCCTGAAAAACTCTTCATCCAAATTGTTCATATATAAAATTATATAGTGGGGTGCGATCATACTGTTAAAGGTACAGATCACTTTAATAACATGCTGAACAGCAATTTCAAAAGAGTCATCATGTTCGCTATGCATATGATAAATATCTGGTAAATATTTAATTTCTCCAGCAAGCCTATTTTTACCATACACAATAGATTCATTAATAAAAATACAACTTCCTGGCTTTGTATAGTCACGAAAGATTAAGCCTATTACAATATCTTCTACAGGTAACGTATGTCTTTGACAAAATCCTACTGTCGCTAAATTAGCATCGTTGTCAATCTTGACAGGGATATCATATTGTTTTTTTATTTCGTCAGCTATTCTCCAGCCATCAAGTTTATTTTCCCAGCTAACTTTTACTTCTCCATTTATTTCTTGGCCAGGAATAGATATTGAAATACCAGATATTTTATAAGGTAAATCTAGTAATGAATGCAGATTGTCAAGAAATGTTTGAATGGTGCTTTCTTTAAAAGGGATTTCTTTTCTGAATTTCTGTTCCCCTTTCATATTTGAAACAATCGCAAGCATTTCCAGTTCCTTCGTATCATTATATTGGATAGAAATTAATAAATAGTGATGCAAATCATAATTGAATTGATATTGGCTAGCAGGCCTACCTTTTTCTAGGAATACATGACGATTATATAAAATTTCATTCTTTTCGCTGAGTATGTTAACAAGGCTATTAACAGTTACAGTGCTAAGGTTTGATAAGTGTGCAAGCTCAGCTTTGGTAGCAACTCCTTTGTCAAATAAAATATATCTTAGTCGGTCTAAGTTTTGTTCTTTTAATTGTTTAGCCGCCATGAACTCATCCTTTGTGTAAAACCTATTTAATAAAGTGATTTAATTAAAGCACTTAATTAATTAACTTTATTATAGTCGTGTTCAAGTTACCTGTAAATAACGTCTTTTAGAACTTATGATGTAGTAAGATTTATTCAGTTCAATAAATAGATCATTTTAAAAAAAGCAGCCTATGAATTTCTAGATTCATAAGCTGCTTTTTTTAATTAAAAGGATATTCTCCACGAAGAATCAAATCAATGCTGTTTAATACACCTTCCTCATTGTTAGACTGTGTAATGTAAGCGGCTGAATTTTTTACTACTGGTGCTGCATTTGACATAGCTACTCCATATTTCACTCTCTTTATCATTTCCAAATCATTACCATTATCACCGAATGCGGCTGATTGATGAAAACTAAGGCTCCAACGATTTAATAAATGGTTTAAACCACTAGCTTTATGAAGTCCAGGAATAATTAAATCAACATCACCATGCCCACTAGATACAGGAGTTACAATCCCTCCTAATTCATTTGTTAGTTCCTCTAAGACAATAGAAATTTTTTCTTGAGGGAATCTGACTGCAAACTTAAAAATAATATCATCAATATTTTTAAAGTCAGCTACCTTTTGTAACAAATGGTAATACTTTTTTGAGAGGGTAAATGTTTCTCTCTGTACATTTTCTTGAATATATGCACTATTTTTTCCGCATACTATCAGATTTTCATAATGATACTTCTCTAATACGTTCAGAACTTGATTCACTGTTTCAGTAGCCATCTGACCACAGAATACTCTATTTTCTCCATCTATTACATTGGCACCATTCTCGGCTACAAATGCAATTTCATCTGCTATTTCAGGAAAAAAAGACTTCAACTGTTCATATTGGTTGCCGCTTGCGACAACAAAACGAATATTTCTTTCTTTCATCAACTGATATTGTTTGAGAAAGCGGCTTTTATTATAGCTCATATCATCTTTTAGAAACGTTCCATCCATATCGACAGCAACTAATTTAATGTCCATTTAATAAATCTCCCATTTAAGTTTTTCTAACTAATTCCTTAGAATCTGCGTATGTTGTTTTAATGTAATCTCCTACACGCAATGCTTGCGCTGCAATGGTTAATGCAGGGTTTACGGCAGCCGATGATGGAAAAAACGAAGCATCCACTACATAAAGATTTGAAATTGAATGAGCTTGACAATATGGATTTAAAACAGATGTGGCAGGATCGTGACCAAAACGAATTGTACCACACTGATGAGAGTTTGTACCTATTCCTCCCATAGATTGAGTGGCTACTACTGGATAGCCCGCTCTTTTCATCATTTTTTTTGCTTCTTTTAATAATTCTTTATGAGCCCGTGTGTTATTTGCCTGCCACGTGACACGTATCTCACCCTCTTTAGTCAATGACACATGGTTTTTAGGATCCGGCAAATCTTCTGACATGACAAACCAATCAACACTTCGGTTAGCGATACCTCTTAAAATTGGATTTGGAACAAAAGGTTTAGCATCCTTCATCATAACGCCCTGCAGTTTACCAAGCATTTGTAAATTTCCCATTGGGTAAGGAAAATTATTTGTTCCAAAGTAGAAATCGTTCACAGTAAGTGTCTTTTGAAAATTCGTTTGATTTAATTTAGGACTCACTGCGATAAGACCTGTATTAATATGCATCATATAATTTTTTCCGACTAAGCCTGACTCATTCGCCAAACCATTCGGGTGATGAAAGTTACTAGATCTAAGTAACAATGCAGCTGAATTTACTGCACCACATGAAGCAACAATAATATTTGATTCAATTGTGAATACATCCCCATCTTTCTCTACTTCTACCGCTGTCACTCTATCCCCATCTTCATTTGTTAAGATACGCTTTACAAATGCTTTTGTCATCAATTCGACGTTGGGGGATGCAAGAGCAGGTTGTACGCAACAAACATCTGCATCTCCTTTTCCATCTACTTGACAAGGAAAACCATCACATGTTTTACAGCGTACACACCTCCCATTATCTCTAAGATCTACAGCCATTGGCAAATGAGAGGGGTGAAGTCCCTGCTGTTTTAATCTTTCTGATAATTCATTGATGACAGGTTCATGAGGGACTGATGGATAAGGGAAAGGACGGGAGTGAAAAGGTTCTGTTACATCTTCATTTAACTGACCATGCACATGATAGATCTCTTCTGCCTTGCTATAATAAGGCTCTAATTCATCATAGTTAATTGGCCATGCAGGTGAGACGTTTCCCCCCTCATGTTTAAGCTCTCGAAAATCTTCAGCCCGTAAACGAAACATGACTGCTCCATATACTTTCGTATTACCCCCCACATAATAATTTACTCCTGGAGAAAAAGGGTTATCGTCTTGATCCAACCAATTTTCTTTCGTTTTATATTTTTTTTCCTTAAAAACAGCAGCCGGGTCCCAGTTTTCTGTTTCATGTGGTAAAAAATCTCCTCTTTCAATGAGTAGAATTTTCATGCCGCTATCTTTTAATGAATATGCCAAAGTGCCTCCTCCAGCACCTGTACCAATAATAATCATATCGTAATAATTCAATTTAATTCCCCCCTCATTTTAATAATCAAAACCAAGGTGAACCGGTTCACCTAAATTCTAACACCCTTCATGTTGAAAGTAAATAATATTAAGAAAATTCAATACTTTTGAGGGTTTAGCTTTTTTAACAATCTACTGTTCTTGTGGAATAACATGTATTCTTATATAATTTAAGACATATTTATTTAGGAGCTCGTGAATCACGGAGGTCATTATGAAGAAAAAAATTACAATTCGAGATGTTGCAGAATATGCTGGTGTATCTCGTACCACTGTTTCTTATGTATTAAATAATGTGAATAAAATCTCAGAAAAAACCAGAAAGAAAGTATTAAAAGCAATGAAAGATCTAGATTACCAGCCTGATTTTACTGCTATTAGTCTATCAAAAAGAAAATCTCATATTATTGGGGTTGTCATCCCTTCATACGAACAATCTATTGCCCCCATTTTCAAAGAAAATTTTTATTATACAGAAATGCTGGCAGGTATGGAATATGAGTTTAAAAAACATGACTATGATATTATATTTTCAGCCATTAAGCATCCTCAAGATTTAAAAAATTGGATTCGCAGACGCAATTTGGATGGACTCATTTTTTTGGGAATGGTGCCTCAAATTCTACAAAAAGAACTGCCGCTACTTGATCTTCCAATGGTACTGACGGATAATTATGAGCAAAGCCTAGAACAATTCCATAAAATATTTATAGATGATCTAGAAGGCGGTTATCTTGCAACAAAGCATCTTATTGAGCTTGGACATACACAAATTGGTTTTGTCGGTCATGATTTGACGAATATTTCAATAGATATGAATAGATATCGGGGATTTGAAAAAGCTTTAGACGAAGCAGATTTGCAAATAAACCACAAATTTTTATTTGATGGAAAGGGAAGCACATTTGAGACTGGGTTTCAAATAGGGCTAGAGATCCTCTCCCTTCACTCAAATATGACAGGTATTTTTGCTTCTTCTGACATTCTTGCATTAGGGATTATGAAAGCTTTTGAAACGAACAAGAGAAAAGTACCAGAAGATTTTTCAATCATTGGTTTTGATGATATTGTTATGAGCAAATATATTACGCCAAGTTTAACAACTATTAAACAAGATGTATTTAATAAAGGGAGTGTCTCGGCTCAAACACTATTTAAGGCAATAGAAGGGAAACTTGAAGATCCAGTTCATATCACCTTGCCCATTGAGTTAATCATAAGAAACTCAACTGCTCCTAGAACTTAATACCTCACTAAATCGAGTTTTATCTACATTATAGAAAAGAAGAAAAAACGGAATGCTCCGTTTTTTCTTCTTTTCTATTATTTATACATGTGTATTTACTTTCTGTTCTTTTACAATTCGAATTGATTTTTCTCTTTTAAATAATACAAAAAATAAGATTGTAATGATCATTGTGAATACAGCTGTGATTGTCCAAAAATGGTTCCATTCATTCAGGCTTTCAAATCCGCTTTTTGTAATATTGTTTTTGAATAATGCTGCTGTTACTAGGCTTCCTAAGAATACACCAATACCTTGACTAAATAACATAAGTAGCCCTTGCGCCTGGCTCTTAATTGAAGTATCGGCAATTTCATCTGTATACATGAAGCCTGATACAAAGAAAAAGTTCCAACATAAGCCGTGTAATGCGATACCCAGATACAATAAGAAAGGCATCATTTCATTAGCACCGATTGCAAATAAGACAAATCTTAACACCCAAGATACTAACCCTATTAGAAAAATATATTTGTAGCCTAGTTTGTAAAAAAATAGTGGAAGTAAGATTAAAAAAAGCACCTCTGATGCTTGACCTATTGTCATAATAGCGGAAACTTTATTAAAACCAAATGATTCTAGAAAAACTGAAGTGTAGGAGGAATAAGCTGTAAACGGAATGAATAAAAACACGGTGCATATAATAAAAATGAGATAATTCTTTCTCTTAAATAAAGCAAATGCATCTAAAAATAAAAGATCTCTCATTGATATCTTTTTACCCTTTGCTAATGGTGGTGTACTTGGCAGAGTTAAATTATAGATACCTAGAAATATTGAAACCACTGAGCCCATTTGAAATGAAATTGGGCTAGATGAGTAACCCAAAAACCCAAGGAGTAAACCAGATGCTATAAAGCCAATTGTTCCAAAAACATTTACAATTGGAAAATGCTTTTCTGAATTTTCAATATTCCGAAAACTTATGTTGTTTCTCAAGGAATAACTTGGAATAAACATTAAATTATAGAGGAAAATCAACATTAAAAATATGGATGCATTCCCGTTATATATTTGTGAAGGTATAAACCATAAAATAACTCCCCCCACAATATTACAGAATGCTAAAGCCTTTTGCGAAGAGAAAAAACGATCTGTTAACATACCAACAAAAATAGGTGTAATAATGGCTGCTAATCCACCGACAGCATAAGCAGTACCTATTATTGATGATAAACCATGTTTACTTAAAATGAGACCCATAGAAACTAGCCATGTTCCGTATACAAACTCCTGAAAAAAGATCATTGTTCCTAACCGACTGAGCATCAAGGTTGATTTTTTCAAATAACACACCTTCTTTCTTTTTTGAACCGGTTCACCTATTGTTTATTATAAATTATAACTACTTCATCTCTAGCAGTTTGTCACATTATCAGACGACGTATATTTACCCAAAGTAAACGCTATCATTTTATTACTATTACATGCTATATAGGTAAGGCCTACATTGTATAGACCTTACCCCTCCTATATCATCAAATCTCTTTAGCTGCCCACTTAATACCTCTTTTCGTTAACTCGAGGACTTCTGGAATTTCCAGTTCCTCCGGCTTATGTCCAAGGGTATGATAAAATACTCTCCCCTTACCCCATTGACGCTTCCAAGCGACAGGCATAGTTCCTCCTTTTAACCAAGTGAACTTATCCCCATCTATTATTGTAGAAGCAATGACTTCATTGTTTGGATCTACATGCATATAGTACTGTTCTGAAAAAATATTAAAGCTGGAAAGCCCTTTTGTTAAAGGATCAATATTTGAAAAATCCACTCTATAATCAATAAAATTACCTGGATGGGCTATAAATTGACCTCCTAAAACCATTTTAAAGGGATGACTGTGGTCAAAAGCAGCTAATAAACCATGCCATGATGCCAAACCTAATCCGTTTTCTATAGCTTCAACAAGGGAAATTTCTTGGAATTGGCTTAACTCTCCTTGTGTCCAGATAGGTATAATGACATCGAACTCATGCAGTCGGTTAGATTCTAAGATTGTGAGATCTTCTGAAAGCTCTACATCAAAACCATCTAATAATTTTTCGACAGCTACATGAGCCATTTCTTTAGGATAATGCCATGGCCAACCACCAAAAAGTACTAAAGCTTTTTTCAAAAATAACATCTCCTTTATGTAGTGTTAGGGGCATGCTGAAGCTTACCCCTATCAATTTTCTTTTCCTTGAATCATCTTACAAATGTTGCTCTAGCGCTCTTCCTTCTGCATACTCTTCTTGTCGTTCATCCTCAATATAAGCAGGGACTGGAAAATCCCACCACCCAGGTACGAATGGTCCACCTGCATCTCTTGCTGTCATTGCTTCTACTAGTGTTGGTCCATTCGTATTAAGGGCTTCTTTTAAAGCACCTGAAACCTCTTCTGGTGTCTCTGCACGCCATGATTTAAGTCCAAAGTGTTTAGCTACTTTAGCAAAGTTAGGCGTGTAAGGTGCACCATCTTTTGTATTAAACTCTGTTCCAATATGACGGCCTGTAATTTTTCGTTGTCCCCCTCTTATAGACATATATCCCATATTATTCTGCACCAAGAAAACAACAGGAATATTATGCATGACAGCCACTGCTATCTCAGGAAGTGATTGCATAAAATCTCCATCTCCAACAATACATACGACTTTTCGATCTGGTTGAGCAAGCTGCGCTCCTAGTGCGGCTGGAACAGCCCAGCCCATTGATGAATAACTTCCTGATGTTAAAAATGTTCTTGGTTCATACACAGGAAAAGTTTGTTTGACTGCTCCTTGTGTATTCCCAGATCCAACTACTACAATTCCGTCCCTTGGTAATAACTTGCGGAGTTCAGCTAATGGCCGTTGTGAAGTCATTGGTGCCTCGTCACTATCACGGCGTGGTGCTATCTTCTTCTCCCAATCATCTTTTAGTTCACTGATTTGCTGGAAATAAGCTGAACGCTTTTCTTGAATTTTTTCTAGGTCTTCTGAAACCATAGTATCTAACATGTCTTGTAACACTAATTTAGCATCTGCAACAATGCCTACTTCTGTCGGATAATTTTTTCCAATTTCTTGAGGGTCAATATCAATATGAATTAGTTTTGCTGGAGGGAATGAGAAACTAGCCCCTTTTCGATAGCTAGAGGCTGACCAATCGGTGAATCGACAGCCAATTGATATAACGACATCTGCATTTGCCGCCAATGCATTTCCACTAGTTGTTCCTGTTTGGCCTACAGAACCAGCGAATAAGCGATGATCTTCTGGAAATGAACTCTTTCCATTCCAGGTAGTAACAACTGCAGCACCAACTTGTTCTGCTAATTGACGCAACTCATTTGTTGCTTCAGCTGTGATGGCTCCACCACCAGCTACAATGACTGGACGTTCTGCATTTACTAATAACTTCACAGCTTTTTCAATTGAAGATTGATCAGCACGCAATTTGTTAATAGGCATACGTTTTTGAAGATCATGAAACTCTACATCAACTTGTTCGGTCTGAATATCCATTGGCACTTCCACATGAACAGGACCTGGTCTACCATTTAACATAGAATTAAATGCCCTATGCATAACGAAAGGTAACTGTTCTACACGGTTTACCTTCCAATGACGCTTAGTCACTCCGCCAGTCACTCCTGAGAAATCGTTTGATTGATGCCGATCAAGTTCCTGCATTACACCATGTCCTTGCATATGTGTTGCAGGAGCTCCAGTTAGCAAGAGAGCGGCTGTAGAGTCAGAATATGCTGTCCCAAGCCCTATCACAGTGTTAGCGGCTCCTGGACCTAAAGATGTGATAGCAGCCATTGGTTTACCTGATGCTCGATAAAAACCATCTGCCAAATGTACTGCGCTCTGTTCATGCATCACTTGAATGAAAGGAATTTCACACCCTTCCTCCATTAATGCATCTGTCATCATCCAGCATCCATGACCTGGAATGCCTGCGACGTAAGGTACTCCATAATTTTTTAGCGTTCTTGCAATGACTGATCCACCAGATAATTTTCTATTATTCGTAGAACTATTTTGTTCTTTCAATTCATTCGTATTTATTTGCATAAAGAAAACCCCTTCCTTTTATCATTCATTTATTCATGCCGGAAAATGATTTTTTGAATCTCATTTGAGTTATAGACTTGTTCAAAAGCACTCACAGCTTGTTCTAATGGAAGAATTTCCTCAATGACTGCATCTACATTAATCAAACCCATTTCCAATAGTTTTAATGCTCTCGGGAATTGCCATGCTGTAGCATGAGCCGCTACCAGTTCTATTTCTCCATACCATAATGGAAGGAAATCCATTGTTATAGCTTTCATTGGCGCTCCTCCTAGCACACAGCGTCCTCCACGTTTTACCATCTTGAGCATTTGTGATACGGTTGCAGACGTCCCGACACATTCAATGACGACATCTGCTCCCTTGTTATTTGTTAAATCCATCACTCTCTCATACAGATCCTCATGAAGTGGATCGAGAACAGCTTTTGCCCCTAGGGTCGTTGCCAATCTTCGCTTTTTTTCAATCGGTTCACTAACAATGACTTCACCACCAGAGGCTTTTGCCACTTGTAAAGCCATTTGTCCAATTGATCCCCCACCTAAAATCAAGACGGTTTGCCCCGGTTTCATTTGACTCCTATCAATAAAATTAATTGCACATGCTAATGGTTCTACAAAAACTCCAGCTAGACTAGATACATCAGGAGGTAAACAGTGCGTTCGATCAGCAGGAACTTTTACATATTCAGCATAGGCTCCATCATCAAAAATTCCTAAATGAGACATATTTCCACATAGATTGTGTCTACCTGTTCGACATGGATCACAATCCTTGCAAGGTAATAACGGCTCAACTGTCACCCTATCCCCAATTTGAATTTCTTTTACGGTTCCAGGATAATACTTCACTTTTCCACCAACTTCTGCAACAACTGCAGACAATTCGTGTCCCATTGTAAAAGGAAACTCTCTTTTGCCCATATCATGATATAGCACATGTAAATCTGTTGTACAAACACCAGAGTAAATCACCTTTAATAACAGTTCATCGGGTCCAATTAAAGGAATCTCTGTTTGTTGGAAAATCGCTTTACGAGGTTCCAACTTTTGAACAGCAAGCATCTTAGAATTTAGAATTGTTCTTTTTGGTTTTTTCTCATGCATTGTTAGCCTCCTTAGTAAAGACCCTTATTGAACCGGTTCACCAGTATATTAACACTTTATAATATTCAAGTAAATAAAAATATTCAGAAAATTTTTGATGGAAGCATAATTTAAAATTCAGCTAAACAAACAAAAAAGCCAGCCACCCGCTAAAAGGTGATTGGCTTTTTTCTGTTACTTCCCGATGTTCTCTCCATTTTGCTCGATTAATGTTTCATACCAATAAGAGCTCTTTTTCCGAATTCTCTTCAGGTCTTTCAGGTCAAATTCATCACGGTTGACGTAGATAAAACCGTAGCGTTTTGAGCAGCCTTGGTGTGTACTGATTAAGTCGATGGCTGACCACGGGCAGTACCCGAATACCTCAACACCGTCAGTGATCGCCCATTTGATTTGTTCAATATGTTTTTCTAAATAATCAATTCGATAATCATCCTGAATCGATCCATCCGCTTCTAACTTGTCAAAAGCGCCTAGTCCGTTTTCCGTAATAATAAGAGGTAGCTGATAGCGGTCGTAAATTTCACGCATCGTTGATCGGAAACCGGTAGGGTCAATCTCCCAGCCAAATGCATTTTTACTTAAGAACGGGTTGTTGCCGCCTTTGTAGACGCCATCTTCACCAGATTTTAAATGCTGATCTCCGCCGCGGGCAAATTCATCATTGCCATCTCCTTTACTCGCTTCAACCGTTTGAGATGTGTAGTAGTTAAAGGCAATGAAGTCTGGTTTTGCACTTTTCAAAATATCCATATCTCCCTCTTCAATCACAGGAAGAATGTCTTTTTCCTTCATGTATGCCCATGCAAGGTTGTTATAGCGACCGAATACTGCCATATCAAGGTACAGCCAGTTGCGGATCGCATTGTAATTAGCCGCAGCAAGGACATCCTCAGGTTTTGGAGATGCCGGGTAAATTAGGGCGATGTTTGGCGCTGGTCCGATTTTCGCCTCAGGCAGCAATCGATGACAAAGCGTCATCGCTTTCGCCTGTGCCACAAGCATATGGTGGTTCTGCTGATATAACTCTTTTTTCGGATTTTCTAAATTTGGATCCAGTGTACCTAGAGCTGATCCATGTAAGATCATCATGTTTTGTTCATTAATCGTCAGCCAATATTTTACCTTCTCGCCATACTCCTGGAACAAAACCTCCGCATAACGTTCAAACGCATCGACTGTTGAACGATTTGACCAACCGCCTTTCACTTGAAGCGCATGAGGTAAATCAAAGTGATACATTGTCACGATTGGTTCAATGTCATAGCGGCGCAATTCATCAATGAGAGAATGGTAGAAGTCAATTCCCTTTTGATTGATCTCCCCATCTCCGTCTGGCATGATCCGTGTCCATGCAATGGAAAAGCGGTAAGCCTTGAGGCCCATTTCTGCAAACATTTTCACGTCCTCTTTATAGTGGTGATAGTGATCGCTTGCGACCTTAAAATCAGTTGTTCCTTCAGGATAACTTTCTCTCATGTCAATGACAGAAGGTCCTTTTCCATCCTCGTTCCATGCACCTTCTACTTGATAAGCGGAAGTAGATCCGCCCCAGAAAAAGTCTTTTGGAAATGATGCTAGTGTTGAATATCTCATGATTATATCCTCCCTGTTATTAAACTAAGTGTAAAAATGATTGTCCTGGTGTCACTTGTTTTTCTTCTGTCTCAATGATATCGCTAAATTCACCGGAATTGGTAATAATCACAGGTGTTGTGACTGAAAGACCTGCTGCTTGAATGGCTTCAATATCAAACTCTGCAAGCAGCTCACCTTCTGTAATGGTTTGGCCCTGTTCAACCTTCGGCGTAAAATGACGGCCCCCAAGTTGTACAGTATCCAGTCCAATATGTATGAGTACTTCAGCTCCGCTTTCAGATATAAGACCGTATGCATGTCCTGTTGGGAATACCGTCGTCACGACTCCGGTTACTGGTGCAAACAGCTTGCCTTCTAATGGAATAATGGCTGCACCCTTACCTAATGCGCCAGATGAGAAAGCCTTATCCTGCACCTCTTCTAGCTTGATGACTTCGCCAGATAAAGGACTTTTCACATGAGCTGCTTTGACACCATGTTCGTTTTCAATTGTTGGCGCAGAACCTGCTGCCGGCGTTTCATCTTCATCTACTGGATCTTTAAAGCCAATCAAATAGGTTAAAATGATAGATAAGACGAACGAGACCGAAATTCCGATGATGAATCCTGTAAAGCCTTGACCGTAGAAAATCGGAAGTGTCAGTAAACTTGGAAGCCCTGACGCAATGGCAATACTTTGTGAATAACCGATAATGGCACCACCGACACCAGCAGAGAGCACCGCTGCAATAAATGGTTTTTTCAAACGCAGCGTAACCCCGTATACAGCAGGCTCTGTAATTCCAAACACGGCAGAAACCGCTGACGATCCAGCTAATGATTTCAGCTTTTTATTCTTTGTTTTCAGCATAACACCGATTGAAGCACCAGCTTGTGAAAATACAGCTGGCGCAGTGGCCGGCTTAATATGATCTTTTCCATGAACCGCAATATTATTTAAAATGACTGGAATCAATCCCCAATGGATACCGAAGATCACAAGAACCTGCCATGCCATCGCAATTAAAGCACCAGCAAGTGTAGGGCTAAAGGAGAATACTTTCAGCAGGACGGCTGCAATTCCGTTCCCTGCATACACACCAAATGGTCCAAATACGATCAGTGTCAGTGGAACGACCGTGACCAGTAAAATCAGTGGTGTAATAAAGTTTTTCACACTTTCATGAATGACTTTGTTAAAGAAACGTTCGATATATCCCATCACAAACACTGCCAAAATAATCGGGATAACCGTTGATGTATAAGACATTAAGACAACCGGAATGCCGAAGAACGACACATCTCCGCCGCCTTTTGTGAGCTCTTGAATAGTCGGGTAGATCAGTGCACCTGCAATCGTCACAGCAACAAACGGATTCGCTTTAAACTTCCTAGCAGAAGTGAATGCGAGCAGTAATGGCAGGAAGTAGAACAAGCTGTCTGATGCAGCAAATAAAATTTGATACGACGTGTCTTCAGGAGATAACCATTTCGCATTGATACAGATGCCGAGAAGACCCTTTAAAATACCGGCACCCGCCATCACGCCGAGAAGTGGTGTGAAAATGCCCGATACAATATCGACAAATTTCCCAAAAAGACTTGTACTCTCTTCACCTGATCTAGCAGATGAAGAAGCGGAATCCTCTAATAAATTCGTAAACTCCCCGATCTCTTTATATACCTCTGGTACGGTATTGCCAATGACCACTTGAAATTGGCCGCCGCTTTCCATGACAGTCACGACGCCATTTAATTTTTCAATGGCTGCTTTATCTGCTTTTGACCTGTCATTTAAAGTGAAACGAAGTCTTGTGGCGCAATGAACCAATGAATGAACGTTTTTCTCTGTGCCAATATGTTTGATAATGTCTTCTGCTAATTGACGATAACTCATATAAAAACCCCCTTTTTTTCAAAAAAATACGTTTTTGGGCAAAATAAAAACCTAAACGAGCACCAAAAATAGTCGCAACTTGCCATTGCGCTTTTTCAGTGAACGTTTAGGTTTTGCCTGCCGAACAGTCACAATCCTCTAAGACGATCATTGTGAAACCGTATTCTTTTATGTTTATGAGCAAATAGTACCACTCACCTTTTCTCATGTCAACGCTTTCTTTTAAAATCTATCTTTATTTTTCTCGTTTGATGAGTCGATTTAGATGAATTGACAGGTACAGCATTTCCTCTGATGTAAGATCTCGATGATACGTTTGATACACATATTCTGCGATTTTCTTTGCGCATTCGTAGGCCTTCGGATATTTCACTTTGATCAGCTGATATAAGTCCTGATCCTCGCTGACAAGCAGGGTTTCGTTGATCAGACGCTGGACGAAAAAGCGCAAATGCGTGAGAAAGCGGTAAAAATTGAGTGATTCCTCATCAAACTCCATGTTGAGATGATATTTCACAATGGTGAGAATGGCATTGACTTCCTTTGTGATATTGACCGTCGTATTCATATCCTCATTGAGCTCTGCGTTAATGATATGCATCGCAATAAAGCCTGCTTCATCCTCCGGCAGTTCAATATGAAGACGCTCTTTAATCATCTCAAGACATTCCTTTGCCACGAGAAATTCATCTTTGTATAATCGTTTAATCTCCCAAATGAGCGAATTCTCAATCAGATGATTTTTCTTTAATCGTTCAATGGCGTAATGAATATGGTCTGCGAGTGATACATGCAGACTTTCATTTAATCTTCGGTTCAGCTTTGTATGTGCGTATTGGATCATTTCCTCGGTCACCTTGACCACATCATACGGAACCTCTTGCAGCAGCATTTTCATCCGCTCTTGAACGGAGTGATCCTCTAGGCGAAAGACTTTATCGATTAACGCTTCTTCCACCGGGTCCCCCGGACGTCTTTGAAAGGCGATGCCTCTGCCCATCACGACGATTTCTTTTCCATGTTCATCTATCACACTAATGACATTATTGTTTAGAACCTTTTGAATCTGCATTTCCAAACACCTCCGTCTATGACCAACAATCTTCACTCAAAATATGCTCTCATCTTAACACAACTGTCAAATCACTTGGTGTTTTTATCTGACTTTTGCAATAGATTTCTTAAATATTTCTACTACTCCATTGCTGGTCTGATTGTCCATCAGCCTGCATACAATACCCCGAGGAGGTGACCTTCTATGAAGGCTTTTTTCTGGTCTGCATCATTTTTATTCTTGCTCATCTTCACTCTCATCATTCTAGGCATCGTGTTTTGGCTTAGTGGACAAGGACCCGATCAGCTTTGGAGATATGTGCTCATCTCACTGGCCACAGCTGCTGTTTTGCGCGGCGTCACCACTTGGCTAAAGCGGCATGTGATGCATAATAGTTCATCCAAATAAAAACGGCTGCCCGCAGTGTTCAGGCAGCCGTTCCTTTATTCTTTGGATGATGCGGCTTCTTTTTGAGACATACGCAGTTCATCATTGATTTTCTTCGCATCCTCTAGAAACTCTGTTTCAAATCCACTTTTGAGTGCCCACATATAAAATAGCAGGGCAACCACTGTAATGAGCGCCATATCCCAGCCATAATGAATCACATTATAGCCACCAAATTTGTCACTTCCGAGACAGGAAATGGTCATCATCACAAGTAAGTACACAACCATCCAAGCACCCGCTTTAAAGTTGCGGCCGAAGCCCTTCCACTTCGCCTTTGCTTGATAGTAAAAATAGATAGGAAGGCCGATGAGAATAATGAACAGCACCTGACCTGTTAACGGCCATCTCGCCCAATACAGCGTCAATGAGGCAAACACAAAGCCTAGAGGCGCAATGATGCCGAGTCCTTTTATTCGAAGCGGACGATATAAATCCGTCCCTGTCTTTCTCAGCGTCATGACAGTCACTGGTCCTGTCAAATAAGAAATGAGTGTCGCGACCGAGATGATTTCAGCAAGTACACCCCATCCTCTAAATAAAAACAGAAAGATAAACGATACAGCTAAGTTAAAAAACATCGCTGGGCGAGGCACGCCATAAATAGGATGCAGACGGCCAAGCACACGCGGCATGTATTTGTTTTTTTCCATTCCGTAAATCATACGAGACGTCGTCGCGGTATACGTAATGCCTGTTCCAGAAGGTGACACAAACGCATCCGCATATAAAATCAAGACAAGCCAGTTAATCCCAAGCGCAATGGCAAGGTCAGCAAATGGCGAGTTAAAATTCAAATGCCCCCACCCATTCACAATCATGGATGGATCGACAGCCCCAATAAAGGCGATTTGCAGCAACACATAGATAACAGTCGCAATCAAAATCGAGCCGACAATCGCAATGGGAATCGAGCGGCCTGGATTTTTTGCCTCACCAGCCATGTTAATCGGGCTTTGGAAGCCATTGAAGGCAAATACAATCCCTGATGTCGCAACAGCTGTCAGCACACTTGCCCAGCCGTTAGGGGCAATACTTGTTCCAGAAGTAAAATTCTCACTATGAAAACCTACGAATAAGAGCGCACCAATTGTTAATCCTGGAATGACGATTTTAAAAACCGTAATGAATGTATTAGCCTTCGAAAACAACCCAACTGTCCAATAATTGAGCAAAAAATAAATCACAAGAAGGACACTAGCGACCATGAGCCCTTCTATCGTCAAAACCCCTTTTGTAACCAAATGGGTTGTCCACTTTGCCCACTCCCAAGGCCATGAGCTCATATACTGGACGGAAGCAACTGCCTCAACAGGAATCACAGAGACAATGGCAATCCAGTTCGCCCAAGCGGCGATAAATCCAATAAAAGAGCCGTGTGAATATTGCGTATATTTCACCATTCCGCCTGCCTCTGGAAACATTGCTCCGAGTTCACTATAAGACAAAGCGATAAATAAAATCACAACCATCCCAATCAACCAGGATAAAATAGCAGCAGGGCCGGCGATTTGAGCGGCGCGCCAAGCACCGAAGAGCCATCCTGAACCAATGATTGAGCCAAGACCTACCATCATTAAAGCGAAAGTTCCCATCCTACGATGCAAATGATTCATGTTCATAACACCTTTCGATTAAAATACAGAGCATGTGTCGAGCAAACGTCTTCCTTTAGCTGTTCACCTTTCATTCAATTGGCAAATATTTTCTAACATGAACCTTTATCCTTGTTCATTTTTTCGCCTGTTATATTATCTCTCAATTCTTCATTTTCTGAAATAGTCGAACATGCTTATTTCAAAAGAAAGCGCTTTGTCAACTGTTCAATCTAGTAGACTGATTAACTACCTTTACCCTTATTTTGAAAAAAACAAAACAAAAAAGAAAGAGGAAATGACTTCCTCTTTCCTGCTATGTATAGAAAAAAAGGATAAAGGGGGGTCCCTTTATCCTTGTGAAATCGCTTGTTCTTTTTCAATCACAGCTAGTCTTTCTTGAACTTCTTCTTCAGACAGATTGTGCTGTTTCACATAAAGATTACGTTCGCTTGTACGGCATTCATGGCTGCAGCTGCGCATATACTTATGCTCGCTCTCTTCCGTTGCAATCATTTTGCGGTTACATGCTGGGTTTGCACAGTTAACATAACGCTCGCAAGGCTCACCGGTGAAGAAATCTTTTCCGACAACCACGTGCTCTGTTTGATTGACTGGTACTGTTAAACGGTTATCAAACACATAGCATTGACCGTCCCATAGCTTCCCTTGGACTTCCGGGTCTTTTCCATAAGTGACAATTCCACCGTCAAGCTGAGAGACATCTTCAAAGCCTTCACGCTTTAACCAGCCTGAGAATTTCTCGCAGCGGACGCCGCCCGTACAATAAGTCAGGATTTTTTTCCCTTCAAGAATCTCTTTGTTGTCACGAATCCACTCAGGCAATTCACGAAATGTTTCAATATCAGGACGCACCGCACCTCTGAAGTGGCCAACATCAAATTCATAATCATTACGCGCATCAATGACCACTGTATCAGGTGATTGCATTTGCTCGTAAAATTCGACTGGGCTGAGATGCTTCCCCGTAAGTTCTAACGGATTTACGTCATCTTCTAAGCTAAGGTTCACTAGTTCATTCCGATGGCGAACGTGCATTTTCTTGAACGCATGACCATCTGCTTCGTCAATTTTAATCGGCATAGACGCAAAGCGTGGATCTTCTTTTAACGCTTGCATGTACTTGTCCGTTTGCTCAATGGTTCCTGAAACCGTTCCGTTTATGCCTTCTGCTGACACAAGGATACGGCCTAACAAACCAAGCTCCTTACAGAATGCTAAATGCTCTGCTGTAAACGTCTCTGGGTCCTCGATGGGGACATATTGATAGTAAAGTAAGACACGATATTGTTTTTCCATATATATAAACACCTCTTAAATTTAATGAAAACATACCGTTCTTTATCATACAGGAAATACATACCTAAAGGCAATGTCGGCGGCTTAATTCCATAAAACGGAAGGGTTTATCCCCTCATTTTGTCTGATAATTTGACAGAACTTTCTGTCCCTTAGCCTTTTTAAGATATGCCACGTTAAAGGTTTAGGCTAACCTGTCATTCACCATTTTTCCTCCAGCAATGGAACTCAGTCATCACAATTTTTGTATACCCACTCCCACTCGTTATCATCTCTGATGATTAGAGGTGCCCTCATGACACAAAGCAAATTTTATTGATAGTAAGTAATTTCAAATAATGGTACGATATTGGAAATACACGAAGGAATTCAAAGTATTGTGTTAGGGGGGATTTTGTTTGTTATTTGTGGGTACGGCCATTTTAATTGTGGTGTGTATTTCTGGGTCCATGATCGAGAAGAGAATAAAAAACCTGGAGCAACAAAACGATACCATCATAGAACTGTTAAAAGAACAATTGAACAATAAAAAATAGCTGTCTTGAATGAATATCTATACATAGATTCCGTTTTAAAATAGCTAAAAAAACTTTTCATGCACGCATTATCCAAACAGTTCCTTTTCTCGACATCCGGACTTTCATCTGGATGTTTTTTTAGTCGTCTGGGGATGTATATTGGAAACCCTTCATCACTTTTTCTTAAACTGAATATCATTAGTTTTACGTTCGCCATAAAAAAGCCCCCACATAGTAGACAGATTCGTACACTTTCTCTTTTCTGTCTACTATGTGGGGATCATATCGTCACACCTGTGCTTTTTTTTCGATTAAAAATCAAAGTTATCTGGGTCTGGACCTGTGCGCTCATCTTCATTGAGCTGGTCAATGACACCCATCTCGTGTGTGGACAGCTCGAAATCGAAGACCTGTGTGTTTTCGATGATTCGGCTCTTCGTCACAGATTTTGGAATGGTGATAATGCCATGCTGCAAGTCCCAGCGAAGAATCACCTGAGCCACAGACTTATCATGCTTTTTCGCAATATCCTGGAGAACAGGATGGTTCAGAAGCTTCCCGCTGCCTAATGGTGACCAAGCTTCTACATGAATCCCCTTCTCCTTGCAGTATTCACGTAAAGGCTCCTGCGTCAGCTTCGGATGCAGCTCAATTTGATTCACCATTGGCACAACTTCTGCCTCTTCTAATAAATCCTCTAAATGATGCTGATGGAAATTACATACCCCGATAGCTCGAACATGTCCATCCTTATACAGCTTCTCTAACGCTTTCCATGTCTCTTTATATTTGCCTTCAACTGGCCAATGAATTAAATAAAGGTCTAATACATCTAGTCCCAGCTTATTCATACTTGTTTCAAAGGCTTCGAGTGTTGATTCATAGCCTTGATCATTATTCCAGACCTTTGTCGTAATGAATAGATCATCGCGTGAGATGCCTGATTGCTGAATGGCTTTGCCTACCCCTACTTCATTTTGGTAGGCCGCTGCTGTATCAATGCTTCGGTAGCCCGCCTCAAGAGCGTCTGTGACTGCATTGACAGCCTCATCTCCATCTTTTACCTTCCATACACCAAAGCCTAGCTTCGGCATTTTTACTCCGTTTGCTAATGTGACTGTATCTGTTAATCCACTCATCAAACAAACCTCCGCTTCATTTTTACTTACCAAGGACTATACCCGAATTTTTTATGGATCATGCATGAAATGCTGACTGATGTTATTTCATAAATTGCCCCATATCGACTTGATTGGCATCAACGATTTGATATTCGCTCGTTTGATCTTTCGTTTTAGAAAAATCATATATCTCTAAAAATGATTGGTCGTAAAAAGTCAGACCATATGTTTCCTTCTCATTCTCATACACTCTGATCCAATAGGGCTCTTTTGAGGTTTTTTTAGCTTCATTCGTTTTCTTTAATTTCATGCCTGAAAATTCCTTCAGCAGCTTTTGAATATCCTCTTTCTTTTCCACCACAACACGTTCTTTATCATGCTCAATTTGAATTGAAGTCTTTTGATCAATCGAGACCACATCACCAAAAGAGTATGTTTTCGTATTCATCATAAAATAACGACGACTAAACCAATCATCCTCCTCAGAGAACACCTGAAGACCGTGCTGTTTCAGCAAGGCGGATGTCACACCGTCTCCAGCCCTTGTTTTGCCGTTAAAATCTCCTCGATAAATCATCCGGCTCCCGCAGGAAGGGCTGTACTCTTTTAACACAACTGATGTTGCTCCAAGAGACTGTACCTGCTCAAGCGTTTCTTTTGCACCTTTTACATACATCTCAGTCACATCTGTTCCATGAACATCGACAACAGAAGCCTGCCCCCGTAATACATCATGTCCGTCACCGCCAATGATTTCTGCTGGAGGCCTTGGCGTGGAGAAGCCGCCAAGCAGCTCGGGACAAACCGTGACCGCCTTTCCCTCCTGAACAAGCTCCTCGATTCGCTGATCTAATCGATGGCTGCCATTATAACGAACCTTCAATCCAGCAAGACAAGCACTGACCACAATCACGCCTGTTCCTCATTTCTATGGGTCGAGCGTTTTCTGCTAACAGAAAAATAAATACTTACCGGCAAGCAAAAAATCGTATACACCAAAAAGGGCAGAGCACAATACAAAGCAGCCGCCCACATCGACCCTTCAACTCCTGTAATGCCAAAAAAATAAACAAATAATAGCACGCTGACAAACAACCCAACGAACGGCATAATGAACATAGATTTTTTAAAATTTTCTAACATTTCTTTCTCCAATGTGGCTCTCTCCTTTTGATCATGATCAAAAAAACGTCAATATATGTTAATTTTACCATATAAAAAACCGAATTCATCTAGTTTTATGATGGCTTTCGGTCGTTTTTGATCTATATTTTTTCTTTCCAAGCCTTTAAGAAGCGCTCAATCACCTGTAATTCATCTTCATGAAACTGCTCGAGAAATTCTAAATAGGATGTGACTGCTTTTTCATGTAGTTCATCATGCAGCGCCGCCAACTGCTTGCCTTCCTCTGTCAATGAATAATAGACGGATTTCTTATCACCTTGCCGGTGGCAATAGTCGACCATGCCTTTTTCAATTAGTTTTTTCACAGCCTTTGTAATGGCTGGCTTTGATAGTTTCAGTTGTTGAGAAAGAAATGTATTATTAGATTCATTTGGATGGGCTTGAATCATGGATAAAATGTGAAGCTGTGTGAGTGTCCAATCTTGTTTGAGTGTATCAGTCGTGGTAATCAGTGGATCTGTTGGATCATTCCGTCTCTTTTCCCTATGCATAATCAGATCTTGAATCGCTTTTAAGACAACCTGCTCTTTTGTTTCCATCTGAACCTCCACTCTTAACTGGTTAATAAAAGGGTACTAATAATCAAGTGAGGAGTCAAAAGAAATGTGAATGCGAGAAAAAGAACAGGCCATCGGACCCGATAAGTGTATGAACTTTTCTACTAGATTACCCGAACATGTCCCATCCCCCCTATTATTTGCTATAATTCGTGGAGATATCATCCAATTTATAAAGAAAAAAGGTGAGCTAATGAAACCCGAACAAGAAAAAGCCATTCGACAGTTAGAAGAAAAGATCCATCTGTTTTCTTCTGCTGTGAACGGAGCCTTCCTCGCATCGGACGATTTCGTTCTATCAAATACTCATATATCGACTGATACGTTCAATTTGCTATTACCGACATCAGCGCAAATCCAAGATCCACAACAAGTGAAAACGACCATCGAACACATGCAATCACAGAAACGAACCTTCAGCACATGGGTAGATCACCGCTTGCTTTATTCTGATTGGGCTGATTTATTGAAGGAATATCAGCTGGAAGAGGTCGAACGCAATACCATCATGATGCTTGAGCAGACAGAAGACATTGATCCCGTCACTTCTCCATCACTTACAGTCAAGGAAGTACTTGATGCCCAGACACTGCTTGATTACAAAGATATCTTTATCGAACTATTCAACGAGTCACAGGAAGCCATCGCCTTAGAAAACTATTTCCAGCGTTTTTCTATTGAATCATTACACTCAAGAGCTCGCATGTTCGTTGGATATGTACACCAGAAGCCAGTCACAACAGGCTTATTAATTGAGACAACAGACAGCTATGGTATTTATGATGTCATCACAAGGGCAGAGCACCGAGGAAAGGGACTTGGCAGTGCCATGTTTCATTACCTTCTGACCCAGACAGAGAATAAACAAAAGTGTGTGATTCTACAAGCCTCAAATGACGGCAAACATATTTATCAGCGCGCCGGCTTTCAACCAATTGGTGAAATGATTGTTTTTGAATAGACATTTTCTCAAAAGTGCTTGAGAAAGAGCAAGGGAGTTGCAGGGATACCTCCTCTTTTGCTCTCGAATTGATGATGCAGATCTCTTGCTGAAAAATGAATGTACATTCATTCATCTCTTTGGTACATTTAAAAAAAGGAGCTGAGGAAAGATGGTTCAACCGGGGGATCAGTTTCAAACAAGCAGAACCTATACACACGAAGACGTGATTCAATTCGGGAAAATGACAGGCGACCTCGGGAAACACCATACCGAGCTTGATGATCAGGGCCGGCGAATGGTTCACGGCTTTCTAACGGCAAGTCTGTCCACGCAGCTAGGCGGACAGTTTCATTTTATTGGTCAGGACATGTCATGTACGTTTATCCGCCCTGTTTATACAGGTGATACGATTACATGTCAAATGGAGGTCACCAAAGTGGAACCCCTTGAACAATATGACCGTGTCCACCTTTTTTCCCGCTATATCAACCAGCATGGAGAAGAAGTCATTACTGGTAAAAGTGAAGGTGTGATTTTGAAATAAAAAGCTGCCTATGATTAGAGGCAGCTTATAGATTGTTGATAAAGGGCTAAAATGATCTTGATTTTAGCCCTTTGTCTTCTTTTCAGCGTAGCTTGAAAACCCTTGCAGACCTGACACCGAATGCGAGGGTTTGTCTACACGCTGAAAGCTGCCTATGATTAGGTAGCTTATTCAACATGATGCTGACGATCCATATAAAGTGGCGGTCTCTTTAACGAAATCACCGCACAGCTAAAGGCAATCAGCACAAACACCGCACCGAATTTAGCCAGATCAACAGATGAACCGGTCATTGTAAACATAACACCGCCAACCGCTGATCCAATCGAGATACCAATTTGCAAGGCCGATGTATTTAAACTTTGCTGAATATCAGACGTGACAGGATCTGTTTGAATCAAATAGCTCTGCAAAGCAGGCGTCAATGCCCAGCTGAGCGCTCCCCATAGGACAACCATGACCATAAAGAGCACAAACACACCCGCTGTATAAGGAAGGATAAACATGACAACCGCAAACGCCATTGTTACAAGTAAAATGGCTTTCCCTGACCCTAGTTTGTCACTAAGCCAGCCCCCAAATCCATTCCCGCCAATCGACGCAAGCCCGAAGACCAAATAACAAATACTAATCCAAAACGGAGTCATATGCAGCACTTCCATCAAAAATGGCGTGAAATAAGAATAAAGCATATAGTGGCCTGCAAGCATAAACAAACTGATTAGGTGTGCACTGAAAATTTTCGGATGACCTAAAGAACGAATCTGCTCTCTAAGAGGCGTGACTTTTTCAACAGGCATTTTTTCCAATAGAAAATAGATCAGCACCATCGATATGGCCGATAGAATACTGATTCCTAAAAACATCACTCTCCAGCCAAAGCTCTCTGTAATAAAAATACCGATCGGTACACCGAGAACAAGTGAAGAACTAATCCCAATAAAAATCAATCCTAATGCCTTCGCGCGATGCGCTGGTTCCACCAATTTAGCAGTGATTGTCAGTGATAACACCACCACAAGCGCTGTACTCATCGCAATCAAGACCCTAGATATCATGACAAGGGCAAAGGTTGAACTAAAATAAGTGAACACATTGCCTAGTGTAAACACCAATAACGCGATTAAATAAAGACGCTTTCGTTCAATTTTGGCTGTGACGGTCAGCAGCACGGGTGCTGAAATGGCATACACAATCGCAAATACCGTGATGAGCTGTCCGGCCGTCGCAAGAGACACATGTAGATCCTCTGCAAGACTTGGCAAAATGCCCCCGACCACAAGCTCAACTAATCCAACCGCAAAAGTAGAAACGGCTAATAAATATACTCTCCAGTTCATGTCTAACATCCCTTCTGTATATCATCGCTTTCACTTTTGATACAGGGTGCAGACAAACAAAAAAACCCTGATTACAAAAAAGGAAAGCGCGCTTTTGTAATCAGGATTTATCGGATCCTGGTAGAAACCCTCAAACCATATTATTGAGGTTATACAAGTCTATTTTTTCTTCAAATATATTAGCATAGCCTCACATAACTAGCAAGCTGTAAAAATAGGAAATGACTGCAAATTCACACATCAAACAAAGCACTCAGAACAGCATGAAAAGAAACCCCAGTACAACTTGCTTTCTCCTCCATTTACAGGTAAACTGATGAAAAATCAACGAACATTGATCAACGTACATTTGGAATAGTAGCTTGAATCGACCTTTAACAGAGAGGGAACGGTGCTGAGAAGTTCCTACTGACATCTTCAAGTGAACCTGCCGATTTAGTTCTGTTTCATACAGCGGTTCATACCGTTATCATGATCGAGTGTAAAGCTGTGCTTTAAATTAGGGTGGTACCACCAGAAATGGTCCCTAACGTAAAGCACAGCTTTTTTTGTTTTTAAAAAGGAGGAACCTGCAATGTCAAAGAAACAATTTGTTGAGAAAATTACAAGCATGGAAGACGACTTTGCTCAGTGGTATACAGATGTTGTCACAAAGGCGCGGCTCGTCGATTATTCAAGCGTTAGAGGCAGTATGATCATTCAGCCATACGGCTTTAAAATTTGGGAGAATATTCGCGACGAACTTGACCGCCAGATTAAAGAAACCGGTCATGAGAATGTCTATATGCCGCTCTTTATCCCAGAAAGCCTATTGCAGCAAGAAAAGGATCATATCGAAGGCTTCGCTCCTGAAGTGGCGTGGGTGACACATGGCGGTGAATCTGAACTACAAGAAAGACTCTGCGTCAGACCAACCTCTGAGGTGCTATTCGCTGAGCATTACAAAAATATCATTCACTCCTATCGCGATTTACCGAAGCTGTATAATCAATGGGCGAATGTCGTCCGCTGGGAAAAGACCACACGTCCATTTCTCAGAACCCTTGAATTCCTCTGGCAGGAAGGACATACATGTCATGAGACTGAGCAAGAAGCCATTGAAGAAACAGAAAGAATGCTCCATATCTACGCCTCTCTTTGCGAAGAGCTTCTTGCCATTCCTGTCATTAAAGGGCGAAAAACAGAGAAGGAAAAATTCGCCGGCGCCCGTTTCACCTATACGGTTGAAAGCTTAATGCATGATGGAAAGGCGCTTCAAACTGCCACTTCTCACTTCTTCGGGAACGGATTTGCCAAAGCATTTGGCATCGAATTCTTAAACCGTGAAGGAAAACTAGAGCATGTCCAGCAAACCTCTTGGGGCTTCACCACAAGAATCATCGGCGCCATGATTATGGTACATGGCGATGACAGAGGACTTGTTCTGCCGCCAAACATTGCACCAATCCAAGTACGTATCGTGCCAATCGCTTCTCACAAAGAAGGTGTACTGGATCATGCGTATGAATTGAAGGATCGACTCGCCGGCATCGCACGTGTAGACATCGATGCAAGCGATAAACAGCCAGGATGGAAATTCAACGAGTGTGAAATGCAGGGCATTCCTCTACGTGTCGAAGTAGGACCAAAGGACATCGAAAAAGGACAGGTGATGCTCGCAAGACGAGACACTGGTGAAAAGCAAGCCGTCACATTAGATGCACTTGAACAAACCATCGCATCCACGCTGAAAGACATTCAGCAGACGATGTACGAAAAGGCAAAGGAACGATTACATGAAAAAACATCCCACGCTCACACAATCGAAGACATCGAGCACATTCTTGCGGAAGAAAACAGATTGATCAAGGCGATGTGGTGCGGTGACGAAGCCTGTGAAAATGATATCAAAGAAAGAACAGGTGCGACCTCACGCTGTATCCCATTTGAACAGGACACCATTTCTGACACATGTGTCTGCTGCGGAAAGCCTGCATCTGAGATGGTGTTCTGGGCAAAAGCCTATTAAACATATGAACGATAGAGAAGCATCTCTCGCGGTGCTTCTTTTTTTGTTAAAAAGACCCAAACACCCATTGACCTCACCTGCACGATCCCCTATAATTCATATTAATATAATCGGTTTTTAAGACTTTAACTGGAGTGGTGATATATGAAGCGCTGGCCCTCACTGTTTGCCGAACGCTGCCCTAAATGTAAAACAGCATTAGAAGTCTCAAAGTCCAATGCCCTGCAAGGCAAAGTCGTGAAAACATGTCCCAACCTTCATTATCAAAAAGAGTATCACCCAGCACTTGAAACGTATATCGAGCACGATGACATCAAATAAAAAAGACCGACACGT
>NZ_JACXXE010000016.1 GCF_014764715.1 Bacillus crepusculi | reverse complement strand
CGTTTAAGTCTGTGGTCTTTTCTTTATAATAGATCCAGCCAAATTTTGATCGCTGTCGCTGTAATCATCATAGCAAGCAGCCATTGCAGGTAGACGGCATTGATTTTCTGACCAACCTTAGCACCAATCGGAGCGGCAATCAAACTTGCCGCCATTAACACAACAGCAGGAAGAATCATGACTTGACCCGTCAATACCTTTCCAGTAGATGCACCGATGGCAGAAAGAAACGTAATCGCCAGTGACGACGCAATCGTCATCCGTACAGGAATTTTTAATATAGACAGCATGACCGGTACCAAAATAAATGCCCCGCCAGCGCCTAACACCCCTGATACACTGCCGATCACAAAGGCAATCCCAACAGCCAGCCCTTTATGAAAAGTCAATTCTCCCTCTACGTCTGCACGCTGTCCTTTTTTCGGAATCAGCATAAGGATAACAGCCACAATGGCGAGCAACCCATAAACGAGATTCATCCCTTTCTCCGGCAAAAAGTGTGAACCATAACTGCCTAATAAACTGCCCGCCAATATACTGCTCCCCATATATAAAATCAACGGACGGTGTAAAAATCCGCTTTTCCGATACGCCAGCACTCCACCGAGCGTCGAAAAGAGCACTTGGATAGCGCCAATCCCCGATACCTCATGCGCTGACAGTGCCATCACACCAACAAGAGGCGGGATATACAGCAGCATGGGATAGTTAATCACAGATCCGCCGATCCCCACCATTCCTGATAAGAAGGAACCAATACATCCGATGATAAAAAGTGTAATTAAAAACGCAAAATCCACGCTGGTCTCCTCCTTTGCAAAAGGAAAAGGGGCTCTTTAGCAGATACCCCTACATCCTTCAGGACCCTTTTCTCACCCAGAACTTCAGCACGTGGCCTTCTTCTGTCTGCGAAAGCAATTCATGTCCGCTTGACTTCGCCCATGCGGCCAAATCAGCTTTCGCCCCTTTATCTGTTGCATGTATTTCTAATACTTGGCCTTCTGCCAAGTCGTTCATTTTTTTCTTCGTTCGAATAATCGGCATTGGGCACGCAAGCCCTTTGACGTCTAGCATTTGATCTGATGTCATCTAATCGTCCCTCTCTTCTATTTTATTGAACATTATCGAATCGCACAACGGTTTGGACCAATTTCCATTTCACGCTGCGCTTCCTCGTCTAGATTCAGTTTCCCCATGTTGGTTTGCCGAATGTCTTGATACGCATTTGGCTGTGCAGGCAGATCCCGGGTAACCATTTGTCTAAATACGTCTTCATCTTCAATGTTCAGCCCATGATTTTCTTCAAACAGAGCGCCCAGTTCCTTCCAAACGCTTCCATCATCATTGACCTCTTCCATGATCATGAAATGCGCAGGCAGCACAATCAATTCTGTCGAAAGCGCCGTATATCGTGAATAAAGCGTTTCTCTCAAATCACCTACCCAGTCCTCCGCCATACCGGCTAGATCCGGTCTTCCGATCGAATCAATGAACAAAATATCGCCTGAAAGAAGATATTGGCCGTCCACGATAAAGGATGTGGAACCGATCGTATGCCCCGGTGAGTAAAGGGCGTGAATATCAATCGTCTCCGCTCCAATCGTCACACGCTGTCCTTCTTCAAGATGGTTGTACTCAAACGTCACCTCTTCTGCATCCTTTGGCGGTAGCCAGTAGATGGCCCCAGTCTGTTCAGCTAGCTTTTTCCCGCCTGATATATGATCCGCATGAAGGTGTGTATCAAACACATGCGTCACCGTGACATGATGCTTTTTAGCAAAATGAAGATAGACATCTGTCATTCTCGTTGCATCCACAATTGCGGCTTCTCCATTCGACATAATCATATAGGACAAGCATCCCTTGCCCATCCGAACAAATTGATACAACTCTCCACCACCAGTTAAATCACCTATCTTCACTGGCTCTACATGCTCACTCCACGCCTTCATACCGCCTTCTAAATAATGGACCGTTCTGCCTGCCTCTGACAGCATCTCCGCCACCATGATAGAGGAACCCTCTTTGGCACAAACCACCAGCACGTCTCGGTCAGTCGGTACTTTCTCCAACATATTCTCTACGCCATCGAGCAGCTCAAAGTAAGGCACATTGACATATTCAACGGCTTTTCCTTCAATCTTCCAGTCCCGAGCATCTGATTCGTTTCGTACATCTAACAAAAAGAGAGGCTCTTTATTGATGATCTTTTTTGTTAACTGCTCTGCTGTCATAGCTTTTACAGTCATGGTTCATTCAGCTCCTATTTTTCAATCTCTCCTGTCCAGCTATTCATGCCTGGCACTACATTGATTAATTGATGAAATCCTTTTTCTTTTAACTTTTGCGCAGCTAACTCACTTCTTCTGCCTGAATGACAAATGAGGTAAATGAGCGTCTCCCGGCTTAATTCTTCAGTGCGGTGTTCCACCTCTCCAAGAGGGATATGAACAGCACCTGGAATATGTCCCGCCTCGTATTCATCCATCTCTCGTACATCTAAAATAAATAAAGACTGCTCTTGTTCTACCTTTTGTTGAAAGGTATGCAAAGACATCTCCGAAATCTTCGACTGCACCTCTTCCTCTTTTGCTCCGCCCTTACGGATCAAATGATGGAGCACCTGTCCTTCTACTGTTGTTCCTAAAAATTCGTGACCAGCGCTTTTCGCCCAAGCCGCTAGATCCGCTGTCGACCCTTTATCAGTTGCTTGCACCTCAAGCACATCACCTGACAATAGTTCGTTCATTTGCTTTTTTGTTTTGACGATGGGCATTGGGCATGCTAGTCCTTTTGCATCTAGAATGACAGTTGGTTGCTGCATTGTATTTCCTCCTTTTTATAGGGGTGGGGGTATATTTTCACCCAAATTTAATGCCAAGCATTCATGCCACCCTTGATATTTGTAATATGAGTAAAGCCCTGTTTCTTCAACATTTTCGCCGCCTGCATACTTCTCATCCCGCTTTGGCATATCACATAGACCTCTTCATTTTTCTCAAGCTCATGAGCTCGTTCCTTTAAATGAGACAATGGAATATTTCGAAATCCTTTGATATGGTTTGTTTGAAATTCTACAGGAGAGCGCACATCAATGAGCTGTTGATCTTTTCTTCGCAGCTTCTCTTTCATATGGGCTACATCTATTTGCTTCACACCTCGTACCGGCAGAAAGCGGCTCACGAGTAATGCAATCACAATGATGAATAAAATCGTCTGCACCATGCTTGATCACCTCACTATATAAATAAATTCACACGTCCAATTTCAGCCTCTGCTAAATAAGCGGCCACACCGGCATATTGAATATCATCTAACAATTCCTTCTCCTGCAATCCTAAAAGATCCATCGTCATCGTACATGCCACGAGATTGATCTCCTGTTCCTTTGCCATATCAATGAGCTGCGGCAAGGTCATCGCGTTGTGCTTTTTCATCACATGCTTGATCATCTTCGGCCCCATTCCTGCAAAATTCATCTTGGACAGCCCCATACGATCAGCACCGCGCGGCATCATTTTGCCAAACATTTTTTCTAAAAATCCCTTCTTCATTGGCACCATCTCATCCTTACGTAAGGCATTCAGCCCCCAAAAGGTATGAAAAATAGTGACCTCGTGATCATAAGCTGCTGCGCCATTCGCAATAATATAAGCCGCCATCGCTTTATCATAATCTCCACTAAATAAAACAATTGTCGTCCGTTTCTTCTGCTCCTCCATCATACTCCTCCTCACTCTAAGTACCCATATGGGTATATAAAAAACAAAAAATATATACTTATACCGGTAAGGGTATATTATAACAAGTAAAAAAATCCGTCAACCTCCAAAGGCTGAGGAATTTCTTACCGGCTTTTCACCAAGAGCTCGACCGCTTCTTTCACAAGACCCTCCGTATCCTTACCTTGCTCAAGACTTTCACGGACACACTGCTCAAGATTTGTACTCACAATCACACCCATCGCCCGGTCAATCGCATTACGAGATGCAGATAGCTGCGTGACCACTTCGCGGCAATCCTTTCCCTGCTCCATCATCGCAAGAACCCCTTTAATTTGCCCTTCAATCCGGCGAAGACGGTTCTTCATCTGTTGATTATATTCCACGTTTAACACTCCTTTCTCTTTTCCCTATGATCAGATAGTATACCCTGATAGGTATTTAGTCAAACATGATGATGGTATTAAAAAGAAGAACTACTGATATAAATATCACAGCAGCTCCTCAATTTTAAGTACTTTATTCCTCCATAGATCGAGTAAATTTAGATTTCAAAATCTCCAGGATACTATAGGGTTATAAAATCTCATTCCTTTTCCGTATCACTTATTAAATCATACTTAGATAGATAAATTCCCCCAACTATCGAAAAAACAATACAGAGAATAGGAACTATAATTAGTATCATAATAATTGAGACAACTGGAGATAAACCAAACATAGGATGCCTAATCAGCATAAATTCATTCCCAAGTAGCATTGGATTATCTGAGAAAATGGAAAGAAATAAAATACAGATACAAATTATGAAACTATAAATTGTTTTAAAAATTAATGTTAAAAAAGCAAAGATAAAAGTGAAAAGAAATGTGCCAGCTATATTTAAGAGAATTGAATAAACAATAATTTGACTATAAGAGAATTGAAAGGACGAATATCTTAAAATACTCTCGCCGTAATCTGTCAGGTTATTTACTGTGCCCCCACTCAACTTCCATACAAACCAGGTTAAGGACAATATTATTATGTAAAAGATCAATATTGCGGTGGAACCAAATAATAGTTTACTTATCCACAATTTAAATATTGACTTTGTTCTAACTCTAATAAAGGCACTATGGGCAAATAGATCTTCTTTTATAAAAGTATTGACCAATATTGCACCACTTAATTGAAATATAATCCATCCAAAAGGAAATTCAATTGTTTGTTGTTCGACAAGTTTAAAGGGAACACCCGCAAAGGTTTTACCAATAACATCCCAAAATGCAACATTACTTTTAGTTAAACTAATATGCAGAAAATAAAGGTAGTATAGGAAATTAAACAACCCTAGAATAGATATAATGATAAAAGTCTTTGTAGTTCTATGAAACCCAAGAATCATATCTCTTTTAAAAAGTAATAATAAACCAATCATGTAAAAAGCCCTCTCTTATCAACTAACTAGAACATAGCATAACATAGCATTTTAAATAAAAAAATACAAAAAAAGGTGTATTTTTCTTTGTTTTATTGTATAATTCTCACGTACCGGTACAAATTATGGTTTTAGTGGGGAAAATAGTGAAAAAGTTATTTACATTTTTATTAATTTTAATAATGATATCTTTGATTAGTGCTTGTCAATCAAGTAATTTCAATAACACAATTAAAGACAAAGCTCCAGATCCTTCTGTAAGTATAGAAGATTTGGATAATAGCACAAAGGATGATTCTAAAATATTCTATTTTGATACTGAACAAAAGCAAAGTCTTTTTAAAGTTATATTTTGGGAAAATCTGAAAGAGGATCATTATTATCAAGGTCAGATAAAGAATAATGATGTGGCAATTGAGAATGTTTTCAAAGGAGAGGATATTGAAGTTGGACCACTTCCTAAAAATTATGAATTAGCGATGACCTTTAGTCAAAAAGAACCTCCCCCATCAAAAATCTTGGGAAAATTGAAAGATGATAGAGGAGTTACTCATCAATGGGAACAACCTTATGATAGATCAGATGTAGATCACGATTATTTAATTAATTTACCAACATTCAAAGGTCAGAAAGCAGAAATAGCATTAAGAATGATTTGGCTAAATAAAGATAATAATTGCATAGGTGTCGCAGATAAATACTTAATTGTAAGTAAACAATGAGGTGAAGACAGTTGAAAAACAAAATAATCATTAGCCTAACTTTAATTCTAGGAGTAACCTTTTCTACTATAGGAATTGTGCATGTCTATGCAGGAGAACCGACCGCAAACTATGAAGATACTAAATATAATTTTAGATTTTTAAAAGGAAATCCATATGACGAAACAGATTCTAGAATGAAATATACTAAATCTTACTATTATATGAAAAGTACAGAGAATAATACTTCATATGAAGCTTGGGCCAGATCTAAAGGAAAGGATGTTTCAGGTGGCCACTATTATACAATTCAAAAAAATTATAAAGGAAAAAAACTCCTATACAATTTGGCAGTTGAAAAAACATTCTTAGGAATAGGAACACCATTTGTTACGATAGGTGCTAAGAAGAATGCAGCTGGTCATGCTAATGGCAAATGGAGTCCCGATTACGATCCAAAAAGCCCTTGATTCTATTAGGCTCTTTAAATTCAAAAGAGAACTATGTGACACAGCGACTCAGAATTAACTGAGTCGCTTCTATATTTATTTTTAAATAAACGAAATGGAGAGATACATGTTTTATTTGCTTATATTACGATTAATAAAACGCCCATCTTTTTACATATCATTAGCCATTGGTGCAATTCTAGCAATTGCATATTTTTGGACAGAAGAAATGCCACTAAAAGAACATTTAGAACTTACTGGAGGAATTTCTTTTACCCCTTATACAAAATGGATAGGAATTGGTGGAATATCAGATTATCCAGCACTTTACATGTTCTTATTACCAATTTTAGCAACACTTCCATTTTCAGATCTGTACTCAAGAGATCGTTCAACTGGTTTTATTCGTTTTTTAATTATTAGAGGAAAACACAGACAATATTTCTTTAGCTTGTTTCTCATAAACTTTTTAGCTGGTGTGACCACAGCTGTCTTTCCTTTATTATTAAATATCTATTTGTCTTTCATGAGACTTCCAAATATAAAACCAGATAGAGCGATTAACAATGAGATGCCTTTGGCATCTGATAATACTTTCTTACCAGATCTATATTATACACATCCCTTTGTTCATATGCTTTTATATGTAATATTGATTGGTATTTTCTCTGGTATGTTTGCAAGTATAGCTTTGGGATTTGGAATGTTTATTAAAAAAGCATTTATCGTTCTACTTACACCTTTTGCAAGTTTATATGTCATAAATATGGTACTTTCAACAATAGGTCATCAAGAAATGATATCAACAAGCTTCTTGCAACAACAGGCTACTGATGGTGTGAGTCTAGCAAGTCTTGTTTTACACTTGTTTATCGGATTTATGTTAAGTTTTTCATTATACATTCTAGGGGTTAAAAAGAATGTTATTCGTTAAAGAACTCCATATCGTTTTAATCGATATATACCGTTATAAAGTGCGATTATTCATTTGGTTTTTTTGTTATTTGCTTTGTATTTTATATTTAGTCAAAGAAAGTATACCGCAGCAAGGAATAATGGGAATACCACAATCTTTAAATTTATTTTTCTCTTCTTATACATTTGTTTTTCCCGTATTACCTCTTTTTCTAATGTTTTTTTCATTTGGATTCGTACCTTTTTTTGACTCTTCTCGTTTTGTTCGTTATCAAAAAAGAGAAAGAGTATTTTTATCGTTATTATTACGTGTCTTTTGGATCTGTCTAATATTCACTCTTATATACCTAATCGGTGGTTTCCTTTTGGGTGGGTTCCTGTCAGGAAGGTGGGACAACGTTTGGCTATCTACAAAAGGATCTCCATACTTAATATATGGAGATCAACTACCTTTAGATGAATACTTTTCATCTAATATCATGTTAATGAGATATCTGATTACAAGTTTATTGGCATTCTACCTGATTGGACTATTTGTTGTGGTTTGCTATTTGTTAAGTAAAAATTATATATACAGCTTTATTATCATTTCATCTGCTGTGATTCTTGATAAAATGCTTAATGTTTATTTTGGTTTTTCTTTCATTAATGACTCACTGTCATTAGAAATGACATCTTGGCTTATACCAGGTTTATTTTCTAGAATGATTTATTTATTTAGTGGTTTTGGATTACTTTTTACTTTTCTAGCATATAAAATTTTTATCAAACAAGATTTTTTAACTGAATACGGCAATGATCATGAAAAAGAATGTTAATCGAGGTGAAACTCATGTCAGAAGAATATATTAAAATTGAGGCATTAAACAAATTTATTAAAAAAAACCACGTCCTTAAAAATATTAACTTATCATTAAAAAAGGGGAATATTTATGGTTTTCGTGGACCTAATGGATCCGGAAAAACAATGTTGTTTCGTGTATTATCCGGATTAGTAAAACCAAGTGATGGAAAAGTAACTGTAGGTGGGAAACAATTACACAGAGACATCTCATTTCCCGAAAATGTTGGAATACTAATAGAGTATCCTGGTTTTATCCCAGAATATACTGGTTTTGCTAACCTAAAATTACTCTCTATGATTCAGAATAAAATTAACGATAACGAAATTTCTGCTATGATTTCTCGTGTAGGGCTTGATCCAAATGACAAAAGAAAGTTTAAAAAGTATTCTCTTGGGATGAAACAACGTTTGGGAATAGCTCAAGCAATGATGGAAAAACCGGATTTGCTCATTTTAGATGAACCTACTAATGCTTTAGATGAGAAAGCAGTCGAAATAGTACATCAATTACTCGTAACATTAAAAAATGAAGGTAAAACAATTTTGATCGCTAGCCATGATAAAGAAACTCTTCAAAAGGTTTCAGATACGATTTATGATATTGAATCTGGTGAAATTATAAAAGAAACGATTGTTGATAGGGATAAAGAAAAATGAGAAAAAAAGTAATAGTAATTTCAGTTATGACTATAATTTTTATCTTAATCAGCATGTTCCGCTATCAACAAGTGAATAGTGAATACTCCAAATATAAAGTAACAGAAAAAAACCTTACGACAAATGAAACATTTGAATTTCTAAAAATAAGTCATACGTTTAAAAAAGCTAAGAAAATTAATACCATTGATGAAATGAGAAATAAAATAACTGAATACCGCATACCATTTACATTAAAAAATAAAACAAACGATAAACTTCCCCTACATCCTGAATTTTATAGAATGATGAGGGGAGAGGAAGAAACCCAGACCATAGACTTTATTAATAATAAGACAGGGAAAAGAATTAAAGATATAAATCCTCATCAATATTTAAATGGTACAGTCACCTTTACATTTGGAAATAATGGTGAGGGAAATTTAAAAACTCCTAAACTTCATATGATTGGGAGCGATGGAGTATCAGTTGAGAAATTCATTGTGGAAATTGATTACTTCAAGTAACATATACTATTCCAATCAAAAAAATACGTCCTTTTGTCCTCTTCTACTTTAAGAGGATTTTTTTATATAAAAAGACAAGTCTTACTAAAGTTAAAGTACAAAGTAAATTAATATATGAAAGCAGGTGAATTCATGCCAAACAATCAAAAATCCACCCCACTCATCACTGAAAAATCACCATACCTCCTTCAGCAAACAGACATGCCTTCATCCAAATACAAATAACCAATTGGAACTATACTCGTTGTTTTTTAAAAATCTACACAAAGTTAAAGAAGGATTCCTCATTCTCTCCAAACGATAGTTAGCCTTCAATTAAACGTTTTAACTTAAGCTCAGTTTCAGTATCCTTAACTGGAGTATAGACACTGCATCTTAAATCAGCATCCCCATACACTTGTAATGAAGTGAGATTAAACAACATTTTACCTACCTTAGCATGACGAAATTCAATTAATACTTCAGGAGCATAGCTTATCTCATTTTCATTCCAAATTTTACGAAACTCAGGATATGCCTGCTCCATTTCTTCTATAAATTGCTCATACCAGTCATCAGCCACATACTGTCCATAATACGTTCTAAATATTGCGATATATCCTCTAACAAAATGCTCCCAATTCACGGCTAAACTTTTAAATTCCTTTCTTGCGAATAGTAAGCGTATGATATTCCTTTCTGCAGGGATGATTTGTTCAAAGTCCAAAAATACATTAGCTGCTGCTTGATTCCACCCAACAATCTGACTTCTTCTATCAGATATAATCGTTGGGCAATAACGAAGTTCCTGCAAAATTTTTACTAAAGCCGGACTGATTTCCTTCTCATCCTCAATGATAAAGGATTGTTTCACTCCTTCCTCTAACGCTAAAGCGTACAAATATCTCCGTTCATCGTTATTTAATTGTAATGCTCGAGAAATAGCATCTAATACCGAAGTAGATACTTTTATATCTCTCCCTTGTTCTAACCATGTATACCAAGTAAGACTCACACCGGCTAGTTGAGCTACTTCTTCTCTTCTGAGTCCTGGTGTTCTTCTGCGGGTTCCTACAGGTAAACCAACCATTTGGGGCGTAATTTTCGAACGTTGGTTCTTTAGAAATTCTGACAATGCTTGAAGTCTTGTTTCAGGTTTCATTCAGATCTCCCTTTAAAATATTATTAATTATACTAGGATAAACAACAACTTGTAATAGGATAACACAATGGCTAAAGTTAATAAAAACAAGGAGGGAATGATCATGAAAAGAGTTGTCATTACTGGAATGGGAGTTATTTCTCCACTAGGAAATGATGTAAATAGCTTTTGGAATCAACTAATTAAAGGACAATCGGGAATATCTCTCATTGATTCTTTTGATACGACTGATTATAAAACAAAAATAGCTGGAATCGTTCGTGATTTCGATGCAGATGAAATATTAGGAAGAAAAGAAGCAAAACGATTAGATCGTTTTAGTCAATTTGCCTTAGCAGCAGCCGAACAAGCATTAGAACATTCACAATTACAGTTAGATCATGTTGATCTTGAACGTTTAGGGGTATATGTTGGTTCAGGAATCGGGGGCATCCAATCGCTTGTTGATAATGTGAATGTATTAGATAAACGAGGTCCCTCGAGAGTAAGCCCCAGCCTTGTACCCATGATGATTTCAAATGCAGCTGCGGCCCAAATCAGCATAAAATTAGGAGCACAAGGGCCATCATTGTCACCAGTCACAGCTTGTTCTATTGGGAACACCTCTATTGGTGAAGCTTTCAATGCTATCCGAAATGATGATGCAGATATTATATTTGCCGGAGGAGCAGAAGCTGCCGTCTCACAGATATCTTTGGCTAGTTTTGGAAACGCACATGCACTATCTACTAGAAACCAAGACCCAAGTCGAGCCAGCCGTCCATTCGATACAGATAGAGATGGCTTTGTTATGAGTGAAGGCGCAGGTATCTTAGTATTAGAATCATTAGAAAACGCGATTCTTAGAGATGCGCCGATATTATGTGAAGTAGTGGGGTACGGAGCTAGTTCAGATGCTCATCATATGGTAGCATCCCACCCAGAAGGTAAGGGTGCCTACTTAGCCATGAAGAAAGCATTGAGAAGTGCAAATATATCAACAGATGAAATTGATGTTATTAGTGCTCATGCAACAAGTACACAAGTAGGTGATCGTTCAGAAGTTCTAGCGATTAAGAAATTATTTGGTGAACGTTCAGGTGAAATTCCAACAACGGCAAACAAATCAATGACTGGGCACATGTTTGGTGCCGCCGGCGGAGTAGAAGCAATTGCTTTAGTCGAAAGTTTGAGACGAGGAATGATTCCGCCAACTATCAATGTAGAGAAGCAAGATCCAGATTGCAACTTAGATGTTGTATTAGAAGCGAGACACCTTCCATTGAAATATGGGCTATCCAATTCATTTGGTTTTGGAGGACATAATTCAGCCATCTTGTTAAAGCATTACGATTGAAGTAGTTAAAAGATGAAATAATGAATCTATCAAGGGTGTATAGCCCTTGTTTTTTTCATTTTGGAATACCTCACAGACAAAATATGACGAGCCTCAGCAATCTGATATATTAAATGGAGAAAGGAAAATACTAAAAAACATTTAGAAAGAAGGTGACCCATGCCAAACAACCAAACACCCAACCCACTCATCACGGAAAAATCACCCTACCTCCTTCAACACGCCCACAACCCAGTACACTGGTATCCGTGGGGGCAAGAAGCATTCGACAAAGCGAAACGTGAAAATAAACCGGTGCTTGTCAGCATCGGTTACGCCACTTGTCACTGGTGCCACGTCATGGCACACGAAAGCTTCGAAGATCAACAAGTCGCTGACATCTTAAACGAGCATTTCATTTCAATTAAAGTCGATCGTGAGGAGCGTCCAGACATCGACTCGATGTATATGTCTGTTTGTCAGATGATGACGGGGCAAGGCGGCTGGCCGCTCAACGTGTTTGTCACGCCTGATCAAAAGCCGTTTTATGCGGGGACGTATTTTCCAAAAAGAAGTGCTCATGGCCGTCCTGGCTTCATTGAAGCACTGACGCAATTGCTGGATGCGTATCACAACGACCGAGATCATATCGAATCATTGGCAGAAAAGGCGACAAATAATCTGCGGATCAAAGCAGCAGGACAGACAGAAAACACGCTGTCTCAAGACGTCATTCACAAAGCCTATTACCAGCTCATGAGTAGCTTTGATACGCTATATGGCGGCTTCGGTTCTGCGCCTAAATTTCCTGCACCTCATATGCTCACGTTTCTCATGCGCTATTTTGAATGGACAGGGCAAGAAAATGCATTATATGCTGTCACAAAAACGTTAAACGGTATGGCAAACGGCGGTATTTATGATCATATTGGTTCAGGATTTACTCGATATTCAACAGATGAAAAATGGCTTGTGCCGCATTTTGAAAAAATGCTTTATGATAATGCCTTGCTAATGGACGCTTACACAGAAGCGTATCAACTCACTCAACAACCTGAGTACAAAAAGCTTGTCCAGCGCCTGATCCAATTTATCAAACAAGATATGATGAATCCGGGCGGCTCCTTTTATTCAGCGATAGATGCAGATTCTGAGGGGAAAGAAGGACATTATTACGTCTGGTCAAAAGATGAGATCATCACTCATTTAGGCGAGGATCTCGGCGCGTTATTCTGCGCAGTCTATCACATCACAGAAGAGGGGAACTTTGAAGGAGCGAACATTCCTCATACCATTTCAACCTCTTTTGATGACATCAAAGCCTCTTTTTCGATGGATGACCATACGCTTCAGTCTAAGCTGCAAGAAGCCCGGCATATTTTACAATCAGTCAGACAACAGCGACCTGCACCGCTTGTCGATGACAAGGTGCTCACATCCTGGAATGCGCTGATGATCGCAGCTCTCGCCAAAGCTGGAAGGGTATTTGATGAAGAGGACGCCATCCGTATGGCAAAACAGGCGATGTCTTTCCTAGAAACACACCTCGTCCAACATGACCGGCTCATGGTTCGCTATAGAGAAGGAGACGTGAAGCACCTAGGTTTTATCGAGGATTATGCGCATATGCTTTCTGCCTATATGTCTTTATACGAAGCGACCTTTGAACTGGAATGGCTGACAAAAGCCACAACCGTTGCTGAGAACATGTTTGAGCTGTTTTGGGACAAGGAAAAAGGGGGCTTTTTCTTCTCAGGATCAGATGCAGAAGCGCTTATCGTTCGTGAAAAAGAAGTCTATGACGGGGCCATGCCGTCTGGTAACAGCACCGCATTCCATCAGCTTCTTAAACTGAGCAGAATGACCGGACGTCACGACTGGCTCGAAACATTGGAGCAGATGTTCAAAGCCTTTTACGTCGATGTCTCTTCCTACCCAAGCGGACATACCGCCTTTCTTCAAGGGCTCATGAGTCAATATGCGACGAAACGAGAAATCATCATTCTCGGGAGAAAGGGCGACCCGCAAAAAGAACAGCTTCTACAGGCACTTCAAAAACGATTCATGCCCTTTGATATCATTTTGACTGCCGAAACAGGACAGGAACTAGCAAAGCTCGCACCATTTGCAAAAGATTACAAAACAATCGGCGGCAGTACGACCGTGTATATTTGTGAAAACTACAGCTGCCGCCAGCCGATCACCAATATCGACGAGGCGATGGAACAATTATGCCACCATTGAGTTTGTCATATGATGACTGCGAGAAGACAAAATGAGGACAAACAGATAAAAAACATGTCAATCCGCTAACAATTCGTCTGTACGGTTTTAATTTCCCTAAAAAACGGTTAGAATGCGCACTAGATGTTCTCATACCGAAGGGAGAGAAAATAATGATGAAAAAGATATCATATACACTTATCGCTTGTCTGTTATCTGTTGGACTTGCAGCCTGCTCGTCAAACGATGCCAAACAAGATAAGCAAAACGATTCAGCCAAAAACAAGGAAACAACACAGGCTGACCAAAAAGAACAGCAAAAGCAAATGGAAGAAATGCAAAAGAAATTAGATGCACAAAAAATCGATGACAAAAAGGTCGTTGCGACCGTCAACAAAGACAAAATCACAGGCAGTGAATACAATAGCGCCTTATCCACTATTCAAGGGCAGCTTCAGCAGTCTGGGCAAGACCCAACATCTAAAGAAGGCGCAAAAGCAGTCAAGAAGCAAACCATTGATGCGCTTGTAGGTCAAGAGCTCATCCTGCAAGATGCTGAAAAGAAGGGCTTCAAAGCCTCTGACAAGCAAGTAGATAAACAGCTTAAAGAAGAAAAGAAACAGTTTAAAGACAACGCTCAATTCGAAGAAGCACTCAAAAAGAGCGGACTTACAGTGGATCAGCTAAAAAGTGACATTGCCGACAGCATCAAGTACAGCCAATATGTCGACAAAGAAATCAAATCAGCCTCTGTCTCTGAAAAAGACGTCAAAGCGTACTATGACCAATACGCAGAACAAATGAAAAAACAAAAGCAAAAAGCACCAGAATACAAAGAGGTTAAATCACAAATTAAAAAACAGCTAGAATCTCAAGAAAAGCAAAAAGAAGTACAAAAAGAAATTGAAAAACTAAAGAAATCTGCGAAAATTAATGTATCTATTTAACCGACATGAAAAAATCCGCCATTGTGCGGATTTTTTTCGTTACTTCACGATCTGTTTTTCCAAAATAATGACAAAAGCCTCATCATAAACATCTTCTCCATCCGATATGATGGGAGTACAAAAGAAAGCGTTATCAATTCTTTTGTCTCTGAAAAAGTACAAGATCAAAGACAGACCTCGTACTTTTGTTTCAGACATATCTACAAGAGGAGGATGTTTATGTTCAAATGGTTTAAACCGGCTCCGCATATCGACAGGCTCGATGATGCCAAAACAGACGAAACCTATAAACGGCTGCGGCTGCAAGTCTTTTTAGGCATCTTTATCGGGTATGCGGGCTACTATTTGCTGCGCAAAAATTTCGCTTTTGCCATTCCATATTTACAGGAAGAGGGGTTCACGAAAAGTGAATTAGGCTTTGTACTCGCCGCCGTCTCGATCGCTTATGGCTTTAGTAAATTCATCATGGGGATGATCTCAGACCGCTGTAATCCAAGATACTTTTTAGCCGCTGGACTCTTTCTATCCGCTCTTATCAATATTCTATTTGTCTCATTTCCGTGGGTGACATCCAGTGTATGGATCATGTTTTTATTCATGTTCTTAAACGGCTGGTTTCAAGGCATGGGGTGGCCGCCATGTGGACGTACGATGGCGCATTGGTTTTCGGTTAGTGAACGTGGAACGAAAATGTCCATTTGGAACGTCGCTCACAATATCGGCGGAGGCATCCTTGCACCGCTCATCACATTAGGCATTGTGCTGTTTGCAACTTGGAAAAGTATCTTTTTCTTCCCTGCCATCATTGCCATTATCGTCTCCTTCGTGATCATTCTTCTCGTACGGGATACCCCGCAATCCGCTGGCCTTCCGCCAATCGAGGAATACCGAAATGACTATCCGGCACAACAATATGAGGATCAAGAAAAAGAATTAACAGTGAAAGAGATTTTATTTAAATATGTACTCAACAATAAATTCCTATGGTATATCGCCATTGCCAACGTTTTTGTTTACTTTGTCCGTTACGGTGTTGTTGACTGGGCGCCGACCTACTTAACGGAAGCAAAGGGCTTTTCACCAGAGCATTCACGCTGGTCTTATTTTCTTTATGAATATGCAGGCATTCCCGGTACATTATTGTGCGGATGGATCAGTGACCGCTTCTTTAGAAGCCGCCGCGCACCAGCAGGCGTCCTCTTTATGGCTGGGGTGTTAATTGCGGTTCTCGTTTACTGGTTAAACCCTGCTGGCAATCCAATGGTCGATAACATTGCCCTCATCAGCATCGGCTTTTTAATTTACGGACCGGTCATGCTTATTGGACTTCAAGCCATTGATCTCGCTCCTAAAAAAGCGGCTGGCACAGCTGCCGGGCTCACAGGATTCTTTGGATATATTGGTGGCTCTGCTTTTGCTAATGCCATGATGGGCGTCGTCGTCGATCACTATGACTGGACAGGAGGTTTCATTTTACTAGTTGGTTCTTGTATCCTTGCGATTGTGTTCCTCGCCATGACATGGAATACAGGAAAGCGCGTAGAGCAAGCTTAATGAAAATCACATAAAAGATTCATCTCCGCCCAACATGCCCTTTACATCTATTTCTTATGATGGAGGCAGTTACCGTAAAAGGAGGATAAAATATGAAGAAAAGTAGATTACTTGCTTTCGTGTTACTCTCTTTTGCTTTACTGTCTTTTGGTTGGGTGCCGACCACCATATCGGCACATGAACATCTTTTATCTCCAGATCGCATTTTAACCGTTGCACACCGCGGAGCATCAGGGTATGCCCCAGAGCATACCCTAGCTTCCTACAAGCTCGCCACAAAGATGAATGCAGATTACCTCGAACTCGACCTTCAAATGACAAAGGATGGACACCTCATCGTCATGCACGATGAAACGGTTGACCGGACGACAAACGGAACAGGCTGGGTCAAAGACCTCACACTTGCCGAAATCAAACAGCTTGATGCTGGTACATGGTTTAACGAAGCCAATCCCGACAAACAAAATGCCAACTATATCGGACAGCAAGTACTCACATTAGATGAGGTGTTGCGCTATTTCGGCAAACGAGAAAATTATTATATTGAAACAAAGAAACCAGACCTTTATCCGCAAATGGAAGAAAAGCTATTGGCCACCTTAAAGAGACATCATCTTCTCGGAAAACACACGAGAAAAGGGCAGGTCATCATCCAATCTTTTAGTCAAGACAGCCTGCTAAAACTAAAGAAATTAGCCCCGCACCTTCCAAAAGTACAGCTACTAGACAGAGCCCAAATGACGTCCATCACAGATGATCAGCTCGACTTTATCAAAACGTACGCCGTGGGTGTCGGACCGAACTTTAGAGCATTAACACCTGAAAACGTACAGCAGGTCAGAAGCCATGGACTCCTCCTTCACCCATATACAGTCAATAGCGAGGCAGATATGACACGCCTTTTGCAATACGGCGTCACCGGTCTTTTCACCAACTTTCCAGATGTCTTTCAGCGTGTAAAAGCATCTCTATAAACAACAAAAGCCTTGCGGGTCAATCCGCAAGGCTTTCTATTATTTTACCGTTTGATCAGAAGAAGCTTGGTCAATCGGTTTTCGTTTTCCAATTCCAAATATATAAAAGCTAAGCGCCACTAAAATCAAGAACCCAATTGCCACAATGAGAGAAATTCGTGTATCTTGATTAATCAGCATAAACACAAGCACCATCAGCAAGAATCCGATGGTCAGATAGTTAGAAAACGGCGCAAGCGGCATCTTGAACGGATGCTGATCAAGCGCTGCCCCCTTTGCTCTTCTGAAGCCAATGTGACTAATCAAAATCACAAACCAAGGCACCATACCAGGAAGAACACTCGCACTGTACACATAGACGAAAATATTTGGCGGAGCAACATAATTGAGGACAACTCCTACCGCTAAACCGATTAGTACAGCGAATGTACCAAAATACGGTACACCGTTCTTTGAAATTTTTGTAAAGAAAGCCGGTGCCTGTCCATTCACACCTAATGTATAAAGCATACGTCCTGCACTGAAGATCCCACTATTACAGCCGGACATCGCTGCTGTAATCACGACGAAGTTAATAATACCAGCCGCTGCTGTAATGCCAATTTTTGCAAATGTCGCCACAAAAGGACTGCCGAGAGTATTCAGCTGATCCCAAGGATACACAGTCACGATGACAAAGATCGCACCAATATAGAAAATCAAAATACGCCAGATGATGCTTTTGATGGCATTTGTCAGCGTCTTTTGTGGATTTTGCGCCTCACCTGCTGTAATCCCAATCAGTTCTACCCCTTGATAGGCAGCAATCACCAGTGAGAGCGCAAACAAGAAGCCGCTAAATCCACCCGTAAAGAACCCGCCATGCGCCCAAAGGTTAGACAAACCAATCGCTGTTCCACCATTGCCAAATCCAAAGAATATAATGCCTAGACCTGCAATGATCATCAAGATAATCGTCACAATTTTGATCATCGCAAACCAGAATTCAAACTCACCGAACGATTTCACCGAAATTAAGTTCGCCGCACCTAAAATGATCATCGCAATTAATCCTGGAATCCATGCCGGTAGCTCCGGGAACCAATATTTCATATAAGCGCCTACGGCAATAATTTCGGACATCCCGACAATGACCCACTGGAACCAGTTACTCCAAGCCGTCATGTACCCTGCAAGTGGATGAATATATTGATGTCCAAAAGTAGCAAACGATCCTGTACTCGGTTCAAGATATAACATTTCTCCCATCGCACGCATAATAAAAAAGATAAAAATACCACACACTGCGTACGCCAGAAGAACCGATGGACCTGTCCATTGAATGGCCTTGGCTGACCCCATAAATAAGCCAACACCAATTGTGCCGCCAAGTGCGATCATTTGAATATGACGGGCACTTAACCCTCTCTTTAATTCCTTTTGAGCCACTTTTCTTCCCCCTCATCAACAAACAACATAAAAAATAAAAAATCAGAATTTTCATTCTGATTAAGAATCCTCAATCTTTCGATGTATATTATCATAATAAATCTACCCTTAAAAAACAATTGTTTTTTTGAGGAAAACACTATTGACAAAATATTCTGATATAAAAAGAGGTTCAAATTGTTTTATATTGATATATTGAATGAAAGGTTGAAAATCACTTCAACGCACATTACTTAATAGAAACCGACCGCCTCTTATATCGATCTCAAAGGTTCTCTGTCCATCCTTATGCACCATTTTTTCTTTGTCATGAACACAAGTAAAGTCATTCTGAAAAACTCCTGATCTTTTTTTCACATAACATACAAACCCATCATTTTCCGGAATCGCCACTTTGACAAATACTCCAGTTGAAGTAGACTTAAGTGAATTTAGCATGTTTGTAGAATGAATCTGTATCTTTCTACCTGTTACAAGCAGATCAACATCTAAAAAAGCTCCAGTCAATTCAACTTTTGACGATGTGGTGTGTAATTTTAATGTCTGCGCTGCCAGCTGTTGACTAGATATAAGTCCACCTACTGTCTGTAAATGAAGATGCTTGATTTCACCCGATAGCATCGACCTTCCAGATGTTAAATGGCAATGGACGTTTTCCACCTTGATCCTCTCTGCATGAAGATTCGCTCCTTTACAGTGAATGAATAGAGACTGTAGTAGTTTTTTAGGAAGATAAAGCTCCACATCCGTTTGATGAAGGTGAAATCCTAGGCTGAATGTTCTTTTTCTTCTATCTTGAATCACCAGTCGTCCTTCTCTTACCTCATGATGCAGTAAATATCGATGAGGAAATGCGTGTTCAGTCGTTTGATGAATCAATAGATACGGATGCTCATGGTGATGAATACGCACCTCTCCCAGAAGCCAGTCTATCGACAGTTCTACCACCGCTTCTTCAATTCGAACCGTATGCTCCACATATTTCCCTCCTTTTACATACAACTCATCTCGCCTGCAGCCGGTCCATTTTCCCCGGCAATTCCAAGATCACAATGAGAACAGCAACGATCATGACGCCTGACAGGACGAGATTCAATTGATCATTTCCATAGATAGCTATCGATACGTTTCCCAAAACAGCACATAGAACAATCGCAGTCAGAATGGTGATGAAAATAGATTTCTTCATCAGCCCCACTCTCATCGCCATCATACCAATACCATTGACACAGCAAGTAAAGACAAGGAACGTTTTGATCAAAGTAAAAAAGATATCAGCTGTCAGCTTATCATGGACAATAGGAAAGAGCATTTCGGTGACACTAAACACAACAAATGAGGGAATGATACTACACATCATCGCAATCGTTGAAAAACACAGTATCCAGACCATTTTGGAAAAGGGGAATGCTTTCTGGCTCGTTGAACTTGATGCCTGTTCCTTATATTCAGTCACCACAACCCGCCAATACATCATAGCTGTGACGATCGAAAAAAAGATCATCCATACTATACTGGTTAACAAATAAATATTCGAATATTGCTGAAATGCCATTTCCTGTTCAATCTGTGCAACAAACGCGACAAAATAGATAAATACCAGCAGTACAATACTTGCGACCATACTCGCTTGAATGTAATGTTTCATATGACTTTTTCTTAGCTCTAGTTTCATGAAGTGAAGCATAAGGCACCCTCCTATGACCTGAATTTTGCTTATTGTCCCTTAACTGACCATTTATGTTCCAGACTGATCATAGCCTCCAATATGAGCATAATGTGCTGTGACCTTTTGAATAAACAGCTCACTCACCACATCCACTCCAAGTCCTTTCATCATCTGCTTTAAAAAACACAATCGCTGTACAGTTTCTTCATGATTACGAACAAATAGTGTTGGGTTCAGCCATATATTCACAAGAAGCATAAACACCTCTGCCACTTCACCAGGAAAAGCAGTCGTCATCGACCCATCCTCAATCCCTTCCATAATGATCTGTTTGATTTTCACAGCATCCTGATTTACGCCTGTCTTCATTCCCTCAATGACAAATTGCGGGTTTTTGATCTGGTCAACCAAGATCCCATCAATCGAATGGGACTTTGGATCTGCCACAAGCTGCTCTAAAATACGCTGCAGCTTCTCTTTCGCATGAGCTGCCTCGGTATGCTCAATCAGATCTTCAAGCTTCTCAGTCGCATGGCGAAATTGTCTCTCCATCACGGCACGTAATATTTCTTCCTTCGATTTGAAATGATGGTAAATAGCACCCTTGGACATATTCAATTCATGGATGATATCCTGCAAACTCGTCTTTTCGAATCCTTTTTCCTGAAACAGCTTCGTCGACACATCCAAAATTTGCTGGATTGTCTTTTCTGGATATTTATTTCTGGCCAAATGAAACGCCTCCTTTTACATACCGACCGTTGGTATGTATTTTAATCTACTTAATCATAAACTGTCAATATAGGAATTAAAAAAAGACCGCTCACACGGTCTTCTCAAGCTGGAACATCTGGCAATGCTGGAGCCTCTACCATATTGGTTGTAGGTGTCCTCATGAGAATACCCCACTATCTCAGGCACCTGCCACAGCGACAGCTTATCCATCAAATGCGACTCCAATAGGAAATCACCTCTTCTTAATCATAAAACAAATCAGCACGCCTGTTTTTGATCAAAATTGCGCTCTATTCCATTTGTTCAATAAAATTGAGTATCTACATGATGTTGAGGAGGAATCTCAATATCAGTGACTCTCGATGTTAGATAGAAATTCTCTAAGATCAGCTGCCATTTCCTTTGATTTCGTATGGTGCAAATAATGGTCAGCTTTAAAAGTAACTATTTTCCCGTGGTTTGAATTTTTCAGCAGATCTTCATGCATTGCTTTCCAGTTTGGTGTATCAGCCTCCGATTGATCAGCTAGATAAAAAACAACGGGTAGATTCTTAGGAAAATGTAAACGTTGAGCGTTTTTAAAATTATTCGTGAAATTTTCTGCCTCACTAGCTTGGCTTTCATTCAGGAAATTTCGAAAGGTAAGCATTTTGATCTGAGCTCTCGTATGATCATCCACTTTAGGCATCAACACTTGCTCTGGATTCAATTTCAATAACAATCTGTAAAAGCCAGATTGATTGAGCAGCTGTAAGCTGGAGACTGGAAATTCTTCACCCGTATCCTGCTTAGGAACACTACTATCAATTCCAACAAACGCTTGGACTTCTTTTTCATATTGATTCACATATTCTAATCCATAAATGCCAGAAATCGAATGGCCCATCAACGTATATTTATTAATGTTGAGCTTTTGCAAACATTCATGAATCTCATCCATAATGTTTTGACTTGTCCGTACTTTATCTGTATCGTCACTTAAACCATAACCAAACGGTTCAATCACTACGACTCTATAATATGGTGATAATTCATCTACTAGAGGCTTAAAATCTAGCACTGGTGAAGGAGTTCCATAGCCTGGGAGAAGTACAATCGTTTCTTTCCCGTCGCCTTGAATGAGCACATTCATATGCTTCCCATCCACCACGACTTTTTTCCCGTAATCTTCTATTTTCCCCTTCTCCCTTTCATTACTATATAGATTTACAAAATAAACACTTGCTAGAAAAACTGCCATGACAGTGATAATGGAGCATATAGATATCAGCATGATTTTCAATAGTTTTTTCATTATTTTTCTCTTCCCTTCATGATGAAGAACCCTGGCTTACATCCATCGATGAAAGATTAATATTTTCTTTCACAATAGATGATGCCAATTGTATTTGCGCAAACACTTGATACATACATAAAAGTAATCGCTATATAAAACCACTCTGTTGGAGATGAGAATTGATGGACTAAAGATTGAATGACAGCAACCAATATATATGCTATAGCCACACCTATAATTGAAAAACTTCCTGCTTTCGCTAAAATAAATTGACCCCGTTCATCATGTTTATATTCACGGTTTTTCTTAAATTGAAAAGCTGTGCTTAAAACAGAAAGGATAATCAGAGAATAAAGTATGATTGTCGTCATCATCGTTGTTCCTCCTTATCGACCTCTTGAAATACATCATACAAATCAACTTCAAATGTTCTAGCAATTTGAAATGCTAGTTTTAAAGACAAAGAATATTTACCATTTTCAATCGCTGCCACAGTTTGACGAGTGACACCTAACCTCTCTGCCAAATCCTTTTGTGTCCAATCTCTTTCTGCCCGTAACACCTTGATTCTATTTTTAATCTCCATTTCAAATTCCTTTCTTAAAGGATGTTTTATTTAACTTTATGTTAAAAATAATTAACATTATGTTAAATAACAATAACTCCTTTTCTTTTTTATGTCAACTTCATCATGGGACTATCGCTAAAATAAAAATAAGAATCATCCATTTTGAAAACGCTTCCCCAAAATGAATGATTCTTCCTATTTTTATGTGATCTATCTGCATTAAAACACTTTTCTCTGATAAATAGCGGTAGATAGTCCCCAAGACATCAGGTAGATTAACATGACGAGCACAGCTGATCCGGTATATAACATCGGAATTGATAAATTCAACACAAAATCAGTGATCGCACTGAATTGCTCTGCTAAATAGGCCACAATTGGCGGCCCAATAGCGGATAAAAGGATAAAACCAATAATCACTGCCGTTGTGATATATCCAGGCTTCAGAATATAAAAAAAAGGAAATGTACACGCCGCAAACAATAAAAACAGACCACTTCCAATGGCAATATCCGTCACCGTAAACAGCTTCCCAAAACTAAATAATGCAGCACTTGTCAGCCCAATCGCAATAATCATATAAAAAACGGCACCAAGATAACGTGATGCGATAATTTCTTTACGTGTATAGGGCAAGGAGTTTAATAGAATATTTGTTTCTGCCTTTTCATCGTACGCATATGTGTTAAAAGGAATAAAGAAGCTAGCGTTGCTTTAAATCACTAACGAGTGTGAAAACGCCATAGAATGAAAATTAGGTCATTCTATGGCGTTTTTTTCTATTTAGAGGTACTTTTTCAGTTTCTTTTTGCGTTTTACATTTATTGTTTCTTTCGGATAAGTTAAGCCATATACCCCCTATTGATATAAACAATATTAATAGGAAGAACGGTAGTTTATATCCATTAAAATAATCCACTGATAAGCCAAATAGAGAGGGTGCCAGCACAATAAAAATTTGATTTAAAGTTAATCCAAAGCTTACAGTTAATCCGATAAACTCTTTATCTGCTTTTTCAGACATTAACACAATAAATAAACTGTACCATCCCACTCCTAAAAAACCTAAAATGAAACAAATTATATAAATTCCCCATAGTGGAAGATAATTCAAAAAATAGACTAGAACAATTAAAATACTGACAGTTAATAATATTGTAAGTTGTAATGGCTTACTTCTATCTCCATTAAACAAATTGTCACTGATCCATGCTAACAATATCCTTCCAATTGCACCGCCAATTAAAACCACACTTAACAACGTTCCAGAAATACTTAATGATATATGTAAGGTATTGCTTAGATAACTCATCAGGTGAGCTAATATGATTAATTGTAAAGAAATCATACTCATTCCAATAAAAAATACTGGATAAAGACTCGATTTTGCTTTGATCTTATTAATTTTCTCCAAAAAACGATCATTCTGTTGTCTTTGCGCAGTCATTCCATGATCTTTGTAGAAAATTGAAAAGATTATACCACCTGCAATTGCTACAATAGCTTGTGTTAATTTAGCTGAAGATAAACCATAATTATAAAAGAAAAAAGGTAGAGTTGTTGAAGCTAAAGCACCACCAAGTGGTATTCCGGTTTGACGAATCCCCATTGCAAGACCTCTGTTTTTATTTTTAGGGAACCAATTGATGATTGCGCTGCTCCCCCCTGGTTGAGCCGTCCCATACCAAACCCCGACAAAAGCAAGAACAATCAAAAGGTATACATATTCATTAATAGGAAGTGTTATTAACATGGTAAGTCCTAATAAAATTGATCCTATTCCTACAACCCAACGCTCACCGTATTTATCCATTATGTTACCGAATATTAGCATAGAGAATATAGGACCAATATTTACAGCTGATACAATTAAACCTGTTTGAAATTGTGATAAGCTATATATTTCTTGACAAAATGTTGCTAAAGGACCTACTCCGTAATTTACAAACGTTGCACATGTTTGTGAAAAGGTAGCTATTATGAGTATAACCCATCTATAGCTCCCCTTTTCATCATTAGCTTTAATTTGTGACATGTAACCCACCTCTCTTTTTATTCTAAATATGTAAACTTTATGTCATTATCTCAAAATAAAAAGAAGTTTGAATGGGATTTTTAAATTTTCTATCCGATTTAAAATACACTGGATGAATGTTATATAACGGTGACCTGTATAATTGTCAGAGAAAATTATAAAATTCAATCATCACCCTAGTAGGAATAGTTCTTAGATTCAATTAAGATGAAACCCGTATTTATACATATTTATTTTTTCCAATACTCATGATTAGTAAAAATTAATTTTGAGGATTCCTAAAAGAGTCATAGGAGATTACAGTCTTAAAGTGCTCTATTCTCAATAGTAAACTCCTTACCTGTTCACGTTTTAATAAAACATTTATCTCCAATATACCCATTTTCCCATAAGCCATTCCACAGGACCTCTTCTCCACTTTTTCAAATAGAGATAGCTGATGAACAGCTGTGCTGTGTAAAGTCCGACAGCAAGCACCAGCCCAAACATCGACCCCATCTGTCCAAATAAACCAAGTCCATAAGAATAGAAAATCGTTGTACAAATAATCGACTGCGCCAAATAGTTTGATAGAGACAAACGGCCAAGCCTTGCGAGCAGACGTTTCAAGCCTTGGGCAGCCTTTGAATAGTAAAAAACAATAAAGGCTTGAATATAACCGATCGTCAGCACATAGGCACCTAACGTCTTCACCATTTCACTCCAAGGGGCATCAATAAACGTCACACATTTTAAGGCGAGCCCGATGATGATCATCCACATCCAGCCCTTGCGATAGGTCATTCCTCGATCTTCTTCTGTCAGATGACCTTTTTCCCGATCGCCATGCCAAGCAGTGCAAATGGACCGATCATGATAGGAGCATAGAGAAGACTTAAAATTGGTGTCAGAGTAAGTGTTACAATTGCCATCATGATGGAGACGATTACCATATCATCTTCGATTGTAATCCGGCTCAACACAATATCGCCATATGTACCAGTCCCATATACATTTGTTAATAATTCAGAATTTCCGTAAATAAAATTCATTAGAGATGGATAAATCACTAAAGATACGGCACCTAAAATACCCGACCATATAAACACTGTTTTGATTCGGCTGTGTATAAACATCATTAGGAAAAACGTACAAGCTCCATAATAGAGAAGAATGTCACCATTCCAAATAAAGATTAAATGCAGCATCCCAAGCACAATAAGACCAAAGCCGCGGCGAACGACGATGGCATTCGTATTCAGCCCCTTGGCCTTTGTAGATTCAATCAGTTTGATAAAAGAATAACCAAACAAAAAGGAGAAAATCGGATAAAATGACCCTTGGAACAAGATTTCCGTCACATATACCCCAAACTCCTGTCCCCATATGCTCGGATCATACATCTCCTCAAAATCATAATCATATTGAAAATTAAGCATATTCACAATCAAAATACCTAATAAACTAAAACCACGTAAACTATCAATAAATTCAACCCTAGATCCCTTCAACACGACAGCTCCTTCGGAAAATATAAAAATAAAGCATATTTATCCTACCACACTTTTAAAAAATTGGATCTCATCCCCATGTGAAAAATCATGTTTTAAGGTAAATTTAATAAAAAAACCTAGAATTTATATTCTAGGTATCATACTAATGAATGATGACTATCTTCTTTCCGCATCACACGCTTTAAATAAAACAATATTCCCAATCCGAATAAAATCAACGTCAGCTCTCCATCTGTAGAAATCGGTAACCATTTCAGCATCATTAAAATTAGCAAAATCATTCCAACACCTGCGGAAAAAAACGACGTTTCTTTTTAATTCTATGTTAGATTGAAACAACAAAACACACCTATTTGTGTAAAGTCATTTTCTCTCATCACCCAAAACCATCTCCTGACACGCCCACGCATCCACCTCTACCTTTAAAGCAGGAGAAGCCAAAGCCACCACAAATATCATCGTCATACAAGGCAAATGATCCCCTAAAAACTGACTCATGACTCGTTTTCTGCCCGCGGCATCAAACTCGCCTACCAAATAAAACACAAGCTTCGTTATATCCTCCACTTTCATATCTGCGGCTTCAACGTTTCGTTTCACATTCTCTAATGCTAGTTCGAGCTGCTCCATCGGGCTCTCTGGGATGGTCCCATCGACTTCCATCCCCACTTGCCCTGATAGGGTTAACCACCGCTGTGGTCCGGTTGTCTCTATTTGATGGGCATAAGGTGCAACTGGCGGGTGAATGGTCTCAGGATTACGTGATGTTCTCATTGATAAAAACCCCTTTTCTGAAAATACAATCAATTTTCATCCATCATACCAAACTTTCAACCGTATTCAGATTTTTATGCTCGTAGTAAACTCGAAGAAACAATCGCATTTGCCTGCTATAATTCTTGTTTTCTAAAAAGAAACCATCCGATGAGAAAAAAGAAACCAATCAATACCGATACACCTAGAAAGCTTGTAAGTGCCTCATCCGAATAAGTCCCTCTATGAATCATCTCCTCAGCCGCACTTGTTACGCCTTTAGGTGCAAACTTCCCTAATGTATTCTCATAAAACGAAGGAACGGTAAAAAGGATGAGGTTGATCAAAAGAGAAACACCGCCCGCAGTCACAGAGCGCTTAAAGAACGCCGATGCACAAATGGTCGACACCACAATGAGCAGTAGGTTCGGATAATACAAAAGCGTTCCTTTTAACACATTGCCCCAATCCACATGCCCAAACTGGATGTCCACATAATAAACGGAAGCTAGCACCGCCACTATCAAACTAAACAAGGTTAAACAGGCATAGGCACATATTTTTGATATATAATAACTCGCTCGACTGACTGGTTTCACCATAATCATCGAAGCGACCCCAGAGGCACGCTCTCCCGCAATCGTCCCCATCACGATCATAATGAGAATAAAAACGCCGAGCGAATCGAATTTACTCAATGCACTTGCTAAAGCCTCTCCAGCGCTAGGCTCTGGTATATAAAATGTAGACCCTTCAGGTAAATTAGCTGATTTAGATAGAAGATCCGGCAGCATTTTGAGCGTAATAGGCTGTGTAATCATTAAAATCGTAAAAATGATAGGAACAAATAAGATTTTATAACTAGTGAATAACTCCCTAAATTCCTTTTTTAGCATCATCATGCATTCACAACCTTCATGAAAATATCTTCAAGCGTCAGCTTAGATAGTTGATAATGGAGGAGAATACCACCAGCTTCAGTGATAAGACCCGGCAGCTCCTTCAATGCCGTTTGTTGATCGTTGACTCGCACCTGATAAGCGTCTCCAGTCTCAATACAATCCTCCACCCAATCCCGCTCCTTTAACAAAGCCACTAGCTCCGCATTCTGTTGATCTAATTGAAATTCAATCATGGGCTGAATATAGTCTTCTTTGATCTGTTTCATGGAAGAGGACATCTCAATTTTCCCACTGTTGATCATGATAATATGATCCGCCACCCGCTCAATGTCATCTAAAATATGGGTCGACATAAAGATCAGCATCTCATGCTTTAGACGCTCAATCAAAGTCAGGACGTCTTTTCTCCCCATCGGATCAAGTGCAGAGACAGGTTCATCTAGAATAAGAACCTTCGGGCTGTTGATGAGCGCCTGCGCAATGGCAAGTCTCTGCTTCATGCCTCCACTATAGCTGCCAATAACGCGATCCTTCGCCTCATACACACGGCAAAGCTTCAACAGCTCCTCTGTTTTGGAACGAATGATTTTTTTCTCTAAATGAAATAACCCGCCAACCCAATGCATCCATTCCTGCCCCGTCATATCCTGATAAAATGCAGGATGCTGCGGACAATACCCCATCACATGACTGATTTGATTCATATCCTTTGTCACATCCAATCCCGCCACCTTCACAACACCAGTCGTAGGACGAGCAAGCCCCGTCAGAATCCGGATCGTCGTTGTCTTCCCCGCTCCATTGGCTCCTAAAAAGCCGACACATCCGACCTCCCCAACAGAAAACGAAACATTTTTTAAAACTTCATTCGGGCCATACGATTTCGTCAGCCCGTGACACTCTAGCATATTCAAGCGAATCCCCCCTACTAAGATTGTTTACGACCAAAAATGAAATACGCAATAGGACCGGCACTCGCCACAAACACAATCACCAAAGCCCAAACCCACTTCACTTCACCTCTAATCCTCGATGGATCTCTTTTCAGCAAATCAAACAAACCAATCACCATTAAAATCGCTTGCAGCAAAATAAGAGGTAAAATCATCTTCATATCCATCCACGCCACTCCTTTTTCAAACACCATTTTGTTTTGATATCACTACTTTTGACGACATGAAAAGTGAATTCGTTCAAATGGATTTTATTTTTATCAATCGAATGGTCTATAAGATATAAAAAAGCCCAGTGAAGGTTGTTCACTGGGCTTGCTTGTGATGATCATGATGAAACTCGCAAAATCTTTTCCATCGTCTTTCCTTTTGCTAACTCATCAATCAGCTTATCTAGATAACGAATGTTTTTCATCGTTTCTTCCTCAATGTCCTCTACTCGAACACCGCAGATGACTCCTTTAATTAAGCTACGGGAAGGATGCAGCTCTGGAGCCTCAGCAAAAAAGGCTTCAACGTCTATCTGTTTGTCCAACTGTTGCTGTAACTCATCTGCACTGTACCCCGTTAACCAACAAATAATCGTATCAACCTCAGACTTCGTTCGTCCCTTTCTCTCTGCCTTTGCGATGTAGAGAGGATAGACCTTTGCAAAGCTCATTGTGTAAATTTTATGTTTGGTCATGTGTCTGCTCTCTTTCTTTGTTAAATGCTTTACTTGTATTTCTTCTCATGTATAACATGCCTATCCCCTTTATTTTCAAACCAGTTCAGCATTCTATCTTTAATGAACATAGCACATTATAACCAATGGGAATTACATATCAATACAACTTATAAACGATGGTATAAACCTCTACTATTTCCCTTTTTATTCTCTTCATCTTTTTTAAAAGCCCTATATTTTAGAAATTGAACGATACAAAAACCAATGAATACACCAATTGGTCCTCCACTTGAAGCAGGATCACCAATCAACAAATAAGAGCTAATAAACAATGCGACATAACCAATCAAGAAAAAAGTAATTCCCCATTTTTCCTTTTTTAAGTATCGAATAAAAATGACATCTCCTCCTTGAAAAAAAATCTTTATATTGATGATCAAAGTTGTTCTATTCACAAAAATACCCCTTTAGAAAATGATATCTAAAGGGGTATCAAAAATCCGATTTTATTTAAAACCTACTCCACCGTCACACTCTTCGCAAGGTTACGTGGTTTATCCACATCACACCCGCGGTGAAGGGCTGCGTAGTAAGCGATCAGCTGTAATGGGACAACAGATGCAAGTGGTGCAAGTGCTGGGTGTACAGCTGGAAGGACGAAACGGTCGTCTTCGTCTTCTAGGCCTTTCAGTGAGATGACACATGGGTTTGCTCCGCGTGCAACAACTTCTTTGACGTTACCGCGAATGCTGAGGTTCACGTGCTCTTGTGTTGCAAGGGCAATGACCGGTGTGCCTTCTTCAATTAAAGCAATCGTGCCGTGTTTGAGTTCTCCGCCAGCAAATCCTTCTGCTTGGATGTAAGAGATCTCTTTTAGTTTTAGTGAACCTTCAAGGCACACATAGTAGTCAAGTCCTCTTCCGATAAAGAATGCGTTACGTGTCACTGTGAAGAAGTCACGAGCGATTTGTTCCATTTCATCCTTTTGATCGACAAGGGCTTCCATTGCGTTTGCCACAATACCAAGCTCTTTCACAAGATCAAAGTCAAGAGATTGACCATTTAATTCAGCGGCAACGGATGCAAGGATCGCGAGAACAGCAATTTGTGCTGTGTAGGCTTTTGTTGAAGCCACTGCGATTTCTGGTCCTGCATGAAGAAGCAATGTGAAATCCGCTTCACGAGAAAGCGTTGATCCTGGCACGTTTGTGATCGTTAATGCTTTATGACCAAGCTCTTTGACTTGAACAAGTACAGCACGGCTGTCCGCAGTCTCCCCAGATTGAGAAAGGAAGATGAACAACGGCTTTTTCGATAGAAGCGGCATGTTGTAAGAGAATTCACTTGCTACATGGACTTCTACAGGTACTTTCGCCCAGTCTTCAATATATTGTTTACCAACAAGTCCAGCATGGTAGCTCGTTCCACAAGCCACAATGTAAATGCGGTCTGCTTCTGCTACTGCGCTTGCGATATCGCCAGCGACTGACAGCTTGCCGTTTTCGTCTTGATATTCTTGGATGATTTTGCGCATGACAAGCGGCTGTTCATCCGTTTCTTTTAACATGTAGTGAGGATATGTGCCTTTCTCGATGTCGCTTGCATCAAGCTCAGCGATATAAGAAGGACGTGTCATGATATCACCGTCAAGGTTTTTGATGATGACCTCGTCTTTGGTGACAATGACCATTTCTTTATCCATTAATTCCGCATATTCGTTCGTTACTTGAAGCATCGCCATTGCGTCAGAAGCCACAACGTTGAAGTCTTCGCCGAAACCAACCAATAATGGGCTTTTGTTTTTCGCCACATAGATTGTTTCTTTGTTTTCGTTATCGAAAAGGGCAATTGCGTAAGAGCCTTTTAGTTGAAGAAGCGTTTGACGGAAAGCTTCCTCTGTATCAAGACCTCTGTTTACAAATTGTTCGATGACTTGAACAACAACCTCTGTATCTGTGTCGCTTTTAAGTGTGACGTCTTGTAAATATTCGCGTGTCAATTGTACATAGTTCTCGATGACACCGTTATGAACAAGCGTAAAACGGCCAGAAGCACTTTGATGCGGATGCGCATTTAGATGGCTTGGTACACCGTGTGTTGCCCAGCGGGTATGTCCAATTCCTGCTGACGATGCCACGTTTGCATCAACGACCTCACGAAGCTCAGCGATACGTCCTTTTTCTTTGAACACATGCACGCCTTCTTCGTTTGCCACAGCGATACCTGCTGAGTCATACCCGCGGTATTCAAGCTTCTCTAAACCTTTTAATAAAATTTCCTTCGCATCATTCTGACCAATATAACCTACGATTCCACACATAAATATTCTTCCTCCCGATCATGTGAAAGGGACAAGGAAAGCCTACTAAAATAGAAGGGACATTTCTTCGTCCCTCTCTACATGTTTAATTTGGGAGATCATGTGTATTCCCTTTGTACAAAGAATCACCTCTTTGCTTTAAAGAAACACTTACGGCTGTGATCTCTTTTGATCAGCCGGGAGGCATCCGCCGAAAATTCGATAACCTCCATCCTCGTCAACTAAGCATCTGTCGTCCGATCGCTTAGTTCGGGCGCTATAATTATAAGAGAGTTCCTGAACATCTACCCTGCCTTTCTTGATAGAATAAAAATCTTAGTAACACAAGGATGATTGTACTATAAGGTCTGACCTCCGTCAATCACAATGTAGGGGGTGATCCCTTTCATGTTAGAAAGCGAGACCTCCATACACTATATGCGATGAGGCTTGTCACGTTCTACCTTATGAAGGCAGCAGCAAATTGCCCTTGCTTATATGATTCTTACAATTCACTTCACTTATGACGATTATTCGAAAAAAAAAAGCAAACCGCTGCTTAGCGATTTGCTTTCATCTATTACTCAATACCCATTTCCTCTTTCACAACAGCGGTAATTCGAGTCACATATTCATCACACAGCTCTTTTGTTTTCGCTTCAGCCATGACACGTACAAGCGGCTCTGTTCCAGATGGACGAACAAGGATACGGCCGTCACCGTTCATCTCTTTTTCGACCTCTTGGATCACCGCTTTTACTTTTTCATTTTCTTCGACTTTATATTTATCAGATACCTTCACATTCACTAGAAGCTGCGGGAACTTTTCCATTTCAGCCGCAAGCTCTGATAATGTTTTTCCTGTCGCTTTTAGTGTATTCACAAGCATGATAGCAGAAAGCATGCCGTCACCTGTCGTATTGTAATCGAGGAAAATCAAGTGTCCTGACTGCTCGCCGCCGACATTATAGCCGTCCTTTTTCATCGCCTCGACCACATAACGGTCACCAACAGCGGTTTGGATGCTCTTAATGCCCTGCTTCTCCAGCGCTTTATAGAAGCCTAGGTTACTCATGACCGTGGACACGACGGTGTCATCCTTTAATCGGCCTTCACCCTTCAAATAACGTGCACATATGTACATAATTTGATCGCCGTCTACAATATCACCTTTTTCATCGACTGCAATTAAACGGTCACCGTCACCATCAAACGCAAGACCAATATCTGCACCCTTCTCCTTCACAAAGGCAGAAAGTGCCTCTGGATGAGTTGACCCTACACCATCATTAATATTCAATCCGTTTGGTGATGTTCCCATTGTCGACACATCAGCATCTAAGTCAGCAAATAAATGTGTCGCTAGAGAAGAGGTTGCACCGTGTGCACAATCAAGCGCCACATGAATGCCTGTGAAATCCTCGTCCGCCGTCTGCTTCAAGAATTGCAAGTATTTCTGACCGCCTTCAAAGTAGTCATTCACCGTTCCAAGGTCGGCTCCAACTGGACGTGGTAATTGATCGACTGGCTGATCCATCAGCTGCTCAATTTCATTCTCCTGTTCATCTGACAGCTTAAAGCCGTCACCGCCGAAGAATTTGATGCCATTATCCTGAACTGGGTTGTGAGAAGCCGAGATCATGACACCTGCTTCTGCATCCATTGCCTTCGTTAAATAAGACACACCAGGTGTTGAGATCACACCTAGACGCATCACTTCTGCTCCAATTGAAAGAAGACCTGCAACAAGTGCTCCTTCTAGCATATGACCGGATACACGCGTGTCTCGTCCAACGAGTACCTTTGGACGTTCTTTATCCTTCGTGAGCACATAGCCGCCAAATCTCCCAATTTTAAATGCGAGCTCTGGCGTTAATTCGCTATTCGCCACACCCCTTACACCATCAGTTCCAAAGTACTTGCCCATGTTTCAATCGCTCCTTTTTTACCATTCAAGAGGACGCTGCGTCCTCTTTTTTATCTTCTTTCATCCGCTGTCTCTGAATTGATTCTTTCTTTGCTTTATCTTGTGTCGATTCCTCTTTACTTTTCTTTTCCTGATCATCATCAGATGATTGATCCTTTCGATCATTCGTAGAAGCCGGCTGATCTTCTGTATCAGTAGAGGTAAGTTTCACCTTGACCTTTGATCTCGATAATGTCCACGTCACATTTTGAGGACCGTTCACTTGTACTTTGACCTCATGTGTTCCTTCGTTTAAGTCCCCCACATTGATATAGGCTTCAACATCTGAAGCCTTTAGTTTATCAATAGCACTCTTTGATCCCTTTGCTGTTAACGTAAGCCGCCCAGAAGACGGGCTTACAAAATCAGAGGTGAGATCCTTACTCAGACCTACGACAGAAATCGGTACATTATCGATCTTTTTTTCTTCAGCTGTTGCAACCTTCACTTTGATCTTAACAGTTTCGGGCGATACCTTTTTCACACCATCTGGCAGGGGAATGTCGGCATCAATCTCCGTATCATCTTTGATCTTGCTTAGGTCCAGCTTGACCCCATCAATAAAATCAAGTGCATCCAGCACCTTTTGAGAGCCGTATACTGTGACCTCACTCGGGTTTGTCTCAATGCTTGAAATACTGATCCCATCCGGTAAGCTGCCCGTCCGCTCAATTTTAAACGGGACCTTCTTGCTCGGACTCGTGATCGGGACTGTAATATCCACCACTGACGGACTCACTTCAACTGGCAGCTCGTTCCCTCTGCTATCATACACAGTAAGCTTCGCTTCTTTTTGGATTTGCTGATCGACATCCTCTAAGTTCACAAATGCTTTAATGACAGAAATTTTGTCGATGACATCCTTTGATCCAGTGACAGTCACTTTTTTCGGATTCACAATGGGCTGTTCGGGTGAATAGCCGTCTTTGATTTTATTTTGATTATAAAATTCTGTTTCAACAGGAAATTCAGCGGTCGTTTTTTCTTGTATCGTCACAGTCGTCACAGATGGATTAATTGATAATGTGATTCCCTTTGATACATCTCTTGCCTTCAGTTCCACTTTATGTGTACCTGTCGTTAAATTTTGCATATCTGCGTAAATTTCAAAATTCTTTGTTTGTCTTGCTGTTTTCACAGCACTTGTTGAGCCTTTAATCGTGACATTGACTGTCTGCGGCACACCAGTGACGACGTACTTCTCGTCATCATAATACGCTTTAACAGGAATGTCGGTTAAGGTTGCTTCATCTGTTGTCGATGTTGGGAAAAAGGATTCACCGATTTTTTTCGGCGTGGGCGCTTGCGCTGAATTGACTGCACCATACAGCAATAAAGCGAAGACCAATGCAAGAAACTTTACGGCCCAGCGATTATTCAAAATCTTATCCATTTTTCTTGCCCCTCCAATACCATTTGGTCGAGGAAGCATCTTTGCTGTTCTTACTAAACTCAGCAATCAGCATTTCTTCAAGCGCTTCTTCTGTCAATTCTCGATGGAGATCACCATTTCTTGCGACACTTATGCCGCCTGTCTCCTCAGAGACGATGACGGTTAAGCTGTCTGTCACTTCACTAATACCAACTGCCGCCCGGTGACGGGTTCCGAGTTCCTTAGAGATAAAAGGACTTTCTGACAGCGGTAAATAACAAGCCGCAGCTGCAATTTCATCACGCTTCATAATGACAGCACCGTCATGAAGTGGTGTATTCGGAATGAAAATATTAATCAGCAGTTCAGAACTCACCTTTGCATTCAAAGGAATTCCTGTCTCTATGTAATCATTCATCCCCGTATCACGCTCAATTGTCAGCAGCGCTCCTATTCTTCGTTTTGCCATATAGTTAATTGCTTTTGTAATTGCCTCGATCGTTTTCTGCTGCTGTTCCTCTACAGGTGTCCCGCTTCTTGAGAAGAAACGGCCGCGCCCAAGCTGCTCAAGCGCTCTCCTTAGCTCTGGCTGAAAAATAATAATGATCGCAAGGAAACCCCACGTAATCGCTTGATCCATCAGCCATTGAAGTGTGTTAAGACCGAGATACGCACTTCCCATCCTGACGAGAACAATGACCACAATTCCCTTTAAAAGCTGAACCGCTTTTGTTCCGCGGATGACCATCATTAATTTATATATCACATACCAAACAACGAGTATATCAACAGCATTACCGAGGTACTGCAAAAAAGGAATATCCCCTAAAGCCATTTCCTCGTCCTCCAGAATTTTCAAGTTTCTTCGTTTGATGCATTTTTTGATAAAAAAGAGCCTATGTGTTATTACATAGCGTGGCTATTATACCACATTTTATTTCAGCAAGGAAAATAGTTGCCATATCTGGCTGGCTTTCTAGTATGCGTAAATGTGAGCAATGGTGGTATAGAAAAAGAGCAGCCCCTAAGAGGCTGCTCCATGCTGTTTGATTTACTTTTGCTCCTCTGGCCCAATCACCCGCATCACACTTTGTGCTGTGGATTTCATTTTGTACCAGATCCAATCAAACACTTCATTGATTTCATTAATTTGACCAGTGACTTGTCCGGCAGAAGCAGTCAGCTGTTCTCCATTGACGACAGTAACATTCCCATCAACCTTGCCTTCTACAATCAGCTTGCCATTTTTGACAGTGACATCACCTTTCACGGTTTCCCCTTTAGGTACGGTCACTGTATCATTTTCAACCACGAGATTCGGCTGCTTTGACACACTGAAATTATGATCGGTATTCCAGCTTGTAAACAGACTGCCTCCCATCAAAATGAGAAAGAGGGCAGCGGCTACCATTAGCGGGTGAGCTTTGATCCACCTTTGAATCGACACACGCTTTTTCTCCTTTGGAAGACCTGCCATCACCTTTGCAGTGAAATCAGATGGTGCTTCTATATGAGATGTACTCTGCACTAGCGCGATGGATTTCTCAATTTGTTGAAAATGAGTACGGCACTCCTCACACGATTGCAGATGGCTCTTTAATTCTTTTTCGTCTTCGGGCACGATATCCCGGTCTAAATACTGATGCATAAGCTGGACGATTCTATCCTGACAGCTCATCAAAATCACCTCACTCAAAGGTCTCTCAACTGTTTCCGGAGAGCCTCTCTACCCCTGTGTATTCTCGTTTTCACCGTACCAACCGGTATATTTAGAATCTCACTAATTTCTTTTAACGAGAGTTCATCAATATACTTTAATACGATGACCGAACGATATTTATCGGGTAATCTTAGAATTTTTTGCTGAATGGTACTCGATAACTCAAGAGACACCACCTCATCCTCTGGCAAAATGCCATCAGCAGCAATTTGAGAATACATATTCAGTCCTTCTGTTCCTGCCACCTCTGCATCTAAATAATAATCCGGCTTTTTTTTGCGAATACGGTCGATGGTCAGGTTGGTTGCAATGCGGTACAGCCACGTGGAAAACTTACGATTCACATCAAAGCTCTCAATATTCACATAGGCACGAATAAACGCCTCCTGCGCAATATCCTCTGCTTCGTGTGCATTCCCAAGCATACGGTAGCACAGCTGATAAATTTTGTCTTTATACAGGTCTACGATGTCTGCAAATGCGTTCTGGTCGCCTTTTTTCAATTGCTTAATTCTCTTTTTAATCATTGTGTCCATAGTATATTCAACCTCTGCCTTCACCGGTCTTTATGTATACGAACCTCTTTCCAAAAGGTTTCATTCTCCTCTAAAAAATAGTGTAACAAATTTTTGACAGCATGTTACGCATATCAGCCGGTAAAAACCTTAATATATCCTTAAAATTACTGAAATAAAAAAAGAACGGGAACAAGTCCCGCTCTACAATAGCTTTTCACCCATTAACGAACCAATTAACGCCACAGCCGCTTCAGCTGTTTTATTTTTCTCATCTAATACTGGATTTACCTCCACAAATTCGGCAGAAGTCAAAATACCCGCTTCCTCTAAAAGCTCCATTGCAAGGTGACTCTCACGATAACTAATGCCTCCTGCCACTGGAGTTCCTACACCAGGGCACTCCGCTGGATCTAACCCGTCTAAATCAAGCGACAGGTGAACACCATCTGTTCTTTCCTTTAAATATGCAATAGCCTCCTCCATCACCCTTGTCATTCCTAAACGATCAATTTCGTGCATCGTATACACTTTAATGCCTCTCTCTCTAATCAATGCCCGCTCTCCTTCATCTAAGGATCGAGCACCGATTAAAACGACATTTTCAGGCTTCAATTTAGGAGAATAACCGCCAATGTTTGTTAAATCACCATGCCCTAGACCAAGACTGACTGCAAGCGGCATGCCATGGATATTCCCAGAAGGAGAGGTTTCCTCCGTATTTAAATCACCATGTGCATCATACCAAATAACACCTAAGTTTTCATAATGCTTAGCTACCCCTGCAAGTGTACCAATGGCAATGCTATGATCACCACCTAAAATCAGCGGAAACGAACCTGACTGAACAATACTGTCAACCTTCTCAGCAAGCAGCTGATTCGCACCAGCATTTTCCGTTAGATTTTTTAATTTTTCACTAGTATATAAACCTTTCTCATCATCTCTTTGCTCAACCGGAATATCCCCGAGATCCTCCACATCAAATGAAAGCGATTCCAATTTTTCTTTTACACCTGCACACCGAATCGCACTCGGCCCCATATCAACGCCCCTTCTCATTTGACCCAAATCCATCGGAACCCCGACAATCGTGACCTTCTTTTGATCTCCCATATGTACATCCCCTTTCCATTCATGCTTATATTTTACTTTCTCAATGCCTCTTGACTCAACTCGACAATATTTTGAATAGTTATACATTCCCTCTGCCAACATAAAAAAAAGACACCTTTTTGAAAAAGGTGTCTTGACTGGGCTAGCTGGATTCGAACCAACGCATGACGGAGTCAAAGTCCGTTGCCTTACCGCTTGGCTATAGCCCAAAAATGGTGGAGGGGGGCGGATTCGAACCGCCGAACCCGGAGGGAGCGGATTTACAGTCCGCCGCGTTTAGCCACTTCGCTACCCCTCCACATATGGAATTAATAAAGGAAAAACAGTGCCGGCAAGAGGACTTGAACCCCCAACCTACTGATTACAAGTCAGTTGCTCTACCAGTTGAGCTACACCGGCATATGGTGGAGGATGACGGGCTCGAACCGCCGACCCTCTGCTTGTAAGGCAGATGCTCTCCCAGCTGAGCTAATCCTCCACATCTTGGTGACCCGTACGGGATTCGAACCCGTGTTACCGCCGTGAAAGGGCGGTGTCTTAACCGCTTGACCAACGGGCCAGTTTGTCAAGTTTACTGTGTCCTTGAAGCTGACAAAAGTTATTATATACAGGTTGTCTCCCTTTTGTAAAGGGGAATTTTATTTTTTTTATTTTCTAATAATTCGCCAGCATGTAGCACAACATTTTAACTGAAATTTAATTTCAGTATTTAAATATAATATTGAAATTTCATATCACACTCAATATACTGAAAATGAAGAAATAAGGAGGTATGTCACATGCAGCCATCTCAACTGCGTTCTTTGACAACAGAATCAAGAAACCCCAACACAATGGGAATTTCACAAGCAGATCCGCTCGAAATACTCCAGATGATCAATGAAGAAGATATGAAAGTTGCTCATGCAGTCAATCGTGTACTTCCACATGTCAAAACAGCAAGTGACTTTGCCTATGAATCCATTTCGAATGGAGGCAGACTCATTTACTTAGGCGCTGGAACGAGCGGCAGAATTGGTGTGATGGACGCGGTCGAATGTCCACCGACCTATAGCGTTTCACCTGATGTCATTGTAGGCATCATGGCAGGCGGTGATTCCGCTTTTTCACATGCTGCCGAAGATGTGGAAGACAGTGAAGAAGCCGGCAAACAGGATTTAGCCTACATCCACCTCACGTCAAAAGATACGGTCGTCGGCATTGCCGCTAGTGGCAGGACACCCTATATCATCGGCGCTTTAAACTACGCTAAATCCATTGGCGCAAAAACAGTAGCTCTCAGCTGCAATGAAAAAGCAGAAATCAGTGAACTGGTAGACTGTGCCATCGAAGTCGTCGTTGGACCAGAAGCCATCACCGGGTCCACACGAATGAAAGCCGCATCCGCTCATAAAATGATTTTAAATATGCTTTCCACCTCTGTCATGATCAGACAAGGCAAAGTATATGAAAACCTGATGGTTGATGTAAAAGTAAGCAATCATAAATTAAAAGAACGTGCCATCACCATCATTCAACATGTGACAAACGCTTCCTACGAACAAGCCGTGAAGACTCTTGAAGCAGCAGACTTAGAAGTCAAAACCGCCATCGTCATGCTCCAAACAAACACAGATAAGAAAACAGCGAAAGATTTACTCAACAAAACGCATGGTCATATCGATAAAGCCATCTCGCGTCATCAATCCTAAAGGAGGCAAAGCCCATGTCAGCAGGTGGACTCACCCTACTACACACAATGAAAGCAAAGCTACCCCAATCTGAAAAAATCATTGCAGACTATATCCTTGCCCACCCTGACAAAGTCATTAAAAGCACTGTACACGACATCAGTCAGGCTGCCGGTGCAAGCAGCTCTGCAGTCATCCGTCTTTGCAAATCTCTCGGGCTAGACGGCTATCACGATTTGAAAATGCGGATTGCTGGAGACTTAATGCATACCGAAAAACAAGGCTACCGAGATATTGAACAAGATGAACCACTTCAATCCATTATTCAAAAAACAGCAGGAAACTCCATTCAATCGATTAAGGATACCGCCTCTATTTTAAATGTAGATGCTTTAGAAAAGGCCGTTCAATTGCTGCTGCATGCAAACCAAATCCATTTTATCGGTGTTGGTGCATCTGGCATCGTGGCTGCTGATGCCCAGCAAAAATTTCTCAGAATCAATTATGCGGCCACAGCCTTTACCGACATGCATATCGCATCCACCGTCATCGCAAACGCAGGAAAGGATGACATTGTTTTCGGAATATCCTTTTCAGGAGAAACGTTAGACATCATCCAAGCCCTTCAGCTAGCAAAAGACAATCAAGTGAAAACCATTGCCTTAACGCATCCAGGTCATACAAGCGTTTCTGCTTTATGTGACGTTCACCTATCTACGTCCGGTTCCAATGAAGCACCTTTTCGCAGTGCTGCCACTTCCTCTAGAATGGCGCAGCTCTACTTAATTGATGTCTTGTTCCTTAGTTTAGCCTCCCGTCAATATGAAAAGACAGCGCAATATATTGACAAGACAAGGCATGCCATCCGCTCCATGAAACGAAAATCAAAGGGGGATTCAACATGAGTCATCAAAAGAAATATCAGCAGCTGGCGAAGGATATTCTATCGCTCTGTGGTGGTTCTGAAAATATCTCTTCCCATACACATTGTATGACACGTCTCCGAATTACACCGATTGACAATGAACAAGTTCACATCACAGCAATCAAAGAACTCGATGGCGTCATAGGCGTCGTCGAGGCAGAAACGCTTCAAATCATTTTAGGTACTGGTGTTGTCAACCAAGTATCAAGTGCGTTTGAACAGCTGCTAAATGCCTCGGGCTCTTATGATTTAAACAACGAAGCACAAAAAAACAAGCAAGCCATTTCACAAAAGAACCGCACACCGTTCAAGCTTTTCTTACGGCGGATTGCCAGCATTTTTATCCCTATCATTCCGGCACTAGTTGCGTCAGGTCTCATTACTGGTATTACAAAAGCAATCGTGCAAGCAGGCTGGCTCGATGGAAAATCTCAAGCGGCGATTATTTTAACGGTTATAGGCTCTGGCCTGTTCGCCTATCTCGGTATATTAGTCGGAACAAATGCCGCAAAGGAATTTGGAGGCTCTCCTGCATTAGGCGCATTAGCGGGTATCCTCATTATTAATCCGGCCTCCGCAGACATTATGTTATTTGGCACAAATATTCTACCAGGCAGAGGCGGACTCATCGGTGTTCTTCTAGCCGCCATCTTTATGGCATTAGTGGAAACTCGAATTAGACGCTTTGTCCCGCAATCACTCGATATCATCGTCACACCAACCATCACACTACTCATTACAGGAATTTTCACATACGTTGTCTTCATGCCAGTCGGCGGTTTTATATCTGATGCCATCACATCAGGACTCACTTATTTATTAAACATTGGCGGTATCTTCGCTGGTTTTGTTCTTGGTGCGACCTTCCTTCCACTTGTTGTAACTGGACTTCACCAAGGACTGACACCGATTCATATGGAACTCATCAATTCAATTGGGGATGACCCGCTTCTACCTATTCTCGCTATGGGCGGTGCAGGACAGGTAGGCGCTGCATTCGCCATTTATATGAAAACAAAAAAGAAAAAACTCAAAAGAGCCATTGCAGGCGGACTTCCTTCAGGAATGCTGGGCATTGGTGAACCGCTTATTTTCGGTGTCACACTCCCGCTGGGAAGACCATTTCTCACCGCTTGTCTCGGCGCAGGAATCGGCGGCGCATTTCAATCCTACTTCCAAATTGCGACGAAAGCCATTGGTGTATCAGGTCTTCCATTAACCTTTATTGTTCACACACATCAAATGCTTCTTTACTTAATAGGATTATTCATTGCATATGTTGCTGGATTTATCTTCACATACTTATTTGGATTTCATGATGATATGGCTATTGAATTCGAGGAAACCAATCAATAAGGAGGTCTAGCTCTTGAAGAAATGTTTTCTTTTGATGACATGTCTATTCATGCTCTTTGGGCTACCCGTACAAACATTTGCAACTAGCTCCCATCCTGTATCGTCTTTGTCTAAAACAGCACCTGAAGAATATCCCGTCTTAAAAAAAGCAAAACGACCGGAACAAGCAGGTTTTTCTTCCAGGCAGCTTAGGAAGGTTGATCAAATGATTCAAAACGATATCAAAGCAGGGTTTCCAGGAGCCGCGCTTATCATTATCAAGGATGGAAAGATCGTTCATCAAAAAGCCTATGGCTACCGGCAAAAATACGAGGGCACAACCGAGCTCAAATCGTATAAGAAAATGAAAAAGAACACAATGTTCGATCTAGCATCCAATACAAAAATGTATGCCACCAACTATGCCCTGCAAAAGCTTGTCTACGAGCAAAAACTAGATGTGAACGAGAAAATACAAGCCATTCTGCCAGACTTTCAAGATGAACCAGATGCAAAGGTCACCGGCAAAGATCAGCTTCGGGTAAAAGATCTCCTCACACATTCTGCCGGTCTCCCATCCAGTGTCTTATTTTATAGCAAAGAAGCAGCTGGCTCTTTTTTCTCTCAAGATAGACAAACAACGATGAAATGGCTGCCAAAGGTGCCTCTCCAATACAAGCCAGGCACCCAGCATATTTATAGTGACATTGATTACATGCTGCTAGGCATGATCATCGAGAAAAAAACAGGTATGCCCCTTGATCAATATGTAGAATCGACGATCTATCGGCCACTAGGGCTCAAGCATACAATGTTCAATCCGTTGCAAAAAGGATTCAAGCCGAAGCATTTTGCAGCGACCGAACGTTTAGGCAATTCGCGAGATGGTGTGATTGACTTTGAAAACATTCGCAGGTACACACTGCTAGGTGAAGTACACGACGAGAAAGCATATTACTCCATGGCGGGTGTCTCAGGTCATGCTGGACTTTTCTCTAACACCTCCGATATGGCCGTGCTGCTTCAGCTGATGCTTAACAAAGGAGGCTATGGGAAAACAACCATCTTCGATCAAGCTTCTATCGATCTCTTTACGGCATCCTCAGACACGAACCCAACTTACGGGCTAGGCTGGCGAAAAAACGGTCATACTGACATGGAATGGATGTTTGGAAAATATGCAAGTAACGAAGCATATGGACATACAGGCTGGACCGGAACGATGACGTTGATTGATCCCAAACACAATCTAGGTATCGTCTTACTGACGAATAAAAAACATTCACCTGTCGTTTCACCTGAAACCAACCCTAATCAATTTGAAGGTGACCTTTTCCCAACTGGTACCTATGGAAGCATCATGACTGCAATCTACGAATCTTTTAAGTAAAAGGAGGAATTCGATGTTAAAATCTCTCTTCCCCGCTGCACTGGTTTTGACCCTGCTCACCTCTTCCATTCCAACGGAAAAGGTGAGCTCCGCCTCTCTTCCAACCGCAAAACAAATGGTGCAAGACATGTCACTGGATGAAAAGATAGGCCAAATGCTCATGCCAGACTTTCGCAATTGGCAAACAAAAGATGAATCTGTGCCTACAGGCTTAACAAAGATGAATCAAGAAGTATCTCATCTCGTAGAAAAATATCATCTAGGCGGTGTCATCCTATTTGCCGAGAATGTCATTGATACGAAACAAACCGTCAAGCTCACCCATGCATTTCAAAAAGCATCACCAAAAATCCCTTTACTCATTTCAATTGATCAAGAGGGCGGAATCGTCACAAGACTACAAAAGGGAACACATTTCCCAGGAAATATGTCGATTGGTGCCTCTAGAAGCAAGAAAAATGCATACGACACAGGAAAAATCATTGGAAAGGAATTAAACGCCTTAGGAATCAATACAAACTTTTCCCCTGTTCTTGATGTGAATAATAACCCAAACAACCCCGTCATTGGTGTACGTTCCTTTAGCTCTGACCCTGCACTTGTCACTAGACTTGGCCTTCAAACCATGAAAGGTCTTCAAAAGGAAAAGACCATTTCCACTTTAAAGCATTTCCCGGGACATGGTGATACAGCTGTCGATAGCCACTACGGCTTGCCGCTCGTAGAACATGACCTCGATCGTTTAAAGAACGTTGAGTTATATCCATTTCAACAAGCAATCAACGCTGGTGCAGATATGGTCATGACCGCTCATGTGCAATTCCCTGCCATTGATGACACAACCTATCAAAGCAAAAAAGATGGCAAGGACATCATGGTTCCAGCTACCTTATCGAAAAAAGTCATTACACACTTATTAAAAGAAGAGATGGGCTTTAAAGGCGTTGTTGTGACGGACGCTCTAAATATGAAAGCGATTGCAGATAACTTCGGACAGGAAGAAGCCTTAGTGATGGCCATTAAGGCAGGCGTCGACATCGCTCTCATGCCAGCACCAGTCACCTCTCTAAAAACGGAGAAAAACCTAGAGAATGTGTTCAATGCTATAAAACAAGCCATTTTAAAAAAAGAAATTCCGTTGTCTCAGATCAACCAATCTGTCGAAAAAATCCTTCAATTAAAGATCAAACGCGGCATTATATCCTCCAAAAAACCAATCAGTCTTGAGAAAAAAATAAAAAAAGCCATTCAAGTCGTTGGGAAAAAGTCGCACCGTAAAGCAGAACAAAAAATGGCACGTGAAGGAATCACCCTGCTTAAAAACAACAAAAAGACCTTACCTTTTAAGCCCAAAAAGAATGACCAAGTTGTGGTCATGGCACCTTACGAAGATCAAACAAAAGCAATGTCTGTCACGATTGAATCTCTGATCAAACAAAAAAAGCTCAAACCTGTACGTATCCAATCATATGCTTTTGCGGATAAAACCTTCTCCAAAGAAACAGCCAAACTGATCCAAGATGCTGACTATGTCATTACCGGCTCTTACGTTGTTCAAAATGACCCAGCTGTGAATGATGGCGTAATTGATGACAATGTACAGGACCCGAAAAAATGGGCAACCGCATTCCCTCGTGCTGTCATGAAAGAAGCAGCATCACAGAACAAAAAAATGGTCATCATGAGTCTTAGAAATCCTTATGATGCGGCTAATTTTGAGGAAGCCGATGCCTTACTGGCTGTTTACGGCTTCAAAGGCTACTCAAACGGACAATTCAACCAGCCAAATATCCCTGCTGGACTAGAAGTAATATTTGGAGCGGCATCACCTAAAGGCAAACTGCCAGTTGATATCCCATCTGTCACTCATCCAAATCAAACCCTTTACCCATTTGGCTATGGACTCAACTTGAAAGGGAAACAGATCAAATAGGAGGGATTCTCTTGAAAAAAACAGCAAGCTTGATACTCGCAAGCATTCTCATAATGAGCACATTGACCGCCGCCTCTCCCGCAGATCATGGACGAACAGACACTAAAGGAAAAAAAGCAGCAGTCAAAACAGGAATCGAAACACTACTCACAAGCAATCTCTCATGGCTAAAAGGGAAAAGAGTTGGTCTCATAACCAACCCGACTGGCATTGATACAAATATGAAAAGCAGTGTCGATCTCCTATTTGAGCATCCAAATATTCAGCTCACTGCCCTATATGGACCTGAACACGGCGTCCGCGGCGATGCACAAGCAGGAGAAGGCGTTGAATCCTATACCGATGAAAAAACAGGTCTGCCTGTTTACTCTCTTTATGGAAAAACAAGAAAACCAACTGCTGATATGCTCAAAAATGTAGATGTCCTGCTATTTGATATTCAAGACGTCGGTGCTCGTTATTACACCTATATTTACACGATGGCTTATGCGATGGAAGCCGCTAAGGAAAATAACATTCCATTTGTTGTCCTAGACCGTCCAAATCCCATCGGTGGGCTAAAAGTTGAAGGACCCGTATTAGAACCTGAACACGCCTCTTTTGTGGGGCTCTATCCAATCCCATTAAGACATGGAATGACCACTGGAGAGCTGGCAAATATGTTTAACAAAGAGTTTCATATCAATGCGGATGTAACAGTCATCAAAATGAAAAATTGGAAACGAGCCATGACGTTCGATGACACGAAGCTGCCGTTCGTCCTTCCTTCACCTAACATGCCGACCGTTGATAGTACCTTTGTATATCCAGCCACAGGATTAATTGAAGGCACAAACGTCTCGGAAGGAAGAGGAACGACAAAACCGTTCGAGCTCATTGGTGCTCCATATATCAATAGCAACGAGCTAGCGGATCATTTAAATCAGCTAAAGCTAAAAGGTGTTCAATTTAGACCCGTTTCATTCACCCCTACCTTTTCAAAACATGCCGGGACATTATCTCACGGTGTACAGCTATATGTCACAAACCGCTCTTCATTTGAAGCTGTGAAAACGGGGTTATCTATCATCAAAGCGATCCATGATTTATATCCCAATGACTTTCAATTCCTTCAAACAGGCAGCTTTGATAAACTCATTGGGAACGCTTGGATCAAAGAAGAAATCAATAAAGGCACTTCCGTCAAACACATCATGAAACGCTATCATCACGACCTCAAAACGTTCGAAAAGAAACGGAAAAAATATCTCATCTATTAACTCGCAAAAAAACCTCCATCCTTTGAGAGATGGAGGTT
>NZ_JACXXE010000015.1 GCF_014764715.1 Bacillus crepusculi | reverse complement strand
ACGAAAAGGAACAAACACTCGATCTGGCATGGATACATATACTAAACTATCATCTAAAACATTCTTAATTTTGTATACAATTGAAAGCGCTAGGGCATACTGAAGCTATAAGTGGAGGTGTCACAATGAGCAAAAAAGAGCGAGAAGCGGTTTGTTTGATTTGTGAAGAGAAAAAGACAAATGGAATTTATTTATATCATCAGTTTTTGTGCCGAGACTGTGAGCGAAAGTTAATTTCTACATCGACCTCGGATCCTAGCTATGCCGATTATGTTAGAAAGCTTAAAAATCTTCATACGCCGCCTTTGTATTCATAGACCATTAGATGGTCTTTTTTTATGAACTCTAAAGGATTGGGCCTGTTTTTTGGAACTTAGTTTGGACATCAACCGTAATAAATAATAAGATAAACAGAGAGCCTGATTATTCATAGGAGTCGATGAACATGAAATCAATCTTTTTCACATTTATATGGGCCATCCTCTCTACTCTTTTCTCGATTGTGATTTTGACTGTCAGTATTGGGGTTTTCCATCATCATGTTGGATTATCAATATTGTATGCGATGATTGGGTGGGGCGGGATGTTTGTAGGAAGCAGATGGATTGCTTTCCAGTTATTTTTAAAGAAACACGGACTGTCTCGTAGTGATTATGTATATATCAAACAGCATTTAAAAGAAGCAGGACAAAAGCTGGTGCGTTTAAAGAAAGCTTTATTTGCTGTGAAGAACGTACAGACGATCAAACATAATTATGAAATCCTTCGGCTTGCACGACGAATCTATACGATTACAAAAAAGGAGCCAAATCGATTTTATGATGCACAGCGGTTTTATTTTGAAAGTTTGGATTCTGTCGTTGAACTAACCGAAAAATATGCACTACTGTATAATCAGCCTAATCGTAGTCATGAACTTGAAATGGCACTGAGCCAAACTCGAGTGACGTTGACAGAGCTGCAAAAGCAATTGACGAATGATTTGCAGCAAGTTTTAGGAAGAGACATAGAAGCTCTTCATATTGAACTTGAAGTCGCAGGTAAAATGATCAAAAAATAAAATGAAAGGGGTCAAACGGGATGAAACCAGAAGATCAAGCCACACCATTACCTGCATCTACTACAGATCTTCAGTTTCGGGTGTTTGATACCTTATCTGATGAGGAGAAACAAGAGGCTATTCAGCGTGCTGACAAGATCCCTGACCATCCGCAAAAGCTGCTTTTCTATGGTACACGAGTGCAGGAGCGATTATTGGAACAATCACAACACATGATGAAATATGTTGAGAAAAAAGACATCGATCAAATAGGAGATGTGCTTGAAGCTTTTTTGCAGCAACTACATTTAGTGGAGCCCGAGGATTTACTGCCAAAAAAGCAGGGCTTTTTTTTGAAATTATTTCAACGGGGGAAGCGTTCTACTCAGGAGATCATTTCTCGTTTTAAACAAGCAGAAGCTCAGATGGATAGATTATCAGCAAGGCTCCGTTACGCAAGAGGCGTATTAATCTCGGATCATAAGTTATTAGAGCGTTTATTTGAAGAAAATCAATCATATTTCCAAGAGATGACGCTACAGCTTGCAGCAGTGGAAGTGAAATTGACACAGGTAGAGCAGCAGGCCCTATCAGAAGCGAAACATTCTCATAATCCGACATTAGAGGAGAAATTGATGAGTCAGGAAGTAAATGAGGAAGAATATTTGGAGAGATTGAAAGAACGGAAGTATGATCTGCTGTTAAGCCGGCAAATTGCACTGCAATGTAATGCTCAAATCCGGATGATTCAGCATACGAATCATACATTAGCCAACCATATTCAATCAACTGTTTCCGCTTCTATTCCTCTATGGATTAACCAAATGTCGATTGCATTAACACATATTCATGAGCAAGCCAATTCAGCCCTTGAGCAGCGAATCCAGCAAACATATGAAAAGGTATCGAAGCAGCAAGGACAGCTTCTTGAAGAGGCATCTCTCACACCTATAGAAACGTTGAAAAAAGTTCAACGTCAATTAGCCGAAACATTACAGGAAACGTTAGAGGTCCAAGAACATGGGAGCCAAGAGCGGGCTCAATTAAAAAGCAACATGTACGAAGCAGAGCAAAAGCTGGCGAATCATAAACCAATAAAGGAATGAGAAACCATCTTTCGGTTCACATGTTTGAACGTTATAATAGACATAAGATATTGTTTAAGTGAAAAGGGTCGATTAGTTTGAAAACACCTTTATATACAGCATTAGCACAACATGCGGAAAAGAGACCTTATTCTTTTCACGTTCCAGGACATCACAACGGAGATGTCTTTTTTGATGAGGCACGGTCTTATTATGCATCTATCCTTGAGCTGGATGTGACTGAGCTTGAAGGGTTAGATGATCTCCACCACCCGACTGGTGTGATTCAAGAGGCAGAGGAATTATTGGCAAAGCTATATGGTTCAGATCGAAGCTTTTTCCTTGTGAATGGTACAACCGTCGGAAATTTGGCGATGGTGATGGCTTCATGTGGGCCTGGAGACGAGATTTTTGTGCAGAGAAATTGTCATAAGTCTGTTTTCCATGCGATTGAGCTTGCAGGAGCAACACCTATGATGTTAGAAACTGAGATTGATCCAAAGTTGCACGTGCCAACACATGTTGCTTACGAAACAGTCAAAAAAGCCATGGCAAAACATCCTAACTGCCGGGCAATCGTTTTGACTTATCCGAATTACTACGGACATGCAGCTGATTTATCCAAGCTGATTCATATGTGTCATGAAGCAGGCATGATTGTTTTGGTTGATGAGGCACATGGTGCGCATTTTGTATTAGGCGGCGCCTTTCCTCCATCTGCTCTTTCCTACGGAGCGGACGTGGTGGTACAATCAGCACATAAAACCCTTCCAGCGATGACGATGGGTTCCTATCTTCATCTTCAAGGGAACCGAATTGATGCGAAACGCATGAAAACACTGCTAACGATGCTTCAAAGCAGTTCACCTTCTTATCCGATTATGGCCTCTTTAGATGTGGCGAGAGCTTATGTCGAGGAGATCAAGGAAAAAGGGAAATTGGCTGGAATCATAAGAGGGCTGGAAGAACTGAAAGAACAGTTTAACCGTCTGACTTATCTCGAAGTGATCGAGTCTGACTCGCTACCTATCGATCCATTAAAATGCGTTATTCGTTCAACAACAGGGCTGACAGGCTATGAACTAAAACAAGTACTTGAATCGGTGGAGATTCACCCAGAACTTGCGGATGAACACCAGGTCTTGCTTGTTTTAGGTCTAGAACAGGGTGAGGATATTCCTTTTTCAGTCATAGAGCAGGCCCTTGAGCAAAGTGAATCATTGCTCGAAAAAAATGAGCATCTTCAAAAGGGAACGTCATCTATAGAGATCGATCATCAAAGACAAGACATAGAAGCCGTCCCATTTGAAAAAGCAGCAGGCCGGATCAGTGCAGAATCGGTCATTCCCTATCCGCCGGGCATTCCTTTGATGATTAAGGGAGAGCGTATTGAGGCAGAGCAAATTTCGACGTTAAGCCGTTTGCTTGGACATTACGTTCATATTCAAGCAAGTCAGGTGATTCATCAGAGAAAATTATATGTTTATATAGAAGAGGAGACACTATGAGCGGTATGTTTATTACGTTTGAAGGGCCAGAGGGTGCCGGAAAAACGACAGTGATTCGAAAAGTGTACGAGGAAATGGAACGACAAGGATATGCAGTGATGGCGACACGGGAGCCGGGCGGCATCGAAATTGCAGAGCAGATTCGTGAAGTCATTTTAAATGAAAAAAATACAAAAATGGATGCGAAAACAGAGGCATTGCTTTATGCAGCAGCAAGAAGGCAGCATTTGGTTGAAAAGGTAGAACCGGCATTGCAGCGCGGAGACACGGTCCTATGTGATCGTTTTGTCGATAGCTCACTTGCTTATCAAGGGTATGCGAGAGGGCTTGGAATTGAAGAAGTAAAATCAATTAACGATTTTGCCATTAATGGTACAATGCCGCAAATGACCATTTACTTTTCCATTACACCTGAGGAAGGCCTCAAACGAATCGATGCCAATCAAGGAAGAGAAAAAAATCGATTAGACATGGAGACCCTGAATTTCCATGAGATGGTCAGAGAAGGCTATGAATTGCTGATTGCGCAATCACCAGAACGATTCCGTGTAGTGGATGCGTCTCAGCCGATGCAGGCTGTCTATGAAGAAGTGCTTCAGTTGATCCAGGACACATTAAAGAAAAATCAAAAATGACCTAATTCCCAATCGTTGTTATAATATAGAGGAAGACATCGGCATGTCACCTGTGCCTAAAACGAAGGAGGCCAATCAAATGAAATTAATTGTTGCCGTTGTACAGGACCAAGATAGCAGCAAGTTGTTGAAGATATTGACTGAACATCAATTCGGCGTGACAAAATTAGCTTCAACTGGTGGGTTTTTAAAGTCTGGAAATACGACTTTTATCATTGGTTGTGATGATGTCCGGGTGGATAAGGCATTACAGCTTATAAAGGAAAATTGCCGTAAACGTGATCAAATGATCGCACCCGTATCACCAATGGGTGGAAATGCAGATTCATACGTACCATACCCTGTTGAGGTTGAAGTTGGTGGAGCTACTGTCTTTATTCTGCCAGTTGAACAATTTCATCAATTTTAAGGATGGGTTGCTGTGAAAATTAATCAAGATATGCGGCTGCTTTTAGAAAAGCGTGAGCTTCAAGCGATTAAAGGAGGCCAGACAGCTGGTTCTTTTAAAGCTTCTATGGAGACGCAAAGCGGCAAAATGCGATTAGAACAACTGACGGTCATGTTGAGTGATATCGAAGTGTTCGGTAAAAAGCTGACAAAGTCTCGAAACCTAAAGGATTTGGCGAGGTTTAAAGGACTGGTGAGACGCTTTGTAAAAGAGACAGTCGATAATGGATTGAATATAGAGACGTCAAGAAGCTTTGACCTTTATGGCAACACGCGAACACTCGCTTTAGTCAAAGCATTAGATGAAAAGCTTCTTGAATTAACAGAGGATATGATGGACCAAGAGAAACCCTCTATTGATTTGCTTGAACGTATTGGAGAAATAAAAGGTTTATTGATTAACCTTTACACATAGAGAGTGATAACATGGCAATTAGCTGGGATGACATGAATGATTTGCAGCCGCGCGTCATGCGGCTGATTTTTAATAGTATTGATAAAGACCGACTGGCTCATGCTTACTTATTTGAAGGAAAAAAAGGGACAGGAAAGCTAGATGCGGCGATGCTTTTGGCTAAGAGCTTTTTTTGCTTGGAAGCAGGAGTGAAACCATGTGAGTCCTGTCAAAACTGCAAAAGGATTGAGTCAGGAAACCATCCAGATTTACATGTAGTGCAGCCTGATGGTCAATCAATTAAGAAAGCGCAAGTGCAGGCGTTGCAGGAGGAGTTTACAAAAGCAGGTGTAGAATCGCACCGGAAAATGTATATCATTCTTCATGCGGACAAAATGACGGTCAATGCCGCGAACAGTTTATTGAAGTTCCTAGAGGAGCCTAACCGGGAAACGATGGCGGTTTTAATCACTGAGCAATCGCATAAAATGCTGGATACGATTATTTCAAGATGTCAAATGCTCAGCTTTCAGCCGTTGCAGCCTCAATCTTTGGAGCAGCAGCTTTTACAAGAAGGCGTATCACAGCATCTTGCAAGGCTTTTGTCGAATTTAACGAATAATTTAGCAGAAGCACTCGAATTAAGTCGAAATGATCAGTTTGCAGAGTCGAGAGCGAAAGTGATAAAATTGTATGAAGTCTTACACCAGCGAAAAGAACATGCATTTTTTTATATACAGGATCAATGGATGCCTTTTTTCAAAGAGAAAGACCTTCAAGAAACAGGTCTGGATATGCTTTTATTTATATATCGTGATGTATTGTCGATTCAAATAGGAAATGAAGATAAAGTCATTTATCAAGACTTATTCCAGACAATGAAGCAGCACGCGCTGCATTCCACACAGCAGATGGTGACGAATCAGATCCTTGCTGTATTAGAAGCGAAAAAGAGACTTCAATCCAACGTGAATGCCCAAGGGCTAATGGAGCAATTGGTGTTGATGTTGCAGGAGGGATAAGTTTGTACAACGTAATTGGTGTTCGCTTTAAAAAAGCGGGCAAAATCTATTATTTCGATCCTAATGGATTTCATATAGAAAATGATAGTTGTGTCATTGTCGAAACGGTCAGAGGTGTTGAGTACGGACAAGTGGTCATCGCGAATAAAAAAGTAGATGAACATGATGTCGTCCTGCCTCTACGTAAGGTGATTCGTGTAGCAGACGAACGAGATCGGCTCATCGTTGAGGAAAACAAAGAAGCAGCGATGGCAGCCTTTGATACATGTCTTCAGAAAGTAAGCGAACATGGCTTAGAAATGAAGCTCGTCGATGTTGAATTTACATTTGACCGAAACAAGGTCATCTTCTACTTCACAGCGGACGGCAGAGTCGATTTCCGCGAGCTGGTAAAGGATCTTGCATCGATCTTCAAGACAAGAATTGAACTTCGCCAGATTGGTGTAAGAGACGAGGCAAAAATGCTAGGCGGTATTGGTCCTTGTGGACGAATGCTTTGTTGTTCGACATTCTTAGGAGATTTCGAACCAGTGTCCATTAAAATGGCAAAGGATCAGAACCTGTCGTTAAACCCTACGAAAATTTCAGGGCTTTGCGGCCGTTTGATGTGCTGCTTAAAATACGAGAATGATGAGTATGAAACAGCGAAAGAACAATTACCGGACATCGGTGAAACGATTCAGACGTCTAATGGCTCTGCAAAGGTAGTAGGGCTCAATATTTTAGAACGAATTTTGCAAGTTGAATTAACCGGGCAAGAAAAAGTGATAGAATATACTTGGGAAGAATTATTACAAGAAGGCGTTGTATCTGCACAAACAACTGAGTAACGAGGTGTGCCACCTTGGATAAAAAGGAACTATTTGATACGGTGATCAATTTAGAAGAACAAATCGGTTCTCTTTATCGCCAGCTAGGTGATTTGAAAAATCATATCGGTGAAGTGATTGAAGAAAATCACCAGCTTCAGATGGAGAATCAGCACTTGCGTGAACGTCTGGATCAGTCCGATCGAGACAAATCATCTGAGGCGGAGAATGATTCTGCTCAGAAGCCAAGTCATTCTGATATAGGAGAAGGTCATGATAACCTTGCTCGGTTATATCAGGAAGGCTTCCATATTTGTAATGTACATTATGGGAGCATTCGTAAAGAGGGAGACTGTTTGTTCTGTCTGTCATTTTTAAATAAAAAATGAGAAAAGGCTTCCGCTGAATCGGGAGCCTTTTTCACAGGAAAAGAAAGGATACATCATGGTTTCGTTAAGAGAAGATGAACGTTTAGATTACTTGCTCGCAGAAGATATGAAAATTATTCAAAGTAAAACGGTGTTCGCCTTTTCATTGGATGCGGTGTTATTAGCAAAATTTGCGTATGTACCGATTCAAAAAGGGGAGATCATTGATCTTTGTACCGGAAATGGTATCGTGCCATTGCTGCTTTCAACTCGATCTAAGGCTTCAATTACAGGTGTTGAAATTCAAGAACGCCTATTTGATATGGCAAAGAGAAGTGTGGAGCATAATCAATTAGAACATCAGATTGAGTTGATTCATGGAGATTTGAATGATATGCCAGAACGCTATGGCAATCATAAAGTAGATGTGATCACATGTAATCCACCATATTTTAAGACACCCTCTAAGGATGAAATCAATGAAAATGAATATTTGGCGATTGCACGGCATGAAATTCATTGTACATTAGAAGATGTGATTCGTGTTTCTTCCACTTTGCTGAAGCAAGGGGGCAAACTGGCAATGGTTCACCGCCCAGGACGGCTGCTTGAGATGATTGAAATGATGAAAAAATACCGAATTGAGCCAAAGCGAATTCAATTTGTTTATCCGAAACAGGGGAAAGAAGCCAATACAATCTTAGTAGAAGGTATAAAAGATGGAAAACCAGATTTGAAAATCCTGCCGCCCCTCTTTGTTTATGGAGAAGACCAAGAGTATACAGAAGAAATCAGGACGATACTATATGGAGAAGCATAATCATTACTTTTATGTATTGAAATGTGCAGATGGCAGTTTGTATGCTGGGTATACAAATGACTTACAAAAAAGGCTGGCGACCCACAATAGTGGAAAGGGAGCAAAATATACAAGAGCGAGACGGCCGGTTGAGCTTTATTACCATGAATGTTTTTCTACCAAAAGAGAAGCCATGCAGCAAGAATATCGTTTCAAAACGTGGACACGTCAAAAGAAAGATATTTATATAGAAGAAATGCGAATGGAAAAGGAGGCGGCACATGAAAAAGACACAGAAAAGCTTTGACGGTCAATCAGACATGGGTATTCTTTATCTCGTACCAACCCCAATTGGGAACTTAGAAGATATGACATTTCGTGCGATACAAACGTTAAAAGATGTAGACTATATTGCCGCAGAAGATACAAGACAAACGAAAAAGCTTTGTCATGTCTATGAGATTGATACACCGTTAACGAGTTATCATGAGCATAACAAAGGCAGCAGTGGTTACAAGTTAATCGAGTGGTTAAAAGAAGGCAAAAACATCGCACTCGTGAGCGATGCAGGTTTACCGACGATTTCTGATCCAGGAGCGGAAGTGGTTCGAGACTTTACAAGCATCGGAGGCTATGTCATTCCGCTACCTGGTGCAAACGCAGCATTAACGGCGCTCATTGCGTCTGGGATCGCACCACAGCCATTTTTCTTTTACGGTTTTCTTGATCGTCAAAAAAAGGAAAAGAAAAAACAGCTGGAAGCATTGAAGAAACGCCAAGAAACGATCATTTTCTATGAAGCGCCCCACCGGTTAAAAGAGACGCTGACTGTGATGAAGGAAGTGTGGGGGAACCGGAACATTGCGATTACGAGAGAGCTCACGAAAAAATTCGAAGAGTTTATTCGTGGAGATTTAGAGTACGTGCTGACGTGGGCGGCGGAACAACAAATTCGCGGCGAATTCTGTCTTGTGGTACAAGGAAATGATCAGGATGAAGAAGAACTGAATGAAGAAGTCTGGTGGAAGTCCTTATCTGAAAAAGAACACGTGATCCATTACATAGAGGAAGGATTGACGTCGAAGGAAGCGATTAAACGTACAGCTGTCGAGCGCGGTGTACCAAAGCGTATGATATACGATGCTTATCACATTGAACAATAAAGAAAGGTTCTTGCAAACGATGCAAGAACCTTTTTATATGAACCTTATTTTTGTGATTGAAGTTGGTTTTGGATTTCGTTAATGATTTGCTCTGCACCTTCACGGCTAAGAACTAATTTACCATTAGCAAGTTTAAGGTTATCGTCTGATACTTCACCTGTTACTTGGCAAGTCATGTTTGGTTTATATTTTTTTAGGATAATTTTTTCATCATCAACATAAATTTCCAAAGCGTCTTTTTCAGCGATTCCTAGTGTACGGCGAAGTTCGATTGGAATCACCACGCGCCCTAATTCGTCAACTTTACGTACAATACCTGTAGATTTCATCTTCATTCTCCTCCCAAAGAGTTCTTATTCTTAATATAATATTATCTTCGTCATTATTCGACAAATTCCTTACATTCCTAGCATAACAAGGTTTCCATAAATCGTCAATCATTTTGTTTACTATTGTTTGTAAAATATGACTCTTAAAGTCAAGGACCTTGAAACTATTGGTGTATAAGGATTTTGTGGACTTCATCTATGGAAATATGCGAAATGACGAGAACAGATTGACAAGACTTTTGCCCTAAATTAGCCAATTGTAAATCTGGAAATAGATTTTATACGACAATATTCGACAAAATGTCGAGCGGTTTGTCGTTTTTTTCGAAAAACTCATCTTTTTCGATCATTTCATCTTCTTCTATGTATATATGCTTGATCTTAAAGGCTAAGATGGTATCATAGAGAAAGCACAAGTGCAAAATATAATGAAATGATCTAACATTTTAATGAAGTGAAGATAACCGCTCTCGTCCATTGGGCGGGAGTTTTTGACATTTACACACAAGCAGGAGGTTCCGACATGCCGGAAAAGAAAAAAACGTTTTATCTGACAACACCTATTTACTATCCGAGCGGAAAATTACATATTGGACATGCTTATACGACTGTGGCAGGGGATGCCATGGCTCGTTATAAACGTCTGCAAGGCTATGATGTGATGTATTTAACGGGTACAGATGAGCACGGACAAAAAATTCAACAAAAAGCTGAAGAACAAAATATTACACCGATCGAGTATTTAGATCCGGTCGTTGCAGACATTCAATCATTATGGAAGAAACTCGACATTTCAAATGATGATTTCATTCGTACAACGGAAAAAAGACATACGAAAATCATAGAGCAAGTCTTCCAAAAATTGCTTGATCAAGGGGACATCTATTTAGATCAATATGAGGGCTGGTACAGTATCCCTGATGAAACATTTTATACAGAAACGCAGCTTGTAGATGTTGAACGAAATGAGAAAGGCGAAGTCATTGGCGGGAAAAGCCCTGACAGCGGCCACCCTGTTGAATTGATTAAAGAGGAATCATATTTCTTCCGTATGAGTAAGTATGCGGATCGTTTACTAGACTATTACGAAAAGAATCCATCGTTCATTCAACCTGAATCCAGAAAGAATGAAATGATCAATAACTTCATCAAACCAGGTTTAGAGGATTTAGCTGTATCAAGAACAACCTTCGATTGGGGAATTAAAGTACCTAATAATCCGAAACACGTGATTTATGTATGGATTGATGCATTATTTAACTATTTAACAGCGATTGGATATGGAACAGATCAGGATGAAAAATATAAAAAATATTGGCCTGCCAACGTGCATCTTGTAGGGAAGGAAATTGTCCGTTTCCATACCATTTATTGGCCGATTATGCTGATGGCACTTGATCTGCCACTGCCGAAACAAATTTTTGCACACGGCTGGCTGCTCATGAAAGATGGCAAAATGTCGAAATCAAAAGGGAACGTCGTAGACCCGGTCACATTAATTGATCGCTATGGCCTCGATGCCCTTCGTTATTATCTGCTTCGCGAAGTACCATTTGGTGCAGATGGTGTGTTTACGCCAGAAGGATTCGTGGAACGTGTAAACTATGACCTTGCCAATGATTTAGGAAACTTGCTTAACCGTACGGTTGCGATGGTTCAAAAATATTTTGACGGTACGTTAAGCAGCTATAAGGGTCCTGTCAATGAATTTGATGAGGAGCTTAAAGCGATGGCTGAACAAACAGTGAAAGCCTACGAAGAAGCAATGGAAAACCTTGAATTCTCAGTGGCCCTTTCAAATGTTTGGACATTAATCAGCAGAACCAATAAATATATTGATCAAACAGCTCCATGGGTGTTAGCGAAGGATGAAACGAAACGAAAAGAACTGCATTCTGTTATGTATCATTTAGCCGAATCACTTCGAATCACAGCCGTGCTATTAACACCATTCTTAACTAAAACGCCTGAGAAAATCTTCTTCCAGCTTGGAATTGAAGATGAGAAGCTCAAAAGCTGGGACAGCATTCTTTCTTTTGGTGCGATTCAACAGACAACGGTACAAAAGGGAGAGCCATTGTTCCCGCGTTTAGAGGTTGAAGAAGAAGTGGCGTACATTAAAGAGAAAATGCAAGGAAGTGCGCCTAAGATAGAGGAAGAGAAAGCGGAAATAGAAGAAACGGAATTACCTGAACTGGGAGCAGAGATTGCCTTTGAGGATTTTTCGAAAGTCGATCTTCGTGTAGCACAAGTATTGGAAGCAGCACCAGTGAAAAAAGCGGATCGTCTCTTAAAGCTTCAGCTTGATTTTGGATTTGAAAAAAGACAAATTGTCTCAGGGATTGCCAAGCATTATCAACCAGATGAATTGGTAGGGAAGAAGCTTGTCTGCGTAGCGAATCTCACACCAGTTAAACTAAGAGGAGAAATTTCTCAAGGGATGATTTTAACTGGGGAAACTGGTGGGAAATTGCAGGTCCTTGAAGTAGATCAATCTCTAGCGAATGGAACGAAAATTTTATAAATTAACAAAGGTGTTCCACGTGTAACATTTCGTCGAACACCTTTTGTTTTTTAGAAGAATTGTCGAAAGGAGCAATCAACGATGTTATTTGATACACATGCACATTTAAATGCGGAACAATACAATGAGGACTTAGAGCAGGTAATCGAAAGAGCGAAAAGCGAAAAAGTCGAGAGAATCGTGGTGGTAGGCTTTGATCGACCGACGATTACGAGAGCGATGGACTTAATTGAAGAATATGACTTCATTTATGCAGCAATCGGCTGGCATCCAGTCGATGCTATTGATATGACAGATGATGACTTGGCTTGGATTAAAGATTTATCTCAGCATGAAAAGGTCGTTGCCATCGGAGAAATGGGTCTGGATTACTATTGGGACAAGTCGCCAAAAGATGTGCAAAAGGAAGTCTTTAGACGTCAAATTGCTCTTGCGAAAGAAGTGAATCTTCCAATCGTTATTCATAACCGTGACGCAACGGAGGATGTCGTGACGATCTTAAAGGAAGAGGGAGCAGCTGATGTTGGAGGTATTATGCACTGTTTTACAGGAAGCCTCGAAATCGCAAAAGCCTGCATAGATATGAACTTTTATATTTCATTCGGTGGACCTGTGACATTTAAAAATGCCAAAAAACCGAAGGAAGTTGTAAAGGACATACCAAGTGACCGACTTTTGATCGAAACAGACTGCCCATACTTAACACCAGTGCCATTTAGAGGGAAACGTAACGAGCCAAGTTATGTGAAATATATCGCAGAACAGATTGCGGAGCTGCGAGAAATCAGCTTTGAAGAGCTTGCTGAATTGACAACAGAAAATGCGAAAAAAGTTTTCCGCATAAACTGACAGTATATGATGTCAATCCTTGTTTAAGCCTGTCCAATTGTGAAACATAACGAAAAAGTTCTACACGTTTGCGCCTCCTCATAGGATAAGTTGTCGATAAGTCTTTCTTCCCTTCCTTCCATAAATCTCCCATAATAGGTTTACAATCGAGCATTTTTGTACAGTGGGTGGAAGGGTTGACAGGTTTTGAGATACTCTATATAATCTCTCCGAGGAGAAGGAGGCGTTTTTCATCGTACAAAAAATGAAAAATCTGTTTTCTGTCAAGCTGGGAAAAGGCAAGGTTTTATTACTAGTCGCTTGCTTGCTTTTAGCTGGAACTGGGACGGCTTACGGTGCGCATGAGTTCACTAAGCAGTCTATTACCATCTCAATCAATGGTAAAGAAAAGACAATTCGTACACATGAAGAGACAGTAGCACAGCTGCTTTCAGACCTTGGGATAAGGACCAGGGCGGAGGATCATATCTCTCCAAGTCTAAATACAAAGATTCAAGACAATATGAACATTGTGTATGATGCGGCTATTCCGGTTCATCTGACCCTAGATGGGAAAGAGAAAACGATATGGACAACAGATCAGACGGTTGGAGCATTATTGAAGAATGAGAAGATAGATGTTGGGAAGCACGATCAAGTGACTCCAGGAAAGAATGACAAGATTAAAAAGGATATGAATCTTGTGGTTCAGCAGGCCTTCCAGGTCAGCTTAAAGGATGGAGGAAAGGATAAAAAGGTGTGGACCACTTCGACTACGGTCGCTGACTTTTTAAAGCAACAAGAGCTGAGGCTCAAGAAGCACGATAAGATCAAACCTGCGTTACATAGTAACATTTCTAAAAAAAGCGCAGATATCCAGATCACTCGGGTGGAAAAAGTCACCGATGTAGTGGAAGAGAAGATTGCCTTTGACACCAAACATAAAAAGGATCACTCTCTTGAAAAAGGAAAAGAGAAGGTGCTTAAAAAGGGTGAAGAAGGTAAATTGAAGAAGCACTATGCCATTGTGAAAGAAAACGGCAAAGTGGTGTCTAAAGAATTAATCAAAGAAGTGACTGAAAAAGATAGCAAGGATCGTTTAGTGGCCATTGGTACACAAGTATCCAAAAGGGAGCCTAAAGCTTCCCCTGTGGTTTCAAGAAGCAATGAATCGTCAGGAAAAGAATTCTATGTGACGTCGACAGCCTATACAGCGAGCTGTGCTGGATGTACGGGCAGAACGTCGACAGGCTTTAATTTGAAGTCAAATCCGGGTGCAAAGGTCATAGCAGTTGATCCGAGTGTCATTCCGCTAGGCTCTAAAGTGTATGTGGAAGGCTATGGATATGCCGTTGCATCAGACACTGGATCTGCTATAAAAGGGAATAAAATTGATGTGTTCGTCCCAAATAAGTCGGCAGCTTATCAATGGGGAAATAAACGAGTGAAAATTAGAGTGCTCAAATAAACACATCAAATCATTTATATGAACAGAGGGCTTTGCGCACCCTCTGTTTTTTTGGTTATAATAGAAGCACTGTTTTCTAATTAATTAGACGCAAAAACAGCATGAAAGGTTTCGTTTTTTGACCAAAAAATGTTTATTGTTTTTGCAAGCGGAGGAATACATGAAAATCAAAGAAATCATTGTGGTGGAGGGTCGTGATGACACTGCCAGAGTGAAGATGGCCGTTGATGCAGATACGATCGAAACAAACGGATCTGCCATTGGCGATTCAGTCATTCAACAAGTGCGACTTGCTCAGGAGACGAGGGGGGTCATTATTTTAACAGATCCTGATTTTCCTGGTGAGAAGATCCGTAAAACCATCGCAGAAGCGGTTCCTGGCTGTAAGCATGCCTTTTTGCCAAAGCATCTTGCTAAGGCGAAGCGAGACAAGGGAATTGGCGTCGAGCACGCCTCCTTGGACAGCATTCGGGAATGCCTTGCCCATGTCCATGAGGAAATGGAAGAATCGGAGAGCGACATTACATTAGACGACTTATTTGATGCAGGCCTTATCGGAGGCGATGCATCGAAGCGCCGCCGCGAACGACTTGGCATGCTTTTAAATATAGGATATACGAATGCGAAGCAGCTGCAAAAGCGCCTTCACATGTTTCAAATATCCAAACATGATTTTATTGCGGCCTTAAAGACCGTCATGCAGGAGGAAGCCGATGAATAAAGATATTGCGACACCCATCAGAACGAAGGAAATACTGAAGAAGTACGGTTTCTCTTTTAAAAAGAGCTTAGGGCAGAACTTTTTAATTGATACAAATATTTTAGATCGTATCGTTGATCACGCAGAGATTACGGATGAGACCGGCGTGATTGAAATTGGACCTGGTATTGGCGCATTGACAGAACAGCTGGCTAAACGAGCAAAGAAAGTGACTGCTTTTGAAATCGACCAGCGTTTATTGCCCATTTTAAACGATACGCTTTCTCCATATGATAATGTCACCATCATTCACCAAGACGTATTAAAGGCGGATGTAAGAAAGGTCATTGAAGAAAACTTTGCTGACTGTAAAGAAGTAATGGTTGTAGCAAACCTGCCGTATTATGTGACGACACCGATTATTATGAAATTGCTTGAAGAGAACCTTCCATTGAAAGGAATTGTGGTCATGCTGCAAAAAGAAGTAGCAGATCGTATGGCTGCTGTCCCTTCATCAAAGGAATATAACTCGCTTTCTATTGCGGTTCAATTTTATACAGAGGCGAAAACGGTTATGGTTGTACCTAAAACTGTTTTCGTTCCCCAGCCAAATGTCGATTCGGCTGTTATTAAACTAACCGTTCGTGAAACGCCTGCTGTCTCAGTAGATAATGATGCATTTTTCTTTCAGCTCATCCGTGCGAGCTTTGGCCAGCGCCGGAAAACATTAATGAATAATCTGATGAACAATCTTCCTGATGGTAAAAAACATAAAGCCATCATCGAAGAAGCCCTTCAATCAGCTGACATTGACGGAAAGCGCCGCGGAGAATCATTATCTATAGAGGAATTTGCTCGCTTGTCGAACGTCTTACAAAAAGCCCTGTTTTAAGGGCTTTTTCTCTTGTTTTTCACCACTTCATCTGTTCGGGCATAGGCTAGAAAGAACAGCACATATGAAAGACGACTTCAACGCAAGACGATATCAACAGGATATGAGCCTGATTGTGGAGTGAAAAGCATGCAATTTCAAATAGGAGATATGGTGACGAGGGCATCCTATCAAATGGATATTATGTTTCGTATCATTCGAATTGATGAGACAGATCAGCACGAAGCCACTGCCATATTGCATGGGAATGAAGTGAGGCTGATTGCTGATGCAAAGATGTCAGACTTGGTCTTGATTCAAAAAGAGGAGCAGCTGACAAGAGAGAAGGACGACGAACGAAAAATTAACGAATCGCTCGACTTGCTCAGGCAGGATTATCAGCTGCTACGTGAAAAACAAGAATATTATACTTCTGGACAATATCAGCACCAGGAGCAGTATTTTCACATGCCTGGAAAGGTTCTTCATTTAGATGGAGATGCTTCCTACTTAAAGAAATGCTTAGACGTATATGAACGAATTGGTGTGCCTGTCTATGGCGTGCATTGCCATGAGAAGAAAATGCCAAGCATGATTGATTCTTTAATCGATCAATATCGACCTGATATTTTGGTCATCACAGGACATGATGCGTATTCTAAGCAAAAAGGCGGTGTACATGATATCGGTGCCTATCGCCATTCTCGTCATTTTGTTGAAACGGTTCAAAAGGCAAGAAGGAAAATTCCGCATTTAGATCAACTTGTGATCTTTGCAGGTGCCTGTCAATCTCATTTTGAATCATTGATCCAAGCAGGTGCCAATTTTGCAAGCTCACCTTCTCGTGTCAACATCCATGCGCTCGACCCCGTCTATATTGTTGCGAAGATCAGCTTCACTCCATTTGTAGATCGAATCAACGTGTGGGATGTGCTCCGGAATACATTAACAAGAGAAAAGGGTCTCGGAGGAATCGAAACGAAGGGTGTTTTAAGGATAGGTATGCCATATAAAAGAGACCATGAATCGACATAACCCGACTGATTTCAGTCTGGTTTTTTTATATTTAAAAAGAAATGTCAGACGGATACATAATTCACGGGAATTTGAGAAAAATAGGGAGAAGAAAAGGTAGAAGTTTGTCAAAATTATTTTGTTGACAATGGCTCGTGTTCGTTGATATAATTTAATTTTTATTTGACAAAAACGGGTCGTTGTTGTATAATTATCTCAGTGAGGTGGATGCAATGGCGAAGACTTTGTCCGACATCAAAAGATCGCTTGATGGTAACTTAGGTAAACGTTTGACGTTAAAGGCTAACGGGGGCCGCCGTAAAACAATTGAGCGTTCGGGCATTTTAGCTGAAACGTACCCTTCTGTATTTGTGATTCAATTAGATCAAGATGAGAATTCGTTTGAAAGAGTTTCTTACAGTTATGCAGATATACTGACTGAGACGGTCGAATTAACGTTCGATGATACCGCTAGCTCAGTCGCCTATTAATGGGCAGTGAACTTCTTGTTTACTGCTTTTTGTTTTGCCTTTTTTTCTGTATGGGAGCCTGTCCATTATTTGAAAGGGGTAAAAGAAAGAATTCGATACAAAATAAGAAAGCCACAAAAGCAGTGGCATTGATTCGAATTCTCGACTAAAGGGGCTGTTTCGTTTGGGTAGACGCCGAGGCATTATGTCAGATGAGTTCAAATACGAGCTGGCGAAGGATCTTGGATTTTATGATACCGTCAAAAATGGAGGCTGGGGAGAGATTCGCGCACGTGACGCAGGTAATATGGTCAAACGTGCCATTGAATTAGCTCAACAGCACATGGCTCAGGATGAGAATCAACGATAGATAAATGGTCAGGGATACCTAGGGTGTCTCTGGCTTTTTTTGTTCGAAAAGTCAGTGTGCTAGGCGCAAAAGCCAATATTCATCAGATCCATCAAATGTGATACAATATTGATACTTATGTTTAGATGGAGAAGTAGGTGAAATGTTTGCGTATTTTAGAAAAAGCACCGGCAAAAATTAATCTTTCACTTGATGTTCATGGAAAAAGACCGGATGGATATCACGAAGTGGAGATGGTGATGACAACAATAGACCTTGCAGATCGACTAGAGCTGACGGAGCTGGACAAAGATGAAATCCGTGTATCATCTCATAATCGATTTGTGCCAGATGATCAGCGTAACTTAGCTTATCAGGCGGCTAAATTACTAAAAACAAGGTTTGGTATTCAAAAGGGCGTATCAATTGTCATCACAAAAGCAATTCCTGTCGCAGCAGGTTTAGCTGGAGGTAGCAGTGATGCCGCAGCAGCGCTTCGCGGCTTAAATCGTTTGTGGGAGTTAAATCTCACGTTAGATGAACTAGCTGAGCTTGGAGCGGAGATTGGCTCAGATGTCTCTTTCTGTGTACACGGAGGGACAGCGCTAGCGACAGGACGCGGAGAGAAGCTGAAGCATATTGCGACACCTCCGCATTGCTGGGTGATTTTAGCGAAGCCGGTGATTGGGGTATCTACAGCTGAGGTCTACAGACAATACGACGCAAGCAAAGTAGAACACCCAAATGTACAGCGTATGATAGAAGCAATTGAAGCGAAAGATTATAAAGAGATGTGCGGGTCACTCGGTAACGTTCTGGAGTCTGTGACATTAAAGATGTATCCAGAAGTAGATATGATTAAGAGGCAAATGAAGCGATTCGGTGCAGATGCCGTTTTAATGAGCGGAAGCGGCCCAACTGTATTTGGCTTGATTCAATATGAATCGAAGGTACAAAGAATATATAACGGACTGAGAGGATTTTGTGATCAAGTATACGCTGTCCGCATGATCGGCGAACAAAATGCCCTTGATTAAATCCGTATATTAAGTTATATTATTCATAAATTATTCGGGTTCTGGGGGTAAGTTCATGAAGTTTCGTCGAAGCGGCAGATTGGTGGACTTAACAAATTATTTGTTAGCCCACCCGCACGTATTAGTTCCGTTAACATTTTTTGCAGAGCGATATCAATCTGCGAAGTCCTCCATTAGTGAAGACTTAACGATTATTAAACAGACCTTCGAACAGCAGGGCATAGGCACATTACTGACTGTCCCTGGAGCTGCTGGCGGAGTGAAATATATTCCAAAGATTCACCTGAAAGAAGCAGACGATGTCGTAAACGATATCGGAGAGGCTTTATCGACTCCTGAACGTGTACTTCCTGGCGGTTACTTATATTTAACCGATGTTCTCGGCAATCCATCGATTCTTGCAAAAATCGGTAAGCTTTTTGCAACCATCTTTGCGGACCGTGCGATTGATGTTGTCATGACCGTTGCAACGAAAGGTATTCCAATTGCCTATTCTGTTGCAGGTTATTTAAATGTACCTGTTGTGATTGTTAGAAAAGACAATAAGGTAACTGAGGGATCAACTGTTAGTATTAATTATGCGTCAGGCTCTTCTAACCGAATTCAAACCATGTCACTTGCAAAGCGCAGCTTAGATAAAGGGTCCAATGTTCTGATCATTGATGACTTTATGAAAGCGGGCGGAACCATTAATGGCATGATGAATTTGCTTGAGGAATTTAACGCAAATGTTGCAGGGATCGGTGTTCTTTTAGAAGATGAGGGCGTAGATGAACGTCTTGTCGATGAATATGTATCGCTTTTAAAGCTGTCAACCATTGATATGAAGCAGAAGATCATCGAGATCAATGAAGGCAATTTCCACGAGTTTTTTCATTCGAAAGCTTAAGTTTTGATCAAACATGTATTTGAATGGGAGAGATTGATATGACAAAAGTTGTTCAAACCAAAAACGCACCAGCAGCCATTGGACCTTACTCTCAAGGAATTATTGTCAATAACATGTTTTACAGCTCAGGCCAAATTCCATTAACGCCAGCTGGAAATTTCGTAAACGGAGACATTAAAGAACAAACACATCAAGTATTTCGTAATCTTGAGGCTGTACTTGAAGCAGCAGGCGCTTCATTTGAAACTGTCGTGAAGGCCACTGTTTTCATTAAGGATATGGACCAATTCGCTGAAGTGAATGAAGTCTATGGTGAGTATTTCCATACTCATAAGCCAGCACGTTCATGTGTAGAAGTAGCAAGACTTCCAAAGGATGCGCTTGTAGAAATTGAAGTTGTTGCATTAGTGAAATAAACAGACAGTCTTAATGAAAGCCGTTTGGTATCATCATATGCAGGAAAAGGCATCATCATGATGTCTTTTTTTCACGCAACAGATGTAAGCGTCGCCATTAAAATGACAAAAAATGTATAAATATCCCGATATTTCAAAAAAAGTTTAAAAAAAGAGCAGGAGAATCACCACGATCGTTGAATACCTAAGTAATGCTTTTATATTGGGAAAAGGTGGTGAACTACTGTGGAAGTTACTGACGTAAGATTACGCCGCGTGAATACCGATGGTCGCATGAGGGCGATTGCATCCATCACGCTGGACCACGAATTTGTTGTTCATGATATTCGTGTGATTGATGGAAACAATGGGTTGTTTGTTGCAATGCCTAGCAAACGCACGCCTGATGGAGAGTTTCGCGATATTGCACATCCAATTAATTCAAGCACTCGGGGTAAAATCCAAGATGCTGTTTTAAATGAATATCATCGCTTAGGCGAAGAGGAAGAAACAGTTGAATATGAAGAAGCTGGAGCTTCTTAATCATATGTAACCTAAAAGACAGCTTTAAGAGAAAATGAATGTTTTCTTTTAAATGCTGTCTTTTTTGCGTTTTTTCTCTTGTTTCTTATATGCTTCATCCATTAGAAAATTATTGTACTTCCCCTTGTATCCTTGAAATCAGTCCTTATTTAGGATATATTTTTCTATGGATAATAGGGATATTGGAGGCCAATCAATGGATAAGCGGTTCGCAGTGATTTTAGCAGCGGGAAAAGGAACGAGAATGAAGTCAAAGCTATACAAAGTACTTCATCCAGTTTGCGGAAAGCCAATGGTCGAGCATGTGGCAGATGAAGCGCTAAAGCTTTCTTTAGCCAAACTTGTGACGATTGTCGGTCATGGAGCAGAGGACGTCAAAGAGCAGCTTGGAGAAAGAAGTGAATATGCACTTCAAGAAGAACAGCTGGGAACAGCCCATGCCGTCAAACAAGCAAAGTCGTTCCTTGCGCAGGAAAAGGGAACAACCATTGTCATTTGTGGAGATACGCCATTATTGACAGCGGAAACAATGGAAGCCATGTTAAGTGAGCATCAAAAACTTCAAGCGAAAGTCACAATTTTAACAGCACGTGCGGATGATCCAACAGGCTATGGCCGTATTATTCGTGACGAAACAGGTGCTGTTGTGAAGATTGTAGAGCATAAAGATGCGAATGATGCAGAACGTCAAGTGAATGAAATTAATACAGGGACCTATTGCTTTTCAAATGAAGATCTCTTCCGTGTGATTGAGCAAGTGTCGAATGAAAATGCACAGGGTGAATATTATTTGCCAGATGTCATTGAAATTTTAAAGAATGAAGGTCAAACAGTTGCAGCTTATCAAACACCGCATTTTGAAGAAACACTTGGAGTAAATGATCGTATTGCTCTATCACAAGCAGAGCAATTCATGAAGCGACGTATTAATCATCAGCATATGAAGAATGGTGTGACCTTGATTGATCCTGAGAACACGTACATCTCGCCAGATGCTGTCATCGGTGAAGATACAATCATTTATCCTGGAACGGTCATCAAAGGGAATGTAAAAATTGGTGCAGACGCCACTATTGGGCCGAACACTGAAATTGTTGATAGCCTTATCGGAGATCGAACAGTGATTAAGCAATCTGTCGTCTGCGATAGTGAGGTTGGAGTCGATGTGACAATGGGGCCGTTTGCTCATATTCGCCCGTTGTCGAAAATTGGCAATGAAGTGAAGATCGGAAATTTTGTCGAAATCAAAAAAACGGTTTTCGGTGACCGCAGCAAAGCATCTCACCTAAGCTATATTGGAGATGCAGAAGTCGGAACGGATGTAAACCTTGGCTGTGGATCAATTACAGTCAACTATGATGGGAAGAACAAATTCTTAACAAAGATTGAAGACGGCGCCTTTATTGGCTGTAATTCCAATCTCGTTGCACCAGTCACTGTTGGAAAAGGGGCATATGTTGCAGCCGGTTCAACGGTTACAGAAGATGTGCCGCAGGATGCATTGTCTATTGCTAGAGCAAGGCAAGTCAATAAAGAAGATTATGTGAAAAATATTCATAAAAAATAATCCAAATACCCGGAGGTTTACCATGTCTAATCGTTATGCTGATGCGAATTTAAAGATATTCTCTTTGAATTCAAACCCTGAACTTGCTAAAGAAATTGCCGATCGTATCGGAGTTGATGTAGGAAAGAGCTCTGTTAAACGTTTTAGTGACGGTGAAGTCCAAATCAATATTGAAGAAAGTATTCGCGGCTGTGATTGTTATGTCATTCAATCAACAAGTGCGCCAGTTAATGAGCACATTATGGAGCTTCTCATTATGGTTGATGCGCTAAAACGTGCTTCTGCGAAAACTGTCAACATTGTGATCCCTTACTACGGATATGCACGTCAAGATCGTAAGGCAAAACCTCGTGAGCCAATCACTGCGAAGCTTTTTGCCAACTTACTTGAAACAGCTGGTGCTACACGTGTGATTGCACTTGATCTACATGCGCCGCAAATCCAAGGTTTCTTTGATATTCCAATCGATAACTTAATGGCTGTGCCAATTTTAACAAATTATTTCGAACAGAAAAACTTAAATGATATCGTCGTTGTGTCTCCTGACCACGGTGGTGTGACACGCGCGCGTAAAATGGCAGACCGCCTGAAAGCGCCAATCGCAATTATCGACAAACGTCGTCCAAAGCCAAATGTTGCTGAAGTGATGAACATCATTGGGAACATTGAAGGCAAAACGGCAATTCTGATTGATGATATCATTGATACAGCTGGTACCATTACACTTGCAGCAAATGCGCTTGTCGAAAATGGAGCAGCTGAAGTATATGCTTGCTGTACGCACCCAGTATTGTCTGGACCAGCAGTAGAACGCATCACAAACTCTAAAATCAAAGAATTGGTTGTCACTAACAGTATTCACTTAACAGATGACAAGAAAGTTGATAAATTTATTCCACTTTCAGTTGGGCCTTTGCTTGCAGAAGCCATCATCCGTGTACATGAAGAAGAATCTGTGAGCTACCTTTTTAGCTAATTCTTTTATTGAAAAAGGCCCTAGGCATCAGCTTAGGGCCTTTTTGCTTTCATCAATCACAGTCAAACATGTTTAAAATGATTCGGTTATGGGTAATTATGAGAGTAGTGACAAAAAAGAAATAGGATGGTGCTGAATATGGCAACTTTAAAAGCAAATAAAAGAACTGATTTCAAACGTTCCACACTGCAAAAAATCCGTCATTCAGGACACGTTCCTGGTGTCATTTACGGAAAAAATACAGACAACCTGGCTGTTTCATTAGACAGCATTGATTTATTAAAGACCTTACGTGATGAAGGGAAGAATACAATCATCACATTAGATGTGAGCGGTGAAAAAAAATCTGTGATGGTCACAGAATTACAAACAGATCCGCTGAAAAATGAGCTGGTCCACGCTGATTTCCAAGTGGTCGACTTACAGCGAGAAATTGAAGCAGATGTACCTGTACAGCTGATTGGTGAGTCTAAAGGGGTAAAAGATGGCGGTGTGCTTCAGCAGCCACTATTTGAACTATCTGTTACAGCAAAACCGAAGGATATCCCGCAACATATTGAAGCTGACATTACAAACTTAGAAGTGAATGATGTACTAACAGTCGGTGATTTATCTGTTCAGTCATCTTATCAAATTAATAATGATCCAGAAGAAGTCGTTGCATCCATTCTGCCGCCTCAGCAATCCGAGGTTCCTGAGCCAAATAGCGAAGAGGAAACACAAGAACCTGAAGCTATTAAAGAAAAGGATAACGATGGCGAATAACGAATCATTTAGAGACGTAACCCTCCCGCGGTTACGTCTTTTGTGCTAGAATGAAAAGAATTCATACGTTTTTGCATGAGGCAATCCTATTGGCTCATTTTTTAGGCGTGTGCATTGTGATAAAGGAGGTTATCGGTTTCATGATTGCATTCGTTGGATTGGGTAATCCAGGACGAGAATACGAAAAAACAAGACATAATGTCGGTTTTATGACAATAGATGAATTATCAAAAAAATGGGACATCCCATTAAATCAATCAAAATTCCATGGACAATTTGGAACTGGGTTTGTTTCAGGACAAAAGGTTCTACTTGTTAAGCCGCTTACATATATGAACTTATCAGGAGAATGCGTGCGTCCACTTTTGGATTACTATGATATTCCCCTTGAACATTTAAAAGTCATCTATGATGATCTTGATTTACCAACTGGCCGGATTCGTCTGCGCACAAAGGGAAGTGCAGGAGGACATAATGGGATTAAGTCGTTGATCCAGCATTTAGGTTCACCAGAATTTGACCGTTTCCGTATCGGGATTGGCCGCCCGCAAAATGGCATGAAGGTCGTCGATTACGTACTAGGACGCTTCTCAGAAGAGGAACAGCCTGACATCGCGTCAGCTATTCAAGCGTCTGTTGAAGCTTGTGAGGCGGCTTTAACAAAGCCATTTTTAGAAGTGATGAATGATTTCAATAAGAAGGTATAAGAATCATATGCAAGGCACATACTGATCATAAAATCTCAGCATGGGAGGATCACGTATGGCTTTGCATTATTACTGCCGGCACTGTGGTGTAAAGGTTGGCAGTCTAGATGAATCCGCTGTTCAAAGTGAAGCGCTTGGATTTCATCACTTAACAAATGAGGAAAGAAACGATATGATTTCTTATAGGGAAAATGGTGATTTACATGTACAAACCATTTGTGAAGATTGCCAAGAGGCGCTTGAAAGAAATCCTGATTACCATCAGTATCATACTTTTATTCAATAAAAAGCTTTGGTGTAGATATTAGACCAAAGCGTTTTTCTGTTTGAAACAAGCAGGGAGGAGGAGCCAAATGAAAAACATACAATCATTTATCAAACAAAGTGACGATTTTCAGTCCATTTTGAATGGACTAAAAGAAGGGTTAAAAGAACAACTACTTGCCGGACTATCAGGCTCCGTCAGATCTTTATTTACAGCCGCCATATCAGACGAGCTAAAGCGGCCGATGTTTATTGTGACCCACAATTTGTATCAAGCGCAGAAGGTCACAGATGATCTAGCAAATGTGATGCCAGATCGCTCGGTCCTTCTTTATCCTGTCAATGAACTCATTGCATCAGAGATTGCTGTGGCAAGTCCAGAGCTTAGAGCCCAGCGTCTAGATGTCCTGAATCGACTAGCGAATGGAGAAAACCCCATTATCGTTACCCCGGCAGCTGCGGTGCGCAGAATGCTTCCGCCAGTCGAGCTCTGGAAGGAGAGTCAGATCCATTTAAAGCTAGGTGAAGAAATTGATTTGGAGGCGTTTTCAAAACAACTCGTGCAAATCGGTTATGACCGGACGTCTATGGTTGCTGCGCCCGGAGATTTTAGTGTGCGCGGAGGGATCATCGACATTTATGCGTTAACAGAAGATCATCCGATTCGTATTGAATTGTTTGATACAGAAGTAGACTCGATTCGGACCTTCCACTCTGACACGCAGCGTTCACTAGAAACGCTTCAAGAGATCAAGATAGGCCCGGCAAAAGAACTGATTGTGAGAGGCCCTGAACGAGTGAGAGCCATTGAACAGCTTGACCAAGGACTTGCGAAGAGCTTAAAGAAATTCAATTCAGACCAGCAAAAAGAGCTGCTGCATCAACATATTTCTGCTGATCGAGAGAAGCTGTTAGAAGGCATCGTAACACAGGAAATGACGAAGTACCTGTCCTATTTCTATGAAAAGCCTGCTAGTTTGCTAGATTACACCTCACAGGATGCGATTATTATTTTAGATGAAATCAGTAGAATTCAGGAGATGGAAGAACAGCTTGAGCAGGAAGAAGCTGATTGGACAATTAGTCTGCTTGAAGAAGGTAATATTCTTCATGATCTATCTCTTTCCTTCTCGTTCCAAGAACTGATCAATCAGCAATCAAGGTCCATTCTCTACTACTCCTTATTCTTGAGACATGTCCAGCAGACAAACCCGCAAAACATCGTCAATGTATCTAGTAAGCAAATGCAGAATTTCCATGGACAGATGAATGTACTTGCGAGTGAAATTGAACGCTACAAAAAACAACAATACACGGTTGTTTTTTTAGGTGCAGATGAAGAGCGAACAGAAAAGCTTTCGTCTGTCTTACACGATTATGACATTGAAGCCGCTCTTGCCAAACCGGATGCTGATCTTGTAAGCGGGCAAGTGTATATTTTACAAGGTGAGCTGCAAACAGGCTTTGAACTGCCATTGTCGAAAATTGCTGTGATCACAGAAGGTGAGCTCTTCAAGAAACGTGTGAAGAAGCAGGCCCGTAAGCAAAAGCTGACAAACGCAGAGCGAATCAAGAGCTATTCAGAGCTTCAAGTCGGTGATTATGTGGTGCACATTAACCACGGAATCGGGAAGTATTTAGGAATCGAAACGCTTGAGATCGGCGGCATTCATAAAGATTATTTAAATATTCATTATCAAGGAAGCGACAAGCTTTATGTACCGGTTGAACAAATTGATCAGGTGCAGAAATACGTAGGATCAGAAGGAAAAGAACCCAAGCTGTACAAACTAGGCGGCAGTGATTGGAAACGCGTGAAGAAAAAAGTGGAATCTTCTGTTCAGGACATTGCAGATGATCTCATTAAGCTGTATGCAGAACGTGAGGCAAGCAAAGGGTATGCCTTCTCGCCTGATCATGAGATGCAGCGCCAGTTTGAATCGGCGTTCCCTTACCAGGAAACAGACGACCAAATTCGTTCTATTCATGAAATCAAACAAGACATGGAGCGGGAACGTCCGATGGATCGCCTGCTTTGTGGCGATGTGGGATATGGAAAAACAGAGGTGGCTATTCGTGCGGCCTTCAAAGCGATTGCTGACGGAAAGCAGGTTGCACTGCTTGTCCCGACAACGATTTTAGCGCAGCAACATTTTGACACGATTATGGAACGATTCCAAGACTACCCTGTCAAAATCGCTCAGCTTAGCCGTTTCCGTACGCGGAAAGAAACAACTGAAACGTTAAAAGGGCTGAAGAACGGAACCATTGATATGGTCATTGGGACACACCGCCTCCTTTCAAAGGACATTGTCTACAAGGATTTAGGACTCCTAATCATTGACGAGGAGCAGCGTTTTGGCGTCACGCATAAAGAAAAAATTAAGCAGATGAAAGCCAATATCGATGTCCTGACATTAACGGCTACGCCAATACCGCGTACGCTTCATATGTCGATGCTTGGTGTGCGAGACTTATCCGTTATTGAAACACCGCCTGAAAACCGATTCCCTGTTCAAACCTATGTTGTCGAGTACAATGGCGCATTAGTCAGAGAAGCGATCGAGCGAGAGCTAGCACGCGGCGGGCAAGTATACTTCCTTTACAACCGTGTTGAGGATATTGAACGGAAAGCAGATGAAATCTCAATGCTTGTCCCAGACGCAAAAGTCAGCTATGCGCACGGGAAAATGAGTGAGAACGAGCTAGAATCAGTCATGATCAATTTCCTTGAAGGTGAATCTGATGTATTGGTCAGTACAACCATTATTGAAACGGGCGTCGACATTCCAAATGTGAACACACTCATTGTCCACGATGCTGATAAAATGGGGCTTTCTCAGCTGTACCAGTTAAGAGGACGAGTCGGGCGCTCGAACCGAGTTGCTTACGCTTATTTCACTTATCGAAAAGACAAAGTTCTTTCTGAAGTAGCAGAGAAGAGACTTCAAGCCATTAAAGAATTCACAGAGCTCGGATCAGGATTTAAAATTGCGATGCGTGATTTAACGATTCGAGGAGCCGGGAATTTACTTGGTGCACAGCAGCATGGATTCATTGATTCTGTCGGGTTCGACTTGTATTCTCAAATGCTGAAAGAAGCGATTGAAGAAAGAAGAGGCGACACGACAGCTCAAGAAAAATTTGAGCCGGAAATCGATCTACAAATTGATGCTTACATCCCTGACACATATATTTCTGATGGTAAGCAAAAGATCGAGATGTATAAACAGTTTAGAGCAATTGGGTCGATTGAAGAGCGAAAAGAGCTTCAGGATGAAATGATTGACCGATTCGGTGAATATCCTCAAGAGGTCGCTGATTTGTTCACTATTGCGACGATGAAGGTGTACGCTGTGCAGGAACGTGTCGAGCTAATCAAGATGGAGAAAGGCATTGTTAGACTCACCCTAGATGAGAAAGCCAGCAGTGAAATTGATGGGCAAAAATTATTTGAGCTCGGCAGTAAATATGGACGTGATATTGGCCTTGGAATGGAAGGCAGCAAGCTGATTATTTCTGTCCAAACGAAAGGCAAGAAGACCGGGGAATGGCTGGAGATCGTTCTTAGCATGTTACGAGGTCTTCAAAGTGTGAAAAAAGAAACCATTCCATCTTCATAAAATTTTGTTGGTCTCTCGTGTATATTACGTTTGATGTGACGGATACTAAACTCAGGGTCAAGTGGTGAATGTTGCATAAAGTGGACGCTTTTGTTCCATTCACCCAACACATCATCAAACGAAAGAGAGGCAGCAGTGAATGAAAGCAACTGGAATTGTACGCCGCATCGATGATCTAGGTAGAGTGGTTATTCCGAAGGAGATCCGCAGAACATTGCGCATCCGGGAAGGAGATCCACTTGAGATTTTTGTCGACCGCGATGGAGAAGTGATTTTGAAGAAGTATTCACCGATTAGTGAGCTAGGAGACTTTGCGAAGGAATATGCTGATGCATTATTCGATAGTTTGGGTCATTCCATCCTGATCTGTGATCGTGATACGTATATTGCTGTATCCGGCAGTTCGAAAAAAGAGTATTTAAACAAATCCATCAGTGATTTACTTGAACGAACAATGGATCAGCGTAATTCTGTGTTAGAGGAAAGTAAGAAAGAAATCCAACTTGTCGATGGTATTGATGATGACGTATCGTCTTATACCATTGCACCTATTGTTGCAAACGGAGATCCAATTGGCGCCGTCGTCTTATTTTCAAAGGAGCGTTCAATGGGAGAAGTGGAGCATAAAGCGGCAGAAACGGCAGCTGGCTTCTTAGCCCGTCAAATGGAACATTAGGTCTAATAATATCATTTTGATAAAACGAAAAAATGCCGATGAAATCATTTGATTTTGTCGGTGTTTTTTATATGGAATGAAACAAACAAAGGAATGTGTCGTCTACTTCTTAGAAAGAAACGGTTCTTCGGTAACGTATGATATAATGAGTGCGTTTAATTGTAGATCTATTTTTTGATTGAATATAAAGGAGTCATCCATGAAAAATGCTGTGAATCAGCCGCATTGGCTTTTCCAAGGTGCGGTAATTTTGACCATCGCAGGCTTGCTATCAAAGGTACTCAGTGCCGTTTATCGTGTCCCTTTTCAAAACATCGTAGGAGACACAGGTTTTTATATTTATCAGCAGGTTTATCCCTTTCTAGGCATTGCCATCATGCTTGGGACAACAGGGTTTCCTGTTATGGTGTCCAAGCTCCTGAGTGAGCATGGAGAAGAGAATCGACGAATCATTACAAGGGTATCCTTGGTGTATATCACTTTATTGAGTTTGGTCTTATTTCTTTGTCTTTACATAGGAGCAGGCAGGATTGCGAACCTCATGGCGGACAGCCATTTAATTCTGCTCATCCAGATGAGTGCATTTGTTTTTCTATTTCTGCCGCTCACTGTGATGCTGAGGGGTGTTTTTCAGAGTGACGGCATGATGCTCCCAACCGCTATTTCTCAATTGGTTGAGCAGCTGATGAGGGTAGGCGTTCTACTTGTTTTATCCTTCTATTTCGTGAGGCACGGCTATTCGCTTTATGAAACAGGAGCAGGTGCAGTGTTCTCCTCTATAGCGGGAAGTGCGGCCTCACTCATCCTGCTTCTTGTCATTTGGCTGACGTATCGAAAACAGTCTCCTGTCAGTATGTCAGGCAAACAGGCGACACTTCGGATAAAAGATGTTTTAAAGAGTTTGGCGTTGTATACAGTGACAATTTGTGTCAGCGGATTGCTTATTTTGTGGATGCAAATGATTGATGCCTTTCACCTCTATGCTTTGCTGCGCAGTGAGGGTCTGAGTGAAGCGGCGGCAAAGGCGGCAAAAGGTGTGTATGACCGAGGTCAGCCTTTCTTGCAGCTAGGGACGGTGTTTGCCATTAGTATCGGAACCTCTCTAGTTCCATTTTTATCGACAGCCATGAGGAAAGGGGAGCATGAAGCGATTCGGCAAAAAGTCCGTACATCGTTTAAGACAACATCAGTATTAGGAATTGGTTCAGCGGTTGGGCTGATTTGTATTCTATCGTCAGTGAATACAATGCTTTTTCGTAATGACTTAGGGACAGATGCGCTGCAAATATTCTGTATATCGATCGCATTTACGTCGATTGCGATTACGCAGACCGCTTTACTTCAGGGGCTTGGGCATACCGTGTATCCGGCTGTTGTGGTGATCTTTAGTGTGCTCGTAAAATGGGGTCTGACGCTGACGCTTGTGCCGCTATTTGGCATACACGGCGCCGCATGGTCAACTGTATGTGGCTTTCTTTCAGCAGCCGTGCTCAATGCGGTTTACTTGAAGCGGAAAGGGTGGATTTCAATGAGAGAGCTGCTCCCAGTGAAAATTCTTATATCAGCGGCCTTCATGGCCATTGTTTTAATAGGGTATCAGGCCTTGTTTTCTTGGGTCATTCCCTTTGAAAAACGTCCGTTTTCCGTTTTAGAGAGCCTGACGTCAGTTTTTATTGGTGGTTTCGCCTTTTTATATAGTATTCTTAAGCTAGAAGTATTTACGGACGAGGAATGGAGACTCATTCCATTAGGAGAAAAGATTTTATATTTTAAACAGATGAGAGGGAATAGAAATGGCAGGTAAGATTACCGTCGTCGGTCTCGGGGCAGGCGACATGGATCAGCTGACGCTCGGTGTATATAAGCAGCTGAAGCAGGCGACAGAAGTATTTATGAGAACGCAGGATCATCCGCTTACCGCAGAGCTGATGCAGGAGGTCCCATCTCTGACCTTTTTTGATGAGATATATGAAAAGCATGATCAGTTTGATTCGGTGTATCAAGAAATCACCGAAATTTTATTTGCAAAGGCTGCGGAAAAGGATATTGTGTACGCAGTACCAGGCCATCCATTTGTCGCAGAAAAGACCGTACAGCTGCTTGTCGCTCAGCAAAAAGAGCGCGGGGTTGAGGTGTCTGTCGCTGGTGGACAAAGCTTTCTAGATGCGACATTTAACTCCTTGCAGATTGACCCCATTGAGGGATTACAATTTGTTGATGCAGGGGATATGAGAGCCGATGATCTGAAATTAACCCAGCATGTCTTGATTTGTCAGGTGTATGATCAGATGACAGCTTCGAACGTGAAGCTCACGCTGATGGAGAAGCTACCTGACGATTATGAAGTCTATATTGTGACTGCCGCTGGAAGCAGTCAGGAACAGATTACCGCCGTTCCTATATTTGAACTTGATCGAGATGTGTCGATAAATAACTTAACGAGTGTTTATGTACCTCCGATTCAAGATGAACAGCTGCTTTATCAACAATTTGACACTTTCCGTGACGTCATTCGTACATTAAGAGGTCCAGGCGGCTGTCCGTGGGATCAAAAACAAACGAATGAGTCGCTCAAACCGTACTTAATTGAAGAGTGCTATGAACTGCTTGAAGCGATAGATGAAGACGACCCAGATCATATGGTGGAAGAGCTCGGAGATGTGCTGCTGCAAGTTTTACTTCACGCACAAATTGGCGAAGATGATGGCTATTTCTCAATCGATGACGTCATCCAGCATGTCACAGAAAAAATGATTCGGCGACATCCACATGTGTTTGGTGATACGAATGTCTCTGAGGCAGCAGATGTGGTTGCCAACTGGGAAAAAATCAAGCAGCAGGAGAAGCCAGAGCGGGCAGGAGAAGCATCTATTTTGCAATCTATCCCGGCGACGCTTCCAGCGTTAACAAAAGCATATAAGCTCCAAAAGAAAGCCGCTAAGGTGGGCTTCGATTGGACGGACGTAGAAGATATTTGGAACAAATACGAAGAAGAAAAGCAGGAATTCCTTGTTGAAGTGGCAGAGAAAACGGCCGAGGGTGCAACGAAGCAAATGAAAGATGAATTTGGAGATCTTTTATTTGTACTTGTCAATATTGGCAGGTTCTATCAGCTTGAGCCTGAAACAGCTCTCTCTTCCGCAAACACAAAATTCATGCGGCGCTTTCAACATATCGAACAAAAAGCAAAGGATATGGGACGTTCATTAGATGACTTAACGCTAGAGGAAATGGACGATCTATGGAATGAAGCCAAACGTATAGAAAGAGGTGAACACATATGAGACTAGATAAATTTTTAAAAGTATCTCGTTTAATTAAAAGAAGAACTTTGGCAAAAGAAGTAGCCGATCAAGGCAGAATTTCCATTAACGGAACACAGGCGAAAGCAAGCTCTGACGTGAAAGAAGGAGACGAGCTTCAAATCCGCTTTGGTCAAAAACTTGTGACTGTTCAAGTCAACGAGTTAAAGGACACGACGAAAAAAGAAGAAGCCGCTGGCATGTATACTGTGCTAAAAGAAGAAAAAACAGCAGAATAGGGCTTGTTCTAAATGATCCTCCTATCACATACAATGCAGTAACAATGCAAGTATGAGATATGGGGGATGTATAAATGAATCAATATTATAATCAACCTCAAGGCACGAAGCTGTCATCAGAAGCGGAGCACAATATCACCATGCGAAACAGAAAGCATTTAGATATTACCGGCGTCAAACAGGTAGAAAGCTTTGATAATGAAGAATTTCTACTTGAGACGGTCATGGGGGTTCTTGCGATCCGCGGAGAAAATCTGCAAATGAATAATTTAGACGTAGAAAAAGGCGTTGTGTCCATCAAAGGGCGTGTCTTTGATTTAATCTATGTAGATGAGCAGCACGGGGAGAAAGCTAAAGGATTTTTTAGCAAGCTGTTTAAATGACGCTGACAGTCCAGTTTTATACGATGCTTTCGATGGCGGCGATGGGCATCTGGCTGGGCGCATCGCTGGATACGTACAAGCTGTTTGTGAACCGGGAGAAAACAGCAAAATGGCTTCTGGCCATACATGATCTCCTTTTTTGGATCGTGCAAGGTCTCCTATTCTTTTATGTGCTGCTGCTGACAAATGAGGGAGAATTCAGGCTTTATATCTTTCTGGCCGTTGCTCTAGGTTTCTCAATGTATCAGGCATTGATGAAACAGCTATATATCAATATTCTCAAGTTTATTATGATGTGTATTTATCAGACCGTTCTCGTCCTTAAACGGCTAGTCATGTCGATCATCTTCCAGCCGATCCGTTGGATGGTCAAATTGATCATAAGTGCTATACTGTTCTTGTTCCACTCGCTTTTACGTCTTGTTCGTTTTGCGTTTCGGCTCGTGTGGAAGGTGCTATGGATTGTTTGTTATCCGCTCATCTGGTTACTCAATGTGACCATTATTCATCGGATTCCCGAAAAATGGCGAACATCCGTTAGATTGTTTTTCTCAAAAGGAGCAGGAGTTTTACAAGGGACCAAGAAATTGTCTCATACCATCAAAACGAAATGGAAACAATTCTGGACAAAGTAAGAGAGGAGGCCTTCATCCTTGAACAAGAGAAAAAGAAATATCGCACAAATTCAAAATGATTACCAAAAACAAATGGAACAGCAAGCTCAGCGCTTAAAACGCAAACGCCGTGGACTCCTAAGAAGGCTTACCGTGTTTGGTGTGATTGCGCTCATGTTTGCTGTGCTAGTGACAAGTGCTCTCTGGTCGCAATCTTCCGCATTAAAAGAAAAAGAAGAGAAAAAGGTTGCGCTAGAAAAAGAATTGAAGCAATTACAAACAAAGCAGGAAGATATTTCTGATGAGATCAAGAAGCTCAAAAGCAAGGAATACGTACTCGAACTGGCACGACGGGACTATTATATGTCCAAAAAAGGCGAAAAAATCTTTGATGTGGGCAATAAGAGCGATTAGCCTTGTTGACACTTAAAATTCAGTTTATGTATAATTGAACAAATGAGATTTTTTTATAAGTCTAAGGAGGAGCACTTTTTTTATGTCGATTGAAGTTGGCAGCAAGTTACAAGGGAAAGTTACGGGCATTACAAATTTTGGAGCTTTTGTGGAGTTGCCAGGAGGTTCAACTGGTCTCGTTCATATCAGTGAGGTAGCCGATAACTATGTAAAAGATATTAATGAGCATTTAAAAGTCGGTGAACAAGTTGAAGTGAAAGTGATTAACGTTGAAAAAGACGGTAAAATCGGCTTGTCCATTAAAAAAGCAAAAGATCGTCCTCAACAACAATCAAGACCGAGCAGAAATGATTTCCGTCCGAAGGAATCGTTTGAGCAAAAAATGAACAAATTCTTAAAAGATAGCGAAGACCGCTTAACATCTTTAAAACGAAACACGGAATCAAAACGTGGGGGGCGCGGAGCAAGAAGAGGTTAACTTGTTGCTGCTTTCTATATATTTTTACAACAAAGCATCTGCTGTTCAGCGGGTGCTTTTTTTCTTTATCAACTCGACACTTTTTGAGTTTTCGTCATTTAATTTAAAACTTTCTATTGACGGACAAGCGAATCCTTTGTATTATAGTTCTTGTGCTTCTTAGCGCATTTTCATTATGGCGGTGTAGCTCAGCTGGCTAGAGCGTACGGTTCATACCCGTGAGGTCGGGGGTTCGATCCCCTCCGCCGCTATCCTTTTAAGTAGAACATTAAGCAAGGCCCGTTGGTCAAGCGGTTAAGACACCGCCCTTTCACGGCGGTAACACGGGTTCGAATCCCGTACGGGTCATCTTTCGAGCAGCTTTCTATAGGAAAGCTGTTTTTTTGTGCTTTCGTAAAATTCTGATGAAAGACATCGACTTTCATGAAAGTATGCCTCTTTGACGAATAAAGAGTCGAACGTTTTATGGAAACGACAACTTCTTTTGACAAAATTTCTTTTTCACCTTCGCTATAATGACAAACAACGAATATCAGGTGGGGGATGAAAAGATGGAAAAACTAGAAAGAAGAACTGATTTAACAGGAGCGGGCTTTGAAAGAATCAGTGCAGGTTTGAAAAAGATGAAAAATCTGTTTCTTCATCATACGCATTCTCTTTTTTTCTATAAAGGGTTTATTTATGTTGTTCTTGGCTTTTTATTAGGACGAGCCTTTATTTTATCTGAAATTATGCCGTTTGCTTTGCCTTTCTTTGGTTCCATGCTGCTCATTAAAAGGGATAAGGCGATGCTCGCTTGTCTTGCTTTACTCGCTGGGGCGATGACCATATCACCTCAAAACGCATTATTTGTGTTTGCGTCATTGATCGTATTTCTTCTCATGTCAAAAGTTGTTTCTTACATCATCAAAGATCCAGTAAAAACATTACCAGTTGTCATTGTTCTTTCGATGCTAATCACCCGAGGTGCTTTTGTTTACCTTGAGCAAGGCGCAGTGCAAAGCTATGATTACGTCATGGCAGGCGTTGAAGCAGGACTTGCCTTCATATTGACATTAATTTTTCTTCAAAGTCTACCCATATTTACAGTCAGGAAAATCAAACACTCCTTAAAGGTCGAAGAAATCATATGTTTTATGATTTTAATTGCTTCTGTTTTAACAGGCTTAGCGGGCATTTCCTTTCAAGGAATGCAGGCGGAGCATATTTTGTCGCGTTATGTAGTGCTTACCTTTGCCTTTATTGGCGGAGCCAGTATTGGGTGTACGGTTGGTGTCGTGACAGGTTTAATTCTCGGTCTCGCCAACATTGGAAACCTGTATCAGATGAGTCTTCTTGCCTTTTCAGGCTTATTAGGCGGATTGCTAAAAGAGGGAAAGAAAGCAGGAGCAGCCATTGGTTTAATTGTGGGTTCCTTGCTCATTTCACTGTACGGGGAAGGATCAGCAGGTCTTGTGACCACGCTCTATGAATCACTCATTGCTGTTGCACTATTTCTACTCACGCCACAATCAGTGACCTCTAAGGTGGCGAAATATATACCTGGTACCGTAGAGCATGTACAGGAACAGCAGCAATATGCGCGGAAAGTACGAGATGTGACAGCAAAAAAAGTAGATCAATTCTCGAATGTATTTCATGCGCTGTCTGAGAGTTTTGCAACATTTTATGATTCCATTCCTGAAGAGAAGAAGCAGGAAGAGGATGTAGATCTTTTTTTAAGTACGATCACAGAACGATCCTGTCAAACGTGCTATAAGAAAAATAAATGCTGGGTGCAGAACTTTGATACAACCTATGAACTGATGAAACAAGTTATGCATGAGTCTGAGGAAAAAACGTATGAGCATAACCGGAAATTGAAAAAGAAATTTAGCCAGCACTGCTCAAAATCAACACATGTCGAGGAATTGATCGAGGAGGAGATTGCTTACTACAAAGCAAATCAGACCCTTAAGAAAAAGGTCCAAGACAGCAGGCGCCTTGTGGCAGAACAGCTGATGGGTGTCTCACAAGTGATGGAGGATTTTTCCCGGGAAATAAAACGGGAAAGAGAACAGCATTTTATTCAGGAAGAGCAAATGATAGAAGCGCTTCAGAACTTTGGAATTGAAATTCAACAAGTAGAAATTTATAGCTTGGAACAGGGGAATGTCGATATAGAAATGAGAATTCCATATTGCCAAGGTCATGGGGAATGTGAAAAAATTATCGCTCCAATGCTCTCTGATATTTTAGAGGAACAGATTTTAGTAAAAGCGGAACAATGTGCAGAGCATCCAACAGGCTATTGTCATGTTGTATTTGGTTCTGCAAAATCGTATCGAGTCACTACAGGCGTAGCGCATGCAGCGAAAGGTGGAGGCTTAGTATCCGGAGACAGCTATAGCATGATGGAGCTGGGTGCAGGTAAATATGCCGCAGCAATTAGTGATGGGATGGGGAATGGAGCAAGGGCTCATTTCGAAAGCAATGAAACGATTAAGCTTTTAGAAAAAATATTGGCGTCTGGTATCAACGAAAAAGTGGCAATCAAGACCATTAATAGTATTTTATCTTTACGGACGACTGATGAAATCTACTCAACATTAGATTTATCAATCATTGATTTACAGGATGCAAGCTGCAAGTTCCTAAAGATTGGTTCAACCCCTAGCTTTATTAAAAGAGGTGACCAGATAATGAAAGTGCAAGCTAGCAACCTGCCGATTGGGATTATTGATGAGTTTGACGTGGAGGTTGTAAGCGAACAGATGAAGGCAGGAGATCTGCTCATTATGATGAGCGATGGCATTTTCGAAGGGCCAAAGCATATAGAAAATCACGATTTATGGGTAAAACGGAAAATGAAAAGCTTTAAAACGGAGGATCCGCAAGAGATTGCTGATTTGTTAATGGAGGAAGTCATTCGAACAAGAGCGGGTCAAATTGACGACGATATGACGGTTGTTGTCATTAGACTCGACCACAACACGCCAAAATGGGCATCCATTCCGACTGGAACTTTCTATCTTGAGAAACAAGAGATTTCTTAAAATATCGTATAATATGAATTTCTTCTGGCGATGATGGGGGGTATAAGCATTCAGTTACAATCCCAGGAGGAATGAAGATGCGAAAAGGTCACGTAAACCAAATCCTATTGATTACAGATGGCTGCTCAAATCACGGGGAAGATCCACTTGCGATTGCCTCATTGGCAAAGGAACAAGGGATTACAGTCAATGTCATTGGCATTATGGAAGAAAACAGACACGATCATGAAGCAATGAAAGAGGTAGAGGGGATTGCTCTCGCAGGCGGAGGCATCCATCAGGTTGTGTACGTGCAGCAATTGTCTCAAACGGTACAAATGGTTACAAAAAAGGCGATGACACAAACTTTGCAAGGTGTCGTCAATAAAGAATTGCAGCAAATTCTCGGCAAAGATGCAGACATTGAAGAGCTTCCGCCTGATAAACGCGGAGAAGTGATGGAGGTTGTCGATGAGTTAGGTGAGACTGTTCATCTTCAAGTGCTCGTGCTTGTTGATACAAGTGCAAGTATGAAACCGAAGCTGCCGACCGTCAAAGAAGCACTCATTGATCTCTCCATTAGTTTAAATTCAAGAATTGGTGAGAATCAGTTTGGGATGTGTGTATTTCCCGGGAAAAACTCAGATGCAGAAATTGTGTTGAATTGGACGCCTCGATTCGATTCATTATCATCTATTTTCCCAAAGCTGACCACTGGAGGAATTACTCCGACTGGGCCAGCGCTCCGAGAAGCACTCCAGCATTTCAAATCCGTTCGTTCACGTAGAGGGCTACTTGAAGCAAAGGAAGAGCATGATGATGAATTCGGCTTCTAACATCCCGCTGGGCACGGTGATTAAAGGGAAATGGCACCACCATCATTACCGCATTGTAAAAGAGCTGGGAAAAGGGGCGAACGGTGTTGTCTATCTAGCCGAATCGCCAAACGGGCAAGTGGCCCTTAAAGTGAGTGATGACAGTATGCTCATTGCATCTGAAGTCAATGTATTAAAATCCTTTTCAAAGGCTCCTGTGAAAACCATGGGGCCTTCTTTTTATGATATGGATGATGCCATTTATCCTGGCATGCCTCAAAAGCGTTCATTTTATGTGATGGAGTATGTCAGAGGGCCGCTGCTGCTCGAGTTCGTTAAACAAAAAGGTGATGAGTGGATCGTCGTCTTAATGATTCAGCTTTTGTCTAATCTGGCTCATTTACATAAGGAAGGCTGGATATTTGGGGACTTGAAGCCAGATAACCTCATTGTTTCAGGTCCTCCAGCTGCTATTCGGTGTATTGACGTTGGAGGAACAACGAAGGCAGGCAGAGCAATCAAGGAATATACCGAGTTTTTTGATCGAGGCTACTGGGGATTTGGTACAAGAAAGGCAGAACCTTCCTATGATCTATTTGCCTTAAGTATGGTGATGGTGAACTGTGCGTATAAAAAGGAATTCAAAAAAGGGGCAGAACCAGAAAAGCAGCTTTATCGAGCGATTGAAGGACATCCTTTATTAAAACGATATGAAAGGGTGTTGAAGGCAGCCCTTCAAGGTAAGTACCAATCAGCGGGAGATATGAAGCGTGCCATGCTGAAAGAAGGACAGCTGCTCGCTTCAAGAAAAACACCCCAAAGGAAGCAAGCACAAAAAAAGAGGCAAAAGCAAGCTGTTAGTCAACATCAGCAGGTGACTTCACGATCGAGAGTTGCTGCGGCAAAAAGAACGTCAGTACGCAAAAAATCTGGCGGGCTTTTTGAAACTATTCTCATCGTGTGCAGTGTACTCGCTCTTTACTGTGCATATGTGGTTTTATTCCTATTGTAGAGCTGTAAAAAAGCAGGCTTCTTCTTTGCTTGGAGCTACTGAAAGTGATAGGATATGTATATCTTTAAATTACCTGCTCTTTGCGAGGAGGCAGTTGTGAATAGAATTGAATCTTTTTTGAAAAAACATGATGTTTTCCTTGAAAATACGACAGTCATTGTCGGGGTTTCCGGCGGACCGGATTCTATGCTTTTACTGCATGAACTAAACAAGCGTCGAAAAGGTTCCTTTCAGCTGATTGCAGCCCATGTAGATCACATGTTCAGAGGAGAAGAATCCTTTGCTGATTTGGCCTTTGTTGAAGCTTACTGCAAGGAGCAAGAGATCCCTTTGAAATCGGCCCGCATACAGGTCACCCAATATGCAAAAGAAAACCGCTTAAACAAACAGGCAGCTGCAAGAGAGTGCAGATATGCTTTCTTTCGTCAATTGATGGAGCAGTACAATGCGCAATTTATAGCGCTTGCACATCATGGAGACGACCAAGTAGAAACAATGATGATGAGGCTGACGCGAGGGACTGTTGGGATAGGCCTCGCAGGTATACAAGCAAAACGACCTTTTCAAGAAGGTTGGCTGATTCGTCCGCTGATTGGATATTCTAAGGACGAAGTGCTAAAAGCTTGTAAGCAAGAACATGTTCCCTATGTCATTGATCAAAGCAATCACACAGATGACTACTTGAGAAACCGGATAAGAAGACACATTCTTCCCGTGTTAAAGGAAGAGGCGCCTCATGTACATGAAAGCTTTCAGTTTGTAAGTGACATGCTGACTGAGGATGAGCAATACTTACAGGCATTAACAAAGGAACAAATGAACCAAGTGATAACGAATCAATCGCCTAAGCAAATCGAGATCAAAACGAAGCCTTTGCTTGACCTGCCTTTGCCTTTACAAAGAAGAGGCATTCAACTAATATTAAACTATCTTTATGAAAACACTCAATCAGCGTTTTCAAACCAGCATATTCTAGGGACTTTGGACTGGTTATCTCATACGGAACAACCGTCTGGATCATTAGATTTGCCAAAGGGTTTACAAGCTGTCAAGTCTTATGACCACTGTATGTTTACCTTTGAACGATCGCTTGTAATAGATCCGTCCTATACCCATCGCTTAAAGGGTGAGTTAGGAGAGGAGCTTTTTCTCCCAAATGGACAGTCTATCGTGGTATCAAATCAAGTTCCGAAGGATGCACGGGACGGGAATCATTTTTTCTTGCTTCAAAAAGATCATGTTCGTCTCCCTTTGATCATTCGCTCACGAAAAAATGGTGATCGAATCAAACTTAAAGGGATGAATGGATCAAAAAAGGTGAAGGATATATTTATTGATAAAAAAGTGCCTCTTGCAGAAAGAGACAGCTGGCCGATCGTCACTGACTCGGATCATCAAATCATCTGGATACCAGGTCTGAAAAAATCCGTTTTTGAAGAAATTGATATGACAAACAGCGATCTCATTGTATTACAATATAGACAGCACGAAAATTTGTAGGGGGCAAGCAAAAGCATGAAACAAGATATTGAAAAGATTTTGATCTCAGAAGAAGAGATCCAGCAAAAAGTGAAGGAACTGGGTGCAACATTAACCAGCGATTATGATGGTAAATTTCCCCTGGCTATTGGTGTTTTGAAAGGGGCTCTTCCATTCATGGCAGACCTGATCAAACACATTGATACATATTTAGAACTTGATTTTATGGATGTATCTAGCTATGGAAAGTCTACCGTATCTTCTGGAGAAGTGAAGATCATCAAGGATCTAGATACTTCTGTTGAAGGAAGAGATATTTTAATTATGGAAGATATCATCGACAGTGGGTTAACTTTGAGCTATCTGGTAGAGCTTTTCCGATACCGTAAAGCAAACTCCATTAAAATTGTGACATTGCTTGATAAACCAAGCGGCCGCAAAGCAGACATCAAAGCAGATTATGTTGGATTTGAAGTGCCAGATGCATTTGTTGTCGGCTATGGATTGGATTTCGCTGAACGTTACCGAAACCTCCCGTATATTGGAGTGTTAAAACCATCTGTTTACGAAGGCTAATCAGCATGCGTATACATGAGGTTATTGGTTGTATTGGAATGATTTTCTATGATACTATTGAACATAGTTGTGCTTACTGTGGGAGGAGGTAAGGAATGAATCGGGTTTTTCGTAATACGATTTTTTATATACTTATTTTATTACTTGTAATAGGGGTTGTTAGTTGGTTAGGATCCCCTAATCAAAAGCCTGAGAACATGTCTTACAGCAAATTTTCGCAAAATTTAAGTGCGGGAAAAGTGGAGAGTATCTCCATTCAGCCTGTAAGAGGGGTTTATGAAATTCGCGGTCAATTAGATGGCGCGAAGAAAGATGAATACTTCATTACCCACGTTCCAGATGGTCAAGGTGTTGACCAAATTTACAGTGCACTGAAGAATACAGATGTAAAAGTAGAACCAGCACCTGAAACAAATGGATGGTTGCAAGTTTTGACAACCATCATTCCGTTTATCATCATCTTTATCCTGTTCTTCTTCTTATTGAACCAAGCTCAGGGCGGTGGAAGCCGAGTCATGAACTTTGGTAAAAGTAAGGCAAAGCTTTACACAGAAGAGAAGAAGCGTGTGAAATTTAAAGATGTTGCCGGTGCGGATGAAGAAAAGCAAGAGCTTGTAGAAGTAGTAGAATTCCTGAAGGATCCGCGTAAATTTGCGGAGCTTGGCGCAAGAATCCCTAAAGGGGTTTTACTAGTAGGACCTCCAGGTACAGGTAAAACGTTGCTTGCGAGAGCATCTGCAGGAGAAGCAGGCGTTCCTTTCTTCAGCATCAGTGGTTCTGACTTCGTCGAGATGTTCGTCGGTGTCGGTGCATCACGTGTACGTGATTTGTTCGAAAATGCGAAAAAGAATGCACCTTGCTTAATCTTTATTGATGAGATTGATGCAGTTGGGCGTCAGCGTGGAGCAGGTCTTGGCGGCGGTCATGATGAACGTGAACAAACGCTTAACCAGCTTCTTGTTGAAATGGATGGTTTTAGTGCCAACGAAGGGATTATTATCATCGCTGCGACGAACCGAGCAGATATCTTAGATCCTGCATTGCTACGTCCGGGACGTTTTGACCGTCAAATTACGGTTGACCGCCCAGATGTCATTGGCCGTGAAGAAGTACTGAAGGTTCATGCGAAAAACAAACCGCTTGATGATACAGTCAACTTAAAAGCCATTGCAAGCAGAACACCAGGGTTCTCTGGAGCAGATCTTGAGAACTTACTAAACGAAGCAGCACTAGTTGCTGCCCGTCATAACAAAAAGAAAATCGATATGCGTGATATCGACGAAGCGACTGACCGTGTGATCGCTGGACCAGCGAAGAAAAGCCGTGTCATTTCGAAGAAAGAACGTAATATCGTGGCTTACCATGAAGCAGGTCATACTGTCATTGGACTGATCCTAGACGAAGCGGATATGGTGCATAAAGTAACCATCGTTCCTCGTGGTCAGGCAGGCGGGTATGCGGTTATGCTTCCAAGAGAAGATCGTTATTTCCAAACGAAGCCAGAGCTTCTTGATAAAATTGTCGGATTACTCGGCGGTCGTGTTGCAGAGGAAATTACATTTGGTGAAGTAAGTACAGGCGCTCACAACGACTTCCAGCGTGCAACAGGCATTGCAAGAAGAATGGTGACGGAGTTCGGTATGTCTGATAAACTTGGTCCGCTTCAATTCGGTCAAGCACAAGGCGGTCAAGTGTTCCTTGGTCGTGATTTCAACAACGAGCCGAATTATAGTGAAGCGATTGCTTACGAAATTGACCAAGAAGTTCAGCGTTTCATCAAGGAGAGCTATGAACGTGCGAAACAAATTCTCACTGAGAATAAAGATAAGCTAGAAATCATCGCACAAGCCCTTCTAGAAGTTGAAACATTAGATGCTGAGCAAATTAAATCTCTTTACGAAACTGGAAAGCTTCCAGAGCGTATATACGCAGATGACGAAGAGAAAAACGATGATGTGAAAGTAAACATCAAGAAAAAAGAAGATGAGGAGATTTAATCTCCTTCTATGAAAGCTGCCGGGATCACCGGCAGCTTTTTTTATTTCAATTCGTGAATGGATCGGTTTCGAATTGTTTACAAATGGAACTCGATTCGTGTATGGTATGATAGAAAGTCGAAAAATGATCTTTTTGAGAAACTATTCAAAGTGGTGATGAAGTTGTTACTCGTGATAGATGTAGGAAACACAAATACCGTTTTAGGTGTTTATCATAAAGGCGATCTAAACTACCATTGGCGAATTGAAACAAGCCGTCATAAAACAGAAGATGAATTTGGTATGGCCATCCGGTCTTTATTTGACTATGTCGGGCTGATGTTTGACCAAATAGAAGGGATTATCATCTCCTCTGTTGTCCCGCCAATGATGTTTGCGCTAGAAAGAATGTGCGAAAAGTACTTTCACATTTCACCCCAAATTGTAGGGCCTGGGATGAAGACTGGATTAAACATTATGTGCGACAATCCAAAGGAAGTTGGTGCTGATCGAATTGTCAATGCGGTGGCGGCGATTCATCTATATGGGGCGCCTCTTATTGTGGTAGACTTTGGAACAGCCACAACCTACTGCTATATCAATGAACAAAAACAATACATGGGTGGAGCCATTGCACCGGGTATTACTATCTCAACAGAGGCTTTATATACAAGAGCGGCTAAGCTGCCGAGAATTGAAATCGTCCGCCCAGATCACATCGTTGGAAAAAATACCATTAGCGCGATGCAATCAGGTATCCTGTATGGATATGTCGGCCAAGTCGAGGGAATAGTGAAACGGATGAAGCAGCAAGCCAAAGAAACACCGAAAGTCATTGCAACAGGCGGTTTATCTACATTGATTGGAAATGAATCAGACTGTATTGATATTGTCGATCCGTTCTTAACATTAAAAGGACTCCAATTAATTTATGAACGTAATCGTGTCGGTGTACTATAGGAGGTTTAAATCAAATGGATTACTTAGTTAAAGCGTTAGCATATGACGGTAAAGTCCGTGCATATGCTGCAAACACAACAGATACAATCAATGAAGCGCAAAGAAGACACCATACGTGGCCAACTGCGTCAGCAGCGATTGGGAGAACCATGACGGCTACAGTCATGATGGGTGCTATGCTCAAAGGCGAGAATAAGTTAACCGTCAAAATAGAAGGCGGCGGACCAATCGGAGCCATCATCGCTGATGGAAATGCAAAAGGCCAGGTTCGCGGATATGTGTCTAACCCACAAGTTCACTTTGACTTAAATGAACATGGCAAGCTAGATGTCAGACGTGCAGTTGGCACAACAGGAACACTAAGTGTTGTGAAAGATATTGGGCTGAAGGATCATTTTACAGGACAAACGGAAATCGTCTCAGGTGAAATTGGAGATGACTTCACTTATTACCTAGTCTCATCTGAGCAAGTACCTTCCTCTGTAGGTGTAGGCGTCCTTGTCAATCCAGACAACTCGATTCTCGCAGCAGGTGGTTTTATCATACAATTGCTACCTGGAACAGAAGATGCAGTCATTGAAAGGCTAGAAAAACGTTTATCAACAATCGAACCAATTTCTAAACTCATTGAAAAAGGAATGACACCAGAAGAAATTTTAGAAGAAGTACTTGGTGAAAAACCTCAAATTTTAGAAACTGTACCTGTCGAATTCTCTTGTAATTGCTCAAAAGAACGGTTTGCTAATGGCATTATCAGCCTAGGACAAGCCGAAATTGAGGATATGATTGAACAAGATGGACAAGCAGAAGCTCAATGCCATTTTTGTAACGAAACGTATGTATTTACAAAAGAAGAGCTAGAAGAGCTACGTGAAGAAATAACCCGCTAAGCTCTAAGCAGCGGGTTTTCTTTTTAGAAAGGAGACGAAAGATGAGACTAAAAGCAAGAGTGGTATGGACATTTATCCTTGTGTTGCTCATGATCAATGCCGTTGTCATTGCATATGTATTAACAAAGTCACAAATGTCACAGGCTTCTACAAGCGGGAAGAGCGGCGAAGAAATTGCGTCCATTGGAAAAGAGAAGGTGACGCGTCAGGAATGGTTAAAGAAGATGGAAGACCGCTACGGAAAGGCAACACTTGAACAAATGATCAATCAGAAGGTGGTCAATCAGCTTGCCAAGGAAAACAAGCTGGAGGTGTCTTCAAAAGAGATCAATCGTGAATTACTCATGCTTAAAGCGGTTTCTAATAATTTCTACGAAGATGGACATACAAGTGAAAAGGAATGGAAAGAGCAAATTCGTTATCAAATTTTATTAGAGCAGCTCTTAACGAGAGACGCCGTCGTTTCTGAAAAAGAAGCCAAAGCCTTTTATGAAAAAAACAAGGACCTGTATCAATATGATGATTCATACCGTATTCGCCATATCGTCGTGAAGACAAGAGGCGAGGCAGAAAGCGTGTTGAAGGATTTAAAAGGCGGATCTAGCTTCGAAGCCGTGGCGGCTGAACGCTCGATTGATCGCTACACCTCACCCTATGGCGGAGATCTTGGCTTTGTGACAGAAGAGCAAGAGAGTATCCCAGCCCTATACATACAAGAAGCCCAAAAGCTTCAACCAGATGAATGGACGAAAGAGCCGATAGAGACCAAAAATGGGTATGCCATCATTCAATTAAAAGAAAAATTAAATGGCCGTTCCTTCTCCTATGAAGAAGTCAAAGATCAGATCAAAAGACAGATCGCCATGGAAGATCTAGGTGAAAAGGCGAATGTCAAAACCCTGTGGAAAGAAGCAAAAGTCACATGGTTTTACGATGGAGAGCAGGACTAAAAGCATTGACAAAATTTTTTGAAATTGATAATTTAATATTAATACAATAAAATTACTCGGAGATAGAGGTGTTAGTGATGGCTCGTATTGCAAATTCAGTTTTTGAACTAATAGGAAATACACCAGTCGTTAAATTAAACCGTTTAGTAGAAGAAGACAGTGCGGATGTCTACTTGAAACTTGAATATATGAACCCAGGCAGCAGTGTGAAAGATCGTATTGCGTTAGCAATGATCGAAGATGCTGAAGCAAAGGGTATATTAAAAGCTGGCGACACGCTCATTGAGCCTACAAGTGGAAACACGGGAATCGGTCTTGCGATGGTAGCGGCAGCTAAAGGAATCAATGCGATATTGGTTATGCCAGACACAATGAGTCAGGAGCGCCGCAACCTTTTACGCGCTTACGGTGCAGACCTTGTATTAACACCAGGTGCAGAAGGAATGAAAGGTGCTATCAAAAAAGCGGAAGAGCTGGCAGAAGAGCACGGTTATTTCATGCCTCAGCAGTTTAGCAACGAAGCCAATGCGGAGATTCACCGCCGCACAACTGGAAAAGAAATTCTTGAACAGTTTGATGGTGAGCTTGATGCGTTCATTGCAGGTGTTGGCACGGGCGGGACGATTACAGGGGCTGGTGAAGTCCTGAAAGAAGCCATCCCATCTATTCAGCTTTATGCGGTAGAGCCAACAGATTCTCCGGTCTTATCAGGAGGAAAGCCAGGTCCGCATAAAATTCAAGGAATTGGAGCAGGGTTTGTTCCTTCCATCTTGAATACAGAAGTATATGACGGCATTATCCAAGTGAAAAACGAAGATGCATTTGAGCTTGCAAGAAAGGCAGCAAAAGAGGAAGGAATCCTTGGCGGTATTTCTTCAGGAGCAGCCATTTACGCAGCGCTTCAAACAGCGAAGAAGCTTGGTAAAGGGAAAAAAGTGTTAGCGATCATCCCAAGTAATGGAGAGCGTTACCTCAGCACACCTCTTTATCAATTCGATTAAACCACTCACCCCAGCATTTGCTGGGGTTTTTTCATGAATTCTGAAGATGGAAAGCAAATACTATTTTCTAAATAAAATGGATTGCATTACAATAAGATTAATGAAAATGAAAAAGGATGATAACATGACACAACGCAGGCCGATGGGCATCAAAATTCCTTTTGCGAAAGATGCATTCTTGAAAAGATACGAACAACTAGCTGCACATGAAACACACCATGTCCTCCTTGAAAGTGCACGTGGCGGAACATACAGCATTGCGGGCATTCACCCCATTGCTAAAGCGAAGGGGAAAGACGGGATGACAACCATCCATTATCAAGATGAGGTGCTGTTTAAAGAAGGCGATCCATTCAGAGCCTTTACGGAGTGGTTCCAAACCCTTCACACTGAAACGAACGAGGAATACCCTGACTTTCAAGGCGGGGCGATTGGCTTTTTAAGCTATGACTATGCAAGATATATCGAGCATTTTAAGATGCTGTCAATTGATGACCTTAACACACCTGATCTGTATTTCCTCGTGTTTAATGATGTTGCGGTCTTTGATCATGAAGAAAATGTGCTATGGCTGATCACTCACACAGAGGGAGCAGAACCTGTGAGTGAAGCTCATCAAAGACTCGAAGAATTGAAGCTAAGCTGGACAAGTACTTCAGAAGAATCCGTACAATCACCTGTCAGTGTATCTTCTTCAGAATTTGTGCCAGCAGCACCTTTTACTGAAGAAACCTTTGGAGAAGCAGTAGAGAAAATTAAGCAATATATCGCAAACGGTGATGTGTTCCAAGTGAATCTATCCATCAGACAAGACGAACCGCTTCATACTCACCCGTATGATTTATACAAAACATTACGTCAAGTGAACCCATCTCCTTATATGTCTTATCTGCACACGCCTGATTTCCAGATTGTTTGTGGATCTCCAGAGCTGCTTATTAAGAAAAAAGGCACTCAACTAGAAACAAGACCGATTGCCGGCACAAGATCACGAGGCAAGGACGATGCTGAGGATCAAGCGCTGGCAAAGGAACTCATTGAAAATGAAAAAGAACGGGCAGAGCATGTAATGCTCGTTGATCTTGAGCGAAATGACCTTGGACGCGTGTCTACTTACGGCTCTGTAAAGGTGAATGAGTTTATGGCCATTGAAAAATATTCACACGTGATGCACATTGTATCGAATGTACAAGGGGAGCTGCGTGCTGAATGTGATGCAGTAGATGTCATGCATGCAGTATTCCCAGGCGGAACGATCACTGGTGCTCCAAAAGTGAGAACGATGGAAATTATAGAAGAACTTGAGCCAACAAGACGTGGGCTTTATACTGGATCTATAGGCTGGTTTGGATTCAATCAAGATATGCACTTTAATATCGTCATTCGTACGGCATACTGTACAGAAGGCAAAGCCTTTATGCAGTCAGGGGCTGGTATTGTGATTGATTCTGTATCAAAGCACGAATATAAAGAATCCATTAAAAAAGTCTATGCAGTAAAAAAAGCATTACAGCTGAGCAAAGAAGAGACTATTTTGAGTTAGAGGTGAGCAGAGTATGATATTAATGATTGATAATTATGATTCATTTACGTACAACCTGGTCCAGTATTTAGGAGAGCTTGGAGAAGAATTGATCGTGAAACGGAATGATCAAGTAACCATTCAAGAAATCGAAGAGCTTAATCCAGATTTTCTGATGATTTCTCCAGGGCCATGCAGTCCTGATGAAGCGGGAATTAGTATGGAGGCAATCAAGCACTTTGCCGGAAGCATTCCGATCTTTGGTGTGTGTTTAGGTCATCAATCCATCGCGCAAGTCTTTGGCGGAGATGTGATCCGTGCAGAGCGGTTAATGCATGGTAAAACGTCAGAGATTGAACATGACGGCAAGGGAGTCTTCACCGGACTCCAAAATCCGCTCGTCGCCACGAGGTATCATTCATTAATTGTGAAAAACGAGACGCTGCCGGAGTGCTTTATCGCAACAGCTAGCACAAAGGAAGGCGAGCTCATGGCCATTCGCCATAAAGAACTGCCAATTGAAGGTGTTCAGTTCCATCCTGAATCCATTATGACGTCCTTCGGAAAAGAAATGCTTAAAAATTTCATTGAAACCTATCGTAAAAAGGGGCATGAAGTAAACGCATGATCATTTATCTGAACGGTCAGTATATAGAGGAGAAAGACGCGACTCTTTCTCCTTTTGATCATGGTTTTCTATATGGCATCGGTGTATTCGAAACATTTACCAGCCTGGCAGGACAAGTTTTCCTGTTAGATTGGCATCTTGAAAGGCTCAATCAATCGTTATGTGACCTTTGCATCGAATCCACAATAGAGAAACCATTTGTACTCGACATCATTCATACCTTACTGAACAAAAACCATATAGCAGGTGGTCATGCGAGAATTCGCCTCAACGTCTCTGCGGGCAGAGGTAGAGGTAATGGATTTTCTGCAGATCCTTATGAAGAGCCTGTCGTTTTCGTCATGATCTCTCCATTCCGGCCCGAATCTATTTTAGATGAGAAGCAGGGAGTCATTCTTCAAACGAGGAGAAACACACCGGAAGGGCCAAGACGCCTCAAGTCTCATCATTATATGAACAACCTGCTCGCTAAAAGAGAAGTAGGGAACGACCCGTCGATAGAAGGCATCTTTTTAACAAAAGAAGAGGATGTGGCAGAAGGAATTACCTCGAATGTATTTTGGCGAAAAGAAGATGTGGTCTATACACCGTCACTTGATACAGGTATCTTAAGCGGGGTAACCCGTCGATATTGTATAGAGATGCTTCATGCTATGGGGGCCTCGCTGGAAGAAGGGCGGTACCCAGTGTCACATTTACTATCGGCTGATGAGGCATGGATGACCAATTCTGTCCAGGGAATTGTGCCTTTCGGGCGTATAGGAGAGACTGTGTTGACAAACCGAACGATCTCAACACAGCTGAGAACACAATATACAAAAGAACGTCTAGAATATAAAGAGTAGGTGGACACAATGACACAACAAGTGATAAAACAGCCTAAAATCATACAAGCCAAGCACCACACCCTTAGTTATGAAGAAAAGACATTGGTCATGGGCATTTTAAATGTCACACCTGACTCTTTTTCAGATGGAGGAAAGTTTAATCAAATAGATAAAGCGCTAGCTCATGCAGCGCAGTTGATGGAAGACGGAGCACATATCATCGATATTGGCGGAGAATCGACTCGGCCGGGAGCGGCACTTGTCTCAGAGCAAGAGGAGCTTGCAAGAGTGATTCCAGTGATTGAGAAGATCACAAAAGAATTAGACGTGCCTATTTCCATTGATACGTATAAAGCCCGTGTCGCAGATGAGGCGGTGAAAGCGGGAGCCTCCATCATTAATGATGTATGGGGAGCAAAAGCTGATCCTCAAATGGCACATGTGGCAGCGAAGCACAATGTGCCAATCATTTTAATGCACAATCGACCAGAGCGAAATTACACACACCTGATTCCAGATATGATCGCAGATTTGAAAGAAAGTGTTCAAATTGCCAAACAAGCGGGTGTCCATGATGACATGATCATATTAGATCCAGGTGTCGGATTTGCGAAAAATAAAGAGGACAACCTGATGGTCATGAATGAGCTCGAACATTTTTGTCATCTTGGTTATCCGCTGCTTCTTGCTACATCTCGAAAACGATTCATCGGCGCTGTCTTAGACCTGCCGCCTGAAGAACGTACAGAGGGAACGGGGGCCACGGTCTGTCTTGGGATTCAAAAGGGCAGTGCGATGGTTCGTGTACATGATGTGAAAGAAATTGCGAGAATGGCAAAAATGATGGATGCCATGCTGAATAAAGGAGGCGCTTATCATCGATAAAGTATATGTAAACGGTATGGAATTTTACGGCTATCATGGAGTATTTGCTGAAGAAAATAAATTAGGGCAGCGATTCCGTGTAGACTTAACAGCTTCACTTGATTTAAGCAAAGCAGGACAAACGGACGACTTAAACGAAACCATCAACTACGCAGAGCTCTACCAAATCTGCAAAAGCATTGTAGAAGGAGAGCCGGTTAACCTTGTTGAAACGCTGACAGAAAGAATTGCAAACCAAGTGTTAAAGGACTTTCATGCAGTTCAGGAATGTACAGTGAAGGTGATTAAGCCAGACCCGCCAATTCCAGGACACTATCAGTCCGTTGCCATTGAAATGACGAGATCACGCACATGAACAATACCGCATACATCGCTTTAGGTTCGAACATCGGTAAAAAGGAAACCTATCTAAAAGAAGCAGTCAAAAAACTGCACGAACACCCAGATGTTCAAGTGGAGTCGATTTCATCTATATATGAAACAACACCGGTAGGCTACGAGAACCAAGATGACTTTTTGAATATGGCTGTGAAAATTTCCACCTCGCTTCGTCCAGAAGAACTGCTAGCACTTACTCAGAACATTGAACAAGAGTTAGGCAGAACAAGAGAAGTGAGATGGGGTCCGCGAACGGCTGACCTTGACATTTTACTTTATAATCGTGAAAATATTGAAACAGAACAACTTGTAGTGCCGCATCCTAGAATGTACGAACGTTTATTCGTTCTTGTTCCGATGAGTGAGATTTGCCCAGAAATCGGCGAAGTACAAATAAATGCCGTAACAGACCAAGAAGGTGTTAGCATATGGAAAAAGACATATGGGGTAGAAGAATTCGTGCATACCGAAAGCTAAAAGGGTATACTCAGGAAGGGTTCGCCAAAAGACTGGGTATCTCTGTCTCTGTCTTAGGAGAAATTGAGCGAGGCAATCGATTACCAACAAACCAAATGGTTGGTCAAATAGCAGATGCTTTAAATATAACGGTGGAAGAACTTTCACCAATACTCGAAGAAGAAAGGAGGGGGAAAGATGTTTAAAATCGGAGATATCGAGATAAAAAACAAAGTGGTGCTCGCACCAATGGCTGGTGTATGTAACTCTGCTTTCAGACTCACTGTCAAGGAGTTTGGAGCAGGCTTAGTCTGCGCAGAAATGGTCAGTGACAAAGCGATTCTGATCAACAATGCCAGAACGATGGGAATGCTATACATTGATGAACGTGAAAAGCCTTTGAGCCTTCAAATATTTGGAGGAGAAAAGGACACACTCGTAGAAGCGGCAAAGTTTGTAGACCAGCATACCACGGCGGACATTATTGATATCAATATGGGCTGTCCTGTACCGAAGATTACAAAATGTGATGCAGGAGCGAAATGGCTGCTTGATCCAAACAAGATTTATGAAATGGTCTCAGCTGTTGTAGAAGCAGTAGACAAACCTGTTACGGTAAAAATGAGAATGGGCTGGGACGAAGACCATATCTTTGCTATTGAAAATGCCCGTGCTGTTGAACGAGCAGGTGGACAAGCTGTTGCACTTCACGGCCGGACCCGCGTGCAGATGTACGAAGGGACAGCGAATTGGGATATCATTAAAGAGGTAAAACAATCTGTTTCAATTCCTGTGATCGGGAATGGCGATGTCAAAACCCCTCAAGATGCAAAACGAATGCTTGATGAAACAGGTGTGGATGCTGTCATGATCGGAAGAGCCGCACTAGGAAACCCGTGGATGATTTATCGTACGGTTCACTATTTAGAAACGGGCGAACTGAAAGAAGAACCAAACGTGCGTGAAAAAATGTCTGTGTGCAAACTTCACTTAGACAGACTCATTGACCTGAAAGGCGAACATGTCGCTGTCAGAGAAATGAGAAAGCATGCAGCGTGGTACTTAAAAGGTGTCCGAGGCAACGCAGACGTTAGAAATCAAATCAATCAAAGTGAAACGAGAGCGGAGCTTGTACAAGTTCTTGATGACTTTACGATCGAAGCCGAGGCAAAAGAGCTTCAAAGTATAAAAGTAGGATAAGACTATTTTTCTTTTTGTAGCTCACTGCTAGTGCGTGTACTGGCAGTTTTTCTGCTTTTCTCTGCAAAATACATTATTGGAGTGATATAAATGAGTAATGAAGGGCTTAATAACGAAGAATTAAATGACCAATTCCAAGTTAGACGTGACAAAATGAATAAAATGAGAGAAGAGGGTATCGATCCATTCGGTGAACGATATGACCGTTCTCATCAATCTGCGCAAATTATTGCCGAATATGACGAGTTTTCAAAAGAAGACTTAGAAGAAAAAGCGGCTCAAGTAACAATCGCTGGCCGTATGATGACAAAGCGTGGAAAAGGAAAAGCTGGCTTTGCACACATTCAAGATTTAGAAGGGCAAATTCAAATCTATGTTCGCAAAGATAGTGTAGGAGAAGAAGCCTACGAATTATTCAAAAGCTCAGATCTAGGCGATATCATCGGTGTAACAGGAACTGTGTTTAAAACGAATGTAGGAGAACTTTCTATTAAAGCGTCTAGTTTTGAGGTTCTCACAAAAGCACTTCGCCCGCTTCCTGATAAATATCACGGATTAAAGGATGTAGAACAACGCTATCGTCAGCGCTACCTTGACCTGATTGTCAATCCAGAAAGTAAGCAGACGTTCATCATGCGAAGCAAGATCATTCAATCCATGAGAAGATACTTAGATTCTAAAGGATACCTAGAAGTTGAAACACCAACAATGCATAGCATCCCTGGTGGTGCATCAGCACGTCCTTTCATTACTCACCATAATGCACTTGATATGCCGCTTTATATGCGTATTGCGATCGAGCTACACTTAAAACGCCTAATTGTCGGTGGTCTAGAGAAAGTATACGAGATTGGCCGTGTATTCCGTAACGAAGGTGTATCAACTCGTCATAACCCAGAATTCACTATGATCGAGCTGTACGAAGCTTACGCAGATTACAAAGACATCATGAACCTAACTGAAAACCTGATTGCTCATATTGCCGAAGAGGTTCTAGGGACAACAACGATTCAATACGGAGAAGATGAAATTGACCTCAAGCCTGAATGGAAGAGACTCCATATGGTTGAAGCGGTCAAAGAAGCAACTGGTGTAGATTTCTGGCAGGAGATGTCTGTAGAAGAAGCGAAACAGCATGCTGCTGATCACGGAATTGAAATCACGAAAAACATGACAGTGGGTCATATCATCAATGAGTTCTTCGAGCAAAAAGTAGAAGAAACATTGGTTCAGCCTACATTTATTTATGGACACCCAGTGGAGATTTCTCCTTTAGCGAAGAAAAACCCAGAAGACCCTCGCTTCACAGATCGCTTTGAGCTATTTATCGTACGCCGTGAGCATGCAAATGCATTTACAGAGCTAAACGATCCAATTGATCAAAGAGAACGCTTTGAAGCTCAATTAAAAGAACGTGAAGAAGGAAATGACGAAGCGCATCTAATGGATGACGATTTTGTTGAAGCATTAGAATATGGTATGCCGCCAACAGGTGGACTAGGAATCGGTATTGACCGATTAATCATGCTATTAACAAATTCTCCATCAATCAGAGATGTACTGCTTTTCCCGCAAATGAGAAACCGTTAATACATCAATCAAAGCGCCATGTTATCCGTGGCGCTTTTTATTTTTCATAAAATGAAACTTTTTTTAAAAAAACTATTGCAAGGAAAGAATCAAGATGGTATATTATTATTCGTTGCCGCAAAACAGCAATGAGGTTAAAAAAAGAAATTGAAAAAGTTCTTGACTTTAACCGATACGAAATGTTAAGATATTAAAGTCGCTTACGAGCGATAACGAACATGA
>NZ_JACXXE010000014.1 GCF_014764715.1 Bacillus crepusculi | reverse complement strand
AGCGGAGGTCGTCTTTTTTGATGTGTTTCGTTTAGAAACGGTCGTTTTCAAAAAGAATCTGTTTCACTTGATCAACTGGCATATCCTCGCCAGTAAAGAGTTTGTATGCAAGGGCACCTTGCCATAGCATCATGCCAAGACCGTTAATCGTTTTGGCGCCAGCTTCTTGTGCTTGCGCAAGAAGTTTTGTTTTTTGCGGGTTGTAGACAACATCTGTCACGATTAAGTCTTTGCGTAATACATCAAGGGTATCGTCAATAATGCTGAGCTCATCTAATGGTTTCATGCCAAGGCTTGTCCCGTTTGCTAGGATCGCACTTTCAGCTACTTCACGACGGAAAGCGTCTTTGTCTTCAAGTGGGAAAATATTCGCTTTGACACCGAATGATTTCATTTCGTTGTTGATGTAATTTACATTTTCTTCTGCTTGAATAAAGTATTGATCATTACGAGCAAAAATACTAATTTCACGAATACCTGATTGTGCAAGCTGAATCGCAATCGGTGTCGCAGCGCCGCCAGATCCAACGAGTGTGACCTTTTGTCCAGCTAGTTCAACGCCATGTTCAATTAAGTTTCTTACGTAACCAAGACCATCTGTGTTGTAGCCAACCAGCTTGCCATCTTTGTTCACAACCGTGTTGCTTGCGCGTGTATATTTTGCAGAATCGTCTAGTTCATCTAAGTAATCGAGTACTTTCATTTTGTTCGGCATGGATACGTTAAATCCAGCTGCGCCCATCGCTTTCATGCCGTTTACTGCTGCTTCTAGTTCATCATTTCCTACCTCAAAAGCTAGGTAAGCATAGTTGATTCCTGTTAGTGTATAGCCAAGGTTGTGCATCCGTGGTGACAGGCTGTGCCCGATTGGTGTCGCAAGAAGACCGACTAATTTTGTTTTTCCATCAATATTACGTTCATGTATGTTTGTCATGATTGACATCTCCTTTAATTATCTAAACAATTTTTTCATGCGTCCAAGAACAAAGACCGCTAAGACTACACTAATCACCGCAATGATCATATCGAAAAATAACGTCATTTTAATATCGTACGTGCTGACGAGTCCGCTTGTAATAAGTGGAACAAGGATAAACGCTGAGCTTGCCGCAATGTTGACATATGATGAAGCCGTTGCTTTGTTTGTAGGGAATAATTTCATCATAATACTCATCGCCAGCTGGAAGATTCCTGCTGTGAATAACCCTAAGAAAAAGGTGCTGACAATGACAATGCCGTATGTTTCGATTTGAAATAGTGAAAGCATGGCAAGGAATGCCCCAATTGGATAAATGATAGCCACCATAATTGGTGAAATGAATTTATCTAATACGATTGATAGCAATAGAACAGACACAAGAGCACCAATACTAAAATAAGAAAGAAGCTGTGTGGCTTGTCCTGTGCCAAGTCCAATCAATTTTAACCCGAGCTGCGGAAGCCATGTCTGCCATACGACAAACAGCGCAGTAGACGTGAACCCCATGAGCACTACAGCTAAGCCTTCACCAAACATTTTCGGTTCTTCCTTCATTTGCTCTTGAACTGGAATATCGTTTTGTGAAGCCGCTTGCTTATGATTTGGAAACGGCATAAAGATCAAGTAAATGCCTACAAGTAAATAAAGAAGTCCTAATCCAAAGAATGCCCAGCCCCAGAAAATGTCATGTGCAATAAAGAATGCCAAGATAAATGGAAGAACAGTCGCACCGATTGATACGGATGCCTTCACTAATACAGAAGCTGAACTTGCTTTTTTAGGAAATGATTCTGTCAAAGCAGGATATGTCCCTGAATCAAGCAGTGAGTTTGCAATCCCTGCGGAAATCGCAAAGATAAAAGCAAGTGTATAATTGGTCGTCGTTGGAATCCCAATTAAGAATAATAAGTATAAAAAGTTTCCTGTAATAATGACAGGTTTACGCCCCCAGCTGTCTGCCAGCCGTCCAGAGAAAAAGAGAGCAATTAATTTACCGATTCCGATTGCCGATACAAGCAAGCTGATTTTCGGAATATCTACATGGTAGCGTTCAGATAAGCTTTCCATGTTGGATGCCACAATAATATTGATCATGCCAAGCATGAAATAGTTTAAATACATGCCAAGTGACGATTTAATATAAGGATTTTTCATGTTCCCACTCCTATATTTGAAACCCCTTTAGGGTCAAATTCTTTGTATACCCTTTGTTATTTCCTTAAAATTAAATAATATGAAACCCATCACAACACCCCTTATGTGGTTGATGAAAAAATAATGAATATTCATCTGTTCTTCCATTAAGTACATCGTTCTACTAGAATGCAAAAAATTATAACAGTCTTGATTAGAAGGTATATCTCCATGATTTGATCAGAATCAGAAGATACCAATTTCATCTGTTGTTGAATCAAAATAATGATATGATAAGAAAGGTATAACGATATACTAAAAGAAGCAACGAGATAAATATACTCCTGCCTGTTAAATGTGTCAAGTTTATGACTTTGTGATTTAAAAAAAGAAAAATGAAACAAAGAAATGGTTGACTTGATCAATAAAAAAAGGAGAATTGCTGTACACAATTCTCCTTTTCATGATGAGGTAGAGGTGTCTCTAATATGAAGCTGAGGCTTTAAGATCAATCGCTGCAGCTCTTCATCCTGTTCGTTCATTTTATGATATAAAAGGTTCGCAGCTTTTACCCCGATGGAGCGTGGGAATGATGAGACAGTGGTGAGCGGCGGGTGATACATTTCCGCTTCAGGAATATTATCGAATCCAACAACATCGATGTCTTCACCAGGCTTGATGTCACGAGCTGTCAGTTCCTGAATGACTCCAAACGCAACTAAGTCACTAAAGCAAAAAATAGCCGTAGGAGGCTTGGGCTGGTCGATGACTTGGGCGAGTGCTTGTTTCCCGCCTTCGCGAGTAGGTTCTATATCAATGATAAGTGACTCATTAATCGTCAGGTTTGCCTCGTCATGGGCTCTTTTGAAACCTTTCATGCGTTCAATCCAAGTCGATGAGGACTTAATGCCGCCTAAAAAGGCAACGCGTTGATGTCCTTTTTGAAGAAGGTGATGAACCGCCATCCAAGTGCCTTGTTCATAATCAACGCCCACATAGTCACAATGCACATCCGCTAACTCACGGTTTGCCAGTACTTTTGGGGTGCGAATTTGATTTAACTGTTTGACCGTTCGAGTAGAGCTTTTCGAAGCTGGGTTTAAAATTATCCCTCCAACCCGGTGTTCTACCATTGTGGAAATGAGCTGTTCCTGTTTATCGACACTATCAAAGGTTGTACCAAGTAAAACGGTATAGCCAAGTGATTCAAGTGTAGTTTGCACGCCGATTAGAAATTCAGAAATAAAGGTGTTTGAAATATCTGTGACGATCACACCTACAATATTGGAGCTTTTTGACCGCATGTTGGCAGCGACGCGGTCGTATACGTAACCTAAAGCTTCCATGGATTGCAGGACTTTTTTTCGAGTGGCTTCAGAGATTCTAGGATTGTTTCGAACAACGAGTGAGGCCGTTGAGGTCGAGACACCGGCATGACGGGCGACTTCCTGTAATGTGACACGCTGCTTGTTCATTTTTTTCATTTGTTTTCACCAACTTCAATGGATTGCTTAACTTTGGTTCATGATCAAGATGGATTTCCCTATCAAACGAGCCGAACATCTTTTGATATATTATACCTTAATCATAGGTGTTGATGAAGTGAAGTCATATCGCATCAGGTAAAGGATACATAAATCTTAAAAGATTACCATTGACAGCCTTCTTCTTGAGGCGTAAAATATAAAATTATTCAGAAATAACAACATTTTAATTAAATAACGAAGGCTATGATTGCTGTGGGTCACACTATGGCAGGAGCAGCTTCTGGAGAGACCGCATGTATGTGCGGCGCCGAAGGGTTCACAATCTCAGGCAAAAGGACAGAAGAGTACGAAATATTGTATTTGTGATGCATGGATGATGCCGTGTATTGCTTTTCTCTATTTTGCTATTCTTTTATGACCATGAGATTGGAGCGCATCCAATCTCTTTTTTTATGGACTTTTTGAGAGTTCATTATTCCAGTATAGGATCGTGTCGTAGGAGGGCGTTGAAATTGGTACAACAAGAATTAAAACGAGATTTATCAAACCGCCATGTTCAATTGATTGCAATTGGCGGAACCATCGGGACAGGGCTGTTTTTAGGCTCTGGAAAAGCCATTCAATTGGCGGGTCCGTCGATCATTTTTGCTTATTTAATTGTCGGTATGGCCATCTTTTTTGTCATGAGGGCACTTGGAGAATTGCTCTTATCTAAGGCGGGCTATCAGTCTTTAACCGATATAGCAGAGGACTATCTTGGCCCATGGGCTTCCTTTGTGACGGGATGGACGTATTGGTTTTGCTGGATTATGACAGCGATGGCTGATGTCATTGCGGTCGGGGTATATGTGCAGTATTGGTTTGACATTCCGCAATGGATTCCTGCCATCATTTGTTTGTTGATTTTACTAGGGTTTAATTTATTAACAGTGAAGCTTTTTGGAGAAATGGAATTTTGGTTTGCGCTGATTAAAGTGATTACGATATTACTGTTAATTGGCGTTGGGATTGCCTTTTTGATCATTGGTTTTCAAACAGATGCCGGACCGGTGACAGTAACAAACCTTTGGTCACACGGAGGATTATTTCCAAATGGTGTCACAGGCTTCTTATTGTCTTTCCAGATGGTGATTTTTGCGTATGTGGGTGTGGAACTTGTCGGTGTTTCCGCTGCAGAAACAGCGAATCCTCAAAAGAACATCCCATCTGCGATTAATAAAATTCCATTAAGAATTCTATTTTTCTATGTGGGTGCCATCTTTGTTTTACTATGTATCAACCCATGGACCGAGCTCAATGCATCAGAAAGCCCTTTTGTGAAAACCTTTGGACTGATTGGGATACCAGTTGCAGCGGGACTCATTAATTTTGTTGTCCTAACGTCTGCCGCTTCTGCTTGTAATAGCGGTATGTTCTCAACGAGCCGGATTTTGTATAATCTCAGTCATCAAAAACAAGGGCCATCGTCCTTTGGCCGTCTGAATAAGCATGCTGTTCCAAGTAATGCACTATTCGTTTCAACGATTGTGGTATCGGTCGGTGCTCTTTTAAGCAAGCTGATTCCCGAACAAGCCTTTGGCATTGTCACAACAATTAGTGCCATTTGCTTCATTTGGGTATGGAGTATTATTTTAATTTGCCATTTGAAATATAAAAAAACACGACCTGAACTACATGCGGCGTCTACCTTTAAAGCACCGTTCACACCTTTTGTGAATATTTGTGTTCTTGTGCTCTTTGCTGCCATTCTCGTCATCATGCTCTTCGCTGATGCAACACGTCCAGCGCTGTTATTGACACCGGTATGGTTTGGGTTCCTATTTTTGATTTATGCACGAAAGAAACGTCGCGTGACTTAACGGACAGAAAAAAGCACAGCCTTTTTACAGCGCTGTGCTTTTGCTTATTTAACGATTTCTAATTTTCAACATATAGTATGCATTAAGAATGATTAGAATAAGTCCAACGACGATGATGGAGAAGAGCTGAGAGTGATTGGCGCCAAGAGAATAGACAATCAAAATAAACATGGCACCGGTCAATAAAATATTCATCATTTGATAAGTGTGAAAAAGCCCATCGAGCATCACATGCTTTTCACCTTCATCAGAAATGGCGAGCAGTTTTTTGCCATAATCTTTATCGGAAGGACTAGGTAGGTGACGATTAGGATAGACGAGCTTTAGGACAGAGATCGACGCATAAGAAAGAATGACGGTGATCAAAAATAAGGCAGCATTTACGAGAATAAGCCAGAGTGGCTGCTCGGTTACGATGGAAATACCAATTGCAATAATCGATAAAATGGTGCTCACCGTATTAGCTAACGTTACATCAGTAAAGGTTCGGTACTGTTTTACCTCTAGTTCATCCTCCTCATCACCAGATACTGAAAGAGAGACTCTTTTCTTCATGCGTGAAATGCCTGAAAAACAATAAATGATGAATAGAAACGTCAAGCCAGTGATGACAAGAGTTGCTTCAAATGCAGCTTGCAAAAGTGTCATCTCAAATTCGGCTGCCAGCAAACAGTAAGCACCGAGAAAGCCAAGGAGAGCACCTAAGAGCATTTTGTATACAGTTTTCATATGAGTTCATCCTCCTCGAATAAAAAAATACGTTCAATGGGTTCCTGAAAAATGCGTGAAAGCTTAACAGCGAGTAAGAGAGACGGCATTAATTCATCTCGTTCCATTAAGCTGATGGTCTGGCGAGAAACCTTTGCACGCTTTGCAAGCTCCGTTTGATTGAAACCATCACGCGCACGCAGCTCTTTTAGCCGATTTTTCATTCTGTCACCTCAATTTTGATTGAAATCTTATCTTGATTGTAAAGTATTGTATTCAATTTGACAATAATAATTGTCAAAATGATAAAAATAATTGTCAGAAAGATCATCTTTATTCGAAATGTGAACAATGATACGCTAAAGGAAAGAGAAACAGAAAACAGGTGATGTCCGTGTTCATTGACCAATTAAAAAATGACTTACATCAATCACAGCCGTTGTTTATTGGAGAAGAGAGAGCGTTCAAGGCGGCAGTCCTTGTCCCTTTGGTGCAAGTAAACGGGGAATGGCATGTATTATTTGAGGTGCGATCGCTGACGATGAGAAAACAGCCTGGTGATATTAGCTTCCCTGGGGGGAAACTCGACGGCGGCGAAACAGCACAGGAAGCTGCACTGCGAGAAACATATGAAGAACTAGGCATTCCGCCTGAATCAGTCGAGATTCTTGGACAGCTCAGCCCCTACATTGCTTCTCCCTCCTTTGTGGTATACCCATATGTCGGTATCATTGATGAGCAAAAGGTGAAGCACTCCTTCAATCAAGAAGAAGTAGAAGAGACCTTTACCGTACCTTTATCATGGCTCAGCCAATATGAGCCGTACTTGCATCATGTGTCCGTTCAGCCAACACCAGCTGAGGATTTCCCTTATGAAAAAATCATGAATGGTGAGAAATACCGCTGGGGAAGTCGTTCGATGGAGGAATGGTTTTATGATTATGACAACTACACCATTTGGGGATTAACAGCCCGCATATTAAAGCATTTTGTGACCGTTGTGAAAAGAAATTCCTAGAGAATCGCTCTCTAGGAATTTGTTGTATCTAGACGTTCCTGCGCTGTTTGTTTTCCTTGCCCAATTGGAATAGGAGATCTTGCCTGGCTCAATCCATAGGCTGGCATGTTCACATAGACAGATTCATATGAGCCGGCTTGAACTTGATACGTTTCATGATAAATCCCGACTGCATCATTGTTCCGTGCTCTTTGGTTAAATCCTTTCCAAGCAGCCAAATGCTTCTCCATCTTGGCGTAGGCAAGGAGGTCCTCTGTTGACTTCCAATATTGGATCATGGTGGTGGTGCGTAAACCGAAGTGATTTTCTGTACCCAGAAAACCAAGTTCCTCTTGATGCGTATACAGCTCTTTGATCATCCCAGGCATCGCCATAAATACTGGAAGCCATTGATGGACAGCCCAGCGTTTATTGATTCTCATTCCGATGATGAACACAACAATCGAGTCAGAATTGTCCGTTGTAAACCTGCCAGCACGTTTGTCTTTTTTCATTCGTTTATCCTTCTTTCTTCATCAAATGGGATGTTTCCACGCACCAATCAATTCCTGCTTGAGCCACTCTTTTTCCATAATCTAAAGTAAACAGCCAATACTTCGCATCCGCTTCAACTGGATAAAGCTCTCTAATGTTTTGTTCAATCGAAACATATGTCTCATAACGGATACGAAGTTGCCTTTCATAATCCTGAAGAAGTGTCAGCTTTTTCTCAAACGAAAGATATTGTCCGAAGAATAGCTTTAATAACACTTCATTTCGTTCTGCTGGTAACTGATCGAGCGGCTGCGCCAGCCATTGCCTCAACGTGTCTAGTCCTTTTTCAGTCAGGTGATATTCCCGCTTGTCTGAACGGCCAGATGTAGAAGCCGGTGAAACCTCAGCAAGCCCTTCCTCGACTATTAACTTTAAAGCTGGATAAATTTGTCCATAACTAATTTTCCAAAAGTGATGCAGGCTCTTATCAATTAATTGCTTCACTTCGTACCCTGACTTACAATCTGTCGTTAAAATCCCTAAAATCGCATACGTCGTATCATTGTATTTTTTCATTACGTCAACACACCTATCTAAAAGATATATCATTTAGATATATAATAAACCATGTTTAGTGACAGATACAAGAATTTTTAGAAAATATCAATTCTATAAAGGAGGTGAAAAGACAACTGATTTTGTTCATTCAGGAGATGAATCAACCATATATATTAAGAATCATTTGTCAGATCATAGATGGGAGAAGGTGCGTATGAGTAAATCGAACATTTGGATCGCGGCTCTCCTGGCGGTACTAGTCATTGGTGCAGTCGGCTGGACAGCATATCAAGCAATCACGAAAAAGAGTTCATTGAATCACTCCTATGCCTTTGCGTATAAGACAAAAGATCGCGTGAGCTGGTTCAAGTTAACGGAGAAGAAAGGGAAGGTAACGGGTCATCTGAATGAAACCATTTTGGAGGAAAACCCGAAAAGGCATTTTGACCCCAATTTATTAATAAACAAATATAAATTAACTGGAAAAGCAATTGAGAACGGTTACGAATTTCAAGTGAAACAAGGGAAAGATACAGTCACATATGAAGTTCACCTAGCTGAAAAGGATCTTTCTGTGAAAAAACAAGGTGAAAAGCAAAGCATCACATACAACGCAATTGATCAACAAAAACTACGTGCTGTTCAACAGGACATTCATGTTCGATATGAGGAACTGATGGATGACACGGAAAATAGATTTCATGATTATGTAAGAAACTTCATTAAGAAAGTAACAGGCGCTTATGGTTATCTGTATACGGCGGAGGATGGCTCATACCAACTATTTCTAAAAGTAAAACGAATGTATATGCAGTCTGAATGGGCAGGTTCTTTTCTGATGAGAAAGGTCCCAGGAGATGGTGGTGAACCTTATAAAGAAACGAGACATACAGCCGGTGGTATTTCAGATGGGATGATGTTTGATTTGAGTACTTATCCTGCAATTGAAAAGGGTTTTATTTTAGGGGAAACTGACCGAGACGCAACATCAATTAAATTTCCTTTTAAAATGGCAGGCGGGACAATAGAATTTAAAGCGGTCACGAAAGAGGAATATCAAGAACAAGCGGAAGCATTCAAAAAGCAGGCGGAAGAAAAAATAGGTGATCTTAAACCAGATGAGTGAATCAATTTATCTGGTTTTTATGGAGAAAAATATTGTTGATTCATGATAGAAGGAACTAAAGAGTAGAAGGTTACTTTAAGTAAATAGAGAAAAATATTTTGGGTATATAGACCTTAATAATTTTTAGAAAAATAAATGTTGACGCTTTCATATAATCAATATATACTAAAAACAAATCCAATATGAATAAATTAGACATGTGACTGGTCATGCAGGCAGGATCTAAAAACGATGAATTTCTTTAATTTGTCGTTTTAGGTCCTTTTTTTATTGCCAAAATATAGGTCTCATGTATGAGAAAAGGGGGAGAAAAGATGAATTATACTCAGGTTGCCAAAGACGTCTTACAGCATGTAGGTGGTAAAGAAAACATTGCGCACCTTGAACACTGTTCAACAAGACTTCGCTTTACGTTGATTGATCAGAAAAAGGCTGATATATCGGCTTTAGAAAAAACACCAGGTGTCATAGCTGTCAGAATGTCAGGTCAGTGCCAAGTGGTCATTGGGAATGACGTCATCGAAGTGTATCAAAAAGTAACAAGTCTAATGGGCGGCAGTTCATCAGGACAAGAAGTGAATTCCAATCAGCCAAAAGAAAAAAGGAAAGTCGGCACAGTTTTGCTAGATTTCATAGTCGGCGTCTTCCAGCCACTTGTTCCAGCTATCGCAGGCGGAGGGATTTTAAAATCATTTCTTCTCCTTTTCTCTTTATTAGGCTGGATGGATGCAAATGGTCAAACCTATCAAATCCTTAATATGGTGGGTGACGCACCTCTTTACTTCCTGCCTTTACTAGTTGCTGTCACGACTGCAAATAAATTAAAAGTAAATCCTCTCGTCGCATTATCGGCAGTCGGTGCTCTTATTCTTCCGAATATGACAACGATGCTCACAGAGGGTGCGCAACTACTGTCGTTTGACGTAAAAAACATCGCCTATGCGTATCAAGTATTTCCAGCAATCCTTTCTGTATTGCTCTACGCACAGATGGAAAAATTCTTTACTCGTTTTTCACCAAAACCAATTCGGATTTTCTTTGTCCCAATGATGTCATTGGTGATTACAGTACCAATTACGTTACTTCTGTTAGGGCCGATTGGTTTTACAGCAGGACAAGGGTTTTCATCTCTCATTCTTGCAATGTTTCATACAGTAGGCTGGGTAGCTGTCGCAATTTTAGCAGCGGTTCTGCCATTCATGGTCGCATCCGGAATGCACAAAGCAATGGTTCCTTATGCTGTCACAACGATGGGTACCCTAGGGAAAGAAGCGCTATATCTACCAGCATCACTTGCGCATAATATTGCGGAAAGCGGAGCATGTTTCGCAGTGGCATTGCGGACAAAAGATAAGGTACTCAGGTCTACAGCAATCTCGGCTGGAATCTCAGCGTTTTTCGGAATCACAGAGCCGGCATTATATGGTGTAACTCTTCAAAATAAAAGAGTGCTTGGCAGTGTAATGATTGGTTCCTTTGTCGGTGGGATATTCATTGGTTTAGTTGGGTTACAAGCCTTTGTATTAGTGGGGCCTGGTCTAGCGAGTATGTCGATGTTTATCTCAAATGAGCTTCCTCGAAATCTAATGTTTGCTATTATTGGGTTCGTCATATCATTTGTTGTTGCTTTTGTCGCTGCCTTTATTTTAGGTAAGGATCGAACAGTAGAAGCAAAAACAACCAATCAAGGAGCATTTGCTGAACAAATTGGAGCAGGTGAAACATTCAAAAGTCCTGTCATTGGTCAAATGATATCTCTATCGGAAGTGAAAGATGATATTTTCTCTTCAAAGGTCATGGGCGATGGACTTGCCATTGTTCCTTCAAAAGGAGCGCTTTATGCACCAGTAGACGGTGAGGTCACTCTGCTGTTTGAAACAAATCATGCGCTGGGCATGAAAACGGATCAAGGAGTGGAAGTGCTTTTCCACATCGGAATTGATACAGTTCAACTGGAAGGTCAGTATTTCCATCCAAAAGTGCAGGCAGGAGAGCGCGTTCAAGCAGGAGATTTACTGATTGAGTTTGATCTGGAACAAATCGTGGAAGCAGGATATGATCCAGTTACACTTGCTGTGATCACAAATACAGATCAATATGATATTCAAGTACAGCCATTACAAGAGGTCAATCGTCAAGATACATTGATGGTTGTCACACAATTAGGAGGCTAATCATATGACAACAATTAAAGGTTTTCCAAAAGGATTTTTATGGGGCGGCGCAATAGCCGCCAACCAAGCAGAAGGTGCCTGGAATGTAGACGGAAAGGGCCCATCTGTTGCTGATATTGCGATGTACCGTTCAAATTTGAGTGTAGAAGACTATGAAGGACACCTAGCTGTTACTTCTGAAAATATAGACCGTGCCATTCAAGATTCAGACGATAAAAAATACCCAAAACGAAGAGGTGTTGATTTCTATCATCGCTATAAAGAGGATCTGGCTCTCTTTGCTGAATTGGGCTTTAAAACACTTCGTATCTCAATTGCCTGGAGTCGTATTTTCCCAACTGGCGAAGAGACTGAACCGAATGAAAAAGGGCTGCAATTTTATGATCAGGTATTTGCAGAAATGAAAAAACACAACATAGAACCAATCGTGACGCTGTCTCATTATGAAATGCCATTAGCACTTAGTGTGAAATATAACGGCTGGGTTGAAAGAAAGGTGATTGATCTCTTTGTGAAATTTGCCAATGTGTGTTTTGAACGCTATAAAAACGATGTGAAATATTGGCTCACCTTTAATGAAATTGATAGTATTCACCGCCATTCTTTCATTACAGCAGGAATTATTCCTGATCGTTGTCCAGATGGGAAAGAGGAAGAGACGGTTTACCAAGCATTGCATCATCAATTTGTCGCATCTGCTCTCGTAACAGCAGATTGTCATCGCATCATACCAGGCAGTCAGGTAGGGTGTATGCTGACAAAATTGACAACATATCCGCATACGTGTCATCCGAATGATGTGGAACGAGCTTTGAAACAAAACTTAGAAAACTATTTCTATGCAGATGTTCAGGTATTTGGTGAATACCCACCACTGATCAAGCGCACGCTTGAGAGAAAAGATATTCATATCAAAATGGAAGCAGATGACCTTGCCATTTTAAAAGAAAACACAGTAGATTTTATCTCGTTTAGTTACTATATGTCTTTAACTGAATCAGCCCAAGAAGGATTAGAAAAGACTGAAGGAAATACGATTCGTGGGGTCAAAAATCCTTACTTACCATCAACTGACTGGGGCTGGCAAATTGATCCCGTTGGTTTGAAAATATCTTTGATAGAATTGTATGATCGTTATCAAAAACCTCTAATCATTGTCGAGAACGGCATGGGTGCAAAGGATGTAGTTGAAAGTGATGGATCTATCCATGACGACTATCGAATCAACTATTTTAAAGAGCATTTCCGTCAAATGAGAGAAGCGATAGAAGAAGGCGTCGATCTCTTTGGATATACGAGCTGGGGCTCAATTGATATTATTAGTGCAGGTACATCACAAATGTCAAAACGCTATGGCTTCATTCATGTAGATCAAGATGATGATGGGAACGGGACATTAAAACGATCCAGAAAAGACTCGTTTTATTGGTACCAAAAAGTCATTGAGACAAATGGTGAATCGCTTGATTGAACACCACAATCATGAAAACAGGTGATGACGATGTTTAAAATCAAAAAAGTTTTAAACTCGAGTGTGGTTCTGGCTGAAGATCAGAACCAACAGGAGATGGTTTTGTTCGGCAGAGGAATTGGCTATGGACAGAAACCGGGTCAAATGATAGAAGAGAAGAAAGCAGACCAAGTCTTTATGTCAGTTGATAACATGAGGGCAAAAGAATTTCTTCAACTGTTAGATTTAATGCCTCATGAGTTTATAGATGTAACACAGCGCATCGTCCAATATGCAGAAAAACGTTTAAACTCAAAACTAAATTCAGGTGTTTATTTTACCCTAATGGATCATTTGAATTTTGCAGTCGAACGACATAAAAAGAATATTAATATTACGAATCGCGTGTACTGGGAAATCAAAAATTACTATACTGAAGAATTTGAAGTAGGGAATTACGCACTTGAGTTAGTCAATGATACATTGGGCATACAATTACCAAAAGAAGAAGCCGCCAATATCGCCTTTCACTTAATTAATGCATTAGGTGAAGAATCCGATTCAACAGATGGCATGAAATATGCCAAGTTGATTGGTAGTGTTGTCAATCTTGTGCGATATACGTTGAATATGAAAATGGATCAAGAGAATATTCATTATAGTCGGTTCATTACACATGTGAAATTCTTTGTAGAAAGATTTTATGCCAATAAATTATTATCAGATCAAGAAAATGAGTTGTTTGAACAAATTGCACACTTGTATCCTCAAGCGATGGATGTTGCTTTTAAAATCAAAGATTATATTAAACAGGTGCATAGTATCGTCATCCCTAATGATGAGCTTACTTATCTTGCGGTACATATACACCGTCTTATGTCTTATCAACAATTAAAATAAATGTGGAACCACTTGCCTTGTCATCAGGCGAGTGGTTCTTTGTATGACTCGTTTTTATATTATGTTCCGATAGGCCGTTCTGTTGTACCAGGGTTCGTATCATTTAATGAATTGAAAGACACTGTTTGTCCGAACACAACGATGGTTAAAGCGAAAATCAATAAAGTCATTTTTTTCATCAGAATTCCTCCAGTCAAGTATAGAATGTTTCATATGATAGGCTCCCTTTAAGAAGAGATAGGCTTGATGAATTGCACCCAACTCTTCAAAGTGCTTTGCAGCTAGTGCACTTAATTCTCGGGCACCTTCAGCATCCTTTAATTCTTTTAGAATGCTAATTTCATCAAAACAGGCTTGGGTTTTTTGAGCCATATCTTCAGTGAAATAGAGATGGTAGAGCAAATTCATTTTTGCTGTATAGATGGGGCATGTCTCGGCTGTATGTTTTTGTTTGACCAATTCAAAATAATAGAGAGCTTGTGTTCTTTCATCAATAGAGAGCAGCTCTTTTATTAGCATAAACATGGAGTGATGGAAATAACACGATGAGAGATAGTCATCATCACTAAGAGCCTTTTCCAGGGCATCGATACATTTTTTCGATTCTCCAGTTTCGGCATACAGAATGCTGATATTATGATAAAGCTGTGAAGTTAGAAAATGATCGTTTAGACTGTCTGCAATGTGTAATGCTTTTTTGTAGTAGTTTTCTGCTCTTATAAAGTCACCAATGTCCATAAAATTAGCAGCGGCGATGACAAAGGCTGCCGCCAGTCTTCTTTCATATCCTTCATGGCTTTTGAAAATATCAATTGCATTCTGAATATAGTGAAGAGAAATCAGGCTTTGACGAAGCAGCATATATAAGTTTGCGACCTTCGTATGGAATTCTGCTACTTCTATTTCATCAGGAATATTTTGTAGTTTTTTCTCGGCAATTTTAAATAGTCCAATCGCTGATGCATAGTCTCTTTTATACGAAGCGTAGAGGGCTTTGTATAGGTAAAAATAGTATTCAATTAAGTCGTTTGTTTTAGAGGGGCAATCTAGCTCTGTCTGTTCATTCAGTTTTTTACCTCTTCGTTCATATAACATGAGTTTATACTTGCCTTCGAGCAATGAATAATAAGTCAAGACCTCCTGATTCTCTTCCATTTCTTGAAGTAATGCCTTTAATTCTGTGTACATGGCCTTTGCACTGTGTACATCATGCTTACGAATCGCAATTCGCCAATCATTTAAACGGTTCCCCACCTGTTCAGCTGAAATGATAGTCATCAAAATTTCACCTCTTTAAGATCCTTTCACCTGTTTCACTAAAAAACGATATCACAATTTTTGGTAAAATATAATCGTTTCTGCGAGGCGATTGACAAGAGGTAATAAAAGGGACCTAAGGTCATGTGATGTACAAAATTGTAATTGTGATTGATTGTTTGTACAAATGAATAAAATTTTTTTTTGGAGGTCTAAAAAATGGATACTTACAATTGATTTTAAGATGATGTACGAAAATATCATCCGTATATTTGAAATAAAGCAATTTTAGGTATCGTAGAGGGAAAATGGAAGGTCGATCTATGAAAGAAAATCAGTTATGATGTTGCTAGATCACGTTGGAAAAGAAACTGATAGATGCAGACTAAGGTGAATAACAAACACCAACTCTAGCCTTTAAGAAAGGATGTCGAAATGAAAAAAAGTTTTCAAATCTTAAACTGGCACATCACAGTGGTTATTACGACGCTTTTAATCGTTTTAATGACTCTTTATCTGTCAAAAAGATACTTTTATAGCAAAGAGATTGAGTTGCTGACAGAATTTTGTCAAGAAGTAGGCGGCAAAATCATATTAGAAACAAATAGTTTGTCTATGGATTATTCGTTTGAGTGCCAGGAAAAGTAAAACAGGCAGCTTTCTGCCTGTTTTACTCCAATTAAAATCCTAAATCTTGCAGCCATTGATTTAATCTGTTTTCTCGTTGCTCGGCAGTTGAGTGCTCATATTTCCCTAGATATAAACTGGCTGCAATTTCTCCATCATTCATAAACATGATTCTTTCAGAACGAAGAGCAACCTTAGGATCATGCGTGACAAGCAGTAGTGTGGCTCCTTCAGAATGAATTTCTGAAAAAATATTCATGACTTCCTTTGTTGTACTGGAATTAAGAGCACCTGTTGGTTCATCCGCGAAAAGTATGTTTGGTTCATTCATAAGAGCTCGGCAGATAGAGGCTCTTTGAAGCTGGCCACCTGATACTTCTGACAAATATCTATCTGCTAAATGATCAATATCAAGTTTCTCCATTAAATATTTAGCTCGTTCATTCACTTCTTTTCTCGGCTTTTTTTTCGTTAAGTAAGCTGCGGCAATAATGTTGTCAAATAGATTAAGATTTTTTAGTAAATGGCTGTGTTGAAAGACAAACCCCATCTCTGTTAAGCGGAGAGCAGTTAACTGTTTGTCTGTCATTTGTGATAGTAATTGGCCTTTATATTTGATCTCTCCCGTTGAGGCTGTTTCTATACCGCTAAGCTGATAAAGCAAGGAAGTTTTCCCGCACCCGGAAGGCCCCATAATGGTCACGAATTCCCCAGTTTTTATCGATAAATGGATATTCTTAAGAATGGTTTGTGTCTGTCCTTTTAGTGAATCGATTTGTAAAGACAATCGCTTCGTTTCAATCAAATGTTCCATGTGAAACATCTCCTTATAAAAGTGTATGCCGTGTAGTTTGACTAGAAAAAAACGTTTTTAATAACCAGGCGGTTAAAGCTAAATTGACAATAAACAGTGAGAGCGGGTACACGACTGACACCCAGTGTGGTGCCAGCCACTGCAGGCTTGATGCCCCTAAGGATGCTCCGCCTACACTCATCAAAGCAGGACCAATGGTATTGACAGCGATTGTTCCAATAAAGGCGCCAAAAGAGAGAACGACAATAAAACTTGTTATATATTGAGCTGTTACATCTTTTATAGAAAATCCAATCGTTCTTAACATGTGGTTTCGACTTGAATCTTTCGCTTTTAACATATGCAGAAACATGAATAGCATCAAACTAGCGGTTCCAAAAGCAGCTATTGTAGAAAAAAATGCAACGGCTTTTACTAAAGATGCTGTGCTGCCGATGGTTTGATGAACGTATTCTTTCATATCTGTCACTTTTGCAGGAGATATCCTTTTTTCAAATGCTGCCTTTTTCTCTGAAAGATCTATTCCCTGTTTTAGTTGGATTTGAATGGTTTTCCAAAGAGCTGATTGAGGAAAAGGCTGTGATATTGCTTTTGCTGTTTTGCCTCCGTTGGTGACGTCCTGATAAATGCCAGTCACCATTCTTTGTATTTCATGCCCATTTGTTACGAGAGTCATTCTTTCTCCTACCTTTTTCTGAAGTGAGTCTGCACTTAGCACTGATAAGGCAATTTCTTCATCCTCTAAAGGTTCTCGCCCTTGTAAATAGGTGAGAGGGAATGCTGAGAGATCACCGGTTTCTAAATAGAGCACTTCTAATGTATTTTCCTTTGTTTTAGACTGGAGAGCAGTCGTTTCATATATGGAAGATGTTTGAATGTCCCGATCTTCCCGAATCATTGACTCTATTTTATTTGTACTTTCCTCTAACTGAGTTCCTTGCCGAATGTCGATTCGAAGGTCACTTTTGCCAGAGCCAAGATATGTGATGAAATCGGGTGATTGTAAGGTATGCCATAGCTGAATAGGCATCAGCATTAAAAATGTACAAAGTGCGATAATACAAGTAATCGTTGTGTACAACTTCTTCCGTGATAAAAGATCTTTCAAACCAAGCCAAATATTGACCGGCATGAACCTGTTTTTCTTGAGGTGCATGGGTATTTGTTTTTTCTGATTCGGTGAAATGCGACCTTGAAGTGCTTGAGCGGCTGATATTTGACCAAACTTTCTTAAGACAGTATAGCTGAAAGAGATGACGATCATTGCCGTCACAATACAAACTAAAAGCGGGATTAACCAATAAGTAAAAGAAGGCTGATTCCCCATGTACCTTTGAATATTGGCCGTAAACATATCTCCCAATATAAGCGTTAACACATAGCCTGCTATACACCCTGCACAGGCAATTACAGCATACTTTCCAACGTATAATTGCTTGATTTTTGATAAGGGAATCCCTAGCACCTTCAGTATTCCAATCTCGCGTTCATCCTCTTCTATAGCAGCTGTCATAGCAAGATGGAGAGAGAGAAGGGCTATACTAATGAGCAGCATGCACACAAGTAGGAGGATGGCAATCACCATTCCATCTGTCAATGCATTCAGCATACGAAGCAGGGGTAAAGTAACAGCTGGACCTTGCTGTGGCAGCTCAGATGACTGATAAATAGACTGAAAAGCGTCTGCCTGATCAGCATCATGCAGTAAAAACTCGATTAAGTACTCCTTCTTTTGAAACACTTGATTTAGTGTCTCCCAGTCTTCATCATGGAGGAGAAATCTCTTGGAACTGACAAGGCTGGGGTTCATTTGCGCATCTCGTAAGAACGCTTTGATTTGAAAAGAGAATTGATTAGCCCCCTTTTCAATCATTAACGTTTCACCTATCTTCAGATGATACTTTTGTTGGAAGTAGATGGGGACAGCCACTTCACCTTTATTTAAAGTTAGTTTTTCATTTCGTTCGTTTAAAAGAAAATCAAAAAAACGGTTTTGTTTCACAAATAAATGATCCATCACACCAGCTTTGGCAGGCTCATGTCCGAACTTGATGCTGACATGTTCAATTGGAATCATTGGGACAATTTGAAGTGCTTTTACCATGGGGTGCCTGCTTGAAAATGTGTGAATGTCTTTTTCATCTAGGGTGCCGTCGTGCATTTGGACAAAGTCTGGCGCTTTGGCTGACTGGAGTAGGTCAGAAATGGAACCATTCAGCTGGGTCGTCATTTGAGCGGCGCTTGTTGCTAGAAACGCTGTCATCATGATGCAAATGGTTAAGCCGACTGAAATGAGCCGGTGGCGGGTTAAGTCTTTCTTTATAAACGTCAATCTCATGAGGCTGATCCTCCTTCATGTTGAAGCATATTTTTTGTTAAGAAGGCCAGTGCAAACATGAAGATACTGACTATTAGCACGGTCACATACATGTTGGTTGAAAAGGTGTTGAATAAGAATCCATACATCATTTGACCAAGTGGAGCAGCACATTGAGAAACCATTGTCAGATTGGCCATCACTTTCCCTAATTGGGTATTGGGTGTTTTCTTTTGTACATGTGAGATCACAACGATTGAAATCATTGTGAGCAGCATAGCAATTGGAAGACATCCTGCTAAAAAGAGAAAATAGGCTGGATATGTGCCAAATTGAAGAGCCGTTTTTGTCGTTGAAAAAGCTACAGGCAGTAAAATGATGGCGATGACAAGTAGCCATCTATATAAAGTAGGAATGCGCCAATGCTTCGCTGCGAATCCAACTAGCAGGGCTCCGGCGATGACAGCAAACTCAATCAAGCCCATTCCCAGCCCATACATGACGTCACTGCTTTTCATGATGACCCTTAAAATGATGGGACCACCAACGATAAAAAATGGTGTGAGGATGAAATTTAACATCGCTGCAAGCAGCATGGCTCTTTTTAAAAATGGCTGGCTGCCTATATAGGAAAATCCCTGCTTTATGTCTTTCACCAGCACTTTACTCATGGACTCCGTTAGTGGGATAGGTGAGAAAGAAATATTTAACCGTAGCAGCATGCATGCGGATAGAAAAAATATGATGGCACTAGCTCCTATGATCGATTGACTCCCGATCAGTCCGTACAGAACTCCACCGATAATAGGAGCGAGAACACCTGAAAGAGCCTGCACACCATTGACGATGCCGTTTGCCTGTTCTAATTGCTCTTGTTTCACTAACTGCGGAATGCTGGACATCACAGCGGGAGCATAGAACGTACTCATCACGCCAAGCAGTACCATGACGGCTCCAATCATATAGAGTGAATCATTTCCTGAGAGTAACCAGAAATAAAAGGCCAGAATCATGATGCCAGTGAGGACATCAAATAAAATCATCAAGTTTCTTCTGTTAAACCGATCCGCGATTGCCCCTGCTAATGGGGAAAGGAGGAGTGGGACATTGGATAAAGCGAAAAGTAAGGCATATAAGTCAACACGCTGTGTCATATCCAGTACGTGTAAAGATAAAACAAACCGAATCAAGGAAGACCCGAAAACGGAAATGATCTGTCCGAGAACTAGGTATATAAAATGGGTGGAACCTCTTTTGGATAACAAAGACATGAATATCACTCTCCTTCTAGACCGACCGTCAGTCTATAGTGTATGCAGGATTGGTATTGAAGTGACCAATCACTGATTATTGTCATCTCCCTCTCCAGTTAATCGCTTGAAAAGGAAGGAGAAGCTTCCCTTTTCTGCATGTAGTGAGGATTCGAGGAGATCGATAAAAGCTAGAGCTCTTTGTATACTTTCTTCTGTGGTCCATTGAAAAAGACCCTCATCAAAAATGACCTGGGCAGAAGCAAGAAGAAATTCAACCGTCTCTTGCGGGTACTTCGTTTGGAACGTTCCTTCCTCTACACCTTGCTGAATGACATCTGCCAAAACTGGTGAAAGTTCTTTAATGGCTTTGATCAGGCTTTTTTGATGCATTTCTGCATTAGAAGGTTGATGAAATTGGTCGATCATGACCTGTTTATTGCTTCCTTGCTGAGGCGATTGTGCCATGATGATACGAAATAGTTTATCTATTACTGGAAGGTCTGGATCTGCTGCAATACGCTTTGCCACGATGATATCTGCTTTGATGATCCTGTCAATAATGGCATCCATCACTTCTTCTTTGGATGTAAAGTAATAATAGAATGTGCCCTTTGCAATGCCAACGGCTTTTAATATGTCAATAATCGTTGTTTGCTGGTAGCCTTTGGTTGAAAAAAGCACCTCTGCTGCGTTTAAGATGTCATTTTTGCGTTCTTCAGGATGTTTAACGGTTCTCATAAAGCCATCCTTTCTTTTAACTAGACTGTCGGTCGGTCCTTTGATTTGATTAAACACTTTTCAATGTCTCTTTGTCAATGGCTGTTTTTTGAGAACTTTGCATTTATTGTGCAATGACACTATGATACATTGAATGAAAACACCTTCAGGAGAGATGCTGCATGCAATTTTTAACCAGTGAATTGGCTCAAGAAATGGTTGAACGTACGATGCATATTTTACATAAAAACATCAATGTGATGAATGCAGATGGTGTGATTATTGGTTCTGGTGAACGAAAAAGGATTGGTCAAAAACATGATGGTGCGCGACTTGTGCTGACGAGTGGGAACAGTGTGGAAATTGACCAAGAGACATCCCTTCGATTAAAAGGAGTAAGGCCTGGAATCAATTTGCCCATTTGCTTTCATGAACAAGTAGTTGGTGTAATTGGGATAACTGGTGAGCCAGAGGACATTCGGCATCATGCAAAGCTCGTGAAAATGGCAGCTGAGCTGGTGTTAGAACAATCTTTTCTGCTTGAACGAGTTCAGTGGCGGCAGCGAATAGAAAGTGAAATTGTCAATCAGTTGATTTCTGATTCTGACGTGGGTGATCATCAGCTAAAGAACCGAGCGGCCTGGCTCGGAATGGATTTAGACAAGCGCCGAATGGCGGTTATTTTTCAGCCAGTTCCATCCTCCGAGGACACTGTACACAAAATGATGCATGCGATTCAATACGATAAGAATGCGGATGATTTACTAGGCATGACCTTCCTTCATGAATTGATTCTTTTAAGGCAACCGATTCCAGAACATGGCCTGAAGCATGTGATTGGGCAGCTACAAAGAACGATGGTGCAAGCAGTGGGTGGACAAGTGCTTGTGGGTGTAGGGACTGTCGCTGACGACATGAGCCGATTGCCTCTTTCTTTTCAGCAAGCGAGAGATGCTCTGCGGTTGGGGAAGGTTCTTGATTCAGATGAAAGCTTATTTTTCTTTGAAACTTATCAGCTGGAAAGCTTATTTATGAGAGCAGGAACCGCCAAAGAGGAAAATAGATGGACTGATTTTTACAAGCCGCTTACACAAGAAACGGAGCTCGTCCATACGTTAAAGGTTTACATTGAAGAGGGCGGGGATTTGCAAAAAATCGTTGACCGTTTATATATTCATCGCAATACACTGCGATATCGATTAGATAAAATCCAAGCAATCACTGGAAAGGACCCTCGCCATGTGAAACAGTTGATGGAGCTTTATATGGCGCAGTTGATGAGTCAACTACCTTGATTGTGCATATGCACAATTGAATGATGTGATGAATGAAAAAATTCATCTAGATTCACAATCCGATCCCTGTAGGTAAACGCTTACAATTAAAGAAAGACAATTGGGGGGATCGAGAATGAATGGAGATGTGACGATCAGTACACTGGGAGCTATGACAGCGCTTGTCATTGCGATTGTTCTCATTCTAAAAAAAGTATCACCTGCATACGGCATGCTGGCAGGTGCATTCATAGGCGGTTTAGTTGGGGGTGTTGATATTGTTCAGACTGTCAACGTGATGATGGAAGGAGCTAAGGACATGATTCCGGCTGTCCTTAGAATTATGGCTGCGGGGGTACTTGCGGGCGTCCTGATTGAATCGGGTGCAGCGCTGTCTATCGCTGAGGCCATCGTGAAAAAGCTTGGTGAGGCGAGGGCACTATTAGCACTGGCACTTGCAACGATGATTTTAACAACAGTAGGCGTTTTTGTGGATGTAGCAGTCATCACGGTTGCGCCAATCGCACTTGCCATTGCCAAACGAGCAAAGCTTTCAAAAACGGGTATTTTACTTGCCATGATTGGAGGCGGGAAGGCAGGAAATATCATGTCGCCGAACCCGAATGCGATTGCAGCCTCTGACGCATTTGGTGTACCTCTTACTTCAATGATGGCTGCAGGTGTTATTCCGGCTGTGTTTGGATTAGCTGTTACATATGTGTTAGCCAAAAAGCTTGCAAATAAAGGGACACCCATTCTTGAAGAGGAAACGGGCCAAAGCATGGTTCAAGTGCCTGCTTTTTTCCAAGCACTGGCAGGTCCGCTTGTCACCATTTTATTGTTGGCTCTAAGGCCGCTGTTTCAAATCAATATAGATCCAATGGTTGCCTTACCGATTGGAGGCATTGTAGGCGCTCTTTTGATGAAAAAAGGAAAGTATATCAATGATTATGCGATATCGGGACTTCATAAAATGTCAGGTGTAGCGATTATGTTATTAGGGACAGGCACACTAGCAGGAATCGTATCTAACTCTTCCTTAAAAGATGTGTTTATTCATGCGCTTGATGCATCGGGATTGCCGCCTTATTTGCTTGCACCAACATCAGGAATTTTTATGTCAGCAGCCACCGCTTCGACAACAGCAGGAACGGCGGTAGCGAGTGGCGTATTTAGCGGTACACTGATTGGGCTTGGCGTCTCTGCTCTTTCAGGGGCAGCCATGATTCATGCTGGCGCAACTGTACTTGATCATATGCCGCACGGGAGCTTTTTCCACGCAACAGCAGGAAGTGTTCAAATGGACATCAAAGAGCGGTTGAAGCTCATGCCTTTTGAATCGTTAATCGGTTTGACGTTAACCGTTGTATCGACCATTATTTTTGGCGTTTTCCAGCTGTTTGGCTGAGGATGATAAGAAACGAGGGGCTTTAGGATGAAAATTGTGATCGCACCAGATTCATTTAAAGAAAGTTTATCTGCTTATGAGACAGCATGTGCCATTGAACGAGGCTTTCGGTCTATTCTTCCAAACGCAGAGTATATCAAACTTCCGATGGCAGATGGAGGAGAGGGCACGGTTCAATCGTTGGTGGATGCGACGGGCGGGCATATTGTCAATCAAGTGGTTACAGGTCCGCTTGGTGAACCTGTGAATGCTTTTTTTGGTATGTTAGGGGATGGTCAGACCGCCGTTATAGAGATGGCCGCAGCCTCTGGGCTACACCTTGTCCCGCGAGAAAAACGCAATCCGCTATTTACAACATCTAGAGGAACAGGTGAATTAATGCTTGCAGCGCTGGATAAAGGGGCAAGGCATATCATCATTGGGCTAGGCGGGAGTGCAACAAATGATGGCGGCGTTGGGATGATGCAAGGATTAGGTGCAGTTTTTCTTGATAAAAGAGGGCAGGACCTGACGCCAGGCGGTGGGAGCCTTCATCAATTAGCTTCCATTGATCTATCTGGACTTGATAAAAGATTGCAATCCGTCCGGCTGGAGGCGGCTTGTGATGTGGATAATCCTTTAACGGGCGAAAGGGGAGCGTCTGCTATATTCGGCCCTCAAAAGGGAGCGGATGAGGAAATGGTTCAAGTGTTAGACAAAAACCTAGCTCATTTTGCACAAGTAGCAGAAAAGCAGCTTAATGTATCTTTTGCTGATGCAGCAGGTGCAGGAGCGGCAGGAGGACTTGGTGCGAGTTTATTAGGCTTTTTACAGGCCGATCTGCAAAAAGGGATCGATATTGTACTGAAGGCTGTTCATTTTAATGACGTCATCGAAGAGGCAGACCTCGTCATTACTGGGGAGGGCAGGATTGATCGACAGACCATATATGGAAAAACGCCAATCGGTGTAGCCAAAGCAGCAAAACAGTATGGTCTCCCTGTGATTGGTATTGCAGGATCACTCTCAACAGACAGTACAGTCGTACATGATCATGGAATTGATGCACTTTTTAGCATCGTTCCAGGTGTGACCTCTCTTTCTGAGGCAATGCGGGATGCGGCTCTTCATGTAGAGAGAACTGCGCGGAATATTGCGGCTGTGATGACATTTGGAAAAGAGAAGTAAATGCTGAAAAATGTTTCCTTTTCTATCACATTCATTTCTATAGAAATGTGGTAAAATAGTGATAAATGAAATAGAAATGTGGAGGAAATACAAATGTCTAATCTACCGAATTGTCCTTCGTGCAGTTCATCCTATACATACGAGGACGGCAGTCTCCTTATATGCCCTGAATGTGCGCATGAATGGTCATTAGAACAAGAACAAGCGGCAGAGGAGCAGCTTGTTGTTAAAGATGCGAATGGGAATCTGTTAAGTGATGGGGACACGATCACTGTCATTAAAGATTTAAAAGTGAAAGGTTCTTCCTCGGTTTTAAAAATAGGGACGAAGGTCAAAGGCATTCGTTTAGTTGAAGGCGATCATAACATTGATTGTAAAATTCCTAGCTTTGGAGCGATGAAATTAAAATCAGAGTTTGTGAAAAAGGTATAATCAATAAAAAGAGGCTGTCGATAAGCGGCCTCTTTTTCGTATCATGATTTATAGGTGAAAGGAATAATCTTAAACAGAACTCCATACATATATACCTGTTGAAAAAGATCCATTTTTTAAAAAATCAAGCCTCTTTTCACATAAAAATCCGCAGTTTTCTTAACCCTACCTTAAAAAAGGCAAATGATTCGCTAAATTTCGGCTAATCCCCTTCACAACTTTTGGGCATTGCTGTACCATATGGAAGTGTTCTTCTATTTTTGACGGATCATGGTGTTTATCAGGAAATAGATGATAGATCATATTTAGACAAAGAAGGAGAGGTAACGTGGCGAACGTTTTAGAACTGCATAATGTATCTAGGCATATTCGCGGGAAAAAGATTGTTCAAGACTTGAGCTTTTCTGTCCAAGCGGGTGAAGTCTTTGGCTTCTTAGGACCGAATGGTGCAGGGAAAACAACGACTATTCGTATGATGGTCGGTCTTTCTCCCATTACATCTGGTGACATTCTGATTAATGGTCATAGTATTCAAACCTCATATCAGCATGCCATCCAAGATGTTGGTGCGATTATTGAAAATCCAGAAATGTATAATCATTTAACAGCAAGACAAAATCTTGTTCATTTTGCCAGAATGAATGGAAAAGTGGATGAAGGTCGAATTGATGAGCTGCTAGAGCTAGTCAGTTTGCAGCATGTGAAGCATAAGCGTGTCCGTACGTTTTCATTAGGGATGAAACAGCGTTTGGGCATTGCGCAGGCACTTATACATAGACCAAAGCTGCTGATCTTAGATGAGCCGACCAATGGACTTGATCCAGAGGGGATTCGAATGATACGAGATTACTTGAGAAGGCTTGCTAAGGAAGAAGGGCTGGCTGTCATTGTATCAAGTCATCTCATGTCAGAAATGGAATTGATGTGTGATCGTTTTGCGATTATCCAAAAAGGAAAGCTGATTGCGATTGAGGATCAGCGTGCGGAGACGAAGCAGGATGATTTGGCCAATTATCGAATGAAGGTAGCAGCCGGCGAGCTTGAAGAAGCGCAGAAGCTCATTGGTGCATTCGAGGAAGGCATCACTGTCAGGGAAGAGGAGCAGTATTTATTCTTCTCCATGCCAGAAGAGAAAATGCCTGAATTGATTCGTCATTTGAGCGGTGCGTCTATTCATTTGTACGAAATCAAAATAGAAAAACAAACCCTAGAAGATAAGTTCTTAAGCTTAACTGGTAAAAAGGAGGCAGACGTATGATTCGCCTCATTCAAAACGAGTGGATGAAGATCAGTTATCGTGTTGGTACTTGGATTATGGTTGGGCTTCTTGTGTTAGGCATGATTGCAACGTTGATCTTTGCTGTTAAGACAAATGACGGAGATCAAGCATCAGGTGATTGGAAGACTGAGCTGCAAGAAATCAATAAAGCAAAGAAGCAAGAATTGAAAGACGATAATATAGGATTTTATAAGAGATCCCTTGAAAAGGATATAGCGATCAATGAGTATCGAATCAAGCATGATTTGCCTCCAGCCGATCAGTTTAGCGACAGTGTATGGGATTATGTGAAAACAAATGCCAATTTACTTCAGCTTGTAGGTGTGTTTGTGATTATTATTGCTTCGACCATTGTTTCGGCTGAATACAAGCATGGTACAATTAAATTATTATTGATTCGACCACCATCAAGGCTAAAGATCCTAATGTCTAAATATATTACGGTCCAGCTGTATGCTCTTTTACTTGTTGTGGTGCTGTTTATCTTGTCTTTCATATTGGGTGCCATTTTCTTCGGACTCAACACTGACTATGTGAATTTAGTGTATCAGAATGGTGAAGTGATTGAACGTTCGCAGGTTGCACATATGGTCTTTTATTATCTTGCTCATTGTGCAATGTTTGTTGTGCTGGGAACACTTTCGTTCGCAATTTCAACAATATTTAGAAGTGAAGCTATCTCCATTGCCATTAGTGTGTTAGCTTATATTGTGGGTGGAACGATTACAAGTATTTTAATGTTCTTCTTTGATTGGGCAAAATATTTGTTATTTGCAAATGATCCATCTCAATATTTTATGGAAGAGGTTACTTTTATCGAAGGCATGTCTCTAGGATTCTCATTAACAGTCCTAGTTATCTATTGGGCTATTTTCTTGGTCGTTGCCTTGGTTGTCTTCCAAAAGAGAGAAGTAAAAACAGGTTAATTTAACTTTTTAGGAGGTTTACAGATGATTAAACGTAAAGGTGAAAAAATTATGGGGATTATCAGTATTGTCCTCAACGTGATTGGTGTTGGTTTTGGGGCATTCATGCTCTCTGTGGACCCAGCATTTTATGAAGAAATGAATGACATCTTGAAAGAGGAAGGCAGTGCATTGCCAGTTGAAACACTTGAGGCTTCGGTTCATGCCTTTGGTATTCAGTTCATGGTCGTTTCCGCAATTGCGGCTGTCTTAGCACTTGTTGGTGTGATTGTCTTGAAAACAGACCGCCGTGCCGTGCTTTCTGGTGTTCTTTTCTTGGTTTCAGCTGTGACTCTTTTAATTGGAACCGTTGGTCTTGCCTTCGTTCCGATGATCTTGTTGCTGATCGTTGGGTTGATGTCACTGATTAAAAAACCGAAAACAGAAGTGCACACGAGTGAATATCCTTCATAATCAAAGAAAAAGACATGCGTATATGGGCGCATGTCTTTCTTTTTATTAAATGATGCCTATCAGCATTGCAATCAGCAGCAAGATGATACTGAATCCCCACATCCAAAAGAAGGAATAGCGGATATGTTTCCCCATATCGACCCCTGCAAGACCTATAGCAAGCCAAACGGCTGGAGCGAGTGGACTAACAAAGGTGCCGATGATATTTCCAATCATCATGGCATACGCTGCGGAAGTGCCAGGCACGCCAACCTCAGATGTGATCGATTCGACAATTGGCAGAAGCGCATAATAATAGGCGTCTGTGCTTGTCAGCATATCTAGCGGTACCCCAAACATCCCTACAATGATATGTAAAAATGGCAGTAAGAAGGCTGGCAAAATGTGAATACTGTCAACTGCAATGGCTTTCAGCATACCTGTTCCTTCAAGAATCCCTAAAAAAGAACCTGCGGAGAAAATAACAGCCGCCATCATCAGTGCACTCGGAGCATGTGCCTTAATTCTCTCCATTTGTACATTCACATTCGGATAGTTCACCAAAAGTGCTAGTGAAAGACCAATCATAAACATATAACTAGCAGGAATGACGTTAAGGACAAGAATGACAACAACAGCTAAAAATAGAATGAGGTTTACCCACATTAAGTGATAACGCTTTAAAGACGCATCACCTGTTTCGCTGATCGATTGAATGGCACGATCCCAATCAGCGCCTTCTAACTGAACAGCGGCTACTTCATTTGCGGCGATTTTCACCCGAATTCGTTTTTCTTCTCTTTTTCCTAAAATGAATGCCATTCCTAATACGAGCACGACCCCTATCAGCTGAATTGGAATAAGCGGTACCCACAGTTCAGATGGGTCCATATTTAGCACACTTGCTGCTCGTCCTGTGGGTCCGGCCCATGGAATCATATTGGTTAATCCGGCACTCGTCCCAATTAACAATAGCAGTAAGTAAGGACTCATATGTAATTTTTTATAAAGCGGAAGCAGTGCAGGTACAGTTAATAAAAAGGTTGTAGCTCCTGCTCCGTCTAAGTGTGCGATAACTCCAATCAAGGCAGTTCCCATCGCAACTGTGACAACATTCCCTTTTGTCAGCTTGATTAATGTTTTAATTACAGGTTCAAAAAACCCTGTATCTTGTAAAATGCCAAAAAATAAAATGGCGAAGATAAACATGGTCGCCACTGGCAATACTTTGATAATCCCTTGTTCAAAGAAGGTTTGAATGTCATTGATCCCAAATCCCGCAATGAGTGCCCCTATTAAAGGTACCATGACCATCGCGACAATTGGACTTGCTTTCCCCCAAATCAGCAATACAACAATCGTTAAAATAATCAACAATCCAACAAACGTTAACATAAGCCCCTCCCCCTACAATCAACCGTTTACATTTGTTTGTTTTTTTACCAATGCAATCCCACATTTGCATTGAAAAAAAGAGTATCAAAAATATGAGTATTAGGCAACCGCTTTCATACCTATACAATGGTAAAAAAGAATGGTGAATCCAGTCGTGGTGCGGGGTTCAACATGTCAAAAAATTTAGAAAAAAATCCACTTAAAATGGTAAAATAAAAAACGTCTGTTTCGGACGTTTTTTATTAACAGTTGATAATTTACTTGATCCAGAAAAATGTCACTATAATTAATAGTAATAAATATAATGCAGAGCAACCTCTATAAATTCCTTTATTAAATTGTAGGGGAGGGGATATAAAAGTCACTAAAATGGTTGGACCAAACAAAGTGATTAAAAAGAATCTATAATCAAAAAAGAAAGTACAGATTGATAAGAGTATTGAAAAATAAAATACAATGATAAAAGAACTATTAATTGTGTTTTTAGAATCTCCCTTGTTTTTCTCTAAATGATCATCTAGTAATTTATCTATCTTTTTTTTATTAATAAACATAAGGACCTCCTATTGCAATTTTTTTAGTAAAAAGGGCGTTAATAATGCTTCTGTTAAAGCAGCAAGTAATGTCAACAGACATATCACCATAGTAAAAAATAAAATATCCGAAAAGAAATGTTTCTTGGGGGAATATAGCCCTCTTATTTTTAAATAGACGAAGTCTAACAATTTGAAACCAAGTGAACCTGATAATATCATGGCAGGAATTTCAAAGATACCATGAGGAATTAAAGCAGTTAATATATATAACAAATTGTTACCATGATCGGTAATACTTTGTAAAGAGGATAAGCCTACTAAAAATCCATTTAATAATAATAAGATAGATGTCAAAATACCAAATGTAAACATTGAGAAAATGAGAAATAAATTTGCAGCAAAGTTATGTTTGAAATATCCCAGAACTGTAACTTCATCAACAGTTTCTGGACTAAGACTAGGGAGAATATTGTTAAAAATAACCCCAAGAACTATACCTGCTATGTATAAAATACTTGCTATATAAAGTATACGTTTATTTCTGTTTATTATTCCTGTCATTTTAGTAAAGTATCCATATCTTTTATAATTAAATCTTCAAAGTGCTGAATGTTTGTAAGGTGATCATATTCTTTAACAAGAGCACCGTTAATTAAAATACCAACTCTATCACATAGTTGTTGAGCGATATTAACAAGGTGTGTAGACATGATGACAGTATTACCTTGTTCAGCATAACGTTTAAGAAAGTTTTTCATCATCTTTGTAGTGGGAGGATCGAACGCACCTAATGGTTCGTCTAATATTAAAACTTCAGGTTCATGAATTATGGCTCCAGCAACAGATAATTTATGTTTCATACCAAAAGAAAATGTAGAAATCATATCATTCTCATTTTGTTTTAAGTTAAATTGATCTAACAAAACTTCAATTCTATCATCCTTCATTTCAGAGGGTACGTCTTGTAAGTCAGCAATAAATTCCAAGTACTCTCTAGGGGTTAAATAATGATAGATAAAAGGAGCATCAGGAACATAACCTATATACTTAAGATAGGAAGATCTCTCAGAATATATAGTTTTCTCCTTGATAGTAATATTACCTTCGTATGGTTTCATAATCCCGAGAATACATTTTAAAAGTGTTGATTTTCCAGCACCATTCGGTCCTAGTAATCCATATACCTTACCTGGCTCTATTTTTAAATTTATAGATTTTAAAATTTGTTTATCTTTATATTTGAAAGATAGATTCTCAATTTTCATATTTTCATCTCCCAATGTTTCGTTCCTATTCTTTTAATCCAAAAATAATAAAATAGAGAAATGCCAATGAAAAATAGACATGTTCCAGTCACAATAAGTAAAAAGAATATACTCCTATCAATAATGTCAAAAGTAACGAGAGCACCTGAGACCCCATACAATTGAAGGTAAAATGCTAGTAGTACCCCAAGAATAGTATGTTCAAAAAATGAGGCTTTAACAGACGAACCAATATCCTCTAAATTTTCCCAGTCTAAACGGGGATAGAGGAAAGTACCTATCACTTGGCCAGAACCTATAATAAGACTAATTGAATTAATCATGATATACAAAATAATTTGAGTCATAGTATCTAAGTTGAATAATAATAATATAACTAAAAATAATGTATTCATTATAATAAGAATTATAGATAAATGCAGTATGGATTTTCCTGCAATCAACTTGAAGATAGAAGCGCCTGAATTCTTATAAATATACAGATTTTCGCGCTCTGCATCTGCTGAAGTTATGCCAAGCAAGCCTTCTCCTAATAAAGAAGTGTTGTAAGTTACGGCAAATAAAATTGGATAAATAACAAAAAGTTCCGAGAAGTCAAACCACTTTTGATTTAAACTAATGCCTACCAATACACCTAATTCTATTGCAATCATATTTACAGATAGTACTAAGCGTCTCTTGATAGTAAAATTAGCTCTCAATAGAGCAGTAAGATCCTTTTTTAAAATGGCGATATTTTGCCGGGGAAAGAAATTTATTAAATAATTTAAAAAAGGTAATTTGATTGGTTTTATTCTCGGCAAAAGATTATTAGGTGTTGCTTCCTTTATAAGCAACACTTTCAAAACTATTAGATAGGCAATAGAGAGTAAAAGAAATCCTAGTGCAATTAAACCTAAAGAACATATGATAAATAAATAGATATCACTTTTTGTTGAAAGTAAGTACCAGTTAGTAGGAAGCCATGTGTTTGTTAATATCGTCTCTAATCTAAATACAGATATGAAATTTTCAATAGCTTCAAGAAGATCTTTTTCATAAAAGTAATTAAGTCCGATCCAACCAAAAAAAGTAGTTGAAATAGCAGATAAGAGTGCAATTCCTATAAAAGATAACAGACTAATCAACCTAGAATTCAAGATTTTGTGTAAAAATTTAGAATAAGCGATATATGTGAGTAATGAATAAATGCATGTAAGGCCAAATATAAATATAAATAGTGGTGCAAATGATAAAAAAAGGTATAATTTATTACTTGTATAAAAATTTATGAAAAAAAGTATAGGGAATACTATTATTGTTAATTTGAATAAAACATTTAGAAAAATTGTTGTGAAAAATCTCGATAATAGAACTTTTTTTGGATCTGTCTTTAAAGTATGTAAAAGAAGGAAATCTTCAGGGTATACATATCGATGTAAAATATCAGTTGATGATTTTAAAATATTCAAAACAAAAAAAAGAATAATAAAATTCGTACCTAATGATAAAATATGGCCTGATACATTAGGCAAAAGAGTAGTTGAAGCCTTATATAGAATAAAAAGGTAGACTAAAAAAAAGGGTGTAAATACAAAAATAAGTCTATTTGATTTTAGTAAATTTTCGCTTGATGGGAAAAAGTAAATCAAACGGTTTAAAGTACGTCTATATGTAAGTTTAAAGTTTGCCATAAAAACTTTTTTGTTGAGCATTATATTCCTCCTAGACGAAAAGAAGGAGGAGTATAATTATACTCCTCAATTTCTTCACTTTGGATTTTACCATTCTGCAGCGTATTTTTTGCCGTGTTTTGTAGCCAATTTTTTCGCAGTAGCTACCATAGCAGCAGTGACAAGGCCAGTTCCACCCAAAACAACAGCTAATAGACTAAGTATTGTTAGGACATCGCCAGTAGTCATGATAACACCTATAGCAGCATAAGCGGTTTTGCGACTAATTCCTAAGTTTGTTGCAAGGTCTAATGCAAATTGATTACCTGAATTGAAATCAATAGAAGCTAAACTTGCAATACCTTCTGAAGAACCCATAAGGAAAGTAGCGATGGCAAAAAGAGAAATAATACCTAAAGACATTGTTATACAAACGATTATGACAGTTTTCATATAGGAAATTTTGTGTATTTCTTTAATTGCAATACACCCTAGAATGGTAGACCACCAAAAAAGGGTCGATGATAATATTCAATATAATATCAATTGGCTTTTGAGAATTTGGATAAATAACTGAAAATGCAAAATCACTACCTAAAAAGAAAGAAAAGATAATGAGAATTATAAATTTGATAGCAACCGGTATGATAGAATAAATAAAACTTGGGAAAAACTCTTTAGCAGTAGCAACACCACCAAATAATATCCCAATGATATGTATTATAAAGAAGCTTACAAGAACCATTGCTGTAAATTGAACAATCCCTAATGCTAGTGTAATCATCATAATGAGTATGCTCATATCAGCAGTATAATCAATTCCATCTGTCTTAAAAGAATGATTAATTAATGTAGAGATTGTGGGGAAAATAGCTAAATAAAACCCTAAAAACAGACTTAACACAGCCAGGAAAACAAACCAAGAATGACGATAATTTTTTTCACTAAAGTACTTGATTAAGAGAAAGTTCTTAGGAAAAAAGACGAAATGATGTATTAGAGTAATAAAGTTGTGTTTATATCCATAAATGCTCCTTGATTCAAAAAGTGTTTTTTTACTAATTCTCACAAATAATGTATCATTTTTTACCATATTATTTCAAGTTAGAATTTTGTTTATAAGCTGAATTTAAGGTTGGTTCTTGCATAAAAAAAAGAATGTCTTTAAAGGCATTCTTTTTTTCTTTTTAATATAGAATATTCATAGGCATCTAGCATTATTTTTCCTGTTAAATTTGAAGAGTGGAATGCATCTTCATAAGTGATTTGATCTTCTAACAAAATTACCTTTTGACTATCTGTAAAATTCATCATAAACACATAGTCCTGCGACCCATCTGTTCGTTTCTGGACACTGACTCCTTCTGGAATCGAAGAGGATAGGATCGGTTGTATGCCTATTCCTGTGATGAGATCTTCGTAAAAATCATCATAAAAAGCTTGCTCATTTTCAGAAGCCATATAGTATGCCTTCCCTTTGCCAAATGGACGGACAGTAAGGGCGGGCTGTCCTTCGTAGCAACCATTCTCAAAATGCCCTAACACAGAGGCTGATTCAGGGTGAATGGATTCGCAATATTGACCGACATGATAAGTGCGTCCATTCCCTGTGGTCATTAAAACGTGTTCATTTGGCATCAATGTGTTGATTTCCTCTGCCCAAATGCCAAGTACATGGCGGAGAGGGCCAGGGAAACCACCGAGGAAACAGAGGTCATTTTCGTCGACCATGCCGCTCCAGTATGTTGCGACAAAAATACCGCCCTCTTTAACAAAGGCTTCAATCTTTTCTGCGACGCCTGGTTTGATCATGTAGAGCATTGGCCCCACAAGCACTCGATAGGATGAGAAATCCTTTTCCATTCCGACAATATCAACAGGGATGCCCTTTTTCCAGAAGCTGCGATAGTGAGTTTGACAAGCCTCCACGTAGCGTTTGTTGGTATTATTTAAGCCTTGCGCATCATCAATCGCCCAATGGTTTTCCCAATCATATATGATGGCGACTTCTGGTTGAACGGATGTACCCGCAATCGGCTGCAGCTGTTCTAATTGTTTCCCTAGATCAGCCACCTCTTGGAATACACGTGTATGTTCATGTCCTGAATGATCGACAACGGCGCCGTGAAATTTTTCAGAGGCTCCTCGACCTTGTCTCCACTGGAAATAAAGGACGGAGTCGGACCCGTGGGCAATCGCCTGCATGGCAGAGAGGTGTGCCATTCCTTTATGCTTCACCTTATTCACTTCATGCCAGTTCACGAGGCTTGGTGTGCTTTCCATCACAAGAAACGGCTGACCGTCCTTTAATGACCGATATAAATCGTGAACGAAGGCGACGTTTGACGCTAATTCTGCAGTAGTTTCTCTGCCGCTATGCCATGCCGGATAGCTATCCCAAGAGATCACATCGACCTCTTTTGCGAATTGATGATAATCCAGTCCAAGGAATGGACGCATATGCGGATAGTCGCCCATAAAGTTGGTGGTCACTGGGATATGAGGCGTCAATTCTCGCAGTGGCTCAATCTCATTTTGATAAAAATTGATCGTTTGCGCTGTGACAAAACGCTTCCAATCTAGGTTCATGCCATGAATCATGTGCTCCCCGTGCGGTGCAGGTGACTCGATTTGTGACCAATCACTATATGTGTGGCTCCAAAACCCCGTCCACCATGCTTGGTTCAAAGCTTCAAGGTCGTGGCTGTATTTGTCTTTCAAATAGTCTCTAAATGCCTCTTGGCAAAGATCACAATGACATTCGCCGCCGTATTCATTTGAAATGTGCCACATGATCAGCGCTGGATGGTCCTTGTAGCGTTCAGCGAGCAAACGATTGAGTGTATTCGTTTTTTCTCGATAAACCGGTGAGGTGAAGCAATGATTATGGCGAAGCCCATGTAAGTTGCGCTGGCGATTTGCTTCAACGCGTAATACTTCTGGATATGTTTGCGAGAGCCAAGCAGGTCTTGCTCCGCTTGGCGTGGCGAGAATGGCGTGTGCCCCCTGCGCTGCCAAGCGGTTCATGATGTCATCTAGCCAAGCAAATTCATACTGACCTTCTACTGGCTCTAGCTTACTCCATGCGAAAATATTGATAGAAAATGTTTGACAGTGTGCAAGCTTCATTAATCGAAAATCTTCGTCAATGATCTCCGGCATATGGAGCCATTGATCAGGATTATAGTCGCCACCATGCAAAAAGCCTTTCACATTTGGGTGAACGAGTGGGTAACGCTTTCCCATTTTGTCACGTCCTATCCTTATAATTACGGTGTCATTTGTTTAAATACATCAAGAGAAGGCAGTGCTTTTCCGTTGAAATCAAACATCGCCTGATTTTCCCAAGCATTTCCGACAGTACCGGTTGTTTGGATATAAGCGAGCCCGTATTGACTAGACCACGGAGCGCCTTTCGCTGGAATCCAAAGCGGCTCCCAATAAAAGAACCCTTTTCCCCGGTTATTTTTTACTTGTGAAATTTTTTCTGATAGATCTCGTATAAAAGATGCCTGCCCTTGTGGTGATGCTGGATAACCGGCCGTATTGACTGAATCTTGGTTAAATGAGTTATCTAGGTTGTCACCATTTGCTGTTGTAAAGCCATAGGCGGTTTCTACCACGATCACGTCTTTGTTATAGCGGGCACTAATATCATTCATATTGTTAGTAAGACCGCTAAATCCCCCGTCCCAATACGGGTAGTAAGATAAACCGATCGTATCGAATGAGACACCTCGTTTGGTGATTTCATCAAACCACCAGCGGGAGGCGCCATTGTCCCCTCCATGTGCAAGGTGAAGCATGATCTTGATATTTGAATCGACAGAGCGGACTGCATTTGTACCAGCCTTTAGCAAAGCAGCGAGCCGGTCAAATTCACCGCCACCTTCACCCCAGCTTTTGCCGTTTGGCCACAGCATACCTGAATTCAATTCATTCCCGACCTGTACCATATTTGGCAGGGCATTTTGCGTTCTCATCGCTTTGAGCACATCACCTGTGTAAGTGCCGACAGCTTTTTCTAAATCGCTTTGTGAGAGAGAAGCCCATGCTTTCGGTTTGAACTGTTTACCAGGATCAGTCCAGAAATCACTGTAATGAAAATCAAGCAGCACTTTCATATTTTGTGCTTTTGCACGTTTCGATAAAGCAATGGCGGTGTTTAAATCGTTTGTCCCGCCGTTATAGGCACGGCCTTGGTTGTCGTATGGATTGTTCCAGAGTCTGATGCGCACATAGTTGACACCTTTATCTTTTAATAGCTTGAGAGGATCAACCTGCTGCCAGTCTTGGTTGTAGTATTTGCCGCCACTTCGCTCCACTTCTGCGAGCATGGAGATATCGGCTCCTTTGATGAAATCACCTTGCAATCCATTGATCGGTTTCACCGAAATCGTATCAGCCTTTGCTTCAGGCAGAATACCTAACCCCATCAGAAAGAAAACGACAACAGTGACGAGTAACCATTTCTTCATCAAATCTCCCCTTATCCTTTTGTCCCGCCTTGTGTGAGGCCGGATACAAATTGTTTTTGTAAAACAAGAAACAATAAAGCAACTGGAATCGCAATGAGTAAAGCCCCGGCTGCAAAGGTCGTGTAGCTGGCACCCATTTTGTCTGATACAAGATTGTATAGACCAATTGGGAGCGTATACATTTCGGGTGAACGGACAATGACACTGGAAATGATGAAATCACCCAGCGGTCCTGTAAATGAGTTGATGGCAACAACGGCTAAAATCGGCTTGGCAAGCGGCATAATAATTTGGATGAAAATCCGGAAATGCCCTGCGCCGTCCATTCTGGCTGATTCATCGAGATCCTTCGGAATCGCATCAAGATAGCCCTTCATTAAATACGTATTCATCGGAATTTGTCCGCCTGCATAAATCAAAATCAGTGCAAGGTGGCTGTTAATCAGTCCAAGCATTTGAGCTAGAACAAAAATCGCAATCAGCGCTGAAAATTGAGGAATCATTTGCAGCAGCAAAAAGAGCATCAGCCCATTTTTCCGCCCTTTGAAACGGAATCTGGAAAAGGCATAGCCTGTAAAACTGACAAGAATCAGCGTTAACACCATTGTGGCAATACTGATCTTCATGGAGTTCCAATACCATTTTGCATAAAGTGCCCCCTGACCAAAGAATAGCTCGGTGAAGTGGCTAATCGTTGGGTTCTTCGGAAACATGCTTGTACTCATGAGGCTGTTCCCAGGATTAAAGGAAGCACCGATCGTCCAAAGCAGTGGATATAGAATACAAGTGGAGGCAATGAAAAGGATAAAATAAGTGATGCTCAGGCGAATGAGCTTGTTTTGTTTTGATCCCATATCACATCATGTCCTCCTCTTTGAATGAATTCGTTCTCTTAAACTGCCAGAGTGCAATGGCGATCACAAAGATCGACAGTAAGATCGTGACAGCGGCAGCGAGTGCATATTGAGATGACTGCATCGTGAGTTTGTAAATCCAAGAAACCAATATATCCGTACCCCCAGCTGTTGACCCGGCCACAGGCGGTCCACCGCCATTAAATAAGTAGATAATATTAAAGTTGTTAAAGTTAAAGGTATATTGCGTGATTAATATAGGTGCAATTGAATAGAGGACAAGCGGTAATGTGATGGACCGAAATTTCTGAAAGATGTTTGCCCCATCAATGGTCGCAGCCTCATATAAATCTTCAGGAATGGCCTGCAAAACACCGGTTGTCATAATGAAAACAAAAGGAAAACCAAGCCAAGTCTGCATCGCAATGAGGGCAATTTTGCTCCAAAATGGATCTGTCAGCCACGGCTTTGGATCAATCCCAATGGATGCAAAAAGCGTATTGTTGATGGCACCAAACGTGTCATTGAACAGTCCGGCAAATACCAAAATGGTCACAAAGCCCGGAACAGCCCAAGGCAGAATCAAAATCGTTCTAAAAAACCGCTTTCCTTTTAAATCCTTCTGATGAAGCAAAACAGCGAGAAAGATGCCAAGGGCACATTGAAGGGTCGAAGCAGCCAATGTCCATACGACAGTCCAGCCAAGTACATCAATAAAGGTATCTCTCCAAATATCAATTGAAAAGATATTTTGAAAGTTTTTGATGCCTACCCAATCAATGAGATTGGCAGGAGGCGAGTGGTATAAATCATAGTTTGTAAAGGCCAGCGCAAAGCTGAACATAATAGGAAAGACAACAGAAAAGAGAAGTAAAAAGAAAGCAGGAGTGCTCATTAAGTAAGGAAAGCCTTGGTCGATGAGCTGATGATATTGAGCACGGATGGAATGAAGCGGAACTCCTTGATCACGTTTCTTTCCGTTCATAAAGGCATCACGCATCATGAGAACGTAAAAGCCGATACCAAAACCAGCTGTTAAAAGCGCAATAATCCCCTTTGCTAAAAGAAAAACAGAGTTGTCACGAGGCAGCATCGTACCAAGTGTGAACAATCCCCAAAAGCCAATATTGAATAAATCATAAAATACAATCAAAAAAGAGACGCCGAAAAAGAAAAAAAGTGCCCCTTTGCCGTACTGTTTGTTGTATATTTGCCCCATCCCGGGTATAAGAGAGAACATTAGCGCCCGTCTCCGGTGTGTCTTTGATTCCACTGTGTGTGTGCGGTCTAGTTCAAGGTTACCCGTCACGTCTAACACCTACTTCATATGAAATTAGATCAAAGAGCGGGCAGCTTAATAGACGCAAGGCTACCCGCGCTTGATATTTACTTTGAGTGATTTGCTTTAATTTGAGAATCGATTTGATTGACCGCATCATCAAATGCCTTTTTCACATCTGTACGGCCGGTTGCGATGAGACCTAATGCGCTGTCAATCGGCTTCCACACCTCCGCCATTTCTGGGTTATTTGGTGTCAGCGTGGCATATTTCGTTTGTTTGGAAACAGCATCCGCATTTGCGTTTTCTGTAATGATTGGATCCTTCATCAGCTTTTTCACTGGTGGAATTTCCTCTGTTACTTCAAAGCGCTTTTTCGAATTTTTTTCGTTCGTGATAAACTCAACAAATTTCTCAGCAAGTTCTTTATTTTTAGAATAAGAGGAAATGTTATAGCTCTTTACACCTAGGAATGAGCTCATATGTTTTCCATTAGGGAGTGTTGGCAGTTCGGCTACACCATAGTCAATACCAGCTTCTTTATATGGACCAAATGACCACGGACCAGAAATCACAGCCGCCGCCTTTTTCTCTGTGAATAAGGAGTTGAGGACATTGATTCCTTGTTCACCAATAATGCCTTTTGGAAATAGTCCTTCGCTAAAGAATTTTTGAATGTATTTTCCGCCTTCGATGGCGCCATCGTTGTTCAAGCCAATATCTTTCACGTCATAAGAACCATCGCTTTTCTGCTTGAAAATATAGCCCCCTGAGCCGCCTAACACACTTTGTGCGTAGTAAATTTCATCCCATTTTGCGACAAAACCGTATTTCCCGTCCTTTGTCAGCTTTTTCGAAAGATCATACCAGCCATCGAGTGTAGTGGGTGCCTTTTTGACAAGGTCTTTGTTATAGAAAAGCACCGTTGTTTCAACGGACTTTGGCAGACCATATAGCTTGCCATTCACCGTTTGTGACTGAATGGCTTCGTCTGTGAAGGAGTCAATCACCTTTTGATCTGGCTTAATTTCCTGTAATAGTCCCTCTGTTACAGATGAACCAATTTGATCGTGAGGCATGGTGATCACATCTGGACCAGTGCCGGCTGCACCATCAAGGCGGAGAGCTTCAATTTGGTCGGCATACGCTTTTTCGACCACTTTGATTTTCACATCGTTTTGCTTTTCGAATTCTTTTACAGCGTCTTGAATCCCATCAGACTTTTTGACATCCTCCCACACTAGCAAGGTCTTTGTACCTGTAGATGCGGGCTGTGTTCCGCTTGAATTGACGTCTCCTGGTCCGCATGCTGAAAGCAGAAGTACAGCAGCACCAACGACTGCTGATAATGTCGCCCATTTTCCCTTTTTCATTGGTAATCCCCTCTCGTACTTTTTTCACAGATGATAAGAAAACGCTTTCTTAATGTGAGAATATCAACTTGAGTAAAAAAAGTAAACATATTTTATTAAATTTATTAAGTAAAATTTTTTACTAATGTGGAGAGAAAAGAAGCCCTCCACATTGGGCGGGGCTTCCAGCTAATTATATGGTGCTTTTCCGAAAGACAGGTTCAGAGGCAATCAGCACGGTTTTGGGCAATGTTCTGCCGTCAACAAGTCTTTCTAAAAGTAAATCGACCGCTGTCTCACAAAGTAAAGATGTATGAATGTGATAGGTTGTGAGCGGTGGTGACACATATTGAGAAACGTGGATATCGTTGATACTAAAGACACTGACGCGATTTGGCAGAGCATAACCACGCTCATTTAATGCCTGTAAACAGCCGATGGCAAGAGGGTCACTTGCGACACAAAAGGCGGTTGGTAGATCATCACCAAGCTCATCAATCGCCCTCATCATTAGTGAATAGCCTTCATCTACAGAGAAATGGTGACCGATATAAATCAATCGCTCATCCATCAGATTGTGTGCCGTCATGTACTCACGGAAAGTCGTTTCACGAATATCTGGAATATGCACATTCGTATTCAGATCAAGGTCTGTCCCGCCAATGAACCCAACGGATTTGTGCTTTTTTTCGATAAAGGAATCAATGATCTTTTCAACAATTCGTCTCAGGTTAGGCTTTACAGAATCAAAACGGTCTTCATCTGGCGACGTATCAATAAAGACGATGTGCTGGGTGATCGCATATAATTGGTCAAGCTCTGACTTTTTAAAACGACCGATGGCAATAATCCCTTCTGTAGAAGGATCAATGGAGTGAAGACCATCAGTTGGATTGTAAGCGGTGACATTTAAACTCCGGGTTTTGCTGAGTTCCTCGATGCCCAAACGAATGGATTTAAAATAAATATCTTCAAGCTCTTCCTTTTCGGTCATCCAATAGAGAAAGGCGATTTTTTTTAATGAATGTTTGAATGTCTTTTTTTGATAGGACAAAGCTTCCGCCGCCGCGTATACTTTTTCGCGTGTTTGATCCGTGACTGAAAGGTTCGGATCTTGGTTCAGTACGCGAGATACAGTCGCAATGGATAATCCAGCTTTTTCAGCAATGTCCTTTATTTTTGCTGCCAAATCAGCACCTCCTATAGAAAATATCTCCTCTCAGTATAGAGTCTTTAAAAAAATTAGTAAATATTTTTATTAAATTGTTTTTGTTTAGACGGTTCTTTACGCAAATGAAAGGAATTAGTAAGATATATGTAATGAAGGTGTTGGATTAAGATTTCTGATAGGAGAGGGACAGATGTATTACGATGCACTGAAGACATTTGTGACAGTTGTGGAAGAGAAAAATTTTACAAAAGCGGCCCAGAAGCTGCGGATATCTCAGCCGAGTGTCAGTCTTCATATTAAGAACTTGGAGCAGGAATTTCAGACCGTTCTGCTCAATCGTTCGCCAAAGCAATTAACTGTTACACCAACTGGGGATATGTTGTACCATCGATCAAAACAAATCATTCGTTTATATGAACAGGCGAAGCAGGATATTTATGAGCATCATCATTTGGCAAGAGGGAAGCTGACCATTGGGGCAAGTTTCACAATTGGTGAATACGTGCTACCGCAAATATTAGCGGAGTTTCATCAGCTCTATCCGCATGTTGATATTGAGGTGGTCATTGATAATACAGAAGCAATCGCCAGGCATGTCCGCTTATTTCATGTCGACATCGGTTTGATCGAGGGACAGACCAATGACAAAGAACTTTCTGTAGAAACCTTTCTAGAGGACGAGCTTTACATCGTTGCGCCGTTAGATCACCCATTTGCCAAGAAGAAGGATGTCACGATTGATCAATTGCAAAACGAAACATGGATCACGAGAGAAGAGGGTTCAGGTACAGGAGAATACTTACAGCACGTCCTAAAATCAAATGGATTGAAAGCGCGGACCTTTGTGACATTTAGCAGTAACCAAGCCATTAAAGAAGCTGTGATCCACGGAATGGGTCTTTCCATTTTATCAAAATATGTCCTCCAGCGAGGCAGCATTGGCGGTGAATTGGCTGTTATTTCTGTGAGGGGTATGGATTTCAAACGAAAATTCTCCTATGTCGAGTCACCGATGACAGGCGGGAATAAAAATAAGGAATTACTCGTTGAGTTGTTAAGGAAAGAGAAAAAAGGCGCTTCTCCACAGTAGGAGAAGCGTCTTTTTTTATAACCCTTTGATTTTTATTTCATCAACTGGAAGGAAAATTTCACCTGTATCTGTGTATTTGATCGTGACCTGATCCCCTTCTTTTAAATAAATTATAAGAGGCTCTTTTTCAGATGACATGGTGTAGTTTTTCCCATCATCGAGCAAGAAGGTGACGGTTGTATAATCACCGGTCTTTTCTTTATAGACTCGTTTGACTTTTCCTGCAGCTTCTTTCTTTTCCTGCTTAGATGAACTGTTAACGGTGCCGCCGCCTTTTTGAAGGGCTGTCTTATAGGCTCTTAGTGCTTCATTTGGTGTTGAAGCGTACGCAGCGATTTCGGGATTGGCTGCAGAAACAATAAAGTAGTTTTGCAGGAACCCGTTTGAATCGAGAACGGGTGTGAGCCAGCTGGCTTCTCCATAGAAATTATAAAGAATCGGCATGCGCCCTTTCCATTTCTTCTCGATGAATCGTTTCTCAATAATTTGCAATGCTCCTTGAGAATCCATGTAGGACTCTTCAAGATTCCCGGTATAATAAGTCGCTTTTCCTGTCCGGGCATTTGTCAGGGCATACCCGAGCATGGAATCAACGCCCTCTTTCGGACTGGTGAAATCTGTGAAGTAATACATATCTCCTTTTGAATCAAACACTGGACTTACATTGGCTTCTGTTCCTTCGTCAGAAGGCAGTTTCACATCTGATTTTCCAAACATACTGTTCCAAAAACCGTGAATATAATTTCCGAAATAACTGTTTTGCAGACTGACTGCCTCTGGTGAAACAGCACCATCGATAAAGGCAGGTACTTGATCTAGCGTATATTTCTTCGTCGCGCCAGTTTTGGCATCAACAACGACCACGCCTGAAGCTTTAAAGCCGTTTCGGGCAGAGATAAAGTCGCCATACGTTCGAATGTAATAAGGCTTGCCGTCATCGTTGATTTCCAGCTGTGTGTCTCCATAGAAAATCAAATCTGGGTACTGGAGACGGATATGCCGCTCAATTTCTTTGTTGAAATAGGAGGACGGCGTATAGACCATTTCTGTTTTCACGAACTTTGGATTAGCAGATGAGTCGGTCGCACTTAATATAAAGTAACCCGGCGTGCTGCCTGAACGAATCCATTTAAAGAAATCCGAAAATTCCACTGGTGCGATGTACACATATTCACCGTTGACCTTCTGAATTTGCAAGCTACCAAGCTCATAATAGCTTGTGTTTGGAACCTGTCCGAACGATTTCTTCATTTTATTGCGAGCAAATTGAGGCGGCACACTTGCAGGTGTTTCCGTCTCATCAAACGCTTTGATTTCGACTTTTTGCTCCATTTTGGAGACATCGTATTTCTCATTCGCATTGAATAGAAAAGCTGTCGCCATGTAAGCACCTAGAAGCAATAGAATAAGGAACAACGAGCCTTTGATCTTCCGCTCCAATCCAACTGATAAAAAGGCCCCTGCTGCTGTCACAACAAGTCCAATCAGCCATAGGGATGAAGGGTTACGGTCTAAATTGGTCATGTAATAGAAAACAAAAACACCGATCATGAACAGCAAAGCAAGGCCTGCAATCCATATAAGCGGAACCTGCTGTTCTGTCCCTTTCTTTCTAACGATCAACCTGAGCGGTGTGAGCAAAAGGGTCAAGACAAGACCGATCACAACCGAAAATAACAAAATATATCCCACAAACAGATCTCCTTTCAAATCAATCACTCTTTTAGTATATACGAGTGAGACGGGGAAAAGATTCACCGGATGGAAGGTTCATTTAAATGCCGATCGAGTCGATGGCGGATTGAACATCTTCTTTTAGCTCAAAAAATGTGAGTCTTTGTTCGATTTTTTCTATTAAGGCGTCAATGGCTTCACCTGACATATGGGTTTGGATCTCCCTTATATGTTGATACACGTTGACCAGAAGTTCATCGATCAGATCTAACATTTCTTCCGCTTCTTGGCGGTCTTCTGCAAATTCATTTTGAAGCTGATGCCGGATGGCTCTGATCAGCGCTGTTTTCTGTTCTTCTTTGATCTTTGCTTTCAAAACAGCCAGCTCTGCTGGTGTCATGTCTTCCGTGTTAAAGTTTGCTTTTGAGAAGATGGAGCTTGATGTATGCGTATCTGTCATTCTTTGCAAAAAACGATCTGCATCTGTTGGTTGTTTTTTTGAAAATTCCATTTGTCGTACTCCTTAAGAAATACCCATATTCTTGGCTAGGGCTGTATCTGCATCGTGGTATTGTTTTCCTAGCTGGCTCATATCATCTGATAGTGAATCCATCCACCTTTTTATATTCATCGCGCTATCAATCGCTGTATCATACTTTTTGACTGAATAGAACTCATTCTCAAGACCCTCTGTTTTTAAATGGCGAATCACGGCATCCACATCTGAAGCCGTCAGCTCGTCATACGAACCAAAGCCCACAATTTGTTTGTATCTCGAGCGAACCCGCTCTACAGATTGCTCCACTTTGTCATCGAGTTTTTCAATTTTACGAATGATTTGCTGCATATGGTGCTCGGCATATGTCGAGAATTTACGCCCTGTGTTCATGAGGACATGCGACTTGATTAAAATTGCCACCACACTATGCGGGTGAACATTCGACTGACTCAACTGATTCAACATGGCCGTGGTGAGAGAAGGATTTTTTCTCAACATATCATCAATGGTTTGAACGGAGCCATCTGACGAAAATGAATACCGATCTAAGCCATGGCTGCCAGCGAGGGCTTCAAGGAATAAATTGGCATCCAGTGAAGGATTCACACTCATTGCCCGATTGAGGAGATTTTTCATAAATTGGACGGCTTTTGAGGAGTCCTCGGAGTAATCGACGCCTTCAGGTAAAGCGGCATCATACATCACTTTCACACGACCGATTTCTGTCGTATGTCGATTTAAAAGAGAAAGCCCGTCATTGAGATTGATATATTCTGTTAATCTACTGCGGTAATCACCTTTTAAGGCTTTGGCTTGTAGGCCATCCGGTAGATTAGGGTAAATATTCGGATTCTCAAAGGTAACCCCGCCTTTAATAAAATCATTTTTAACAAGAACATAGGACGCATTCGACCCGCCAAGTGAATGCCCTGTCACATACATCTTCGCATTCGGCATTTTCTTATGGATCTCTTTCGCATATCGATCCGCCTGCACCATTTGATTCTCTGCGCCGTGTTCAAAAGGGATATTTTTAATCAAATACTTTGTATCCGAAATCAACCAATCCTGTACAACCTCATTTGTATAGGTCGTTGTCCCTGTCGTCACCTTCGTCGTGACGTCCTTTGACGTCTGTGACTGACTAAAAGGAGGCAGCTTTGTCAAAATGGTAGAAAGAAGATCATCTGACTCTTTTTTTCCATGTTTTTTAATGGTATCTTTATATTGGCCTGCGCCAATCGGTTCTGACCCGCGGTAAGCGATGACGGCGTTTTTGATTTTGGTGAGGTCTCTTCCTCCATCGGAGCGTTCGAAATCTTCTTCCGATACAAGGGTTAGTGCGTTAAGACCTTTTTTTGTTTCTTGGTGGTCAACGACATATATTATTTTACCATTTTTCAAGTGTATATCTTTAGAATTTTCATAGTTGAAGATATCATAAGATGCTGATGATATTTCATTATATTCTTTATCGCTAAGTTGATTAATTGAAGTTTTTTTGGTCAACATTTACACTCCTGTAATAATTATCATGTATATTATAAGATATTGTATGGTAAATATCTATAAAAAAGAGGTATAAAAAACCTATCGATTAAATCTTTAAAAGGTGGGGTATTTTTTTGTGAAAAACACATTTAAAGTTGTACTAATTGTTTTGATTAGTACCGTTGTTATTCTAGTAATATCACTTATTTTTCCAAAAGATAAAGAAAAAAAATCGGATGAATCAGGAGGTGAAACAATCGTGCAAGAGAAGAACGATCTAGAAAAGGCAGAAGAATTCGCAGAAGAAATGAAACCGAAAGTAGAAGAACGTTTACATAAAATAGATATTCACAACTTTATTAAAACCATTACGTTCGATAAGGGAGTAAACGTTAATCCAATGGGCTATATAATAATTAGAGGGTATATTAATGGTAAGCCAGAAAAGTATGATTTCTCTGCATCATTAGAATATCGATCTAAGGAAGTAGGTACAATGACTTTTTCTTCTGAATTATCTTATCGATTTAAAGACTGGGATAAATTTAAAGATGAGCCTGAACTAAAGGAAAACTATCTTAAAAGACTCTCTAAAAAAGAACGTGAACAGTATCTTAAGGATATTGGAGAAAAAGAGTAAAGCAGGTATCACCTACCTGTTTTTTATTTTTCATTAATAACAAGGCGGTAGAGATGAAAAATACAATAAAACTTGTATCTGTATGGGGTGTGATCATCCTTCTCTCAGTGACTTCATTAATCGTTCAGCACAATAAGCAAAGTCAATCGAATGATGCGGTGCAAGAAAAAAGCGATCAAGAAAAAGCAGAAGAGTTCGCAGAGAAGATGAAGCCAAAAATATTCCAATGGGATATGTAACAGTTGATGGTTATATAAATGATGAGCAGGAGATAAAAGAAAACTACCTTAATAGACTCTCTGAAAAAGAACGAGAACAGTATCTAAAAGACATCGGCGAAAAAGAGTAAAACAAACGTCAAAAAGATATTTATTCCCTAAATGGATGACAGAGGGATATGCTATCATTCCCCTAACAACACTTTCAAATAAGGGGGAGATTCAGCCATGGCAAATACAAAGAAATTGATCTTGGATGTAGACACTGGCATAGATGACGCCATCGGGATTTTGCTGGCAGTGAAAAGTAAGCGGTTTGATATGTTGGGGATTACAACGGTGTGCGGGAATGTGTCTGTTGATGCGGCTACATTGAATACGTGTAAAGTGCTTGAGTTGGTTGAGGCAGAGGAAATCCTTGTCATCAAAGGTGCAGCGACTCCTCTTTTGAGAGCTCCTCATTATGAACATCGGGTGCATGGGGAGGATGGAATTGGCGGCGCTTTAAAGGATGCCCGGCCTAAGAAGACTTCAGATGCTGGTTTTGCGCCTGACTTTATCATTGAACAAGTGCTGAAGTATTCAAAGCAGGTGACGCTTGTGTTGACAGGACCTTTAACGAATTTAGCCCTTGCGGTGAAAAAATGCCCTGAGCTGATTCATCACGTGAAAGAAGTCATTTTTATGGGTGGGGTCGTGCAGGGACAGGGGAACGTCACACCGGTTGCGGAATTTAATACATATGCAGATCCAGAAGCGGCAAAAGTAGTGCTGGAGGCTGGCTTTCCTTCATTGACTCAAGTTGGATTAGATGTCACGAGACAGGTCTTGTTAACGGATGAGAGAATTGATGCTATTCAGAATGAAACGTTGGCAAGTTATATCAGAGAGAGTACAAAGATTTATCGCCAGCGCTATTTTGAGCGGAATGGTGTGTGGGCGTGTGCAATGCATGATCCGCTTGCTGTGAGTCTGGCGATTGAGAAGCAGCTTGTGAGCACACAGGCTTTTCATGTAGAAGTGGAGACGAAGAGTGAGCTTTGTGATGGTCAGATGATATGTGATTTTCAGCATCAATGGGAGAAAGAGCGTAACGTCCAAGTATGTATGGATGTAGATGCTGAAGCATTCTTTGACTTATTGATCCAAGTCATGAATTCTTAGAAAAGAAGTCTGTGCAAACAGGCTTCTTTTTTATAAGATGGGAACATGAGGAAATGTATGCGTTAACATTAATGAAGAAGGAGTGAAGTCGATTGGCTTCTGTCAGTTTAAGTAGTATTGAAAAGATACGGGCAGCAAGCAGAGGATTGCCGCCAAAGCTGAAAGCAATTGCAGAACATATTACGAATGAGCCCCGCGACATCATCCATTTGTCTATTGTAGAGCTTGCCAAAAAGACAGCGAGTTCAGAGGCAACGATTTTTCGACTCTGTAAAAGGCTTGGATTTGAGGGCTATCAAGATTTAAAGATTGCTATTGCCCAGGAAATAGACCAAACAAAGCCTGAGTATGTCGATGAAGAGATGAGTCTTGATGATGATACGGCGGTATTTATGCAAAAGGTATTTCAGGCGAATATATCTGCATTAAAGGATAGTTTTCAATTGTTGAATCCAGAGGATGTAGAAAAAGCCATCCAAATCATTCATGAAGCTGAACGTTTAGAGTTTTATGGGAGCGGTGGGTCCGGCCTCATTGCAACAGATGCTTTTCACAAATTTATGAGAACAGGCATCAACTGTATTGTCCATACAGACTCTCATTTTCAAGCGATGTCTGCCGGTCTCCTTGATCATCAGAGTACAGTGATCGGTATATCTCATTCTGGTCGAAATAAAGATTTACTCGATGCGATGAAAACAGCAAAGAAAAAGGGAGCCAAAACCATTGGCATTACAAGCTATCAGCGCTCTCCATTGAGTCAGCTTGCAGATGTTACATTGTATACATCAACACAAGAAACGGCTTTTCGAACGGAAGCGATGTCTGCAAGGCTTGCTCAGCTCACTGTCATTGACGTCCTATATTTTGCGCTTGCGCATTTAAGGCAGCAGGAAACATTAACAAACTTAAAGCAAATGAGAGAAACGATTTCTCAAAAAAGGGTTTGATCATTTCAAAAATAAATTTTTCTAATAGCGAAAAATACTGTTGTGGTAACGATTGTGAGCTTTTAAGTGAAAATAATTTTCTTTTCGGTCGTTGAATGTCGAAAAAAATATTCCTATAATGGGATTTAACAGGTACATCAAAACTATAAAATTATTTCAAATCAATGATTGGGCGTGATACAGATGAAGGGAAACCAGGCGGTAATTGGTTTGGATATTGGTACAACTAGTACAAAGGCGGTTCTGTTTGGACCACAGGGGAAAGTCATATCAAAGCATTCAGTTTCTTATGACCTCATTCACCCCCAGCCAGCATGGGTTGAGCAGGACCCTGAACATATTTTAGATGCTGTCATTGCGAGTGTAAGAGGCGCATTGACGAAAGCAGCATTTGATGCAATAAATCTGATAGGCGTCGGAATTAGTACGGCGATGCATTCCTTAATCGTCATGGATGAGGATGGAAAAGCATTAACAAACAGTATCATTTGGGCTGATAACAGAAGTGCAGAGCAAGCGAAACGAATCATAACGGAGATGGATGGCTTTCAAATTTATAAAAGAACCGGTACACCGATCCATCCAATGTCACCGCTTTCAAAAATACGATGGATCAAGGAAATGACACCTGATGTCTTCAAGCAGGCAGCAAAATTTATTTCCATAAAGGAATATATTCTCTATCATTTCTTCGGTCAGTATGTGGTCGATTATTCAATCGCATCCGCAACAGGAATGTTTCGTTTGGAAACGCTTCAATGGGACGCGGAGGCACTTCGCATTGCTGGAATTGAAGCCAATCAACTGTCGGAGCTTGTTCCAACGACGCATCAGCTGAGAGGGCTTCAGCCAGAGATTGCGCTGCGAATGGGGATAGCGGAAGATACACCGTTTATCGTTGGTGCGAATGATGGGGTTCTAGCGAATTTAGGTGTTGGTGCGATTGGCAAAGGAGAGGTGGCTGTCACAATTGGGACAAGCGGTGCAGTCCGTACCGTCGTGGACAAGCCGGTAACAGACGAGCACTCAAGGACATTTTGCTATGCACTGACGGACAAGCATTGGGTGGTCGGAGGACCGACTAATAACGGCGGGATTATGCTGAGATGGCTGAAGGATGAATTTGGATCTTCCGAGGTGGAGGTAGCAAAGCGCCTTGGTGTGGACCCTTATGATCTGATGATTGATATTGCGGAAAAGGTGCCAGCCGGTTCAGAGGGATTGCTGTTTCTACCATTTTTAACAGGTGAGCGTGCGCCTTATTGGAATCCAAATGCGAGAGGTACTTTCTTTGGAATTGGCCTTCAGCATAAGCGCGAGCATTTTATTAGAGCCGTGTTAGAAGGCGTCATTATGAGTGTTTTCTCGATTGGTGTTGCCTTAAGAGATTTAACTGGTTCAGCAAAGGATGTCAGGGCTTCGGGTGGTTTTGCAAGGTCTCCGTTATGGCGGCAAATTTTATCAGATACGATGGGCAGAGAAGTACTTGTTCCAGAAAGCTACGAGGCATCAGCACTTGGTGCGGCTGTCCTTGCACTTCATAGTTTAGGTCATATGGAAGAGATAGAAGAGGTTCAAGAGTGGATTCGGATCTCTGCCCGTCATGAACCAAATATGGAGAACAATGAAACCTACATAGAGCTGTTTTATTTATATGAGCGCCTCTATGACAAACTGAAGGATGAATTTGATGTCATTAGTGCGCTGCAATTAAAACAAAATCGTTAAACATCAGGGGAAAGGTGGGAGAGTATGCTTTTATTCATTGTGATTGCGGCGATTGTCCTTTTACTCATTCTCATTACAGTCGCTAAGTTGAATCCGTTTGTGAGTTTAATTATCACCTCTATGCTTGTCGGTTTTGCCACAGGGATGGATTTACAGGAAATCATTCAATCGATTAAAACGGGATTAGGAAATACGTTATCATTGCTGGCGATTGTTCTAGCGCTTGGAACCATGCTTGGGAAAATGATGGCTGAATCAGGGGGAGCTGAGCGGATTGCTCAAACTTTAATCGGCCGTTTTGGGACGAAAAATGTGCACTGGGCGATGATGTTTGTTGCCTTTATCGTGGGAATACCTGTGTTTTTCCAGGTGGGATTCGTTCTTCTCATTCCTTTACTCTTTACCATTGCGATTGAAACGGGCATATCGCTCGTGACGATTGGGATTTCATTAATCGCTGGATTGTCTGTTGTGCATGGTCTTGTGCCGCCTCATCCAGCTGCCATGGCAGCAGTTGGCATCTATCATGCCAATGTGGGGAAAACCATTTTCTTTTCCATTATTGTTGGATTGCCGACAGCTATTATTGCTGGGCCGCTGTATGGGAAGTGGATTGGCAAACGGATACATAAGCCAGTTCCAGAGATGCTGAGAAAGCAATTCACTGAACGAAATGAAGATCGAAAGCTTCCTGGCTTTGCGAATACGATGTTTACCATTTTGGTACCGGTGATTTTAATGCTTCTTGCCACACTGGCGGACATTATTTTACCGGAGGACAGTATTTGGTTTCAGATATTCAAGTATATTGGAGATCCAATTACAGCACTGCTGATTGCAACGGTGTATTCTTTCTTCAGCCTTGGGTTTATGCAAGGGATGAGCCGTGATCGGGTGCTTTCATTTAGCAACGAGTGTTTAGGTCCAATTGCTTCTATTCTCCTTGTCATTGGAGCAGGCGGAGCTTTCAATAATGTGCTCATTGATTCGGGTGTGGGGGATTATATTGCAGATTTAGCCAAACACTCGCCGATCTCACCGATTTTGCTTAGCTGGCTGATTGCTGCGGTTATTCGTGTGGCAACAGGATCTGCTACGGTATCCATGATGACGGCAGCTGGTATTGTAGCTCCAATTGCTGCGTCGATGCCGGATGTGAGCAGAGAGCTCCTTGTGTTAGCAACAGGAGCAGGTTCGTTGATTTTATCTCATGTCAATGACTCTGGTTTTTGGCTGATCAAAGAGTATTTTGGTATGACCATTAAAGAGACATTCTTGACTTGGACTGCTATGGAGACGATCATTTCTGTTAGTGCTATTGCATTTATTATGATCATTAATATGTTTATATAGCGAACGCAACAGCCTAGTTCTAAAGAATTGGGCTGTTTTTGCTTGTTGCGATACCACTTTTTTCGGATTGGGGTAAAATGAGAATATTGAGATGTGGGAGGCGGACACGATCGAACCATTAAAACATGTTTATCATGAATTATTTATTCAAGAATTAGCGGAGAAACTTGAACAAGCGTCCACTAATTTTGATACGGCTGAATTCCAGCGGCTCGTGCTTCAAGAGGATTGGCCACAGCTTGAGTTAAAAGGACGAATGAGAAGAGTCACTGAATCAATGCATGCCTGTCTGCCGGGGGATTACGAGCAGGCGATTCAGGTGCTGCGTCAGGCAGCACCGCATTTCTCAGGACTTAGTGCGCTCGTATTTCCAGACTACGTCGAGACGTACGGTCTGGCACATTGGGATATCTCGATCAAGGCGCTCGAATTCTTTACGTCTTTTTCGACATCTGAATTTGCTGTTCGGCCTTTTCTAATTCAGGATCAAGCCAGCATGCTGGCGCAAATGCTAGCGTGGTCTCAGGATCAAAATGAGCATATCCGCAGGCTTGCTAGTGAAGGATGCAGGCCACGTTTGCCATGGGGCTTATCTGTTCCTGCACTTAAAAAGGATCCCTCGGTCACACTACCTATTTTGGAAAACTTGAAGTCGGATCCGGCGAGGTATGTGCAAAAAAGTGTAGCGAATCATTTAAACGATATCTCTGCGATTCAGCCTGATCTGATGAAGGAGACGGTCAGAAGCTGGTATGGAACCAATGAACATACGAACTGGATTGTCAAACATGCATCCCGTACATTACTAAAAAAGGGTGATCCAGATATCATGGCTTTGTTTGGCTATGGAGACGATCCATCCGTTCAAGTAACAGATTTGCGGATAGCGCAAGATTCTATTCGTATTGGCGAGAAAATGACCTTTCATTTTACTCTTCAGGCGAAAAGACCATTAAAGCTGCGTGTAGAGTATGCCATCGACTATGTCAAAGCTCGGGGTACCCGCAATCAAAAGGTATTTAAAATCACAGAGTTTGAAACAGGTTCAGCGTTACATAGAGAATTCGTCAGGACACAGTCTTTTCAAAATATGACGACGAGAAAGCACTATGAGGGGACCCATACGTTAACGATCATCATCAACGGCATCCCAAAAGCATCAATTGACTTTGAAGTCGAAGCAGCTCATGAAAAAACCCGCCACTGAGGCGGGTTTTGGTGTTTAATCCTTCTTTTTCATTAAGAATGAAGCAATAATTGCAGCGACTAAGAAACCGATGCTTATAATCGAGCTAGGCAAGTTCTCTTGTCTGAATAGGAACAAAACAAAACTCACACTTAGTACAAGACCTGCAAAGAGCGTCAAATACGGAAATAGCCAAACCTTGAAATACGGCTCTTGGGGGTATTGTGGACGCAGTTTTAAATGTGCCAGACAAATGCTGATCCAAATAAGGGAAACAGCAAAACCAGGAATAGCCAGCATATAACTGAAAATTTGTTCTGGATATAAGTAAGCAAAGAACGTTCCGATGAGAAGAAACAGAACGGTTACCCATAAACTTAAAATGGGTACGCCTCTTTTATTGACCTGTGCTAGCTTTTTCGGACCGCCGTCTGATTTAGATAGAGAATGAATCATTCTCGTCGTCCCATAAATTCCAGAATTGGCCGCTGATAGAACGGCTGTAATCAATACGAAATTAATGAAGTGAGAGGCGCCTTGCATACCAGCAGCAGAGAAGACTTGGACAAAAGGACTGTTATTTGGATCGATTTGATTCCAAGGAATGAGTCCGCAGATGATCAAAATTGGCAATGTGTAAAATAAAATAACACGCCACATCATACTTTTGACAACACCTGGTAAGACTTTCTCCGCATTTTTCGTTTCTGTAATGGTCAGCCCGATCAATTCAGAGCCCCCATAAGAGAAAATAACCACTAATAATGATGCAAAGATCGCACCCCATCCGTTCGGGATGAAGTTTTGATAATTGGTGAGAGCAGGTGTGCTTTGTTCGTTCGGAATGATCCCAAATAATAATGCTGCACCGAGAATAATAAAGACAATAATAACGAAAATTTTCATTCCAGCGAACCAAAACTCAATTTCACCAAAGTATTTTACATTATTTAAGTTAATTCCGATGACTAAGAGCGAGCAAAGTAAACATAGTGACCAGAGCGGCACGTTCGGCATCCAATATTGGAGCAGACTGCCTGCTGCAATGATCTCGATGACACACACAGTGAGCCACATAAAACAGTAAACCCAGCCGACTACAAATGAAAAACGTTGACCAAGCGCAAGCTGTATAAGGTCGCGAAGGTTATTTCCCGGATAGACAATGGCCATTTCAGCTAAGGCTGCCATCACAATGAGAAGTAGTAATCCGGCAAATACATAGGAAAAGATGACCCCAGGACCTGCTAAACCGATTGTATCGGCACTTCCCTTAAAGATTCCTGTACCAATGACCCCGCCCAGCGCAATCATGCGAATGTGACGCGGTGATAAAAGCTTTTTTAATTCTTGTTGTTCCTGATTCGCGCTCATGTCGTTCTCCTTTTTTAAAAATGCTTATGTTCCATTTTCTTTTTTCAAGACGCTAGTGTCAATATAAAAAAAGAGATTTTTCAGACAAAAAAGAAGGTTGATTCTATCAAATGAGACACTAATCTCCATAAATTCCTACCTTTACCTAAATCCGAAATATTAAACCTCGTGAAAAATGGACATTTGCCTTATTTACGACATAAACAATTTTCTGTTTTTGTCGATATATCATTTGTATTACTAAAGACCTAATAAAGAATTGTTTATAACTGTAAAATATTTCAAAATTGTATAAAGAGCTGAAAGGAGTTATTAAAGATGTTTATGAGAAAAGCAAGTGATTCATCGGCGGGTACCCTTCTAAATGAAAGCGGTCAATTAATCGAGCGAATCGAGAAGGGAGATTTTTCAGCAAGACTGGATACTGCTGCATTTTCTTCTAGTCAAGCAATAGAAGCAGTGGCTCAAATAAATGAAGCTTTACAAAAAATGCAGGAATCGCATGAAAATATTCATATGCGCATGAATTTAGTGACAAAAGCGATTCATGTTGGCTTATGGGATATGACGGTCGTAGCAGGAGATCCGGTGAATCCAAAAAATGAATTCACATGGACGGATGATTTCCGCAAAATGCTCGGCTTTCAAAATGAACAAGATTTTCCGAATGTCTTAGACAGCTGGGCATCTCGCATTCATCCAGATGAACAGGAATACACCTTGAATGCGTTCTCTACGCATTTATTGGATCATTCTGGGCGTACGCCATATGATATCGAATATCGTTTGAAGTTAAAAAACGGAGATTATCGCTGGTTCAAAGCAACAGGAACGACTATTCGTGATCGAAATGGTGTACCTCTTCGTGTGGCAGGGGCTCTTTTTGATATTCATGATCAGAAATTGAAAGAAGAAGAGCTGCAAGCATTCGTGACAAGATATGACCTGATCAATCGTGCGCTTGTAGAAGCTCCTTGGGACATGGTGGTAGAGGCTGGCGATCCAGTCAATCCAAACAATGAATTCTGGTGGTCTCCACAGTTCAGAAAAACGCTTGGTTTTACAGATGAAAAAGATTTTCCGAACGTGTTGAGTAGCTGGAGCGATCGTTTGCACCCTGAGGATCAAGAAATAGCTCTTCAAGCCTTTGCGGATCATTTAAATGACCACTCTGGACGTACGCCATTTGACATTGATTATAGATTGCAGAGCAAAAATGGGGAGTATCGCTGGTATCATGCGGGTGGTGAAACCATTCGTGATGAGAAGGGTGTACCTCTTCGTGTGGCAGGCACCATTCGTGACATCACTTTAGAAAAGAATAAAGAGAAAACAGCCAATGAAATGGCTTCCCAGGTAGAACAGCTTTCAAGTTCTATTAGTGAGATGGTATCGGGGATTAGCTCTGTGACAAACCAAGCGCAGGAACTTGCTGTTGCTCAAGAGCAGTCAACGTCTGCCGCAAATCTAGCGAAAAACAGTGCAGATGAGACGAAAAACATTTCTGACTTGATCAAAGAAGTGGCGAATCAAACGAACCTGCTTGGTTTGAATGCTGCGATCGAAGCCGCTAGAGCTGGTGAACAGGGCCGCGGATTCTCTGTCGTTGCAGATGAAGTGCGTAAGCTGGCGCTTCATAGTGCCAATGCGACGGAAAATATCGAATCTAGTTTAACTGAAATGAAAACGCAAATTGATGAAATTCTTGAAAACATCTCGAATATGACAGCTCTTACACAAACGCAGGCTGCTTTAACAGAGCAAGTGAATGCTTCAGTCGATGAAGTGAATCATATGTCTCAGCGTCTTGTGGCGTATTCAAAGAGTATCTAATCTTAAAAACCGCCCTCTCGGTAG
>NZ_JACXXE010000013.1 GCF_014764715.1 Bacillus crepusculi | reverse complement strand
CGGACGGAAAGATTATCAGACGATTGACGACGTGGTAATCTCAGGAAACGTGATTGATGGCGTTGATGCGCGTCACGGTATTCACATTTCAGACGTTTACAACTATACGATCTCAAATAACGTAGTCGACAACGTAGGACACCACGGTATTTTGATAACACGCAGCACTTACGGATCAGCTACAGCAAATACGTTGCGCGGTGTCAAAGGTAACGGAATCCGTATCGAAGAGGGTCGCTGCAATAACGTAACGGTCGCAAATAACATTTTGAAAGACGTAGGCTTTTCCGGTATCTCCGTATCAGGAGAATCGCGAAGAGTACGCGTCTTTTTTAATACGCTCGTTGACGTAGGAACGCGAGCAACCGAAAGTGACGGATATGATGGGATCATTTTCTTATCCGGTGTTGCACGGTCCATGTGTGCATTCAACGATATTACCGGATTAGGTATGCGTCACGGTATTTATCTGACGAATACGTGCTCGCAAATTTCATCTTACGGTAACTACGTAAAGGGTGCGGGCTTCGACGATAGCTATAACGATAACAGCATCGACCCGATCACTTCGACTGCGAACGTTATTTAAAGGGAGGAAAACGGATGTTAGCAAAAGATGGCGCTTTGTCTTTCGACGTCAATGCGCAAACAAAGCGGACTATCAATGCCGCCATACAATTTAGCACGCAAGATATAAAAACGGCGCGCCTGTCCTTTAAGCTCACGAAGGATGGCGTTCCTTTACCGTTGTCGGCGGTCGTCGGCAAGTTAGTGCTTGCGATGGCGGACGGGAGCCGTTTTATACGTGCAATCACACTAGTAAATAAGCCGGAAGGACTTGCCGAATACGTATTGGCTGCAGACGAAATTCGTCATTATGGCGCAGTAAAAGCCGAGTTGATTCTTTACTATACGAATGGTCAGGCGCTTTCGATTCATAAATTCGGCTTCAACATCGAGCAGTCACTTATCGACCAAAACATCGTTCCAGTTGCGGAATACTACATCGACGACTTCGAAACGCTTCGGGGTCAAATTAACGATCTTTATGACGACGTAGTAGCAACCGTCGCAGAGATCGAAGCAAAATTCGAAGACTTGGATAACGTTGAAACGAAGGTTGGGGCGCAAGAAAAAGTAGATGCTCACGCAAATAATGCGGATGTCCATGTCACTGCGCAGAAGAAAGCGGAATGGGACGCCAAAGAGACGACGGTCGGCGCCCAGGCGAAAGTGACCGCCCACGCAAACGATACAGTGAAACACGTAACTAACGAAGAGCGGTCGACCTGGAACTCGAAGGAAACAACGTCCGGTGCGCAGCAGAAGGTAGATCTCCACGCGAACAACCTAGACTTGCACGTTACCGCGGAAGATAAGACGAAGTGGAATGCGGGGCAGCTTCGGAAGCTAACGGCCGATACCGGCTCTTTTAAGCTTAATCTAGCCGGCAAGGACTTATATACGGACCTACTAACGGCTCGGACGGCCACTTTCTACGGAAATAGTACGTCAGCAAACGGACCTAGTTCGGCTTCGCTCCGCGGCTTTCAAATTGCAGAGGATAATGTTGGCGAAGTCCTAGCGATGGGTAATGACGGATCTACCTGGCGTAATACCTTCGGGTCCGGTACTTTCCGCGGATGGAGACGTCTTTTAGATACGAAAGATACTGCCGTTGTGTGGGAAACGCCGTCGTTAGGCAATGGATGGAAGCAATACGTATCGCCGGACGGATTTCCTCACACGTTGCGCTACACGAAGGATGCGTTCGGTATCGTAGAGATTATCGGATCAATCGCAGGTGGGGCGTTAGGTAATAACGTCGCGGCGTTCACGTTGCTGCCGGATTATTTTCCGATCCAATCAATGCATTTTATCGGAGTAGCTTCGAGTGTAGGAACGACAAACGTCCCGCAATACCACCGTACGTATATCGGAACAGACGGAAAGGTCTGTATTCAATCGTGTTCTAATACGGCTAATCCGAACGAGTTTATAACGTTTGGCTTCCGTTTTAGGGCTGCGAAAGTTTAGGAGGTGCTTTAATGATACGCGTATATAAATACGATGAAAATTACGTATGGATTGCAGCCGGAGAGATACTCGTTGATGTAGAAAATGGCGAAGAAATTCCGGAAGGATACACGCCAATCAAACCGCAAGACGGCCTGTTTATCGCGAAGTTCGATCCTGAGAAAGAAGAGTGGTTCGAAGGTGCAACGCAAGAGTATATCGATAGTCTCTTTCCGGAGGCAGAACCGTCCGAAATTGAAGTTCTACGCCAGCAACATGCCGAGTTGGTTTTTACGCTAATGATGGGAGGGGTGATTTAATGAATTGGTTCGCGATCATCAAGAAGTTTTATGCGGACGGGGATTGGACGAAGGAACAGGTCGCTTCAGCGGTCGTCATGAAAAAGATTACGCCGGAACAGTACGAAGAAATCACAGGCGAGCCTTACGTAGAAGCGTAGGCTTTTTATTTTGGAAGGAGAGACGTTCTTATGGCGGAGCCGAGCAATACCGAATTAAACGAAAAGATTTCGGATATTCGTGAGTGGCTCGTTCGTATTGACACGAAGGTCGACTATTTCAACGATGTTAAAACAAAAGCAGACCAAGCGGACGAGAAAGCAGACGAAGCGCTGGCATTGGCGAAGGAAAACCGCGCAGACATTTTAGACATGCGTGCAAATACGAAATGGGTGTGGGGCGTGATGCTAACGGTGGTAGGTTTATTGCTATCGGTTGGCATTGCGCTTTTTAAATAGATAAAACGAAAAGGGAGACGATTATATGGCACTAACTTACGATAAGAGAAACCGAGAAAATCTCGCAAAGTTGGCGGATAACACAAAAGCGGCGGCACTCAAATGGTACGACTATTTGGTTGCGGAAAATATTGACGTCCTTATCTACGAAACTATTCGTACTGAAGCGCAACAAAGAGAAAACGTTGCGAAAGGCGCTTCTCAGACGATGCGTTCTTATCACCTCGTAGGGCAGGCGTTGGACTTCGTGCCAGTAAAAGGTAAGGATACGCTGTGGAACGGTTATGGTGCCGCGGATATTAAAAAGGCGGTGGCTAAAGCGAAAGCGCTCGGGTTTGAGTGGGGTGGAGACTGGAAGACTTTCGTAGATAAACCGCATCTTCAGTTTAACCATAAAGGATACGGAACGGATACGTTCGGTAAAGCGCCGGCTAAAACGGGCACAGCGACTAAGCCGGTTCAAACAAACGCACCTAAGGCGCCGGCTAAAACGTCAGCCCAAAAACTAACGGTGCCGACGGGCGTTATTCGTCAAGGTGCTCGCGGTACATCCGTCACGCAACTTCAGAACGCATTGGCATCTGTTTATTTCTACCCGGACAAAGGGGCGAAGAATAACGGAATCGACGGCATCTACGGTCCGAAAACGTCAAACGCAGTCAAGCGATTTCAGTCGACGCAATCCGGCATCGCAAACGACGGCATCTACGGACCAGCAACACGCGCAAAACTAGTAGCGGCTCTTAAGAAAGCGGGGTATAGCGTATGAAGACAAATATTAGTGCAGGAACGGTGACTCGATTTATTCTACTTGCGTTAGCTCTCGTAAATAGCGGGCTGACGATGTTTGGCGTTCAGACGATTCCGGTAGACGAAGCGGCAGTGTCCGACTTTATTGCGTTGCTTTTTCTCGGTGCGACTTCGCTATTAGCGTACTGGAAAAACAACGACGTAACAAAGAAGGCCCGCGAAAGAAAAGCGTTGGATGAAGTCGGCAAGAAATAAGCGGAACTTTTGGCGGTTGCTTACGTATAAAACGTAGGTAGCCGTCTTACATAACAATGACGTATAATTAAAAGAAAAAGGTCGTGGTTAAATGAAGCGTGTCAGACTACTTTTTTCTATAGTAATAGCCTTGCTGATAATTGCGGGGTGTTCGTCGAATACTCAGCCGAGCAATAAAGACGAAGAAGTTCAGGCGAAAGAGACTGCTGCGAATGAGGACTTAAGTGAAGATAGCGGTATTTGGTTATATAGTGCGGAAATGGATGACGAGGAGAATTACGATGGTTTAGATATTAAAATTGATAAAGTACTCATCTCTCCGTCGAGCGCTCATATAGCGATTAAAGGTTCGATGGCTAATATCAGCCATTCGTCCTTTGAAGCCTATCCGGCAACGAATCCGATTACTTTGAACACGGGAGAAGAGTTAGGTCCGGAAGAAGTGATAACGGTATCGGAGGAAGGGTCGGCTGTGATGAAGAACAAAGGCGATAGGCTCGACTTCTTTTACGCATGGCCGATGTCTAATACGTCTCCTAGCGAAGTGACAAGCGTGAGTTTCTCGTGGAGGATCTTCAAAACAAACGGAGATGATGTACTCGAAGCAGCTACATTCTCACGAAAATATACGCTTAATCAATAACGAAAAGCCCCGTCCCTAACCGGATGGGGCGTTTTTTACGTTCAATATATCCGCAAACTTAACGAAATTAGTATCGCCGCGATTATCCTTCACACGAAATTCCTTCCGTAGATGATCTACGTATATAACGCGCCCACTTACTTCACGTATGAAGCCGTCATCGTATAAATCGAAATCTAGCGGCAGGTCTTCGCTGACTGCCGAAGAAATAACGAACTCAAATTCGGCGAATTGTTCGTCGCTTAATACCGGGCGTTCTATCTTCTGCTTTGCGAGGCGTAATTGACGCAAAGCTTCGTTGTGCTCCGGCAATATAAACTTCATTTGCCAGCGGTTCTGATCCTTTCGTTCGTCCCACATCGGCGACACCTCCGGCTACATTATAACCGAATGTGTGTTCGTTTATCAATCCTTAAAAATTTCGTCCGTAGATGATACACCTCTGTCTATATCTCGGAGTAGCATTTCGAAACTGCTTTCAATATTTTCAGCAATCCTTTTAACAGAAGCGGTTCCGGGTGTTTTTGAATCCTCGTAAAAATGGCCTTCTTTAATGTTATTTAATTGCGATTTAATGTAGCTGATATCTGTTGAAAATTTATCTCTTACGGATGATGTCATAGTTTATTTTCTTCCTATCGTACCTCGAATAGTTTATTCATATCGCTTATCCCTAAAACCTCGCATATCTTTCCGATGTGTGTTCGATTAACTGTTGTTCTTTGTTGTTGCGATATCTCACTGATAACATTCGGGCGCAATCCTGCTTTTTCTGCGAGTTCTTTTTTAGTCATGCCGATTTCTGCGAGAAGATCGTCTAACTTTACATATAACTCCATCGAATTACCTCCGTTTCTATAGATTGAGTATATCGGAATATCGCTATCGTGTAAATAAAAATATTGACATATCGATATTTATTTCGTTAATATTAAAATAACGATATAGCGATATGGAGGTATCGATATGCATTACTTAGCGGAACACCAAACGTTCTCGTCGACGCAGGCTCTAAATACAGCCGTCTATGAGCACATCAAACGAAACTCATACGACCTATCTGACACGGCGCGGACCGCACTTAAACAGATCGCACGCTACGCGGTCAAGTTCGCAGGCGCAGCGCATCTCAAAGCGGAAACTCTAGCGGGCCTGATCGGTAAATCCGTAAAAACGGCACGCCGCGTTCTTAATCAACTGGCTGCGCTGAACATCGTCAAGAAGGTGGCAACGACTCGGAAAATCAACGGAGGCAAGGGCGCGAACATCATCGTCATCTTACCGTTAGTCGCGAATGACCAGTCGACAGTGTCCACTCGACCAGCGCCGGAAAATGCCGATACACCAACGGTTGAGACGGCGAAAATCGAAAATGAACCATCGGATTCTATTAATCTTAAAAATCAAAAGCACGTTAAAGATACGGCTGCGGTTCCGGCTGAAGCGCTGAAAAACTCGTTGCCAACGGAAATCTACAGCGCAATGAGTCGCTACTTTGACGCAGCAGAAATCTATAAATATTACGGCTTGTTATTGCGTGCTAAGGCTTCCGTAGATCCTGCGCTAATGATCGAGCATGATCCGGAGCCATTCGTAGATGCGTGGCACAAAACGATACTCAAAGCGAAATTGAACGAAATTAGCCGTTTTGATGACTACGTGTATATTTCGTTCCAACGTGCAGCAAGCGAGGCAAAACGTAGGAAAATGCGTGGTAAATTAGAGGAGTTCGAGGCGTTTCTTGAAGAGGAATAAAATAAGCGCAAAAAAAAAGACGGCAACTAAGCCGTCCTATCGTTTTCGAAAAGTCTTCCGTTCCTTATTTAATTTTTCCGTTATTTGAACAAGCGGAGAATGTTTCGAATGTTGTTCTTTCAGCGAGCTTTTAGATAAGTGAGTGTACCGTTTAACCATACGCATATCTCTATGTCCCAGCATCGCTTGTAAGTGCCGGATGTCTCCACCGTTTTCTAAGTACATCGTAGCGCCAGTATGTCGGAATAAGTGAGGGTGTACCTTTTTAGTAATACCGACTTGTTCTGCGTATCTATTTAATTGTTTCCGAAAATGGTTCGTCTCTAATTGTTCTCCATAGTTACTTAAGAATACGAAGGGGCTTTCGAAGTCTTCGTTTTCTATAAGAAGTTCTTTTATTAAGTTCATCGTTTTTCTTTCGAGAGGAACGAATCTTCCTTGTCGTGTTTTAACGTCCCAGGCGCTGAAGTACACGGTACTTGACGCATAATCGACGTTTTCTTTCGTTAATGATAAGATTTCACCGATCCTCGCCATTGAATCGATTAGAAACGTCATGATCACATAGTCGCGAAATCCGACGAATGTTCTTTGATCCGGCGCGCTTAAAAGCCTTCGAAGTTCATCCGGAGATAATATATTTACCATTTCTTCCGGATCGTTGACCAATTTCGTATCATCAAACGGATTTAATAAGACCGAACCTTCGCGCTGGGCGAAACGGAAAAGCGTCCGTAATGTTTTTATATAATCGTTTACGGACTTCGGCGACATGCCAGGCGTTTTGTGTTCGTCTTTTTTGAACTTATGTCCGTCGAATTTAACCCGTTCGTGTAGCAAATATGCAACAAAGCCGCGAGCAAAGTCAACGTCTATATCACGTATATCATCGTCTAGTCCGACCATCCGTGCGTATTCTAATAAGTAACGACACGCCCTCCGGTACCGATCGATAGTTTCCGGTGCTCTATTTTCCGCGAGCTTTGCTTCGCATATTTTATCGCAAATAACCGAGATTGAATACGTTTTGCCGCGTGTGGTTTTAGTTATCGTTCTCTCCGCCTTAACGCGCTTACCTTTCCGTCGTTCTGAATGCATAAAAAATCGCCTCCTATTCGTATAGAAGACGATCGATTTACCGGTGCGCTACACTGCGCAATATAGGAGCGGTACACTTCGTTAAGTCAACGCTTAAGTCACCGTTAAGTAAACGTTGATGTACCGCCGTTAAACCGGAGTATGGAGCATAGCGGGATCGAACCGCTGACCTCTACGCTGCCAGCGTAGCGCTCTCCCAGCTGAGCTAATGCCCCGATGTGTTACGACATAACTTATTATAATCAATCCTCCTGTGAAATTCAAGCTATAAAACGAAAACACGTCGTTATATCTACGTTGTTTTTCTCCGATAAGTCACCCGTAAAGTCAACTATATCAACGTTAAGTCACCGATAAGTCAATCGTCTCTAAGCGCATTATACCGCATAGGAACGCTACGCCGCAACTTAATATAGCGCTACACTGAACCCTCGTCTTAATAGGCGGGGGTTTTTTGCGTTTTATGGATAAATTCGAAAAATTTTAAAACGAATGTCCCGATTTCGACCGACCATATGCGACTGTACTTATGAAAGCGAAAATAAGGAGGTGGCAGCGTGCCAAACGACCACCAACGGCTCGTCTCCGTAGAAACACAATCGGAATATAACTTAACGTCCGGCAAGTCCGAAACACGTATCTTCGTTAAGATGTACGTTGATGCCGTCAAGAAAGGCTTGATCGCGGATATCGGCCCCGAACGTTGGCAGACGCTCTGTGTTCTCTCATCGTTTATGGACGCAAATGGCGAATGCTACCCGACGCAGGAACAGATAGCCGGCGCATTAAACGTAAGTCGAGAGACGGCAAACAGGCGGATTAAGGCGCTTTGTGGGTACCGGTGGCAGGATCGTCCTCTCGTCATTAAGAAACAGGGGCGCGAAGGCAAGTCGCAGCGGTGGGAAAACGCACGATACACGATACTTCCGATTAGCCAGCTCGCAATATTTGACGGAGATACGGAGGAATTGTAAAACGCCGTGTGACGTCTATTCATATACGGCGGACCCGCACACGGCTCGGCGTCACACTAACTAGAACCATCTTTTAACTAGATCCATTAATAACTAGATAAATAATAGCGCTCAATCAAACCTTTCACGCAAATAATTACTTAGATGATATATCTATCGCGATAAAGGATATTTGCAAAGAATGAGCGTAAGCGAACGAATTGCTACGGTTTATAAAAGAAAAAGAAAGGAGTTGATCATTATAACGTTTATCTTATCTTCTGTTTGTATACTTCTTTTACTTTATTTCGGGGAAAAGAACTATAGGGAGAGCGTATATAGGTGTCATAAGGGTCATGTGTTTCAAAACCCTGCGATCGAAAAAGTATCCGATTACGACGGCTTCTACACAGAAATACCGGTTTGTCCGGAATGCGGGTGCGACGAAGCTTTTTATGAAAAAATTCAAGAAAAAATAATAAACGAAGTAGTTATAACGAAATCCGAAATAGACTTATATGCAACAGACGAACAAAAACGTCATTTATACGACCTACAAGTCGAGATTATTCTTAACAAGACGATTCAAGAAAAATAATTAACGGAAAGAGGTGCGTTATGTTTACGAAATATGAACTCGTTACTATATACGAAGCACTTGCCAAACTCCACCCGACTACTCGCGCTCAATTTAAAGACGGCGTAGAGGTAGCGGTATCTGATTTAAGCGACAAAGTATTGCGACTAATAAACGAAAAGGAGTCCGATAATCATGACGATTGAAATTCCGATATCATCCGACTACCGTCTTACATCCGACGTCCACAATATCATCGTCAACGAACGCTATTTCACCGACCCGACCAAAGCGCCGAGCTGGGCGCGCCGACTAGCCGAAAATCCTGACGCAGATCCGACGCCGGTCGAGCGCTGGCGAGAAGTTTCGTTCCATTCTACGATTGATCGCGCCGTCTTGGACGTCATGAACCGACAGATAAAAATGTCGGATGCGGAAACACTGGCCGAGATCGCGCAAATGGTGCGGGAATTTCGAACGGAATTAGCGGCGGCACTAACGATCGAGGGCGCTAATACTACCGGCAAATAAAAAGGCTAGGAGGCGGTTAAATCGTGGCTAAGACAGTAGTTCGTAACGCAATCAAATGCAGGTATTGCCGAGACGTAATCGAGTCTAAATTATCGCATGAGTTCCGAAAATGCTCCTGTGGAAAAGTCTTCGTTGATGGAGGGTTGGAGTATCCGCGTAGAGGCTTCCCGGAACATCCTGCAGAGAATCATTACGAGGAGCTGATAGAGTATGGCGAGTAGTAAGGATCAAGATAACGCAGAATTACGGCAGGCAATGGCGGCTCTTATTGGGGAGAATGAAACGTTGACTTCCCAGAGGGATAAATACTACGCGATTTTAGCCGCATTAGAATATCGAATTAACAAATACCGCATCTATTCATTAGAAGAATTTATCGAAGGGTGGGACGACTAATGAGCGAAATGAAAAAACCGGAAATCACGAAAGAGCAGGCGGAAGCTTTAGCGTATTTAAGAGGACTCGGTAGGGACGACGAATATATTTTGCGTAACCGCGGCGAATATGTCCGACACTGCGCGGTACTAAACGATTTAAGTCTCGTTTCATTAGCGGCTGCGTTAATCAACGGATATGGGATCGAAAAGTCGCCGGAGCAAAAGGTAAAAGCCTATTACGATTATATCTGCGCCGAACATGAAAAGTCGATTCCCTATAGTAAGGACGATCATTACACGGTGGGTGTTACGCAAGGAATTCAACGAACTCTCGAACATCTCGGCATCAAAATCGAAGGGGTGAATGCGTAATGACTAAACGTAGATTGCGAAAGGTCTACACAGACGCGGAATTTAAGAGAAAGCAAACGATTGAACGCCGGATTAACATCAGCATTTATCCGATTTATCTCACGTTGATGATTCCGTACTTTATCGGAGTATTTTTCGAAAAACTAGCGTACGGCTTAAAGAACATCGTAAGTAAGTTCGTTTCGGCTGCGTTCTTTAGGAGCCAGCGAACGGTAGAAGACGAAGAATAGGAGGCGGTATTTATGAACGAAAAGCCTATCGAAAAATGGACGGCGCGCGACTTCATCGTTTATTTACACGACCGCCACCTCGAAGTCTACGGAATCAAGTACGTCGCCAATAATCGCGGCATGGAAGCGCGAAACCTAAAGTCGATGATTGGCGAACATGGGGCGGCTATCGTACGGGACTTCATCGACGCGTGCTTTGCAGCTAAGAAGCCGACGGCTCAATGGCCCGGCTGCAACTTCGGCTTTATGTTTTCGTATATGCGAGACCGGCACCTGCCGCCGTTACTCGTAAAGCAAAAGACGGTTAAACAGGCGGAAGAAGACGATCAAAGGGCGGCAGCACAGTCGCAAATAAACTACGGGGAGTTGTTTTAGTATGACGAAATATAAGACGGAAATTCGAAATGCCAAAGTCGGAGAGCGTATCTTGATTACGCGTGCTGAACACGCAATTGCATCGTATAAAAACGGTGATGTATTTACTGTAAAAAGCGTAGGGATTAACGGCGTGACGGGATATGGTACACCGGTAATTTGGCACCACGAATACGAAGTCATCGTCGGTGAACACACGCCAACCCCGAATCTAGACCAAATGGATTATGACGAATTAGTTGCGCTAGTTGAGGACGTAATGAAGGCGCTAAGAACACGGTCGTATAAGAACGGCTACGATCAAGGGCGTTTTGATGCAGAAATTGAGGCGTCACAAGGCTCGTATGAGAAGTCCGACCGGCAGAAACGGGATGAGGTCGTAGCGCAGGCGAAGGAAGACGTAGACGGTTTGGTTAGACGATACTTCACAGCTAGAACCGAATTTATCATTAATACTGAAAAAAGAACCGTTGTTTCTTTACGAAAGTCGTATAGACTCGGTCGCGTAATCTCTAAAGGAATCGCCAAATGCGCCCCTAGCGACTGCTTCAACGTTCACATCGGCAAGGCTATTGCGTTAAGACGTGCGTTAGGACTCGAAGTGCCGACGGAGTACCTAAACGTGCCACAACCGGAAGGAGTGCGTGTAGGTGACGTTGTGAGAGGACGAACGGCATTTAGAATGGATACGTATGAAGAAACGGTAGGAGAAATCGAGGGCGGAAAATACAAATATATCGGAGGAGATTTCGATTATACAGAAGATGCTGATCTCGTAGTCATCGACGATTCGAGAGTGGGTGAGGGCGAATGAAGACGGTTAATGTACGGTACTTCAAAACTAGCGGTAAATATTACACGGATGAGACGATTGAGATTTCGGAGACACTAAACGGCTACGATGCGCTATTTCATGAGATTCCGAAGCACCATCGAATCAAAGAAATGATTATGTCGGTCTCGGATAGTGGCGACGGAAAAGAACCGTTCATCGTTCCGCATTTATTCTTTCCTAAAAATTGACCGAAAGGAGGCGGCTCTGAATGACGAATGAATCACGGTGCCTACTCGCAAGCAAGTGCGCCCAAGCCGGCGGCGTTAATTGTACGAAACACTGCGAATTATACCTCGGATTGCACGGTTTAGATGGCGGCGGCGGTCGGTCGGGCGCGGCTGGCTTGGCGGAAGACTACCGACTAGTGACGCTTAAGAACTCGCCAGCACGCGCCGATCAGCCCGGAGCTTACAAGGCGGCGGATACTTATGCGAATACGTTTGAGCGTCAATTTGACGCCGAAGCCGACCGTATTAAATCGCTGTATTTATATAGCGCGAAATCAGGAACCGGCAAAACTACGACGGCCGCAGCTTTATTAAACGAATATTTAACGATTCATTACATTGGCTCCTTGAAGCGCGGCGTTCAACCCGACCAGCGTCCGGCTTATTTTCTCGATGTTAATGCGTGGCAAAACGAATATAACGAGTTTAATAGACCGCGAGTACCCGACGCAATCGCAGAGCCGGCAGCAAAACGTTATTATGCCGCGCTAGAAGCAGCGAAACGGGCGCCTTTCGCAGTGCTGGACGAAATAGGCATGAGAGAAGCAACGGACGGATTTCGCGGCGATTTACACACGATAATCAACTACCGCGTGACGAATCGTATGCCGACCGTATATACGTCGAACATTGAATTGGAGGATCTGCCGGAAGTATTCGGAGAAGCGCGGCTAGCAGATCGGATCGCTGACCAGTGCAAAGAAATCGTCTTCGCGGGCGGATCAAAAAGGAGGAGGCTGTAAATGAGCGGACTATCATTAACGGAAATTCAATACTTACGTGACCTACTCGTTGCGGATTCGTTGGCTAACGGAGAGAGTCCGGCTAAATACGCCATCCTCGACAAACTCGATGCGCTTGAATTTGCGGACCACGAACCGGCCTATAAAACTGGCGATCTAGTTTCCGTCGAAGGCTATAAAGGACGCGTCTTTTGCATTGACTGCGCTCGCTATATCGAGGAAACGTCGAAAGAGGCCGTTTTTAACTTTATTGAATACGACTTATACGACGCGATCAACGGCGAATGGCTCGAAGCGTTCGAGGCGGACCTGGCGTTAATTGCAAATGCGCTAGTTGCGGAAGATTTCTTGGCGGACTTCAACCTCGAAGACTATCCGCCAGCTAGAAGTACCGTTTACCTAATAAACTACGAAACGGAGGAGGCTAATATGGCGGAAAAAGAACAGCCGATAACGAGCCGAGTACAAAAGCGTAAGCAGGAACGTAAGGATGCGGCGAACCAAACCGATAACCTACTCGACATTTACAACTGGAATAAAGCGCAATATGAAAAGACGGGCGAGTTGTCGTTTAAGGCGAAAATGGACGATGTAATGGCGCAATTGGCTGGCGAGGGAGCTGAACGCCGATGAGTTTCGGAACTAGTCTTTTATCGAAAGTAATTGAAACGAACGACCCGTCGGCTTTATTGCGGTACGGACTAACGCGCAAGGATTTCCAAACGGATGGCGAACGGTCAGCCTTCGAATACATCAGTTCATACGCGGAAAAGAACGGAAACCAAGCGCCGACCGCCGAAATGGTAGTGACTGAAGTGCCGACATTCCAGCCGGAATTCAGCATCGAAGCACCGTTTGAATACTTGGCGCAGAAAACGAAAGGAGCGGCAGCATTTAACGATTTTGCCAAAACGGCCGAATCCGAATTAGCCGAACGGTTTAATTGCGCGCAAGAAAACGGGAATCCGCAGGAATTTTTTGAATGGTTGAAAACCGTAGCAGAAGAGAGTACAATAAGAACAAGCGTTCGTAAAACGGTAGGAACAAACGTCGTGACAGACGTCGATAAGTTCCGCGCTGAATACGAAAAACGCAAGGCTGGCGAGTCTTTCCGTATATGGAATAGTAAGTTTCCGGCGCTTAACAAGGCGATCGGCGGCTACGTTAGCTCGAACATGTACGTTGTCTACGGAAAGTCAGGGCGCGGCAAGTCGGCGATCACGCTTGAAGAATCGATTAATTGCGCAATTCAAGGCGCTAACGTGCTTATATGGTCGATGGAGATGGGATGGTTCGAGGTCCTCGTGCGTATATACGTATCACTTTCCGGAGATCAAGGCGTCGCTTTAACCGAAATCGGCGGGCAACAAATGGAGGCCGGTTTTGATTCGAGGGACGTGCGTCAGGGTAAGTTATCGGAGGAATTCGAGGCGGGCTTTATGGAATTTATTGCGACGTTAAATACGCTAATAGCCGGATCTATTACGGTGCGTGCCGTTGACGACAAAGACTTCGATTCTCGTTCGCTGCGTGACCTCAAAGCCGATATCGAACAAACGAAGGCCGACGTGGTCATGGTAGATCCGTTCTATTACCTCGATTACGAATCGAACTCGAATAAAACGACAGGTGGCGCAGCTGCTGATACGTCTAAAAAGATGCGTCGTTTAGCCGGTACGATGGACGTTGTCATTTTCGCAATAACGCAAGCAGGAGAAAATGACGCGACTGAGGACGAAGCTGGTAATCGCGAGATTAAGCTACCAAAGCGTAAGGACGTAAAGAAAACGTCTGCTTTGCTTGAAGATGCTGCGGTGCTCATTCCGGTTGATACGAACGCGCGGGAGGGACGCGGCTTGATTGGCGTAAATAAGGGGCGCGATGGTGGCGAGGATGAAGTCGTAGAGATTGTTTATCTGCCGCAAGTCGGCCTAATTAAGCAAGTAGCGGCTAAGGAAACGGATTTAGCGGCTTTCGGATTCTAAAAAATGGAATGCCTACCATGAATTACACCATAAAATTCTGAATATTTTCGACAAATTGCGACGGAAAATCACATAAGAATAGTGTAATATAACGAAAGGGGCTCGTATATACATGTCGATCATTACGATCAACGGCGTTCCAACAGACGTCAACATACGCGAAGAATTAGAACAATACGAATGGGATCGTCCAACGTGGCACGCTGACCGTTTAACGGCGGCAAGCCCTTTTCGTGACGACCGGACTCCTAGCTTTTACGTATACTACGAGGACACCGAAAACGCAAAGGCCGGCTATTTCGGAGACAGCGGCACAGGCGAACGAGGCGGCTTCATTAAACTGCTTGCGTTTCTGCGCGAAGAAACCGAAGAAGAAGCGGCTTATTACCTCGCCGAGACTTATGGTACTGGCGAAGGTGAAACGCACCTAAAACTCCGCATTCCACGTTTGAAAATCGTTGAGCCTAGACGGCCGCTAAACGAGGCTTTACTGGACGCCGTTAAAATCGGTCCGAACGAATACTTAACTAATCGCGGCATAAGCGAAGAAGTCCAACGTAAAGCAGGTGTAGGTCTAACCGGACAAACGGTAGTGATACCGTGGCGGTTGCCTGATAGGCGCCTAGCAAACGTAAAATACAGGTCGACCCGCAATAAATCGTTTTGGTACGCAAAAGTCGGTATGCCGATTCGTGAATTAATCTACGGAATAGACACCGTATATGCTGATCGCGCTAAAACTGCGGTGTTAGCCGAAGCTGAAATCGATGCGCATTCGTGGCGAACGGCTGGCTTTTGCGGCATTGCGACAGGCGGCAGTAAATTTTCCGACCGAAAGGCGGACATAATCGCACAGTCGCCGATCGAATATTTAATAGTAGTATCTGACAACGACGAAGCCGGTGAGAAACTACGGAAGGAGGTCGAGCTAAAGATGCGCGGCAAAGTCAGGCTTGCGCACGGTTATATAACGGATGGGTTTAAGGATGCGAATGAGTTATTGATGGCGAAAGGTGAGGACGCTCTTAGGCGAGTTGTTGATCGTGCGGAGGCAGTAAGTATTAACATAAGGTTCGGGAATATCCGAACTTTCGGTCGGCGGAGGTTGTCTTAACCCTCCGTGTTGCTACCGGATAAAGGACGCCAATTATACAAAGCTTCGACCGGGCAGTCGAGGCAGCGCGCAATAGAATACGCCATTTCAACGTTAGGGACGTTTCTAAGCGCTATGTAATCGGAAAGCTGCGTTTTTGAGATACCGACCATTTCTGCGAGTTGGATAAGCGTATAACCACGTTTATAACACAGCTCCTTTATCCGGCAATCGACGACCGAATACTGCGATATAAACACCTCCGCAAAGCAAAATGACGCGCTTTACGAAGGAAATTATACCACATAACCGCGCCGATTCCATCGTCATTCGGGCGGATTTGGAAGAATACGGACAACCTTTTCGATAGGCACGTCCAATTCGAGGCAAACGGCTTCAATAGTCGATAAACTAACGGGCTTGTCCTCATTAATCTTTGTCACAAGGTTCCTATGGATGACTTTATCCCTTAGAATTCCAGTTGTTAATCCTCTTTCAGCCAGGTAAGTCCTAAGCGGTTCATAACTAATCATAAAAAAATCTCCTTTTTCCTTAAATTCCCGCACACAAAAGTGTGCATTTATGTTATATTATAAACAGAGAGAAGGCGCAAGTCTATAAGGGGTGTGTATTATGCAGTCAATTAAAGATGATTTTATCAACCTCAGAGAAAAATACGACTTAAGTATAACATGTATTTCCACGAAAACAGGAATTAACCAAGATGTATTATATGAGTTCGCTGATAGCGGTTCTATTGGTTTTAAACACTTGGTGACACTTTCGAAGTTCTTCTACAAAGAGAAATATCACGAAACAATGCGTGAATGGTGCATGAAAATAGACTCTCCCGAGTGGCTGAAACAGGCTTTTGAATATGCGGCATTAAAAAGAGATTCAGATTTACTTGGGATGCTTCTTGAAAAAAGTAAAGAAGAACATGGTATCAAACAATTTTTAGATATGTATGGATTGATTTTAGATTTCATGGTTGACCGAATTGATTTTAGAGAATTATCTGATAGGATGAGTAGCCTCAAAGTATCAAGTTCTAAAGATTTAAAAATCTTAAAGGACATATATGCATGCGTTTTTATGTATTATGATGACGAATTTATAGGAATCACAAAAAACGCCAGCTTAATCTATAAAGAGATTGTTAAGTTGGGCAAACGAAGAGCATTTATAAAAGAAGCTTTTTCCTATCGTTTATCCGAAATTTTAGCACCGGCTTACCTACATCTTAATGAACCTAAATTATGTATGTTTCACGCGAATGTGTTAGTTAGTACCGAACTTAATAATAAACATATATCAGACGGGAACTATTACATAGGGATGTGTAAGCTCCATGAGGATAAAACCTCGTGTCTGACTCACATGGAGAAAAGCCTTCATTTCGCGATAGAAACGAAAGAACCATTGTTAATAAGAGAGGCTACTAACAATTTAAATATGGTTAAATCACTCTTTTCTTTTATAGAGGGTGGAAGTGCTCCTATTTTCGCAGGGGAAAAAGAAAAGTTTCTTCTAGGAGGTGATGCTGACTTTGTAGTATACTTCAACTACGTACGTAATAGAGAGATCACTAGTGTGTATGCTGCGTATAAACATTTCTTTGAAGAGATGAACTTTTTCTTCGCTTCTATCGCAGCCGAAACACTGCGTATGTTTGGGGTAGATGATATTCAGATTGATGTTCTTAAGTCATTCAAATTAAAATCAAAGGGAGATGTTGTTTATGAAAAAGATTTTATTGATGGGTTTTGTTTTAGGGGCACTAGTTGTATCGCTTCTTAACACCGAGGGGCTGAAAATAGATAGTGCGAGTAGTGGTAATGTAGTACATGTTAGCGAAATTAAAGTAGGCGGATAAAAGATCGGGCCAATTGGCCTTTTTCTTTTGTCCTTTTTTTGATATTTTTCGGAAAAGTCTAAAAAACTAAGATTATCCAAAAACCACAAACTCCTCCTATTAAGATGCTAATATATGGACATGGAAGAAAAATTATAAAAAACTTTAAATCAAATGTCCCGATTCTAACAGACCACATGCGACTGTATAAGTGTAAGGGACGGGAGGAGAAAAACTTGGAGAAACAAAAATTTAATAGATTACAATTAGCCGCAGATTACGGAGCGATTCCGTATGTACAAAGAGAATCGCAACGAATCGCCCACTTGGTTCCCGACCAAACGTCGTTCGAGCAGCGGTGCTTGAACTCGATAGGATATTGGCTGGAACGATACGAAGGAAATGGACGCGATAAGAAAGCACTTATTCAGCGCATTATCGTAAGGGAACGGAACAAGTACCTGAAGGCTTCACGAAAAGAAGCGGCCTTATCTATAGAAGGAATGCGAGACGACGGCAATGTCTCGTGGGAGCCCGAAGACGTTTTGACGGACGTCGAAGGCGAAGTTTTACTAAAAGAAAAGACCGCCCTGTTGACGCAAGGCGATCTCCGCAAAGAATTAATACTCAAGTGTTGGAGCGAAGGATGTACGAATATGGCCGAAATCTCCACGTTGTTGACGCAACGTTTAGGAGGAAATTTCGAAGCACATCGCAAGTTCATCCGACGTTTCCGTTTACACTGCCAGCGCGAACTAACAGCATAACCACGTATCTAGGCACGAGGGCTTCGCTACGCATTTTAATGATAATCGATTGAGAATCGAATTTCAAGCGAACACCATGCGAACAGCCCTCCGTCTAGTGCGTTATACCTAAAATTTAAGGAGGCTAACGTACTATGAAACGACCTACAAACGATTTCCCACCCGCAATCAATATCCAAAAATTAACGGAATTACAATACGACGGTGCATTATATCGCGAAGACGATCCGGCTGACTTTTATCGTCCCGCGACCATTAAGGCGGTGCGCGTCGGATGAAACCTTCCGAAATAACCATAACCCACCACGCGAAGAAACGATTTAGAGAACGGTTCGGCATCGACAATCATTATACTGCACGTAATTGGATCGCGCAGAAAATGGAACACGCCCGGTATCTCGGAATCACCGTAGATGAATCCGGAAAAGAGGCTCGTATGTACGCGAGTAAAGGCGTAGTTATTCATTTTGCGGTAGATACAAACGTTGTTATTACCGTTTATAAGGAGAAAGACAACGCCGGTTCAATCGCCAAGCGTTTACTTATTGACGCCTATAATATCGTACAAAAGAACGCAAACGAGGCGCTTAGTAAAACAGAAACGTTCTCGGCTGAATTAGACGAAGAACTGCGTTGGCTATCCGAAGAACTCAACCGTACACGTTCGAAAGCCAAAAGAATGGCGCTACAAGCCCGAATTAATGCCGTTCAAATGCGCGTTGATGAATTACCAGCCGAATCGCTCGAAATCAAGCGCAAGGTAACGCGCTATGCGAGAGGTGTGGCTGCGTATGTTTGACGACTTCCTAATGTATTTCGCATTCGTCGGCAGTATTTCGACCATCATTATCGGCGGCATGTATTGGTCGCTTGTACGCGAAGAGAGCCGTAATAAAGGCGGCGAATGACCGCCGACGCTCGGAGAATACCGGGGCGGTCGTTAAGTAAAACTGTCGCGTCGCTATGCCGTGCGCTGGCGGCGTCTCGGGCGCAGATACCGGTGTTTTGCGAGGGTCAAACCCTAAAACAAATTAACGGAGGTAATCGGATGACAAAGTACACTAGCGGAGCTGACGCTCTAAACGCATTGAACGCAACAAATGAAGGAGGCGGCGGAGGAAGCAGCGCCGAGTTTGCGAGCTTTAAGACGGGAACGGTTTATAAGGTACGCGTTATGAGTGCTTTCGATCTAATTCGCTTCTTTTCATACGGAATCTATAAGAAAGTAAATTCGTTCTCGGCGGCTAATCCGAGCACGCTAAACAAAAACGGATTTCCTGAGTCGAATCTGACGTCATGGGATCGCGCTTGGAAGCATTACCAAGACGAAAAGAAGGCGGCGGCTGATCGGGGCGATGCTAAGGCGGAAGAAGCGGCTAAACAAGAAGCGGCTAAATATCGCGTAAAAGAACGTTATGCGCTAGGATTTATCAACCTCGAAACTGGCGAACCAATCATCGTCGATCTTTCTAAGGCGCAGGCTACGACGGTTCACGCGGTCATTAAAAGGCAGGAAACGAAACTCCGCCGTATCGCGTTTGAACTAGAGAAATCCGGATCAGGCACGAGCACGGTCGTTTCGCTGACGCCTCTTATCGATTTAGACGAGGATTTGACGGAAACTGAGCGCAAGCATTTCGTGGCTCAAGACGGCAAAGAGTTCGACATGTCTTTATTTGACGGCTTAATTTACGAAGCTGACGAAAAGGAAATGCTCGAAAGTCTTGTCGCGGCAGGCTTTGATCTAACGTTAATTGGTGAATCGCTTGGCGGCGGATCGAAGACGACAGCAGACGAAGAACTACCAGCCGAAGAAAACTTCGGATTCTAAGGAGGACGGTTAAATGCGAGAAATTAAAACGGAATCGCAGACGTTAGATTTATCGAAAAAGGTCACCGTAGAAGTTTCGCTGGCTGAGTTGATCGCTATTTCCGCGTCGTTACTGGAAGTGAATCTCGACGTAATGGAACGCAATATTGCGATGTGCCACCCTTATAATCGAGTAGCTGATCTAACTATAGGAAATATGCCGGATACAAACGACTTAATAAATAGTGTGGACGATATTTTAGTGAGACATATCGCGAAGGAGGACGAATAGATGGCGCACAAAGAAGAAACGATCGGCAAATTCGCCGAATTGATCGCACGCGCTGCCTTAATGGCGGCCGGCTGGTCAGGCGTTAGTAAGCCGGAAACCGAGGAGCCGTACGATATTCTCGCAGCCGAGCCGGTTACGGGCGCAATCAAACGTATCCAGGTTAAGACGATTCGTGATCGTCGGGAAAAGCGCGGCTGTTTGACGGTTAGCGGACGCAAGAACACCGGTCAGGCTTACACGAAAGCTGATACGGATTATTTTATCGGCGTACTACTCGAAGACAACGAGACTAAGGCGTACATGTTCGAATGTCGCAATATTACGGACTATTGGATGCCACGTAAGAACGAAGGACATCGCGCGTGGCACGAACTCAAATTGAACTTAGACCGCGGATTCTTGGCGGCATTAGAAAACGAAGCGGAGGCGGTATAGATGACCGCAGCTAAATGCGTCGCCTGCCAAGCGCCCATTAATGAAGGCCAGTCCGCCGTTTACGACTCACTGTACGATGTGTATTGTTGCGACGGTAGCTGCTGGTCGGAGTTTTATTCGGATAACGAGACGGCACATAGACGGAAGTGGACGGAAACCATCGACTTTTAACGAAGAAAGGAGGACGCGACGTGGAAATCAAGCCGTTAAAACTAAACGTAAATGCACGTAAGGCGGAGCCGGCGACCGACGTTGCCAAACGTAAGCAAGCGGCCAAGTCAGACGAAACACTAGACGAAGCATTCGATCGCTTGAAGAGAACGTGTAAGTTCTCCGATAAAGAACGTCGCGAATTTGAAGCGGCCTGGCGAGCGCAGAAGGACGGAAAGTTAGTTCGTACTAAAAATACGAAACTGACTAAATCCGAAGCGCTCGTAATCGGTCGTCGTTATTTCGAAAAAGAAAACGAATCATTACGACATGAACGTATGCAGGAGACACTACGAACGAAGCCCGATAACTATTACGTTATTACAAAGGACGCTGACCTGGCGCCTATGATCGAACGGTTACGAGCCGAAGTAAAGGCGCAGCAATTAGATCCGTGGTTTCGAAAAGTATTCGACCTATTCAACAATACGCATATTCGCGACAAGTTAGCCGAGCGCGGCATCGAGATTCCACTGGCCGTTTCATTTACGGAATGGGATACGGAGACATCCGGTACAGATACGTTTATGGATATGTCGGGCGGCTATTCGTTTTGGCTCCCATGTTTAAACGAAGGTTACTACGTCGCGTACGGACATTTAACGGAAGATGAACAATGCACGCGATCGGCTGCGCTCGATATCTGCCAGGCATTTATTGAAGATGCTCGTCATATAAAAGCGTTTCACAATACACCCTTTGACTACGCGATGTTTTTGAATGACGGATTAAAGCCGAAAGGTTTCCGATACGACTCGCTAGATGCGGCGCGATTAATGAACGAGCATGAGCCGTCGTTTGGTTTAAAGGAATTAGACACGAAATACAAAGAACACACAGGAACGACGCACTTAGACGGATACACTTTCGAGGACCTGTTCGGAAAAGGTTCTCCGATGATTTATTCGCCTGAGATCGTCGGAATCTACGCGATAAAGGACGTTGAAAAGGGCTGGTACCTAACGCGTTGGCAGATCGATATGATGCTGAAGATTGACGATTTGTACTATCCGTATTTTGAGATCCGCCAGTATCTATACGAAGTAAACACGACGATCGAGCGAACAGGTTTCGTGATTGACGACGATGAACTAATGCGCCTCAAAGCGGAATATGAACCGCAACTACAGAAAGCGATAGATGATCTTAACGAAGCGTATGGAATCGATTCCGCGTTCTTACGTTCCATGTCGATGCACTTAAAAGGAGATAAAATTCGAGCATGGCAAGAAAACCGAGAAAGGCAAATTGCGAAGCAGAAGGATATGCTTGCGAAATGTGAGGCGGAGCTACAGAAAGCGAATCCAGCAACCAAGAAATATACGCAGCTTAAAGAACGTATCCGGAAGTATAAGACGGAGCCACTCGCTCCTCCTATTCCAGAGAATGCGCCCGATTTCATACACGAATTCAACTTAGATTCCGACCAACACCTTCAGTATTTAATCTACGATGTACTCGGAATTGAAGATAAGACGAAGATTATCGACAAGAAGAAAACACGTGCCGTAAGCAAGGACGTTCTCGCGTTGTACTTTAAAGAAGACGAGCGGCTAAAGCCACTTGCGACATTTTCGGAATTATCTACGTTATTGGGAACGTTCATCAATCGAATTCCTAACGTTAAGGACGTAGATGGACGCCTTCATACGCAATTACAAACCGTATCAACGGGAAGATATAGTTCAAAAAAATACACCGGAAAAGATAACGAGATTTACAGAAACGATATCAACGATAAGAATTTTCTCGAATACATGCGTCTATTAGTAGATGCGCCAAAGAAGACGGAAAAGGGACGGAACATCCAAAACATTCCGTCGCGAACTGAAAGAGGTCAGCGCGTACGAATGGCATTTAAGCCACCGGAAAACCATACTTTCATTGGCTCAGATTTATCGTCAATTGAGCCGAGAATCCAAGCGCATAGAATGGCAACCGAATTTAACGATGAGATATTTGCGGATATGTACCGACGAGGACTAGATCCTTACGTTGAGTTCGCTTCTATCTTATTCGATGTCCCACGTGAAATTTGTACGGAAGATTATTATGAATCCGTCAAAGGGACCGACGGTGCTGTACCAACCTACCGTAAAGCTATGAAGCAGATGTTTCTTGCGATCGGATACGGGCAGGCGTTCGATATGTTTTATAAAGGTGTCATACCTTTCGGAATTGGCAAGGATCAGGCGTTAGTCGCTTACGAGAAGTTCGACGAGATTCTTCCAGGATTCAAAGGAATGGTCGAGTCTACATTCGAGCATCTACGCAAGCGCGGGTGGACCGCAACGATCTTTAAACAGAAACGACGCTTCCCGGGCTATGTCGAAAAGTACAAACGTCTTTGCCAGCTAATGCGTAGGTGTGGCATCACGGATAAGAACGATCCGGACCTCGGAAAGAAAACGAATAAGTTACGCTGGGAAGATCGGTCGGAATTTTGGGACTTAATGCGATTCACTGGCGGATGCGAGCGTGCTGCATTTAACCATACGATTCAAGGATCGGGCGCGAATATCTTACAGATGTGTATGATACGCGTTTACTACGAGTGTGTTTTAGAGCGCGGATGGGAATTTCCACTAACGCTTCATGACGAATTGAAGACGGCTACTCCAAACGAACAACTAACGGAAGAAGCAGTCGAGTTATTTGATGACATCATGACGAATACATTTACGCTCGTACTTCCGTTAGATTGCGACACGGTAATTGAACCGTGCTGGATGGACGAATACAGTCCGAATGATTGGGACTTCGAGAATTGCAAACCTAAAAAGGACGTGATTAATTGACGGCAGACAAACGAAAATTAGCGGCTCAATTACTTAGTAACGGCGAACCCGAACCGACATCATTTGCGCAGTCAATCGCAGATGAACTCGTATCGTATCTTAACGAATGGCACTCGCTGCCCGAGACGTGGGATAACCAACTAGATACGGACATTTACCGATGGTATGCGAACGCGCCAAACGTATTTCCGAAGCGCCCGTATTTCTCACCGTCGGCAGCTAACGCATGTCCGCGCGAACTTTACCACAAGGCGCTGAACGATCCGAAAGACATCGAATCAAAGCCGCCTTATCAAGGACGATGGACTCGCCTCGGAACGGCGATCGGCGACATGATCCAGCGCGATATTCTGTTCATGGCGAAGCACTTCGGTAAAAAGACCGGACGCGTGTGTCCGTTTGACTTCGAACGCAACGAAGACGGGACGCCGGTATTCGAGGACTTTGCCAAACGTAATCATAAAATACAGCGCGGCGGGCAGACGTTCTATTTATACGGGACTTGCGACGGCATCATGCGTTATGTGACGGCAGATGGCGAAATCCTACGCGTTGGCCTCGAAATCAAGTCGAAGCAGACTTCCGCGGCTAGGACGTCGCTGCATTCGATGAGAGAGCCGGACCCGAAGCACGTCGCACAATGCGTGACTTACGGACCTATGTACGGCGTGGACTATTACGTCATTCTGTACGTCAATGCGTCGAAGAAATCGTGGGTCTATCCGGAAGGCGAATTCGAAAAGACGCCGGACATCCGAGCGTTTGGCCTCGAAATCAAGCCGCATGACATTGACGCGATTCTTGATAGATTCGTAGATATCCGGAATGCTGTCGATGCTGGCGAGCCGCCCGAACTAGACCTCGGAGCATGGACGTTCAACAACTTTAAGACTGCGATTGCCAAGTCGCTGACGGACGATGAGATGGCGGTGATTCGCGGCAAGGTTGCGCAGATGCGTAAATCGGGAGCTTACGCAAGTACGAAGCAACAATACGCGGAGGCGCTAGCATTTATTGAGAGAGTACGAGAAGGGGAGGCGGTTTGATGACGGTAGATGAAGTTAAGGAACGTGTTGAAGATATCCGCCAAATAGCCTTCGATGATGAGGCAGCGCACGGTATGGAGGACGACTTGTATAACGATGTTTTAGGTGCAATCGCAAATGGCGCAGGTAATCCGGAAAAACTTGCGTCGGAGGCGTTAAAGACGCAGGATATCGAATTTTATCGGTGGTGCGGATGACCGCCGCCAAGCCTATCCGCATCCTTGCGCTAGACATATCAACTAATCCAGGCTTCGCAGTCCTCGAAGTTAAGCGCCTAAAATCAGGACCGCGCATCAACCTCGTTCACGTAACGTCTGTCAGCACGTCAAGCCAATCGCCGGATAGCCATCGGTATTCTTACATCGAAGCTGCAACGACGATGGTTCTGCACGAATACGGACCGTTTGACGTAGTTGTCCGCGAGCATTTCACAGGCGGTCGAAATAAGAGGGCGACGCAAACAGTGTTCGGAGCATGGTCGGTCATTGATATGGCGCTTGGTAAATATGGATACAAGGCCGATGTAGAGATACCGCCGACCACAGTTAAGCGGGATGTGACCGGAAAAGGCAGCGCATCAAAGGACGAAGTAGAGGCGGGTGTAAGACGTGTGCTTGCATTACCGGATGACTTTACGTTTCGTACGGATGATGAATCGGATGCGGTGGCGGTTGGGCTTTCGTATCTGGTTCGTGAAGGCGTAATTGAGAAACCGAAAGGGGCGGGATAGATGGGACGTTTACTAGAAATAGGAGTCGTTGTGATGATTGTGCTAACCCTGTTTACTGTCGTAATTGTAGTGCCGGTATATACGATTGCATCCTACGTCAATAAAAATACCTACGAGATTAAGGTAACGGAAAAAGAAACGAAGAATTCCCGGGAGTCATCTAAGTACTTGATTTTCGGCATTGACGAAGAAGGGAACGAAAAGGTGTTCGAAAATACTGATGCTCTGTTTGCTCGTAAGTTTAATTCTAGTGATCTCTACGCGAAGATTGAAGTTGGTAAGACTTACGAGTTTAAGACGATTGGTTTCCGTATTCCGTTCCTATCTAAATACGAAAACATAATGACGGTAAAGGAGGCGGGCGCAAATGGATAAAGCGTTGGCGTACATCGACAAATTAGCCGCAAAGCTCGGAGTGGCGGCGGAACATGTTTACGGGATTCTCGTTAATCAGAGTTACGTCTTCGGAATAATTAACATAATTGTAGGAGCGATCTTGTTGGCGGGATTTTCTGTATTACTCCGTTTGAATTACCTTCTTATCGCAAAAGGCGGGAGTCCTTCGTGGGGAGAAGAGGCTAACATTCACTATAAGCTGCGAGAGGTTGGAGACGGTATGTTATTTATCGTGATAATCATCGTTACGATTTTAGCTGTGATCTTCGGACTAGTCGCGCTGTTCAGCGGTGTCATGCAAACGATAAATCCGGAATACTACGCAATCAAAGAAATCCTCGATACGATCGGAGGTGAATGACGATGGAATACGGGGACATTTTCGTTGCGCCAATCGCTAATTTACTCGACATGAAACGGCGGCTCGAATCGGACTTGGGCGATCACAACTACGCACTCATGCGACTAGAACTAAAGCGAACCGAGATGGAAATCGAGCGTGACCGGACGGCTGCTAGAATTGCGGAATTAGAAGCGGAAATTGAACGGAGAGGTGAGCGCGGATGAGTAAATACGAAGAAATTGAAGCGGAGCTTTTCGAATTGTACGACTTGGTTGAGGTTACCGAAAATAAAATCGACGATTTAGAAAGCGAACTCAACTATCTAAATGAGAAGGTCGACGATCTCGAAGAAGAATTGGCGGCGATGGACGTCGAGGCGGGTGAGGACGGATGATTAGCGATGCTATTTTCTATAAAGCGATGGAAGAAGCGTCTAAAGTTCTCGGCGCAGATCCGGCGTACTTTGGTGAGGAAGGTACCGCAGAGGTTGATCGGCAGCTAAAGAAGCTGGGACGAAGCCTAGCCGATATTAAGAAGAAAGGGTGAACGCTAATGAGTAAACGAGTAACGATAATGATGCGATCAGGAAAAAATCATATCTATAACGGCACACCGGATGACATCGTTGGGGAGATAGAAACTAAATGGGTCGATAGTAGGGAGAATTTTTCTTTAACAACTTCGAAAACAGCGGCGTTTTTCTTTAAGAAACATGTCGAGTGTATAAAGGTCGAGGATGAGTCGGAATGATTACGTACATTGCGTTATTCTGCCTCGCAATTCTTGCTTTAGTGAAAAACCCACCGATGACTTACGATGAAATTTTAGGAAGCTTACTCTATTACGTACTCCTTTTTATCCCGATTGCGGTATTACTAGCGCACGTAGCCGGAGCTAACATATGATCGTCTATTTCTACTCGCTGACGGGCAATGTACGGCGGTTCATCGCTAAGACCGGGCTGGGCGGTCAGGCACGCGAAATCAAGACGAGCGAGGTCGTCGAGGAACCGTTCGTGCTCGTAACGCCGACGTACGACTTCGGTCAGCCGCCCGCGACGGTAAGCGAATGGCTTAAGGATAATGGCGATTTAATGGTCAGCGTGGCTGCGTCGGGAAATCGTGCATGGGGAGACGGCTTTGGCGCGGCTGCCGACGTTATTGCGACGCTTTATGGCGTGCCGGTGGTCGGAAAATTCGAATTAGCAGGGACGGAAGAGGACGTTAGATTATTCACGGAAAGGGTGACGGCGCTTGGGTAAAGAGATGATCGGAGAACTCGAATTAAATCGGATATATCATCAGGATTGTATCGAGGGGATGCGGATGTTTCCGGATAAGTCGGTTGATATGATACTTTGCGATCTGCCCTACGGAACGACGCGCAATAAGTGGGATACTGTCATCCCATTCGAGCCTTTGTGGGAGCAGTACGAAAGAGTAATTAAAGATAACGGGGCTATCGTGTTATTTGCGCAAACTCCATTCGACAAGGTCCTAGCCTGCAGCAATCTCAAGCTACTTCGATATGAGTGGATATGGGAAAAGACACAGCCGACTGGTCATCTTAACGCTAAAAAGATGCCAATGAAATCGCATGAAAATATACTCGTATTCTACAAGAAACTCCCGAAATATAATCCGCAAAAAACTACTGGACATGAAAGAAAAGTAAGCAAGGCTGCCCACAAGAATAGCTGCAGTAAATCCACAAATTACGGAGAATATCAGAACACTTCGTACGATAGCACTGAAAGATATCCGAGAAGTGTACTCGTTTTCCCAACGGATAAGCAAAAAAGTCAATTACATCCGACTCAAAAGCCTGTGGATCTGTTGAGATATTTAATCAAAACGTACACTAACGAAGGTGAGACCGTTTTAGATAATTGCATGGGTTCTGGCTCAACTGCAGTTGCTGCGCTAAAAGAGAATAGAAAATTCGTAGGTTTTGAGATTGAAGAGAGTTACGTTCGTATTTCCGAAGAAAGACTAGCGCATGAATTTAAAGAAGGAGGCGCCGCATGACGAATAAACACGAAAGATACATCGAGTTAAATAACGAAATTATGATTCAAAAAGACGGACGGTTTCAATTCGAGAAAGACGAAGAAGCCGTCCGTGCTTATTTTATAGACTACGTAAATCAAAACACCGTATTTTTCCACGACCTACGCGAGAAGCTCGATTATTTACGCGACAACAATTATTACGAAACCGAGTTCCTGGACGCTTATACTTTCGAGGAAATCAAAGCGGTCTACAAAACGGCCTATGCCGCCAAGTTCCGATTCCCTTCGTTCATGAGCGCATTCAAATTCTATAACGACTACGCGCTGAAGACGAACGATCGCAAGAAGATTCTCGAACGCTACGAAGACCGCATCGCTTGCTGTGCGTTGTACTTCGGAAAAGGAGACGGCGCTAAAGCGATCGAGTTTGCGAAACTAATGATTCGCCAAGAATACCAGCCGGCGACGCCTACGTTTTTGAACGCCGGGCGCAAACGTAGAGGCGAGATGGTATCGTGCTTCCTGCTCGAAGTCAACGACTCGCTGAACGATATCAACATGATGAATTCGACGGTGCGCCAGCTATCGAAAATCGGCGGAGGCATCTCCGTAAACCTTTCAAAGACTCGCGCAAAAGGTGAGTCGCTTATGGGTCATGAGGGCGTTACGAGCGGAGTAGTTCCGATCATGAGAAACCTCGACCAATCATTGCGGCATATTAACCAGGCGGGCCAGCGGCAGGGTGCAGGCGCTGCGTATCTAAACGTATTCCACGCGGATATAAACGATTTCTTAGATGCGAAAAAAATCTCGGCAGATGAAGACGTAAGGGTCAAAACGCTGTCCATCGGCGTAGTCGTTCCGGATAAATTCATTGAATTAGCGCGGGAAGATCGTCCAGCCTACGTTTTCTATCCGCACACGGTCTACAAGGCGTATGGCACGCATCTTGACGAGATGGACATTGGCGCAATGTACGATGAACTCGTAAATAATCCGGCAGTGCGTAAGGAACGGATTAACCCGCGACAGCTACTCGAAAAGATGGCCGTGCTTCGTTCTGAATCGGGATATCCGTATATCATGTTTCAAGACAACGTTAACCGAGAACATGCGCTTAATCACATCAGCCGCGTTAAGTTTTCCAATTTATGTTCGGAGGTGCTTCAGGCGTCAACCGTCTCGGAATACAACGACTATGGCGAACAGGACAACATCGGCTTAGATATTTCGTGCAACCTCGGCTCTCTTAATATCGCGAATGTAATGGCGGGCGGCTCAATCGAAAATGCCGTCAAACTAGCCGTCGACGCACTTACGGTTGTCTCAGAATCTACGAATATCAAAAACGCACCTGCCGTCGCAAAGGCTAACCGTGAAATGCGATCGATCGGCCTCGGCGCGATGAACTTACACGGCTATCTAGCGCAAAATGGCATCGCCTACGAATCGGAGGAAGCGCGCGACTTTGCTAACGTTTTCTTCGCGACGATCAATTACTGGACGTTGGTGCGCTCGAATGAATTGGCGCAGGAAACGGGTACGACGTTTGAAGGATACGAAGGGTCAACGTATGCGAACGGAGAGTATTTCGAGAAGTATTTCGAAGGTGATTACCGGCCAAAAACGGATAAAGTACGGGCGTTGTTTAAAGACATCGTAATTCCGACACCTCTCGAATGGGATGTCTTACGCGATAACGTAAATATGCACGGACTCTATCACGCCTATAGACTTGCGATTGCCCCTAACGGATCGATTTCGTATGTACAGTCGGCTACGGCTTCGGTCATGCCGATTATGGAACGGATTGAGGAGCGGACTTACGGAAACTCGAAGACGTACTATCCTATGCCGGGATTGTCGCCGCAAAACTGGTTCTTCTATAAGGAAGCGTACGACATGGATATGTTTAAGGTCGTCGATATGATCGCAACCATTCAGCAGCACGTCGATCAAGGAATCAGCTTTACATTATTCCTAAAAGATACGATGACAACGCGTGACTTAAATCGGATTGACCTATACGCACACCACAAGGGAATCAAGACGCTTTATTATGCGCGCACTAAGGATACGACGCAGGAAGGGTGCCTATCATGCGCAGTTTAAGATGGGAAGTTGAGGACCTAGCTTGTGATATTTCGTGCAGCATCGATCATGGCGAATGCTTCTATGATGCGGAAATGTTTAACGAATTTATCGCAGACTTGGAACGATTGAAGAATTTAGCGGCCGCCTATTACCGTGAAAACAGAGACGAAATGGAGGACGAATAATTGACGACATTCACAGCGGCCAACTGGTCGCAATCAGACGATAATTTCACGGCCATGTTCTACGATCAGAACGTCAAGCAGTTTTGGCTACCGGAGGAGATTTCGCTAAACGGCGACCTACTTGCGTGGAAAGATCTTACGCCAGCCGAACGCGATACGTATATGAAAGTACTCGCCGGCCTAACGCTGCTAGATACGGAGCAAGGTAATACCGGCATGCCCGCCATTATGGCGCACGTAGATGGTCACCAGCGCAAGGCCGTACTTAATTTCATGGCGATGATGGAGAACGCAGTCCATGCGAAGTCCTATTCGAATATCTTTCTAACGCTGGCCCCTTCGGAGACCATAACGGCCGTCTTCGAGTGGGTTAAGGAAAACCGGTATTTGCAGCGCAAAGCGAAGCTGATCACCGACCTCTATCGCGACATCAAGGCAGGCGATGACATTTCGTTATATAAAGCGATGGTGGCTTCGGTGTATCTCGAAAGTTTCCTATTCTACAGCGGCTTTTACTATCCGTTGTATTTCTACGGGCAGGGGCGCATGATGCAGAGCGGCGAGATAATTAACCTTATTATTCGTGATGAAGCGATCCACGGCGTATATGTCGGGCTGTTGGCGCAGGAAATTTATAATAGTCAAACGGACGACGTTAAGGCGGCATTACACGAATGGGCGGTCGGTTTACTGGCGGGTCTTTACGAGAACGAGGTCGCATATACGGATGATGTGTACGGAGCGGTCGGCTTGGCGCATGACGTTAAGGCCTTCGTTAGGTATAACGCGAATAAGGCGCTCATGAACCTCGGCTTTGAAGCCCATTTTCCGGATGAGCCGGTCAATCCGATCGTGATTAACGGGTTGAGTACGAAGACGAAATCTTTTGATGTGTTTAGTCTAAAAGGGAACGGTTACAAGAAAGCGACGGCTGAAGCAATTCGCGATGAGGACTTCTTTTTCGATGATTAGAGATGAGTTAGTCGGTAGGTTCTTCAAAAACAACGCCGACCAATCGTATCAAGTTGTGCGTTTCGTCAGAAGGAAAAAGAACGGAACTTCGATATTTCGTGTTCGTTTTCTTGAAACTGGCTACGAAAGAGATGTAGAAAAAGTAGAGATAAAGCGCGGTAAAATAAAAGACCGGTTCCAGCGTTCAGTCTTCGGAGTTGGCTATTTGGGAGATACGAAGATGGTTGGGCATAAGCGCGAGTATAGCGTGTGGGCGGGTATATTAGAACGTTGCTATGACAAATCTAGCAGCGGCTATCCTAACTACGGAGGGGCTGGCGTTTCCGTCTGTGAACGTTGGCACTCCTTCGAATTATTTTTGAAGGATATTACGGTCATTGAAGGGTTCGACAGGGAACTTTTTGATCGAGGGAAACTTGAGTTAGATAAGGACATAAAACAGTTCGATTTATGTAAATCTAAACGAGTATATTCGGCGTCTACGTGCTGCTTCGTGACAAGAGAGATTAATAGAAAATATCGAGATGTTTCGGCAACAAAACTACTATTCATAGCGACGGCGCCTTCCGGAGAATCCTTTACGGTTTCTGGCCTACGTCCCTTCGCTGCTAAACACGGCCTGCACCGACCTACTATTAAGAAGTGCCTTCGCGGTGAGCGCACCGATTACAACGGATGGACTTTCGAACTTATCCGCGAGTCTAATTGGGGACGGAGTAAAAGCGCCTGATAAACGGATAATTTATTTTCCTGCCGATTAATGTCCCGATTTACGCCGTCCACATGCGACTGTATAAGTGAAAGCGAAATTAAGGAGATGATCGTATGCGAGAGACGATTAACCGAGGCGCTCTTCTAATAGCGTCAATCGTACCGGCCTTTTGGTACGCACATGCGGCAGGCTTTTGGTGGTTCGTGGCGGCGGGAGCGCCGTTCTTACTATACGTGGTTACGCTGCCGTTTGAGGAAGGTAAGAAGGCGAAGGAGGTCGAGTAGATGCGTTATATTCTAGCGGGAATAGTAATAATCGGTACCGCGACGTGGTTGGAATGCTTTAGACCATCCAACGTAGAGACCGTAATTTACTTCGTTACTATTGCGGCGGCCTTACTTACAGGTGCGGTTAAAAAGGAGGCATCACAATGAACGTAAATATTAAACGGCTATCAGCCGACGCAACTACGCCAACATACGCGCATTCGACGGACGCCTGCTTCGATCTATACGCGGCGGAAGACGTCATTATCGAGCCGGGTGAGACGAAACTAGTGCCGACAGGTCTCGCGTTCGAGATTCCGGTAGGCTACGAAATGCAAATCAGGCCCCGGTCGGGTATTACGCTGAAGACGACCCTGCGCGTTCAACTAGGGACGGTGGATAGCGGGTACGCAGGCGAGGTTGGCGTGCTCGTGGATAATGCGACAATACTCGGCGCTGCGCATTTGGAGGCCGGACCTCATAGCGTATTTCATAAGCGTTCTTGGTACATCAACACCGCCGATGGAGAACGTACTCATCTTCCGAATACAGTCTATTCAGGAACGTATAGCATCCGCAAAGGAGATCGCATTGCCCAAGCGGTTATTAAACCGGTAGAGCAAGCGACCTTTACGGTTGTGGATGCGCTGGGAGAAACGGAACGTGGTGCGGGCGGCTTCGGGAGCAGCGGAGTCGGGGAGGCGCATCCGGAGTATTTCAGCGAGCCGGCAGGCAAGGAGCGGTTATAGTGTCACAAATCTACGCCTGCTTCTTGAACGGAAAATTCTACGGCGCGGGCGACCTCGGCTATATGAACGAGCTGTTTCGAGATTATGTTGTCAATCACGGACTATATGGAAAAGACGATTGTACCTTTCGTGTCACTACGAAAGAGAAGGCGCGGGATATAGTTACGCAATCTATTAACAAACAATACCGAGGAGTTTTCGAAAGTCTAGCGAAGGAGGATCAACAATGGCGGAAACCAAAATGAACGTACAACTACTCGCACATACGCAATTAAGCGATAAATTCTACCGATCTCTACATCACGGAACCTCGGACGTATTTCACTTCGACGATTACGAAGCAACCGACGGCCAAGCGGTCGCACTATCCGCGATCAGGACTTGTTATTCCCCGAACAAGCCGTCCGAAATCGTAGCCAAAGAAGGCGCCAAGTATTTCGGCAACAGCGCATCAGATGGCGGCGCGGGCACGGATGCCGACCGACTATTCCGGCAGATCGTCGCATCGAAACACACGTCGACCGTGGAGCATCTGACGTTCACCTTTGCGATCGAAGGCGTCAGCCGCGCCTTATTAGCGCAATTAACACGACACCGCGCTGGCTTTAGCTTCAGCGTCCAATCACAGCGTTATGTGCGGATGGGAAGCGGTGACAGATCGGGCGGGTTTGATTACGTCGTGCCGGAAAGTGTTACGGGAGATAAGACCGCAGTAGAGGGCACTGATTACGATTTAACTGCGGATGATATTTTTGATGACGTAATGAAACACGCTCAAGAGTCCTACGATCTTTTGCGTAAGGCAGGCGTGCCAGCCGAGGATGCCCGAGCCGTCCTACCGCAAGCCGTGGCTACTAATCTCGTAATGACCGTTAACTTACGTGCTCTATTAGACTTCTACGCTAAGAGACGGCGCGGAAACGGAGCACAGGCGGAAATCGCCGACCTAGCAGAAGCCTTACGTCGTGCCGTAACCGAAGTCGAGCCGTGGACTGCGCAATTCTTCGAGGGGGTGTCTGCATCGGCATAATGACGACAATGACGATTGCGTGCGGCTTATTATGTACGCAGCAACCGGCGGAAGAAAAACCGGCGCCTATATTAACGGCCGACCAAGCGGCTTTACAGCGAGCCAATCAACGCATCAAGACGTTAGAGGGCGAAGTAAAGGCGCTTAAAGAGACGAAGGCTAAGAAGCCGACGAAGCACGTAGTCAAGCGCAAGCAGAAAGCGCCAAAACTAGCGCAAACATACGAAGTGACAGCGTACACAAACGGCGCCGAGTCTACGGGCAAGTCAGCAGGCGATCCCGACTACGGCGTAACGGCAAGTGGCGCACGCACCAAAACGGGCCGTACGATCGCCTGTCCACCGTCAATGGCGTTCGGGACTCGGCTAAACATCGAGGGCATCGGCTTCAGGACTTGCGAAGACCGTGGCGGCGCAATTACGGAAGGACATATCGATCTGTACGTTGCGGGCGTTTCTGAGGCGCAGGCATTCGGACGGCAACGGCTAAAGGCGGAAATCATAACGAATTAAGGAGGCGCTGTCTATGGCGGTATCAGTCGAGGAGCTAATAGAGGAAGCGGAACGGTTTCTAGCGGAGAACTACGACATGAAACTCGGAATTCCAATTAAACGCAACAATCGATTACGAAATACACTCGGCTGGTTTCAACACAGCGATAGAGAAGGCGCCTTAGATATTGAAATCAGCGGAAAGCTAATGGATTACGCGAGTAGAACGGAAGTCATCGACGTTTTGCGCCACGAATTAATACACTACGCGCTATATTCGGTAGGACGCTCTTACCAAGACGGATGCGTCGAGTTTGAGGCTGAACTGAAGAAACACGGCGTTAGCTCAACAGATGTTCCGATATTATTCGGCCCCATTGTGCGTTTTAAATGTGAAAAATGCGGAAAGAGCGGCTACACGGAGACAATGACGGTATTAAAGAAGCATGAGCGTTGTAAAACCGGATGCTGTAATGCGAAATTGATTGACGTGAAAAAAGACGTAATTTACGGAGATAAAAGGGAGGCGGCGGAATGATACACGTATTAAAGGACGAAAAGCTTGGCGTTGATCGCGAATATGTAGCGGTGGATAGGAACGCAGAGGTCGGCGAGAAGATTATCGTAACTTTCAGTCGAGATTTTCCGGAAGGGTTTATCGCCAACGTAAGAGAGATGGACGATAGCTACGACGACGGCTCTTGTTATTTGGATAAAGACCATCGCGGTGAGGATTATCTTGACGGAGCTCTCGAAGAATACGACGTACTCGAACCGACCGACATCGTTCACATTGACGGTGAGCGCTACCGTTTAGAAGATCCGGAAAAGGACGCGATTAAATTCACTATGGAAATCGGCGGGAATCCTGTCAATATCGCGCCATGGGATGCGACGTGTGGTCCTATTATTTCCGGTGGAGGCGAAACGTACAAACTAACGCCGGTTATCGATGACCACGAGGAAGAGGAACCGAAAGAATCCGACGTCATCACCGTCCTAGCCAATCTAGGCGCAGAGGTGGCGGAGTTAAAACGCACTGTCGCACGCCATCAAGTGGAAATCAACGCTCTACATGAAGATAAAGTACGTCTCGGCGAACAGCTCGCAAAAGTAGCGGCTGACATCGGTTCTAATACGAAGCAAAGCGGCTCCCTAATTGCGGAAATCCTCATCGGCTTAAAGAAGGCTGGCCTATGAAGCTCGCAATCACAGGTAAGCTAGGCGCTGGCAAAGATGAAGCCGTCAAGTATCTCGTATCAATATACGAATTCTTTCCGTTCACATTTTCCGCAAAAGGTAAGTCGGTATTTGGCGATTTGTTCCCGGAATTAGACGGCGACGAAAAACAGCGTCAGCCTATGCGTGACTTCATCGAGGGTATTAAAAAGCTACCGATTCCCGGCGCTGAATATGTGTGGATCAATATCGTATTCCGCCGCATCAAGGAACACGAAGAACTGCGATGCTGCCGCCCTAGCAACCTACTAATCACGGATATGCGGATGGTGGAGGAATACGAACGTGTCAAGGCGGAGGGGTTCAAAATTCTGCGTATTACTGCACCGTACGAAACACGTTTTGATCGCGCAAAAAGACGTGGCGACAAGTTCAAAGCGGCCGATATGGACCACCCGACTGAAACGGCGCTTGATCATTTCGAAGTCGATTACGAAGTCACAAATGACGGCACGCTTGACGATTTATATGCCCGGCTGGACGAAATTATGGCCGATCAGCTCAAAGAGAACGCGTAAGTACCTTTCGGATAAGCTAGGTGCGGCTGCTTAGACGCCTTGCCATCGCCGATCAAATAGAAGCGCAACGGTAATTCTCGATCCTCTAGACCGGCGCCTTCCAAAACGTGACGAGCACGCTTACTATACGAATCTTTATCGAACTGGAACGGCTGAACATCCGTTTTAACCATTTCCGGCTTTGCAACGACTAGGCACGATTCTTCTTTATCGTAGCCGATCACTAGCTGAAATCGAGTATTTGGCGGTATTCCAAGTAAAGCCCTAGTCGCAGCGTTAACGTATATTCTCTTCTGACTATCTAACGTTATGTAGGCGGTATTACTAACTGCGGAAATCCATTCTAATGCCATACGGACACACCTCGCTTATTTTATAAGACGATTATAGACGATTTATAGACGGGAAGCAAACGAAGGAGGCGGTAAGATTGGGCGAATCAGTAACGGAAAAAATTAATCGTATCTTCGGGATAGACGATTCATATAAAGCGCCATCAAAAATCATGGAAATTTTGTTCGATCGGGAGCGTCGTGAGGACGTTTTTAAACAATTCGTAGCTGATCCGGTACTTAACTGTACTGAGAAGGATGTATTTCACGAATACTTTCAGGATGAGCACGCGGATAGAAAAACTAAGAAACAAGATTTTACTCCGCGTAGTGTGACCGATCTTTTAGCGAGAGTTACCGATGACGGCCTTGAATCTACTTCCAGTTACGATGGGTGTGCAGGTACGGGAGGCCTTACAATCGCAAAATGGCAGTCTGATCGTATTAAGCACTCACCGTTTGATTACAAGCCTTCGTGGTATTTCTATCATTGCGAGGAAATGAGCGATCGTGCAATACCTTTCCTATTGTTTAATTTATTATTTCGAGGAATGAATGCCGTTGTCGTGCATTGTGACGTCTTGACTAGGAAAAGTAAAGGTGCTTTTTTTATTCAAAACGATCATGACGACTTTATGCATTTCTCATCACTTAATGTACTTCCGTATACTGATTTCACCGCGGATGAGTTAGATGTGACTTGGGACGATGACTTAATTCCTTACGATAATCTCATCGAATCGGAAGAGATTCCCGCCCATGTAATAAACCCAACGGAGTACGGTGCAGTTAGTGCCGAAACTAAGTTCCTTCATTTACTATGTGGAATAGACGGAGAGGTGTCTTAATGGGTGCATCGACGAACAAGCCCGACCAGCATTTACGATATGAAACGCAATATAAGCTTGACGGACCCGACGGCATCAAGGCGCTTCTTGCCGATTATACAACTCTAAGACAGCGCCGCTTCTTGGGCGACATGGCTGCTTGCGATATCTTGATCGACCTGAACCGTGCCATCGAATTGGCGTCGCTGACCGGAAAGCAGTACGAGGCACTGCGTCTGGTCTATTTCGATGACCTATCGCAAACACAGGCGGGTGCGGCGCTTGGAATATCTCGAATAACTTTTCGCGAACATTTGGAAACGGCTATTACGAAGATAGGTGATATCTACTATTATTGGGCGTCGCACGGCGAAGGGTATGGAAGGACGAAAGGGGCGGTTTGATGACGGACGAATTAACGAATGAAGAGATCGAGCAATTACGAGATTATGTACGATGGTGCTACGACACCATGAACCATCCGCGAATTTCGCCGAGAGTATTATCAATTTTACTAAACGCATACACGGAGGAGGGTTCGGAATGAGGCACGAAACGAGACGGGAATTCTTTAAGACCGCGCCCCTGATTACTAAGATTATTTACTGTTTAGGATGTGTGAAGCTCTGTAAGAGCTACTATACGTATGGGCGAATGAATCGATACGGTATTAAAATACGCGCTGCTCATCCGTTATCCTGGTCGATAATTATTATCATGCTTATAATACACGGACTTAATCGCGAATCAATAAATGATATTAAAAGCGAATTAGTTTTATGGTAGGGAGGACGCCTAATTGACGAAGGAAGAATTGCACGAAGCCATTACGGAACTATACGAACGTACAAAAGCAGGCGCCTTAGAGCGCGAGGCACGTGTCGTAGCAATTAACGATTTACTCGCGAAATACGACGGCTTACCGCCATCAAACGCACTGGAACGTCTTTCCGACTTAATCCTGTACGAAGAACTATCGGATACGCGCCGCAATAAAATGACGGCCGAAGAATACCCGATCATGTCCGAGCGTATGGAAAAGACACGCAAGACAGGCGAAGCATCCGACAAGATGGCCGAAGAATACGACATCGCCGGCATCAATTACGGCGTACCTAAACGACGCACACGGTCGCCTTACGATAATCTATTCACGGACCGTCACGCAAAAGCGCGTAATAGGACGGCTCGCAAAAGATACAATGATTTCGTCAACGGGAAGTCTGGTGGACAATTCACCGTAAATATAGAAACCGGCATCAAAACGGTAAGGTCAGACGCTCAATAGGCGTCTTTTGTTTTGCGATAAATACGAAAGAGGGCGGTATGATGAGGTATGATCGCGTAGTAAATGAGGACGGAGAGCTCGGCGTATTTGTGCCGGACGCCATAAAAGCCGTCATTAGAACACCGGAAGAACTCGAAAAGGCACGCCTGCGAGCGACCTTAGTGACGAAGAAACGGTTCCATCATGGACGAAATTACATCGTATCTTATAACGACACACTCAGCGCTATTATTCGCGACCTATCACTTACGGAAGCAGGCGCAATGGTTAAAATCATGCTTCAGCTACGTATCAAAAGCGACGGCAAGCTCGTCAAAGGAGCGGCAGGAGACCCGATGAATAAGTCGGACATAGCACGCTTGCTTGACCGTAGCCGCTCGAATGCTAATGTGCTGGTCGGTCGCTTGGCAGAACTCGGCTTGATCGAGCTGAAAGACGACGGCATTTACGTCAGCAGCCGTTTTCATACGATGGGTGGTCGCATCAAAAGCGAAGTATTTACGAAAGTATATACGGTTAAGGCACGTCAGACCATTGCTAATCTGCGTCTAAATGAAATCGGCATGCTTTATAAGATCATCCCGTTCTTTCATTATAGCGAATATTACCTTTGCGCCGATCCAAACGCGGAAAAGGCGGATATTGACTATATCGGACGCGAGACGCTCTCTGAGATAATCGGACACGACGCTTCGACGGTCTCGAAAATAATGGGGCGGCTACAAGGCGTTGGCGCCGTTTTAGTCACCGGAACACGCAACGAGGTACGATACTTAGTACATCCGGATTTATTGTTCCGCCAGCCCGAAGGCTTTAAAACGGAATGGACGGTGGCCGTGCGAAAACTATTCGATGATCATGCCAAGAAGTCGCGCTAAATAAACGAAAAAGGACGCCTTTGAGGGCGTCTTTATTTTTGCGCTATATTCGTTTAGTCATGCCGCACTTTGAACACTTACGGAGGAAAACTCCGCCTTTGATCGAACTGTTAAACTTCGATGTATCGCAATTATCACACCGTCCGCTCTTAACGTCGGGCATATCGCGAATATCATAAACGACAGATACGTCATAATCGCCTGGCTGCGGTCTATTCACGTCTTTCACCTCACAACCTTCGTATTATAACGTATCTATGCGCTTATTTAAACAATCTTCCGAATGCCCTTCCGACGCTGCGTCGCATGATCCGACCGCCTACGTCGTTTTTCTTAACTGCGTTTACGTCTCCCAAAAACCTAGCCCATCCGTACAAGAATCTGCGGAATTTCATATCGTCGTCCTCCTCGTATTTTAGGCGCCTACCATCTCGTTACTGCGAAGTCTTTCGAATAGTAAGTGCCGATCTTTTTCGTCTTGGTCGCGCTGCTATAAGCCGTTAATTTGATTCGGTATTGGCCGTTCGTCATAGACGCGGTATAGAAGCGTTTGACTGGCGTGCTTTTAACGAACTCGCCGCTCTGCGATTGCTTCGACTTCCATCCGTCGGTGTACTTCTGCTGTAGTGTCATCGTGTAGTAAACGCGGCTTCCACTGCTTTTCATTGCTACTACGTCCACTGACGTCGCATTAGGCGTGTAGTATGGCGCGTCAACCTTTACCGTTATAGATGCCGCATTGGCGGGCGTTGTCAGGCCGAGCGTCATTAATACCACCGCGATTGTTATCGTAATAAAACGTTTCATTATACGTCATCTCCTTCGAGGGTTTTTAGGTTTATATCGTATCCGAACGCGATTAAGGCGAGTCTAAAGCCGAAGTCAAAGCCAGCAGGCGCATCGTCGCGTTCTCTTATAAATAGTTCGGCGGCTCTTTGTAGCGGATCGGCTGTCGTATGAGTGCCGTCTAAAGCTGTCAGTTTTACGTCCATTAGGCGATCTCCTCCTCGATGTTTAGAAGGCCACCGCAGTTCGGGCACTTAGCGGCTGGTTCGATTTCTACGTCTAGCCGGGCGAATGAACAGTCCGGGCAATTATACTCGATCATATTTAACGATTCCTCCACGATTTTAGTACGTCAGCGCCGTCTTAATTGCGTCGTAATAGTCTAGGTAGGGACGGCTGCTCGACGTCTTATTTCATAAGCGATTTTACAGCGACCGTAAAGCCGAAAATAATTAAAGTTGCGACGGCTGCGCAGTCAATCGGCTGCCATTTAGCGTAATCCGTGAATGCGATCCAAGCGACCAGGACGATAATGAGCAACGTATCAAGCGTATTAATTTTGCGCATGTGTGGTATAATTGATTGAACCGGGGCTTATCGCCCCGTCCGTTTACTTGCGACGTTTCTTCTTGGAGGGAGACCGTCGCTTTTTCTTTGCTTTCCGCCGTTTCTTCATAGCCGTGATTTCCATTGCGGTTTTGATGATCGCCAACCACGACGCAAGCAAGACGGATATCTTAGTAGCCAGTTCAATCAATTCGTGCACCTCCTTTCTGTACCTTAATTATACGATATCGTATATCGTATGTCAACGAATATTGCGAAATAATATTCGATATCGTATAATTACTTATATAAATACGGAGGTGATGCGGATGGGCAAGCGCATAAACGTAAGGCCGCGTCTGAAGGAATTAATGAAGGCGGATGGCTGGACGCAAACACGGCTGTCCGAGGCGTCGGGCGTTCCGCAGGGCTCTATCTCGCGGTTCGATTTGAATGGTCGACACGAAGATTGGCAAGTCGTCGCCCTAATGAGAGCAGGCGGATGGAAGTACGAAGATCTATTCGAAATAGAGGACAACACAGACGAAAAGTAGGGACGTTCATGGCGAGCGTCTCTTTTTTTTGCGTCCAAAAACGGGGAGCCGTCGTTTCAGTGTGGCGAAAACAGAACAAAACGGCCTTTCAGTGTGGCGAAAACAGAACACGTCAAAACCGCCTTGACGCCTAGAGCCACGTGGGATACAGCCGTTTTTAGGCGTTAACGTTGTCTTATTCTTAGGAAAGACCTAGCGTCACTACGTTCCGCAGATAACGCAATAGAATACATATATAGAAGGACGGCGGGTCTTTATTTGCGGACGAGGCGGAGCCGAGGGCGCTATTACTTAAATGTATACGGAAGGGATAGCGTTAAAGGTTGCGGAGATGTACCCTACGTTTACTACGTAAATGCTGTCTTACGTTATAGAAGGACGTAAATGAACGTAACATACTAACGGGAGGGCGTCGTTTGGAAAGCCGAATAGGGTACCGTCCTAGAGCCGCTATGTAACGGCAGGCACAGGCGGTGTATATAATATAGTACGAAGGCGGACGGTAGGGTGACGGAGAGAGACAGGCGAAGACGTCCATAACCAAGCAGACGGCGCTGGAGGACGAGGTCTCCGAAAACTCAGGGGGTTGGAAGCCGAAGCCAATCCGTTTATGCACGATCGTATGCATGACGTCCGGCATAGGTAGCCCGCACGAATGGAGGCATGGCGGGGCTGGTACGATGCATAAAGTTCATTCGTTTAGTTGCGTTGGTCGAACGGCTACCAACCGCGACACACCAACGTTTGTATTAAACGCGAATGTAACAGAAAGTCTTTTTGTTACTTTCGTTATGCAACGTTATGAATGCGTTATTCAATGATAATCGCAAAAAATAAACGAAAGCCGCCCGCCCCCAAGCGCCCCAAACGAAAACGCGGAATCTAGTAAACAAAACTTGCGCACAATTTTTAAAACTCGGGGTGTTAATCGTCTGGCCCTACGTAGACGTATGTTAATCATCCGAAGTTTCTCGGAAGGGCTAGAGGGTTAATACGCTAATTTAAACGAAGAGGAGGCGTTCAAATGGACGGATGCATTCGTATCATGGAAAACAGATACTTGACGAGAGAAACTAGCGAAATGGTTCGCATCTTCTTAGGCGTTGAGCGGCCGGAAGACTTAACGCAATTAGACGGTTATGAAATTAAGCAGGAAACTTTCGTAGACCCTAACGGACTTACTTGGGGAACGAGTAACTATCGACTTATTGCGAAAAGTGCGGAAACACAGCCGCAGGAGATTCCGTTATGCCCGGATGAGCCAGGCGTGTTCTATTTCGAGACGGTGACTATTCGAGGTGATCGCCGATGACCGCACTACCTAACTTCGTCACCTGCGACGCATGCAAACAACGGACCGCCATCGTATTAAAAGAACGCGACGTACGTAAAGGCGTCGTCGAAACGTACTTTGACTGCATCGTCTGCGGTACGCACTACCCGACCGCGATCACGAACAGCGCGCTGAGAACGAAAATTGAGACGCTTAAGCAATTACGGCTTACGGACGGCTCAGAACCGGCGGCAATCGACGCGTTAAAAGCGGAAATATCCGCCGATATGAAAATATTGCGGGAACGATACGGACTAGCATAACGATTTTAACACGTAAACTGCACGAAATTAGACGTTTTAGTAGCCGACTAGGGTATTCGTAAGGGTAGACGGTGTAAAGCGCTAATTTCGTGTGATTTCGAAGGAGGTTCGGAAGGTGATTATTGATACGAGAGAGTCCGGAATTGTTAAGATCGAAGGAAACGGCGACCTAATTTTATCAAAAAATAATCCGGTATTTGAGTTGAGACGGGATGATTCGACTAAAATTGCGTTTCATGTCACTAACCACGTAGTTTATGGCACAGGACCTAGCGTACCTTTCAGGCGGAAAATACGTACTGCCTTAAAGGCATTAAAGTACATCTTCGGTAAGTAAACGCAATCATACGGGGAGGACGAATAGATGACGAAGTATCGCAAAAAGCCGGTCGTAGTCGAAGCGGTTCTTTTTGAGAGCGGTATGGAAGACGGGTACGCTAGTTATCCGGTGTTTTCGGACAAATTAATCGGGTTTTATCCGAAAGGCGGACCTATACCTAAAGCGAATAATAAGCCGGCGATCAAAACGCTTGAAGGTTGGTACGAGGTTGAAGTCGGTAAGCACTATATAGTTACCGGTGTTAGAGGCGAGCGCTATCCGGTTGAAAAAGAGATATTTGAAGAGACATACGAAAAAGTTATAGACTAACACGCAATCAGAACGAGGCTTCCGGTCAGCGCCGGAGGTCTTTTTGTGCTTGCGTTCAAATACGCAGCAATAAAACGGACAAAGGGGATGACGTGAATGGCGGAAAACAAACGCGAATCAGTCGGCAATTTAAACGTAAAGGTGGACGTAGATGTTTCGGAGGCTATCAAAGGCCTCAAAGCGGTCCAGCGCGCAGCAAAAGACGCGACGAAATCGTTGGCTGAGTTAGAAGCGGCGATGAAAGGATATGAAAAGGCGCAGAAAAACGACAGATTGATCGGAGTAGACGTAGGAACTGTCGGCTATGACACATCTGCGGTACATGCGGGTCGTAATAGATTAATCGGATACGGAACTTTACCGGCAAAAAGCACCACGACTTAAATCGCGATGCTCTCGTATGCGTCCGAAATCTCATCGGCTGTGATACCAATATACTTTAACGTATCTTTTTCGGAAGAGTGCCCGAGAATCGCCATGATACGGTCGACTGCGATATCCATTTCATACAAACGGTAGCCGAACGTTTTTCTAAGCGTATGAGTACCGATATTGCCGATCTTTTTAGCGATTTCGGCGCGATCGGCTGCTTCGTTAAGAATGCGGTATGCTTGAACGCGACTAATCGGCTTAGCGCCTTTCCGGCTTGCAAATACGTAGTCATCGTCGGCGCCTTCGAGGTCATTGACGAGTTTTTTGACGGCGGGCGAGAACGTAATGACACGCGTTTTGCTGCGCTTGGCTTCGGTTATTTTAAGAGACGTTTGGCCGCGAAGATCGCCGACCTTAAGTGAAAGTAAATCGGAGATTCTCAGCCCAAAAGCCGTCCCTAATTGTAATAACAGACGGTCGCGACCGGGTTTGAGGGCGTTTTTTAGTTTATTGAAATCGCGTTTACTTTTGATCGGGTTCACTTCGTTAGCCATACGTTTTCACTCCAATATACTTTAATTATTTTTAAGTTACATTCATTATACGATATCGAATTCGTCAAGTCAACGGAAAATAGACGGGAAGGAGGCGGTAGTTTGGCGTTTATTAACGGAAAGTTTTTGGAACGTGAAGAACGGCAGGCGTGGATAGAGGCCGTAACGGAACGGCTGAAGAAACTGCGCGACATTATTCAGGCGGGCAAGCATACAGAATATCATGTCGATCTTATGCGCAAGGACCGCGACGAACTAATCAAACTGAAACGGGTCCATCGCGCCGAGACCGATATGCTTTATTTCTTCTACGAATACTTTTCGGAAGCACGGAACCCGGGTAATCCGGATAATCTCGTGCCGACGACCGCAGTAGACATGGACGACGCGCCCGACTTTCACCGGAAACTATCGTCTATCCTCGACTCGGTATCTAACCGTAATAAAACGGCTCGTATCGCATGGGCAGCGTCGAGGGGGCACGCAAAGTCGGCTTACCTATCGAACGCGTTTCCGGTGCATGAGATCGTGTATAAAAAGCGCCGCATGATCTTAATTATCTCGGAAACGAACGCCGGATCGATTAAGTTCATTAAGTGGGTCGCCGGTCAGCTTAAATACAACCAAAAGCTACGAGAAGACTTTGGCGAAGTTCTCTACGAACAGAAAACGCGCAACGAAAAAGATTCCGAAACGGCTTTTATTACGACGACCGGCATCAAGATGGAAGCGACGTCCCTCGGAACACAGATCCGGGGTTTCCGTAATGGCTCGCAGCGACCGGACTTAATTCTATTGGACGACTTGGAGTCGCTTGACTCGAACAATACGCCTGAATTGCGTCAGAAGGCGAAGGATTGGCTTAACCAAGATCTTATGCCTGCGGGTGACCCTACAAAAACTGCGTTTATTTTCATGGGAACACTTGTACACTTCGATAGTTTGCTGAACTACGTATTGAACGAACGTCGCGATTTTATTAAGAATAGTTTTCCGGCAATCATCAAGCCGCCAAAGAGAACCGACCTTTGGGCGGAGTTCGAACGTATTTACAAAGAGTACGTGCCAAGCGACGAAGAGGTAGAAGAAATGATGCAGGCCGAATCGGAAGACTCGATGTCTACTCCGAATGCGCGCGCTGCTATCCAATTCTATGAAGAACATAAAGCGGACATGGACGACGGAGCAGAGGTCTTATGGCCCGGACGATTTCCTATAGCTGCGCTGATGATCGAAAAAGTCAATATCGGCACAAAGGCATTCAATACCGAGTTTATGAATAACCCAATTGACGAGGACTCGCAGATATTTAAACCGGAGTCCTTTTCGTATTGGACGGACTTCAGACTTAGCCACAAAGAATTCTCTATCTATATGGGAATTGACTTTGCGATGGGGAAAGAGAAAGGCGACTTTTCCGCGATTGTTACGATAGCAAAACATAAAAAGACTGGAAAAATACACGTCATCGACGCTTACGGAGAACGACTTCACCCTGACAAATTTCTCAAGGTAATTGTCGAGAAAGTTATGGAGTATCAGCCGGATCGTATCGCTGCGGAGTCTCAAAACGCACAAGAATGGTTCGTAGACGCTATCAAACGTGAATTAGCGTTAAAAGGATACCCGTCTACTACACGCGTTTCCAAGATCAATCAGCGGTCTCGGAAAGCGCTACGTATAGAAGCGCTCATGCCACAAATTGAAAAAGGTGAGATCGAATTCCATCGAAGCCAAACGCTTTTACTAGAACAGTTTGAACGGTATGGATCTAATTGGCACGATGATTTACCTGATGCGTTAGAAATGGCGGTGAGTGTCAGTAAACGAGCTAAGACAGTGCTTCAATCGAAGCCTAAGTATATGTAACGGAAGGAGGACGTTAAATGTCGTTAAAAAAGAAACTAGAAGCAAAGCTATCGTATGAAAAAAGGAAAGCGGCCCTTGCATGTGCCATGAATGAAATAATGCCGGAAGACGGAGCGAAGAAAACGCAAGCGGAACTAGCCGAAGAACTAGGTATGTCGCGTATGGGATTATATCGATGGCGAACACAAGATCCAGTCTTTATCGAGTACATGGGCTTACTTGCTGACGAGATGTTAGCGAGTCATCAAGCGGAAGTCTACGGTCAGTTGATGCGCTCAATACGAGGGAAACAGCCGTCGATGAAGGCTATCGAAATTTACACGAAATTAATCGGTAAGTTGGCGGATAGACAGATTATTACGGACAATACATCGGATAATCAAACAATCGAGGATATAAACGCATTAACTAACGAATTAGACGATCTTTTGAAGGAGGAATAAGCGATGGGTTTTACGGACTTATTTAAGCACCGCAACCACGAACCCGACGACGGATCGCATACTAAGACGTACAGTATCATCCGACCCGGCGCACAGTTTCCTCCGGCTGACTCAATTGAACGGCTAGCGAAATATCGACGCATGAAAAAGTTGTTTGAAGGACGACACCGAGACGTCTATGAACGTGCGACCGACATTCTTAAAGATTCGCCGCAGGCCGAGCAGTTAAAAAAGCTGTATATCGCGGTTAATCTTGCCGACATTCTCGTAACGAAACCGGCTGATCTTCTCGTAGGCGAACCGGTTCAATTCGAAAGCGGACTACCCGATGATAGCGAGGAACAAAAAGCGCTCAATCGCTACGTAGAAGAAAACGATATTAATCAGCTTCTTCACGAAAGCGCAACGGCTAACGGATTCCGAGGAGACTCATGGTTTAAGGTGCGCTACGGCTACCGCCAAGACTTTTCGGAGGTTGAGAAGCTCGGCCTACCCGTACCGGCAGATGCCGAAATGGAAGCGATTATTGAACACGTAAGCGCAGGCGCAGTCTTTCCGGAGTTCAGTGTCGGAAACGTCAAGAAGTTAAAAGCGGTCAACATTGCGCAGGTAGAGTGGGTCGAAACCGAGAAGACGGAGATTCCGTTCTTAAACGTTGAACGTCATGTGCCGGGTTATATCCTTTATTCGCGATATCGGTTATACGAAAACGGGGTTGATACCTCAACAGGTACGCACGTATCTGTATTTAAAATCGGCGAACAACTTCCGACAGGTCGCGAAGAAGATATCGAGGAAACACACCTGCCGCATATACCGGTCTTTCATGTCCCGTACAAGTCAATAGACGACGAGTTCTTTGGGATCGGCGGCTTAGAGAAGTTAGAGACGGTATTTGCTGCGATTAACGACCGTTTAGTACAGATAGACTACATTCTATGGAAACATAGCGACCCTACAGCGTATGGTCCGGAGATTCAAGATGAAGGAAACACAGTTCAATTCGGAGGCGCCTATATACCAGTCGGAAAAGAAGATGTAACGCCGGGCTACATGGTATGGCAAGCGCAGCTAGACGCGGCTTTTAAGGAACTCGACGTTCTGTTCAGTAACGTATTTATGATGTCGGAAACGCCGCAATGGCTTTTCGGAACCACGATGTCGGGGGATAACTCGGGCGGAACGGGTACTTCGCATACAGACGGCGCCGCAATCAAAGCGCGCTTCATGCCGATTCTTTCTAAGGTAAAACGAATCCGTGCGCACTATGATAAAGCGATTCGGGATGCGCTATGGACTTGCATGCTCTTAGAAAAGGCGGTCAAACGGATCAAGGTTGATGGCGCTGTTTATCCACGTGCTATTTGGAATGACGGAATTCCGCAGAACGAGAAAGAATGGGCGGAGATCATGCAGATCAGAACGGCAGGTAAGCCGACGCTTGATGTAAGAAGCGCAATCAAGGCGATGGATGACGTTGACGACGAAAAGGCAGACGAAATCATGCGCCGCATTGAAGAAGACGAAACGTCCGCAAATGGCTTTGTAGATGCGTCGATTTTTAATGAACCGGAAGCGCCGCCGGAACCTGAGGACGATGAGTAATGACGAAAGTACCGGCACCTAACTACGACTATCAAACGAAGCAGCTTGCCGGCTATTACCGTTCCGCCATCAAAGACATCCTCGCCGAGCTTGAACGCGTTGATATTACGAACTACCGACGAGCCAACGCGCTTGCTACGCTTCAGTCAATCAGTCGAATCTTATCCGACCTTGATTCAAAGTCGGCACGGTGGGTTAGTGAAAACGTCCCTATCGCTGCGAACGAAGGCGTAATTAATACCCTTGTTTCACTTAAAGTCGCAGAATCGGTCGAACAGGCGGCTCTCATCGTTAAATTTAACGAACTTAATGAGGCGATGGTCTCGGCTGCTATTGCGGATACGCAAGCGGACCTTTTAGCTGTCACGCAGAACGTAGATCGGAAAACAAAAGCCGCAGTCAGGCGAGCCGTTTCCGATTCTATAAAGTACAACATGGCATCGGGCACAAACGGACGACGGACGATCCGAGACGATATCAAAAAGCGCCTCAAAGAATCCGTCATGACTGGAATCGTCGACGCAAAAGGACGACGCTGGAAACCGGAAGTATACGCCGATATGGTGACCCGAACGAAAATGATGCAGACCTACCGCGAAGCAACGAGCAATGAAGCCGTTAGTCGCGGCGTTTTGTATGCGCAAATATCATCGCACGGGGCTTCGGATTATTGCCGTTTTCACGAGGGCGAGGTCATGAAACTAACGATAGATGCGTCGGGCCCTTATTTAACTTACGACGAATTGCAGGCGACGGGCGAGATATTTCACCCGCGATGCAAACACGTATATTCACCGATCAGAAGCGAAGATTTATTGTCCGAACGTTAAGACGTTAAACTAAACGGCTGTTTTATCTAATAGGCGACGGCCTTAAAACGGATGGAGGACGATATGTTTGTAAAACGATTTATGCCGTTATTTGACGCAGATGATCAAGCAGGCGGGGGCCAAGTCGAGGAACCAGTGACGCAGCCATCAACCGACGATCAGCCGAAGAAGCTCGAGCTTACGCAAGAAGAATTAGACGCGATGATTACCAAACGCATTAGCCGTACGGAATCTAAATACGCAGATTACGGAGAGCTAAAAGAGAAGCTAAGCGCGTACGAAAAAGCGGAGCAAGAAAAGGCAGACGCAGAACTGACGGAACTCGATCGCATCAAAAAGGAACTCGAAGCAAAGTCGGAGGTTGAACTATCACTTACGCAGCAGATCGAGGAACTTAAAAAGGCGAGCGAACAAGAAAAGATTACAAACGCATTCATCAAGTCGGCGACGTCGGCTAATATCGCGTATCTTGACGATGCATTGCGCTTGGCTGATTTAAGCGGCGTATCGGTTGAAGACGGAAAAGTAGTCGGAGTCGATGACGTAGTAAAGGCGCTAGTTGAAGAAAAGCCGTTTCTTATTGCGCAGAAGCCGAAGCCTATCGGTCAAAGTACGAACTCAGGGACGGATAAGATCGACAAAACACCGGATCAGCTTATTAAAGAAGCCGAAGAAAAAGCACGTAAAAGCGGTCGTACAGAAGATCGCGCTGCGGTTGCTCAATTAAAAAGACAGTTAAGAAAATGAGACTCCTTTAATTAGGGGTCTTTTTTAATACAAACAAAAAAGGGGGACATATTTTTATGTCACAGATTTTCTCTAATGATTTGATTGGTAAAACAGAATCGGTACAGGACGAATTACTTCTTTTAAATCCTCATCAAACTCCGTTGCTTGCAATGCTTGGCTTTTCTAACCCAGTAACGCAAACCGAGCACCAATGGTTCGAAGACGAAATGTTTGCGTATGAAGGTAACGTTACTGACGCTGCCGCAGCAGATGCGACCATCCTAAAAGTATCTTCAGTGGAGCCATTCCGTAATGGACACGTTATTAAACTTGGGGAAGAACTAGCGCTTGTTACTGCGGTGAATAAGTCCGCTAAGGAATTAACGGTCGTTCGAGGCTACGCTAACACTACTGCGGCTGCTGTTACTGCGAACGAGAAAGTCGAAGTTCAATTCGTAGAAGGTTCGGAAGGCGCTGACGCTAGACAAGGTCGCTACAAGCCACGTAAGCGCGTATCGAACATTACGCAAATCTTTGACGAAACTGTAGAAATTTCCGGTACTGCTGCGGCTGTTGCCAATTACGGAATCGCAGATATGTACGAGTACGAAAAGCAAAAGAAGCAGCTTGAACTTGCGCTTCAAATGGAAAAAGCGTTCATCGGCGGTATTCGCTATGAAAACGGCTTGGTACGTCAGATGGACGGTATCCGCAGCTTCATTAAAACTAACGTTACTGATCTTGCGGGTCAAGAGCTTTCTCTAGAAGCGATCAACGACGCTGTACAGACGATCTACTCTAAAGGCGGCTTCAAGTCCGGCGGTCAGTACGAAATCATCGTACCTGCGAAACAAAAACGCGTAATCTCTAAATTTGATAAGACGTTAGTCAGACTTAACCAAGGCGAAGCAAGCCGCGGAACTGTTGTTAACTTCTTGACGACTGACTTCGGTGAGTTCCCAGTATCTATTAACGACAACTTGGCGGCTGACGAAGTGCTTATCGTAGATAAAAACCGTATCGCAATCCGTCCTTTACAGACTCGCGATATGAGCCACGAGTACCTCGGCAAAAAAGGCGACTACTTCCAAGGTATGCTTGTCGGTGAGTACACGCTTGAATTCCTTCAAGAACCGGCTCACGCACGCATCAAAGGCGCTAAGTAATAACGGCCCGCACTCGCGGGCTTTACTTTTTTGATAGAACGGAGGTAATGCGGACTTGGCAACGTTTGAATCACGCTATAAAGAATTAACGTTTTATGTTGGAGGCGCACCTCGGAAGTTCTCAGACGGCATCTACACGACTACAGATACGGAAGAGATCGAGGTACTAACCGCACTCGTCGACGCTGTTTGCACGGCTAAAGACGAACCAAAGACGGAGGATAAACCGAAGCCGGCGCCAGCTAAAAAGCCCGCCAAGAAATCCTCCGCAAAATAACAGGAGGTGGGGCGAATGGCGGCTACGGTCGAAGGTGCAAACGAATATATCAATACGATGTTAGTAGACATCGAGGATTGGACCGACGCAGATGACGAAAAGAAGGCGCGGCTACTAAATCGAGCCTCTTCGACTTTAACGCGGGTCTTTCCTAAATACGTCATACCGGACAAAGCGGTTTACGAGTTTGTTAATGTGTTGGCGGTCGCTTACAACGATACGAACCGACTTAACAAGCACGGCATTTCCTCGTTCTCAATAACCGGAGTCGGCTCGTTTAACTATAAGGATACCTTACGAGTTGAAGACGAAGACTTGATTCCGAAAGAATCGATCTCGGCTATCGAAGAGGAAAACGATGTCAAATTCGGCGGCAAGCGAATCAGAAGGACGGTGCTGTAAATGGCGATGTTTCCAATGCGCCAAACGATTACTGTGAAGCGACCGTCTGACGAGCTTGATCGATGGGGAAATCCGACCACAGAAGGCGCCGAGTTTACGCTTAAATGCCGTATCGACGAAGGGTCAACCGCAGTCAAGGCGCGCAACAATGGCGTCATTAAATCCGAAGAGGCCGTCGCATCGGCTCGTATTCTATTAGATCGCCTGGCAGATGTGCGCTATACCGACGTAGTTTCTTATACGAATGAACTCGGAGAAACGATGGAAAAGAGACCGAAAGAAATCAACGTTAAGAGACACATCGACGGTAAGGCGTTATTGACGGAGGTGTATTTATGAGTTTTACGATAGATGCAAGTAGTTTCATAACGGGCATAACCAACGCTAACCGAAGCGCCCTTGAAAGCGCCGCGCAGGCGCTAGGAGACTCCGGCGATGATCTCGGCAGGATTGCGCAGAATATTGCACCGATCGATAAAGGTACCTTACGCGCGAGTATTAAGAAAAACTATAAGCTTGCGAAAGGAAAAGCGGTCGTAGACGTTTCTTTCCGTGCGGTAGAAGGCGGATTCAACTATGCGATATGGACCCACGAAATGGATTACAACCTCGGACCGGCATCGCAAGCGGCGGGCGGCATCGATGGCTACGAAGTCGGAAACAAATACCTCGAACGCCCGTTAAAAGGAAACGCCGAGAAGTACGTACGCTGGATTGCTGAAGGTGTCCGCAGGGGGTTGAGATAATGCGTGTAGGCGAACTTATCGATTTCATTGAGTCGAAAGTAGACGGTAAATATTATGTAAATAAATTTCCGGTAACAGTCGAAGGTGCCGCAATCTCGGTCAAGTTAACGGGTGGATTTCCGACGTCTAAGTACACCGGGCTAAAGCGTCCATCTTTTCAAGTATTAGTTCGAGGCGAAGCTAGAGACGGAATAGGCACGGAAGACAAAGCGTTTGAATTATACGATGCGCTTACGAACGTTACCGAAGTACAGGTCGGCGAAAGCTCAATCGTACAAATGCGATGTAATAACTCTGCGCCTTTGTATTTAGGAGACGACGAATCCGATCGTCCAATATATTCATTAAATTTCGATTGCGTAGAGCGTCCTTAGGGGCGCTTTTTATTTTGCGCAAATATAAAAGGAGGAAAATAGATGGCGGCAGGAATTAGAGGAATTAACGTTCCTATCGGTCCGGCAATCGTCGAGTTTGGCGAAGGCTCCGAGCTGGTTACGTTTGACATCACAAAAGGCGGAATTGTCTTCAAGGCAGAAACGTCGATTCAAGATACGACGGTTGACCAGTACGGGGACACGCCCGTCAAGTCAACGATGAAAGGTCGGAATGCGGAAGTAACGGTACCGTTCGCGCTTCATGACTTAGAAAGATTAGCCGCAGCAATGCCCAATAGTCGACTCGTAAAAGACAGCACGGACCCGGAGAAGATGAAGTTAGTTGTTTCCGGTAAAGCCGGTTTCGATATGTTAGCAGCGGCCAAAAAGCTCGTCATTAAACCGACGGCTGCCGGAACTACACCAAATGATTACATTACGATTCCCCTTGCAGGTGCTATGTCAGATCCGGAATATACGTATAACTCTGACGATGAGCGTATCGCAAATCTGACGTTCAAAGCGTATCCGGACACGGACAACGACGGCGACCTATTCATCATGGGCGACGAAACAGCGGAATAACAACGGAAGGCATCGCTTAGCGGCGGTGTCTTTTTAATTTAGAAAGGAGGTTACGCAATGAGCTTATTTGGTATCGGCACGAAGAAGGTATCAAGCGAACTTACACTCGGCGACAAAACGGTTCAAGTACCGAAACTAACGCCGGTCAAATGGAAGGCGCTATTCGAGGTAGTCGATCGCCTGCCACACTTATTCATCACGGTTCTAAGCACGAGCGGACAGGAGGACTTCGCTTCTACGTTAGTTGCTGCGGCTCAGTTGGCGATGGATGAAGTCGCTAAAATTGTCGCGGTTCTTTCCGGTCTTGACGAAGATTACATTCTCGAAAACGTCGGCACTGACGAAATCATCGACTTTCTTATTGCTGTTGTGGAAAAGAACCGTTTGCAGTCCGTAGCAAAAAACCTGAAAAGCCTTCTTCCGAAAGCACCGACCGAATAACGGATGAAGGCGAGTACACAATCGATGATTATTTGATAGATGCGGCGGTCTTACTAGGCGTTACTCAGCGACAGATCGAGAACGACTATTACATGGTAGATATTCCGAAATTCCTACGTTCAAAGACGAAGTCTAACGCGATTGAACGGCTTTCTATGATATCGACGCTCGTAGGTACTGAAGGGCGTGCTATGGAAGATCGCGACTATCAGCGCATGTTAAAAGACTTGCGCAAACAGGCAGGTTACGTAGATCGCGAAGAATTTGACCGAGATAAGTTCGAGCAATTGCGGAACTTCTTTAAATAACGGAGGAAAGGGGGAAAACGAATGTCGGGTACTACAGTAGGCGAAATCGTCGCAAGGTTAACGTTAGAGTCAAGCCAATTTAGCGCCGGTGTCTCGCAGGCGGAGAACCAAATGCGTCAGATGGGTAATTCGGCTAATTCGCTTAGCAAACAGATGGGTCTCGTACAAACGGCAGCCTTAGCGGTAGGAGGCGCAGTCGTCGCGGGTATTGGCGTATCGGTCAAAACCGCAGGCGACTTCGAGCAAGCGATGGCGAAGGTTAAGTCGATTTCGGGCGCTACCGGACAGGACTTCCAAGACCTTCAGAACGTCGCGCTAAAACTCGGCGAAACGACAAAATTTACGGCAACTGAAGCGGCGGACGGCCTGCGATACTTAGCGATGGCGGGCTTCAGCGTAAAGGATCAGATCGGATCACTACCGGCTGTACTTAACATGGCGGCAGCGGCCAACGTCGACATGGGCGTATCCGCCGACATCGTATCGAATATCATGACGGGCTTCGGAATCGCGTCGTCTGATTCAACATACGCGGTTGACGTATTAGTTAAAACGATGAACACGGCCAACACGGATCTTTTGCAATTAGGCGACGCGATGAAATACGTAGCACCGGTATCTACTGCGTTAGGCTTTAGCTTCGAGGAAACAGCGGCAGCCGTTGCGAAAATGTCCGACGCTGGTATTCAAGGATCGATGGCCGGTACGGCACTACGAGCGGGAATGTTGCGACTTGCCAATCCGGTAGGACGCGCAGCCAAAGTAATGCAGAGATACGGAATCGAAGTCGAAACGGCTGACGGTAAAATGAAGTCGTTGCCGGACATTATCGATCACTTAAATTCGAAGTTTGGAGATCTAGGTCAGGCGGAAAAGACGGCGGCTATCGCGAGTCTTGTTGGTACGGAGGCGGCGTCAGGCTTCGTATCGTTACTTGCGGTCGGTTCGGATGAGATTCGAAGATATACGAAGGCGCTCGAAGAATCAGGCGGAACGGCGCAAAAAGTTGCCGATGAGCAGATGGATAACCTGTACGGATCTTTCGATAAGTTTACGTCGGCGCTCGAAGGCGTAGGCGTGAAGCTCGGTAACGAATTCTTGCCGCACATACGGTCTGTTGTCGATCAAGGAACGAAACTAGTCGGAGTCATCAGCCAAATTAATCCGAGCGTTATAGCTACGGGATTCGCAATGGCAGGTACGTCAGCGGCGATCGCTTTGACGGCTTCTTCGGCGATTAAGCTCGGCTTTGCATTGCGGGGATTGTTCGCGGCGATGGGGCCAGCGGGCTGGATCATAACGGGGCTTTCGGTTCTTGGCGGCTTGCTAGTCGGGGTCAGTGCGGGTTATAAAGCGATGAACACCGTTAGCCTCGAAGCTGCAAACGCGAAGCAAAAAGAAGTCGACGGCATTAATAAGACGATCAAAGAATATGACGGCTTGCAGGCGAAAATGAAGCTTACGAACGATGAGCTTCTGCGTTATTTAGATAACAAGGACGCGCTGGCTAACGAAAAAGATTCGGCGGCGATTAAAAAGCTAAACGCAGAACAAGACGGCCTTCGTAAAAGTTCGGGGCTTACGAATGAGGAGTTCGACCGGTTCCTACAGTTGAACGATCAGATCATCAAGAAGTCTCCGGAAACGGAAGCGGCGTTCTCGGCGCAAGGTAATGCGATAGCGAAGAACACCGAGGCGATGAAAGCGTTGAGTAAGGAGAAGGCGGAAGAAGTGCGCTTAGAGTTAGAGAAGCAGCACTTAATCGCCGAAAGGAATATGGAAGGTCAACTAAAAAAAGAAAAGCAGATACAACAAGAGATCAACAATGTCAGATCAGAGAGAGCTTCAAAAGAAAAGGCAGTATCTGATCAACTTAAGAGAGTCGAAGGTATCGAAAAAAGCATAGCAGAAGCAAAAGATAAAGGGGATAAAGCCACTGCCCAATCGCTTCAAGTTAATCTAGAGCAAGAAAAAAGATTACTTGAAGCTAAACGATCGGAGTTAATTAAGAGTACAGAAATCCTACAGAAAAAGCGAGAGAGTCTAGCGGAAACTCAAAAAGAAATCGGAAAACTTGATCAGGTGAAACAAAAGCAAATAGAACTAGAACTCCGTCAAGTTGGTCTCAACGCGAAAAAGGGTCAAGGCGTGGCCGTACTTAATCAAGAGATTATGAAATTGAGAGATGCACGGTCTAACTTAATTAACAACACGACTGAAGCGGACAAGAAGACGGCCGAGTACCGAGAATCACTCGCAGCCATCGAAAAAGAACTATCGCAGTTAGAGCGGACTAAGAACAAGGTTATCGAAATCACCGGTCAAGCATCGACCATGAACGCAGAACTCAGCAAAGATCTTAGTAAGCGAATTACGATCATCACTAACGACGTCACCCGTAAAACGGAGCGAGCCGTCAGCCGTGGGCGAGGCAACGAAGGTACTTACCACGTCGGGGGCATCGTCGGTAAGCCGGCAGGCAAGCTACACTCAGGCGGCATGGCATCGAAGTTTATCGACCGTCCGATGAGTCACGAAGTTGATATTCGTGCCCTAAGAAACGAGATGGTCTTGACGGAAGCACAGCAGGCGAACTTATTCCGGATGCTAGACGCTGGTCATACGGCTCGGGTTGCGTCAGCAGGCGGCCAAAGTCCGCAAATGCAGGCGAGCCTTTCAAACCTCGCAACTGCTATCGAGTCTCTTAAAGGACTATCGGTGGTCATGGAAGGCGAAGTCGTCGGACGTATCGTCGAGCCTCACGTAAGCAGACGGCAGATGGACGAAATAGATCGAAGCAGTTATTAGGGAGGAGGTGAGCGGTTGAGCAACGCTAGTTTCATTAAGGCAATAGCGCCGGACGCGCAGAAAATATACCGGAATTACAATATACTTGCGTCGCTTGTCATTGCGCAGGGTTGCCTAGAATCCGGCTACGGTAATTCGGGATTGGCTACGAAAGGTAAAAACCTATTCGGCGTAAAAGGTTCGTATAAAGGCTCCTCTATTCGTATGTTGACATGGGAAGTTTATAACGGGCGCAACGTTCAGGTATACGCCGACTTCCGTAAGTACCCGTCATGGTACGAGTCGATGCAAGACCTCGCAAAGCTGTATATCAACGGAACGAGTTGGGACCCGAATCACTACAAAGCCGTTGTAGGTCAGACGAATTACCGAAAAGCAACGAAGGCTCTCGTTAGTGCCGGATATGCAACGGACCCAGCGTACGCAACGAAACTGAACAACATTATTGCGACACATAACCTAACGAAGTACGATACGAAGAAGACAACGGATACTAGTACCGATGTTGATAAGCCAGCGCAGCCAAAGCCTGAACCGTCCGTAGTTGATATAGACGAAAACTTTAATGAAGATGCGTTCTCGCCGGATATTGTTTTCGGGCGATCTTCAGCGATTCCGCGTTCGGATGCAAACTTCCGTATTCAGTATCGCAATGGAACGATTATTGATATGGCGAGGGACTTATCAGTTCTAGTGCGAAGCTTGGTCGTTTCGGCGCCGTCTCCGAATATCACCTACGAAAACATACCGGGTAAAAACGGTTCTTATCGCACAGGCAAGGACTTCGGAAATCGACGTATCTCAGCCGAATGCACGATGTATGCCGAAGACGCAGCCGACTTCTACTTGCTACGCGACGAAATATACAACGCACTTTATAAGGAAGACGAATTTTACTTGGTCGCAGAAGGCAATCCGAAGAAGCGCTGGCGAGTCGAATTAAGCGATAGTTTTGATCCGGAAAGAAGCGGAAGCGTGGCCGATTTTACTCTGACGTTCGAGAGTGCATCTCCTTATTGCGAATCGGTTGGAACAACACAAGATCCGTTTACTTTTGACGCGAGTCTTTGGCAGTTCGGCGAAAACTTAGAGGATACGATTCCGGTCTATAAGCACACGGCAAAGAGCTTCCGTATTTACAATGCGGGGGCTATTCGTATTGATCCGTTAGAGTTGCCGTTTGTTATTTCGTATAAAGGCGCCTCATCTAAGTTAAAGATCACGAACAAAACGACAGGTGATGCGTGGCAATATACCGGGGATACGGCGGCTAAAGAAACGATTATTTTAGACGGGGTCAAGGCGCGTAAAGACGGCGTAAGTATTTTCGGAGATACAAACCGACAGACGATTCGACTCGAACCGGGCTGGAACGAGTTTGTGTTGTCGGGAACGAACGGATCATTCGAAATCAAATTCGATTTCCGATTCTACTATTTCTAGGAGGTGTCGCGATGGAACTACTTATAAAAACGGTAAGAGGCGAAGTCGAGGCACTTACTGACTACGACTGTACAGTACGTGAGACGGCCGAGAATGAAAAGTCGATTGATGTGTCGGTTTTAAGTACGAGAAACAACGATCACTCATTCGGGTTGATCGAGAACGAAAATATACTTGTTTGCGATGGCGAAGAATACGTCATCAAAAAAACGCGACCTGTAACTGCTAACAATACGATTAAGATCGAGGCATCCGGGGTCTATAAGCCGTTAATCGACCTCGCCGATAACTACGTTTACAGTAAGTCCGGTAAGAAAAAGAAGATGACCATAGACGATATGGTTGCGATCGCACTCGAAGGATCGGGGTACTCATACGACATATCCCCGGAAGGACTAGACGCTACGTTCGAACTCGAAGATTTCGGCGATGGTTTCTCTAACGATTTACTACGGGACATTCTCGATAAATACAAAGCGGAATACACCTTCGAAGGCAAAACGGTCGTCATTGCGAAAGAATTGGCTCGCGATACCGACTATCAGATTCGATATAAATTCAATTCCCGAGACGAATCGGTCGAGATCGATACGAGTACGTTGAAGACGTATATCCGCGGTTATGGAAAACAGAACGACAAAACGAAGGCGTATGCGGTAGAGATCGAATACACGAGTCCACTGGCTGAAATCTACGGAATCAAACACGCGGCGCCTATTCGTGATGATTCTTACACCGAAAAGAACGCAGATGAACTAGAGATTCGATTGCAAGAAGAACTAACGGATACGATCGAGCTATCTTTGACGCTGACGTATACGGAGCTTCGACATTTTGGCGTACAAGACATCCGAAAAGGGGATTACGTATGGTGCATGATCGACCCATTTGGAATCAACAAGCGGATTAAAGTTGTCGGGGTTGAGCGTTATTCAGATCCGAATAAATCTCCGGTTTATACATTCGGAAAGCTGAAGCGCGATAGTAAGACGATCATTAAAGGTTTCCGTCAGACGGAGAAGCGCGTATCAAAACTGTTCGATGCGTCCGGAAAAGTAAAAGGGACATCGGTAGGCTCCGGTATACGTATCGGAAGCGATGCAAACTTTGACGACGGATATGACCCGACAACTATTCCGAAGTATGGTCCAGCAACCGCGGTTTCTGACGGCTTGATGGTGTCGAGCGATTATCAGAAGCTACAAAGCATCATAGTTGGTCCGGACGGTAAGCCGCAAGTAGACATGGCAAGCGCATCAAAGGCCGGCCTGATGTCGTCGGCAGATTTTATAAAAATATCGAAGGTCACCGTCAGTTCTTCAGGGGCCAACGTTGATCTTAACAAACTTGTATCGGACATAACGGCGCTAACCGCGAGAGTGGCCGCGCTAGAATCAAAATAAAGGAGGCACTAAATGGCTAACGTATTTTTAAAGCGGATAGCGTCGGCGTGGGATCGTATTGCGCGTAATAACTTAAACGATAACTTCGATAGTATCGAACAGGGTTTTACGAAAACGACCGCCGAGTTAAACGCTCATAAAAACGCATCGCCCGCACACAAGTCCGAGCAAATTCAGCACGGGCTTTTTACGGCTGCTAATCGCCTGGATAACTTAAACGCCCGCTTTGCGAACCTCGTCGTCAATCACGATGGTGAGGACGTCAAGGAAGTTGTTGATCTACGGGTAGCGCTCGACGCATCTACGCATCCGACGGCAAAAGATCGCTTCGACTATGACTTCGCCAAACTAATGAAGAAAATCGAAGACATGGCCGTGTTTGTTTCGTTGCGTCCGTACTTAGAGAAATACGGAAACTTCGACGACGCAATGCAAGCGGCGCTGGACATGTCGAAGTCAACGCCTATTACGCTTGTCGTTCCGCCTGGAAACTATACGCAGACTCGAACGCTTCGCATTTTCAGAAACACGCGACTGATCGTTCAAGGCGGCGCAGTTATCAAACGGAACTTCGTCGGCTCTATGCTAGTCAACGGACTTGAAACGGATAACTTCAGCGGCTATAACGGACACGGAAATATCGTAATTGAAGGTGGCGGAACCTTCGACAGTAATGGCGCCGTAATCAAGCAGCAGTGTTCCGTATTCGGATTCGCACACGCTGACGGAATTATCATTCGAGACATTACCGTTCTTGACGTCGTAGGAGGGCACGCATTTGACTGCGCCGGCAACCAAAACGTTTTGATCGAGAACGTAAAATTTAAAGGATACGCGGATTACGTAGGCGATAGATGGTTCTCGGCAGCCATTCAGCTCGATCTAATGCGTTCATCTGCAAACTTCGGCGCATTCGGATCATACGATCAAACCGTCACAAGAAACATCGTCATTCGCGGAAACTATTTCGGACGTTCAAGCAAACTCGGCGGCTGGGCGCGTGCGGTCGATTCGCATACGAGTACGGACGGCGTTTTATATTCGGTTATCCGCATACTAGACAACGTAATTGAAGATACGACTGAGTACGCAATCAGCGGAAACAAGTGGCATGATACGCGAATCAGCGGAAACAAACTGAATAACTGCGCTTCAGGAATCCGAATCCTATTACCGCGAGTCACGTCGCAGTATACGCAGGATGCAAACGGAAATCCGACCGGTCGCGTCAATAAAACGAAACATCACGTTATCACAGAAAACACGATCACCAACATTACGAAGAATCATGCGATCCAGATCTA
>NZ_JACXXE010000012.1 GCF_014764715.1 Bacillus crepusculi | reverse complement strand
AGCTAATGCCCCGGGATGTTTCAATAAATATTATTATATTTAATTCCCCCTTAGAATACAAGGGGGAAGGCTATTTTTTTATTTTTGATGAGAAATCTCTCAAATTTGTATTATGCATTATTTTTAACCTTGGGGACGACTTGGGGACGGAAATTTCCTATCTCTGAATTTGTGTTTCTCAGATGTTTAGGATCAAACTTGTTAAAGTGATTCGCTGCACTCTTTTTCATTTCATCTGTTACATGGCCATATATATCAGATGTTGTTCTGGCGCTAGCGTGTCCGGCACGTCTTTGAATAGCACTTATACTTTCGCCGGCTTCCATCAATAAAGCAACCATAGTGTGACGTAGATCATGTAAACGGATATTTTTTATTTTATACTTTTGTGTAATGCGGTTCCACTTTGTAGTTGGAGTAGTAAAGTAATAAGGCTTACCAAGACCACTATGAAAAATGTATTGGTGATCTCCACCTTCCCAGGCATCATTGAGCTTTTCCTTTTCTCTTTTCCACATATGATAGTAAAGAGAAAGTTCATTCATGTACCAATCCGGCATCTGCACGAATCGTTTTGAACTTTTGGACTTAGGGTCTTTCACATGCGGTTTGCCTTGAATTGTCTTTGAAAGTGAACGATTAATTTTAAATCCACCAGCATCCCAATCCACATCTAAATGCCATTCGAGTGCAAGACCTTCACCTCTTCTCAATCCCCCTATCATAGCTGCTAAGAAATAAAGTCTCCATTTAATATCAACTTCTTCATATAGAATCTTAATACATTGAGCAGCTTCATCTGCTTCAAAATAGTTCATTTCTTTCTTCTCGTTGACTGGCAAGGGCAATCCCTTCATTGGATCAATCTTGATAATCTTCCATTCTTCAGCTGCGGTTTTAAAAACTACCTGCAGTAATTTAAAGATATCTAATATTGTTCTTTCTCCTAATCCCCCTGGCTTACCATCTTTTCTCGCACCATCCTTCGATAAATCATCTAAAAAGTCTACGATATGTAAACTCTTTATTCGTTCTATCCTCATATGTCCAAAGACGGGAAGGATATGATTTTTCAAGTGACGCCAATAAACGTCTGATGTTGTCAGAGAGTATGGTTTTCCGCTCTTTTGATATAGCTTCTTTTCTTTCCACTTATTGATGAAGGATTCAAATGTTAGTTTTTCTGGCTCAATATATTCTCCAGAATGGACTTCCATCTTGAACTGATAAAGTTGATCAGAGAGGTATTCCTGTAATTTTCTTTTTGTTTTTAGCAGTTTATGATCTTCTATACGAATAGTTTTATATTTTCTTAACCTTTTGCCATTAGCATCATATCCAATTTCAACAACTAATCTAAAAGAATTGCTGCCTCTTTTTTCAATGCTAGCCATATAAATCACTCCTATTATGAGAAATCTACAACAAATAATTTAGAGTCTTTTTCCTTTTTGAATAACTAAAACATTGCAGCTTCGATATTAATAGAAAGCATATTCAAGCATTGTTTTGTTCTGAATCTGATTGTAATAGTTTGGAAAAGTAATCAGATTACGATAGAACATTTCCAGTCTGTGATGTGCAAAGTCAAATGAAACTCCAAAACGTCTTGATATAAAGGGCACAGCTTCATATATGGAGTTGGGCATATCTATTTTATTCAAAATGAAACTTGGAACTGCAAAATGATACATGAATGCATTTGCTTGATTTTCTTGCATTTGTTTAAAGAGATAATGAGTATTATTCTGTGCCCCAGTGTGTTTTAAAATGTGGCAAAGTTCATGACAAAAATCTTCTCTTTGTTGAAATGAGTCTTTCCTTTCGTCTATGAAAATAACTTTCTTATTTAGGATACTAATCGCTTTTGATTCTGCTGATTTATAAATAAGAGAAATATCAAAGTGTCTGGCCACTGTTTCAATATTTAATGGGTTCATATCATCTAAAGGTAATTGGCTATAAATATCTTTCACTTCTATTTCTAATGCGGAATACATGTATTTCAAGAAAAATCCCCCCAGTGTAAGAATGTATGTTCGTATTTTATTTCAAAAAAATAAATACTCGAATTGAGTATCTATTTAAAATTTGACTTTAACCTTTTTTTCATCAGTAACAGTAGTTCCATTACCAACGGAGCTGTCAAAAACAAAAGTGATTTCTTTTATGTCTTTAGGATCACTTTCAAAAGGTATACCTTGAGTTATATCCTTTTTTGCTCCTGAATAAAGTTCCCATTCTCCAGAGTCAAGTAGTTGGTTTTCTTTAGCGTTAACTTGTTCTTTTGTGTTCAAGATAACATGTGATATTTGTGGCCATAGTAAATCAATTTTCCCTTTGTTCTCTGCTGAAAAAGAAATTTGTATGTAATTAACGGGGTTTTTAAGTTTCAATTTAAGCCCCTGTTGATACGATTCGAGAAGATCATCTGAAATATTAGATATACTCAAAATTTTTACGTCCTTGATATTTATTGACAATGGATCAAGGTCAGTGGTTTCATCAACAACTTTAATATTTTTTAATTCATATATTTCGTTGTCCTCACCTTTATTCTTTTGACCAACTTTTGTCAAAGGACCATCAACGTATTCTTCTTGCTTTGGCGTCTCTTGTTTTTCCTCTGTGTCTTTTTCAGTACCAGCAGTTTTGTTATTACCGCATGCACCAAGGAATACTAAACAAAAAATCAGTAGAAATAACAATCTTCCTTTTTTCATTTAATTAGATCCCCCTGTTTTTATAACTCCGAATTTAATCTTTCTTACCAAAACCTTTTTTAAGGATTAATTCTAATAATTCGCGAGCTTCTTCTTCAGTAATTTCTCCATCTCGAGAAGCGATTAATGTTTCCGGATCATTTAATATTCGACTTGTTTGTTCATCAATACTGTTTCTACCTTTGAGAAGAAAATCAATCGAGACATCTAAAATGTTCGATATAGCTATTAACGTATTATGGTCTGGCTCTCTTTTCCCTAATTCATAGGCTGTATATGCTGGTCTGGAGATACCAAGTTTATCTGCCATATATTGTTGCGTTAGTTTTTTTTCTTTTCTAATTTTTTTCAAATTATCTGGAAACATTTTATCACCTGCCCTTTAATAAATACATTCTAACGTAACGTTTAGTTACATATAAGTGAATGTAACAAAAAGAAACTTTTTTTCTCAAAGGGGTTGATTTTGTAACAGAATGATACTATTATAAGAGTAACGAAACGTTACTTTTTGAACGGAGGTGTTACAATGCGTGACTGGTTGAAATTAGCTAGGGAAAGTAAATCTTTAGTACAACAGGATGTAGCAAATCTTGTCGGTATTGAAAGACCTTACTACACAATGATAGAGACAGGGAGTAGAAAGCCCAGTGTTAAAATCGCAAAAAAATTGGCAGAAGTATTAGAAATCGATTGGACTTTGTTCTTTGATGACAATGCTTAAATTCATTAAGGAGGATTTCAAAATGCCAACAAAATCAACTATGAGTGTTCAAGAAACGGCGGATTATCTTGGTGTCCATCGTGACACTGTTTACACAATGGTGAAAGAGCGGCAAATACCATTCTTCCGAGTAAGGAAAAGAATTTTCTTTACACGAGAAGTTCTAGAAGAATGGCAAATGTCACAAATGGAAACCAACTTTCAGCCAGTGAATGATTAAGAATTTACCACCTTAGAATACAGCGGATATATAAGATTTGCTGTTCCAATTCGGAACATGTTCCAGATAGGAACATTGAAAGGGGGTGGGGAGGTTGTGAAGTTGGGTGTGGTGCTTCGGAAAGCCCGAGTGCAAGCAGGCATTTCCCAGGAGAAGCTCGCGGAAATGCTTAGCCGCTCTCGTAGCTGCATATCAAAGATCGAAAATGATCAGAAGGTGCTTGATGTACCTACATATGTACGGTGGATGGAAGCCACAAACGCTAAAGAAGCAATGATTGCTACATTATGCGGCATTGATCCACTGGCAGTCACACAGCAAATAACGGCCATCATGGCTTTGTTCGGAGGATGAGGATGAAGAAACGAAATTCGATTTTCAAAAACATCAATAACGATGGAATAACAAGAGAAATGATTTGCATCGAAGAACTGCAAAAACGATTGATGAAAGCTTTAAAGAAAGGTGATACCGATACGGCATTAGCGACTCATCAAGATATATCTAAATCTTTAAAAGAAATCAAGCGCTATGAAAAACAAGCACAGGTGCAATTGTTGATGTCAGCTGCAAAGATTACGCCAGTAACATATCCAAAAACACTAAAAAACAAAATGAAAGGATTGATTTAAATGAAGTTTGTATTTGTGGCAAGCAAGTTAATGAAAGCAAAGGAAGTCATTGAGGTATGTAATGAGCGATTCAGCGAGGAAGGAGAAATTGCACTGGCTCAAATCGAAACGCAATTAAAGTCACGTATGGATTTTGAAAAAAGAAAAAAGCAGCAAGCTCCTACACTCACTGCTTAAATCAAAACCATGAATAACGAATTGATCAATATGAATTATATCGCTCTTTAAAGAGCACGACAAGTTTTATTCTTGTCGTCCGGCTTGCGGATGGGATAGTGCACACTTACCCCTCAAATCATGCACCATCCGCAGTCGGACGATGCGAATAAGCATCAATAAAACATAGGAGGACGAAGATTATGTTTTTTGAAAAAGCGGTTATACAACCATTCAGTGATCACACTGGCGATCAAGTAAGACTATCTAAAGTAAATGGCTCCATTCTCATGGACAACAATGGAAATCCACACTTCTATTTCCCTAATCAAGAGGCTTTTGAGAAATTCAAAAAGCTCAAAGCCGATGCGATCCGAAGAAAGGTTGGTGTTTTAACGTGAACATTGAACATCCAATGATCACTCAAATAAATGCCACTGGATACCCAAAGGGCGTTGAAGTGGTTGATGTTGTTGGAACTGACTACTTCGGGGATGAGATTTTCTCAAATGATGAGTATGTCATTGATAGAAATGCCGGTGAAATGATCCTCGTTGATAACTTGGAACGCTATCTGAAGGAACAGCTCGATTTTACCTTTGTGAATGCAAATTAAAAAGGTTCACTCCCACAAGTGAACCTTTCCCAAAAATTACAGAATAAAGTGTCAACCCCTATTATAGCAGGTTGGCACTGTAAATCAATGGAGGCTTGTTCATGACCAAAAATATCAGGTTGGCAGAACTCCATCTATCAAATTTCAAGGGTGTAAAATCATTCACCCTTGAAACAGGTGGAGAAAGCGCAAAGGTCTATGGTGATAACGCTACAGGCAAAACAACGTTGTTTGATGCTTTCACGTGGCTGCTCTTTGATAAAGACAGCCAAAACAAAAAAGACTTTGAGATCAAGACGCTCTCAAAGGATAACAAAGCGGTAAGCGGCGTGGAGCATGAGGTATCGGCTGTACTCTTAATCGACGGAAAGGCTGTCGAATTGAAAAAGGTCTATTCAGAAAAATGGACCAAGAAACGGGGATCAGCAAAACAAGTCTTTTCTGGCCATACCACTGATTATCATGTGAATGGTGTACCAGTGAAGAAAAAAGAGTTTGTTGAGAAGGTCAATGACATTATCTCTGAGGATATTTTCAAACTCATTACGTCCCCAAGTTATTTCAACGAACAAATGAAGTGGCAGGATCGCCTAAACGTGCTGATGGAGATTGGCGGAGCTGTGACAGATGATGACGTTATTAAAAAGAACAGTTCATTATCAAAGCTCCATTCAATCTTAGAAGAAAGAAGTCTTGATGAACAAAAGAGCATCCTTGCTGAAAAACGTAAAAAGATCAATAAGCTCTTGGAGCAATATCCTGTAAGAATTGATGAAATAAATCGTTCTATTGAGGATGTAACTACTCTTAACCAGGAGCAATTGAAAAAAGATTTAAAAGCGCTTCAGGCATCAATAGATGATTTGGAGAAGGAAGCCCGCTCTATCAGAGCGGATGCAGGTGCAGATCGTAAGAAGCGTATGTTGCAGTTGGAAGGTGAGCTACAGCAAATAAAGAATGACCACGACTCAGAAAGATTTCAGATAGTGAATGAGAAAAAAGAAGCCTACTACCTAGCGAAAAACAGTCTTACTCAAACCCAAAATGATCTCATTAACTTGATCGCGAAGAAAGAGCACTTAACATCTTTTTTATCTCAAATAGATAAAGAACGTTTGGAGTTACGAGAAGAATGGTCTAAAAAGTACGAAGAATCGTTTGAGGATCATCAAACAGATTGTCCAACATGTGGACAAGCATTGCCGGAAGAAAAAATTCAAGCTGCTATTGAGAAATTCAATTTACAAAAAAGTGATTCTCTTGAGCGTATAGCCGATAAGGGGAAACAATTAGGAATTGAATATGACAAAAAGCAAAATGAGTTGTATGAAGTTGATGAGCAAATTCAAAAGTTGAATTTGGAAGAGAAATTTAAGGCTTCAAATTTAGAAAAACTGAAAGAAGATATGGAGAAAGCTGAAGCATCCATTGCTCCGCTCTCCAATAATCCAACATATATAGAAAAGGTCGAGGAGATCGAAAAAATCAAAAACGAGATCCAGTCAGATGAGCAGGAGACAAGTGGAACTGTGCAAGCCATTAATGAACAGATCAAGGAGAAGCAGCAGGAAATGACCTTGATCCGCAATGATCTTTCTCGCATCGATCAAGCTCAAAAGGCTCTCAATCGAATTGATGAGCTGAAGGAAGAAGAACGAAAAATGGCTGATGAATATAACGAGGTAGAACAGCAGTCATTTCTTATTGAAGAGTTCATCAGAACCAAGATGAACCTTATGGAAGAACAGATAAACAGCAAATTCAAATTTGCCCGCTTCAAGCTCTTTGAAGAGCAAGTCAACGGCGGTTTAACAGAAACCTGTGAAACGCTTTATGAAGGCGTGCCTTACTCTAAAGGGTTGAACAATGCGGCACGTATTAATGTCGGTTTAGACATCATTAATACGTTAAATGAGCATTATGGTATTTCTGCGCCGATCTTCGTTGATAACAGCGAGGCGGTCACGAATCTAATCGATGTGAATGCTCAAGTTATTAGCTTGATAGTATCCGAGAAGGACAAGCAGCTGCGAGTTAAAACTGATGACAACTTACTGACTGTAGATTGTGAGGTGATCGCATGAGTGAAGTGGGGTAGAGGTGAAAGTTCTATCGGGTTTAGGTTGGGAAGATTGTAGACGTGAAAAACTTCTGATTGATGATAAACAGGTCATGGACGTTCGTCCACTCTCTGAATGTCCTGAAGATGCAATTTTGGAAAGAGACCTAAAAGGTCCATCGGATTTTGCAGAATTGCTAGAGACCTTTCTAAGAGAGCATAAAGGCAAAAAGGTCAGATTTATATATGAGGAGGATACGGATGAGTAATCAACAATCAAATCCAAACACAAAATTGATGGAGAAACCTTCAGTATTTGCTGTGAATGGAGAAGAGGTAAAACTTACAGGGAATACGGTGAAAACCTATTTAGTACGCGGTAATGCAGATGTAACGGATCAAGAAGTGGTCATGTTTATCAACCTCTGCAAATACCAGAAACTCAATCCATTTTTGAATGAGGCATATCTGGTGAAATTTAAGGGATCGCCAGCACAAATTATTGTTGGAAAAGAAGCATTTATGAAGCGTGCTGAAAACAAAGAGGAATTCGCCGGAATACGTGCAGGAATTATTGTTGAACGGGACGGCGAAATGGTGGATATAGAAGGTGCTATCAAACTACCAAATGACAAATTGTTAGGTGGATGGGCTACCGTTTATCGAAAAGATCGTGAAACACCTACACCTGTTCGGATTAGTTTTGATGAGTTCAGCAAAGGTCAATCAACTTGGAAAACGATGCCGATGAACATGATCCGCAAAACAGCCATTGTTAATGCTTTAAGGGAAGCCTTTCCTAATTCTCTTGGAAACATGTATACGGACGAAGAAACACAAACACCGGACACAACTGAAACAGTTGCTCGTGAAGTAAATGAAAATGCAAATTCAGAAACTATTGATATGGATTATACCGTTCCAGAAGAGCCGATAAAGGAGCCAGAAGAGAAGCAGCAGCCATCTGAGTCAAAACCTTCAGCTTTAAGCGAGGAACCACCATTTTGATTGAAATAAACGCTGTCTCGTCAAGCAGTAAGGGGAATTGCTATCGGGTGACTGATGGTAAAACCCCGCTCCTTTTGGAGTGCGGTATCACCTTTAAGGAGATGCAACGTGCTTTTGATTTCAATATGAGCTTCTCTGGTTGCCTCATCACTCATGAGCATGGTGATCATTGCAAGGCTTTAAAAGATGTCCTACGTGCGGGAATCGATTGTTATATGTCTCATGGAACGGCAAAAGCTCTTGGAGTCGAAAATCATCACAGAATCAATCTTGTAAAAGCCCGACAGACGTTTAGGATCGGCACGTGGCTTATTATGCCCTTTGATGTTCAACACGACGTATCAGAGCCGTATGGCTTTCTATTGGCTAATGAGGACGGAGACAAGCTGCTCTTTGCCACTGACACCTATTACATCAAATATAAGTTTCCTGGACTCACGCACATCATGATTGAGTGCAATTACGCAGAGTCCATTTTGGATGCGAATATTGAAAACGGGAGCATCCATAAAAGCATGCGTAATCGGCTCATACAGTCGCATTTTAGCCTTGAGAATGTAAAGACATTCCTAGCTGCAAACGACTTGTCAAAAGTGCAGGAAATATGGTTATTGCACTTATCTGACACAAACAGTGATGAGCAACTATTCAAACGAGAAATAGCAAAACAAACAGGAAAGGTTGTCTATGTTCCGAAATGAACGAGCTTATTAAAACAGCTTATCCCTATTGTTTTATTACTTTGGCTAGATCGACTGCTCCGGAGATGCGGAAAAAGGTATTGGTTATGTATATCAGGACATATATGGCCAAGTATGAACCGCATCTCGAAGTAGTAAAAATTGAAGGTAAATACGCTATTTGTAGACTCAAATAGTTGGGAAGGAGGAAGTCATTTGCGAGGGTGGATCAAATTACATCGAAAATTACGTGAAAATCCAGTATTCAATAATCCTAACCTGCTTAGGCTTTGGCTCATCTGTCTTACTGAAGCGAGCCATAAACATCATCAGCAGATGATAGGTAATCAGGTGGTGGAATTAGAGCCTGGTCAATTTGTGACTGGCAGGTACGATATTGCTGAAATGTTTAACAAAGGGCTTAGGAAAAGTGATCAAGTAACTGGAAAAGTTACAGTGTATCGGTGGCTTGAAAAATTAGAGGAAATGAATTTTCTGAGCATCAAAAAGAGCAACAAATTTTCTGTTGTAACCATTAATAAATGGGCGCTTTACCAACAAGAAAACAACGAAGTTGATCACCAAAATGAACATCAAATGAACATCAAAAGATCATCAATTGAACATCAAATGATCACAAACAAGAATGTTAAGAATGTAAAGAATGTATATGAAGAGGAAGAAGAGAGAGCGCCAAGAGGAAATGATTCTCCTTTCCAACAAATCGAAGACAAGTATCTATCACGAAGAGGTGGAGGATTGATGATCTCTCCTAATGATGCACAGGCGATTGATAGGATCATTCAGGAACAGATACCCCTTGAAGACATAATGAAATGGATCGACGAGATATTCGATCAATACCGACCAAGACATAGAGCGGATGGCATCAAATCGTTTTCATACCTGGAGAAGGGCATTCTTGATCGATGGCATGCCAAAAACAATCAACCTAGTAACATATCTGAATTTAAACCTAAAAAACAACAAGACAACTTATCAGCATTAGAGGCTTATGCCAAAGAAAAAGGCATTAAATTTGGAGGAGGATGATTAGCATGACTGAAGAACAAGCGATGAGTATCTTAACCAGGATAGCAGCTGCGTATCCGAGATTTGAACTTACTACTGACACCGTTGGAAAAGAAAGAATCAGGCTTTGGCTAGAGCATCTAACTGCACTACCATATGAACCTGTTTTAAAAAAGATCGATCAGCACATTGCTGAAAAACGTTTCCCTCCTGCTATTGCGGAGATACAAGTACATCAACCAGAATCAAACGACTTCATAGAACAGCAGAAAGAGTGGGAAAAACATGCAAAATTTGCGAAACAGCGAAGCTGAACAGTTTTTGCTCGGCTGTATCATCCTTGAAGGCGATCTAATCAAGGAAACAGCCCTAGAGTCTAAGCATTTTGCTGAAGAGCGTCACAAGCAAATTTTTGAAGCGATGAGGGAAGTGGACAAGCTAGGTAAGCCTGTTGAATTGGCCAATATCGCTGCATCTATGGGTGACACTTTAAATGCAGTTGGAGGCTTTGAATACTTAACAAATCTTGCAAGTACTGTTCCCTCAAAACATGCTTTCGAGACCTATGAAACATTAATTTACGAGGCTTTTAGACTTAGAGATGTGCAAAGTGCTGCTTTAGCATTTGCCAGTTCTCCTACTGATGAGGGCATCACTGAGCTTTATCAAAAAACAATTGAAGCCCAAGAGGTTGGTGTAAAAGAGACTCGCACGAAAATGGATGTATTAACCGAGATTTTCATGAGCATGGAAGAAGATCATGGTGATCTTACAGGAGTCGACACTGGTCTTGCGGACCTGAACGCTATGACAGGTGGTTGGCAAAAAAGCGATTTGATTATCGTAGCTGCTCGTCCATCGATGGGGAAAACAGCATTCGCTCTCAACCTTGGTTATAATAACGCGCAAAATGGTGGAGTAACCGACATATTTTCACTAGAAATGTCAGATACACAATTGACTCACCGTATGTTAAGCAGCGTAGGGAGTATTGAAGGGACAAAGTGGAGGAATCCAAGGAAATATTTTAGTGAGGATGATTATGAGAGAGCCAACAAAGCTATGGGTGAATACGAAAAATTAGACATTTATATTCATGATCACCCCACTCAAACCGTCGCAGACATTCGCTCTAAAATCCGTAAGACAAAGAAAGATCATCCTGATCAAGATCATTTAGTCATCATTGATTATCTTCAGCTTATCACGCCGATTGGTAAAGCTGAGAGCAAAAACCATGAGGTTGGTGAGATCACGAGAGAACTTAAAAATATGGCTAGAAGTTTCAACGTTCCGATCATCTTGTTATCCCAGCTTTCTCGCAGCGTAGAAAATCGAAATGATAAACGACCTATGATGTCTGATCTGCGAGATTCAGGAAGTATCGAGCAGGATGCCGATATTGTAACCTTCCTTTATCGAGATGATTACTACAACAAAAAAAGCGAAACTAAAAACATTGTAGAAATCATTTTTGCAAAACAACGGAATGGATCAACAGGAACAATAAACGCAGTATTCGTGAAAGAGTACGGGAAGTTTGTAAATCTATCGCGGCAAATGGAAGCCGCGATGTGAAAAGAGGAATGAACATGTCAATCAATAGCAATCAGCGCAAACAGTTCCTTCTCAATGAACTGAAGCGCATTGGATATAAACCAAATGAGATTGAAAGTCTCGCAAAAAAAACGCTCTATGAGATCGAAATGCTAGTCATTACAGCCAAATGTGAGCGGGGGAACGATATTGAAACTTACAATGCCAGGATGGAGATTGAGGAGGAAGCAGAGTGATTAAATTACAAATCAAAGACAGCACTACGGGTAAAGAAGTGAACTTTGAAGCAGATAATTACAAAGCTGCAGATTGTAATCGTCTGATCATTCAATTGGCTGCATACATGCATGGAGGACCACTAAATATCAATGCAAGTCAAAGTGTTGGACGAGTCGCTCCGCCCTCTGTGAAAAGGACGGAAGAACCAATTCATACCGATATCGTGACCAGTCAAATCAAACGGTTTCAAGAAAACCAAGATGTTTCTAAATCAAAGGATGAAAAGAAAGCTACTCCTGCTCCTACAAAAGCAACAGAACCAAAGAGATCAAGATCAGTTGATCTTTTGAATAATGAACGGACTTTGAATGCGAGCATCGGGGAACACATGAGCGTGATGGATCAAGTCAAAAGCATAGCTCTAGTTCAAAAGGAAGATTCAGAACCTGACCGCGTGAAATGTAAGACTAAGTTTCAATGTCCTGAGTGTGGATTGAAAGAGGACAAGCAGGTTTACAAGGGCTTTAGATATACCGCATGTGACAACTGTGAAACAAAGGTGAAAATCATGCCTGCTGATATGAAAAACGGTTGGAATCATGAAGATGAAGAGGGGTACTTGTACCATGCGAAAAGTCGTTATGTTCAAGGAGAAGAAAAACTATGAAAATAGCATTCACCATTTACGCAGAACCAGTTGCACAAGGAAGACCGAGGGCTGCACACAGAAATGGGATTACAAGGCTGTATGATCCGAAAAAATCAAGAGATTTTAAGTCTTATGTGAAGCTGGCTGCTAGTGATCATCGTCCCGAACAACTCCTTACAGGTCCTCTGGAATTGAGGGTTAAAGTTTACAAATCCCTACTAAAAAGCTTCAGCAAGAAAAAGGCCGCAGAAGCTGAAAGAGGCGAGTTGAGACCTGCTAAGAAGCCAGATGTTGATAACTACATCAAAGGAATAAAAGACGGTTTAAATAAGGTCATCTGGCAGGATGATAGTCAAATTGTTGATCTGCATGTAAGTAAGTTCTACAGCAGCACACCAAGAATTGAAGTCGAAGTATCTACTCTTACACCAACCCACGAGGAGGAACAAATATGTCTTTTATAAATTTCAATGGAAAAGTTAAAAAAATGAATCACAAGCCTAAAGGGATTACAGAATTAGTGTTGGAAGTGCCAACAAAGGAGCTTGGTAACAGAATTCAAAATCTTGCAGAAATGATTGATAAGGACGTGAAAGTAGAGATTGAAAGTGACATTGTCCGCTATAATGTGCAGATTAACGCAAACACCGAACGACCAATTGTAAATTATGAAGTAGATCAAAGCGGCGTTGTCCATATAGCAAAACCTGAGTCAGAACAACTCGAAGCTGAACTTGGTTTGCCTGAAGAAAAACCAAAAATTGAAGAAAAGCCGATGGAGATTAAGCGTGAAGTGGTGGATCAATTCATCATTGAAGGTATGGCTCCAGAACAGGAAGGTTTCCCTGAGAATATGGCAGATATCGTGAAACGACGCATTGAAGGAGAATCTTACAGTAAGTTGGCCACAGAGCTTGAGATGTCATCCGGCGCCGTCGTTGATCTGATTAATGATTACCGAGCGGCAGTGGCTCCGCTTGCTGAAAAATGGTGGGATTGGAAAGAGGATCAAGCCAACGAAGCTGAACCGATGCAAAAGGAAATTGCTGAAGAAGCAGCTGAAGACGAAAAGGGGTCAGAGGATAGCGGTCCAGATGAATACGATCTTCCTAAAGATGATCAAAAAGATGAGGAAGACGGGGCTGCATAAGATGGCACGCAAACGCTCGAAACGGTGGTTCTTGCTTTATCGCAAAGAGGGTGGACGGCACGTCCACCTCTATGAACCACTTAAAAAATATGAACTAGTCAGTAGGATTAAGAAAGGATGGAGGGTTGTCGAATGATTGAAAAAATCAAGTTTTTCTTCAAAAATAAGCACTTCTTTTGCTTCAAATGTAGAAATATAGTTTCGGTGCAGCGTGGTTATTGGTTGGAATTTAGCACGCGGGTTTTCAATGGTCCTTACTGCTCGAAGTGTGGAAGGAGCTTCAGGAAATGAGAAAGATTGTAGAAGGCGATTGGGTGGAAGCTTTGGGTGAAGTTAATCGCAGAATGTTTCATATATCTGGTTACGTCGTGAAAATCTCTGAATATGAACTTTTAGTGAAGCCGCCTAAAGGAAAGTCTACGGCTGTTCCTAAACATTGGGCTAAAAACTTAGATGTGGCAATCACTGAAGCTGGCTTAAAGGATCTGATTAATTTGTCCTTAGACATAAAGGACAAGCATCTATTTGAAATGTATGTACGTGATTTGCAAGCTCTCCAGAGCAAATAAAAGAACCAAAGCACAAGGCTCCGGCTCTAATGAATCTCGACAATTCATTATAACATGGGAGGCCTTGTGCGCATGAATAATCCTTACAAACATATAGACTCTAACATCTCAATTGATCTGCTTTTTGAAAAAGGAGAAGTTAAAGTCATTATCCTAGATGGCCATTCCAACGAAGCATTTTTAGCTGAAGCACCTATTTACGGGAAAACGGAAATCACTACACGTGACGGCCAATTCACAAATTTAAATTACTCGAGTTCACACAAAATAAAATAGCAGGAGCTTCCTCCTGCAGGGAGGCAGTCAAAATGAAAGAAATCTGGTATTCAAAATCTCCGGATGCTGAATTTTGTATCGTCAATACAGCGAGCGGATATGTTGCCTATTGGCGTTCTGATTTACTTGCAGAAGGAAAATGGAGCGAGTATGACACGTATTCTACCTATCAAGCAGCACGCCGAAATATCGGTCGAGTCGGTTGCGCCGGAAGTATGAAAAGGGTCGAGCGGTTGCCATGGGAAAGCGTGGCATGAGCTTGAAGGGAATATGTCTCACTGATGAGTTTACACCGTTAGAAAAGGGCGTAGAATACTTTCTCTTTCCTCTCGGTTCCGCTCATTATTATGTATCAAAATTTGATAGTCCTGGCTCACACTATGGAGCATTTGAAGCCAGGCATTTTTTAATAAAGGAAAAAGAACAACACCAGGAACAGCTGACACTTTTCTGAGGGAGGAACATATGGAATTTAAACCATCTGAAAACATGTCATATGAAGGGCTTTGGATGGCGCTGGGTGATATCAAATGGCGTATAGAAACATAAGAAGAATCTTCTCAATGAAGATTCTTCTCTTGTACATCTTTATTTCGTTTCATTTGAATATTCTAATGTTGTCTTTGTGTGTTCATCACTTTTTGCTTCACCATGTCCAGGCCCGAAAAGATTTAGTATTACTACACCTATAAGAATTAAAGTAATTCCAGTAAAGCTGGCCACATTTATTTTTTCTTTCCAGATTAGAACTGAAATTATAGTTGTAGCAATTATCCCTATACCAGACCAAAGTGCATATACAGTATTTAATGGAATAGTTTTCATAGCTAATGATAAAAAGAAGAATGATCCTACAAAAGAGAGTATTAAACTAATAGTGGGATATATTTTTGTAAATCCTTCAGATGCTTTAAGCATTGATGACCCAATAAGTTCACCTATTACTGCTAGAAATAAATATAAAAAAGACATTGATTTCCCTCCAGTGCTAAATTTATTTTTAGTTTACTAAAGGGTTTATTAACTTATAAGTCTTTAATTTTTTTATTTTTATGCGCAAATTTAGACTTTCGAATTTGTATAAGAGATTAGTGTTTGTTTATGTCTTTCATTGTTTATAGGAGGAGGTTGAGAAGCATGAGAGCTGAACAATTGTGTTTACTGCCAGGGATCGATGAGAAACAAGTCCGGAATGCTCTGATCAAGGAGCTGAAGGTTTATAGAGCCCTTAAGGTGAAGGAAGAAAACAGAAAGGAACAGGAGGCAAACGGCGCAACAGGCCTTTTTCCTTCTCTCAGGAACCAGGAAGCTTTAAACGAACTGAAGGTCCGGCAGATAGAAAGAGCGCTAGAAAACAGCCTAGATGAAATTGAGCAAGACATCATCCGTATGAAATACCTGACATCACGTGTGGTGAAGGATTTGGAGGTGTGTGAAGAACTGGGTCTGAAGAAAGACCGGTATTACAAATTGAAGAAGCAAGCGACGTTTAATCTTTCAACAGCACTCGGAATCATATGAGTGCTGTTTTTGTATATATGGTATTTTAGGATCATTTATAAATAGATACATATATTGTATATTGGATTTGTTGTAAATAAATTGGAAAAGGAGTATCAGAATGAAGAAATTTGCTTATTCGATTTTCTTTATGGTTTTTCTGTTGACGGCATGGTTATGGACAAGTGATGCTGAAGCTAGTCAATCAAAGGACGGTATCACAACATACAAAGAGACACATGTACTAGAAGTTGACGAAAATGGACATGCAAAAGAAATACAGAGTAAATCTGATATAATTGACCAAGCAAGACAACAATTTAAAAACCAACCTCATGAGCCACCTCAAAGAAATATGCCACAGGGTGACACCGTAGTGCTGCAACCATCCACTAAGAATAAAAATACTAAGAATAAAAATACTAATAAGACTCCAGACGCTAATACTAAAGTCGCAAATACAATTGTCATTGATACATTGTTTAAGTTAGATCAATCGAAAAAGTCAATTACTCATAGTTCCACAATTCGTAGCATTATAGGCAAAGCGAAGCCGGTTATTGTAATTGTAGGAAGCACCCTATTTGTAGGAGATGATTACGCGGGGAAATATAACGCAATTTCAACGTATACTAAAGAATTTACCGGTTCTCAGATAAAAGTTGGTGCTACAGCATCTAAAACGTATAAAATGGTGAAAACGAAATTTGTGTACAAATCTGATATACTGACAGCCGGTTGGGTCGGAAGTGCCCCAGGTACTAAACAGAGTACAACTGAAACATATTTAGTTAATAAAAATGCTTATCAATATCCGCAAATTCATAATAGTCATAGTGGTAAATCATTGCCTGCACCAACAAAAGCAAATATGAAATGGTATAAGCCTGAAGATAGAGTTAAGAGAGATAAGGATATCCGTAATAAATATATCAGATGGTATATTGGTAAATACGGCGATCCTAAATGGGATTGGTCTGGTTTAGACATTCACCATGTTATTCCTTTAGAATATGGTGGAGATAATAAAATGGGTAATTTATATGCACTCACAAGAACGCTGCATCAACAAGAGGTTTCTCCTTGGTGGAGAGGATATAGATAGAAGGTGAAAGATTGAGTAGGATCGTGCAGATATTAGAAAAACTTGAAAATCAATTAGATGAGAAGAACATCATCAAATTCTCGGTAGACGGTGAAGTCTATGAAAAGTGCTGTACCTTCAATGCCCCAGCCGATCAAGAAAATATAAAACAATTTGAAAAGAAACATCATACATTGCCTGACGATCTCAAAGAGTTTTTATGTCTACATAATGGCGCAAGAATATTTGAAGACATAGTTTTTGGGAACAAGGTTGGTGGAGGATTACACGTTTTCAGTTTAGAAGAAATCGAATCCGAGTTGTCTAATGATTTTTTTGATCAGGTTGATGGAACAGCTATTGCTGCTCTTTTTGAAGGGTGCCACTTGATACTAAATAAGGAAAATTCCAACCTTTATCTATTTGAAGATGGTTTAGAATATAGGCTGCTTGATGTAGATTTTGAAACTTTCCTTCAGAATTATATTGATTCTGAAGGAGATGCGTTTTGGGAATAATAGAACCAAAGTGTCCATGTTTATGGGCACTTTTTTTATTTGCATTGCCGAGAAAAAACCGAGAAAAAGCCGACAAAAAGGGGGATAAAAAGGGGACCTTTTTTCCTAAGTGGATCATCGTATGATAGAGACAAGCAAAACGAACGTGAATATTTGTCCAGAAGGAAGAACCTGCGGACGCTGATCATTGAGCACTTTAAGAGTGCCTTGATTGGTGTCCGCTTTTTTTATTGGGAGACGCGTCTTTCCCTTATCAATGGCGTATCTGGATACGGAACAAAGGTGTTGAGGAATGTGGTCATACGAGAGGGACATTCTGAGCCTGGATAGCAGCTGGTCTGCGGTGGCCGTATCGAGGACAGTTTTTCATTTTACTTGATGATTGACTGTACTTGGCATCCTCTCGGAGTGTAGTCATCATTGCAAAATCTAATTTAAGCGAATAGCGTAAGGTGGTGCTTATTCGGCAAGGAGCGAGTGAAATGAAGATCAGGGATTCTGTTTCTAAAGAGACATTAAAGCAATTTAAAAGCATTGCTTCTGGTTCTATTAGAAAGAAGAAGAGCGATGCTGATCCCATTACGAATAGGGATTGGGAAGAAATCATGGGAACGAGACGCGAAACTTACAAACGACATGGTGGACGCATTAGAAGAAAGTAACATAGTTATTAAGTGGATTTTTCATTTTTTATGATAAGTGCTTAGGACAACCTGACTTTTTTTTCATAGTATGTGACGTAAAGTCAAAACTGTTGAAGGAGTGTTTTATATGAGCCGCAACAGAATGGACGATTTTTTCTTTGGTTCTCGTAGGGGAAATAATGGTCAGGACGAAACAATTGTTTCTCCAACACGTAATATTGTAAGAACAACAACAAGCGAGAGCACTATCAGACGAATCCATCCGACTCACATTACAAATGTAAATAAACATATCAAAAGAATTAAGAATTTCTATCCTGTAACAGAATCTTATGAGAATAAATGCTATGTCGAAGAATACGATTGTGGAAGTGACTTGAAGAATCCTTGTTGCCGTCGTGTGGATAGATAATATTTTAAAATTAATACTTTGTACTGGCGTCCCTTGGGGCGTCTTTTTTTATGGGAACAGTCGTCTTTTGGGTGTATGGCTGCACGTGCTTTGGTGAGGGATAGGAGCGCAAAAATATAAAAAGGGAGATGAAGAGCATGGCATCAGGATTTGGAGTGTCGGCGAACCCGACAAAAGCTAATCACAAAATTGGAGAGGATAAGGTTGTACGAATTGCGGTACAAAACCACAACGACTTTAGTGCTGGTCCCAACCTTATTCCTCAACGAAAAGTTGAAGGGAAATGGGTCACAATCAAAACGAATTCACCTAACCCGCTTAATCCAGGTGAAAAACAGTACGATGAATTCGGTATCAAGGAATCACTTGATAACAAGAAAGGCACTTATCGCTTTAAAGTTGATGTGGAACGTTACGACAAAAAGGGCAATCATGTTGCAACCCTTGGAACATTCTACACTAGCGAATTTTACATCAAGTAAGCAGCTGATGCCGCCTCTAGGGCGGCATCATTTGTTTTTATAGGAGGAAACAGCGATGAATATCAAAACAATTCCCGTACATAAAATTAACCCATCACCTTATAACCCTCGAATTGATCTGCAGCCAGGAGATCCAGAATACGACTCTCTGAAAAACTCAATAAAAAAATTTGGATACATTGATCCCTTAGTATGGAATGAACGGACAGGTCACCTTGTAGGCGGTCATCAACGTTTCAAAGTATTGATGGAGGATAATCCAAGTGAAATTCTTGTATCTGTTGTATCGCTTAATGAACAAGACGAAAAAGCTTTGAATATTGCCCTTAATAAGATAGATGGTGATTGGGATGAATACAAACTCTCTGAACTAATCAAGGAACTAGAGAAATCAGGATATGATCTCAGCGCAACAGGATTCAGTGATACGGAACTAGAGGACATTCTTCAACAACTAGAGCATACAGGGCAAGGTGGGACTGTATCTGAAAGTAAAGAAATTGACTTAGATGACTTTGGGGATGATCAATTTGAACATACGTGTCCTAAATGCGGTTTTTCATACAATGAGTAGGTGAAAACATGAACTATAGATGGAAATTGAGTGATCTTAAAAACATCTCTTCCAATGGGTTGAAAGTGTTCAGTACATTCTCATGCGGTGGCGGCTCATCAATGGGCTACAAATTAGCAGGGTTTGAATTGCTGGGAAACTGTGAGATCGATCCGCAAATGATGAAAATCTATAAAAAGAATCACAAGCCGAAATATCCTTATCTCATGGACATTCGAGAGTTTAATCAGATCCCGCTCTCCGATCTTCCTGAAGAACTCATGAATCTTGATGTGTTTGACGGATCGCCGCCATGCAGTGTGTTTTCAACGGCCGGAAAAAGAGAAGAGGATTGGGGAAGAGAAAAGGCGTTCAGAGAGGGCCAAGCTGTCCAAAAACTAGACGATCTGTTCTTTCATTACCTAGATGCTGTAGAACGTTTGAAGCCTAAAATCTTTGTAGCTGAGAACGTAAGCGGCATGATCAAAGGAAAAGCTAAAGGGTATGTGAAACTTGTCATAGAGCGTGCAAAAGAAATAGGGTATGACGTTCAGCTGTTCTTGCTGAACGCTGCCACAATGGGAGTCCCGCAGAGAAGAGAGCGGGTCTTTTTCATTGGCCGCAGAAAGGACCTGAACTTACCACCATTGAAATTGGCTTTCAATGAACCACCGATCACATATGGAGAGTTTAGAAGTGGACATGGGTCAAGGCTGAATGAATCGAGTAAAACGTATAAAAGATGGATTAAGCGGCAGCCATCTGACGGCAACATTGGAGACATAACTAAACGAACAGAAGGTAAAGAGCGGAATTTCAATACAGTATTAGTGAAAAACAGTTTAGTTCCGCCAACACTTGCAAGTGGTTCGGTCTTTATTAGATACGACGAACCATATTACATCTCAACAAGGGATATTATTCTGATGCAATCTTTTCCGTTGGATTATGACTTTATGGATGCATCAACGCAGTATGTCTGTGGTATGAGCGTGCCTCCAGTGATGATGAAGCGGATCGCGGAACAGATACATTTGCAATGGTTTAAGTAAAACAACATGAAATAATACAAGAGGTGTTTCAATTGATTATAAAAGATATACCCGTCAGTCAAATAAATCCCGCTGCCTATCATCCACGTGTTGATCTGAAACCAGGAGACAAAGCATACGAAGAGTTGAAAGCGTCGATAGAGCATTTCGGATATATTGATCCGCTCATCTGGAACGAGAAGACAGGTAATTTAGTAGGTGGACATCAAAGGTTCAAAATCTTATTAGAATCGAACCCAACTGAAATCAAAGTGTCTGTGGTTTCTTTGAACGAAAAAGAAGAGAAGGCGCTCAATATTGCATTAAACAAAATTGAAGGCGATTGGGATGAGGAAAAACTAGAGGCTCTTTTATCAGAGCTGAAGGAAAACAATTTTGATACAAACATCATCGGGTATTCTCAAGAAGAATATGAGGAGCTGCTAGAAAACCTGTCTGTAGACAACGGTAATACAGTTGTAGAAGATGATGACTTCGATGTTTCTGAAGCTCTATCACAAATCAGTGAGCCTGAAACAAAGTATGGAGATGTGTGGCGGCTTGGCCGCCACACCTTAGTGTGCGGTGATGCCACAAAAGCAGCTGACGTTGATCGTCTAATGTCGGGATATAAAGCCGATCTAGTTATTACTGATCCACCTTATAATGTAGCTGTAAAAAGTAATAGTAAGAAATTAAATGAGGATGGTCATGCAACAATCATGAATGATTCGATGGATGATGAACAGTTCGATACTTTTTTAAGGGATACATTCCTGAATTATTCTAGGGTCATGAATGAGAAAGCAGCCATTTATGTATTCCACTCGCCTACTTATCAATTAAACTTTGAAAAAGAAATGCTAAACGCTGGTATAAAAGTTAGGTCGCAATGCATATGGGTGAAAAATTCAGCTACATTTGGGTGGGGCCAATATCGATATATGCATGAGCCTGTTTTCTATGCATTCAAAAAGGGGTGCTCACCACATTGGTATGGTGATAAAAAGCAAGTTACAGTTTGGAGAACTGATTTAACAGAAGAAACGGGTCCAGCAACTGTATGGGAAGTTTCGCGTGGTGACGTTTCAAAATATGTTCATCCAACACAAAAACCACTTGAACTGATAAATATTCCATTAAGTAACAACAGTAAAAAAGGTGATAGAGTGGTAGATTTCTTTGGAGGTAGCGGCTCAACTCTTATGACTTGTGAGCAAACGGATAGAGAAGCTTTTCTATTAGAACTTGATCCGTATTTCTGTGACGTTATTAAGAAGCGATTCACGGAATTCACAGGCATCACTCCAGAGCTTGTTGACTCGTTGTAAATAAAAAAAGAGGGTGCTGACAACACCCTCCCTTTCAAAGGCAAAGAAAGAAACTCCCTGCCCAAGAGCGTGATCAAGACGCGGCCGCGTTTGTGGGAAAATATCACGCTCTCAAACCATATTGTAATGGAGGACAGGGAGAATGACAACAGATAATAAGAACATTTGTTCTCGTTATGATGAAGAAAGAGAAGAAATACTACTTTTATTACAGGCTGAACAAGCTGAAGACATAGAGAAAGCCACTGCGAATTTAAGAAAAATCACGCAGGCGGCTATTGCTCAATGGGTCAGAGACTTTAAAGCAGGAAACATCAAATTGTCTACTGTGGAAGACTTGAAAAAACTCATTGAGCTAGAAATGTATTTACTCAAGAACGATGAAATTTGAAAACAACTCAAACTTAATTAAGCAGTTCGGAGGTGGGTGATATGTAATGGCTAGACCGCGAAATCCCAAAAGAGATCAGGCGTTCCAATTGTGGAAAGAAAGCAACGGAACCCGTTTGCTGAAAGACATTGCTGAAGAATTAGAGTGTTCACAATCGCTTATCCGCAAATGGAAGAACCAAGACTCTTGGGATGAGAAATTGAATGGTAACGTTACTAAACCCAAAGAGAAAACCAATGGTAACGTTACTAAACGCCCTGGGGCTCCCAAAGGGAGTAAAAACGCCAAAGGGAATAAAGGTGGTAAAGCACCGCCAGGTAACCAAAATGCTAAAGGGAATACTGGTGGTGCTCCAAAAGGAAACAGAAATTCTGTGCGGACAGGTGAATATGAATCTATTTTGTTCGATTATATGGACGACACAGAAAAGGAGCTCTTTGAGCAGATTGAGACTGATCCGCTCTATCAAATTGAATTGACCATACGTGAGCTTAGTATTCGAGAGCGGCGCATGATGCACAGGATCATGAAGTATGAAAATGGTTTAACCGATAATCAGCGACGTGTTCTTCAGCAACTTAGGAAAACAAAAGATGTCGCACCTTCGACAAGCGAGAATGGTGTTGTTAAATACGTTCCAATTATCAATGAACGTCTTGTAGTCACTGAGGTGGAAGAAACTCAATTACCTGTGATTGACCGCATCCTTGAAATAGAGGAAGCATTGACGCGAGTAACAGACAAGCGTCTTAAAGCCATTAGGCAGAAACACGACATAATGAAAACTATGTCAGAGCATGAATTGAGGCTGCGTGGTCTTGATCTTGCAAACCGAACGAGAGAAGCAGAGCTGGAGCGGATCACCGCTCGACCTGTCGATGATTCGGTTCAAATTACTATAAAGAGAGCAAAGAAAAAAGGTGATGGCTGATGCAACTGATGGAAAAAGAGGTCAATCCACACTTTGAGGACTTTCTTTTTGACTGGGATCAGAAGTTTCAGTTCTTGGTGGGTGGTTATGGATCATCTAAAAGCTATCACATTGCGTTGAAACTCATCTTAAAGTTACTGGATGAAAAGAGGACAGCCCTTGTGATTCGTGAAGTCTATGACACACACAGGGATTCAACCTTTTCGCTGTTTGAAGAGATCGTGAATGATCTTGGACTCGATCATGTCATTCAGTGCCGGACATCACCGCTCATGCTTAAATTCCATAACGGCAGCCGGATCATTTTCAAAGGTTTGGACAAGCCAGCCAAGCTGAAGTCGATCAACAACATCTCGATTATTTGGATTGAGGAATGTTCAGAAGTGAAGTACGAGGGATTCAAGGAGCTGCTTGGTCGTTTGCGTCATCCAACGTTACAGCTGCACATGATTCTATCGACGAACCCTGTTGGCCAAGACAACTGGACATACCGTCACTTCTTTAAGGACGATCAAAACAACCGCTTTATCCTGGATGATGAAAGGTTATACAAAGAGCGAACGATCTCCATCAACGATACGTACTATCACCACTCGACGGCAGAAGATAACCTATTTCTACCTGTGAGCTATATCAAGCAGCTGGACGAACTAAAAGAATACGATCCCGACCTTTATCGCATAGCCCGAAAAGGTCATTTTGGCGTTAACGGAATTCGCGTCCTACCACAATTCGAGGTGCAGCCGCATGAAGATGTCATGCTGGCCATCTCAAATATCAATCGTCCTTTGCTTAGAGCAGGTATGGACTTTGGTTTCGTTGATTCATATAACGCTGTGGTTAGGTTGGCTGTAGATCATGAGAAGAAGTATCTATATATCTATTGGGAGTATTACGATCGTGGCAAGACTGATGATGTCACTGTCGAGGACTTGAAAGAGTTCGTTGAAACAAAAGAGCTGATCAAGGCTGATAATGAGCAGAAGACAATCGCATATTTCCGCAAGATGGGATACAACATGGTGGCCGCTCATAAGTTCCAAGGATCACGCTTGCAGTACACCAAGAAGATCAAGCGGTTTAAGAAAATCATTTGTTCCGATTCATGTAAAAACACGATCTATGAGCTTCAGCCACTCACGTACAAGACAGACAAGCGCGGCAATATCATAGAGGACGAGTTTCAGATTGACCCTCATACTTTTTCAGCCATCTGGTATGCGCTAGATGATTATGAGGTCACCGATCTGAAAGAGAAACCAAAAGAGCGTACACGCCCGAACAGAGAAAGGAGGTCACGCTGATGAATAAAGTGAAAGCGACTGTGATTAAATCAACTGTTTCTGAAACGACCAAACAAATTCATGAGGATGGATTTAATTATGAGGCTGATGGCATTATTGAGCCGCCATACAATATCAAGGAGCTCAAACAAATAGCCGAGTATTCTACCATTCTTCAACAATGTATAGATGCTTATAAAACCAACATTCTAGGTTTCGGCTTAGGAATTGAGTATACTTTCGATTTCAACGCAGAGAACGCACCGAAAGAAAAGAAAGATGCAGCTGAGAAAGAATGGACAAGACTCGAAGAATTCGCCAGATATATGAACTATGATGAGTCAGCCGAAGTGGTCCTTGGTTATGTGATAGAAGACCGAGAGAAAACAGGTAATGGATTTGTCGAAGTGCTTCGAGAAGGTACAGGGAAGCCTGCAGGTATTGAATATCTGGATGCACAATATATTCGTATTTGTAAGTTAGGCGATTCCGTTGAGATCGACTTTAAATATACAGATCATGGTGAAGTTAAGACCATGAAAAGAATGAAACGGTTCAGAAAGTATGTGCAGCAAGTCAACACTAAAAAAGTATTCTTCAAGGAGTACGGTGATCCAAGAACATTGAACGCTGCTACGGGAGAATACAGTGAAGAAACTCCTTCTAATCTTGTAGCAAGCGAAGTCATTCACTTCAAGATCGGCAGCGGTACATATGGTGTTCCTCGTTGGATTGGTAACATCGTCAATATGTATGGAGCGCGCAAAGCTGAAGAGCTGAACTATCTGTACTTTAAACAAGGGCGGCATGTGCCGGCTGCAATTACTGTAGAGAATGGAATGCTTTCTGAATCTTCATATCAGCAGCTGCAGGAATACATGAACGGCATCGAAGGATCAGACAATGCACATAAATTCCTGTTACTCGAAGTGGAAGGGATTCCGAAGAAGGATGAGCTATCGAACGATGAAGAGCCGGCTAATGTAAAGGTGGATATAAAATCACTGGCCGAGATTCTCCAGGAGGATGCGCTGTTCCTTGAATATGATGAGAAGACGAGAAACAAGATACGTTCCTCATTCCGTCTGCCGCCGATCTATACTGGCGAATCACAGGATTATAACAAGGCGACAGCTGACACCGCTCGAAAGACAACTGAAGAGCAGGTATTTCAGCCGGAGAGAATGCTCATCACCGGCAAGCTCAATACACTCTTCCTTCCTGATCTCGATCTCTGGCATGTGCGACTCATATTAAATGGACCTGACTTTCGTGATCCGCTCGAAATCGCAAAGGTTCTTACACCGTTTATTCAAGCAGGAGCGGTTTCACCGAATGACCTGCGTGATCTGGCTGGCCGTATTCTTGGTAAGACACTTGAAGAATGGCCAGAGGAAGAATATCACCGACCAATTGAGGCGAAGCCAAAGGCATCAACTAGCTTGCTTGATACGGTTTTTCAAAAGTCTGCGGGTTCCCAGGAAGATCTGATCCATCTCTTAAAAGATGTTAGGGATGAACTAGAGGAGATCCGCAAATGAGCAAGATTGATCAGCTGATAAAAAACATCAATACCTTTGTGCAAAAAGCGGAGGCAGATGAGGTTGAGGAACTCAAAGCGGCGGTGGCTGATTTCCCTGAACTACAAGACATTCCATCTTTAGTGGAGGAATACGAAAAAATCACCGCTAAATTGTTCAGATTGCAACACAGGACGTTTTTGAAAGCACTAAATGGTTTTATATCCAAAGACGATTCGGAGACATTAGAATCAATTCTAGCGTTTTTTCAAAATGACTTGTTTGCAGCTGATGAATTTGCGGAGCTGTTCGGAAAAGAAACGGCCATATTCTTGACTTTGACTGTCACGCAGCTGGCCGAAAAGATTATGCATTCCATCGATGCAGATATTCCATTCAAGGTGCTTTCTGAGAAAACTGAACAGTGGATTGAATCATGGTCACAGGAATTGGCGCAGCTGATGCAGCTGAATACTCATACAGCCATAGAGCAAACGCTGAAAGAGGGTATAAAAGAAGGCCGTTCTATCCAGGAGATTGAATTGGAGCTGAAGGACCTTCCTGAATTCAGCCGCAAGCGCGCACGTGTGACAGCTGTAACTGAAGTGTTGACTGCTTCTTCCGTCGCTCAACATGAGTCATATGTACAATCACCGGCGGTTACGGCAAAGCGATGGAAGCACAGCGGCGGGAAGAAGAATCAGTCAAGAGAAAGTCATGTGCAACTGGACGGGACGATCATCCCTTTGGATGAAGAATTTGAGATACCAGGCAGCGGAGAGCGGTGCATGTTTCCGAGAGATACACAGCTCACGCCGAAAGAGAGGGTAAACTGTCATTGTGCGGTTGGTCCTGTGGTTGATCCTGTTATTCTAGGATTGTCAGCAGAGGAAAAAGAAAAAATTAGAGAAGCGGTTTTGAAAGGAGGTGAATGAATTGCCACGCGAATTGTTTAATGCGAAGATCACACACGTTTCATATGTAGACAAGGCTGCTAATCAAAAGCAGTTCTTTTTTATGAAGTCAGAAAAGCAGCCAGACTTTCAAAAAGAGATCAAGGTCATTGCGAAGGCTGATGATGCGCAGCGTCTTGTATACGGTATTGTATACGAACCAAACGTTGCGGATGCACATGGAGACTATATGACACCAGAAGAAATTGAAAAAGCCGCTCATGGGTTCCTGAAAGATGCACGTGAGATCGATAAGCAGCATGATTTCCAAGGCGGTGTCGGGGAAGTCGTTGAATCTTACATTGCTCCTTCCGATTTTGAAATGGGCGGTGAAGTTATCAAGAAAGGATCGTGGGTCCTTGTGACGAAGGCTTCCGATGAAATTTGGGAACAGATTCAAAAGGGCGAGATCACCGGATATTCAATGGCCGGAACAGCGGATATAGGAAAACAAGAGGATCACAAGCCAGCTTCTGATGAGAAGGGGCTTTTTTCTTTGCTTAAAAACTTCTTTTCTAAAGGAGAAGTGAAGAACCGATACGACAAAGGCCGCATGCGTCGGGAGTTTTGGGCGGCACAAGATGCACTGAATTCCGTTTTGTTTAAATGGGATTCTTACGACGATGAAGACTTGGAGACTGATCCTGAAAAGGTAAGGGCAGCACTGCAAGATTTTGTGGAAATCACACAAGAGATTTTGCTTACTGATGACTTAGCGGGGATCCAAACTGATCCACCTGAAGAAGTCGCAAAAGCTGGCCGAAAGTTTTCAGCTGCTAACTTAACTGAATTGAAAAATGCCAGAGCCGCTATCGACAATCTGTTGAGTCAAGCGGAAGAGAAGGAGGAGAACGAAGAAGTGAAAAAAGAAGATCTACAAAAAATGCTAGAGGATACAATTGCACCGGTCGTAAAGCGTCTGGATGACCTTGAAAAAGGAGAAGGCGAGCAGCAACCTGATCCGCAAGAAAATCAGCCGGATGAAGCTGTTGCAAAAGAAATGGCCGCAGCTGTAGAAAAGGCATTGGCTCCAGTTGTTGAAAGAGTCGAAGCGCTTGAAAAAGCACGTCCGCAAGGTAATGGAGTAGGAGATCAACAACAAGACCTACAAAAATCTGAAACGGTATGGGACGGCTTGCTTTAAGCCGAGAAAAAGGAGGAACTAGAGTGAGAAATCAAGAGGTAATTAACAAAGCGGAAGTGACGCTTGCTACTTTAAAAACAGGCGGTCTCATGAATCCGACCCAATCTAGCACATTTATTCGTATGGTGCAAAATGCACCAACACTGCTACAAGATGCACGTGTCATTCCAATGGATAGTGATGCACAAAAAATTGAAAAAATCGGTTTTGGTCAGCGGATTCTTCGTCCTGGTCAAGAAGGTGTAGGTTTAACTAATGAGCAAAAGACTGCGCCAACAACAAGCACTGTGGAGCTTAATGCAAAAGAAGTCATCGCTGAAGTAAATATCACATATGACACGCTTGAAAATAACATCGAGGGTGATAATTTACAAAATACTATCATGCAAATGCTTGCGGAACGAGCGGCAGTAGACATTGAAGAATTAATCCTTAATGGTGACACAGCGTCATCTGATGCTTACCTTGCTCAGCTAGATGGTATTCGTAAGCAAGCAACATCTCATATCGTAGATGTAGCTGGTGAACCACTTACACGCCAAGTGTTTAAACAAGGATACAAAGCAGTTCCAGCAAAATATCTGCGTATTCCGCAAGAATTCCGTTTTTATACGTCTCCTGGCCAAGAAGTCGAGTGGAAGGACAAAGTGGCAGATCGTCAAACAAATCTAGGGGATGCAGCTGTACAAGGTGGACTTTCTTCCGCATTCGGTGTTCCAGTCAAAGGTATTGCAAACATGCAGCCATATGAAATGGGAGAGGACGGCACAGATGTTTCAGACATCTTACTTACTCATCCGAAAAACATTATCCTTGGCTTCTCTCGCAATATTCGTATCGAGGTTGATAAGGACATTCGCAGACGTAAATTCATCATTGTGTTGACTGCGAAGCTCGACAGCAAATTTGAGGAAGAAGATGCTGTTGCTAAGATCGTCAAGGTCAAGGAGTGATCAACATGTATACAGCCGAATTGATCAAGGGAAAGACATACGCTGTGATGGGTCATGTCTTTCTTCTTAATCAAGTAAAGGAAATCGAGAAAAAGGTTTTTCAATATCTCGATGGCAATGAGTTTTTTGCTTGTAAGGAAGTAAAAGCTCCTGCTGATGATCCAAAAACGGATGAGCCGGTGAAAGAGGAAGAAGAACCGGCACAAGAAGTAAAAATTTACACTGAAACAGAACTGAAGGGCATGAACAAAACTGAACAAGAAGCCATTGTTATTGATCTTGGCGGCGATCCGACTCAGCTCAAAGATAAGAGTGAAAGAATTGCCTTCATCCTTGAGCATCAACAGCAACAAGAAAAAACAGGAGAGTAAGGCTGATGCTGATCTCTCCTGAAGATGTTAGGGCATATACAGTATTTGAATCTGTGAAAAACCGCTCAGATGAACTATTGGAAAGTGACATCATTGAGGCTGAAGCCGAGGTATTTAAGATTGCAGGTCATGATTTCACAAGCGGTAAATATCAGCCGCTTCCTGAAAAGGCTAAGATCGCATTAATTAAAATGGCGCAGTTCTTCGCGTTAATAAATGGCGATGAATCCATTATCAAAGGGTACAAGTCTGAAAAGATTGGCGATTATTCATATACTCTGGCAGATGGTAACGCCATATCAAAACCAGATGTGTATAACCTGTTGATAGATTTCATTGAGCCAGGAGAAGCGCCAGAAGATCCAGGTAACGTCAAGTTAAGGTTGAGATCGCTATGAGCTATCAATCATTATTAACGGATCGATGCGATATTTTCCACCTAAAGAATGAGCAGCTGTCAAAAGATCGTTTTGGCGTGCCGGTTCAGGATGCGCAGCCGATCTTTTCATATCCTGATGAGCCTGATCAAGTTGATCAAGCATGTTACTTCACAGAGAGAAATCAAAACATCACACAGCAGGAGCCAAACGCAACCATTCATCAATCGTACCTTGTTCATTTTCCTAGTAATGCTGATGTCCGAATAAATGACAAAGTAGTATGGGAAGGCATTACTTTGAAACTGCAAAAGCCTAGGAAGATTAAAAACCATCATATTGAGGTTATAGCGATGAGGAGTGAAAGCCTATGAGGATTGATGGTCTTGATCAGTTCATAGAGGATTTGAATGCAGCTGTTAATGGCGGCTTGCAAGCAGAATATGAAGAATGGCTTGAAGGAATGGGCTATGAGTTTCTTGATATTGTTCAGGATGAAGTCATTCGTACAAAAACAGTGGATGCTCGTCGTTTGCTCAACTCATTCCAAAAAGGAGACCAAGAAAACGTCTTTTCGATGAGCAGTGGCGGTCTCACCCTAGATGTAGGGACCAACTTGGAATATGCATCTTACACAAACGATGGACACTTTACGATTGATACTAGTAAAAATCAGGACAGGCGATGGGTTCCTGGCAGATGGGTTGGTGACCGGTTTGAATACGATCCAAACTCTGAAACAGGAATGCTTCTAAAGTTCCAGTGGGTTGAGGGCAGCGGCTATTGGGATAATGCAATATCTATCTTTGAGCAGATGTTTGAACAATCATTGGAACGTAAGCTGCAGCAATGGATCGATGAACGATTTGGACGGTGATTAGATGAATCAAGAAGTCGGCGCCATCATGAATTATTGTTACAAGCGGTTTCCGGTGAAAGTATATGAAAAAGAGATTCCTGAACAGTTTCAGATCCCATCGATGTACTTTCCAGCAGCATGGGTCAATACAAGGAACGATACTGTTTCAACGTTCCTTAAAACCTACACGCTGCATATTAAAGTGTTTCATAAAGATTCTGGACAGGCTCATGATGCAGCTGAGTCGATAGTGGATGCCTTGTCAGCTGATCGGAATATCATTCAGATGATTAGTGTAGAAGGTGAACCGCTTGATCAATATGTTCGCATTAAGAGGGCGGAAACTAGGATTGCAGATCAAGGTGTGGCAACGATTGTCCTCACATGGGATAGCGCCTATTGGTACAACCGAGATGAGCAACCAAGCCTTGACGACATAAATTTTTCAGACGGGGTGATCAAACGTGAGCAAAACTAAAAATGAATCACAGGTGAAAGAAGAAAAAGCCGCTCCGGTTCTTCCTAAAGAAGCAGCATTTTCATTTGAAGCCTTGAAAGAGCACAGCAAGGAATTGTTTGGCGTAAAGCCTGAAATCCTTGAGGGTGCTCTTTTTTATATCAAAGATCAACCAATTACAAAAACAGAAGCAAAGAAGCAGATTGATGCTTTTTTGTCTAAGGAGGTTTAAGCATGAATGGAGGTACTTTTACACCAGGTACAGAAAAGAAGCGCCCTGGTATCTACTTCAATTTCAAAACCACAGCACAGCAGCGTATCACGTTAGGTGATCGCGGCACCGTTGCACTCCCAATCACAATGAGTTGGGGAGAGCCTAAGACGTTCATCTCTATCTCAGGCATCGAGGACTTAAATAAAAAAGTCGGATTAAACATTGATGACAAATCACTGCTTCTTTTCCGAGAAGCGAAGAAAAAAGCACAAACGGTTCTTTTGTATCGCCTGAATGAAGGTGAGCCAGCAAAGGCTCAGATCAGCGAGAATTTCAACGTTCTTGCTAATTATGGTGGACAGAAAGGGAATGAGGTCACGATCCAAGTCACTGAAAACGTATTGGATAGCTCCAAGCGTGATGTGGTGACTTACGTTGGTACAGACATTGTTGATAAGCAGGTTGTCACTGATGTCAAAGAGCTGAAGCAAAACAAATATGTTTCGTTCTCTGGTGAAGGTGAAGTGACAATCACCGCTGGTGTAACACTAAGCGGTGGGAAAAATGGTGTTCCAAGCGTGGCAGATTACACAGCATTTCTTGAAGCAGCTGAGACAGAATACTTTGACGTGATCGCGCTGCCTAATAACACTAGTGAGCAATTAAAAGCGACATTTGTGGCTTTCGTCAAGCGGCTGCGTGATGATCAAGGACGTAAGGTGCAAGGAGTTTTGGCAAACTATCCGGCTGATCATGAAGGAATTATCAATGTCACAAGCGGTGTCTTGCTAGAAGATGGAACAGAGATCACGCCAGCAAAAGCAACAGCATGGGTTGCCGGTGCATCTGCAGGAGCCAACTTCAATCAGTCGTTAACCTTTGTTGAATATGAGGGTGCTGTGGATACGTTAGAGCGTCTTGATAATGATCAAGTGGAATACCGCTTATCACAAGGCGAATTCTTGTTCACATTTGATGCGAGAGATCGCACAGTAAGCGTTGAAAAGGACATTAACTCCTTAACGACTTACACAACCGAGAAGAACAAGACATTCGGGAAAAACAAAATTGTCCGAGTGCTCGATGCGATCAACAACGATCTAACGAGAGAATTGAAGAATCTGATTAAATTACGCAAAGCCAACGGCAATGACATTCCTGCATCTGATGATGGGCTGCAGCTGGTGAAAACACTCATCACACAATATCTCACGCAGCTCCAAGATGGATCTGGAATCACTGGCTTTGACTCTGAAACAGATATTACGATCGCTTTAAATGAAGATCGTGACGGTTTCTTGATTGATCTAGCTGTTCAACCTGTTGATGCAGCTGAAAAATTCTATTTCAATGTAGAGGTGAAATAAGATGGCTTTTAAAGCGCAGAATACCATTTCAGGTAAGGAAGGACGCTTATTCCTCGATGGTGAGGAATTGGCGTTTATTAAAACATTTGAAGCGAACGTGGAGAAAAACAAATCAGAGGTCAATGTCATGGGCCGTCGTATGACCGGTCACAAGACAACCGGTGCGAATGGTACTGGCACAGCGACTTTCTATAAAGTCACATCACGTTTCGTTCAGCTCATGCTGAACTATGTAAAGAAAGGACAAGATCCATACTTCACCATTCAAGCTGTACTGGATGACAAATCATCTGGCCGCGGCACAGAGCGTGTCACATTGTTTGATGTGAACTTTGATTCAGCTAAAATTGCTGGACTAGATGTCGATTCAGAGGCACTTGAAGAAGAGGTTCCTTTCACGTTTGAGGACTTTGATCTTCCTGAGAAGCTGAAAGATTCCTTTTAAAATTTAATCACCATAGAAAATGTAACAAAAGAACTGACTATGAGTGTTTTTAAATAAGGTATTTTCACTTTTTTGTACAAATATGATATACTTTTGATAAATGGGATACATGGGATACATGGGATAATAGTGAACCCACCATTCACCATTCGAGAAAAAACTTGTTTACATGCAAAGTGATTTGCATACAATAAAAAGAAGCCAGGATGCGTCAACATCCCGGCAATGTACAATGAGGCCCTTCAAGGGGCTGGCTTATCAATTAGATAGTTTTAAGGATAGACTTTCCCTTCAACCGTCCAAAGCTCAAGGGGAGTCTATTTTTTGTTTATATACGTCAACAAAGCAAGGATAAACATCCCGAATAAAAGCATTAGGGAAATCGCTTGGAACGTTGACATGAGCATCACCCCCTTCCTATCGGGGATGAGCCAGACACCCTTGAGCAAGCCGTTCAATTGTACGTTCTCAATTATACATGAAAAGATTGGAAAGCACATTCAAAAAATGGATGTGCTTTTTTGCATTCAAAAAAACAAATCAAAGGGAGTTTTTAAACATGAGCGAAAAACAAACAAACAACGTATATGATCTTTCATTCTTTATGCCAGGACAAACAACAGAAGCGGAAGAGGTCAAATCAATCATTTCAAAGCGTTTCGTTGATAAAGAAGGTAAAGTGATCCCATTCGTATTTAAAGCCATTACAACTGAACGTATTGACGAATTGGAGAAGGAAAACACAACGTTCAAAAATGTTAAAGGTCGTGGACGTGTAAAAGACTTGGATTCTCAACGCTTCTATGCACGTATCGCGGTTGAATCAACCATTTACCCTGATTTCAAATCAAAGGAATTGCGTGAGGCATACAGCACCCAAGATCCAGTCGAAGTGGCAAAGCGTGTCCTGTCTGTCGGCGGTGAATATGCGAACTGGTTAAACAAAGCAATTGAGGTCAATGGGTTTGAAGATGAAATTGAGGACCTTGAAACTGAAGCAAAAAACTAATAAAAGACGGGAACAAAGAGGCTGTGTATCTGTATTACTGCATGCATGAGCTTCATTACTCCCCGTCTGAACTCTTAGAGGTCTATGAAGCGCCAAGGCGATTCAAGGCCTTTTTGTTTGGGTTAATAGCCCACAAATTAGAAGTGCTTGAAAAGGAATCGAAGAAAGGAGGATAAGACATGGCTCGTTTAACCGCTCGGTTTGAATTACAAGACCGGATCACGCGTAAATTGCGTTTGATCAGAGGGGACTTAGAACGACTTGATAGATTGCGCCGCAGATCAGAGCGGCCAATCACATTGAGAGTACGGGACAATGCCACAATTGCATTAAGACGTGTGCAGCGATTCATATTGCGTGATCTTGCTAGAACTTATCAGCTGACGCTTGATGTAAATGATCTGGCCACAAAAGCATTGAGAAAGTTCAATGGCTTCTTACAACGCAAGATGCCGCGTACTCATAGCGTGTTGATGCGTATTAAAGATCAGGCAACACCAGGACTTGTCCGGCTGCGTCGTTACATCGATCGGAAATTTGGCAAAGTAGAACGGTTTGCCATAACGGTCCATGATCGGGCAACCGCAGGAATCAGACGTATTGCTTCATATGCAGCACGTCAGCTTGGTCGGGGCTACAGCTATACCATTAGAGCCGTTGATATGGTCCGGCGCACGGTAAGCCGTATAGCGTCTTATACTCGGAATACCCTCGGTACTGAATACAGGGTAGCGATCAATGCGATCGATCGTTTTACGGCTCCAGTACGTGGGGCTGTCTCATTTGCAAATACCCATTTGGGACGGACTTACACAACCACAATCAAGGTCCTTGACCTTATCACAAAGCCATTGAGGGGGATTGTGTCAGCTGTCACCAGCACACTTGGATTGCTTGGAGTCGGTGCCGGTGCAACAGGTGGTATTGTCGTGCCGCTCAAAATGGTAGCGGATCGACAGAATATGACCACTGCGTTTGAAACTTTGCTCGGAAGCAGGGGTAAAGCAGATGCACGACTGGATGAACTGACGGCATTTGCTGGTCAAACGCCATTTACTCGTGATGAAATTTTCGAGTCATCTCGCGTCCTCCAAGTATTTACGGGCAATGCCCTTTCTACGACTGAAGGCATGAAGCTAGTCGGGGATGTTGCTGCAGGTGTTCAGCGGCCATTTTCCGAAGTTGCGCTATGGATGGGGCGTTTATATGACGGCATTAAATCGGGGCGTCCTATCGGTGACGCAACGGCAGCGCTTCAGGAAATGGGGGCGATCTCTGGTGATGCCAGAGGTAAGCTCGAAAAACTTGCAAAGAGCGGAAAAGACATCAAGCAAACATGGCCGGAAGTAACGAAGGAATTTGGCAAATACAACGACATGATGATCAAAATGTCCGACAACCTAGCCAACTTATTCCTTGGTGTCAAATCATTCATCAACAACAGCATTCTTATGCCTTGGGGTAAAGGACTTGCAGCTGCGTTTCAACCCGCTCTCGAAGCGTTTAGAACATGGCGTGGGGAATACTCCTTTGTACTGACCGACCTTTCCAATAAAGCTGAAAAGGCTGGTAAAGCCTTTGCAAATAGCTTTTTAAATCCGACCAAAAGCGTATTCGGATTTATTGGTGATCAATTTAAAATTCTGTTTCCTGGAGAAAAACTCTCCAAGAAGCAAATGAAAGAGCTCAAGGTGAAATTTAAGGATAACCCCAAATTACAGAAGCACTTTGAACAGCTTGAGAAATATCGAGATATGAGCTTTGAGACAAGATGGAAGCTCGTCCTTGATAACACGAAGGATGTTTTCGGAGCGTGGTGGGAGAAGACGGGGAAACCTGGTCTTTTCAAAATGGCGGAGAATGTCGGTAAGACCTACGGTGGCATCATAAACGGTGTAATTAACGGTCTACTTGGTATTGATGACAAATCATCCGAGGACAGTTTCACTGATGCAGGAGCTAAGGCAGGAAAGATATTCATTGAATCGTTTCTTGAAGCCCTTGATCCTGTGAAATTAGGTATCCGTATTGCCAAAAAGATCGGTGAGATCAACTGGAATGCTCTTACTGGAGAATGCTCAATTGCTGGTGCTTTGATTGCCAATGCGTTTGCGCTTGCGTTCTTAGGAAAAGTGGCCACTTTATTAAAGCCGCTTAAATCCATTCTTTCTGGCGCTTTTGCTGTCTACAAATGGGGCAAAGGTTTAAGAGGAGGAATGGGAGCAGGAACCAGCGGCGGTGTAATCGGCGGAGCTGGAGGAGCAGGGCGACCGCCAAGGAACCCACGAACTCCTGAATATCGTCAGCCTTGGATCAATAGAGGAGATCCAGTAAGACCAACCACACCAAACCAAGCGCGTGGCGGTGGATTGTTAGGTAAAGTCGGTAAAGGTGCAAAGAGCATCGGGAAACGTATTCCTATTCTCGGTACAGCTATAGCAGCCACCGAGTTAATTGGCATGAATAATGACAACAAAGGCGAAAAGATCGGTGGATTCATGGGAAATCTAGGCGGCGGTATCGGTGGAGCTGCGCTTGGTACATTGATCGCCCCTGGAATCGGAACAGCTATCGGTGGAGTATTAGGGAGCATCTTTGGCGGCGATCTCGGTAATTGGATCGGCAAGATGTTCGATGACGGAACTATCAAAAAGAAATGGGATGAGCTTGTAAAAGGGGCGGAAAATGCAGTCCAATGGATTAAAGACACATGGAGCACTGTTTCCGGTTGGTTCAATGATAATGTGCTAACTCCTATTACAACGTTCTTCAGCGACACATGGACCTGGATCACAGAGAAATGGGGGCAGCTTTCTTCATGGTTCATGAATAACGTGTGGCTGCCGATTTATAACTTTGCAGTACCGATCATCAACTTTGTAGTTGGTGTTTTTGTCGTTGCGTGGGAAGTGATTAGTACCGTATGGGGAGCTGCATCAACTTGGTTCATGGACAATGTATGGACTCCGTACGGACAAGTGGCGGTTACTGCAATCACCCTGGTATGGAACAAGATCGTTGAATTGTGGAACTGGATACAAATCACCTGGTCCGTTTTCTCAGCATGGTTTATGACATATGTCTGGGAACCATTTGGATCAGTGGCGATTGAAGCCATCGTATGGGTATGGAATAAATTAACCGAGTTCTGGAATTGGATTCAGTTTGTCTGGGGTACATTTGCGGTATGGTTTGATACTTTCGTTTGGCAGCCTTTTATTAACGTTGGTCTGCCAGCCATCATGTTTATCTGGAACCTATTTAAAAACACTTGGAACTGGATTAAAACATCATGGGTGGTGCTCGCAACATGGTTTGATGAGTATGTGTGGCAACCATATAAAAAGTATGCAGAGCCAGCGATTACCTTCGTGTGGGAGAAATTTAAGGATGCATGGACAATCATCAAAGGTATTTGGAAAGTAGTGAGTGGATGGTTTGAGGAAAAAGTGTTTAATCCACTAAAAAAACATGCTGAAAACTTAAAAAAAACATGGGAAGGTATCTTTGGAGTTGTAGGAAATGTAGTCGGTAAAATTAAAGAAACCACCGGAAATGTATTTAAAATTTTTGAAAAAAAAGGTGAAGAAAAGACAGGGTATAAAAAAATCCCTACTAAGGGAAAAAAGCCAGATCAGAAAGCCACCGGTGGTTATATCACAAAGCCAACACTCTCGTGGATCGGAGAAGCAGGAAAAGAGTTTGTCATCCCAACTGAAAACAATAAAGGACGGGGGAAGATGTTGCTTGCTCAGGCTGCTTCTCACCTTGGAATGTCTGTTATGCCAAGCGGTGCTTCACCAATTTCTCAAACTGGTTCATCATCTCCTATGAGACCGGCAGCCGCTTCATCAGTTTCCACTTCTACAAGTGGATCGGTATCAATTGGAGACGCGGCCAACGCATCAAAATACGGGGAACAGTTTAGCACTGACTTTGAAAAAGGGTTAAACAGCAAAGTCGTTTCACTTGAACAGTGGAAACAAGCTAATATCAAGCAGCCATTTACTCAAATTCAGGCAGCGACTCCGCAGTATGGAGCACAAACTGTCACTGGCTTTGCCGCAGGTCAAAACATGACACCAACCGGTACAGGTCAATTCTTAGATCAAAATGTAAGACAACCTTTCTTATCTGCCCGACAAGAGTCACCTACATGGGGCAGTGGACTGATTGACTCATTCAACAGCGGTATGCGTTCCAAAGGAAGCGAAGTGACACAAGCAGCTAAAGAAATGGCGAAGAAAGTAGAACAGGCGTTTAGAGAAGAATTAGATATACATTCTCCTTCACGCGTCATGATGAGTCTTGGGAAATTCGCATCAATCGGTGTCGTCAAAGGTCTTGATTCAGTTGATGTAAAGAAATTCGCAGAGAATCAAGCCGGTTCCTTAATTGCTGCATTTAGCGGAATGGGTGCATCTAACCTGAGTGTTCAACAATGGCTGATGGCTGCTTTAATGGCAACCGGCACATCTATGAGCTGGCTACCTGGTTTGATGACTATCGCACAGAATGAGTCACGTGGAAACCCGAAAGCGATCAACCTATGGGATTCAAATGCCAAGAGAGGAACGCCGTCAAAAGGATTGATGCAAACCATTGATCCGACCTTTAATTCTAATAAGGCAAGCGGCATGAACGACATCTGGAACCCGATTCATAATGCTGCAGCTGCTATCAATTACATCAAAGGCAGATATGGAAGTGTCTATAATACACCTGGATTGAGAAGTATCAGAAACGGTGGACCATATAAGGGGTATGCAAACGGTGGTCTAATCACGCAAGAACAAATCGCTAGAGTCGGTGAAGGAAACAAGCGTGAATGGATTATTCCTGAAGAGCGTGGCATACGTGGTCGCTACTTGTTGGCTCAAGCTGCACAGGCTTTAGGAATGGACGTATACGATCCGGCCACCGCTACATCATCTGAGCTTTCACAAGGGCAGGTGCAAACAGTAACAGCCGGCACAGCGAATGCACCTTCTGCTTCTGGTGGATCAAAACAGATCATCATTAATTTTAATGGTGAACAGCATTATCATAATGGCCAAGATGCAGAAGGGCTTGCAGAGAAGATCAAACAGATGTTGATTGATGAGTTAGAGAATGAAATCAACACAGGAACGAAGGGAGTCGTGATCGATGGCTAAATCAAAATATCAATTGTGGATTTCGCAAGGGAAGGACAAATTACGATTCCCTGTTCTTCCTGAGAAATTGGAACTCAATAACAACGTACAAAATGAATCTATCAAAGTATCAAAATTTGGCGAGCTCACATTCTTGGATGTACCAGGGGCTCGCCAAATTTCATTTACAGCCTTTTTTCCCAAGAAGTATACACCGATCGCTGAATATAAAAGCATTCCATCACCAGAGAATGCGATAGCGAAAATTGAACGAATGATGCGTTCAAAGAAGCCTGTACGCTTTATCGTTACTGGAACCAAAATCAATATGCAATGCAGCATAGAAAGCTTCAATCACAATGAAGGTACTTATGATGTTGGTGATCGAGAATTCACGCTGCAGCTGAAAGAATACAAAACCGCATCACCTAGAAAAATTAAACGGAAAGCCAAAAAGAGCAGCAAAAAACGCAGCTCAAAAGGCGCACCAAAAGTGTACACCGTTAAAAAGGGTGATACCTTGTGGGATATTTCTGGCCGCTTCTATGGTGATAGCACAAAATGGCGCCGCATTTGGAATGCGAATAAAGCCGCGATGATCAAACGAAGTAGACGCAATATTAGACAACCAGGGCATTGGATTTTCCCTGGTCAAAAATTAAAAATACCACAATAGGGGGGCTGACATTGATTGAGCTTTTTGCCATCAGAAGCGGGACCATGTACGAGCTTGTGACAGAGAGTGTGACACTTCGGGGGCAAAGGTATCAGGCCCCCCGCTCAATTCAAGCGACTATCGTTACAAAGCAAGGAAGTCAAAAGTATTACAGCATCAAAGAGGGTGACACTGTTCTTTTCAAATGGAAAGGAAAAGAACTCTTTCGAGGAACGGTGTTTGCAAGAACGCCCAAAGATGAAAAGCTCACTTTTACTGCTTATGACATGCTTCAGTACTTGGTGAAGAACCAGGATGTCTATGTCTTTTCCAATAAGAGAGCTGATCAGATAATGAAGCGGCTTGGTCAAGATTTTCAGATCCCGATGACGTCGATCGCTAACACTGGCCATGTCATTAAATCACTTGTATTCAAAAACGATACAAGCCTATATGACATCATCTTGCAGGCTCTAAGAGAAACAAAGAAACAAACAGGACGTAACTATCAGATTTATTCTTCTAAAGGCAAAATGGGGCTGAGAGCTTGGCCTGATCCGTCCGAAGTATGGGTCATTGAATCAGGCGTGAATCTCATTGATTATCAGTACAGCACCTCGATTGAGGAAACAGCCACACGTGTGAAGATGAGAGCGACACATGTGGAAAAAATTAAGGTGCTGAAGAAGGAAAAAAAGAAATCTAAGACTACTGACAAAGATAAAGAAAAAGATAAGAAAACGACCAAACCTACGAAGCCGAAAACTGTCACGCAAAAGAAAGAGATTGAGATGCTGGCTGTGGCGAATGATAGTGCTGCTAGAAGTAAATACGGTATCCTTCAGCACGTTGAAAGAGTGTCAGGAGAGATCAACAAAGCACAGCTGCAAAAGAGAGCAGATGTCCGACTGGCTCAAAAGAAAGGCGTAAAAAAAGAGCTGAAAAGTATTCAAGCTCTAGGTATTCCTGGATTACAAAGCGGCATGCCAGTACGCATTATCATTCCTGATATCGGCATTAAAAAAACGTACTGGATCGATCAAGACAGCCATGAATTTAAAGGAACCAAACACACCATGACGATCGATGTCGTTGAAAAGAATACAATCCCAACGGGGAATCAGTCATGAAACTAAGCGATGCAATTAAGCGATTGGCCGTCAATGCGGTTGATGCACAATCGCCAACTGAATTGATACTCGGTGATGTTGTGTCTGTTTCTCCTCTAAGCATCCGATTAAATGAAAATGACAAACTCATCATTCCTGAAGATTTGCTTATATGGCCAGCCCGCTTAGATGAGGGGGAAGATGATGAGCTAGAAGAAGGCGATAGTGTCATGGTCCTTGCAATGACAGGCGGCCAGACGTTTTACATCTTAGATAAAGTAGTAGGAGGTGGTTCATGATGGCACTCTCTCCAGAAGAAGAAATCGAAGATTTCGAGGAGGATGAAGAGGATATTGTTGAACCTTCGACCACCTACCGAATCGACTTTGAGTCTGGCCGTTTAACCAATGAAAAGATTAATGGTCTCGATGCCATTCGCCAATTTGTCTATATGGCTTTGCGAACGGAACGATATTCACATGCCGTTTATAGCCATGATGTAGGATGTGAGGTTCAAGAAGCTGTGTCTGATGAAGAATCAACGGACGAATACAAGGAGATGGAGATCCCGCGGCTCATTGAAGAAGCACTTCTTGTTGATGAGAGAATCGAAAGTGTTCAAGATTTTGAGATCACTAAAGAGGGGGCAGCCTTTAAGGTGATATTTGAAGTGGTGACAGATGAGGGAACCTTGGAGATCGAGGAGGTGATTGGCGAAGATGTTTGAAGAACAATCGTATGAAGCCATCATGGAACGCATGTTGGAACGTATACCCGATGATATTGATAAACGTGAAAACAGCGTTATATGGAATGCGCTGGCTCCTGCAGCTGCGGAACTTGCTCAATCTTATATATGGCTTGATCAGGTATTCGATCTTGTCTTTGCGGATACAGCGCAGGGAGAATTTTTAGATAGACGAGCTGCTGAAGTTGGAATCACTCGTAAAGCTGCCACAAGTGCTGTATGGTCCGTTGATGTGACACCTAAAACTATCAGAATACCAACTGGATCAAGGTTCTACATTGATAGTCTATATTTTCAATTTCAATCCGATGGAACTTTGAAATGTGAAACGACTGGTGCTGTAGGCAACGGGAATTTTGCAGAGCTGCCGCTCCTATCACTCGATAACATACCAGGGCTGGAGTCTGTCATATTTGAAGAATTGAAGATACCAGGGCAAGAGGAAGAAGATGATGAAGCTCTTTATGAGCGGTACTTGATGAGGGCAAGGCGGGAGGCTGTTAGCGCTAATAAAGCACATTATAAAAAGTGGGCTGAAGAAGTAGAAGGAGTTGGCAGAGCAAAGGTTTTTCCTCTTTGGAACGGGGAAGGCACAGTGAAAGTTGTCATCACAGATGGGAATTTTGATGTTGCGACGGATTTGCTCGTCAATAAGGTCCAAGAGTACATTGATCCGGTTCCAGGGGAAGGGGAAGGTCAAGCACCGATTGGAGCGACCGCAACTGTTGAAAGTGCCAAATGGAAAGATGTAGAGGTGTCTGTATCTGTAGAGCTTAAAATGGACTATTCACTTGAAGATGCTCAACAAGAAATAGAGGAGAAGATCAAGGCTCTCCTAAAATCACTTGCTTTTGAAGAAAATGTGATCAGAATGTCAGCGATCAATGACATTTTATATCATGCGGATAGTGTATCTGATTATGCGGATGTCTTGATAAACGGCGAAGCCAAAAACTTGCCCCTCCAAGACATTGAAATCCCGCGTCTAGGGCAGGTGAACGTCATTGAGCAAGTATGATGATATGAAAGCCTATTTACCTTCCTACCTAACGGAGATCACTGAATTTGATGAATTAATGAGATCAGAGGCTCCAGAGATGGAAAGGCTAGATGATTCTATTTTTGATATGACTGATCAGCTTTTTCCGATCACAGCAACATGGGGGTTGGATCGATGGGAAAGGATGCTGAAGGTGCAGCGTGAGTCAGGTGATTCAATTGAACTGCGCAGGGCACGTATATTGAATCTCATGTCCAACATTCCACCGATTACGTATGCTTCTTTAGAGAGGGCAGTCAACCGGTTCTTGAAGAATCCTAGTGCAGTGATTCGTCTAACGGCAGGCCGTTATCATTTCTCCCTTCGTGTTAATTTGGATGACCTGCAGAACACCAGATACATTGTGGAGACGCTTGAAAACTTAAAGCCTGCACACTTGGCTTACAAATTCACAAGCGTTCATCATACTGATGTAAAAGAAATTAAAGATTATCATAACCGGCTCACACTGCGCAGCAGAGTGGGCTTTTTTGATCATATACCGATCTTGCTGAATGGAGAGTTTTTGCTGAATGGCACTTTTTATTTGAGCGGATCGCGTAACTCAACAGATATTCCAGTGCGCTTCAGGCAATCTTTAAAGCTGGCCATGAAACTCAAAAAAGAAATGAAAGTTCTTGGACGTACAAGATATGTCATGGTAGGAGCCAGAAACGAAACGGATCAACAAGCAGCTCTTACACTTCGCTCTCGTTTCAAACACGAAAATAAAGAAAAAGGGAAAGTAACATTCCGCATGGCTGCTCATGTATCAAATGATCAGAGTGGCAGTGTCATTATCAAACAGAAATATTGGACGCTTGATGGATCGGTACCGCTCGACGGTTCAAAATATCTAGCTGCTACGTCCAAAAAAATAGATTTATAAAGGAGGATCATAATGGCTGATCAATTAACCGTTACAACGCTTTATGCTCGCCAACAAATGGCGAAGGCTAGAGCGGAGGGAACTAAGCTCACGAAAGTGGTCAAGATGGCTTTTGGCAATGGAGGAACGAAGGACGGAAAGCCAATCTCCCTTGATGGAACAGAACAAGAATTAAAGAGTGAGCTTGCTCAAAAAGAAATTGATTCATATGAGTTTATGGAGCCAGCGAAAATCCGGTACACGTGCACCATCGCAGAAGGGGAGCTTGCTGGAGAAGTCATCAACGAATTGGCTCTTGTTGATGAAGATGGAAAGTTTACGGCCATCCGTACCATGACAGACAAGCAAAAAGATGGTGACATTGAATTCATCTTTGAGATTGATGACATCTATTAAGAAAGGAGCGATCATTGATGGACATTAAATCTCCTAAAGTGTTTGAAACGAGTGATAAAGCTCATGCGGATTTGTTCAATGATATGGTGAAGGTATTACTTGAAAATGATTCTGGACTGTTAGATCAGATCATTGGCCATGTTGATGACACCAAGCCACATGCATCTGTAGCAGAGAAGAAGAAATGGAATGAATCACAGCTATATAAGATCACAGCTGATGACGGCAAATACTTGATCTCTGTTCCGGCTGACGGAAGTATTTTTGATTCAATCAAGGACAAGGGAACTTGTACTTTTATCGCTTCTCCAGGTGTAGAAGATTCCCCTGCCCCTAGTAACGCCTATTTAAGAGGAATACAAACGGTGGGACAAAACAACATCGGAACTGGATTTGCAGTAGACACGTCAGGCAATGCATATTACTTCTACTATAATTCTAATCATATTTCAATTACCTGGACGCAGCTTCCAACATCAGCTGAAAAAGATAAATGGAATAGTGGACAACTCTATAAACTGACGCAAGATTCGGGAGATCGTAAGCCGCTCCCAACTGTTTTGGATGGAACGGATATCTTATCTTTACCCGCTGGGAGTTATTATGCAGCTGGACAGTATCTTACAAACAAGCCATTCACAAATGATTCATCGTGGTTCAATATTGATGTCGGAACCGCAGGAACAAGAAAAGACATTCGTTTATGGAGAAGTTTTGACAACATGTACTGGTATGGCACTGTTCACACTGATGGAGTTTTCAAAGGATGGAAACAAGTTTTAACAGTGGAGGATTTGGCAAACAGCACTTTTGTTGATACTTATGATCAAGATAATTCATCTGTTTCAGCCGCTGAAAATGTTGCAACAAAGCTTGTTTTTGGGGCATCACGAGCGGATGATTTATCAGAGTATAACCGCTCTCGTGCTGAGATCACACTGAAAAACAGTGGTCTTTATTTAATCAGGTTATATGTCACTAGTAATAATATTACAGTCGGATCAGATAATATCTTGGCCTGTTATGTCAACGGATCAGAATACCAGAGGTTCGGAAACTGGAATCCAGCGACATCATCAAGTACGTGCGTGCTTTATTTATTACAAAAATTTAAAGCTGGAGACAAGGTAACTTTCTATATAACACCAAGAGGAACCAACAAAACAGTATCAATAAACACAGCTTATGTAACGATGTCTCAATTGAGATATATGAGATAGGAGGGAAAAGATGAATAAGGCGCTAGCGATCAAATATTTATACCCGAATGCGGAATTAGGTAAGGATTATTCGGTTCGGGATGATGGAGAGGGACAATTCATAGATACATGGCTCTTAGAAGAACCGGAGCCTTCAGTTGAAGAGTTGGATGCTGCTTGGCAAGAGTATCTGAAATTAGATAATGAACAACCTATGACCCAGGTCGAAAAGCAATTACTTCTTATTGGTGAACAGTTAGCGAAAGAAAAAATTGCTCGTCAACAGGCAGAAAGAGTAAATGCAATGTTAGGACAGCAGCTGGCAGAAATGCGAATAGACATCCTTAAATTGAAGGGAGGGTTTACAGATGAATCTTAATTTTTGGGTGTTAGCGTTATTTTATAAATGGGCCACAACTGCAATGGTTAAACAAGCAATGTCGTTCAAGGATTGTTCAATTGAAGATCTAGAAGAGGGCGTTCAGGAGGAATATGTTACACATGATCAATACAAAGAAATAACCGGTGAAGTATATAAAGAAACGTCAGAAGCCTAGTAGAAAGGCTTTTTATTTTGCCTTCTTTAAGGGGGTGGACAAAGTGAGGTAGGTGAGTATGGTGGAAATGGATTTGGCTCAATATTTGATGACACAAGGACCATTTGCGGTTCTTTTTTGTTGGGTGCTGTTTTACGTATTAAACACAACAAAGGAACGAGAAAACAAGCTCAATGAACAAATCGAAGCGCAAAATGATGTGTTAGCAAAGTTTAGTGAGAAATATGACGTTGTGATCGACAAGCTCGATAAAATAGAACGGAATTTAAAATAGGAGGAATCATTTATGAAAACATTCGATAAAGGTACTGTGATTCGCACAGTGCTTCTTTTTATGGCATTGATCAACCAAGCGTTAATTCTGTTTGGCAAGCCAATCTTGCCGATCAGCGAGGACCAAGTCACATCATTAGCTGAAACATTGTATCTTGCTTGCTCAATGGTTTTTACAATTGTCACAACCCTTGTCGCATGGTTCAAAAATAACTATGTCACATCGAAAGGACAGCAGCAGAAAGAAGTCCTAAAACAAAAAGGATTAACGAAGTAAGGAGCTGCCATGAGGTGGCTCTTTTTATATTAAATAGACCAAAAAGGAGACGATGAAAGTGGTAAAAATCATTAAGGATTTTATTCCAAAGAGTAATGGAAACCGTCCACAAAACTATATGAAACCTTTATATATAACAGTCCATAACACCGCCAATACATCTAAAGGAGCAGACGCAGCAAGTCACGCAGCTTTCGTAAAACGATCAAGTACAGGTGTAAGCTGGCACTATACTGTGGATGATAAAGTCATTTATCAACATCTGCCGTTGAATGAAAATGGATGGCATGCAGGAGATGGACGCGGAACCGGAAACATGAAGTCAATTGGAATTGAGATTTGCGAAAACGCAGACGGCAATTTTGAGAAGGCAGTCGAGAACGCTCAATGGTTAATTCGTCAACTGATGACAGAGCAAGGCATTCCATTGGCCAATGTCGTGCCACATAAGAGATGGAGCGGTAAACAATGTCCACGAAAGCTACTTAATCGCTGGGACAGCTTCAAGGCGGGTATTGCAACCGCTCATACGAGTAACAAGGCAACCGCAAAGCCGACGAAAGCAACACCTGCGAACAATACACCTAAGCCACAAACAAGCACGTCCAAGAAGTCATTTAACTTACCATCTGGCATCATTAAAGTAACCAAGCCTTTGACAAAGGGCGCTGGAGTAAAAGCATTGCAGGAAGCCCTTGCTGCTGTACATTTCTACCCTGATAAAGGGGCAAAAAATAACGGCATTGATGGCTATTACGGACCAAAAACAGCGGATGCGGTCAAACGATTCCAGCTCATGCATGGACTTGTTGCTGACGGTATTTATGGGCCGAAGACGAAAGCGGCATTAGAAAAAGCGCTGAAATAAATAAAGGTGTCTTACGATTGCCATCTATTGGTAACGGGAGTTGAAAATTATGTTTTAAATTGAAAAATATTGACATTGAGTGGAAACATTCCTAGACTTAAGACATAAACTAATGGGAGTGTAGGACATGGCATATGAGAATGGCTATGATATCTTGGAGTATTTTGGAGGAAGCATCGAAAAATATAAACAAGATGGTATGATATTTTCTAAAGCGTTATCAATAATCAATACTTTTCAAAATAGAAGTGATTGGCCTCATTGTATAGATGAATTAGATAAAGTATTGAAGCCGGTTTTAGGAGATTCACTCGTTCATCTAGGATTTCAAGGCTTTTATTTAGAGGATGCAAATATGAAATGGCCTAAAGATATTCCAAATAACTACAAGCAAGATGCTGTTTCTTTCTATAAAACTGTTGAAACTTTAGTAAGTCAGTTTTACTTTAATAGAACTGAACCTTTAAAGTTATTTAGTATTGTTTCTTCAGAAAAGTCCAATAAAGAGCTCAGGGTGATACGATTCTCAAGAAATGATGGAAAATCAATAGAATTTGAAATGGACGATCTTAACCTTAAACAGGCGATAACAATTTTAAAAGACATCTTAGGGCATAATGAAGATGAAGAATGAAGCGACAGGCATTAATAGTAATATAGTTAGAATGGCACAATATAACCCTAAAAGGCCAAACTCTCTTATCAAAAGATTTGATTTAAAAGAACATAGCTTTGAAAACATTAAAAATTACGAAAATGAAGAAATATTAAGTGGTATTGTAGTACAATTAAATTCAATAATACAATCGTTAACACAAACTGCGTCTGGTAAGGAGAGTGATTACAATATGGAAAAGATAACAGAAAGAATATCCAATCTTGAGAGAGACGTTGCTGTCCTCAAGGAAAGAACAAAAAAACTTGATGATTTACCGACAAAAGCAGAAATTAAAACTTTGTTTACGGATTCCATTAATAATTCAAATATTGCAACAAGAGACCATGTAGATTCAAAAGTTGAACAAGCAACATCTAATATTATTAAATGGACTATTGCAACCACTTTAACTGTAGGTGGATTAGTTATTGCGATAATTAAATTATTCTGAAAAGAGCCTCTTTCATAATTGAGAGGCTCTTTTACTTTAATCGGTTTTTTCTAAACTTAGGAGATCTACTGTAAAGGCTTACTCCTACTCCAAACACTGCTCCTTTAAAGGAGCTTTAGCACCAAGCTATCTTTGGATGCATAGACTGGTTTATGATATGATGAATTAAAACTGAGGTGAAAAAATGTTTAAGTTTGGTCGTAATGTTATAAAGAAAGCAGTCGATCAGATTAATCTTTTAGATGGCCAACTGAATAAAACACAAAAAAATAATAGGCTTCGCATGGAGAAACGAATGAATAATTTAGATAACAAATTTGAAGAGTTTGATAAGACAAGAAAAAAAAGAAAAGATAGTTTTAAAGATTATTCAAAATAGATTGCAATTGGGCTAACAATATTATCTCCTTCAGTAATAAGTTGCATTGAACCTAATACAACATCAAGAAACAAATTCGGCATCTTATACAACTCATCAGAAGCTAATTCTTCAGTATTAAAACCATTAAATACAGTTTGTTTTGTTGATGAAAAACGACCAAACAATTTAACTTTTCTATTATTTTCTGACCTTAGCGTTAGAGAAGTGGTAGATTCTCGTAAACTTGAATTTTTAATTATCCCTGCGCTCTTTCCTACCTTAATAAAAGAATGATCCTCCAAAATATCAGATAAATAATCACTGTATGCATGAAGTTGTTTTAACACCGAAAGGGTTGGTTGTGCATTATCATGAATAGTTACAACTTTTTCAGCTAAATAAATTAATTCACGCTCTTTAGCTGTGGGTGTATTTTTAGATATGATTTTTTTTGCTTCTTTATAGGTCATTGGAGCATCAAGAATTTCTGCTAATAATAGATTTTCTGTTTTTTCAGGATTGCTAAATCTCTTCATAAGGGAAAAATCATTTAATCTTAATTCAGATTCAATGATAAAAAAATCTCCCTCGTTTAAATCATACTCTGTCCTTTTAAGCAGCTCTCTTTCATCAAGTTTATCCATTAATAATGATAAAGAATAATCGTGAAAAGACTTATTTAAAATGTCTTTTTCCCCTTCTAAAAAAGACCGCGATTCATTAAATCCTTCTTGTGCATCGGCTCCTATCTTTCCATTTACATTAAGTGTTAAGAGGCCGATTCTAGCACCAACTTCAGCATTTTTACCAACTATATAACTAGAACCATCACTTTCAGTTTTTTGTGTATCACTATGATGAGAAACATCTGTTGTAAGTCCTTGATCAATTTGTGCTAAGTTGGAGTTCATGAGTTCAGTATCTAAATAAAGTATTTCTTTCATTATAATCCCCCTCTTTGTAAGGTTAATTATACCATCTAATCCTTGCGCAGGTTTGAAATTACTACATGATAACTAAGTTATTAATCTTACCCTTTTAACCATTCATCCCAATAAGGGTACAATTGATCCTTGATATCAAAAGCAATCCAAGGAAACAGGAAGCAAAAGATAAGCATGATAACAAATATCGGTATGAACATACTCTCTGAAAATATTGTGAATGCTTTTTCACCTTCTTTTACTGTAGGTAATGCTCTTCTGGCAGTTGACACAATAATAAAGATTGTAATAAAAATAAATCCAGTACTTCGCCCAACTAAATAAAATAGAACATCTTTTCCCCAAATGCTTTTAATATACGCAGATACACTTTCTAACCAAGATGAAATAGAGTTTCCGCCTTGAAAAATTATAGATATGTTAAATTTCAAATCCTTATCGATTTCAGTCAGTTCTTTAGGGATGGGCAAAAGTATTAAACAAAAAATCAGTCCAAGTAACACAAACATATTTATAAAAGCTAATGTTAGTTTCAATTCATTAAATGGTTTATTTAGTGTTTTGATTGCTAGAGAAGATCGGATATATATAGTGGATCTGATAATAAACAGCAATATTAGAATTAAATTAAAGAAGGTTAAATAACTAAAATAAATCATTCCAAATAAAACTAAAACAATAAACAAACCAATGATCTTTAAAATTTGCATTTCAGAACTATGATTCGGAGAAGAGTTTTCCAACCTATATATTATCTTTTGAGACTGATGTACAGTAGGCTGAAATATTTTATTGCTAATCTTCGTGTTACCTGTGTTGATTTTATTGTGGTTTCCAGTTACAGATATGTTCGTTTTATTTTCACGAGCAGTTATGAATCCAACGATACTTAACGTAGAAGCAATGATAGTTAAAATAACATTTAACAGTTCTAACATGAAATTAACCCCCTGATATTATTTCAAAACTTTTCATATTATAGCATTTTTCCAGGTATTATGAGTTTTTATTTTCCATATATTAGTATAATTTCCTAACCAAGAATTGAACTGGATTGTTCTTTAGCGCATGCAAAACCAAAGTTGTTAAACAAAACCATTAAAAATGGTATACTTATGTGCATATTATACTAGGGGGTACAAACCTTGAAACAATTTTGGGAAATTGACGAAGAAGAAAACTACTACACACTAGAAAAGATAAATGAAAAGGAAATTGCTGAGGCAGAAAAGAAACTTGGAGTGACGTTACCCGATACATACAAAAAGCTCATTCTAGAACAGAATGGTGGGTATATTGTTCACAATGCATTTCCTACACCCCAGCCCAATTCGTGGTCTGAGGATCATATCCAATTTACACATCTAAGAGGAATTGCAGAAGATGACGGTATTATGGAGAGTGAATATTTAATAAAAGAGTGGGATTTGCCAAAAGGATTAATTTTAATCAATGGTGATGGCCACACATGGGTTGCAATGGATTATCGAAAGACCAAAGAGAATCCGCCAATTCATTACTTTGATTTAGAGATGGAAGAAGATTTCAAATTAGCAGATTCTTTTGATGAACTTATCAAGGGACTTTATACAGTTGAGTATATTGTCGATGAAGAAGCAGACGCAGAAGCAGAAATTGAGTATGAGATTCCAAATGAGTATTTAAGTAAAGAAGAACTTCAGGCTATATTAAAGATGGAGAACCCAGATACAGATGATATCTATAAAATTCAATACTATCCAATGAAGGAAATAGAAGAGATTGAATGGTTTTTCAATACGATAAAAAATTACATTGAGAATGTGAAAGATGAAGATGTTCTTTATGAGGTAGCTTCAACTATTAACTCACTCCTTTTAATAAATCAAAATATGCCAACTAATAGTAATATTAAAGACCTTGTTCAACAAATTGCTAAATTCTTAGAAGGAAATGAAGATTCGCTCATAGTGAATTTAGGTGAACATATTGCTTTTAAGATAAGGAATATAAATTAAGGTAATTTTAAGAAAAAAATTAAGATATTGGACTTATAATTAGTATGTGACAAAAATACTAATTATGAGGAGAAATGTTATTTTGAAGAAGTTTTTATTTTTATTATTTGCAATCACGTTACTTGTATCAAGCATTCCGATGGATTTTTTGAATGCAGCTGAAGATCCTAAGGCTAAAGCAGCGGTTGAACCAGGTAGACAACAATATATTCCTGGTCAAACGGAAGATGATTTAATTGCCGATGAAGATTTAGAAGAAATACCTGTGGAAGAGTTTGAGTCCCTACCTACAGTATACGAAGATGGGACGCTTTCTAGTAAAGATAAGGCTCAAGCAATGATAGTTAGAGGACTTACTCAAATACTAAAATTATTGCAGAAACCTACTGTAACACAAAAAACTGTTAAGGTAGGCGGTAAGACAAAAACAAAAAGGTTTGTTCAAAAGCACACACCTGATAAAATGCGCGATGTTTATGTTAGAAATGGACATTTAGCTGGGAAGAGTCATCCTGTTACAGGTGTTAAGTTTGATAGACAGGGTTTTCCAAAGTTTAATTTTAAATCGGAGATGACCCTTCCATTAAATCAATTGAAATCATCGAATGCTACACAGTTTAAAACAGCAAATGTTCAATTGAAGAAAGATGTATTTAAAGATATCACAAAGATGAAACAATTTAATAAAAAGCAACTTGATCAGATTGAAAAAGGTGTTACACCGACCGGCTATACTTGGCATCACCATCAACATGTAGGTAAGATGCAATTAGTTAACACATGGGAGCATTCAAAAACAGGCCATACTGGTGGAAGATCTATCTGGGGTAGCATGAAATAAAATGAATATCAGTTTGCCGTCCAATTGGACGGTTTTATTTATCTTTTCAATACAATCTGTTTATTGGAAAGTAATATCTGAATACGTATAGGCAAAATTAAAACAGACCCTGCATGGTCTGTTTTTTTATGGGGACGGATTGGGGACCAACCCTTTCAGTTTTGTTCAGAAATGAAAATTTTCATTCAGAAAGGCTCATCATTGAACCTTATTAAATCAGTCTTTTTCAGAGAACGTCTGTTTGCTTCGGGTAATGTCGTTCACCCTGCCAGCGTAGCGCTCTCCCAGCTGAGCTAATGCCCCGATGTGTTACGACATAACTTATTATAATCAATCCTCCTGTGAAATTCAAGCTATAAAACGAAAACACGTCGTCTATTTTTCTTTCTGAGCAATCGGAATATAGTCAAAGATTTCCCCGGAATGGACAGAGTGGGCCAATCGTCTGAGCCAGTCATAATAGGCCTTGGAGCTTTCAAGCTGTTCAAGAAGTTGCTGCGCTTCCTCTCTCACATGTTCCTCGATTTGCTCATCATAAGCTACATCTTGAAGGCGCTCTTGCGCTTCTTCAATCGCCGCTAAATTGACCTCGACCTCTCGCTCCCATTTTTGTGGAAAGAAGTTCATAAAAAACTTAAAAAAGTCTTTTTCAGCAACAAAGCTGTGTTTTCTTCGGCCTCGATGAAAGGTCTTTTTGACAATATTCATGTCTTGAAGTTTTTTCACACCCGTACTCATACTTGGCTTACTCATTTGCAGCTCTTCACGCATTTCATCGAGCGTCATTTCCTCATTTAAATACATGGTCCCATAGAGAATACCGGCACTACGTGTAATCCCATAGAGGTCCATCGTTTCAGCGATGGAATCAATGACGAGATCTTTAGCCGCTAAAATACGCTCTTCTGCTTGTGGCTGTTCCTGTTTTTTCATCTTGTCCCTGCTTTCTATTAAGAGAATTCAATACGTTCAAAAAAATCTTTATGGACTATATGTTAACGAAAGAATGCCAAATGTCAAAAAAAATGAAGCATATCTCCCTTTGACAGAAAAATTTGAACGTGTTAAGTTAATTATGTTCAAAACGTTAAATTTTTATTTAACAAACTTACCAAAGACAAGCAGAGGAGGTTCCTTCTATGAGTCAAACATTATTTATAGATGGACAATGGGTTGGCGCCAAAAGTGGCGACACGCGGGACATCATCAATCCATTCAATCAAGAAGTGATCGCGACAGTCAGTGAAGGATCAAGAAACGACACGCAGCTAGCTATTAAAGCAGCTAGAAAAGCCTTCGATCAAGGTGACTGGGCAAACCTGCCTGGGCTTGAAAGAGGTAATATTGTGTTTAAGATTGCTGAATTGATTAGACGTGATCTTGATGAGCTAGCCAAATTAGAATCGCTTGATACAGGCAAAACATTAGAAGAAAGCAAGGCAGATATGGACGATATTGCGAACGTATTTCAATATTACGCAGGTCTGGCGGATAAAGATGGCGGAGAAATCATTGCATCGCCAATTCCGAACTCGAAAAGTGAACTAGTCAGAGAGCCTGTCGGTGTATGCGGGCAAATCACTCCTTGGAACTATCCATTGCTTCAAGCGAGCTGGAAAATCGCTCCTGCGCTTGCGGCGGGTAATACGATCGTCTTAAAGCCAAGTGAAATTACACCATTAACCACCATTAAAGCATTCAAACTCATGGAAGAAGCGGGCGTTCCAGCAGGCGTTGCCAACCTCGTGCTTGGACCTGGAGCAACGGTTGGAGATGAGCTTGCTGTCAATGACCAAGTGGATTTAATTTCGTTTACAGGCGGTATTGAAACAGGGAAGAAAATTATGCAGGGAGCCAGTGGGAATGTGAAAAAAATTGCCCTTGAGCTCGGTGGGAAAAATCCGAATATTGTGTTTCAAGATGCTGATTTAGACGTAGCGGTTGACCAGGCCATGAATGCTGTGTTTTTCCATGCGGGGCAAGTGTGTTCAGCAGGTTCACGTTTGCTAGTGGAAGAATCCATTCATGATGAATTTTTAGAAGAACTGGTGAAGCGTACGAAAAAAATCAAGCTAGGCAACGGCTTTGATGAAGGGACGCAGAGTGGACCGCTCATCTCAGCTGAGCATCGAGAAAAAGTAGAAAAATACGTCAGCATCGGTCTAGAAGAAGGCGCAACATTAGAAACAGGCGGGGAACGACCTGAAGCAGAGGAACTTCAAAAAGGGTTCTTCTACTTGCCAACGATTTTCTCAGGCTGCATGTCAGATATGCGGATTGTACAGGAAGAAGTTTTTGGACCAGTACTTACTGTCGAATCCTTCCGTTCAGAGGAGGAAGTTATCGAGCTGGCAAATGACACGATTTATGGTTTAGCAGGAGCGGTGTGGTCTTCTGATATCGGCAAAGCCGAAAGAGTGGCTCGGCAATTAAGATTAGGCACTGTATGGATTAATGACTTCCATCCGTATTTTGCTCAAGCACCGTGGGGCGGATATAAGCAATCAGGCCTTGGGCGTGAGCTAGGCCGCACGGGTCTAGAAGAATATACCGAACTGAAACATTTATATCGAAATACAAAACCTGAAGCGGTTCATTGGTTTAAATAATTATCACTTATTTGGAGGAGATTCTATATGACATTAAATATGAAAATTGAAAGCATGCAAAAATTCCATACATTTGAAATCCCGACTGTTATCAAACATGGCATTGGTGCGGTGAAACATGTGGGAGAAGAAGTGAAAGCATACGGCGTCTCAAAGGTATTACTTGTAACAGACCCTGGTATTTATCAAGCAGGCGTTGTGGATCCAGTGATTGCTTCATTAAAGGAAGCGCAAATTGATGTTGTCCTATTTAATAAAGTAGAGCCAAACCCTCCAGTACGTTTAGTGAATGAAGGCTCAGCATTATATGAAAAAGAAGGCTGTAATGGGTTAGTTGCAGTCGGCGGCGGTAGCTCAATGGATACAGCGAAGGCGATCGGAGTAGAGGCGACTCATGAAGGCTCAGTTCTTGATTATGAAGCAGCAGAGGGGAAAAAACCGCTGGAAAATAGAATTCCTCCTTTAACTACCATTCCGACAACGGCTGGTACAGGTTCAGAGGTGACGCAGTGGGCGGTTATTACTGATGAAGAAAGAGAATTCAAATTCAATACGGGTGGACCTCTCATTGCAGCTCATCTAACAGTGATTGACCCAGAGCTTCATGTATCCATGCCACCTCATGTGACGGCAATGACTGGAATTGATGCGCTTGCGCACGCCATTGAATGCTATACGATGAAATTTGCTCAGCCTATTACAGATGCGGTAGCGCTCATGGCCATTGAATATGCGGCTCATTATATTCGCCGTGCCTTTAGTGATGGAGAGGATTTAGAAGCGAGATATGGAATGGCACAAGCTGCGATGCTTGCAGGACTTTCCTATGGAAGCGAATCAGCTGGAGCAGCCCATGCGATGAGTCAAACACTCGGAGGCATTATTCCTGTGGCGCATGGTCAGTGTGTAGCGGCAATGATGGGACCTGTTATGGAGTATAACTGGAAAGGGTACCCGGAAAAATTCGCTCGAATTGCTCAAGCGTTTGGTATTGATACAAGCAGAATGTCAACAGAGGAAGCAGCAAAAGCAGCTGTGAACTGGATGTATGATTTAGTGGAGGATCTAGAAGTTCCTTCATTAGAAGAACAAGGTGTATCAAAAGATATGATTGGCCGTTTATCAAAAGAAGCGATGAAAGATCCACAAACCGTTGGAAACCCAAGAGATTTAAACGAAAAAGCGTACAACTGGATTTATGCTCGCTGCTTTGATTTAACACCTAAAACGGTGTAATAATGAAAAAAGGCTCCCAAAAGAGGGAGTCTTTTTGATGTCTTATAGTTGTTCTTTTATTTCTTTGATTTGATGAATATGGCGTTTCTCGTGTGCACCGATAAAATCAAGATATTGCTTAAGGGATAGCTCTTCAAACACAGGGTGTGCAATGACGCGTTTAAAATCGTCTTCAGTAAATGTTGATAAAATTTGATTGAGCTGCTCACGTGCTGTATCGAGCTCATCCTTTAAATGTGTAGGTGTCACATGCTTGCGCTTAGGCTCAACTATACTAGGCGCAGTGGCTTTTTTTGAACGATCCTCTGCCATTTCCACCGGCTTTGGCTCATATTCTTTCATTGGCGCCTTTTTCCCCTCAGCAGCTAGATGTTTTGCTGCAACTAAGTCCATTTTCTTTAAATGATCTGCTACCTCTTGAATACTCCAAGTATCATTAGATAATTTTTGGTTTAATTGTTCTTCACTCAAACCTTGCAGCTCGTGCCACAATGCTTGTCTTGCCTCATGTAATAAACTCATTTTCATCACCCCAAGATCAAATTTTATCATACTGGTACATGACAATCATTCTTTAGCTATCCGAGAATTCCTGTGAAGAATTGTGATGAAAGATGAAACCTTTACAAAAGTGGTTCGTATTACCTGTTAGAAGGAATACATGGGAGGTGAGTATGGTCTAAATGAAATAAAGGCTGTTCATTTCATGAAGAAAGGGTGAGGAAGATGGATGTGTTTGGGCTGCCTCTTCAAACGCTGTATTTATACATATTGATGATATCAGGAATCCTGACACTTATTTTCGTCTTTTTCGGCGATGTATTTGATGGATTGTTTGAAGCGATTCCTGTTCCATTCCTTCAACCGACATTGATCCTCGCATTTCTGACCTTTTTCTCGGCTGGAGGGTTTATCTCTGAAAAAACAGCCATTGTAGGAAGTGGGCTTGGGGCAGTATTATCTGCCATCATCGCAGTGGTTCTTGTGACCTGTTTGAATGTATTTGTCTTAATCCCGCTTTCCTCTGCTGAAGAATCTCTCTCATATACGGAGGCCGATTTAAAAGGAAGAACTGGTGAGATCATTGTATCTGTTCCAAAAGACGGGTTTGGAGAAGTGCTGTTAATTAGTAATAGTGGGAAAATCTCAAAGCCAGCCGTTAGCTTCGATCAAGAGGAGATTCCGTATGGAACCCGCGTGCTTGTTGTCGAAGTGAATAAAGGTGTTTTATCTGTTATACCAAATGAAGAAATCTAGGAGGGAATGCAATGCCAGGAACAACGATTTTGATTATAATCGGAATTGTCCTTGTGATTCTTATTGCACTTATTGGCGTATTTGTTTCAAAATACCGGACAGCAGGCCCAGATGAAGCGTTAATCGTCACTGGGAGTTATCTAGGAAGTAAAAATGTTCATGTAGATGAAGGTGGAAACAAGATTAAGATTGTTAGAGGTGGCGGTACCTTCGTACTCCCTGTCTTTCAACAAGCAGAGCCGCTCAGCTTACTATCTAGCAAGCTAGATGTTTCAACGCCTGAGGTCTATACGGAGCAAGGTGTACCAGTAATGGCCGATGGAACAGCCATCATTAAAATTGGTGGATCGATTGAAGAAATTGCCACTGCGGCAGAGCAGTTTTTAGGTAAAACAAAAGAGGACCGCGAAAATGAAGCAAGAGAAGTATTAGAAGGACACCTTCGTTCCATCTTAGGATCAATGACAGTTGAAGAGATTTATAAAAACAGAGAGAAATTTTCTCAAGAAGTACAACGTGTCGCTTCTCAAGATTTAGCGAAAATGGGTCTCGTCATTGTGTCGTTTACGATTAAAGATGTCCGTGATAAAAATGGATATTTAGAATCTCTAGGTAAGCCAAGAATTGCCCAAGTGAAGCGTGATGCAGATATTGCAACAGCTGAAGCGGATAAAGAAACACGTATCAAACGCGCCGAAGCAGATAAAGATGCGAAGAAATCTGAGCTTGAGCGTGCCACTGAAATCGCTGAAGCGGAAAAGATCAATGAGCTGAAAAGAGCAGAATTCAGACGTGAGCAGGATACAGCAAAAGCAAGCGCTGACCAAGCGTATGATTTAGAAACAGCTCGAAACCGTCAGCACGTGACTGAACAAGAAATGCAAGTCAAAATCATCGAACGCCAGAAACAAATTGAATTAGAAGAAAAAGAGATTCAGCGTCGTGAACGTCAATACGATTCTGAAGTGAAAAAGAAAGCAGATGCGGACCGCTATGCTGTTGAGCAGTCGGCTGCGGCGGAAAAAGCGAAACGTCTCGCTGAAGCAGATGCGAAGAAATACAGCATTGAAGCAATGGCAAAAGCAGAAGCTGAGAAAGTCCGTATTGACGGGCTTGCCAAAGCGGAAGCGGATCGTGCGAAAGGGGAAACAGAAGCAGAAGTCATTAGACTAAAAGGACTTGCGGAAGCCGAAGCGAAAGAGAAAATTGCAGAAGCATTCGAACAGTATGGTCAAGCTGCAATTCTTGATATGATTGTGAAAATGCTTCCAGAATATGCGAAGCAAGTATCTGCGCCACTTTCTAACATTGATAAAATTACGGTTGTGGATACGGGCGGTAACGGCGAAGGCAGCGGTGCCAATAAAGTCACAGGCTATGCCACAAACCTGATGTCGAGTCTTCAAGAAAGCCTGAAAGCATCCTCTGGGATCGATGTGAAAGAAATTATTGAGAACTTTTCCGGTAAAGGCAATGTGAAGCAAAGCATTCAAGAACTAACGAATGAAATCAAACAGCCAAGAAAAAAAGAAATAGCTGATGATCAAATAGAAGAATAAAATCAATAGACACCTTCAAATCAGAAGGTGTCTATTTGGCATGAGCCTGATATTGATTTCTCTTTACATATGAAGAAAGATTCACAAGAATACCAGCAGATATCATCATGAAGCCCCCGTAGCTAATGAAAGGAAGAGGGATGCCTGTAATCGGGAGAAGACCAAAGACAGCGCCTAAATTAAAGACGGCTTGGAGCATGATTTGAAACGTAAGCCCGATCGTTAACAGTTTTCCGAAAGGATCATGTAAAGCCTGCACGATTCGCACGGAACGATTCATGATGAGAAGATACGCACCAAGCACAAACAATATCCCTAAAAGCCCCAGCTCTTCGCTAATGACGGCCATGATAAAATCCGTATGGGCTTCAGGAAGAAAACCTAGCTTTTGAATGCTCCCGCCTAAGCCATTTCCAGTCATTCCGCCTGAATCCATTGCGAAGTATGAATGAATCAGCTGATACCCGTCCCCATCTTCATACTGAAAAGGATCACGAAAAGAAGTCAGCCGTTTCAAACGATATGGAGCTCCCGTAGCAAAAAAAGTAATACCAGCTGCGGCAGTCGATCCTAGTAAAATGAGATGGCGCATTTTAAGCCCAGCGCATAGTAAGATAATGCCGCAGCTCAATAAAATAGAGACAGCTGTGCCTAAATCAGGCTGCTTTAAGATCAATAAAAAAACAAGCCCTAAAAGAACGAGTGGCGGCATCACCCCTTTTTTAAAAGAGGTGATGTAAGCTTGTTTTTTTGCATACACATAGGCAAAATAGATGACCATTACTAGTTTCACAGCTTCAGACGGTTGAAGCATGAGAGAGCCCATCTGAATCCAGCGCTGTGAATTGTTTTTGACAACACCGATTCCAGGAAGCAGGACAAGGATCAGACATAACAACGACAGCATGACAAGCCACCGAATCCATTTACGATAAATCTGATACGGAAAAAGAGCGGCAATAAAGAAAAAGAATAACCCGATGAAGAGCCATTGTGATTGTTTCATCAAGAAATAATGGCCCTGCTCATACTTTAATTCTCCTAGTGGGTAACTCGCGCTGTACACCATGAGTAAACCAAATAAACAAAGACACACAATCGTTCCAGCGAGAATGTGGTCGATTTTTTTGAGATGAGAAAGAATCAAGGGTATCACCTTCAATTCCAGTTGCGCCCAAACATGTAGGATGACGACCTAAGACTCACACTAAACACAAGTCCAATGGCGATCATGTTGGTTAAAAGCGCACTGCCGCCGTAGCTGATAAAAGGAAGCGCGAGACCCGTCACAGGCATTAAACCGACTGTCATCCCTACGTTTTGGAAGACTTGAAACACGATCAGTCCGACAACTCCCGCACATATGTACAATCCATAAAGCGTATTGGCATGCATCGCCACGTGAATAATTCGATAGACCATCATTAAGTACAAACACATCAAGAGGGAGGCACCGATAAAACCAAACTCCTCACCAATTACTGCAAATATAAAATCTGTATGTGCTTCAGGAATATTTCCTCCTTGTACCTGAATCCCCTGTGTAAAACCGCTTCCTGATAATTGACCTGATCCAATGCCGAGCATTGATTGTTTCAGCTGATACCCGTATGTTGAATCAAATTCATCTGGAGAGAGCCAGCCATAAATGCGATCAAGCTGATGAGGCTTAATGATTTTTGTGAAATGCTCAAAATGTTCATTGTGCAAGTAGGTCAAAAATGCAAGAAGGGCAAGAAAAGAACCCGTCAATGCGGCGATCATCTTGCTTGAAATCCCTGACACAAGCATGAGTGTAAAGGCGATAGATAATATGACGAGCGCAGTCCCTAAGTCTGGCTGGATTAAGATGAGGAAAAAAGGGACAACGGTCCAGCAAATGACTTTACTTGTAGGGATGATGCTTTCTTTAAATGTAAATCGCTGATGCTTATATTGGTTCAAGACAGCCGCTAGGAGGAGAATCACAAATATTTTCATGAACTCTGATGGCTGAACTTTAATTGAACCGAAGCTGATCCACCTTTGGGAGCCATTTTGAGTTGTTCCAAAAAAATGCACGAGAATAATGAGAAAAATACCACCTGCAAATAACCGAAAAGATAAACGCTCAAGCAGCTCATAATCAAAGTATGCAACTGCCGCCATAAGGCCAAAACCGACGAGATACCAGAAAATTTGTCTTTTGACGAAATAAAACATATCTTGCGTTTCATACTGTCCCGATCCGCTATATACAGCTAGCAGGCTGATCACAAATAAACAAATGATCGTGAGTAAAAGTGCGAAGTCAATGCTGTACTGTTTTTTCATGGCTTCGTGCCCTGCTATGACCTATTTGTCAGCTGGTTGAATACGACTTGCACCGCTGCAGCGTCATCAATATAGCCGATCGGAAAAATATAATCTGGTATCAAATCAACAGGCATAATGAAATAAAGTAGGGCGCCCCCCATTAGCATCAATTCACGAGGAGTACCTCGGCCGGTTATGAATAAGCTGTACATGTTTTTCAGATGTTGAAGAAATGGCCCGACGCCGCTTATCGTCTCCATCTTTTGTTCAAACTTTGCCGAGATCATTTCTTTTCCCTCGTTTGTTCCGCTATAGGTCTCGTATTCGTTTAACTTCTGTTTCAACTTTTCTTGACTAAATGTACCATCATAGATGTCATGATCTTTCAGTGTTCCTTCAATTTCTTCCACTGCTTGAATAAACGTATGATCGTGAACCCTTTCATTTTTGATTGGAAACCCAGCAGCTGCCAATAGTTGATCTAAAGAAATGTTTAGATGATTTGAAAGTCGCTGCAGATGATTCAAAGTCGGTTTTCTTTTTCCATTCATGATTCTAGACAATGTTGCTTTATCAATTTCTGTGTGTGCACTGAGTTCTCTTAAAGATAGAGAACGTAGCAGTAGTTGTTCTTTTAAAAGCTGTCCAAGATCAGTCGTCTTAAATTCCATCTTCTACGCCATCCTTTTCAATATGTATCAACTCTTCTATAGAAGAAGTCGTCCTCAATATAAAGGTGTGTTGACAAAATGTCAACGAATATCCTTTTTCGATTGAATTTTTAGAAATAGAAATTTATCATAATGAAGATAGGGTGAGAAATGGCTATAAGGAGTGGCATAGATGAAGGTGAGACACGCTGTACAAAAAGATATTCCTAAAATCGCCGAAATTCATGTGAAGAGCTGGCAAACGACTTATCGCGGCATTATTTCGCAAAAGTACTTGGATCGTTTAAATATAGAGGAGAAGGAAGAGAGCTGGAGAAGGAAATCACTAGAAGGTACGTTTGTCGTCGAAGATGACGATGGAGTATTTGGTTTTGCTTCCTTCGGAAAACAACGTGACGAGCGCTATTTGGCATATGATGGTGAGCTTTATGCCATCTATTTATTACAGCAGAAGCAAAAGGCAGGGGCGGGTATCGCTTTAATTGAAAAAGGAGTGGCTGATTTAATAGAGAATGGCTATAAGAATATGTTGCTGTGGGTGTTTGAACAAAATTCAGCAAAGCAATTTTATCAAAAGCTTCAACCTAGTTTTGTCGTCACCAGCCAGTTCGAGCTGGCTGGCGAGAACCATAATGAAATTGGGTATGGGTGGGAACTGCCAGTACTACATGACCATGTACAACGACTTAAATCGTCAGCTTCCAATAATAATGAGAGAAAAAGGTAAAGAGTGTAGCAAGCAGAATATAAGAAATAAAAGGAGAAGCTTCTACTTTTCCTTTCACGCCTGCTATTTTTAAAGCTTCATAGAAACCAGCCAAAAAATAAGCGAGACTGAGGATATAACAGCACAGCATTATGGAGTAAGGATTCATTGTCGTACCTCCAGCATGAAATCTTCTACTATTAATAGATTCCATAGAGCGGCAAATTATGCATAAAAAAATAACCAGCTGACATCAGCCGGTTATTTTTGACGAGGAAAGACCAAGCGAGAGGCACTCGGTATTAATAAACAAAGAACGATGCTGCAAATAATAAAAGATGGAACCATATATGTGCTGTTATAAATTAAAGAGTAGACCCACCCTGGTGTTCCTTTTGGTGCATATTGAGAAAAGAAAACGACGCCAGAAATAAAGAACGTCAGCAGTCTAAAGAAACTGGCGACAAATACAGATAATATAATATAGAAGAATTGTTTCTTTCGCTGTTGATCCTGAATGGCTTTTTTGATCAATCCAGAAAACAGACCGCTTAGACAAATGACAACAGATGCCACGAAATAATCGAGGAAGCCTTGTACAGGTGTAGCGATAATAGGGCTATTCATTAGCTGTAGGCCAGCAATTAACACACCGATGACAAACCCGGTAGATATCCCCCATCTAATGGACATGAGAATGACGGGAATCATGATGAGCGCAATAGACCCGCCATTTGGCATCCTTAAAAAGAGACCTGATAAGTAATCTAATACAAGTGCAAGTGAAGTCATAATCGCGATTTCCATCAGTCGTACTAATTGATTTGATTGCTGCATAAAAAAATCTCCTTTTTCATGAAATGAGCAAGGAGAGACCGTGTAAGGATGAGTATGTTATTCATAGAATAGCATATCGGTTTGAATACACCACACGTATTCAAGTGATTCCACATTCCTACTTCAGTATTAACTGACAGGTTCAAAGGGTCAGAACAACGAATCGTTCACTCTCAGCACAAAGCTCCCCCTGCGGTTATTTAGTTTCAATCTATTATAAATATACTAGAGACCTCCAGGATCAACAATAGAGAATTACTGTGACGAGTACTTTTTTAGCAATAGATAGGAAGAGATAAGGAAAAATAAATTATTTAGAAAAAATACTTGTTTCTTCTTTCAAAAGGTGTTATATTTGTATTCGCCGCTGAAACAGTGCGGTTAATAAATAACATGAAGAAAAAAGTTGTTGACTTTATCTTGATAGAATGTTATATTAATAAAGTCGCTTCTGAGCGATAACGAACATGATCTTTGAAAACTAAACAAGACAAAACGTACCTGTTAATTCGAGTTTTTATAAAAAAATCCTATGATACATCATAGGTAGTCAGTCAAACTGGCGAGGCAGGAAATGATCACATACTAAGTTCGCTACG
>NZ_JACXXE010000011.1 GCF_014764715.1 Bacillus crepusculi | reverse complement strand
TCATCTTCGCCGTTCTTAGCGGCTTTAATAATATAACATTTCGCTTCATCTTATGTCAACAACTTTTTTCAAGTTTATTTCCCGAAGCTTTTGTGTTTGTCACTGTGTGTCAGCGACGATTAATAATATATCACGAAAATATTCTATCGGTCAACGCCTTTTCAAAACTTTTTTTTAAAATAGTTTTAACAGGCATGTCAAACCCTTGTCCTGCATACAATCAAATAACAATCTTGGACAAGGCAGGAGTGTTTGAATTGAGTCGATTATATGTGTTGCCTATTAAACGGCTGAAGCAAGTTGTCATTATTCTTGTAGCAGCCCTTGCAGCTGCAACCTTTTTTTATGTACAAAAGGCACCGCCGCTGTCGGTATTTAAAACAGAACATGGACCCCGAGCTATTTATAAAGGAGAGACTTCATCAAAACATGCCTCTCTTACTTTTAATATTGGCTGGGGAGACGAGAAGGCCGTTCCTATATTAGATGTCCTTCGAGAGTACGATATAAAGAACGCCACTTTCTTTCTGTCTGCCTCTTGGGCTGAGCGTCATCCTGATATTGTGAAACGTATTAGAGAGGACGGGCACCAAATTGGCAGCCTTGGCTATGCTTATAAAAATTATAGTCAGCTTGAAGAAAGCGAAATCAAGCGGGATCTTGTCAGGGCACAAAATACATTTCAAAAGCTCGGACTAGACGACATTCAACTATTAAGACCGCCAACTGGACAGTTTAATGAAACAGTATTGAAAATTGCAACACAATACGGCTATACCGTTGTACATTACAGCATCAACTCACAGGACTGGCTGAACCCGGGTGTGGACCAGATTGTTCAAAATGTAAATAATCAAATGAAAAGCGGAGACATCATTCTCCTTCACGCCTCTGATTCAGCGACCCAAACCGCTCAAGCCTTACCAGCTATTTTGAAACACTTAAAAGAAAAGAATTTAAAAAATGTCACAGTTGGCGAACTTATTTCTAATACAAAAACAAAGTCAACGGAAGTTAAGTAGCTTTCGCCTTTGAAAAGTGCGGCATAGCTAACAGCTGAAACGCATTACAGCCTAATAGCGGGAGAAGCATTAAATACAGCCAGTCCTCTTCATTGACTCTAAGCGCCGGGAACCACTCTAACGACGTGATGACGACCATAAGAAACATTGCGGAAATAAATGTTTTCTTAGAGGACTGCTTCTGTTTAAAATAAGCCACGATCAGTGCAAACACACCGATAAAGACCGGCAGCCATACATAGGGAAGGAATGATTCATTCTCACCGAAAAACAAAAATCGCAAGTAAGCTAAATCAAACAGCACAAAAATCACAAGAAACAGTTGAATCGTATTCCATAAAGAATGTGACCGGAAAATTTCAAGAGCAAACCGGTGCACAGTTAAAAAGACAACGAACCCCATCTGACTAATCACACTAAAAATCATCCCCACACCAATGAACCAAAATAATACAGATGCGATCTCTAGAAGTTCAAACGATATAAAAAGCTTCTGATATTTTCCCCACTCCAGCGCAAAGCCTACCACGCTTGTTATGACCGCTCCAACAGCTAGCACTGAGAAGAAAAAACGAACTAAATCCCGACTTTTCATTGAATAGATCCAACCCCTATTTTTGTTATGTATAAATTCACGTGAAACATTCATATTAAAAGTAAGACATGTAACGAAAGGAGCCACAGTATGTCAAAAGGCATCTTGCGTATAATAAGCTGTTTTCTTCTATTATCTCTAACAGCTTGTGCTCCCAAAACCCAATCCTCATCTAATATGGACTATGACGAAACAAAGAAAATGGTCGTCGATATTTTGAAGACAGATGACGGTAAAAAGGCCATTCAACAGTTATTAAATGACGAGGCAATGAATGAAGCTTTGGTAATGGATGAACAAACTGTGAAAAAAACAATAGAGAAAACACTGACTTCTGATAAAGGCAAAGAGTTCTGGAAGAAGGTCTTTGAGGATTCTAAATTTGCCGAGACTTTCGCAAAATCCATGCAACAACAGCATGAAAAGATGTTAAAACAGTTAATGAAGGACCCTGACTACCAGCAGCTGATGATGGATATTCTCAAGGATCCTGAGATGGAAAAGAAATACGGTGAACTGATCAAAAGCAAAGAGTTCAGAAAGCACTTAGAAAAAGTCATTACGGAAACATTAAGCAGCCCTCTTTATAAGAAGAAATTCGAAGATGAGCTCAAAAAAGCAGCATCTGAAAGCAGCAGTGATTCCGGTTCACAAGACCAAGGAAGCAGCAGTTAAACAGCACCCGAGTGGCAGAAGGTCCACTCGGGCTTTCATTATGCTTTTACTGCTAATTGTTCAATGACTTTATTCGCAATGTGTTGATACACTTCTCCTGTCGGATGACCCGCATCATAGACGGAAGGCGCAAAGTCATCCTCATTCCAATCAGGCTGTCTTAAAGGAATTTGACCAAGGACCGAAACACGCAGCTCTTCAGCCAGCTTGTCCCCGCCGCCTTTTCCAAAGACGTATTCCTTTTCACCTGTTTTTTTGCTTTCATAATAGCTCATATTTTCAACGACCCCAAGCACCTCGTGATCTGTTTGCAGTGCCATTGCGCCTGCTCTAGCAGCAACGAAGGCAGCCGTTGGATGCGGTGTTGTGACAATGATCTCCTTACAGCTAGGAAGCATTGTATGAATATCAAGCGCCACATCTCCCGTTCCAGGAGGAAGGTCTAATAGTAAGTAATCTAATTCTCCCCACTCGACTTCGTGGAAGAAGTTATTTAACATCTTACCAAGCATCGGTCCTCTCCAAATGACCGGTGCATTTTCTTCAACAAAAAAGCCCATTGAAATCACTTTGACGCCAAAGCGTTCCACAGGTATAATTTTTTCCCCTTTAACTGTTGGTCTGACGGTAATTCCCATCATATCCGGTACACTGAAACCATAAATATCTGCATCAATCAGTCCGACTTTTTTCCCTAGACGAGCCAGTGCCACAGCAAGGTTAACAGAAACGGTCGATTTCCCAACGCCACCCTTTCCACTCGCAATCGCTAGGAACTCAGGCGGGTTTTTAGAGTTGAGCAGGTTTTCTTCCTCATCTTGTGACGGCATAAACCTTTCAAGTGTTTCCTGAGGCAGCTCTTCAAAACGAAGTCCGACCGTGTTAGCGCCTTCTGCTTTCAAGGCTTGTACGATGTCTTGCTGCAGCTTCATCTGCTCAGCAGTGCCCGTTTTGGCAATAGCCACCTTTAAGCTCACATGCTCTTTTTCAGGCTTTAGGCTGATTTCCTTGATGGCATCCAGCTCACCAAGCGGTATATGAAGGAAAGGTTCGTCCATCTTCCCAACTAATTTTCTCACATCATCTTGTCCGATCATAGCAGAACCTCACCCTTTATTGAATTCGTTTACAATCCAAGTATATCATACATATCCTTACAATGTCTGTCCTGTTTGCCTGCGACCAAAAGGAAAAAGCCCCTTATTCAGGTGGCTCTTTTTGCTCTGTTAAATATCTCAGAATGCCTTTATAAATGGAGGCAGCAATTTGATCCTGATATTTAGGTGTTGCAAGCTGGCCGGCCTCTTTTGGGTTGGAGAGAAATCCAATTTCCACCAGGGCTCCTGGCTTTGTGACATTTTGCATCAAATAAATGCCATTGATCCGCTTCGCCTTTCGATCAGTGTTTTCGAGATTGTTGCGCAATTCATCTTGAATGAACTTCGCTGCCTTTTCATTCTCTTCATACTTTCCGTAAAAAAACGTCTGCGCCCCGCTCCATTTGTTCGATGGTATCGCATTTAAATGAATGCTTAAATAGAGATCCGCTTCAGACTCATTGATGGCTTTCACGCGGTTCCTCAAATCCTCCGCTTTCTTACGAGCATATCCCCTTGTATTCTTTGATGATAGATCAGAATCATCCTCTCGGGTCATGAGAACAAGCGCTCCCTGCTCCTGCAAATAGTCTCGTATCTTCATGGACACATCCAGTGCAATCTCTTTTTCCAGCAGCTCTCCCCCTACAGCCCCGCCATCTGGACCGCCATGACCCGGATCTAAATAGATGATCTTCCCGCTTAGAGGCAAATTCCACGATTTCCACGAATCATCATTTAGAAATTGAAATCTGAATAAGAATAAGAGGACAATAAATCCAATTAAAAACCCTGTCCACTTCAGCTTTCTTTTCATCCCTGTCCCTCCCATACGCCGTTATTTTATAGATATGGGACAAGGGCTTGAAATATGCTTAGTGCAGCCGAAGCTTGTGTCTTTTTTCTGATTCACGAAAGCCTTCCTGCCACCACATGCTTAAAAATTCTTTCGCAGATGGATATAGACATGACATCTTCCGCTCCATTTGGAACATGTTCCCCCACGATTGCAAACACCCTGCCAGCTCTTCAACCAGCTCATCATCCTCCTGTGATGACCGCCTCTTAATGTCATCGAACGATTCACCGTACTTACTCGACTCACCATATCTTCCACCAGCTAAAAAAGCTTCAATGGCAAAATCGATACAGCCATCACTCATGATGCCAGCTGGATCATCAGCAAACGGGAACAGCTTCTTTGTGAATGTCTCGGAAGCCACCGTTACTTGTTGTAGTGACAACGTACGCAACAGCTTCTTTTCAAGCGCGACATCGCGTTTTGTTTTCAATTGATAAAATGAAAGCACTTCTGCCATAGACTGAACTCCTTTTTTTCTTTGTATTGTTCGTTGCTTTGAACAAAACATGCAGTTCAGTAAATGGAAATGAAAAATCAGTGATCCGGAAGAATGGAAAATTGTGATAAAATGGACACTTGAATATAGAAAGCATGGTAAAGGGGCAAAATCAATGAAGAAATGGATGTATATCCTGCTGCTACTCACCGTTGTTCTATCTGCATGCAGCAGTCAAGCTAGTGAGAAAGAGAGCGACATCAAAGGAATAGAAGACATTTCCTTAAAACAGCTTTCTAAGCACAAAGATACATATCTTGGTGACAACGGAGCAGTTAATGAGATTTTATTAGACCTTCCAGGGGGCATCATTCAAGAATTTGAAATCATCGAGGGAAAAGAATTAGACGTTACGTATGGGGTAAAAGAAAATGACAGCTATACAGAAAAACAATTTGACGCCTTCTGGTTTGATCAAAAGGACACGATTGAGAAAACGTATTTATACAACGCAATCGCACTTTTTATTCTTGTCGATAATGTAGAGCAAGTGACACTTAACATGAGCTCGAAAGACGAGCCGTCCGTCACTTTTAAAAGAAAACAGATAGAAAAAGAGCTCCCTCACCCTTTTAAAAAGTACAAAGACGATACAGCGCTTTGGCAAAAGGAACTGGTTGATGGAGTTGTGAAGTCAAAAAAGAAACGCCAAGATGTATACAGAGCGTTTCCAATGCAGAAATAATAAAACAGAGGGGTGTTTCCCTCTGTTTTTTGATGTTTATGTAGTGAAAGCCTGTATCAATCGTTGTCGAAAGTTTTGATCCACTGCTGCAGTAAGCATAAATTCGTTGAATACTCCCCCAATCCAGTGAGAATTGTTCGCTTTCGGATCATTGATAAAAAGAGAAATGGATATAGAGGATGTATCTGTTCTTCGATATAAAGCACCTGTGAAAACGAACAATGTTGCTCCGCCTTTATACCAAAGATATTGATCTGTTTCCTTTTTCAATGTTTCTCCCAGTACGATTTTGCTAAAAAGACTCTTTTCTTCTATTGTTAACAGCTCATCCTGGAGACGTTTCATAAAATGTGAATATTGATTGGTTGTAGACTTTGTCAACTTTTGTGTCAGTAATGATTGAATACGCCAGCCTAATAAGTTCTTTTTTTTTCATTTTTTCTTCTAACGCCTTTTTATGCTCTGGGTCATTTTTCATGATATTAAAAATCTCATTCATTAGAGATTTGTATTGTTCTTCGGATACACCGCTCATTTTCTTGAATGCATCCCGCCTACGATCAGATACATAAGCGGACCACAAAATCATTGGCGTCAGCGGCATGAGTTCATCATGTTCTGTAAGACCCGCTTGTTTCATCTGATCATTGATCTTTTCTAAGCCCAGCCGGTCAATCAAATAATCCGTACAAGCATTCGAACTGAATTGCATCATCCCTTTGGCAACATCTAATAAAGTCGCATGCTCAGAAAAATCATTGACCTCCAGCCAGTACGCGTGCGCACCACCGTCTGTTCTATCAATATAAAACCGCTCTATATCAGGCAATGCCACTTTTTCCTCTAGCTTGATGGCGCCGCTCGATACAGCTTTAACAAAATGAAATAAAACCACTAATTTCACCGTACTTGCAAGTGGCGTTTTTTGATCAGCATTCCACTCTAACATCACATCATCATTTTCAATGATTGTCACTGAAACGTCCTTTTTGTTTTTTGCGACAAATGTCAAAAGATCTTCCTTCGTACAACAAGACTTGAACCCCTACGTAAAGTACGACCACACCTATAACAACTAGACCGATTTTGAGTAACATGTTTCTCCTTTCCAAATAACAGAGAATTTATATATTGAATATAGCAAATATTTCTAATAAAGGCACAAAAAAGGCAGAGGTACGTGAATCCTCCGCTTCTTGATATCCTTATTCATGGGACAAATGCAGCTTCATTCCTTCATGAGTGCTTCAAATCCTAATTTCTCATAAAAATGGCGTGCTTCTGGCCTCTGTTTATCTGTTATCAGCTGAATCATATGACAGCCGCGGTCGCTTGCGCGTTGAATGGCCCACTTTATAAGCATTTATAAGCAGCGAACCGACTCCTTTCCCTCTATGACTCGAAGCCGTACGAACTCTTCAATGGATGCTCTCCATCACCCTTGATGTGTAAGAAATGGCGTCATGGTTAACTGAAGAACACCAACTGCTTCTTTCTGGTCACACGCAACAATGAGTTCAATATTTGGATCAGCATCGATTGAACGAAAGGCTTTGATATAACTTTCTAATAATGGGCGAGTGTAACGCTCTCTCTTTTGACCTAACTTATCATCTGAAAGCATGAAGACGATTTCACAGCTTCTCTAAATGTCAATTGATTTAAATTCAATGAAAGCACCTCCTAGGATGGACGGAAACTATCTTCACTTACCAAAATACCAATTGCAACCGTTCTTATATAAGATTTGATCAGCTGCTTTTTCATCAAACAGCTGTTGAATCAATTCAACATCACCGTATTCAAATGGACGCTTCGCTCTTGTGGATGGAAGGTCTGTTCCGAACATCAGTGCTTCAGCATTCGTTTGATAAATAGAGGTCAATGCAGACACGTCCAAAGCCTGTTGCTTTCACACGTACTCCTTTTTCAACCAGCTTGAGCAAATGCGGCAAGCCTTCTTCCGATAAGCCTAAATGATCAATAGAAACGGCCGGCAGCTGTTCAAGCGTAGATGAGATGTCAGAGAGGTGCTTAGCATCTATGTAAAGCTCACTATGCCACCCAGCCAGCTCATACACCCTTCTCGCAAAATAATCGAGCTTTGATATATCTTCCGAACCGCCTCTCATCACATTAAACCGTAAAGCTTTTACCCCAAGTTGATCCAAATGAACAATTTCATCATCAGTTGCCGTAAAAGGTAATTGAGTCACACCGTAAAAAGCTGGCCCCATTTCATACAGCGCCTTCAACAAATAGCCTTGATCAAAACCCTGAAATGACCCCGACACAATCGCTCCACCTAAAATCCCGAAATCAGCCGTCTCTCTCCTAAATCAATCACCACATAACTCGGAGGTATGTACCCTTGGTTTTCTTGAATGGGAAAATCAAAATCAATAATATGAAAATGTGCATCAAAGATCCTCATGGCCATGCCCCTCTTCTGCTTATTTGACCTGATTATATCATTGCATTCATTAGTTTCTTCTTCAAAAGTGTATAGCGTTTAAAACAAGTAATTCTTAAAGAATTGGGTGTAAAACCACAAAAAATTTTACCTTTCTTGCTATGAAGTGGGCATTGTTTAGACGTTCCCTGATAACTTCTGATAGATTGAATTAACAACATTAGAAAAAAATATGAATAATAAACAGAGGACTGGTTAGAACTTGAACTCTTCTTTCTATTTTAAAGAAAAAAACTCCCTTGACTAAAATTTTAATGGATAAGGCTACATGTGATCTATTTTTCTTGTGATAATATATTGGATAAAACTAGCGATTATTTTTGGAGCATTAAATAATAAATGCCCAATAATCGAAGGAACCAAAGAATCACTAATTTTATATGAAAAATACCAACCAATAGAAACTATAAATAAAACTATGTATGATTTTAAAGTAAATTCTTGCCTTGTAGGTTTCTGAATGAAGTGAGCCACAGTAAATAAGCCACAACTGAATAAAATTTCAATTAATAAAGAAGACTTAGGTACAAACCCTCTATAAAAAATCTCCTCAAACACAGCACTACCAATAAGTGAAATTTCAGTAATTATAAACCACTTTAAAGGTAAAACGGGTAGTAATGTATAAAAATCCTTGTAAAAGTAAGGTTGGAAATCTTTATAATGTAGACTTAGGCCGATCAAGGATGATAAAATTGCAATTAAATAGGCTTTAAATCCTGCATTTAAAATAAAATTCGGGAGAGTAAAGAAGAAGACAGGCATAATAAAAGGCACAAAAAAGATAATTGGCCTAATTACATCTGAAAATGGAAAGCTCCTCACTCTTTCCCTAATTAAGGTCGTCAAATACATAGTTAATACGAAAAACAATATAAAAATAAAATAACTTTCAATCAAAGGGTTATCCTCCAGATATAGTATAGGAGAAGGGTATCTAGCCATACATTTATAAGATTATACGTTTACTAAAGCTGTAGGTAATTTCACTTTTACTAATTTTGGTTTTTTATACATATTTTCACACCCTCCTCTCTATTAATTAGTTTGTTAATATTTTACCAATTTGAAATAGCATTTAAACATTTACTAAAGCTGTAGGTAATTTCACCTTTACTAATTTTGGTTTTTTATACATATTTTCACACCCTCCCAGACTAGATACCCTTCTCCTATACTCCTTTAATTTAAGAAGTATAGGCTTTATTATAAAAATTTCACCAAATTATTTTCAACTAATTCATTTATATATTCATTAACGTCATCTTTAACCACAATTTCATCACAACTGAAGTGCTCTGCTACATTTTTAGCAATAACTTCAGGTGAATCTTTACCGTTAATATTTCTCCAAATAACTGCACCTACATCATCTAATTGAAAAGCCTCTCTTTTATTAACCAAATATTCCTTTCCCATCACAGATCTGTGCTTAACAAACATATGTTTTTTTGGAATCATTTTTATTCTCCTCTTGAAATAATTTGTTTTTTTCCTATTATATATTGCGTTTTTAAGTTTAATTCCTGGCAAAATTCTATTACTGTTTCAATATGAGATTCAATATTTCTTTCATCAAAACAATAAGAGTCTAAAGTTAAATACTTCTTCAATAAATTGATTTCATTATTATTGTTATTTTGAAATCTTTCTAATTTTCTGTATAACCACTTTCTACTAGGATTAGTTTCACCATGAACACTGAGAAAAGATGTCACAGAAGTCTCAAGTAATAATTTTGATATAACATATGATGTTCCAAAATCATTTGATAATAATGCTCCTTCAATATCCTCTAAGTAACCATCATATTGTTCTGAATGAACGATTACCTGTATATACCCTAAATTATCAAATACAATATTTTTTATAAAGGATGCAAAAGAATTCTTGTTAATTACAGGATTTCCATATTTAAGTCTGTGGATAAAATCGATTTCACTTTTACTTAACCTGTCTTTATACTGATCTGTTCCAAAATTAAAATTATTTAATTTTTCTACAATCTTATTAACTTCTTTCCAATCCCAATATTCAAAATCATATCTAGTATCACCAATAATAGTGTTGTAGACTATAGTGTTCTCCTCTATTATTGATATCTCACCTTCTTTATAGCCTCCAGCAAACTCATTACTTATTGCTCCCAAATCACAAATTATATATACATCAACATCAGAATTTTCATTTCCGAACCCTTCCATAATGGAACCCGCAGTATAAACAATCCAATTTTCTCTTGATTTTCCTTTTAAAGCTTCTTTAATTGCGTTTGTATTTATTCTATTTTTCATTAATGTTGAATTCATATATTACCTCACAGAAATTAGTTTATATATATATCTTATTTGATCTTTTACAATTTCAGGGGAACATCTGGAAATTGCTTCGTCAAAATCCACCCATAGAAATCTGTCATGTTCTTCGGAAAGAGAAATTGTTACATCATTATCCACTTCCCCATAGTAAAGACTCCAACTTTTTTCAGCAATAATCAATTCTTTACAGTCTACTTGTAAACCAGTTTCTTCAAATAATTCCCGTTTCATGCATACTTCAATCTCTTCACCTGGAAATCTGGCTCCAGCTGGGGGGCCCCAGGCCCATCTTCCTTCGTAATCAATACCTTTGTGTTTCCTATGTAATATCAGAAAATATGGTATATTCTTTTCTAATTTATATATAATAATCGCAGCTCCAAAAGGCGGCACTTTGCTCACAGGTAAACCATCCCACGTTTTAGAAAATCTTGGATTCATACTACCGATCTCAATTTACTTTTTATTATTTTGTACACTTTATCTGCAATTTCTTCTTCACTCTCGTCTTCAACTGGAACTACAATCCAATTATGATCTTCACTCATTTTTTTCAACACATTTCTTACTTCATTCTGATATTTTATATAATTATCTTGAGTACGACCTGAATACCCATCCATATTCCCAGTCTCTGTAATGGAATAATTAGTACGTCTTTTTACGGATATAGACGGATCAACATCTAGAAAAATTGTAATATCAGGTTTTATTAAAGGCGAGAAACACATTTGTGCTACAGAATAATTAAAATTCTTTTTTATTTTGAATCTCGCTAGAAATTTAAAGTACCAATTATCCATTATAATAGTTGAGCCACTCTCTAATAACGGTGTAATTCGACATTTGTCAACTGTAGCAAACCATGAGGCATTTAAGTAAAGCCAATGATAATCACCCAATTCATAAAGAGGATCATCCGGATAATAATCCCACAATATCTCTTTTATCTTACTCATATGCATATTTACATAGCCGCTGGAGAATTCTGGTTTTTTTTTATCAATAAATAAAATTTTCCCTTCTTTATCATATATAAGTTTGTCTACAACTTTATTAGCAATTGTAGACTTACCTGAACCGTCTAGCCCTTCAAAACAAATAAATTTTCCCAATATTTTCACTACCTTTATAAATTTATTTTCTATAAGTAGCACCCTAAATATGCTTCGGTATCTAATGAATTTCTACCTGTGTCCTTAATGAAAGGAGTAAAGTCATTATCTCTATATATAATTGACATATGCTTTCCAACCTCTCTTATAAAATCTAAAGATGGCCTTTCATGATTAGCAAAATGAGAACCTGGATCATTATGAAAGACATTTACTGCAGGAACTACTCCTAAACTTGCTACAAAATACATACCTTCAATTAGTGATTCTAACGGTTCAAGCCCTGCGACAAAACCACAATATACATTGCCTTTACCCAAACTATGCACAGCTGCTTTAAACGCATTAATAAATCTATCTCTTCCATATTCGTTAGATTTACCAGGACAGATTTCATCAAATAATTTTTCATCAAAGATTTCTATATCCATTGCAATAGTTGAATTTGTTTTTGCAAGTCTATCAAAAAGATTAAAATCCATAGGTGGCATAGAAATTAAATGAGTTTGCACACTATCTGGAAGTTCTAGTTTTCTTATGCCTTCTAAAACTTCTATATGCTTTTTGAAACCTAAATCATAATCTTTAATAGTTCCACCATTTATCAAAATATGCTTAACCCTATTTTTCTCCTTATTCAAAGCGATAGAAATAGCTTCTTTAGCAATACTAGGTTTAATAAACATTTCATGATCAGCCTGATTATTACGGGTAGGCTGTAAAGAACAAAATTTACACTCATCCCCACTATTCCAGTAATAACAATGTCCTGGACTGAAAATGCCAAGAGTAGCATTACCATATAAAGTAACTATCCTTGAAATGCCTCTTCCATCTTCAAGTAACTCATTATAAAATGTTGGTCTTTCTGGAAAGCTAATTTCTAATTTTTCTATGCCATCACCCACATAGAATTTTTCATTTTCAAAATATAGTCTCCACTTCGAATTATTCCTTTGATTAACAGCTACAACTAACCCTTCTGGAAGAATAATTTCTTGAGGTACTTTAATATCTTTTGAAAACATCTGCTCATCACTATTTCCATATGCCCTTCTTTTTTCTATAAATTTCCCCCTTCTAGAATATTCTTCTAAAAATAACTTGTCGTAGTTAATACCATTTGCTAAAAGTTGAAGTTTATATTCTCCATAAACTTTAAGATTATCTTTAGTATCTAGCATTATATTTTTCCTCCTTTTCAGTACTTTTCAATATCTCATTCACTATCGTATCGTTACTTCCTGCAACAATATTTACTCTTTTTTTTAATGAATCAAGCGTAGGCACACTGGATTTATATGGGCGTCCATTTTTATCAACAGCTATCCCCCCTGCCTCTCTTAATATTAATAAGGAAGCTTCTATATCACACTGTTTTTGCCAACCTTCAGTTGATAGATCAACGAATCCATCATATATTCCAACAGCGATATAAATTATTTCCAGAGATGAACAAGAGAGACATCGGATCTTATTACTATGAAGAAATAAGTCCTTATACTTAGAATATTCACTATCATCTTTAGGTCTTATTAAACCAATAATGCTTTGATTTAATTTTCTCGTATTATTAGTAGTAAGCCTCCTACATTGTCCTTTTTCATTAATCAAAAAGGAACCTTCATGAGATATACCTAAATATGTTATTCTGCGAATAGGGTCATAAACCCATCCATGGCTAATCTCCCCATCTATGAAAACTGATATTGAAATCGAAAAAAAAGGAAATCCTATTAAAAAGTTGTGTGTCGCATCCAATGGATCTATTAAAAAAACAATATTTCTAAGTTTATTATTATGTTCACTTGAAAACATGCCGATTTCTTCTGAAAAGGCTATCCATGGGAATTCCAACTTATTTAATTGATGTAATATTATCTGTTCACATGCATAGTCAATATTTGCAGTTCTTTCACCATCTGCTCCTATCTTTTCTCTGAAACCGTGTTTTATAGTCTCAATTTCAGGCCATCTCCATGCAAACTCCTCACTTAAAGCTTTGAAAAAATTTCTTAATTCTTTTTTATAAAAATCCACTTTTTCAAAACTAATCTAAACCCCCTCCTTCTCAAAAAATAAGGTTTTATAGTGCCAATTATGTTCATTAAAATTATTTAATATATCAATAGTTTTTATTAATCTACCCGCATATACAACGTAGTCTACATGTTTAAGTGATTCATAAGCCTTTGGAAATAACCCAATTTTCAACACATTAACATTCATTGATTCTTTTATGCGTGCTTCTGCTAACTTTATACTTCCACCTGTATATATTTTATCTATGATAACTATAGAATTAGTTTTTGTTAAAGTAGGATAAATAATATTGAATTCACACTTCTTATAAATTTGATTAGGATCATTCTGGCGATGAATTTCGGTAAAATATATATTCGCATCTTGCGTAGAATTGATATATCCCAAGGATAAGGGAAGACCAGCAGTTAGAATAAATAACTTAGATTCAGCAATTTGAGAAATATCTGACCAAACTCTATGATTTTGATATATCTTATTTAAATTAAATAATTTTATATTCGAGTAAGAGTTCTCTGATATTATAATTTCTTTATATTTATTAATAAGGTTCTCATATTGTGCCCTTGCAACACTAGAAGCACTATCAATACTCCTAATTTGATGTATACCTCTGGCATTATATAAATCTAAACACACTTTCGAATAAATATTCATTCTTTCATACACTTCATTGAGAACTTCTGTTTTAAAATTAATTAACTCTTCTTTTGTTGGACCGTTAATAGCTATTTCACTCTTTAAATTATCACCATAGATTCTAGTGAAGTTTGTATTCTTTATTTTCTCTCCTAGTAAAGAATTAATCAGATCAAAGCATTCTATAATAGTCTCGTTATCGCAGAGATTCAATGGATATTCTGGATTACTTAAATCACATAACATAACTTCCGGATATCTTAATATATAATTAATTTCCTGAATTCCACATCCATTTCTTAAAGCTTCATTTACTTTTTCTCTACTGGTTGTTTTTATTCCGTTAACTGTTCTGTTATAGTGAGCCATACTTTTTAAAGTTACTGGAGATATATCATTTATTGTCATTTTCATTCTCACATCTCCTTTATTGTATTTAATATTATCTATTCTATATCCATTGCAGTTTCAGAGTTTATTTGCAAATCATTTTTATTAAAAAAAGGGACTGAAAAAATAGATATTGCTATCAAAATTACAGAGATATAAAAAAACAAAGATGTAGTTCCTATTTGACCATTGAATAATGTGGCGGCAATTGTACATAATGGAGCTATCACAGAATAAATCGCCCAATTAAAACTTTCTACTCTTCCAATATAGTTCTCATCCACCAATTGCATTATCAGGCTTTTTCTACACGCACTCTCCATTAAAATAGATACTCCTAACAAAAATAGGCCAATTGCAGCAATGAAAAATGAACCTGCGATAGAAATTATTAGAAACCCTATTCCCATTATAAAAAAACTAAATGTGATTAATTTTTGCGGATTTACATTATTTACAAACGTCATCAACACACCTATAAACAGAGCCCCTATCGCAAAAATTGCATCTAACATTCCATATGCATCTACACCTAATCCCAATGATTGATTCGTATAAACACTTAGTAGAGAATTGATTATTTGTATAATAGCAGCAGGTAGAATTCCTATTAAAAATAAGTATACTAGAACTTTTTTGTTAAATATGTATTTCAAACCTGAGAGAAAATCTTTTAAAAAGTAATCTATAACTAATTTTGATCCTTTAATGGATTCTGGCTTGTTATGGATGTATTTCACATTCAATAGAATTAAAGCAGAGACTAAAAATGTTGCTCCATCTATTAAAAAAACAATCATGATAGAGTAGTTGGCTATTAATAATCCTGCTACACCGGCACCAACAATAGTTCCTAATTGTAACATTGAACTATTTGCACTTATTACTTTTAAAAACAGTCTTTCTTGTACCACACTTTTTACAACACCTGAAAAAGCCGGATAAAAAAAGTTATTAGATATAGATATCAGTATAGTCAATAAATATATAACATATATATTCATTTCATTCAGTAAGTACATTAAAGGTATTATCAACACAAAAACACATCTTAAGACATCCATACTAATGACTATTTTTTTCCTATCAAATCTATCTGCAATTACCCCTGTAAAAGGAAAAGTCAACAACGTAGGAAGTGTTGTTAATATTACTAACAATGCTACTGACATTGGATTCCCCGTATACTGATAAATTAACCAGGATACTGCAATAAAATGCATTCCATTCCCAATAAAGGTTATCCCTGAAGAGAAAATTAAAAGCATAGATTCTTTACTTTTCCATATATTCATTTTAATCCCTCCCGACCCACATATTAAAAGTATAATAGTTCACCACTTTTTGTCAATATCTAATTATTAAAATTATTAAAAAATTTACACTTTAGGAAATTTTACATCTATTATTATTTTTTGTGCAGTTATAATGGAAATCAACTAAAAGATAAGAGCTATGAATTCATAACAAAGAGCCCGAAAACTAAATTCAGGGCTTTTTGTTATATTATTCTAATTTTTAACTTTTATATATATTCCTTTCTCCGCTCTATATTTTGCTTCTTTGTTTTTTTGATGAACTTTGGGAGAGAGCTTAGAAGCTTTTAATAATCCAGCTTCTGATTGTACTAAAGGATCTATTATCCTTAGTTTATTTCTATGAAAAATATCATAATCATCCTTGAAACTACTTTTTAAGGATTTGTTGTTACTAATTTCATTTAATAAACTTTGCACATATGAATCATTACTCTCTTTAAAACATTCCATAATCTCATCATCAGTAGTTAACAATTGTTCCAGACGAACAATCTTATTTTTTATTGTATATTTCAAAATTCTCTTTATTATATCGTTTATATATACATTTAGTGGATTTAAAAAGTAGTCTATTACTTCTTTGTAATATAATTCTACAAACCACTCTGCTTGATCAATATCGTTTATGTAAATTATACCATTTTTAACTCTTAAACTATTAATGAAGTTATCCACTTCAAACGAAGTTATATTTCCATGGCGATACATATCCCTTAAAGTGTAATCAATTCTATCGGCACATAGATGAGGGGCTTTTCTTTCCAATAAACTGTATTCACGATTATCCAATAATAATTCCTTATACAAGTAACCATCTTTATTTAAAATATTAGGTATTTCTGAATTTTCAATTACATACTTATATATTAATTCGTGTATATCTTCATTTTCATTATTAAACACATAATCAATTACATGCGAAAAAGTCGTATGAGATATATCATGAAGTAAGGCTGCGATTTGTTCTTCTTTTTGTCCCCCTAATTTTTTTACTAAAAGCATTACACCTAATGAATGTTCATATCTATTTACATTCCAGCTCTTATTTATAAGGTAACCGGCCCCACCTTGGTGTACACCTTTTAATCTTTTAATCTCCTTTGTATTTAATAAATCAATAAAAATATCTTCCAGAATAAACTCCCCGTATAATTCATCTATGACTTTCATGAATTTTACCATCTTCTCTTTGCTGTTGTATATCCTGCCAAAGATTTTGATTTTTAAATTTTTTATTGTAAGTTATATCCTGTCCAAACCATTCAAGTCCATGATATTTACTTGCTTCTATTTCTGATTCAAATTCAATTTCTACAGTCATTAAATTAGACACAGGATAATTTAAATAAACATCCAAATCATAACATTGATTTTCAATTTCAAATCTTGTCCTTTTCTTAATTAAAGGAGTTACTTTTTTATCTATTAATAATTGTTGATAACTTTCTTTAGATATTTCAATTTCGAACTCATTCCTTGTTAAGCCACTCCCCTTTTTTATAGTCAAAACAAACTGCTCAAAATCTGGATTAATAATCTTTCTTAGTCGTACTTCTTCTTTACCTATTGCCAAATATGTTTGGTGTATCTCCCTTGAATCCCCTATTGATAAATATTCTGGAATTTCACTGACGATATATTTTTTTTCCACTTCTTTTTTCATTTTTCACCAATACCTCCAATATCAAGAGTGTGTTGTTAAATTATTTTAAAACTTCTTGTAAAATTTTTCAACATCTAAGCTAACTAGATACTGATTTTTTTAACAAGTACATACTCAAGATTTTTTCTTTCTTTAAGTTTCGACTGAAAATGTTAAAAGTAGGTGTTAGATGAGTTAACGCTTTTCTAAAAATTCTAATAATAACCTTCTGTTGCCTACAGTCTTACTCATTTCTTTATATGAATGTCATTATAGATTAGAGCAATAGGAAAGCTGATCTTTAGGCATTCTATAAGAATGAAAATTATTAAGTAGAATTCAATGAATCATGTCACCTGAACTAAAAAGTGAAAATGAATATAATGCAGAAGAGGAGAATTAAGATGCTTTCAGAAAACGATTCAGGACGATGACAGGCTTATACTTTCGAATACTCACCTTCACAGTATTGAACATGGGGTTAAGGCATACCTTGCATTGAAAGGGCATTGGTTTTGTTCATAAAAAATCAGTTTAAAAAGACACTGATTCACGTGAACGAAAAAAGCAGATTCAGACATCAAAAAAGAGGCTTCTCAACGTATTGTTAGCGTAATTTGAAAAACCTAGAAATTTTAAAAAAATGGCGTGGAAAGCAACTACAACGCTATTGACGTTACAACTTAGCTACTCCTTTTCAACCTGATAATAAACAACCATTCTTTTCAGTCTATTATTAGTCAAAGCATTAAATGGATTATTGTCGACTGCATACTTAAATGGAAAGGTCAAGCGAATTTATCTAAATAATTCTGAGCATCACAAAAAATACCCATGCATTCGGTATACATATGCTATTTTTTGTTTGCAGCCAATGCTCCCATTAAAGATATACAAACCCAGTTCGATAAAATTACAAAGGATTTTATCACTCATATGACCGTTGAAGTGACAGAAAAACAGCCAAGATGATCCAAAGGATATGAGATTTTAACTTGGAATAATCAAGGAGTATTCAATTTCATATTTGGTCATAAAAAACCTCCTTGCTCAATATGAGCAAGGAGGTTGAAAATTGATATACCAAGTAAAATTAACGCTTCGAGAACTGAGGAGCTCTACGTGCGCCTTTAAGACCGTATTTCTTACGCTCTTTCATACGAGGGTCACGAGTAAGAAGTCCAGCACGTTTAAGTGGTGTACGGTACTCAGGATCTACTTCTAGAAGAGCACGAGAGATACCGTGACGAATTGCTCCAGCTTGACCAGAGAATCCACCACCGTGAACATTTACAAGAACATCGTAGCTGTTAGCTGTTTCTGTGATGTTCAAAGGCTGTTTCACGTCTTCGATTAAAGCAGCGAATGGAATGTATTCAGTAATTTCACGATTATTAACGACGATACGGCCTTCACCTGGAACTAAGCGAACGCGCGCTACAGAACTTTTACGACGACCTGTACCGTAATATTGAACCTGTGCCAAATTGTTAACCTCCCTTATAATTAACCGCGAAGTTCGTAAACTTCAGGTTGTTGTGCTTGATGTGGATGCTCAGAACCACGGTACACATTTAATTTTTTGAACATTTGACGGCCTAATGGACCCTTTGGAAGCATACCTTTGATAGCAAGCTCCAACATTTTTTCAGGGTAGTTTGTACGCATCTCAAGAGCAGTTCTTTGTTTCAAACCACCTGGGTGCATAGTGTGACGGTAGTAAATTTTGTCCGTCAATTTCTTACCTGTTAATTCGATTTTCTCAGCATTGATGATGATGACGTGATCACCTGTATCAACGTGTGGTGTATAAGTTGGTTTGTGCTTACCGCGCAAAAGTGATGCTACTTCAGTAGAAAGACGACCTAGAGTCTTGCCTGCCGCATCAACAACTAGCCATTTGCGCTCAATTGTGCTTGCGTTCGCCATTGGTGTTGTACGCATGAGTTTCCCTCCTAAATAAATCAATGATTTTCCTTGAATCAAATGCTACGTTCTATTTCAAAACACAAGATAAGTCTTCCGGGGCTTATTTGTGGGGTTGAAATACATACCATATGATATTTTATAACTTTCTGCTTCCTGTGTCAAGAACATGTTACACCTGGTTTAGTTGTCATAGAAAACTTCCCATAAATACAGTCCGTGACTAGGCGCAGTCTTGCCTGCCGCTTCGCGATTTCGGGCGGCAAGCATGGCTTTGATCTCCTCAGGGCGAAATTTACCAGATCCGATTTCAAGTAACGTTCCAGCGATAATCCGCACCATGTTGTATAAAAAGCCATTTCCTCTCACACGCATTTCAAGCCCATCTGAGACGTTTTTCCACTCAAGGGTATAAATATCCCTCACCTTGTCCTGAACCTCTGTATTGGCCGCACAAAAGCTTGTGAAGTCATGTGTGCCAATCAAGTGTCCGGCAGCTTCTTTCATTTTTTCGACATCCAGCCGGTAAGGATAGTGGCAGGCATATTGTCTCGTGAACACATTTTGATGCGTTTCCGTTGAGACCTTATAACGGTACTCCTTCGAAACGACATGAAACCGTGCATGAAACGACTCATCCACTTCCTCAGCCTTTAGAACACGGATGTCATCCGGCAGCAAGCTATTGAGGGCAAAAGGCCATCTCTCCATCGGGATCGAGAGCGGGGTGTCGAAGTGGATGACCTGCCCCACGGCATGGACACCGCTGTCTGTACGACCGGAAGCCACAATCGGAATTAGCTCCTCCTGTTTATGCATTCTTGCAAGAGCTGACTCAATCTCCGTCTGAACGGTTCGCTGCCCAGGCTGCACCTGATAGCCTTTAAAATGTGTTCCATCGTATGATACGGTACATTTTACCTTCATCTAGGAATCACCTAATTTCTCAAAAATACAAGAAGTGCCGTTAACAAGATGAATAGAAGCATCGTAAACGTGTCTTTCATGCCCCAGACAAGCTGGCGGTATTTCGTGCGTCCTTCCCCGCCGCGGTAGCCTCTCGCTTCCATGGCAGTCGCCAGCTCCTCCGCACGCTTAAACGCACTGACGAAAAGCGGGACAAGCAAAGGAACAATCGCTCTCAAACGATCCTTTAGAGGTCCGCTTGTAAAATCAACACCTCTTGCCATTTGTGCTTTCATGATTTTGTCTGTCTCTTCTAGTAAAGTCGGAATAAAACGAAGAGAGATGGACATCATGAGGGCAAGCTCATGAACAGGCAGTTTGATTTTACGGAATGGATGCAGCAGCTTCTCCATGCCGTCTGTCACTTCTATTGGCGTTGTGGTTAACGTAAGTAGTGTTGTCATCATAATAAGATAGACAAAACGGAGTGAAATGAAGATCCCCTGCTTTAGACCTTCTTCATAAATATTTAGAAAGCCAAAGTGAAATAGCAAGGCGCCATCCTTTGTCATGAAAATATGCAAAATAAAGGTAAACAGGACAATCCACAGGATCGGCTTCATTCCCTTGAGAATAAAGTAAAGCGGCACCTGTGAAACCATCACCACAAAGATCGTAAAGACACCTAAAAGCCCGTAAGTGATATAGTTATTAGCAAAAAAGACAATAAAAACGAAAAAGAAAATTGATAACAGCTTTGTCCTTGGATCAAGACGATGGACAAAGGATGAACCTGGCACATATTTGCCGATAATCATACTATCCATCATGATGTCGTGTCCTCCTGATAAAGAGCTGTTAAGGCTTCTGCCATTTCATCCATGGTCAGAAGCGGCCTTGGAAACGTAATGCCCAGCTTTTCTTCTACAGTCTGCTGGAATTTAATCGTTTCTGGGAGGTCGAGGCCAAACGAAGACATGTCTGTACGATTGGCGAACAGTTCTCTCGGCGTCCCTGTCGCCTTCACTGTTCCTTTATGCATCACAATCATTTGATCCGCATAATGGGCGGCATCCTCCATGCTATGTGTGACCAGAATCGTGGTGAGGTTTGCCTTTTGATGAAGCTCATAAAACATGTCCATGATTTCCTTCCGTCCGCGTGGATCTAGCCCAGCAGTCGGCTCATCTAGCACAAGCACTTCTGGCTCCATCGCTAAAACGCCTGCAATCGCCACACGCCTCATTTGACCGCCGCTTAGTTCAAAGGGCGATCGAGATAATAGAGATTCAGGAAGACCGACTAGCTTCAGCATTTCCTTCGCTTTCGCTTCTGCCTTCTCCTGAGGAACGCCGAAATTCATCGGACCAAAACAGATATCCTTGAGAATCGTCTCCTCAAAGAGCTGATGCTCAGGAAACTGAAACACGATGCCTACTTTTTTCCGGAGGGATTTCAAATCCTTCTGCTTTTTATTGGCTTGTAAGACTGTATCTCCAAGCGCAATGCTCCCCTTCGTTGGTTTGAGCAATCCATTTAAGTGCTGCAGTAATGTAGACTTGCCAGAACCCGTATGACCAATGACAGCGACATAGCTGCCCTCTTTGATGGAAGCATTGACATCATACAAAGCGAGACGCTCAAACGGCGTTTTCATTTGATAACGATGCTCTAATTCTTTGATCGTAATGTCCATAGCTCTTTCACCAATCCTTCTTGTGTCAAATGGGCATTTGCAAGCGGCACACCTTGCTGCTTCAATTGCTTGCTCAATCGGTAGGAAAATGGCAGATCAAGTCCAATTTGAACCAGCTGTTCATCTAGTTCAAATACTTCCTCTGGGGTTCCCTCGGCAAACTTTTTCCCGCCATTCATCACAATAACCCGGTCTGCCTTCGCAGCCTCGTCTAAATCATGTGTGATGGAAATGACTGTGACCGTTCCTTGTTCCTTCAGCAGTCTAACAGTCTCTAACACTTCTTCTCGGCCAATCGGATCAAGCATAGATGTTGCTTCATCCAAGATCATGATGTCAGGGCTTGCGGCAAGCACACCTGCAATGGCGACTCTCTGCTTTTGCCCGCCTGATAGATGGTGCGGCTCTTGATCAAGAAACTCCTGCATATTGACCTGTTTGACAGCCCAATCCACACGTTCTATCATCAATTCCCGCTCAACCCCGTTATTTTCTAAACCAAAAGCCACATCATCACGAACTGTTGAGCCAACGAATTGGTTATCTGGGTTTTGAAAGACCATTCCGACCTTTTTGCGAATATCCCAAACACTCTCTTCTTTTAGCTCAATCTCACCAACTTTGACCGTTCCAGCATCCGGTAAAATGAGCCCATTCAGCACACGGGCAAGTGTGGATTTACCTGAACCGTTATGACCAACAATGGCGAGCCATTCATTTTGATTCACATGCAATGACACTTGATCTAAAGCGGGCTTGTCCGCATCTTTGTGATAACGAAATACAATGTCCTTTACGTCAATTAATGTCTTCCCCATCTCTACCGGACCTCCTCTCAGCTCAACCTCTTCTTCGCTTATGCCTAAAAAGCCGTAGTATCTAAAAAAGGGCATAGATCCAGTTATAAACTGTCCCGCCCTTTCTTAGATACACGATATGTGATTAAACTAATTCAATGACAGCCATTGGTGCGCCATCGCCGCGACGAGGTCCAAGCTTCATGATACGAGTGTATCCACCTTGGCGATCTTCGTAGCGAGTTGCAACGTCAGCGAATAATTTTTGAAGTGCATCTTGGTTTGTTTCAGCGTTAGCTACTTCGTTACGAATGTAAGCTGCAGCTTGACGGCGAGCATGAAGATCTCCGCGTTTGCCAAGAGTGATCATTTTTTCAACTACAGAGCGAAGTTCTTTCGCACGTGTTTCAGTTGTTTCGATGCGTTCGTTGATGATCAAATCAGTCGTTAGGTCACGAAGCATTGCTTTACGTTGTGCACTAGTGCGTCCTAGCTTTCTGTATGCCATGTGATGTCCCCTCCTTAATTAGAGATGCTGTATGAATAAAAAACACACGAAAATCCTAGTTCACAATGAAACTAGTCAATCGTCTTTACGAAGACCCAGTCCAAGTTCTTCTAGTTTCGCTTTCACTTCTTCAAGAGATTTACGTCCAAGGTTACGAACTTTCATCATATCCTCTTCTGTCTTGTTAGCAAGCTCTTGAACAGTATTAATACCCGCACGCTTCAAACAGTTGTAAGAACGAACAGAAAGATCAAGCTCTTCAATTGTCATTTCAAGCACTTTTTCTTTTTGGTCTTCTTCTTTTTCAACCATGATTTCTGCATGCTGAGCTTCGTCAGTTAACCCAACGAAAATATTCAGGTGTTCAGTTAAAATCTTAGAACCTAGAGCGATCGCTTCTTTCGGCCCTGTGCTTCCATCAGTCCATACATCTAGTGTTAGTTTATCATAGTTTGTGATTTGCCCAACACGGGTGTTCTCCACTTGATAAGTCACACGAGATACAGGTGTATAGATTGAATCGATCGGAATCACACCGATTGGCTGATCGTCTCTTTTGTTTGCATCAGCAGGATTATACCCGCGACCTCTTTGTGCAGTTAAGCGAACACGGAAGCTCGCATTCTTGCCAAGAGTTGCGATGTGAAGATCTGGATTTAAGATTTCAATATCGCTGTCGTGTGTAATATCAGCAGCTGTTACAATACCTTCATCTTGTACATCAATTTCAAGCGTCTTCTCTTCTTCAGAGTAGATTTTGAGTGCAAGCTTTTTAATGTTTAAGATAATCGTTGTAACATCTTCAACCACGCCTTCGATCGTTGAGAATTCGTGTAAGACACCATCTATCTGGATCGATGTTACAGCTGCACCAGGAAGTGAGGATAAAAGGATACGACGAAGGGAGTTCCCTAAAGTGGTACCATATCCACGCTCAAGTGGCTCTACGACAAACTTGCCATACTTGGCATCGTCGCTGATTTCAACCGTTTCGATTTTTGGTTTTTCAATTTCGATCATCTAATAAAACCCTCCTTCAAAACGTCGAAACCTCGAATAGAATCATATGAGATTCCATCCGAAATTCCTCATTGTTTAGTCCCGTATGTGCTCAGGCAACGAGTCGTGTATTCGTCTCATAAATAACTGTATCATAACCCATTATTGACAGGGACACAAAATCTATACAAACAAATTACACGCGGCGACGTTTTGGTGGACGGCATCCGTTATGAGGAACTGGAGTTACGTCTCTGATTGCAGTAACTTCAAGACCTGCAGCTTGAAGCGCACGAATTGCAGCTTCACGACCAGAACCAGGACCTTTAACAGTTACTTCAAGTGTTTTAAGACCATGTTCGATAGAACCTTTAGCAGCAGTTTCAGCAGCCATTTGTGCAGCGAAAGGAGTAGATTTACGAGAACCTCTGAATCCTAATGCACCAGCACTTGACCAAGAAATTGCGTTTCCATGAACATCAGTAATCGTTACAATCGTGTTGTTGAAAGTGGAACGGATATGAGCGATTCCAGCTTCAATATTCTTTTTCACGCGACGTTTACGCGTATTTTGTTTACGAGCAGCAGCCATTCTTTAACTACCTCCTTTACTTATTTTTTCTTGTTAGCTACAGTACGACGCGGACCTTTACGAGTACGCGCGTTGTTTTTTGTGTTTTGTCCACGAACAGGAAGTCCTCTGCGATGACGGATTCCGCGGTAGCTTCCGATTTCAATTAGACGCTTAATGTTAAGTGAAACTTCACGACGAAGGTCACCTTCTACTTTAAGTTTGTCAATGATATCACGGATTTTACCAAGTTCGTCTTCAGTTAGATCGCGAACGCGAGTGTCTTCAGAAACACCTGCTTCTTTAAGGACTTGTTGCGCAGTCGTACGACCAATTCCAAAAACATATGTTAAAGAAATGACAACACGCTTATCACGTGGAATATCTACACCAGCAATACGAGCCATGATTTGGGCACCTCCTTGTTATTAGCCTTGTTTTTGTTTATGTTTTGGGTTTTCACAGATCACCATTACTTTTCCTTTTCTGCGAATCACTTTACATTTTTCACAGATAGGTTTAACAGATGGTCTCACTTTCATGTGTTTCCAACCTCCTTCTTCCGGAGTTGCTTTATTTGTAACGGTACGTAATTCTACCACGAGTTAAGTCATATGGAGATAATTCTACCGTAACTTTGTCTCCAGGTAAAATGCGAATGAAGTGCATACGGATTTTTCCTGATACATGAGCCAAAACTGTATGACCATTCTCTAGTTCGACTTTGAACATTGCATTTGGCAAAGTTTCTGCTACAGTACCTTCCACTTCAATTACATCGTCTTTCGCCATTCAAGTGTTCTCCCTTCTTCAAATCAGTAATTTGCTCTCTGACAAATGTCCAAATGAGATCCTCTCAATTGTCCATCTATCACCCGACCTGTTTTGAATATACTGTTCTGAACTTCCGGAGATACGCAATCATAAAAGGTTAAATGATTGATATTTTTTTCTTAGGAGAATGAAATCTACGCTTTTCTCCGTCTGCGATTAGTATATGGCAACAAACGAACATGCCGATGACACCTGTATACTGATCTTGTTCTTTCCTTGGACTATACAGACAACCTGCCCAAATTGGGCCTGAAAGGCTTCAGAAGACCTAAATCTTAGTCAGTATATCAAAACCTGTATCTGTAATCGCAATCGTATGCTCAAAGTGAGCACACTTTTTCCCATCAACCGTTACAACCGTCCAGTTATCAGCCAATGTTTTCACATATCGGCTGCCTGCGTTCACCATCGGTTCGATGGCCAACACCATTCCAGGTTTTAGCCGTGGGCCTTTGTTTGGCGGACCATAATGAGGAATTTGAGGGTCCTCATGAAGATCCTGTCCGACCCCATGTCCAACATATTCTCTAACAACTGAGAAATTCTCACCTTCAACATACGTTTGTATGGCATGGGAAATGTTCGACAGACGTTCGCCTGGCTTTGCTTCCTGTAAGCCTTTATATAGAGATTCCTCTGTGACTTCCAGTAGTTTGCGGTCTTCATCACTGATTACCCCAACTGGATAAGTCCAAGCAGAGTCACCATGATAGCCATTTAACTTTGCGCCGATATCGATACTAATGATGTCTCCATCACGTAAAACCCGTTTACCAGGAATACCGTGAACGAGTTCTTCATTCACCGAAACGCAAATGCTCCCGCGAAAACCATTATACCCTTTAAAAGATGGGATTGCACCCTGCTTTGTAATAAAACGTTCGGCAATTTGATCCAATTCTTTTGTCGAAATACCTGGTTTTATGTGTTTCTTCAGCTCTTCATGAGTCAGTGCGACAATACGTCCAGCTTCTCTCATAATCTCAAGCTCGCGAGGAGTTTTACAGATAATCATTTATTTAATCCCCCAAGCAGGTCCTTGATATCTGTGTATACATCGTTAATGTGCTTCGCACCATCAATGTTTACAAGATATCCTTTTTCTGAATAGAAGTTCAGTAAAGGTTCAGTCTGCTTTAAGTTTACTTCAAGTCTAGTCGAAACGGTTTCTGCATTATCATCTGCACGTTGATAAAGCTCGCCTCCACACTTGTCGCAAACATTTTCTTTCGCAGGTGGATTGAATACTAAATGATATGTCGCTCCGCAATTTTTGCAAATTCTTCGGCCAGTCAGACGCTCCATCAAAGCATCTTTATCGACTTTAATATTAATGACATAATCAATCGTTCTGCCAAGGTCCTTTAGAATTTCTTCTAAAGCTTCAGCCTGAGCGACTGTTCGCGGAAATCCGTCCAGAAGAAAACCTTGTTCACAATCATTCTTGCCAAGTCTTTCTCTAACAATACCGATTGTGACCTCATCAGGAACAAGCTCTCCTTTATCGATAAAGGATTTTGCTTCGAGCCCAAGTTGTGTCTCCTCTTTCATAGCAGCGCGGAACATATCTCCTGTTGAGATATGAGGGATCCCATAATCATCAACAATTCGTTCTGCCTGAGTGCCTTTACCAGCACCCGGAAGCCCCATTAAGACTAAGTTCATTTCGGATTTCCCCTTCCTTACTTAGAGAGGTTGGGCAGGAGCCCAGCCCTCTGTTTTATTTCATAAATCCACGGTAGTTTCGTTTCACTAATTGGCTTTCAAGCTGTTTCATTGTTTCAAGTGCAACACCTACAACAATGAGAAGGCTTGTGCCACCAATTTGTGCAGCGGAAGGTAATCCAGCGAATTGAATGAAAAAGATAGGAAGTATTGAAATCACGGCTAAGAAAATGGCGCCCACAAACGTGAGTCGGTACAAAATACTCGTAATTCTATCTTGAGTCATTTTCCCTGGACGAACTCCCGGGATATAGCCACCCTGCTTTTGCAGATTTTCAGCCATTTGTTCAGGATTGACTTGGACAAAGGCATAAAAATATGTGAAAGCAACAATCAGCGCTACATAAATCGTCATACCGATTGGCTTAGTATAGTCAAAGTTGTTGGTTATCCAAGTTGTGACATTATTAGTTCCAAAGAACGATGCGACCGTCTGCGGAGTAATAATGAAAGAAACGGCAAAGATGACTGGAATCACCCCTGCTGGATTCACTTTCAATGGAAGATGCGTTGCTTGACTTGCAGACATTTGTGCACGGCCAGTTCCTTTTGAATATTGAATTGCAATTTTTCTCACTGCCATTTGAATGTAAATAACACCTATAACAATGATAAGAATGGCAATCACAATAAGGGCAATTTTAAGGATTTGCATGAACAGCTGTCCATCGCCACCTACAAACTGCTGAGCGTACACTTGCTTTAATGTTTGAGGGATACCTGCGATGATACCGGAAAAGATAATAATCGATATACCGTTACCTACGCCGTGAGCAGTAATCTGCTCACCCAGCCACATTAAAAATGCTGTTCCCGCAGTGAGTACGACCGCAATTAAGAGATACGTTGACACCCCAGGGTTTTCAATCAGCATGCCTCCTGCCATATTGTTGAACCCATATGACATTCCTAACGCCTGGATAAATCCTAGAACAATTGTAAAATACCTTGTGAATTGTGCTAATTTTCGGCGGCCAACCTCTCCTTGCTTTGACCACTCAGTAAACTTCGGAACAACATCCATCTGCAAGAGCTGAATGATGATCGAAGCAGTGATATACGGCATAATCCCCATTGCAAGAATGGAGAATTGGAAAAGTGCCCCACCCCCAAATGTATTGAGGATACCGAAAACACTCATTTGATCCTGTGCCTGGAGAACTTCAGCGTTCACATTAGGCACAGGGATGAAAGCACCTATACGAAAGACGACTAACATTAAAAGTGTGAATATAATCTTATTCCGTATATCTTTCACGCGCATAAAATTGGAGATTGTCTTAAACAAGTTAGATCACCTCGGCTGTACCGCCAGCAGCTTCAATAGCTTCTTTCGCAGAAGCAGAGAATTTATTGGCTTTTACAGTTAATTTTTTTTCTAATTTACCGTTGCCAAGAATTTTTACTCCTGCTTTTAACTTGCTTAATGCACCAGTCTCTAGAAGAAGTTCAGGAGTGACTTCCGTTCCTTCGTCAAAACTGTTTAATCTGTCTAAGTTGATTACCGCGTAATCTTTACGGTTGATGTTTGTAAAACCACGTTTTGGAAGGCGTTGGAATAAAGGCATTTGTCCACCTTCGAATCCAGGGCGTACACCGCCGCCAGAACGAGCGTTTTGACCTTTATGACCTTTACCAGAAGTTTTACCGTTACCTGATCCAATACCACGACCAACACGGTTGCGTACTTTACGTGAACCTTCTGAAGGCTTCAATTCATGAAGTTTCATTTGGGCACCTCCTTATCGATTAAAAATGTTTTATTGTTCTTTAACAGAAACTAAATGAGACACCTTGTTAATCATGCCGCGGATCGCTGCATTGTCTTCATGTACGACTGTTTGGTTTGTTTTCTTTAGACCAAGAGTACGAACAGTGACACGCTGATCTTCAGGGCGACCGATAACACTGCGTTTGAGGGTAATTTCTAATTTATTTGCCATTATTGTTCCCTCCTTATCCTAACAGGTCTTCTACAGATTTTCCACGAAGCTTCGCTACATCTTCAGCACGTTTAAGTTCACTTAAACCTTGAAGTGTTGCGCGGATCATGTTGATCGGTGTATTTGAACCTAGAGATTTAGAAAGGATATCAGCTAGACCAGCAAGCTCAAGTACCGCACGCACTGGGCCTCCAGCGATAACTCCCGTACCTTCTGAAGCAGGCTTCAATAGAACGTTTCCTGCACCGAATCGACCGATGATTTCATGTGGAATTGTAGTTCCAACCATTGGTACTTCAATTAAATTCTTTTTCGCATCTTCAACAGCTTTGCGGATTGCTTCTGGTACTTCTTGTGCTTTACCAGTACCGAAACCAACATGACCGTTTTTGTCACCGACAACAACTAAAGCTGCAAAACGGAAACGACGTCCACCTTTAACAACTTTCGCTACGCGGTTAACCGTAACTAAGCGTTCTTCTAACTCTAATTTGCTTGGGTCAATACGACTCATTCGGATGTGTCCCTCCTTCTTTTATTAAAATTTAAGTCCAGCCTCACGAGCAGCTTCAGCTAGAGCTTTTACACGTCCATGATATAAGTATCCTCCGCGGTCAAATACCACGTTAGAGATTCCTTTTTCAACAGCACGTTTTGCAACAACTTCGCCAACTTTCGTAGCAGCTGCAGTGTCAGAACTATTCTCGATCTTTAACTCTTTATCAAGAGTAGAAGCACTTACAAGTGTTACACCGTTCACATCATCAATTACTTGAGCGTAAATATTCTTGTTAGAACGGAAAACGTTAAGGCGAGGTCTTTCAGCAGTACCTGAAAGTTTCGCACGAACACGAGCATGTCTTTTAAGACGAGTAGCGTTTTTGCTAGTTTTCGTAATCATCCGAGTCACTCCTTTCTTCACTTTAAGCGATCTTACTTACCAGTTTTTCCTTCTTTACGGCGAACGAATTCACCTTCGTAACGAATTCCTTTACCTTTGTAAGGCTCTGGAGAACGGACAGCGCGGATGTTAGAAGCAAGAGCTCCTACACGCTCTTTATCGATACCTTTAACGATTACTTTCGTTTGAGATGGAACTTCGACTTCAACTCCAGCCTCAGGAACGATTTCAACTGGATGAGAGTATCCAACGTTAAGAACAAGTTTGTTTCCAGATTTAGCTGCACGGTAACCGACACCGATAAGTTCTAAACCTCTTTCGAAACCTTTAGATACACCTTCAACCATGTTTGCAAGCAAGCTACGTGTTGTACCATGTAATGCACGGTGTTCTTTATTTTCAGACGGACGGCTTACAGTTAAGACGTTGTCCTCAATTTTAATTTCCATATCAGGGTGAAACGTACGAGTTAGTTCACCTTTTGGTCCCTTTACTGTCACTGTGTTATCGTTGTTTGTCACAGTTACTCCTGAAGGGATCTCGATTAGTTTTTTACCTATGCGAGACATACCAAGCACCTCCATTCATCTTAAGCTTTTTTTACCATACGTAAGCAAGTACTTCTCCACCAGCTTGTTTAGCACGGGCTTCTTTGTCCGATAAAACACCTTGTGATGTAGAAATAATTGCGATTCCAAGTCCGTTAAGTACACGTGGTACTTCATTTGATTTCGCATATACGCGTAAACCAGGTTTACTGATTCTTTTAAGACCAGTGATAACACGTTCGTTGTTTTGGCCGTATTTAAGGAACATACGGATAATTCCTTGTTTGCTGTCTTCGACGTACTCAACGTCACGGATAAAACCTTCACGCTTTAAGATTTCAGCAATTTCTCTTTTGATTTTTGAAGCCGGTACTTCTAGCTTCTCATGACGTACCATGTTCGCATTGCGAATACGAGTCAGCAAATCTGCAATCGGATCTGTCATAACCATTATTTAATAACCTCCTTCCCATTTATGGGGATTACCAGCTGGCTTTTTTAACGCCAGGAATTTGTCCTTTATATGCAAGTTCGCGGAAACAAATACGGCAAAGTTTAAACTTACGAATAACTGAATGTGGACGTCCACAACGTTCGCAGCGCGTATACTCTTGAACTTTAAACTTTTGTTTGCGTTGTTGCTTCGCAATCATAGACTTTTTAGCCACGATTTCGCCTCCCTTTCATTGATTATTTCTGGAACGGCATACCTACTTGAGTTAATAACTCACGTGCTTCTTCGTCCGTATTGGCAGTCGTAACGATAACGATATCCATACCGCGGACCTTTGTTACTTTATCGTAATCAATTTCTGGGAAGATTAACTGTTCTTTAATACCAAGCGTGTAGTTTCCACGTCCGTCGAAAGATTTCTTAGAAATCCCGCGGAAGTCACGTACACGTGGTAAAGATACAGAAATAAGTTTATCAAGGAAATCATACATGCGCTCTCCGCGAAGTGTTACTTTCGCACCGATTGGCATCCCTTCACGTAGACGGAATCCAGCAATAGACTTCTTCGCACGAGTAACGACAGGTTTTTGACCAGCGATAAACGTTAATTCTTCAACAGCAGTATCGATTGCTTTAGCATTTTGAACTGCGTCACCAACACCCATGTTGATCACGATTTTTTCGATTTTTGGCACTTGCATTACTGATTTGTATTCAAACTTAGAAACTAATGCAGGTGTAATTTCTTTTACAAACTTTTCTTTAAGGCGGTTCATGAGAAAGACCTCCCTTCCTTATTTACTATTTATCTAGAACTTGCCCAGATTTTTTCGCTACACGGACTTTCTTTCCGTCCTCAACTTTATATCCAACACGTGTCACTTCACCCGTTTTAGGATCAAGCGGCATTACGTTTGATACGTGAATCGACGCTTCCTGTTCAGAAATTCCGCCTTGAGGGTTAGCTTGGGTTGGTTTAGAGTGTTTTTTCACAAGGTTAATACCTTCTACTAAAACACGGTCACTCTTAGGGAAAGCAGCAAGGATGACTCCTTGTTTACCTTTATCTTTACCAGAGATAACCACTACTTTATCGCCCTTTTTAACATGCATTTAATCGCACCTCCTTGAGTCGGGGATTGTATTCATTAAAGTACTTCTGGTGCTAGAGAAACAATTTTCATATAGTTATTTTCACGAAGTTCACGTGCTACTGGTCCGAAGATACGAGTTCCACGTGGGCTCTTGTCGTCACGGATGATGACACATGCATTTTCATCAAAACTGATGTAAGATCCATCGTTTCTGCGAGCTCCGCTCTTTGTACGAACGATAACTGCTTTCACAACTTCACCTTTTTTGACAACGCCTCCTGGTGTTGCTTGTTTAACCGTACAAACAATGACATCACCGATGTTAGCCGTCTTACGTCCAGAGCCACCAAGAACTTTAATCGTTAGTACTTCGCGTGCGCCAGAGTTGTCAGCTACTTTTAAACGAGTCTCCTGTTGAATCATTAATGTTACCTCCCTTCGGAAAAAGAAATCCGAACTTTATTAGATAATAACAGCTTCTTCGACAACTTCAACTAGACGAAAGCGTTTAGTCGCAGATAAAGGACGAGTTTCCATGACCTTTACGATGTCTCCGATTTTTGCTTGGTTGTTTTCATCATGTGCTTTGAACTTTTTAGAGTATCTTACACGTTTGCCATAAAGTGAATGCTTTTTGTATGTTTCAACTACAACAGTGATGGTTTTATCCATTTTGTCAGAAACAACACGACCTTGATACACTTTACGTTGGTTACGTTCGCTCATGTTTGCGGGGCCTCCCCTCTAATTATTATTTATTAGCAGCGATTTCTCTTTGACGAATCACAGTTTTCATGCGTGCGATTGATTTACGCACTTCACGAATGCGAGCAGTGTTTTCAAGCTGCCCAGTCGCTAATTGGAAACGAAGATTGAAAAGTTCTTCTTTAAGAGACTTTACTTTTTGTTCAATTTCAGCAGTGGTAAGGTCACGAATTTCATTAGCTTTCATTTGATTCACCACCAATTTCTTCACGTTTTACGAACTTCGTTTTAATTGGCAATTTGTGAGATGCAAGACGAAGAGCTTCACGAGCAACTTCTTCAGACACACCAGAAATTTCAAATAAAACTTTGCCCGGTTTTACTACAGCTACCCATCCTTCTGGAGCACCTTTACCGGAACCCATGCGGACCTCTAGAGGTTTTGCTGTGTATGGCTTAGAAGGGAAAATTTTAATCCAAACTTTACCGCCACGTTTCATGTAACGAGTCATAGCAATACGAGCAGCTTCGATTTGACGGTTAGTGATCCATGAAGCTTCAAGAGCTTGGATACCGAACTCACCGAAATGTACTTCAGTGCCGCCTTTTGCACGACCACGCATTTTTCCACGATGTTCTCTGCGATACTTCACGCGTTTTGGCAATAACATATTATTTTCCTCCTTCCGCAGTATTCTTCTTAGTTGGAAGGACTTCTCCACGATAGATCCATACTTTTACGCCAAGCTTACCATAAGTAGTGTCAGCTTCAGCAGTAGCATAGTCGATGTCAGCACGAAGTGTGTGCAACGGAACAGTACCTTCACTGTAATATTCAGAACGAGCAATATCTGCACCGCCAAGACGACCAGAAACCATTGTTTTAATTCCTTGTGCTCCAGCACGCATTGTGCGTTGGATTGTTTGTTTTTGTGCACGACGGAATGAAATACGATTTTCAAGTTGACGAGCGATGTTTTCAGCAACTAGCTGAGCGTCAAGATCTGCTCTCTTGATTTCAAGAATGTTGATGTGTACACGTTTGCCAGTTAGGCTGTTAAGAGCTTTACGAAGTGCTTCAACTTCAGATCCGCCTTTACCAATTACCATACCTGGTTTAGCCGTGTGGATTGTGATATTTACGCGGTTTGCAGCACGTTCGATTTCTACTTTAGAAACAGACGCGTCAGACAAACGCTTGCTGATGAATTCACGGATTTTCAAGTCTTCATGTAAGAAGTCAGCGTAATCTTTACCTGCGAACCATTTAGATTCCCAATCACGAATGACGCCAATACGAAGACCTACTGGATTTACCTTTTGACCCACGGATTATCCCTCCTTCTTTTCTGATACAACGATTGTAATGTGGCTAGTACGTTTGTTAATTGCGCTCGCACGACCCATAGCACGTGGACGGAATCTCTTAAGTGTTGGACCTTCGTCAACGAATGCTTGAGTAATCACTAGGCTGTTAGCGTCCAACTCGTAGTTGTGCTCAGCGTTTGCGATAGCAGATTTTAATACTTTTTCAATAATTGGTGAAGCAGCCTTAGGTGTAAGGTTTAAGATAGAAACTGCTTCTCCTACTTGCTTACCTCGGATCAGGTCCATTACTAGACGTGCTTTACGAGGAGCAATACGGACTGTTCTTGCGACAGCTTTAGCTTGCATTTAAAAGCCTCCTCTCATTAGCGTCTTGTTTTTTTATCGTCACTAGCATGACCTTTGTAAGTACGGCTTGGTGCGAATTCGCCCAATTTGTGACCTACCATATCTTCAGAAATGAAAACAGGTACATGTTTGCGTCCGTCATAGACAGCGATTGTGTGACCGATGAATTGTGGGAAAATTGTAGAACGACGAGACCAAGTTTTTACGACTTGCTTTTTGTCAGTTTCATTCAATTTCTCGACTTTAGCCATCAAATGATCATCAACAAATGGTCCTTTTTTTAAGCTGCGAGCCATTGTGGAACCTCCCTTCGTGATTGAACTACGGTCCTAAATGAACCGTAGACAACCCCGTTACTTGTTTTTACGACGACGTACAATGAATTTATCAGACTTGTTGGTTTTCTTACGAGTCTTGAATCCAAGAGTCGGTTTACCCCATGGAGACATTGGTGATTTACGTCCGATTGGAGCGCGTCCTTCACCACCACCGTGTGGGTGATCGTTAGGGTTCATTACAGAACCACGAACTGTTGGGCGTACGCCTTTCCAGCGAGAACGTCCAGCTTTACCGATGTTAATTAATTCGTGTTGCTCGTTTCCAACTTGACCGATAGTCGCACGGCAAGCAGAAAGAATCATGCGAACTTCTCCTGAGTTCAAACGTACAAGAACGTATTTACCTTCTTTACCAAGAACTTGAGCAGAAGTACCAGCAGAACGAACTAATTGTCCACCTTTACCTGGTTTTAATTCAATGTTATGCACAACTGTACCAACTGGGATGTTGATAAGTGGAAGAGCATTACCTGGTTTGATGTCAGCTTCTGGTCCAGAAGTAACTTCAGTACCAACTTGGATTCCTTTCGGAGCAAGAATGTAACGTTTCTCACCATCTGCATAGTTTACAAGAGCGATGTTCGCTGAACGGTTTGGATCATACTCGATTGTAGCAACGCGTCCAGGTATACCGTCTTTATCACGCTTAAAGTCAATGATACGGTATTGACGTTTATGACCGCCACCTTGATGACGAACAGTCAATCTACCTTGGTTGTTACGTCCGCCTTTTTTATGAAGCGGTGCAAGCAACGATTTTTCTGGTTTGTCAGTCGTGATTTCAGCAAAATCTGAAGTAGTCATGCCACGACGACCATTACTGGTTGGTTTATACTTTTTAATCGCCATTTTGAATTTCCCTCCTTCTTTTTAAGATTTACGCTTCAAAAATTTCGATTTCTTTGCTGTCAGCAGTTAATTTCACGATCGCTTTTCTGCGACGGCTAGTCATACCAGTGTAGCGTCCAACGCGTTTAGATTTTCCTTTGTAGTTTTGAACGTTGACTTTCTCAACTTTCACTCCAAAGATTTCTTCAACAGCGTCTTTCACTTCTGTTTTGTTAGCTCTGACATCAACTTCGAACGTGTACTTCTTCTCTGTCATTAGATCAGCAGAACGTTCAGTAATGATAGGGCGCTTTAGAACATCACGAGGATCTTTCATTATGCAAGTCCCTCCTCTACTTTTTCAACCGCTGCTTTTGTGATCAGAAGTTTGTCGTGGTTGACAACGTCAAGAACGTTGATACCTTTAGCTTCAACAACTGTTACTCCAGGGATGTTACGAGCAGATAAAGCTACTGTTTCGTTTGCATCCGCAGTGACGATCAACGCTTTCTTCTCAACAGATAACCCTTTAAGGATGCCTGCGAATTCTTTCGTTTTCACTGCATCAAGAGTTAGATCTTCAAGAACGATGATGTTGTTGTCGATTACTTTAGAAGACAATACTGACTTGATAGCCAAGCGGCGAACTTTTTTAGGTAATTTATAAGAATAGCTGCGTGGTGATGGACCGAATACGATACCGCCTCCGCGCCATTGTGGTGAACGGATAGAACCTTGACGAGCACGACCTGTACCCTTCTGTCTCCAAGGCTTACGACCTCCGCCACGTACTTCAGAACGAGTTTTTACTTTGTGAGTTCCTTGACGTAAGGAAGCTCTTTGCATAAGAATAGCATCGAATACTACGCTTTCGTTTGGCTCGATTCCAAACACAGAAGCGTTTAATTCGATTTCACCGTTAGTAGAACCGTTTTGGTTAAATAATGCTACTTTTGGCATGACTTGTTTCCTCCTTTCCTAAGAGAGTTATTTAGATTTAACTGCACTCTTGACAGTTACTAGAGATTTTTTAGCTCCTGGTACGTTTCCTTTGATCAATAGAAGATTGCGTTCTGCATCCACTTTAACGATCTCAAGGTTTTGGACAGTGATTTGCTCTCCGCCCATACGTCCTGGAAGAAGTTTACCTTTAAATACGCGGTTTGGATCAACAGGTCCCATTGAACCAGGACGACGGTGATAACGTGAACCGTGAGTCATTGGTCCGCGTGATTGTCCGTGGCGCTTGATAGCCCCTTGGAATCCTTTACCTTTTGATGTTCCTGTTACATCTACGATATCTCCATTTGCGAAAATATCAACCTTGACTTCCTGACCAACTTCATACGCATCTAACTCCACACCGCGTAATTCTTTTACGAAGCGCTTAGGAGCAGTTTCCGCTTTAGCAACGTGGCCTTTCTCTGGTTTGTTAGAAAGCTTTTCACGTTTGTCATCAAAACCGATTTGGATTGCTTCATAGCCATCCGTATCAGCAGTCTTCTTTTGAAGAACAACGTTAGCAGCAGCCTCAACAACAGTTACAGGGATAAGATCACCGTTTTCTGCGAATACTTGCGTCATACCAATTTTTCTACCTAAGATTCCTTTGGTCATTCGTCACACCTCCTATAATATGTGTTTTCTATTTGAATTAAAGTTTGATTTCGATATCTACACCAGATGGTAAATCTAAACGCATAAGTGCATCAACTGTTTGCGGAGTTGGATCCACGATGTCGATTAGACGTTTATGAGTACGCATCTCGAATTGCTCACGAGAATCTTTGTACTTATGCACCGCACGAAGGATTGTGTAAACTGATTTTTCAGTTGGAAGCGGGATTGGACCAGATACACTAGCACCAGAACGCTTAGCCGTTTCAACAATCTTCTCAGCAGATTGATCAAGAATTCTATGATCATATGCTTTTAAACGAATACGAATTTTTTGTTTTGCCATTATTTTCCCTCCTTTTCGCCTACTTACGTTAGACAGTTCTCCGTGAGAAAAACCTGATCACCTTGCCATGGCAAAGCGGCCGGGTGTGTCAGCAACCTCTCACTTCATCGCAGTCAAAGACCAACATGCACTATTGTACCAAATTGGCCTGCGTGTTGCAATAATAAATCGGATAAATTTATGATTTGCACACTTTTCATATTATACAGGGGTTCAGCCTATAAATCAAGCTTTCCCTGAAGATGATGTATAGCAGTCTTTCTTACGATACGAATAAATTCATCTGGCTCTTCAATATGCGGGGAATGTGCAGATTCTTTAAAGGTGAACCATTCCTTGATAGGTGCTGTTAATTGATCAACATATGGTTTTGATACAGCAGCTGGTGTAATCATGTCATGTTCACCAATGATAAAGTAGCACGGTATTAATATAGTAGAAACTCGGTATTGAATACTCTCATTCATCAGTTCATTCCATAGCTTATCCTGACTAAACTTCTGTCCTTTAAGGAATCTCCATTTATCTATAAGCTGATAATGCTTACTATGAAGAAACGCTCCCATTATTTGAAAAATCGGCTTCCACCTATGCGTGAGCCCTACTTTTGCGAACTCCTTATAGAGAGAGAACAAAGCATGTGCAGAAGTTCGCTTCCAAGGAGGTGGTGTCAGTAATCGAAGGCAGCTAGTGAACAGTCGATTGCGCTGGTATTTCTTTAGAAGAAGTTCGTACGACACAATATCTTCTTTTAAAACATCCACCACCTGACTAATCCCATAGTAAGCAAGATATAGATCTGGTCGCTTATGTACGGCTTGTATCGCAATTAGTGATCCCCACGAGTACCCTGCAATGTACAGTTTTGAATGCCCTAAATACGAAAGAAGCTTTTCGGTTAGTTCAATCGTATCTTCAACAAATTGCTGAATAGTCATCGAAGCAGCGGGAATTGTCTTTTGATAGGAAAGTCCTGCACCACGCTGATCCCAATGAACGACTGTAAAGTCTTGATCAAGTTCCTCATGAAAGGAATCAATATAACTGATTTGAGCTGAGCCAGGCCCACCATGTAAAAATAAAAGAACGGGCTTCGTTTTTTGCAGGTGATCTTCTTTTATCATAATCCATTGGTCAACCCCACCGATCAACCATTTTTTCAAGTGTGTCTTCGCCATTCCAGTGATCCTCTCGGTTCCATTTAGATTCTATAGCTTATAGTAGCGGTTCTGATCTGGAAAAGCAAAAAAAGAGACCCTTTTGAAAGGAGTCTCTTTTATCTGTTTATTACTTAATGATAGTAGAAACAACGCCAGAACCTACAGTACGTCCACCCTCACGGATAGAGAAACGAGTTCCTTCTTCGATAGCGATAGTAGAGATAAGTTCAACTTCCATCTCAGTGTTATCGCCAGGCATTACCATTTCAGTACCTTCTGGAAGATGTACGATACCAGTTACGTCAGTTGTACGGAAGTAGAACTGCGGACGGTAGTTAGTGAAGAATGGAGTATGACGTCCACCCTCTTCTTTAGAAAGTACATAAACTTCAGCTTTGAAACGGCTATGTGGAGTGATTGTACCTGGTTTAGCAAGTACTTGACCACGTTGGATATCTTCACGAGATACACCACGAAGTAGTGCACCGATGTTGTCACCAGCTTCAGCATAGTCAAGAAGCTTACGGAACATTTCAACACCTGTAACAGTTGTTTTACCGTTTTCTTCTTGAAGACCGATGATTTCAACTTCGTCACCGACTTTAACTTGTCCACGCTCAACACGACCAGTAGCAACTGTTCCACGACCAGTGATTGAGAATACGTCCTCAACTGGCATCATGAATGGCTTCTCAGTGTCACGCTCTGGAGTTGGGATGTACTCATCAACCGCATCCATAAGTTCAAAGATTTTTGCTTCGTACTCAGCATCTCCTTCAAGAGCTTTAAGAGCAGAACCTTTGATAACTGGTACATCGTCACCAGGGAAGTCATAGTCAGAAAGAAGGTCACGAACTTCCATTTCAACAAGTTCAAGTAACTCTTCATCGTCAACCATGTCACATTTGTTAAGGAATACTACGATGTAAGGTACACCTACGTTACGAGAAAGTAGGATGTGCTCACGTGTTTGTGGCATTGGACCGTCAGCAGCAGATACTACTAAGATCGCGCCGTCCATTTGAGCAGCACCAGTGATCATGTTTTTAACATAGTCAGCGTGTCCTGGGCAGTCTACGTGTGCATAGTGACGACTTTCAGTTTCATACTCAACGTGTGCAGTTGAGATTGTGATTCCACGCTCGCGCTCTTCTGGAGCACCATCGATTTGGTCATAAGCCATAGCTGTACCTTTACCAGATTTCTTATGAAGAACTGTTGAGATAGCAGCAGTTAGAGTTGTTTTACCATGGTCAACGTGTCCAATTGTACCAATGTTAGCATGCGATTTGGAACGGTCGAATTTTTCTTTAGCCATTCTAAAAATCCTCCTTAAAGGTTCATTGTATTTGGTATAGAGTGATAGAAAGTGAAGAGTTACCTCTCACTTTCTGATCTTCAATAGTAGTTATACTTTAGTTTAAAGGCAAAATCAATTATTCACCTTTATTTTTTTTGATGATTTCTTCACTGATGCTCTTAGGCACTTCTTCGTAGTGATCCATGTGCATAGTGAAAGTACCGCGTCCTTGTGTGTTAGAACGGAGTGCAGTTGCATATCCGAACATTTCAGAAAGTGGAACCATAGCGCGAACAACTTGAGCGTTACCGCGAGCTTCCATACCTTCTACACGTCCACGACGAGATGTGATATCACCCATGATGTCTCCCATGTATTCTTCAGGGATAACGACTTCCACTTTCATCATTGGCTCAAGTAGAACTGGGTTACATTTGCTGACAGCATTTTTCAATGCCATAGATGCAGCAATTTTGAACGCCATTTCGTTAGAGTCAACATCGTGGTAAGATCCATCAAATAATTTTGCTTTGATGTCGATTAATGGGAATCCAGCTAATACACCATTTTCAAGTGAATCTTCAAGACCTGCTTGAATTGCTGGGATGTATTCACGTGGAACAACCCCACCGACGATTGCATTTTCAAATTCGAAGCCTGCGCCTTCTTCGTTTGGTTCGAATTCGATCCAAACGTGTCCGAACTGACCGCGTCCACCAGACTGACGTACGAATTTACCTTCAACTTTTGCACCAGAACGGAATGTTTCACGGTACGCAACTTGAGGAGCTCCTACGTTAGCTTCAACCTTGAACTCACGTTTCATACGGTCAACAATGATATCAAGGTGAAGCTCACCCATACCAGAGATGATCGTTTGACCAGTTTCAGGGTTTGTTTGTGTACGGAATGTTGGATCCTCTTCAGCTAGTTTAGCTAAAGCGATACTCATTTTATCTTGGTCAGCCTTAGATTTAGGCTCGATAGCTACATCGATAACTGGCTCTGGGAATTCCATAGACTCAAGGATAACAAGATTTTTCTCGTCACAAAGAGTGTCACCAGTAGATGTATCTTTAAGACCTACAGCTGCTGCGATATCTCCTGCATATACAGTAGAGATTTCCTCACGGCTGTTTGCGTGCATTTGAAGGATACGTCCAACACGTTCACGCTTGTTCTTAGAAGAGTTCTTCACGTAAGAACCAGAATCAAGTGTTCCAGAGTATACGCGGAAGAAAGTTAGTTTCCCAACATAAGGGTCAGTCATAACTTTAAATGCAAGAGCTGCGAACGGTGCGTCATCAGTAGACTCACGTACAACCTCTTCATTTGTATCTGGCAAGGTACCTTTGATTGCAGCAACATCAGTTGGTGCAGGAAGGTAATCAATCACAGCATCAAGTACAAGCTGAACACCTTTGTTTTTGAAAGCAGAACCAACAAGAACTGGGTAGAATTCAACATTCAACGTTCCTTTACGGATTGCAGCTTTCAATTCAGGAATTGTGATTTCTTCACCCTCAAGGTATTTTTCCATAAGCTCTTCATCAAGCTCAGCGACAGCTTCAATTAGGCTGTTGCGAAGCTCTTCAGCTTTGTCTTTATACTCAGCAGGGATTTCTTGTGCATCAGAGCGTGTTCCAAGGTCATCTTCATAGAAGTATGCTACGTTTTCTACAAGGTCGATGATTCCTTCGAATTGGTCTTCAGCGCCGATCGGCAATTGAATTGCATGAGCGTTCGCTTGAAGGCGATCTCTTAATGTGCTTACAGAGTAAAGGAAGTCCGCACCAGTTTTATCCATTTTGTTAACGAATACGATACGAGGTACTCCGTAAGTTGTTGCTTGGCGCCAAACTGTTTCAGTTTGTGGCTCTACACCTGATTGTGCATCAAGAACAGCAACCGCACCATCAAGTACACGTAAAGAACGTTCAACTTCAACAGTGAAGTCTACGTGTCCTGGTGTATCGATGATGTTTACACGGTAACCTTTCCATTGTGCTGTAGTAGCAGCAGAAGTGATTGTAATACCACGTTCTTGCTCCTGCTCCATCCAGTCCATTTGTGAAGCTCCTTCGTGAGTTTCACCAATTTTATGGATACGACCAGTGTAGTACAAGATACGCTCAGTCGTTGTCGTTTTACCGGCATCGATGTGAGCCATGATACCAATATTACGAGTTTTGTCTAAGGAGAACTCTCTTGCCATTGGGTAATTTCTCCTTCCTTATTAGGGAATAGTTTTTTTAGTTTGGTATAAATCCTACCAGCGGTAGTGAGCGAATGCTTTGTTCGCTTCTGCCATTTTGTGTGTATCTTCACGTTTCTTAACAGCAGCACCAGTGTTGTTAGCTGCGTCAAGGATTTCGTTAGCAAGACGCTCTTCCATCGTTTTTTCTCCACGAAGACGAGCGTAGTTTACTAACCAACGAAGACCTAAAGTTGTACGACGGTCTGGGCGAACTTCTACTGGTACTTGGTAGTTAGCTCCACCTACACGACGTGCTTTAACTTCAAGAACTGGCATGATGTTTTTCAAGGCTTGTTCGAAAACCTCCATCGCTTCATTACCAGTACGTTCTTTGATGATATCAAATGACTTGTAGAGGATTGTTTGTGCTTTTCCTCTTTTACCGTCGATCATCATTTTGTTGATCAAACGAGATACAAGTTTAGAATTGTAAATTGGATCTGGCAAAACGTCTCTTTTTGCTACAGGACCTTTACGTGGCATCTGAATAGCCTCCCTTCTCTTTTAAAAGGATTTCTATCTGTCTCTCATCTCACAAGTTTCATTGTCAGTTACCTGACTCCACTGATCTGACGTCAACTTCTAAAAACCCTTATGTTTGTTTATATTATTTGCTTTGTTTAGGGCGTTTTGTTCCGTATTTAGAACGTCCTTGCATACGACCGTCAACTCCGGCAGTATCAAGCGCACCACGAACGATGTGGTAACGTACACCCGGTAAGTCTTTTACACGTCCGCCACGGATAAGTACTACACTGTGCTCTTGTAGATTATGTCCGATACCAGGAATGTAAGCTGTTACTTCAATCAGGTTAGACAAACGTACACGAGCATATTTACGTAGTGCTGAGTTTGGTTTTTTCGGTGTCATCGTACCGACACGAGTACAAACCCCGCGCTTCTGTGGAGATGTTACGTTAGTGTGCTCTTTTTTGAAACTGTTGTATCCTTTGTTAAGTGCAGGAGACTTTGAGTTTTCAACTTTACTCACGCGTCCTTTGCGTATTAGCTGATTAATTGTAGGCATGTTGTTATTCCTCCCTTCATTACTTTTTTTATAACCCACATACCCAGGTGGTTCATCAAAAGGCAAAAAACAATGCTTTTGCATTTTAAGCATGCAAAAACAAACAAGTACGTTATAACATAATGGCAACAGCTGCTGCCCCAACTTCAATTCCGCAGGCCTTGCCGAGCTTTTTCATGGAATCTACCATTAAAATGTCTACACCCTTCTCTTGCGCTAGTTTGATTACACTAGCTGTTAAAGCAGGATCAGCATCTTTCGCTACGACGATTTCCTTTACTGAATCTCGTTTTAAGGCTTTTACTGTTTGCTTCGTACCAATAATAATGGACTGAGCCTGTGATACTTTATCATAAGACATCGAATATCCTCCAAAGTAACAGGTTTTATTTTGAGCACCTTGGTTATATTATCATCATGGCAGAAGGATGTCAATATCGTATGACAGATATTCTTGACATCCTTCACCATTTTTTGATGATTTTTATGGAGATCTGATGAGATAGATTACTCTACAGGTACCATGTCGTCAGTCGGTTGCACTTGTGAAACCGGCTTAACTTTACGGTAGTTTGGCATTCCCGTTCCAGCTGGAACAAGTTTACCAATGATAACATTCTCTTTCAAGCCAAGCAGTTCATCGCGTTTTCCTTTGATCGCCGCATCTGTTAGGACACGAGTCGTTTCTTGGAAGGATGCAGCAGACAAGAATGAGTCTGTTTCAAGTGATGCTTTTGTAATACCAAGAAGAACTGGACGGCCTGTTGCAGGACGCTTGCCTTCGAATAGTACTTTTTTGTTCGCTTCAGTGAATTGGTGTACATCAAGAAGTGTACCTGGTAATACATCTGTATCCCCAGCATCAGCCACACGCACTTTACGAAGCATTTGGCGAACCATTACCTCTACGTGCTTATCTCCGATTTCTACCCCTTGCATACGGTATACTTTTTGTACTTCATGAAGCAGATATTCTTGAACAGCTGTCATGTCAGTCACTTTAAGAAGTTCTTTCGGATCGATTGAACCTTCTGTCAATACTTGACCACGAGTGACTTTGTCACCTTCAACAACTTTCAGACGTGCATTGTAAGGAGCTGTGTAAGAACGAGTTTCAACTTCGCCTTGAACCACAATTTCCTGCTGCTTGTCACGAACATCGTTAATTTCAGCAACGACACCATCAATTTCAGAGATGGTCGCTTGCCCTTTCGGATTACGCGCTTCAAATAGCTCTTGAATACGAGGTAAACCTTGTGTGATATCGTCTCCTGCTACCCCACCGGTGTGGAACGTACGCATTGTAAGCTGTGTTCCTGGCTCACCGATTGATTGTGCAGCGATGATTCCAACTGCTTCACCGACTTCAACGTCAGTACCAGTTGCAAGGTTACGGCCGTAGCATCGTTTACATACACCATGAGGCGTGTTACATGTAAATGCAGAACGGATCCATACTTCCTCGATTCCTGCTTCAACTACTTCAAGTGCTTTATCTTCATCAATTAGTTCGTTTTCGCCAACAATGACTTCGCCCGTTTCAGGATGAACAATTGGTTTTCTTGCAAAACGTCCGATTAGACGTTCTTCAAGTTTCTCAATAATTTCATTTCCTTCTTTAATGGACTTGGCCAAGATTCCACGGTCTGTACCGCAATCTGTTTCACGGATGATGACATCCTGTGCAACGTCAACGAGACGACGCGTGAGGTAACCTGAGTCAGCTGTTTTAAGAGCTGTATCGGCAAGACCTTTACGCGCTCCGTGAGTGGAAATAAAGTATTCTAATACAGTTAAACCTTCACGGAAACTTGATTTAATCGGAAGTTCAATGATACGTCCAGCCGGGTTGGCCATCAGACCACGCATACCAGCCAGCTGAGTGAAGTTAGATGCGTTACCACGCGCTCCAGAGTCACTCATCATGTAGATCGGGTTGACTTCATCAAGGGACTTCATCAGTTTACCTTGGATGACATCTTTAGAAGAACTCCAGATTGAAATGACTCTCTCATAACGCTCTTCTTCTGTAATCAAACCACGTCTGAATTGCTTCATGACGTTATCTACTTTTGCTTGTGCTTCTTCAAGGATTTTCTGCTTATCATCTAATACGACGATATCAGATACACCAACGGTAATACCGGCTTTAGTAGAATATTTGAACCCAAGATTTTTCATGCGGTCAAGCATTTTAGATGTCTCAGTGATGTGGAATCTCTTAAAGATTTCCGCAATGATTTTCCCTAAAATACCTTTTTTGAACGGCGGATTGATTTCTTGTTTCTCGATCGCAGCTTTTATATCCTCACCTTTTTCAAGGAAGAAACGATCAGGTGTTTTTTCTTCAATATTGCTCTTCGTCGGCTCATTCATGTATGGGAATGATTCCGGTAAGATTTCGTTAAAGATCAGTTTTCCAACTGTTGTAATCAACAATTTAGAACGCTGTTCATCAGTGAATGTCACATTCTTCAACGAGTTAGCTGCAACAGCTACACGAGTATGAAGATGCACATAACCATTTTGATAAGCTAGAAGGGCTTCATTCGTATCTTTGAAGACCATACCTTCTCCGATAGCACCTTTACGCTCAAGTGTTAGGTAGTAGTTACCAAGCACCATATCCTGAGATGGCGTAACAACTGGTTTTCCATCTTTCGGGTTCAAAATGTTTTGAGCAGCAAGCATTAAGATACGAGCTTCAGCTTGAGCTTCAGCAGATAATGGTACGTGAACCGCCATTTGGTCACCGTCAAAGTCAGCGTTGTAGGCTGTACATACAAGTGGATGGAGACGAATTGCGCGTCCTTCCACAAGTGTAGGTTCAAACGCTTGAATACCAAGTCTGTGAAGAGTTGGTGCACGGTTTAGTAAGACTGGATGCTCACGAATAACTGATTCTAAAACATCCCATACTTCCGGCTGCACGCGCTCAATTTTACGCTTCGCGCTCTTAATGTTGTGAGCTAATCCTTTTTCAACAAGCTCTTTCATCACAAATGGTTTGAATAACTCAAGAGCCATTTCTTTCGGAAGTCCACACTGATACATTTTCAAATGTGGGCCTACGACGATAACAGAACGTCCAGAATAGTCAACACGTTTACCAAGCAAGTTTTGACGGAAACGTCCTTGTTTCCCTTTCAGCATGTGAGAAAGAGATTTCAATGGTCTGTTTCCTGGTCCTGTTACTGGTCGACCTCTACGTCCATTATCAATCAAGGCATCGACAGCTTCTTGAAGCATACGCTTCTCGTTCTGAACGATGATGCTTGGCGCGCCAAGATCTAATAAACGTTTCAGACGATTGTTACGGTTGATGACACGACGATAAAGGTCGTTCAAGTCAGAAGTAGCAAAACGTCCACCATCAAGCTGAACCATTGGACGTAATTCTGGCGGAATAACCGGAAGTACATCAAGGATCATCCAAGACGGTTTGTTTCCTGAGTTACGGAAGGCTTCTAACACTTCAAGGCGTTTGATCGCACGTGTACGGCGCTGTCCTTGGGCTGTTTTTAGCTCTTCTTTCAGTGTATCTACTTCTTTTACAAGATCGATATCTTGAAGAAGTTTGTTGATTGCTTCAGCACCCATAGCTGCTTGGAATGTATTGCCGTATTTATCTAAATAAGCACGGAATTCTTTCTCAGAAAGAAGCTGTTTCTTCTCAAGCGGTGTGTTGCCTGGATCTGTCACGACGTAAGAAGCAAAGTAGATCACTTCTTCTAACGCACGTGGTGACATATCAAGTACAAGACCCATACGGCTTGGGATACCTTTGAAATACCAAATGTGGGAAACTGGGGCAGCCAGTTCGATATGCCCCATTCTCTCACGACGGACTTTTGCCCGTGTTACTTCTACACCACAACGGTCACATACAACACCCTTATAACGAACGCGTTTATACTTTCCACAATGACATTCCCAGTCTTTTTGCGGTCCGAAGATACGTTCACAAAAGAGACCATCTTTTTCAGGTTTCAGTGTACGATAGTTAATCGTTTCAGGCTTTTTCACTTCACCAAAAGACCAAGAACGGATTTTATCAGGTGATGCGAGACCGATGTTCATATACTCAAAATTGTTCACATCTAGCAAGGGGCCTACCTCCCTTTTAATCTTCGGGTTATACCCTAGTCACTTGCTCTAATCGTTTCTGCTATTCTTTTGTGACTGCGTCACGTTCAAGATCGACAGGTGCGAGGTCAGCAGCATCTTCGTCATTAGATAACGCTAATCCGTCTGCTTTCTTCGTTTCCTCATCGTCTTCTAAATCTCTCATTTCTATCTCTTCTTCATCACCAGATAGGATTTTCACATCCATACCTAAACTTTGAAGTTCTTTAATTAACACTTTGAATGATTCAGGGACACCTGGTTCAGGTACGTTATCCCCTTTGACGATGGCTTCGTATGTTTTCACACGACCCACAACGTCATCCGATTTAACCGTTAAGATTTCTTGAAGTGTGTATGCTGCACCGTAAGCTTCAAGCGCCCATACTTCCATCTCTCCGAAACGCTGACCGCCAAACTGAGCTTTACCGCCAAGTGGCTGCTGCGTAACAAGTGAGTATGGTCCAGTTGAACGAGCGTGAAGTTTATCGTCAACCATGTGAGCCAGTTTGATCATATACATGATTCCGACAGATACACGGTTGTCGAATGGTTCACCAGTTCGACCATCATAAAGGACTGTTTTTGCATCACGGGACATGCCTGCTTCTTCAAGCGTTTCCCAAACATCTTCCTCACGAGCACCATCAAATACTGGTGACGCAATGTGGATGCCAAGGTAACGTGCAGCCATACCCATATGAAGTTCAAGTACCTGACCGATGTTCATACGAGATGGTACCCCTAGTGGGTTTAACATGATATCAATCGGCGTTCCATCTGGAAGATACGGCATATCTTCTTCTGGAAGGATTTTAGAGATAACCCCTTTGTTACCATGTCGTCCGGCCATTTTGTCACCCTCAGAAATTTTACGTTTCTGAACGATGTATACGCGGACTAACTGGTTCACACCTGGTGGTAATTCATCGCCATCTTCACGGTTGAAGACTTTTACATCGTGGATAATTCCGCCGCCGCCGTGTGGAACGCGCAGAGACGTATCACGAACTTCACGAGCCTTTTCACCGAAGATTGCATGTAATAGACGTTCTTCAGCTGTTAGTTCTGTTACACCTTTAGGCGTTACTTTCCCTACAAGAAGGTCTCCGTCTTTTACTTCTGCACCAATACGGATGATTCCGCGCTCGTCAAGGTTGCGTAAAGCATCTTCCCCAACGTTTGGAATATCACGTGTAATTTCTTCAGGTCCAAGCTTTGTATCACGAGCTTCTGATTCATATTCTTCAATATGGATAGAAGTATAGACATCATCTTTTACAAGGCGCTCACTCATAATGATCGCATCCTCGTAGTTGTAACCGTCCCATGTCATGAAACCGACCATAACGTTACGTCCTAGAGCCAATTCACCTTTTTCCATAGAAGGACCGTCTGCAAGGATCTCCCCTTTAACGACTTCATCTCCAACACTTACAATTGGACGCTGGTTGTAGCAAGTCCCTTGGTTAGAGCGGACAAATTTCAGCAAGCTGTATTTGTCTAGGTTTCCTTTCACTTGTTGGCCGTCAACGTCTTCATACCGGCGAACCCAAATATTCTTCGCTTCAACACGTTCTACAACACCTGGGTAGCGGCAGATAACAGCAGCACCAGAGTCTTTACCTGATACATACTCCATACCTGTACCAACAATCGGTGATTCTGGCTGCATCAAAGGCACAGCCTGACGTTGCATGTTCGCTCCCATTAGAGCACGGTTAGAGTCATCGTTTTCTAAGAATGGGATACATGCTGTCGCTGCAGAAACAACCTGCTTTGGCGAAACGTCCATGTAGTCAACGCGGTTTCGAGGAACAACTGTGTTTTCCCCTCTGAAACGAGCAATGATATTATCATCGATAAACGAACCATCATCAGCTAACTGAGCGTTCGCTTGTGCTACTACGTAGTTATCCTCTTCATCAGCAGTTAAGTAATCGATTCTCGGTGTCACTTTACCTGTTTCAGGATCAACCCGGCGGTAAGGTGTTTCAATAAAGCCGAAACGATTCACTTTTGCAAATGAAGATAGAGAGTTGATCAAACCGATGTTTGGACCCTCTGGTGTTTCAATCGGACACATACGACCATAGTGAGAGTAGTGAACGTCACGAACTTCCATTCCTGCACGCTCACGTGTCAAACCACCCGGTCCAAGCGCTGACAGACGACGTTTGTGTGTCAATTCAGCAAGCGGGTTTGTTTGATCCATGAACTGAGAAAGCTGAGAGCTACCAAAGAACTCTTTGATAGATGCGATCACAGGACGAATGTTGATCAGCTGCTGAGGTGTGATCGTGTTTGTGTCTTGGATCGACATTCTTTCACGAACAACACGCTCCATTCTGCTTAAACCAATACGGAATTGGTTTTGCAGAAGCTCACCTACAGAACGTAGACGACGGTTACCCAGGTGATCGATATCATCTGTGTCACCTACACCATGAAGAAGGTTGAAGAAGTAACTGATCGATGCAATGATGTCAGAAGGCGTGATATTCTTCACAGCTTCCTCTACATATGCATTTCCAATCACGTTGATCACTTGCTCGCCTTCTTGATCAGTTGGTGCATAAATCTTAATAGATTGAAGTTCTACTTCATCCTCTACTACGCCACCATTCGGATAAAGCTTTCTAAATCCGATGCCGTTTTCTAAGTATGGGAGAACTTTATCAAGCACTCTTCTATCTAAAATTTGACCTTTTTCTGCTAGAATTTCACCTGTTTCAGGGTCAACTAACGTTTCAGCCAATTTTTGATTGAACAGTCTATTTTTAATATGAAGCTTCTTATTAATCTTGTAGCGTCCAACATTTGCTAAGTCATATCTCTTCGGATCAAAGAAGCGAGAGTCTAGCAAGCTTTTCGCATTTTCAACAGTTGGTGGCTCTCCAGGACGAAGACGCTCGTAGATTTCGAGAAGTGCTTTATCGGCATTCTCTGTATTGTCTTTTTCCAACGTGTTGCGTAAGTATTCATTCTCGCCAATGAGGTCAAGAATCTCTTGATCAGAGCTGAAGCCGAGAGCACGCAAAAGAACCGTAACCGGCAACTTACGTGTGCGATCGATGCGTACATAGACTACATCCTTCGCATCAGTTTCGTATTCTAACCATGCGCCACGGTTTGGAATGACAGTCGCAGTAAAACCTTTTTTACCGTTTTTGTCTACTTTACCACTGAAATATACACTTGGAGAACGTACTAACTGAGAAACGATTACACGTTCCGCACCATTAATGATAAAAGTACCTGTGTCTGTCATGATTGGGAAATCACCCATAAACACATCTTGGTCCTTTACTTCTCCAGTTTCTTTGTTAATTAAACGAACTTTTACTCTTAGTGGAGCAGAGTAAGTTACATCACGTTCTTTTGATTCTGCTACAGGATACTTAGGATCCCCTAGGCTGTAATCAATGAATTCAAGAGAAAGGTTACCAGTAAAATCCTCAATTGGGGATATATCTTGAAACATCTCTCTAAGACCCTCATCAAGAAACCACTGATAAGAAGAGGTTTGAATTTCAATGAGATTTGGTAATTCTAACACTTCGCTTATGCGTGCGTAGCTTCTGCGCTGGCGGTGTCGTCCATACTGAACTAGTTGACCTGTCAACTGATTCACCCCTCAAATCATGCGTATTATATGTGTAAAAAGTATTTCTGTCTTTCAAATGTCAGTAAAGAAATACTTTTACAAGACAAAAGAAAAAAGGGTTTCTAAAATAAGAAAACCACATCCAAAAACAAATACCGATTTTATTAGTTTTCCCAAGTATGCATAATTTATACAAAATAGTTGTTTTTTAAGCCTATCAAGCAAAATATACACATTGGCATTTTATAATGTTAACACAGCTAGGAAACTGCGTCAAACTTTTTTAGCTTTGATAATATAGTAGCCCTTTTTTTTCATAACGACCGCGACTTCTCCAAAAAGCTGCTCTAATTTCTCAATCGCAGATGGTCCACCTTGTTTCTTCTGAATAACCACCCACAACTCACCTTCCGGCAATAAATGATCAGCACTTTTTTCAAAGATCGCATGTACTACTTTCTTCCCTGCCCGTATTGGGGGATTGGTCAGTATAGAGGCAAAAGCAGCTGATGAATGAACATTCGAGAACAAATCACTTTGATAGATGCGGACATTATCAATGCGATTATGCTTAGCGTTTTCCTTTGAAAGTTCGACTGCTCTTTCGTTCACATCAATCATATGAATGGTGCGGCCTGTCATTTCGTTTGCTAACGATAAGCCAATCGGTCCATAACCGCAACCGACATCTAAGACGTCGCCATCCAAGTCAGGTTCTTCAAAAGCTTCAATTAAAAGCCTCGAACCATAGTCGACTTCTTTCTTAGAAAACACTCCACTGTCACTTGTAAAAGTATAGCTACGGTTTCTCAAGGTGAAGTCCCATGTCTGTTTATTGCTTTTCACTGATGGCTTTTCCGTATAATAGTGGTCACTCATGGTGAATGGACCTCCTCTGGATTCAATCGTTTCAGGAGATTAGAAAAGAAAAAGCCCGCCAGTAAAAGCGAGCTTTCCCAAAAGATTAGGCGAAGATTACTTAACTTCTACAGAAGCGCCAACTTCTTCAAGCTTAGCTTTAAGTTCTTCAGCTTCTTCTTTAGCAATACCTTCTTTAAGTGGTTTTGGAGTGTTGTCAACAAGTTCTTTAGCTTCTTTCAAGCCAAGACCAGTGATTTCACGAACCACTTTGATAACTTTGATTTTTTGGTCTCCAGCACCAGCAAGTACTAGATCAAAATCAGTTTTTTCTTCAGCAGCAGCACCGCCACCAGCAGCTACAGCTACAGGAGCAGCAGCAGTTACGCCAAATTCTTCTTCGATTGCTTTTACTAAGTCGTTTAACTCAAGTACAGTTGCTTCTTTAACTGAAGCAATGATTTCTTCGATATTTAAAGCCATTTGTAATTCCTCCATTTTAAGTTATTTTACGTCAAGTACGCATTAAGCGCCTTGTTCTTCTTTTTGATCTGCAACTGCTTTAGTAGCAAGAGCAAGGTTACGAACTGGAGCTTGAAGAACGCTAAGCAACATAGATAGTAAGCCTTCGCGAGACGGAAGTTCCGCAAGAGCCTTCACTTCTTCTACAGTCGCTACGTTTCCTTCGATGACACCAGCTTTGATTTCTAAAGCTTCGTGGCTTTTCGCAAATTCGTTGATGATTTTCGCAGGTGCGATAACATCTTCATTACTGAATGCGATAGCGTTTGGACCTGTTAAGAAATCGTTTAAACCTGTTAGTTCAACTTGTTCAACTGCACGGCGAGTCAAAGTGTTTTTGTAAACTTTGAATTCTACGCCAGCGTCACGAAGCTGTTTACGAAGTTCAGTCACTTCAGAAACTGAAAGACCGCGGTAATCTACAATGACAGTAGACATACTATCTTTAAATTTAGAAGTAATTTCATCAACGACAACTTTTTTTGTATCGATTGCATTGCTCATGGTTACACCTCCTGTACATTGTTTGTGTAACACTTATACCGATCAGGCCATCACGTTCCTAACGAACGGTTCTCCATATAAAAAGCCTCCATTAAGACATGGAGGCTGTATATACAAGCATACGTTAACGTAAGACTGTGACATATACACCTCGGCGGGTTAATTAAGCCATAAGGCCCCTGCTGTCTACGGTATAAATGGACATATTCTATTTTACAACATTTTGATATTATCAAAATGATTGTGATAAGTCAAGAATTATTTTGCAGAGAAAGAAGATGGATCCACTTTCACGCCAGGGCCCATAGTAGATGTAACAGAAACGTTTTTCACGTATACACCTTTAGCCGCTGCAGGTTTTGCTTTAAGGATTGTGTCATAGATTGTTGCAAAGTTCTCAACAAGCTTTTCGTCCTCGAAAGAAACCTTTCCGATTGGCGCGTGGATGTTACCAGCTTTATCAACGCGGTATTCTACTTTACCAGCTTTGATTTCATTGATTGCTTTTTCTACTTCGAATGTAACAGTTCCTGTTTTAGGGTTTGGCATAAGACCTTTTGGTCCAAGTACACGACCGATCTTACCAACTTCACCCATCATGTCAGGTGTCGCAACGATTACATCGAAGTCGAACCAACCTTGTTGGATTTTAGTGATGTAATCAGAATCTCCAACGTAGTCTGCTCCAGCAGCTTCTGCTTCTTTTGCTTTTTCGCCTTTAGCGAACACAAGAACGCGTTGAGTTTTACCAGTTCCGTTAGGAAGTACAACTGCACCGCGGATTTGTTGATCGTTTTTACGAGGGTCTACGCCCAAACGAAAAGCAACTTCTACAGTCGCATCAAATTTCGCTGTATTTGCTTTTTTTGTAAGAGAAACAGCTTCAGCTACATCATACGCTTTAGTACGTTCGATTAGCTTCGCAGCTTCTACATACTTTTTACCTTTTTTAGCCATTATAAAAATCCTCCTTATGTGGTTTTAGCGGAATAACCTCCCACGAATAAGGGTTGCGAACTTGTCAAAACCAAACTCGCAACCCAACAAGACAAAAAATTAATCTTCGATGACAATACCCATACTGCGTGCAGTACCTTCAACCATGCGCATAGCTGATTCAACGCTAGCAGCGTTTAAGTCAGGCATTTTTGTTTCCGCGATTTCGCGTACTTTATCACGCTTAACAGTTGCCACTTTATTACGGTTAGGTTCACCAGAACCAGACTCAATACCAGCTGCTTTTTTAAGTAATACTGCAGCAGGTGGAGTTTTAGTAATAAATGTAAATGAACGGTCTTCAAAAACCGAAATTTCAACAGGAATGATAAGACCAGCTTGGTCAGCTGTACGAGCGTTAAACTCCTTACAGAATCCCATGATATTAACACCGGCTTGACCTAGTGCAGGTCCAACTGGTGGAGCTGGGTTAGCTTTTCCAGCAGGAATTTGCAATTTAACAACTTTTACTACTTTTTTAGCCACGAGACACACCTCCTTAAAGTCCGTGATGTGGTAATAGGGGAATCCCCCTCCCACTCAACAACTTCATTCTTTATATGAATGACGAAATAACTAGCTAGCGATCTTGAGTGAACTCAAGACGTACCTTTGCTATATTACCACTTCTATACACTCATTTCAAGCTCTTTTGAATTACAATTTGTCGATCTGCGTGAACTCAAGTTCCACGGGTGTTTCTCTACCAAACATATTAACGAATACTTTAACTTTGCTTTTATCGTAATCAATCTCTTCAATAGAGCCTGTGAAGTTAGCAAATGGCCCATCGATGACCTTGACTGTTTCTTTCAATTCAAAGTCGATTTCTGTTTTACGCTCTTCAAGACCCATTCTCTTCAGAATGGTTTCAGCTTCGCCTGGTAGCAGCGCAGTCGGTTTTGAGCCTGATCCAGCTGATCCAACGAATCCAGTGACACCTGGTGTATTACGAACGACATACCAAGAGTCGTCAGTCATAACGATTTCCACTAGAACATAGCCAGGGAATACTTTCTTTTTGACTACTTTTTTCTTACCGTTTTTAAAATCAGTTTCTTCTTCTTCTGGTACGACTACGCGGAAGATTTTATCCTGCATGCCCATTGATTCAACACGCTTTTCCAGATTTGCTTTTACTTTGTTTTCATAGCCAGAGTACGTATGCACAACATACCAATTCTTTTCCATTTTAGATCAGGACTATTCAGTCCTTCCCTCCCCACATTTCATAATGTCTATTTGACGAATATCGAGTAACAGTAAATATTTTCAAGCAATTGAAAAAACCCGTAAAACGGGTTTTTTGGCAAGTCATATTATGATCTATTATAGCACGTTCAGCAGACCATTATTCAAGTATTAATGAATTAATTCGATTAATTGTGAGATTCCTATATCAAGAAAAGAGAAAAAGATTGCAAAGAATACGACTGTTAAAATAACAGTGATTGTGTAGCGGACCATTTCGTTTTTCTTTGGCCAGCTGACCTTTTTCATTTCTTTTCCGACACTTTTTAAGAAACTGATAATACGCATGTAAAAGACCTCCACAGATTAAAGAACGCAAATCTTACTTCGTTTCTAAATGTGTTTTATGTGAATTACAATTCTTGCAATATTTCTTAACTTCTAATCTTTCAGCTGCTGAAGCAACACTTTTCATTGTCGTATAATTGCGGCTTCCGCAGTCTTTACAGGCTAGAGTAATTTTTTTCCTCATATTTACACCTATTTTCTCGACATCATTTCCTTAGTACCTTATCACAGTGTCGAAAAAGCTGTCAATATAGGTTTGACTAGAGACTGATCTCACGAAGTTCTAAATATTTCTCTAATTTTCTCTTTACTCTTTGGAGTGCGTTATCAATTGATTTCACATGACGGTTCAAATCTTCAGAGATCTCCTGATAGGATCTGCCATCAAGATAAAGCACAAGTACCTTTCTTTCCAGCTCGCTTAATAGTTCACCCATTTTCATTTCAATATCATCAAATTCTTCTTTGCTAATGATTAAATCTTCTGGGTTTAGCGCTTTAGCACCGGAAATGACGTCCAACAATGTTCTGTCCGATTCTTCATCGTATATCGGCTTGTCTAATGATACATAGGAATTTAACGGGATATGTTTTTGGCGAGTAGCTGTTTTAATTGCGGTGATAATTTGGCGGGTAATACATAATTCTGCAAAAGCTTTAAATGAAGTAAGCTTGTCCTCTCTGAAATCGCGGATAGACTTATAAAGTCCGATCATTCCCTCTTGGACAATGTCCTCTCGATCCGCTCCAATCAAGAAATATGACCTTGCTTTCGCACGAACAAAATTGCGGTATTTCGTAATTAAATAATCTAGCGCATCACTATCTCCGACATGAACCCTTTCAATGACTTGTTCATCTTCCAACTGGCAAAATTGCTCTCTGATGGATTTACCCTTGCTGTTGTTTAGATTCACTTCGATCCCCCCGACCGCACCTAGATAGAAATATTATACATTAATGGTTGAAATATCGTCAAGCTATTCCAAATTCCCTCGCCGCCATTTTTCAAACGTTTTCAATACATCTTCTGACAATTCAATTTTGGATGCCGGTTTATCAGACGTAATCTTTTTGACCCGTGTTTCAATCTTTCGTTCAATCACTTCAATCTCTCTTAAAAGCTCTCTAGCCGACTTGCGAAGAGCGCCTTGTCCAAAGATCGCCCACTGTTCCGTAAAGTCAGAGGTTGCCACATGAATTTGCGTCCGAATGTTATTTAAATCCTGCGCCAGCTTTTCAATACGCTCATCAGCCGTTTCATTCTCTCTCGTAAAGATGACCTCTACCCGGTGGTTTGTCCGCTTTTTCTCGATCCCTTTAACCATATGGGCATCGAATACGACAATGACTCGATACCCTGTGTATGCTTGATATTCTGCTAAATTTTGAATCAGTACGTCTCTGGCTTCTTCAAAGCTGTTTTCCTTTAAGTGCTGCAAACGAGGCCATGCACCTATCATGTTGTATCCATCGACTAAGAGGATGTCCATCTCTATTCTCCTAACGGATAACGTTTTCGATACACTTCATACATCAATAAACTCGCGGCAACTGATGCATTTAATGAAGTGACCTTCCCGGCCATTGGCAGTTTAATCAGGAAATCACATTTTTCCTTGATCAAGCGGCCGATCCCTTTTCCTTCACTGCCGATCACAAGAGCCAGCGGCATTGTGCCATCAAATTGTCTGTAATCCTGCTTAGCAGACGCATCTGTTCCCGCGACCCAGATTCCTCTTTCTTTCATCTCATCAAGAGCTCTTGAAAGATTGGTCACCTTTGCGACAGGAATATGCTCGATTGCTCCAGTGGATGCCTTGGCAACGGTTGTCGTCAAGCCGACCGCTCGCCTTTTCGGAATAACGATCCCGTGTGCACCTACAGCATCCGCCGTACGCATAATGGACCCCAAATTATGAGGATCTTCGATTTCATCTAAAATAAGGAAAAATGGCTGTTCATTCCGCTTTTCGGCGATTTGATACAGATCGTCTAACTCTGCATATTCATATGCCGCTACTTGTGCAACGATTCCCTGGTGCTGACCCGTTACCATTTGATCAAGCTTTTTCCTCGGAACATACTGAATGGTGATATTTTGCTTTTTAGCGAGTTCAATGACCTGCTGGGCTTGTCCTTTTACAGTGTTTTCTGCCATCCAGAGCTTGTATAACTCTCGATCTGACTTCAGTGTTTCAATCACTGCATTTTTCCCAATCACATAATCATGTTGCTGACTCATTTGTCTTCCTCCCTGACGTTCCGATTTCAATCGCCTGACTAATCAGCTCTTCTAAGCGTTCGTCCTGCTGTTCAATAAATAAATAACCCATGAGCGCTTCAAACGCCGTACTATAACGATACGTTTGAACGTCTGTGTTTTTAGGCACTGTGCCTGATTTTGCATTCCTTCCTCTTTTCAGCACCGCTTCTTCCGCCTCAGTGAAAAAGCCTTGCTGCTGAAGTGTAAATAAAATAGCGGCCTGAGATTTAGCTGAAACAATCTTACTTGCTCGTTTATGCAGCTCATTTGGTTTTGTCGCCCCCGTTTGGAGGAGGTGATGCCTCACATAGACTTCAAAAATGGCATCACCCATATAAGCAAGCGCAAGTCCGTTCAACTGTTTACCGTCTTTCAGCTTTTCAAAATTCAACATGCCTATTCTCCTCTTTTCCAGCGAGTACCTTGAGGAGTGTCCTCCAATACAATATTCATGCTCTTTAACTGGTCACGAATTTGATCAGACAGGGCGAAGTCACGATTTCTTCTAGCTTCATTTCGTTTCTCAATTAACGCTTCTACCTCTTCGTCAAGCGTGTGCTTTTCTTCTATTGAGAAACCAAGAACGGAAGTGATCTCTTGGAACAAGCCAATGAATGCCTTGATGACCTCCTCCGAAGTATGATCATTCTCCATATAGTAATTCGCCTGTTTCGCTAGTTCGAATAAAACAGAGATGGCATTCGCCGTATTGAAGTCATCATTCATTTCAGAAATAAATGTCGCACGCTGCTCTTCAATCTTCGCCAGCCATTCGGCATTATCTTCCGTGATATTCGTGCTGCTCTCAAGGCGGTGATGTAAATTGGCAAATGATGTTTTGAGTCGGTTAAACGCACTCTTTGTATTTTCTAATAAATCCATTGAATAGTTAATCGGGTGACGATAGTGAACCGACAGCATAAAGAAGCGAAGCACATCTGGATCTTGTTCTTTCACAATGTCATGAACCAGCACAAAGTTGCCAAGTGATTTTGACATTTTTTCATTATCAATATTAATATATCCGTTATGCATCCAATACTTCGCAAAAGGTTTCCCTGTCAACGCCTCAGATTGGGCAATCTCATTCTCATGGTGCGGGAAGGTTAAATCCTGCCCGCCAGCATGAATGTCGATCGTGTCACCTAAATACTTTTTGACCATGGCCGAGCACTCAATGTGCCAGCCTGGACGACCTTCGCCCCACGGGCTATTCCATGAGATTTCCTGATCCTTTGCAGCCTTCCATAGAGCAAAGTCCAGTGCATCTCGTTTCTTTTCACCTACACGAATACGGGCACCTGTCTTCAGTTCATCAATCGATTGATGAGAAAGCTTTCCGTAGCCTTCAAACGAACGCGTGCTGTAATACACGTCGCCATCTGCTTCATAGGCGTAGCCTTTTTCAATCAATGTAGCAATAAACGCAATGATGTCATCCATATTTTCTGTTACTCGCGGGTGAAGGTCTGCTTTTTTGCAGCCTAATGCACTGACGTCTTCAAAATACGCTTGGATAAACCGGTCAGCAATGGTCGGGACATCTTCCCCAAGCTCATTGGCTGCTTTGATGAGCTTATCATCCACATCTGTAAAGTTTGATACAAAGTTCACATCATAACCGCTGTATTCTAAATACTTACGTACGGTGTCATATACAATTGCTGGTCTTGCATTCCCAATGTGAATATAGTTATAAACGGTTGGTCCGCACACATACATCTTGACCTTTCCTGGTTCAAGCGGGACAAACTCTTCTTTCTTACGCGTTAATGTATTATAAATATTGATCGTCATGATTGTTCTTCCTTTCTGCTCAATGAAGCCAGCTCACGTTTTAGCTTTTCCATTTCTCGTTCTAATTCTTTAAAACGATCGGAAACTGGATCTGGCAAATCTTGATGGTTGAGATCACGATTGATTTTCTTTCCATTTTGAACGACCACGCGCCCAGGTATACCTACAACGGTGGAATGGTCAGGGACGTCCTTTAACACAACAGACCCTGCACCAATCTTGGACCCTTTTCCAACGGTAATGGAACCGAGCACCTTTGCACCCGTCGCAATGAGAGCATCGTCTAAAATGGTCGGATGCCGCTTTCCCTTTTCTTTCCCTGTTCCCCCTAATGTCACGCCTTGGAAAACAGTAACGTTGTCTCCAATTTCACACGTTTCCCCAATCACGACACCCATGCCGTGATCAATGAAGAATCGCCTGCCGATGGTTGCCGCTGGGTGAATTTCAACCCCTGTGAAAAAACGGCTGACCTGAGAAATGATCCGCGCAAGAAAATATAGCTTACGCTTATAAAATGCATGCGCGATACGGTGAGCCCAAATCGCATGAAGCCCTGAATAGGTTAGCACTACTTCAATATAGCTTCTAGCAGCAGGATCTTGATCAAACACAGTATCAATATCTTCTTTCAGCATTTTGAAAAACACATGCTCCCCCCGTTCTTCCCCATCAATCTCTCTTAGGACTTGCTCTCTTTTTTTGGACAAATAAAAAACGCCTCTGCCATATGACAGAGACGTTTTGAAAACGCGGTTCCACTCTGTTTAGAAAGCCTCTTATTGCAAGCTTTCTCAACTTAATCCCATAACGGAGGGTACCGCCCTTGCATACTAACGTACGTGTTCCTCAAGGGTCTTGAGGGTGCATTTCCAACGTCTGCCCATAAGTCTCTTTCAGCCGGTGAAGACTCTTTCTGTGATGGGCGAAAACATTGTACTTCTCCCTCGCAACGATTTTCCTTATATTTGTTTAATGCGGTTTAATACCGTTTCTTTACCTAGTAGTTCAATACTTTGCGGAAGTTCTGGGCCATGCGTTTGTCCTGTGACAGCCACACGAATCGGCATGAATAGTTTCTTGCCTTTATGCCCTGTTTCTTTTTGTACCGCTTTAATAGCAGCCTTGATTTCATCAGGTGTGAAAGACTCCAGACGTTCAAGCTGACCTGCAAAAGAGGCCATGACTTCTGGTACTTGTTCCTCTGCTAGAACTTCCTTCGCCTCTTGATTATACTCAATTTGCTCCTTAAAGAACAACTCTGTCAACTCAACAATTTCTGCTCCGTAGCTCAATTGCTCATGATATAGAGAAATAAGCTTGCGTACCCACGTGTTTTCTTCTTCTGTCAGCTGCTCGCTTACCTTGCCTGCCTTTTGAAGATGTGGAAGTGTTAGTGCCACAACTTGATCAAGATCAAGTGCTTTCACGTATTGGTTATTCACCCATTTTAGTTTATGCATGTCGAATAGAGCTGGTGACTTAGAAAGTCGGTTTACATCAAAAATATCGATGAACTGCTCTTTTGTAAATAATTCTTCTTCGCCAACTGGAGACCATCCAAGTAATGCAATGAAGTTAAACAGGGCTTCTGGTAAATAGCCCAAGTTCTTATACTGCTCGATGAATTGAATAATCGATTCATCACGCTTACTTAATTTCTTGCGGTTCTCGTTCACAATCAGCGTCATATGTCCGAATAGCGGAACATCCCAGCCAAATGCATTGAAGATCATGATTTGTTTAGGTGTATTTGAAATGTGGTCCTCTCCGCGAAGAATGTGAGTCATTTTCATCAAATGATCATCCACTGCTACGGCGAAGTTATAAGTTGGCGTACCATCTTTCTTCACAATGACAAAGTCACCGATGCCATCTGTTTCAAATGAAATATCACCTTTGACCATATCGTCAAATTTGATGATTTCTCCTTTTGGCACACGGAAGCGAATGCTTGGCTCTCTTCCTTCAGCAATGAGCTTGTCCTCTTCTTCTTTTGATAAATGACTGCATTTACCAGAATATCGAGGCATTTCACTGCGGGCAATTTGTGCTTCACGCTCTTCTTCTAGTTCTTCAGCCGTACAATAGCACTTATACGCCAAGTCCTTTTCTAGCAGCTCGTCATAATATTTTTTGTAAATATCATTACGTTCTGATTGTCTGTAAGGACCGTAGCCGCCATCTTTATCAATGCTCTCGTCCCAATCAATACCGAGCCACTGCAGGTGGCGAAGCTGACTTTCTTCTCCGCCTTCTACATTACGCTTTTGATCCGTATCCTCGATTCGAATAATAAATTTGCCGCCTTGGCTGCGTGCGAACAAATAGTTGAAAAGAGCCGTTCTAGCATTCCCAATATGTAAATGACCAGTTGGACTCGGTGCATAACGAACGCGCACTTCATTTCCCATGAGTTTAACTTCCTTTCATCTGCATCATGTTGTCTGACACCAATTTTTTATAAACGTATTTTATCATCAAAACCCATTCTCATCAAAATGGATTTTACTTTTTCTGAAGAAGCACTGTCGCCTGAGAGGCAATTCCTTCGCCTCTTCCTGTAAATCCGAGTTTCTCTGTCGTTGTTGCTTTGACATTCACCTGTGTGACATCTGCCTCAAGCGCTTCTGCGATTTTTTCGCACATTGGTTGAATGTAAGGTGCCATTTTTGGCTTTTGCGCCATGATGGTGCAGTCAATATTCACAAGTGTATAGCCTTTTTCTTTCACAAGCGCCCACACATGCTGAAGTAGTTTAAAAGAATCTGCATCCTTAAACTCAGGATCCGTATCCGGGAAATGTCTGCCGATATCTCCTTCACCAATCGCACCTAGACAGGCATCAGCCACCGTGTGAAGCAATACGTCAGCATCTGAATGCCCAAGCAGTCCCTTTTCATAGGGAATGGTCACCCCACCGATAATAAGAGGTCTTCCCTCTGTTAATTGATGTACATCAAAGCCTTGTCCTATTCTCAACATGATCTAGTACCCTCTTTCCGCATCCATAATTGCCTTGGCAACCAGTAAATCATCCGGTGTTGTCAGCTTAATATTGGTATAGTCTCCCTGAACAATGTACACACTCTCACCGTGTAGTTGTTCCACAAGACTGGCGTCGTCTGTTCCAAGGAAGCCGGTCCGCTCCGCATATTCATGCGCCTCTTTTAAAATAGAATGACGAAAAGCTTGTGGGGTCTGGACTGCCCACAAGCTCTGACGTTCAATGGTTTGCTCCACTTTGCCTTGTTGAACGCGTTTGATTGTGTCTTTCACTGGTACCGCTACGACTGCGGAGCCTTTTTCAATCGCTGCTTTTACGAGCAAGTCGATCTGTGTATGCTTAATAAAAGGCCTTGCCCCATCATGAACAAGCACGATGTCCGCATCTTTCACAGCCTTCAATCCTTCGTATACACTTTGCTGACGTTCTTCACCACCAGTGACAAGTGAAACAGGCGTTTGAAAAGCGTGTACCTTTAGTAGCCTTTCAAAGTCATGACGCTCCTCTTCGTTGATCGCTAAGATCATGCGTTTGCATTGTGAATGAGCGTCAAACACCTTTAATGTGTGAATGATGACCGGCATTCTTTTCAATTCAATAAAAAGCTTATTGCGGCCGGCCTTCATCCGTTTCCCCTGCCCCGCAGCCGGAATAACTACTTCATAATACATGTTCGTTCTCCCTTTAGAGCGCCTTCTCCAGAAGTTTTGGTTTCGCAAAAATCATTCTTCCAGCAGCAGTCTGAAGCACACTTGTGACAAGCACATCAATGTCTTTTCCAATGTAATTGCGTCCTTCTTCGACCACAATCATCGTACCGTCATCTAAGTAGGCAACACCTTGGTTATGCTCTTTCCCATCTTTAATGACCTGTACCTTCATTTCTTCCCCAGGTAGCACAACCGGTTTGACCGCATTGGCTAGATCATTGATGTTTAACACTGCTACTTTTTGAAGTTCGCATACTTTATTTAAATTAAAATCATTTGTCACAACAACACCTGAAGTTAATTTAGCGAGCTTCACAAGCTTGCTATCAACCTCTTGAATGTCTTCGAAGTCACCTTCGTAAATTTCAACTTTGATATCCAATTCTTTTTGAATACGATTTAAAATATCAAGACCTCTTCGGCCTCTATTTCTCTTTAATACATCAGAAGAGTCAGCAATATGCTGTAATTCCTCGAGAACAAATTGAGGAATGACCATAACTCCTTCTAAGAATCCAGTTTGACAAATATCTGCGATTCTTCCATCAATGATAACACTTGTGTCTAAAATTTTCAGCTTTTTATCTTCTATTTCCGGTTCATCATCAGCTGCGCCTTTTTTCTTGCTGACCTTTGCAGATCGAGAGAACAGCCCCATCATCTCATCCTTCTTCTTAAACCCTACCTGAAATCCAAGGTATCCTAAAAAGAAAGCCAGAAAAATCGGAATAATGGTACCAAAAATATGATATGGGATATTGTTTAGCGGGATCACGTTTACAATAAGATATGCTAGAATAAGTCCAAATACTAAACCGAAACTTCCAGATATAAGATCAGGAAGAGGCGCCTTCAATAGAGAATCCTCGATCCATTTCACCCAATTAACCACATAACCTGTGCACCATTGGCCGATAAGGAAGAACACAGCGGCTCCTATTAGTGCTGAAGAGTAAGCATTTGTTATGAGAGGTATGTCCTTTACATTTAACAGCAGAAATAACTCTGGAATGATAAAAATCCCCACAACTGCACCAAAAATGATAAAAAACGCCTGAACGATTTTTTTTAACATACCTTCACCTCCTTTATTTTTCATCTGTCAATCCACCTTCATCTGACATTGATATATGTTTAAGTTTTCTATCATAATCAACAGAAAACAAAAGCATCATTAATATACCCATATTCATCCATTTTTAACCGTGATTAAGAAAAATTTCTCTTTTATAACTGACGGTCAATATAATGTTTTTCTTGTAACCTTTTTAATCCTTTTTTTATCTTTTTCGCTCTTACTTCTCCAATTCCTTCTACTTCATCCAAATCTTGTACATCTGCTTCCATAATTCGATCTAACACACCAAACGCTTCGACCACATTTTCGACGATAGGCATTGGCAGTCTAGGGATTTTGTGAAGTAATCTGTAGCCTCTTGTATACACATAATCGTCAATATTTGTAGAAGCTGGATATCCAAGTAACTTGTACAGAATAGAATCATCTAACAGCTCAAAGCTAGACATATCTTGGAGTTGTTTAAGCAAAACATATGGATCTTTAATCTTTTCTTTCACGTAATCTTTAATAAATAGAGCCGCTTCCTGCTCCATATCTGTAATCAGCTCATTGACTTGAAGACGGATCAAGTGCCCTTCTGTTCCAAGTTCTTTGATATACATATTAATTTCATTCTTGATTCTGAGCACCATTTCGTAGCGGTGCAGCACAGAGAGTACATCACCAAAGGTGACAAGCTCTTCAAATTCTAGGGCGCTTAACGCTGAAATGGCATGATCTAAAATGGTTTTATATTTCTCAAGCGTTTGAATGGCTTGATTGGCCTTTGTTAAAATAAAACCGATATCTTTCAACGTATAACGACGATTCCCTTGGTATAAAGTAATGACATTTCTCCGTTCAGAAATGGCAATGATTAAGCAGCCTGTCTGCTTGGCTACACGTTCAGCCGTTCGGTGTCTCATACCTGTTTCTGATGAATGAATCGTTGCATCTGGCATCAGCTGTGTATTCGCATACAAGATTTTCTGACCAGAATCACTTAAAATAATCGCCCCATCCATCTTGGCCAATTCATATAAGTGTGCTGGGGAGAAGGCAGAATTAATGTGAAATCCTCCATCTACCACACTTTTTACTTTGTCGTTATAACCAACAACAATGAGCCCGCCAGTATTGGCTCTCAGGACATTTTCAATCCCTACTCGCAAAGGTGTCCCTGGTGCCACAAACTGTACGATATCTAAGAGATCAACTTCTCTCGCTCCTTTTTTCTCTTTTTCCATTCTATGATCCCCCTAGTGAAATACGAAGTGCCTCCGCTACATTTTCTACACCGACTAACTCAATCCCTCTCGGCTTTTTCCATCCGTCTATATTCGCCTGAGGAATAAACATTCGTTTAAATCCTAGTTTAGCAGCTTCTTGCACACGCTGTTCAATTCTTGATACTCTTCTGACTTCTCCCGTCAGACCCACTTCTCCTATAAAGCAATCCGCTTGCTGCGGCGCTGCATCTTTAAAGCTTGATGCAATACTGACGGCAATAGCCAAGTCAATCGCTGGTTCGTCAAGCTTCACACCGCCTGCGACCTTTAAATATGCATCTTGGTTTTGCAGCAGCAGCCCTACACGTTTTTCTAAAACAGCCATGAGCAATGACACACGATTATGATCAAGGCCTGTAGCCATTCTTCGCGGATTTCCAAAGCTTGTCGGCGATATTAATGCTTGTATCTCCACAAGAACGGGTCTTGTTCCTTCCATTGAGGCCACAACACATGACCCAGATACACCTGCTGACCGCTCTTCTAAGAAGATTTCTGATGGGTTTAAGACTTCTGTGAGCCCTTCTTCTCTCATTTCAAAAATCCCTAGTTCATTCGTTGAACCAAATCGGTTTTTCACCGCTCGTAAGATACGAAACGTATGATGCCGCTCCCCTTCAAAATATAGAACCGTGTCCACCATATGCTCTAAAAGACGTGGACCTGCGATGGAGCCCTCTTTGGTCACGTGACCAACGATAAAAATAGGAATTCCATTCGTCTTAGCAATCTTCATCAACTGCGCTGTACATTCTCTTACCTGAGAAACAGATCCAGGAGCTGACGTTATATCGCTTTGATAAACGGTTTGAATCGAATCCACCACCACAAAAGCGGGCTTCATCTCTTGTATAGAAGACGTTATATACTCCATATCGGTTTCAGCCAAAACATGTAAAGAGGTGCTATCAATGCCGAGGCGGTCCGCTCTTAGCTTCGTTTGTTTAATGGACTCCTCACCAGATATGTATAACACATTCTGATTTTGATCTGAGAGCTGTGCTGATACTTGCAATAATAATGTGGACTTCCCAATCCCAGGATCTCCTCCAATGAGAACAAGAGAGCCTTTGACAATTCCACTTCCTAATACTCGGTTAAATTCTTCTAGATTCGTCTTAATACGGGGTTCTTCGGATGTTTCAATTGCAGAAATAGGTGAAGGTTTTTGAATGGTTTGAACAGAATGATTAAAAGCACTTCGACGGTTTGCCGACTCTTTGCGAACGACCTCTTCTGTCATACTGTTCCACGTGCCGCAGCCTGGACATTTCCCCATCCATTTGGCTGACTCGTACCCGCACGATTGGCATATAAATTTTGATTTTGTCTTAGCCATAGATTGAAGAATACAACTCCTTATACTGGTCAGAGAATAAGTAAAGGGAGGCATACATCTGACTGGTATGCCTCACACTTTTATCTTACTATATTAGTTCGTAGCAGCCGTCGCTTTTACGACAATTTCTCCATCTTCCACATCTAATACAATATGTTGACCTTTTTCAATATTGCCCTTCAGCAGCTCCTCAGAAAGTCGATCCTCCACATGCTTTTGAATCGCTCTTCTTAACGGACGAGCACCATACTCAAGGTCTACCCCTTCGTCGGCAATTTTCGCTTTTGCCGCTTCTGTCAGTTCAATTGAGAGGTCTTGCTCTTTTAATCGTTTTGTTAATTGATCAGACATGAGAGACACAATCTCTTTTAAGTGTTTCTTTTCAAGCGAGTGGAAGACAATGATTTCATCAATACGGTTGATGAATTCTGGTCTAAACGCACGTTTCAACTCGCCCATTACTTTGCCTTTCATATCTTTGTAATTTTGACCTTCATCCTGCACGTTAAAGCCAACATATTTATTGCGCTTCAATTCACTAGCTCCAACGTTTGAAGTCATAATCAAAATGGTATTTCTAAAGTCAACTGTACGTCCTTTAGAATCAGTAAGACGACCATCTTCTAATACTTGCAGTAAGATATTAAAGACATCAGGATGCGCCTTTTCAATCTCATCTAAAAGTACAACAGAGTAAGGCTTTCTTCTCACTTTTTCAGTCAGCTGACCGCCTTCATCATAGCCAACATAACCCGGAGGTGATCCAACAAGTCTTGATGTAGAATGTTTCTCCATGTACTCAGACATATCAATACGGATCATCGCTTCTTCATCACCGAAAATAGACTCGGCAAGCGCTCTAGCAAGCTCTGTCTTACCAACCCCTGTTGGGCCTAAGAAAATAAAGGAGCCGATCGGACGTTTCGGATCTTTTAGACCAGCGCGAGCACGTCTCACAGCTTTTGCCACAGCGACAACGGCTTCATCCTGCCCGATCACACGAGAGTGGAGCAATTGTTCCATATTCAGAAGCTTATCTGTTTCCGTTTGAGCAATTTTCGAAACAGGCACTCCGGTCCAGCTAGAGACCACCATTGCGATATCATCTACAGATACCTCAGAATTCTCTTGTCCCTGCTTTTCTTTCCATGATTTCTTTGTCACTTCTACTTTTTCACGCAAACGCTGCTCTGTATCGCGAAGAGAAGCTGCTTTTTCAAATTCTTGACTTTGTACAGCCGCATCCTTTTCCTTACGTACTTCATCTAGCTTTTGCTCTAGTTCCTTTAGGTTAGGCGGTGTCGTGAATGAACGTAAGCGTACCTTCGAGCCTGCCTCATCAATTAGATCAATCGCCTTATCTGGAAGGAAACGATCAGAAATGTAGCGGTCAGACAGCTTCACTGCCGCCTCAATCGCTTCATCTGTAATAGACACACGGTGATGTGCTTCATAACGATCTCTAAGTCCTCTTAAGATCTGAATACTTTCATCAACGGACGGCTGATCCACTTGAATTGGCTGGAATCGACGTTCAAGCGCCGCATCCTTCTCAATATATTTACGGTACTCATCTAACGTTGTAGCCCCAATACATTGAAGCTCACCACGTGCTAGAGATGGTTTCAGAATATTAGACGCATCAATCGCACCCTCTGCTCCACCTGCACCAATCAGTGTATGAAGCTCATCAATGAAGAGAATGATATTTCCAGCCTGACGAATTTCGTCCATGACTTTTTTCAAGCGGTCCTCGAATTCACCACGATATTTTGTTCCTGCCACAACGGTTCCCATATCAAGTGTCATCACTCGTTTATCGCGCAGGATTTCAGGCACTTCGTTATGAATAATTTGCTGTGCAAGACCTTCTGCGATGGCTGTTTTACCAACACCTGGCTCACCAATCAGTACAGGGTTATTCTTCGTTCTTCTGCTTAATACCTCAATGACACGCTGAATTTCTTTGCTTCTGCCAATGACAGGGTCCAAGCTATCCTCTTTCGCAATAGCCGTTAAATCTCTTGCCAAACTATCTAATGTTGGTGTATTCGCATTGCTATTAGAGCCTGCCGCAGATGCACCCGTTTCATTGCTGCCAAGCAGCTGTAAGACTTGCTGACGTGCTTTATTTAAGCTCACTCCGAGGTTATTTAAGACACGGGCAGCTACACCCTCTCCCTCACGAATAAGACCTAATAGAATATGTTCTGTCCCTACATAGGAATGACCTAGCTTTCTTGCTTCATCCATTGAAAGCTCAGTGACCTTCTTCGCTCTAGGCGTATAATGAGGAATAGCTTGAGTCACCTCTTGCCCTCTTCCAATCAAGCTTTCGACTTCTTTTTGGATTTTATCTGAAACAAGACCCAATGCTTCTAACGCTTTTGCGGCGATACCCTCACCTTCGCGTACAAGACCAAGTAAAATGTGTTCTGTTCCAATGTTCTTATGGCCTAGGCGAATGGCTTCTTCTTGTGCAAGTGCTAATACCTTTTGAGCTCTTTCAGTGAATCTTCCAAACATCATATCGTTTCATCCTCCTGTCCATTCCTATGCATTTCTAAGCGCAGCCTTTCTCTAATTATCGCTGCTCGTTTTATATCTCGTTCATTTGGCTCCAAAGCTCCCCCTGAATATTGCTGAAGGAAGCCAGGCTGTGTCAAAATCATGAGTTCATTCAGTATATTACTTGAAAGCCCCTTAATGATACCTAAATCAATTCCAAGCCGCACATCTGACAGACACTTTGCCGTTTCTTTTGATTCAATCATACGACAATTGGCCAGTATCCCTAAGGAGCGGTACACTCTGTCCTCAAGTTCAATTTTAGACGTTTGATATAAAGCTTTTCGTGCAGATCGCTCTTGTTCAATAAGCTGAGCGGTCACACTATTCAAATCATCCACAATATCCTCTTCTGATTGACCAAGTGTCATTTGATTTGAGATTTGAAAGATGTTTCCTATTGCTTCGCTACCCTCACCATAAATTCCTCTGACCACAAGACCTAATTGATTAATTGCAGGAATAATCCGGTTCATTTGTCTTGTGAGGGCTAATGCTGGTAAATGCATCATGACCGAAGCCCTAATACCTGTACCCACATTGGTCGGACAGCTTGTTAAGTATCCTCTCTTTTCAGAAAACGCATAATCCACTTGCTCTTCAATCCAGTCGTCTACCTGATTAGCCACTTTTAGTGCATTGGCCAACTGAAATCCTGGGAACAGGCATTGAATGCGAATATGGTCTTCTTCATTTAGCATGACACTAATTTCCTCATTTTCAGAAAGCAAGCAGCCACCAAATCTTGATTCTGCCAAGTTGGGACTAATCAAATGCTTTTCAACAAGCACCCTTTTGGCTAAAGGCTGCGTTTCATTCATTCGAATCAGAACAAAGTTTCCAACGTCCTTCACTTCCCCGCTCGCAAACTTCTGCTCGAATTGCTTTAGAACAGCTTCGGCCTCCTCTTGAGAAAACTGAGTTGGGAAACGAACATGCTCTAGATTGCGTGCTAGCCGAATACGACTGCTAAGAACAATGTCACTTTCTGGTCCTTTTTGTTTCATCCATTGACTTAAAGCGTCTTGAATAAAATGCTGGAGCGACATGTCGTTACTCTCCCTCCCTCTGCTGAGATTGCTCATGCTCTAATGCACGAATTTGATCTCGAACTTCCGCTGCTTTTTCAAACTCTTCCTGTTCAATCAACTGCTTCAGCTCTTGCTGCATCAACTCAAGTTTCCGGCGAACATGCAGACTGCCGGCAATCCGTTTAGGAACTTTTCCATTATGTGCTGTATTTCCACTATGGACTTTCCGCAAAACAGGATTCAGATACTGATCAAATGTACGATAACATTCTGCACAGCCAAAACGGCCTGTTTTTCTGAACTGCTGAAAGGTTAAGCCACATTTAGGACATTGATCCACTTCTCTCGCTTCTTGAAAAATAGATGACCCTTTGTTAGCACTTGTGGTAAAGCTAGGATCAATATTCAACAAGCCTGATAACAAATTGTGAATGGAGAAACCCTGGTTTCCACTCATAGCATATGAATCACTGTTTTCTTTTGCACATTGTTCACATATGTGCATTTCTTGTTTTTCTCCATTTATAACTTTTGTAAAGTGAAAAGTGGCTGGTCTCTCATTGCATTCTTGACAAATCAATCTTTTCACCCGCTTTACTTTAATTTTAAAGCATTTAACATCGCTTTCATCATCCGAGCCCGCAGTTCATCTCGTTCAGGTAAATCAATGTGCAAAACAGAACGGTCCATGACACTGATCATCATCTTAGCTTCTCTTTCAGATAGAATGTTATTTTCAACAAGACGCATGATGATATGATCAGATGCGGCCTGTGATAAACGATGATATATTTGGGAAATAATGTTGTTCAATAAGTCGACTTCATCGTTCATTTTGACTTTAATGATACGGATATAGCCACCACCGCCACGCTTACTTTCAACGATATAGCCTCTTTCGCTCGTAAAGCGTGTATTGATCACATAGTTAATTTGTGAAGGTACGCATTGAAACTTATCTGCAATCTCATTGCGCTTAATTTCCAATATTTCTCGACCATTCTGATCCAAGACTTCCTTCAAATACTGTTCGATGATATCAGAAATGTTTTGTGCCACTCCGCCTCCTCCTCCATTGACTTTGACTATATTTGACTTTAATCTTACTATAAATTTTTTCGATCGATTTTTCAAGATAATCGCTCAACTAACAATATTATTTCCACATTTATATGGTGTCAAACCTCTCAAAAAA
>NZ_JACXXE010000010.1 GCF_014764715.1 Bacillus crepusculi | reverse complement strand
TCCAAGTATAGTGTAACAGCCAAGATATGTTCTTGGGCTTTTTACACTGTCTACTTAGAGGGGATAATATCACTTTGGAAGTCGTCTTTTTTTATTCGTGTATCATAATACGGCGATATCGATACAGGATATACACCGCACCGATTATTGCAACAACAGCCACACCAGCATCAAATATAAAGATTTGCAAAATAGTTGAGTGGCTTTCGATCAAACCAGTGACGACCGGAATCACAATGGCCGACACCCCGCCTGCTGTTGAGATAATCCCTGTCATCGTTCCTTTGTTCTTCCAGAAGAATTCAGCCATTACGGTTAACGTCAGCTGAAAGACACCCGCTGTTGAAAATCCCAAGACAAAAGCATTGATGGTTCCGATGACTGGGGATTTCACGATCAATAGCACACAGATGGAAGCAAGTGTAATAATAGGATAGATCAGCAGCACAGTGACCGGACGAACCAAACGGCGCAAAAGGAAAGCGAGCAATAAGACAGACAATAGCCCGCCCATGCTATAGTAACTAAGCAGCTTCACAGCACTGCCAGTTGCCATCCCCAATATGGTCTCACCGTACGTAGGTAGCCAAATTTGCGGCAAGGCGTACAGCCCATTTGACGTAAAGCTGATCACAATAAGTGCGACCCCTTCTCTCCAAAACGTAGGCTCTGACGAGAAGCGTGGAAGTCCGTCATGCTCCGTCACCTGGACTTGCTCCACTTTGCGGTGATTTGGAAATGGCAATGTCCAAAGCATCAAAACATTCACAAGATAGATAAGAGCAGGAACAAAAAACGCAACTCCATAAAATAAATCATGCTCCGCTAATAAGAAAATAGCCAGTGGCAGAATGGTTGCCCCAACCGAAATAAAAGCCTTCACCATCACATTTGCAGATCCCGAGTTTTGCGGAAAAGCCTCCATTAAGGCTGGATACGTTCCTGCATCCATCGCTGAATTCGCCACCCCTGCCAAAATCGCAAACGCAAAGGCGATTTGATAATTTGGAGACAATGGGATTCCGACGAGAAATACCGCCATCAGCACACCTGAAACCAAAATCACCGGCTTTCGGCCAAACCGATCTGAAAGCACACCTGATAGACCATATGTGAGCACCCTGCCAATGCCGAGCGCTGAGATCATATAACTAATTCCCGCACTATTGGTATCTAACTGTTTAATTAAAAATGGCATATTTGAAGCCAATATAATATTGACCATACCTAATAAAAAATAATTCATATAAAGACTAGAAGCCGTTCTCACATACGGATTCCTCATGCTGACACACTCCTCAACACCATCGCAATGAAGTGACAAATAATGGTTACGCTTACAAGACCTCATGTGTGAGGAGAAACAGCTTCGCACCCTTCACGTTCAAACATCTCATGCAGCTCACATGTCCTTCATTTTTCAAGCATCTCTTCAAATTTTCACTAGTTCTTATTTTATATGAATGTGAAAGGTAATGATAGTGAATTGCTTAAATTTGAGGGGAATTTGGTTGTAGAGAAAAATCCCTGTCTTCTTTTGAAATGAAGCTTGCTCTAAACTCACATTCCCCAAAGACTAAGCTCATAAAAATATTCTGAACGCTCTATGCATCATCCAAAATGAAAATCCTCTGCTATTAAAATGAAATCTCCGTATCCACTTGAGAATTTGGTGTGCTCAAGAAGTTTCGTTAAATGATGAAACACTTCATCTACATTCACTAGAAGCGCTCCAATTTAATGATCTCGGAAAAAAAGCAATCTCCCTTGTTTAGGAGTCGCTTTCACCCTTCCGGGCATTTTCTTTAACAGCTGTTTAGATTTTTCAATATACTCTAGATAGTTGTCTCCATGTATTTGACTTTTATGTTCTCTCGATTAAAGGAAAGTAAATCCCTTCTGACAAAACAAATGATTTTCTTTGATATCTAAAAAAGGATTTTCCGGAAGTGTCATATCGCTTAATTCGTTTATTAAGTGCTTTCTTCTGCTTTTTTTTTAAAAGGTTTCCATTTTTATTTTTCTGTTATTCTTCATTTTAATTACCTTTCTTTTTAAATTTAACAAAATCTAATCTTTTGGTCTCCTTTCATGTTATCATCACAATTTAATAAATAAGTACGACGATCTCTTTTATTTAAATACCCTTGCAACCAAGATAAATTTTGTTTTTCTTAATGAAAAAACCTTGAAAGGCATTTAGCCAATCAAGGTTAATTTTTTTGTATTTCATAATAATCTAATTCAATGCATCTTCTAATGTTTTCTTTTCATGTTCTAACACATCACTTATTATAATCCCACAAACTACTTCATCTTTATCTAAAGCAAATCCTACTGTATCATTTTGTAAAATAGACAAAGCATCCTTTTCTGAAAATGAAATCAATACCTTATTTATCCCTATATATACGTCTAATTTACCTTTTTCGTCTATATAGGTCATATCATTAAATTCTTCTACTTGAAAATTTGGTACGCCCTTAATTATATTTATATCTTTCAGATCAAATTTCATACTTTCCATTTTGTGTACATTCTCACTTAATGTTAGTGTAATTGAACGAAGGCTGCCTGTATATTTCCCTATGCCTATTTCAATTAGAGATTTCTTGAAATCTCCAGTTCTCCAATATATCGTTGGCTCTTTTGATATATTCCAACTGCCGAATTCTATATTAATCGGTGTATAAAGATCATATTCAATATTTATAGGCTGACTGTCTTTATATTCTGTTACTTTTAACATTATCATGTCTCCTTCTAAGGCATATACACAGCATGCTTTATTACTGGTAGTAATCCGTCTCCACGGGGTTTACTAAATATTAATTCCCAATTACCTATCTTCATAATTTCTTCATATTTAATTCCTTGCTTAACAGCATTGTTAACAGAGCTTTGAAAACTCGCCAATAAAGTTTGACTATTTATTGGCATACCATGTGTAGTTGCATCTCTTGTTATATACTCGACCATATGTTTTGTTCCATTTGGGTGTACCCAGAACTTCTCACCTGCTGTTGCCAATTCAAATGATTTTGGTATTTTTGTACCTTCATAAAGTGGTTGAGTAATTTTTATATTCTTCCACACTGTACCATTATCTACACTTTTAACAGTGCTCTTAACCCCCATCTTCCCATGAAACCCTTTCGCCCCGAACGGCAAAAGCATTCCAAGTGCCGCATTCATACTCGCTTCCTGCTGTTCTTTCGAGACCTTATTTCCAAACATGTCTCGACCCGTAATCGCTTCGCTGAAGCCGTTGGTTGCGGTGAGGCCATATAAACCTTTTTGAGATGTTTTTAGGGCGTCAAAGGACTTCTGTGATGACTTGTAAATGTCGACTGCTCGGACTGCGGCTGACGTGGCTTGAGTGGTTTTATAGACCGCTTTTCCGCCTTTAAAAATGCGACCTGCCCAGCCAACGATTGGGATGTAACCTGCTGCTGCCATGCCGCCTGCCGCGACTCGCTGGCCTGCGGTGAGCTCTTCGCCTGTAATTGGATCGACGCCTGTAGCGGCACGTTTTGCATCGTTCACGCCAGTTAGTTCATTCACGATATTTCCGCCATAATCAAGTGCTTTTTCATACCAAGGACGGTTGGCGAGGGCTTCTTGTTCCTTTGCAATCTCGCGGGCTTCTTCTTGTTCTTTTTTGATGTTCAGATATTCAGAAGTTTGCTTCTCAATATCGCTTTTTGCCTTGTAGATATCACTATTTTGATACGCTTTCTTGTCAAAATTCATAGGCGAAATCGCTTTTCCGTCATTTGTCGCATTCATCATTTCAGCGTACAATGCCATTGTAGCCTGCTGCTCCGTCTCTGACAAAGCATATTCATCTTTTAAATTTTGATCAAGCTCTCTTAGGTCTTTGACCGTCTTTTTTCGTTCATCTTCAGCATCTGCGATTTTTTCATCAAAAGTTTGGCTATCAAATACCTCTAGTGAAATGAGGTCATCTATGTCTTGAAAAATGGTTCTCAGTGCCTTTTTTTGATCCTTTACAATGCTTTTGGCATTCTTGATTCCCATATGTACAGCGTTGTCTAAAAAGTGTTCTTCTACAAAGGTGTCGCCACCAAAGCTCGTATCATCAAGTGTCCCAGAAACACCTTCATGGAACGCTTTTTGTTTATCTATGAAGCTAATAAACATGTCCACATTTCCAGCCAGCTCTTTGTAGAAGCTTTTAATATTATCGGCGCCTTTTCCAGTGAAATCGTCACCAAGGTTTGCCACGCCCTGTAGCGCCTTTTTTAAATCTACCATTTGTTCGCGGAGTGCCTGATAGTGTTTTGCCCTTGTATCCATGGCACTTGTTAGTGCTTTTGCATCAAGTATCTTGCCCAGAAAAAGCCACTCCCTCCATTATTGATCATAAAGTCTATTTTACCGTGTCCACCAAAACAGAAAAATAGGCTAATTGACATAAAAAATGGAATAGTTGATACCTCTGCTGGTAAAAGTGTCGCTACACCTGTGGCACTCTCTGGTTAATTGTAAAAAATGAAGCTACTATCTCCTTGGACCTATTCTGATCTTTATCTCTTTTCAATATCTGTAGTGATATGAGACAACGCCAACTAAAATCACGCTGCTCTTGAAAGGAGAACCAATGTGTATAAAGTAATCATTCCCGCTGTTATGATGATAATCAGTCTTTGGATTCTCTTCAATTATCATTCCACATCAATATTTTTCACAATCCAATAATTATTTATCGTCATTACCATCTTTTTTCTTTGTCTTCAGCCGTTATTGAAGCGTAGTCAATAAAAAATCACTCAGGCACATACACTTTTTTCAAAGGTAATAAGGATCTTGTCTCAGCTGGCATATGCTCATACCAATGCACAATCAGATTTACAAGTTCTTCTAAGTCCACTAGACGAACTTCATTATGCTTCGCAACAGCTATTGCATGAGAAGTAAATCCACCAGTTGAAACAAATAAACTATTAGCATTTATGGGGTTAGCTCCTAATAATTGCTGCACTTCTGGCGCACTGGCTGAGTTTTTCCGATGCTTGACTTGTACTTTAATAATAGGTTTTTCAAATCCGAATGCATCTTTATAAGCTAATACATCCACACCGCCATCAGGCCCTTTTGGACTCACACGAATATTGTATGACATGGCCTGCAGCAAGCCTCCGACTAAGTCTTGCATCTGCCAAGGGTCCAATTTATCTACTTTATCTTCAATCATGACAGTGGCTTTGCTGACTAAATCTTCAATGATTTCGTCTTCTTCTGTTTCATCTTCAGGTGCTGGTATAGAAGTGGGATTTTTGAGCAAATGTTCAATCTCTTGTCCCCAATCATCTACACGAAAAACAGTTGATATAGAACCGAGGCTGTTCTTAGCTGATTGGCTGAGAGAATCTCGTTTCACTGCAATCGGTTCCCAATTCACCTGAATATGATTTGGATACATTTTATCTCCAGCTGATTCATCAAAAAAATGCGGAGCAGTCACCGTACCTACTCGATATTCACGGCTTTCTTTTATGTATGTAATGATTCGATCTCCCTTTTTAATTTCTCTACTGAACCTCCATACCTGACTAACCCAGCTTCTTCTTGTAAAAGGTTTGTTCTCGGGGAATATGACATCAGCTCGAGCATTCATCTCTTGTTTAGTTTGATATTGTTTTGGATTACCTAATTTAGGCCACCCAATCGATGCAATGCCTTTCTCTTCCCAAATTGAAATTAACTCATTTTGGTCACCTGCACGAACCATCCACCATTTCGTCATTTACGATCTCTCCTATTCCATCATTCTTCTTTTATTCTCATCATTAAATATTCTCACTAAATTATAAGACTTATTTCTTGTTAACAAAAGGATATCCACACCATTTTTGTCGAAAGAAACACAAATACCCGAACAAGCGAATACCATGCTCATCCGGGTCTGCATTTTCCTTTATTACACTTCTTCTCCATTCGTTGCAATAACGTTTTGATACCAAGGCCAAATATGCGGCATCACCCGCTCACCTGCGTCCGTTAACGACAGCCCGTTTCGATTACGATGAAGTAGCACAATTCCGAGTTCCGACTCAAGCTTCGCCATATTATGACTCACCCCAGACTGCGTCAGTCCAAGCTTCTCCCCGGCTTTTGTAAAACTACCGCATTTAACGACTGTTAGAAATACTTTGTATTGGAATGTGATCAGTTTGGTCACCTCATATCTTCATATTACAACTCGGAAAATATACTGCGAGATATAAAGTTCATTTTTAGATTTCTTGACTTCCCACCATTAAAGGTAAATCAATGACTTCTATCTCTCTATGAAAAATAACTCAACCTGTGTTTATTTGTCGAGGGATTCAATATTCACTTACAACCACTGAGATATTTTGCTAAATTTAAATCATGAGACCAACCTCGTTTATCAATCAGATGACTAAGTCAGGTGAATTGGCTGACATCGTGTTAATTGATGAAGCGCACCTTTTATTAACAAAAGATGATAAGTACAATAACTTCCATTATCAAAACCAATTAGATGAAATTATCAAACGTAGTAAAATTACCATTGTCATTTTTGATCCGAAACAGGTACTCAAAATTAAAAGCTACTGGAACGAAAAATTACTTGAGGAGATTACAAACAGATATCATGCAAAGACTGTGAAACTCACAGAGCAGATGCGTATGAATGCTGATTCAGATACGTTAAATTGGATCAACCAATTTGTCTCAAAACGATTATTACCTCTGCCTATAGAACGGGATTCTTTCGAACTCAAAATTTTTGAGGAGCCGAACAAATTTAAAACTGCAATTCAACAGAAGGATGATGAGGTAGGCCTATCCCGCATTGTATCTACCTTTGACTTTTTACATAAAAAAGATGGAGCTGCCTATATCGTAGATGAAGACGGTATCAATATGCCATGGAATTTTACAAATGATAAATGGACATGGGCTGAACATGCAGATTCCATTAGAGAAGTAGGCTCAATTTATACAGTTCAAGGATTTGATTTAAATTATGTCGGCGTCATACTTGGCCCTTCTATCAGTTATGATGAAGAAAAGGATGAACTTCTCATAGACACGGCAAATTATAAAGATACAGGTGCATTCACAGCAAGAAGTGACATGTCTCCAGAGGAAATCAAACAGGCAAAAGAAAAAATTATATTAAACTCGATTAACGTTCTTATGAAGCGAGGCATTTATGGGCTTTATATTTATGCAACAGATGAAAAATTGAGAAAGAAATTACAAGAATTAAAAGAGGGAGGCAAATATGGCTGAGATCAAAGAATTAATACATTCGATTAACCAATTTCGAGATGATCGAAACTGGAGACAATATCATAATCCAAAAGATTTGGCCATCTCCATTTCGATAGAAGCAGCTGAACTGCTTGAAGATTTTCAATGGAAAAGTAATGAAGAAGCTCTTGAGGCGAACGAAGGAAATAGCAGATACCTTAATATATTCACTAATGCTTTGCTCATACCTTAATCTAAATGTGAAAGAAATCATTAAAGAAAAATTAATAAAAAATGAACAGAAGTATCCTATTGAAAAGTAAAGATACATGATTCGTTCTATTTATTTAATGAAGAAGAGTGATGTTCTCTAACACTCTTCTTCATTTTATTATTATTTTTAAGAACATGTTTGTCTAATTCGTCGTTGCAGACGACGAAGACCTAGACGCTGCTTCATCAGCCTTCACACAATCAATGGCAACAACCAATGCAATCATCACAGGCTCCATCCCTTCTTTCAAAATATCCACCTTATAGCTGTCACCCCAAGTAAACCATTCCTTCTTCACCTGACCGATCACTTCGCCATTCTGCAGCACCTGGAAATTCATATCCCACCAGTTGCCTTGCACTTTGATCCCAGCAGCATCAATTGAATATTTTGCTTTAAAGAACGTAAACTCCTTTTTGATCGTCAATACCTCTTGACCACCAACTTCTACTAAAAACTTCGGCAGAAAGCTAAACATTTTCTTCGTAATTACAGCAACTTCTTCTCGTTCTGTATCCAGAATGGTAAACGTCTTCGGTACCTTCATAAAGCTGCCTTCGACCACATACACATCATTCTCCTGCTGATCCTTTACCGTAAATCTGCCACTGAGACTAAATACCTTTTGCTTCATATAAAGCTGTTTCATATGTACCTCCCTCTACTCAAATGACAACTTCATTAAAGTTTATCATACAGAAAAAGGTTCAGATAACCCAGCTGTAAATTTCTTCACCTGTATCAAACTAAGCGTTTTCCCCATTCATTTTCTTTTTAAAAACAAAAATGGAGATAGTTACGATAACACCTGTATATCCAATCATCCACCAAAAATGCAGTAAAATTGATGCGTTTTCTCCAGATAGGGCAGCTCTGCTAGCACTTAACCATGCGCTCATATTCGTTAGTAGTGCTCCACAAATACCACCAACCTGCTTGTCGTTAAATATACTACCTACTAAGAGCCCTTTGCCGATAAATAGTAAAGATGTTGGCAAAAGGACAAGAATGGATAACAAAACATTGGCATTGAAAGGTAAACCTAAGAAAAGTGCTGCGATAAAACTAATGATAATTGAACAATCGCTATAGGTATAAGTGGCACAATATAATTCAAGATTCTCTTTAACGGATAAATTAGGAGCTACTGCCGTTTCCTGTGGTGAAACATTAATCTGTTCTTTTACTGCGTAAGGATTAGAAACAATACTGTTACCAAGGATCGTTGCATCGCCAGTTGTAGGGATGCTAAGATAGGTCAACATCTTGATCGTTGTCGTTTTACCTGCACCATTCACTCCAAGTAAAGTAAAAAGCTCGCCTTGTTCGATTGAAAGATTAAGAGAATCGACTGCAATCATTTCTTCTAATTTCTTTGTTAAATTCTTTGTTTGAATAGCAATCATCCCTCATCCTCCTGACCTTCCTGAGCCTTATATATATCGTCAGCAAACTGCAGGAAACCCTCATTTTTTACAATGGCGATTCCTTGAGCTTCATCGCCCAAAATCAATGTCTCCAGGGCAGATGCTGAATATCTCCCTCGCTTTTTTAGGAATAACAATTTGCCCGCGTTCGCCAACCTTTACAAGTCCAAAACCCTTCATTATTATATAAAATCTATTCCAGTCATCTACCAACTAAACATGTCATCAGAAGTTATCTTCAATCATTTGGTTAAATGCCTAAGTTTAACCCAAAAAAGCCCCCTCTAACCTTAGTGAAGGGGACTTTTTTGGTGTGTAATCGAATGAAGGAACTGAGATTCAGATAAAAATGCTGATCCTTTAAACAACGTAAAGATTTTTGATGGAATATTTTCATTTGGACCAAATCTATATATGAAAATAAATTTAATCCCACCCATATATCCATTTATCTCCTGATGAATTCTTGATTATATACTATTAGATTTTAAAGGAGTGATCATGTTAAAAAAACTATAGTTTTAGTATCTACATTCATTTTTCTTCTGCTACAACACCTTTTGCTAAAGCTAATAAGGGAAGTAAGAGGGATTTTATTGCTTAACGATAGCTGGCTTAGAAAATAGGTAATTTCCCTTACGCAAGGCATCACTAGATAAATATGGTAATGTTATCAGTGAATGACCAGAATCACTTAATAATTATTTACAAAATAAGCAATGGTCCGTTTGCCCCTCTGCTTAACGCTCTTCACCTCAAACAGCTTTACATCCCGTTTTCCGCCTAAAACCTTTTTAAAGTTGGCAAGGAATAGCTCCTGCTGCTCCCGTTCTAGTAAGATTCGATTCATGTTTTGAAAAAAAAGAGCATCCAAAGCTACAGGTGGATTTTGACACTTCTTTATTATAACAATCTTTAAGATGAAGAAAGCCTATCTATTATAGATCGTCTTTGTTCCTCTTGGATCATTATGCACCTATACGTGTTTTGTATATTTTAAAATTAAATTGCTAATAATGTGTATGAATATGTAATTTTCAAGTACGACTAGAAAGTTTTTTCTCAATAAGAGGGGTGGGATGTATATGTTTTGGAAAAAAAATCAAATTAAAAATAAACTTGTTGCTCAATCAATAGCTGAATCAGAATTATCGATAGAAGTTCTGAAAAAAAGCCTCGTTCAAATGGATGATGCAGAATTTGTGGAAATGGACATATCCGATTTTCGAAAAATTCATCTTGTTTACATACGAACTCTCATTGACCAAGAAAAATTAAATGAAAGCATCATAAAACCTTTAACTAATTGTTCCAAACCGTCTATTCAAGATTGCATTGCGAATTACCCGATTATACCCATTTCTATTTTTATAGAGGCCAAAAAACAGTTGTTTTCAGGGTCCATTTTGTTATTTGATTCTTCGCAAAACCTTTGGTTAGCTGTGCCAGTAAAAAATCCTATTGGACGTCCCATTGAAACTTCCGAAACAGAAACCATCCTGTTCGGAGCAAAAGACAGCTTTAGTGAGCAAGTAGAACAAAATATTACGCTTATTCGAAGACGACTCCCCATACATGAACTGAAAACAGAGAAGTTTACTGTCGGTTCTATGAGTAAGACAAGTGTTGTTTTAATGTACATAGAGGGACTGACTAATCCAGATTTTGTTTCAACGGTCAAAGAGAAGATTTCTGAAATTAATTTTGATCTCTTCTTTGACTCCTCTCAAGTTGCGGCATTCCTGGAGGAACATAAAAACAGTATTTTTCCTCAGTTTCAGCAAACTGACCGGCCTGATGTAGTTGCTTATTCTCTGGGATTAGGAAAGATCACCCTTCTGGTAGACAATACACCATTTGCTCTTGTTGCACCTATTACTTTTTTCCATTTGTTCCAATCACCCGAGGACTATATTAATCGATGGGTAGTTGCCAGTTTTTTGCGCATCATCCGATATGTCTGTTTTATTCTGTCAGTGACATTGATTCCTTTCTATGTGGCATTGACAACTCACCACTATCAAATGATTCCTCTCCAAACACTTCTGGTATTGGTTGACTCAAGGAGCAAGCTTCCTTTCACCCCTTTTTGGGAAGCATTTATCATGTTAATTTTTATTGAAATCATAAAAGAAGCAAGTTTAAGAATGCCTACAAAAACAGGTCAAACACTTGGGGTTATTGGTGGTATTGTGATTGGTCAAGCAGCTGTTGAGGCTGGATTCGCTAGCAACGTATTAATTGTCATTGTTGGGATCTCGACGATAGCTTCCTTTCTTATTCCCAACTACCTTATGACAAAAGCAAATTCATTAATTCAATTGATGTTTCTTGTTTTTTCTTCTTTACTTGGGTTAATTGGAATTGCACTAGGCAGCATTGCTATTTTAGCCCATCTTAATAGCTTGTCTTCAATCAAGCAACCCTATTTTTCACCAGTTTCCCCTTTCTTTAGAAAGGATTGGATTGACTTATTCATTCGAGGTCCATTAGTTAAAATGTTGGAGCGTCCATTGCATCTTAAACCTCTAAAACTGAAGAGATATAAAACTAGGAGATGATTTGATGGTAACCCACCAATTATTTAAAAAGAATGAAACCTTTAATGGGTTCTATGCCATGTTGTTAGTAAATCGCCTCCAAATGCTATACTTTTTTCTGATTATGCCAAATATCTTGATCAATCCATATATGATATGGGTGCTTATAGCTGTCGGAATATTATCCCAACTAAACCTTTTTCTTTTATCGAAGTGGCTTTTAACCCGTTTATCTATCAATGGATATAATGGATTTGTCCAATTGTTCGGAAAAAAATGGGTGCGATTTTTCTCTTTCATCGGGTTGTTCTTTATGCTACTTAAACTTTCCGTCATAACGTTAGGATTTAGCGAAATTATTCAAACATTTATGCTTCCAGCAACAGATACAAATTTTCTTGTCTTTTTTATTTTGTTGTTCTGTTATTATGTCGCAGGTAAGGGTATTGAACATACCATTCGTTTTGTGTTGATTTCATTTTTCTGTACATTTTGGATAATCACATTTTTCGTTTTTTTCTACTTTCCTCCAATAGCTCAGCTCAGTGATTTGTATCCACTTATTCCACTGGAGTGGAAAGTAGAAAATTGGAAAGCCTTTTTTTTAATTTTGTCTTCCTATTCTGGTCCGGAATTTCTGGTGTTTTTGGGACCATGGATTAAAACAAATAATAAAACCTTTCGTTATTTGTCTTACGGCAACGCTATCACCGTTGTAGAGTATGTATTCCTATTTATAGCATCTCTATTTTATTTCGGTTCCAATTATTTAAGTAAAAGTCAATATCCAATAATTAATATGGCCCGTTATTTTCAAAACCCAATGTTTGAGCGAACTGATATGATCATGCTTTCCTTTGAATTATTTAACCTAGTTTTTGCAGTTTCTCTATTTCTACTATTGTTTTATGGAGCATCTAAAATAACTTTTGGTAAAATAAGCAAGCCGTCCAATAAAAAAGGTTTGTTATTCATTGTATTCCTTATTTTTATCGGAATGGTTCTTGTGAATAAATTATTTTGGAATTCTTGGGAGAAGCAGAACTTTTTACTTAATCTTCAAATTATAGCTGGAAGCATAAGCTATTTTCTTGTTCCACTTGTTATTGTTTTAGTAATGAAAAAAAGAGGTGATTAAAAAACATGCGTCTACATAAAAAACTATATAAAAGATTGATACTCCTTTTTATGACCTTTTTGTTATCTGGTTGTGCTCCTTTTACCGAAAATAACCTTATTGAAGAGATTTCTCCCATTACCTTTTTGTCGATTAGTAATGGGGATAATAAAGGGAAATTAAAAATCAGTACAATTTTGCCTCCTCTAAGTAAAGAAAATAAGATTGTTATGTCGCAAGAAGTCAATTTATTAAAGGAGGAAGTACAGAAGTACAACTTGAACTTCTACCAGCAAATTAAATCCGGACAAATGCGGATGCTGATAATTAGTGATGAACTTGGAAAAGAAGGAATTATGTCCATTATAAATGTATTATTGACTGATCCGGATATTTCTTCGAGAATCTATTTAGTTATCGTAAAAGGAAATTTTGAAGAATATTTGGAAAGTCAATTGGACAAAGATGAAAACTTTGATTACTCGTTTTACCGAATGCTGAAGCATTATGAGAAAAAAAACCAAGGAGAATTAACTGTTGTTAATCTTCATCAATTTAAAAATTTGCTCTATACTCCTTATTCAGATCCTTTCTTGCCTGTATTCAAAATACAAGAGGATGGGGTCAACTATGAGGGTACAGCCTTGTTTCAAGATGACAAGCTAGTTGAAACTATTTCATCTTTAGATGATCGTATCTTCCAGCTGATAAACAACGATTACTACTTAACAGTTTTACCGATTCCAGAATTTGAAGTTGTACTGGGTCATGTTAGATCTAAAATAAAAGTAGATATGGATAGCAGCTATTCTACAATGACCTATACCGTGAATATAGACACTAGGATTGAGGAATACCGGGGAGAGAAGCAATTATTTGACCCAAAGGAGTTAGAAATTATAAAAAAAGATATCGAAACCCATCTTGAAAAACAAACACATGAACTAGTTAAAAAGATGCAAGAATTCAAAGTGGATCCATTACAGCTCGGCATACAAACAAAAAGACCATTCTCAAAACCAATGGAAGAAAAAAAATGGATTGAAATGTTTGAGAAAATGGACATTAAAATAAAATACAATATTAATATCGATCCTTTGACGAATGCAAATTCAAAAAGGCATAACCTTTAATTTTTTCTATCGAATAACTTATAACGTAAACGAAATGCCCTAGCATCTAACAATGCTAAGGCATTTCGTTTAAAATCTATCGCTTTGTGTAAATTATGTCATAATTATACAATAAAACAAACTAGCGTTGTAGTCAAAAACTTGGGAAATGACCATGATTTCATCACATCCACCTGGCTTTTATATGAAAATTCAGTGAAGAGACTGTAGAATTAGCTTAATGCTTTTACTAAAGCTTCTCCAAATTCTTTAGCGCCATCTGGACCATCACCAGTGATAATATCATCATGAGCAACAACATGTTTTTCAACATATGTTACTTTATTTGCCTTTAATTGGTCTTTTTGTATATCTACTGGATAGCAAGTTGCATCTCTTCCAGTAAGTAAACCCGTTTTAGCTACAGTAACCGCACCTGCACAAATTCCTGTTACAAGCACTTTATTAGTATACGCATTTTTCAGGTAGTCTTGTAATTCTTGATTTTCCCATAGATGATCGTTCGTACCAGATCCACCAATAACAGATACAACATCATAGTCAGGAGCAAAAACGTCTGAGAAAATGACCTCAGCAGTTGCTTTACCTTCATAATCCCCTATGATTTCACCTGTTTTTGTACTTGCAATAGTCACATAAATTCCATTACTTTCCAATTCCGCTTTTGGTTGAAATAATTCGTCTTCATTGAAACGTTCTGGTGGTATAATTAAAAGAGCTTTTTTACTCATTTGTAGTTCCTCCTCATTAATAAAAAGATTCGCCAGTAAGACGACCATTTCATTATACTGCGTTTTTTCTTCACTATGAAGAATGCACTTTTTTGTAAGAAGGTTACCAACAGGTTACAATTGATACAAATAAGGAGGTAAGAATTTATGCCAGATACATTTAGAGATGAGGTTAAAGAAAAGATCATAAATGGTGATTATAATTGTGAAAAAGAACTTACCTTATCAATTATAAGTGGTAAATGGAAAATTGTTATTTTATGGCATTTAGGGGTAGAAGGACCACATCGATTCAGTGATCTCCAAAGGCTTTTTCCAAAAATATCTCATAAAATATTAACAAATCAATTAAGAGAACTGATGGAAGATGGAATCGTTCATCGCGAGGTTTATCCAGAAGTTCCACCGAAAGTGGAATATTCCATGACTGAATTGGGGATGACTTTACTTCCTATCATTGAAATGATGTATGAATGGGGAAAAAATCGGATAGCAGAAATCATAAAAGAAATAGATATCTCGGAATTAAACACTTAAACCATAAGCTTATATTTACAATGTTTGCTTAAAAAAAGGATCTGGTTCATCATGAATACAATAAAGGCGGTAGGATTAACTAGTTACTTCCAATTGACAATCCCCAAAGCCTGGTGGACATAGTTGTAGAAAAACCAAAAGCAACAGGTCGTGACATTCTGGTCAAAGTTGCGGACATATCGGTCAATCCTGTTGATACAAAGGTACGAGTCCTAAGGAAAGAGTTGAGCAAGTCCTAAAATTCTAGGTTGGGTGCAGGTAGCAGGAGTCGTTGAAGAGACAGGACCGTACTGTTCATTATTTCGTCCGGGAGATGAAGTTTTTCATGCTGGCAGTGTTGCACGGCAAGGTGGAAACAGTAAATATCATCTCGTCGAAAAACGAATGGTTCTTCGTAATCTAAAAGAGGTTTTCTATATTGGTTTTGAAAGCTGAACTAAAAAACTCTGGAGGAATAACAAAGCAAGTTAAAGATGGTTTAAATTGAACTAATTTCTTCTTTGGTTTTCTAACGACGTTATTCCACGGAGATTTAAAATAGGTGATTATAATGCTTAATTGCGGAGCATTTGGGTCATTGATGCTGTGGATTGGTACAACTGTACCAGGGATTGTGTTTTCTTTTATTTAAAATAAATTATACGTAAAAGAACTAATTGAAAAGGTTACCAGCCCGCTAATGATGAATCAAGGACCTTATTAGAAAATAACCAAATTATTCCCAAAACTGCATAATCCAAAAGGCTGACTAAAAGAAATTTCTGTTTTTCAGTCAGCCTTTTTGCTTTATTAGACTGTCAACATCCTTTCACATTGCTAGTCAAATTAAAAACAGGATTAAATAGATTAAAAGTTTTTCAATGTTTAGATTCTTATATTCCCTCAAAAACCTCATCTACTTATGATAAGGCTCACCCCGCACAATCCGAAACGCCCGATAAATCTGCTCCACCAACACCAGCCTCATCAACTGATGCGGAAACGTCATTCTCGAAAACGATAGCTTCTCATTCGCACGCTGCATCACAGCATCGCTTAACCCAAGCGACCCGCCTATGACGAAACATACCTTGCTTTTTCCGTATGTTGCCAGCTTATCTATTGTATCGGCTAATTCTTCGGAACTTTTCATTTTTCCTTCGATGGCGAGGGCGATGACGTGGGCGTCTGGGTTGATTTTGCTTAGGATGCGTTCGCCTTCTTTGTCTTTGATGATTTTCATGTCTTGATCGCTGAGATGTTCGGGTGCTTTTTCGTCCGCGAGCTCAATGATGTCGATTTTCGCATAGGCTTGTAATCGTTTTGTGTATTCGGCTATGCCTTGTTTTAAATATTTCTCTTTTAATTTTCCTACTGTGATAATTGATATATTCACAGGTCATCCCCACCTTAAGAACAAGTTATTCATATAAGTTATCAACAATTGTGGATAAAATTTGTGTATTTTGTGTCCGATCATTCGTTCCCCACTATATATATTGCAGGTTCATCGCACAATTCACAGGTTGTGGATAAACTGTGTGTATGTTCGATTTTTCTGAATTCTGGCGGCGTTTCGTGATCATCTATGTACATATCTAGTACGGTTTCTATATGTTCTGCACAAGCATAAAGTGATTTGTTCATAAGTTTCTTATTCCTCCAATATATTCTCTGGTTATTCACAAGTGTTTTGCTCATTGTTCAATATAACCGATTTATTCACATGTTAATAGTCTTTTGCCATTTTGCACACCTTTTATCCACAAACCAAACAAAAACAGCCTCCACTTCCTGTGAAGTGAAGGCTTCCTTCTATATAAACGGATTATAAAATCTCGTTCCTCTGACAAACGTAATCACAAGCGACACGATCAGCACCACTCCAACAAACAATAACGCTGCATAGTCTGCTTTTTGAAAGTCTTTCGCCGTAAACCATGTACGCTTTTTATGCTTTCCAAACCCGCGCAGCTCCATTGCATTGCTGATCGTCTCAATCCGCTCCAAGCTGGAAAAAATCAGCGGCATCACAATCGATAACGCATTTTTGATTCGTTTCCCCAGCTTTTCATTCTTTGATAAATCAATGCCTCTTGCCTGCTGAGAAATGGCAATCGTTCGAAAATCACGCTGAATATCTGGAATATAGCGCAGGGCAATCGCTACAGCATAGGAAATTCGGTAGCTGACCCCAATTCGGCTGAGAGATGAGGCGAATTCACTTGGATTGGTTGTGACGATAAATAAAAGCGCTGCTGGCATGACGGTCACATATTTGAGTGTTATGTTCAATTGATAGAAAAGCTGTTCAAGTGTGACATTGTACCAGCCTGCAATATGAAACAGCTCGTGCTTTGCTCCGTAGATAGCAACACCTTGCTGAGGCGCAAAGATGTAAATGGCGACGTTGTTGATCACTAAAAATATCGCCAGAACGATCACCACGAAGGAGATATCACGAAATTTCACGTTCGATAGCTGAAAGAATACGATACTAGCAACTAGCATAAACACTAATACGCCTGTATCATACGTGAGCATCGCTGCGGATGACCAGAGGATAAAGCAAATGAGTTTGGTTGCCCCTGTCAGCCGATGAATCGGCGACGGGCGGTCGATATAGGACAGCATGTCTACAGCCATGTCATTCGTTCCTTTCTGTCAACCTCAATGAAGCGATCCACGAGTTCATTTGGATTTGGCCAGTCTGCTTTCAGCGCCAGTTCATACAGCGACGTTTCCTTTAAGCTCGCCTTTTGGACAAGCAGTTGATCTGTCAGCACTTTGGCAGGTGTATCATCTGCGATTTTTTCTCCATCTGAAATGACAATGGTTCTGGTCGTGTATTCGAGCATCAAATGCATATCATGGGTGATCATGAAAATCGTGACACCCTGCTGATTTAATTGCTCTAAAAACGTCATCATTTCAGTATAATGTCTAAAATCCTGTCCGGCGGTTGGCTCATCTAAAATGATGATTTCTGGCTCTAATACAAGAATAGACGCAATGGTGACGCGTTTTTTCTGTCCGTAGCTGAGAGCCGAGATCGGCCAGTTCCGAAATGGATATAGACCGCATACTTTCAGGACACGATCCACACGTTCCTTGATTTCGTCTTCCTGTACACCTCTTAAAACGAGACCAAGTGCCACCTCATCAAAGATCATTTGTTTTGAAATCATTTGATTTGGGTTTTGCATGACGACGCCGATTCGTTCGGAGCGTTGTTTGATCGTATCTCCTGTGATGTCATCGCCATTTAAAAGAATTGAACCTTTCGTTGGCTTTTCAAATGCACAGAGCACCTTGGATAATGTCGTTTTGCCTGCTCCATTGGCTCCTGCGATGCTGATCATTTCTCCTTTTTTGACGGTAAAAGAGATGTTGCTCAGCGTGTTTGGTCTTGTCGGATAGTCAAAGCTCAGCTCACGCACCTCTAGTAGATCCTGCGCTACAAACGGCTCAACTGACGGCTCGGATGCTTCCATCCACCGCTCGATTTTCTCTTTTGCCTCGTCATCTAAGGTAAGCTGCTGTAAATTAGCTACCTGATCTCCCGGTGTAACTGGAATGCCTGCATATTTCATGGCTTTCACATATAAAGGCTCACGTAAATACGCCGCTTCTAATACATTTGAGGCGAGCAATTCATCTGGTGTCATATCCGCTGCAATCGTTCCGTCATTGACGACGATGATGCGGTCCACATGACGGAAGAGGACGTCCTCTAATCGGTGCTCGACCATCACGACGGTTTTTTTCGTTTCTTTTTGCAGTCGATCAATGAGATCGATCACTTCTTTGCCTGTAGCGGGGTCAAGACTTGCAAGTGGTTCATCAAATAGTAAAATGTCGACATCGTTCACAAGTACGCCTGCAATGGCGACACGTTGTTTTTGACCGCCTGACAGCTCATGCACGGACGATGCCAGCTTGCCGTCCACCTCTGTTAATTTTGCCGCTTTTTCTACACGTGTTTTCATTTCTTCGCGTGCGACTTGATCATTTTCAAGCGTAAATGCGATGTCCTCTCCAACGGTCAGCCCGATAAATTGTCCATCAGGGTCCTGAAGCACCGTCCCGACAAGCTGTGAAAGGGAGAAAATGTTTTCTTTCTCTGCATTTTTCCCGCCGATGTGAAGACTTCCTTCCATAGAACCTTTATAAGACGCAGGAACTAGCCCATTGATACAATGGGCTAGTGTGCTTTTTCCCGATCCAGACGGGCCCGCGATGAGAACTTTTTCCCCTTCATAGATGGTCAGGTTGATATCCTTCAATGTCGGTTCTGCCTGACTGCGATACTTGAATCCGAAATGTTCGAATTGAATCATCGGTTTCTTCATTTATGTGTTCCACCTTGCTTCATGATGTTTCCTTCGATAGGCTACCGCTTTTGCTTCTCGTTTTCGCATAAGCCGCAATGATGATGGTTCCTAGTACACCGACTGTGATGATGTTTGAGATTCCTGCGGTAAAGCCTTGAAAAAATACCTTTTTTGCTGGCTCAGCATAAATTGCTATATCGAGTAATGGTGCAATAACAAACCAGCCAATTGCCTGCACACTGATTTGCACTACATTGAATAGCGTGATCTTTTTCCAGCCGAAGTCACCCTCTTCTACTTTTAAACGGTTTGAAATGAAGCCGATCAACAAACCAACAATACCCGAAACGATAATCCAGCTCCACCAAGGACCGAATGTAGTGGCATCTTTAATGAGATGACCAATAAAACCAATCAGTGCGCCTGCAACAGGACCAAATAGCACGGCCATTAATGCAAGGAATGCGTATGATGTTTCAATTTGTGTATTCGGAATTCCAGTTGGAATCGAAACGAAGCGTCCTAAAATGACAAAGACGGCTGCGCCAATTCCGATGGCAACGACAGTTTTCGTTGAAAGTTGTTTACCTGCCATGATGTTTCCTCCTCTTATTCGTATATAATGCGCGGAGCTTTGCGAATCGAAAGGCGCCAGCCTGTGCCTGTACCGATGTTATAAGCCTTTGCAAATGACCCTTGATTGATCGCCACGCCTAAATGATCGAGTGAATTGACATATACGAGTGGTTCGCCTACCTTTAAATCGGCAAAAGATCGTCCATAGGTCATGATATTTTTATACACATTTTTCGGCCCGTTGGCAATGGTAACTTCTATTGCATCACCATAATTGATTGAAAGCTGTTCAAATAGCGTGTGATGAATGTTTGTCCATAGGTTTCCAAACCTTACATCTAAAATATCAATCGTCCCTGTAATGACTTCTTCTTTTGCATAAGCCTGTACGACTGGAAGGTGAATAATATCATCAATATTCGCCTTTGGTCCAACCTCTTCAAAAGAAATCACGCCTGAAGCAATTCTAGCCCCTGTATATGCGTAAATATCCCTCCCATGGAATGTATGTGATTTTCCCGACTTCGGCAACCGGTTAATGGTTTCATCTAAATAACGGGCTTCCACAATGCCAATATCCTGCGCAACGTGCGTGAGTGTCCCATTATCTGGGGTGATGATATAGTGAGAGCTTGTGGTTTTGACGACAAGACTCTTTCGCTCTGATCCAACGCCCGGGTCAACGACGGAAACGAATACCGTCTCTTCCGGCCAATAGGTGACGGTTTGGAGCAGTCGATACGATGCTTCCCAAATGTCATACTGAGGAATATTGTGTGTTAAATCAAAAATGCGGATGCTGCTACTTACCGTATTGGCTACGCCGTACATTGCGCTGACCGCTCCGTCATCAATACCAAAATCTGATTGTAAAACCAATGCATGTTCACTCATGTCAATCTCCCTTTCATTTGAAAAAATGGTTGTGATGTTTCACGTGGAACATTTGAACAATTGTATGAAAAAAGTGGACAATAAAAAATACCCCATCCTTATCTTTGAATCATAAGGACGAGGTATTTGTCTCGTGGTACCACCTTTATTTACTGTTTGCTCGCGCTAAACAGCCTCTACAAGTACAAAGCTCCAATCTGGCTCATATACTGTGGTTTTGATAACGAGTACCAACTCTCGTCGTGACCTACTAATATCATGGATATGTTCAGTACGAGGCTCAGAGACCATTTTTCGAATCATTATTTTTGCTTCTTTTCAGCTACCGAAGCTCTCTGTGGAAAAATTGATGATTGTACTTTCTCTCGTCATTGCCTGTTCAACTATTTTGAATTAAAGCTATCATACATGATGTTTTTTGATAAATCAAGATATTTTTCTGAACATTTTTAAAAGTGAGTCAACTGATATTGGAAGAGTCTTCTTTTTATAAAATTTAAACAAATGTTAAAGAGCAAGATATGGTGTCTTTCTTTTCTAGCGGTATAATAAAGATGAAGGGAGGTACAGCGTGTGTGGACCATCTGTATGAATGAGTTTAAGCAGCTCTTCAAAAGCACAAAATCCATCTTAACAATTGTTATTATTTTCATATTATCTACCTTTGTATCAAGTCTTCCGTTTATTGCTGCTTATCAAGGGAAATGGGAACAGGCAAAGGACCCTTATTCGATTGGGAATGAACTGGTGATTTCTTTATTTGGTTTTTTCCTTATTTTTTTATTGTCTCATGATATTTTGAGCCGCGAAATTCATTTGAAAACCATTCGTTTTCTCGTCAGTAAAACAACCCGTTTGAACATTATTATCGGGAAATACCTTGGACTGATGCTGTTTTGGCTTAGCTGCATTATGACGACATATGTGCTGAATATGGTAATAACACATCGTTTTCTGTTCTCTGATGCCTTAAAAATCTTAACCTTTATTAGTGTCGGTATCTCATGTGCTTTGTTTTTGTCCATGCTCTTTCCAACACCGCAAAAGTCGATGTTTGTTGGGATGTTATTTTCTTTTCTTTTCCCAATCGTTAGTATGATTTCTGTTCTGTCTTCAGAACGGTTGATTCATTGGTTCCGATATATGACGCCTTATTATTATGCGCGATGGAGTGAACCTGTGACCTATGTGCTGATGAATGCAGCATTGACTGTTGTCTTACTCATTGGAACTGCACTGCTGTTTCAAAGGAGGGATGTATAGATGCTACATACAAAAGAGCTAACAAAAAAATATCGGACAAAAGTCGCAATAGATCATATTACCCTAGATGTCAATCGAGGCGATATTTTCGGACTCATCGGACCGAAGGGTGCTGGTAAAACCACATTTTTTAATATTATTACGGGAATTTCCCGCCCCACCACTGGTACATTTACGATGATGGACATGACTTCATTAAAAAAAGTAAGGCATCACATCGGTGTGCTGCCTGAATATACGGATTTATATGAAGGGCTCACCGCAATGGAGCATATCGCCTATTTATCAAAAATCACCGGTACACGCCAGAAAACGAGTTACTATGAAGAATTACTCGAGTTTGTCGATTTACATCACTATCATCAAGAAAAGGTCGGTGCTTTTACACCTGGTATGAAAAAGCGGCTCGGAATCGCACAGGCCATTGCCCATCGACCGGAATTTATTTTACTCGACGAGCCTTTTGCTGATATTGATGCAGATTCTATCCTGAACATCCAGCGGGTCATTGAAACGTTAAAGGATGAAGGCAAAACCGTCTTTTTAACAGCTGACCGCCCAAGGTTCACAAATAGTATCTGTACGAAAACTACATTCATTTCTGAAGGGAAATTAGTGTCCCCACATACTCATCCTCAAGAGAAAACCATCACATCCTCAAACATTCGTGCAATCTTCAAGCATGCATGGATTGATGATGAGGTGAAGCCTGTTCTCACGCAGTACTTACAAACTGTCGGAACAGATCTTGTGATCAGTGATGACGAGACCTCATTGTTGATTCGTTCAGAAGCCCAAGTCCCAGCGATCATCCGTGCTTTCGTGAAATGCAAAGTCGATTTATACAGAGTCACGGCCCAGGATGCCATGATCTCCTCATAAAAAAGTACCGTACGCTGCCTGTACGGTACTTCTTCTTTTCTATAAAGGTTTACTCATGTAGATACCGGTTTCTGCAAATCCCGTCTTTTCGTATAGCGAACGGGCGATTTGATTGTGAGCAAAGACATGCAGGGAGAGCTTTTGCACACCTAATGACTTTGCCTGCTCCTCTAATGCAGCAATGGCCTGCTTTGCAAAGCCTTTTCCTCGATAAGCTTCGAATAAAAAAAAGTTATAAATAAATCCTTCCTGCTGCGGGTGATTCGGGTCATAACAAAGCCAAACCCATCCAATCGCCTCTTCTCCCTTTAATAAATTCCACAGCTCATGATAGTCTGTTTGAAGACCTTCTGGAAGCAGTCTATCAAATTGTTCTTCTGCATTCGCAAGTGCTTCTTCCTTCTCCCATGTCCCTGCGAGCACTTTTTCTTCTGCATACCGTTTAATGGCTTTCTCTATCAATGTGTCATAGTCCGTTTGTGCCATCGGTTGTAGTGTAACCAATCGTACCTCCCCCTTTTTTTCATCATATGATACGCATGTAAAAAAAACCAGTCCCTTGCTGGAACTGGTTATCCGCCGAATCGGTCGGTTTGAGATAGCTTAATCTCTACTGATTTTTTCTTCCCGCTTCGGTAAAATTGCACCTTTACCTGATCGCCGACTTTCTTTTGATATAAATATTTACGCAAGTCCACGATATTTTGTACTTTCTTGCCATCAAAGGATGTCACGACATCCAGCTCTTTTAGTCCCGCTTTTCCTGCTGGAGACAAAGGCTCCACACTCATCACGACAACCCCTGATGTGACCTTTGATGGCAGCTTTAACGTTTCCTGCCAGTGGTAGCTCGCAATATCTGCTAATGATTTCATGCCGACTCCAAGATACGGACGCTTCACCTCTCCGTAGCGTTCTAAATCCTCTATGACAGGAATGACCAGATTGGCTGGGATAGATAGTCCGATGCCTTCAACCTCTGATTCAGCAATTTTCATTGAATTGATCCCAATCACTTTCCCGTCCATATTGATCAAGGCACCCCCGCTGTTTCCAGGATTGATGGCGGCATCTGTTTGCAGAACCTCCGCATTCCAATCCGTCTGTCCGTCCCCATTCGAGTCCACAGGGATGGCACGCTCCGTTCCAGAAATGACACCTTGTGTGACAGAGCCTGCGAATTCAAGCCCTAATGGATTTCCAATGGCGATGACCGGCTCTCCTGGCTTCACATGGTCTGAGTTGCCGAAAGCTGCGATCTTTTTAATCTTATTACTTTTGACAGTGAGTACTGCTAAATCCATGAGCTGATCGCTGCCGACAAGATTGGCTCCAATCCTTGTCCCATCCTGAAGGCTGACTTCAAGCTGGTTGGCGCCTTTGATGACGTGGTGATTGGTCACGATATAAAAGGTATCACCCTTTTTTTTATAAATCACACCTGACCCGCTGCCTGCTTCTCCGCCTTCTTCCCAAAAGCTCGACTTTTGAATATTAATGACGCCGACAACGGTATCCGACATACTAGACACCACTTTCGTGACCGCATCATTGATGTTCACATTCACAGTCTTTAAAGGACCCTGTGATGCTTGCCCATCTCCGTTCTGCTGCCATCCAAAGGGACTGCCGCTCTGTCCAGATACATAGGGGAAAAAGAATCCCATTAAAAAAGCTCCTACCAATACACCGATCAGACCAGATAGGAAATATCCCTTTCTGCTTCGTCTCGGCTTCCACTCTACATCGCGATAATCCACTATGTTTTCCTTCCTTTCAGTGAATAGATGATGTATATAGTGTTGGTAAGAAGCTCTTATCTTAATCATACAATTGTAAAAATCATACGGCGCAAAGCGGGGTTGCCTTTTTCGGGTCCGTATCATATAAATCAAAGCCGTCCCCCACAACATAGCCCTTCATTTCTAGCGTCTGCTGGACCGCCATACGGGCTAAATCTTTCATGTTGTTGTCTTGACTCAGGTGAGCCAAGTAAATGCGTGAGGTGGCATCCCCAATCACATCTGTCATCGCAAGAGCGGCATCTTCATTCGATACATGTCCAACATCGCTTAGGATTCTGCGCTTAATGCTCCAAGGGTATCTTCCCATTTGCAGCATGCCGACATCATGATTGCTCTCAAATACAAATGTATTGGCTGACTTAATAATCCCTTTCATCCGATCACTTACATAGCCTGTATCCGTCATGAGAGCAAGTTTGCGCCCTTCATAATGGAACACGTAAAACATAGGCTCTGCCGCATCATGTGAGACGCCAAAGGACTCGACATCGAGACCGCCGAAGGATTGAACGGTTTCCATATCAAAGTGGAATTTTTGGTCTGTCTCAATTTTCCCGATATGAGACTCCATCGCCTTCCACGTTTTCGCATTTGCATAGACAGGAAGCTTGTACTTTCTTGCCATGACACCAAGCCCTTTAATATGATCTGAGTGCTCGTGTGTCACAAAAATGCCGTCCAAGTCTTCTGGCTTGCGGTCGATTTGACCAAGTAGCTCGACCATCTGTTTGCCGCTTAAACCAGCATCCACCAAAAAGGCATGCTCGTCTGTTTCTAAATAAAAAGCGTTCCCCGTACTTCCGCTCGCTAGTACACTGAACTGCAAGCTCATGTTCTCTCACTCCATTGAAGATTTGTCATCTTTCTCTATATGATCAAGTGTTGAGCCATCAATGGCATTGATCAAATATTCTTCCTCTGTCTTTTTCTTTGAACCAGTTGCTACACCTTCAAGCTCCACTCGCCATACAGGAACCATAACTTGCGTGCTTGCACCCGGGTATTGCGTATAGTAGCCAAGTTCCACCTTTTTCACGGTCGTATTCTGGCTCAGCATGTTTTGCGTATATAAGTCCTTCACGGTTTCAAGCGCTGGGACAAGGGTTTCTTTTCTCACTTCGTTAATCGAGGTCACCATCGACTGCTGATACGACACGACCTCGTTTCGATCGTTTACATCTAAGGTGATTTTCCCGATGGTTTCCGTGTCATCAAGGCCTTCTTGGAAAATGTATTTCCCTTTATACGTTTGGAAAAAGACGATTTCACCTGTATCTTCATCAATATTCCACAGCTTATAATTCTTCCCATCCAGCAAACGCTGGTTCACCAGATTCGTCGCTGCTGTTTTCATATCCTTTTTTGGCAAGGCGACTGGTTTATTGAAGGTCATTTCAAGCAACGTGACAGGATCATCTTTATCTGATTTCGGGAATGTGCTTTTCGCCTTTTGATCAGCTAATCCGTCGACATCCTTTTTCGTATATTGCTTTTTTTCAGCTGTGATGCGGTATCCAATCTTCGCTTCATCTGATAGATTGCCATATTTGATCCCGTCTGCCTTCATTTCTTCCAGCGTGTCCGTCTTCTCGATAATCGCAAAATGATCAGTCGATCGTTTTTCAAAATATTGAAAGCCTAGAAAAATATCGAGAACGAGAAAGGCTAGGATAAAGATCGTTTTGGTCTTATTCCACTCCATGATTCTCGCTCCCCTCTGTCAGCAGATCATTCGATAGAATCACGGTTTTGCCGTTATATTTCATGCACCAGACTGGCTCCAGCCAGACAAACATCGCTTGATCCTGATCTGATGCCGTTGACGTCGCTTGATAGGCAGGGAAAATCTGTTCAATTTTCTCAAGGTCATCATATTTCGTCTGTTTCATGATCAAGTCCTTCAGCTCTGTTCCATTCATCAGCTTGACCTGTTCACTCTGACTCGCTTTGTTGCCGAGAATGTAGTTTGGACGCTTGTAACTCAAGATGTCATCATTCGCCCATTGTACTTCAAGAGAGGTCATACCGAATGGATGCTTTGTGCTGTTGACAATCGGCAGACCATCCATAAACATATTAAAGGACAGCTGCTGGTTGCTGTTGATGCCAAAGTATTGATAGTCATCGGTAAAGCTACCCGTATCGTTAAAATACTTCACGCTTCGCTTGATCAAATCCCCCGTTTGGAAGACGGTACTGGAATTGATATTGCGATGCTGATATTGGATGCGGTGGTCTTTTTGATTGGCTTCAAGACGACTTGTCCCATCTGTATACACCGTCCGGTTTAAATTAGACTCTTCCCCGACAAGACTTGGGTCGGTAAACAAAGCGTCCTTGAACTTACTTGTCTTAATCGTTTCGATAAAGAACATTTTCGATTCAAGCTGCTTTTGCTTTCTCGGCAGGAGGAAATCTCTTTTAGAATTCGCAGAGAATGTATAGAGATCATAGCGCGGCATCTCGTCTTGAGCGGCTGCGATACTGTCCATCAGATTACGATAGTTGGCGGACTCAATTGTCAGCTCAAGCACCGTTTCCTTGCTGTATGAGACCAAATAGACTTTCTTATTGGCCTTATCCTGCTGGGCAAACGGCACAATCATCCGGTCAAACGAGTTGTACTCAATGGATTTGTTCGGCCATTTAAACAGCGCCTGGAAAATATCAATTGGAATCGGGTCATTGAACACAAGATCCAATGTCTTCCCTTGTCCCCCGCGTCCATAGAAGAAATTTTTAAACCTCTGCTCGGAATATTGATCCGACACATCCTTCATCTCTTTGACATCCCAAAGGCTCACATCATTCCAAAAGTTTTGAAAGAGTTCCTTTTGATCCACTTTAAAATGCTCCCCATTTGAATGGATGAACATCTCCCGCGGCTTGACGACATCAATGAGACTTCGGGGCTCATCGCTTGAGATCTTCTTCGTTTCCACGACCGTTGTGCCGGCATCTGCCTGATCCTGCATGACGGGCTGGAACATCCAAATATTCCACGTAAACACAAGACTGATCGCAATTAGGATTGTCAATATTATGGTTTTAAAGGTCTCACGCTTCATCCCAATCATCCTCTTGTTCTTCATTGTACGGAAGGGTAAAGGTTACCGTTGTTCCTTTTCCTTCGATGCTGTCAGCCCAAATATCTCCGCCATGAGCCTGTACCATTTCTTTTGCAATCGCAAGACCTAGGCCGGTACCGCCAAGCTTTCTTGTTCTTGCTTTATCTACTCGATAAAAACGTTCAAAGATTTTATCCATATCCTTCTTCGGAATACCGATTCCTTCATCTTTGACGCTGAATAACACAAGCCCTTCATCCTCATCCAGATCGACTGTAAACGTGATATGTCCACCCTCTGGAGAATATTTCATGGCATTGGAAATGATGTTATCGAGCACCTGTGTGATTTTATCCTGATCAATTTCCACATATATTTCACGCTGCGGCAGATTGCGGATAAAATCGACATGCTGCTCCTTCGTCATTTCAAAACGATCAATGACGAGCGAGATAAACCTGATAAAGTTCGTCCACTCACGGTTGAATTGATAGTCCTTGCTGTCGAATTTGGACAGCTGGAGCAGGTCGTTGACAAGCCTGATCATACGCTCTGTTTCATTTTGCGTAACACTGAGGAACCTTGGCGCAAGCTCCTTATCGCCAATTGCACCTTCAGCTAGTGCCTCAAGATAGCTTCGCATCGTCGTCAGCGGTGTACGTAGCTCATGCGATACGTTCGCTACGAATTCACGGCGTTCAGCATCAATTTTCTCCTGCTCTGTGACGTCATAAATAACCGCAATTAAACCATCAATCTTCCCATGCTCTTTTTGAATGACTGAGAAATTTACGCGCAAAACAGACAGCTGATCTTCGCGTTCAATTTCTATCAGCATGGAGTCTTGATTTTCAACTAAATCTTCAAATGTATGGGTTTCCTCTAGGCCAAGTAACGATGTAATCGGCATCTCTAATGCTGTTTCACGTGAAACATTTAACAGCTCTAATGCCGGGCTGTTTAATAGAATAATGGCACCGTTTTGATTCGTTGCAATGACACCATCTGTCATATAGGCAATGACAGAAGAAAGCTTTTTCCGCTCACCCTCTGTCATCAGCTGAGCCTCCTCCAGCTCTCTCGTCAGATGGTTAAAGGTCGTCGCAAGCTGACCGATCTCATCGTGTCCGTACTTTCGGACCTTTCTGGAAAAGTTCCCTTTGGCGAGCTCGATCGCTTGCTTTCTCATATCCGAAATCGGATGTGTAATCGTTCTAAAGATGAAGATACCAAGTAGAGCAGTCGTCCCAAGTGCGATCAGTGTACCAGTGGCTAAAATGGTGTTGATGGTTCGCATTTGGTTAAACACACTTTCCATAGAGGAGACAACATAAATCACACCAACGGTCTCTTGGTTCTCATTCTTCACGGCTGTCGCTGAAATACGCACCCGTTTATTCGATTCAGGGTCATAGAACTTTTTCTCATAGTCTTTGCCCACCGCGAAAATACGGCTAATGATTTGATCTGTGATTTTCTTGCCGGCAATCTCTTGACTGCCATTGTTCACAGAGGCAATGACCTCTCTGCTTTCGTCAATATAGCTGACTTCAGAAATTTCATTTGATTCATCTTTGTTGTTAAAATCGTTTAATATCTTTTGAGCATCCTCTTTTAATTCTGCCTTGCTTTTCGATGAATCTTGTTCTAGGTAATACGATAACGAGTAGATTCGCTGATTCAAGGAATTATCATATGAATTAATTAAGGACTGCTCTAGCTGCTTCACAAAGTACACGCCAATGATCTGCATGGCGACAATGATCAGCAGCACATAGATTAAGGTCAATTTGAAGTGAATCGAGCGAAAAAAACCTACTTTACTCATAAGAATCTTAGTCCTGCTCTGGGTTTCTTAAATAGTAGCCGACGCCTCGTCTTGTCACGATCCAGCTCGGGTGGCTAGGGTTGTCTTCAATTTTCTCACGAAGACGGCGGACTGTAACGTCTACTGTGCGGACATCTCCGAAGTAATCGTAGCCCCATACCGTTTGCAATAAGTGCTCACGTGTCATCACTTGTCCGATATGCTTCGCTAAGTAATGCAGCAATTCGAATTCACGATGCGTTAACTCAATCGTTTCGTCACGCTTAGACACGACATACGCATCTGGGTAGATAACAAGTGAGCCAATCTCGATATCGTTTGATTCAGACTCTTCCTCTGATTGCGGAGCAGCAATCTGTCTTCTCAAATTCGCTTTCACACGTGCAAGCAGCTCGCGCGTGCTGAAAGGCTTTGTCACATAATCATCCGCGCCAAGCTCAAGACCGATGACTTTATCAATTTCAGAGTCCTTTGCTGTCAGCATGATAATCGGCATGTCATATTTCTTTCTCACTTCACGGCATACCTCAACGCCATCTTTGTTCGGCAGCATAATGTCGAGTAAGATGATGTCCGGCTTAATTTCTTCTACCATTTCAAGGGCTTCATTTCCGTCATATGCACAATGAACCTCATAGCCCTCTTTTCTTAAGTTAAATTCCAATATATCAGCAATCGGTTTTTCATCATCTACGACAAGAATCTTTTTTTCCATTATGATTTCCTCCTGCATTTTTAGCATCTATGTCATTCCATTTTGCATCTCTCATTACGCCTTTTTCATTTACGAAAAAAAGCTCACTGTCTATTATAACGTTTTACGGGGCAAAGATAAAAATAATAACGGCTTTCTTTTCTAGTAAACGTTGGATAGGAAGGACACTGCCCAAAAAATTGATGACTTTTTCCTTTTTTATTGAAACTTTTCCAATCACCAGCCGTCTATATATATGTAACGTCTTCTTCTTATGGAGCCGGGCCCTACCTAGGTCCGGCTTCTCCCTTTTTATGCCTTCTTTTCATAATAAAAACGCACCTGCGATTGCAGATGCGTTTGGAAGTGGCTCGGGACGGAATCGAACCGCCGACACACGGATTTTCAGTCCGTTGCTCTACCAACTGAGCTACCGAGCCATCATCAAAAAGATGAATATGTATAAATGGCGGTCCGGACGGGACTCGAACCCGCGACCTCCTGCGTGACAGGCAGGCATTCTAACCAACTGAACTACCGGACCTCAGTAACTTGCCCGAAAAAGCAATCGTGGTGCTCCTTCAAGCAAGTGAGGAAAAATTAGCTTAACGCTAAAGTAAATCAATGACCCGTACGGGATTCGAACCCGTGTTACCGCCGTGAAAGGGCGGTGTCTTAACCGCTTGACCAACGGGCCAATACATGGTGAGCCATGAAGGACTCGAACCTTCGACCCTCTGATTAAAAGTCAGATGCTCTACCAACTGAGCTAATGGCTCTTGGTTTGTGAAAAGTGAATCTGAAGAAGCTGTATGACGTCAAACCAATCGCTTTCAAAAAAGCTGGAATATCGCATCCTAACAAGTTTCAGAGACCTTTGCAACAACGAGATTTATAATATCATAGAGTAATTACATATGGCAATACGTTTTTCGACATTTTTTTAAAAAAAGTGTCGGATTTGATATCTTCTGTCAAACCGCCCATTTCTGCAACCGCCTTCAATTTCGACCTTTTTTTTAGTCACTGCCTATTCAAACACATAGAAACGTTTTAATCCGCTCGAAAATGGTTATACATGAAATAAGTAACATGGTGATTGAAAAAGGAGGAAGCAGTATGAGTTCATTCAAATTAGGAGATAAAATGCCCAACTTTTCACTTCCAACCGTTCAGGGCGAACATATTGATTTTCATAAACATTTAGAGGAGCATCAAAGCTGGCATCTCATCATTTTCTTTAGAGGCTCATGGTGCCCAGTATGCGTAGAAGAATTAAAAGAGCTCGAACAGCAGCAAGCTTACTTTCAAGACAAGGATATTCACTTAATGGCCATTTCAACGGATAACCCTGATGACTTGAAGGAATTTGCTGATAAAGAGGGACTTTCTTTCCCCATCATGTCTGACCAAGACCTCACATCATTAAAAGCATATGAAGTGTTCTATCACGGGGAAGATGCCCCATATGAAGATCACGGGGTACACGGAGAACCCGCCTATTTCTTATTAAATGAAAAAGGACAAGTCCTCTATCAGCAAAGACAAACAAGCCCATTTGGCAGACCGCATGCCAACGAACTGCGCAAAATCATCCAGTACATCCGCAAAAACTTAAAAGGCCAATATAAAAGCGTGAAATAAAAAAGAAACCCTCGTCATGAGGGCTTCTTTTATGAATGCCTTTTATTATATAGCCAATCTGCGACGAAAAAAACAAGAAGTCCAGCCATTAAAATGACAAAGGTGACGGGTCGTCTGTCTCCTTCGAAATACGAGTACAGCGCATGTCCCCCTAATGCCAGAACATAAAAGACAAACGCTGGTACTGCAGCTTTATGTGCATTCGCTTGTTCTTTTTTCGCCATTTTTTTAAAAAACATTGTATCTATTCCCCTTTACGATGCTTTCTTCATCGTCACTCGGTGAAGTGCCCGCGAACGAATATATTCCATCGGACCAATTCTCCAAACCTTTAGACAACATGCTGATATGGCGATTTGCAGAAGTGAAATCAGTAGCCATGCCAAGACGATGAGGGGTGCGTTGATTTGACCACCAAGACCCAACCCCCAGCTGTAAAAAAGAATGGAGCAGATGACATTTTGCAGGATATAGCAGCTGAGCGCCATTTTCCCTACATATTCAAACCAAGTCCACATGAACCATGATTCCGTACGCGCCAAAAGCTTTGCCATGACAGCTATATAGAAGATAGAGAGGAATGGTGAAAACAAATAGCGCACCACGAATTCCACTATTTCATTTGGAACGAAGACGAGTGCATTCAGCGGCAGACCAACCCACAAACCGATTCGGAATAATGTTTTCCGCAGAGATCGCCCACGTTCATTTGCATAAAATACACCGGCTCTCATCATTCGCACGCCTAATAAAAATAAAAATGTATTCATCGGAATGATAAAGATCGCTTCTTCTCGGTACATGAAAAAGTGCTGTAATCGGTCTTGAACTTGAGATATCCATGTCTCCGGCAGCTGTTCTTCGTACGCTGGTTCACTGCTCTGGTCATAGGATTCAGTTTCCATTTCAGAGAAAGAAAATACAACCAGAAAAGCCATCACTAACAAATGAATGGCACCAGAGACAAGCATGCCTTTTTTGATGCGCCGACTCCCTCCACGTACAATAAAAGCCACAAGGAGACCTGTGACGGCGTAACTCATGAGTACATCATATTCCATCACAAGCGCAAAATGGACAAAACCTTCAATAAATAAAAATAAAAGAATCCATAAATAGGTACCCGGCCAAGGTGTGTTTCTTCTTTTCGCCTGCTGATATTTCAGCTCTAGCCCCACACCAAACATGATCGTGAGCAGCGAGAGCATTTTTCCATAAACGAACATGGAAACAAGGCTTTCAAGAAAACTGCCATTTTCATATTCATCCGCAATCTGATCTGTCGCAAAAGTATCCCCTGCGTATGCAAAAAACCAGACGTTCGTTCCCAATGTGCCTAATATGGCAAAGCCTCGTAAAATATCTAATAATCGTATTCTATCTTTCACTTGAACGCTCCTTCCCTTTATACAGTTATCATATTTTGGTAATGCCGGGAAGTCCGTTCTGGTGAAATTAAGGAATATTTAAACAAAAAAAACACCAGTAAAATGTGTCATTTTACCGGTGTTTGATCAGTTTATGCTTATGGACGGTACACGCTGCGGACAATGTTCGTTTGTGAACGGTCTGGTCCGACTGAGAAGATAGACAGTGGAATACCTGTTAATTGTGAAATACGCTCTAAGTAATGACGGGCATTTGCAGGCAGTTCACTTAAATTCTTCACGCCTGTAATATCCTCTGTCCAACCTGGCATTTCTTCGTAGACAGGCTCACATTTCGCTAATTCTTTTAGGCTTGCTGGGAATTCCTCTGTGATTTCTCCGTTCAATTTATAAGCGACACAGATTTTCAATGTCTCAATCCCTGTCAGTACATCGATTGAGTTAAGAGATAAATCTGTAATCCCGCTCACACGGCGGGCATGACGGACAACGACACTGTCAAACCAGCCAACACGGCGCGGGCGCCCAGTTGTCGTACCGTATTCACGGCCAACTTCACGGATTTGATCGCCAATTTCATCATGGAGTTCAGTCGGGAATGGGCCATCTCCAACACGTGTTGTGTACGCTTTTGACACGCCAACCACATGTTGAATTTTTGTTGGTCCTACACCCGAACCAATCGTCACGCCTCCAGCCACTGGATTAGATGACGTTACAAATGGGTATGTCCCTTGATCGATATCAAGCATCACGCCCTGAGCTCCTTCAAATAGAACACGGCGGCCTTCATCTAGAGCATCGTTCAATACAACAGATGTGTCCACGACATATTTTTTTACTTGCTGACCATATTCATAATACTCGTCTAAAATATCTTCAATTTTGAAGCCTTCTGTGTCGTACATTTTCTCTAAAAGACGATTTTTCTCTTCTAGATTACGTGCAAGCTTCTCTTCAAATACTTCACGATCTAATAGATCTGCGACACGGATTCCGACGCGAGCTGCTTTGTCCATATAAGCTGGTCCGATTCCTTTTTTCGTCGTACCGATCTTATTAGCCCCTTTCCGTTCTTCTTCTACCTCATCCAATTTTAAATGGTAAGGCAGAATCACATGGGCTCTATTGCTGATTCTGAGGTTCTCTGTACTCACATTCCGTTCGTGAAGATACGCAAGCTCAGTGACCAACGCTTTAGGATCAACCACCATTCCATTACCGATGACACAAGTTTTCTCTTTATAAAAAATACCGGACGGAATGAGGTGTAGCTTGTAAGTCACTCCATCAAATTTGATCGTGTGACCTGCATTGTTTCCCCCTTGATAACGGGCAATCACCTCTGCATTTTCTGAAAGGAAATCGGTAATTTTCCCTTTTCCTTCGTCACCCCACTGCGTACCTACTACGACTACTGAAGACATATCGTGCACCTCCGTTAACCTTTCAAAACGTTATCTCTTTCAAACACATTTATTTTATCAATGCACAATGAAAAAGTCAACGTGAAATCCGAACATTAATATCTCGAAATCAAATTTTGTTCGCTTTAAATGTGAGGAAAAGCGCTTTAACCGCTTCTTCCTTGCTAAAAAAAAGAGATTTTGAGCAAAAACAACTTTTTTCGTTTCTCACCTTATTCATGATTTTCAATCAATTGAATCATTGAGCTTGCCATGAAATCAGGTGAATACGGTCTCCCTGTCCTCAGCCACCATTCAGCGGTCCCAACATAAGCAGAGATGACAAATTGCTTCTGCATGTCGAGAGGAACGTGATGCGGGTCAGGCTTTGAACATGCGACCTCCTCTAACCTCAAAGTAAAGCTTTCTTCAAAAAAAGCACTGACTGTTTGATGTATATTGAGCTCTCGTCCTCTTTTCAAGAGAATTTGATACTCCTCTTCATGTTCCTGCAAATGCTGAAAAAACCGAAAAATATACACATATGCTGTATGGTCTGCCTGCCAATCCTCTTCTTGTACAGGTGCAAAAATAGCGGCTTTCATCACATCAAACATCTCATCCATGACCTGCTGGGCAAGATCAAACTTATCTTCATAATGCTGATAAAAGGTGGTGCGATGGATACCTGCCCTTTTCGTTAAATCCTGTACGGAAATCTTCCCCCATTCCTTCTCTCTTAATAACTGAAATAACGCTTTTCTTAATTGCTGCTTTGATTCAGTTGCGCGCTTATCTCCTCTGTAGCAGTCCGCCACAAGCCGCTCCCCCTTCCCATTTTCTTCAACAGATTTCGCTTTTCTGTTGGTTGAATCCTCAAGGCTGATGAATTAACTTTAATCTAACACAACGAAAAAAAGGAATCATCTGACAACCCATAAGGAGTGATAATCATGGAAACAACCACACCAAGTGCCGTGCAAAAAGCGTTATTAAGAGGAAAAAACAAACAGGACCCATATAACCCGTTTGATTGGTATGCCAAAATGCGTCAGGAATCGCCTGTTCATTTTGATGAAACAAGCCAAACATGGAGTGTGTTCACCTATGAAGAAGCAAAGCGTGTCACAATCGATAAAGATACCTTTTCTAGTCAGCCGCCTAAAGACCAGCGGAAGCATTCTCTGATGAAAACAATGGTGATGATGGATCCGCCTAAACACACGCGAATCCGCTCCATTGTGAGCAAGGCCTTTACACCTCGAGTGATGAAATCGTGGGAGCCCCGTATTCAAGAATTGATGGATGAACTCGTGGCACAAATAGAAGGGAAGGGAGAAATTGATCTTGTTCAAGACATCTCCTATCCGCTTCCTGTCATCGTCATTGCAGAGCTTTTAGGTGTGCCTTCAGAGCGTAAACAGTCCTTTAAAGAATGGTCAGATATTCTCGTCAGTATGCCTAAAAGTGAAGATGAAAAAGATGTAGCGGAATGGCAGAAGACACGAGACCAAGGAGAGGCTGACATGATGGCATTTTTTGCAGACATCATAGAAGAGAAGCGTCAGCACCTCGGTGAAGATTTGATTTCTCTTTTGATTCAAGCGGAGGAGAATGGAGACAAGCTGTCAGCGGATGAATTAATCCCTTTCTGCAACCTTCTCCTGTTAGCAGGCAACGAAACGACCACCAATCTAATCTCCAATATGATCTTTAGCCTGTTAGAAAAGCCTGGAGCGTATGAAGCGCTCGCTCAATCACCTGAGCTCATCCCTCGTGCTGTGGAAGAGGCTGTTCGATTCCGTGCCCCTGCGCCTACGATCGTCCGTTATGTCACAGAGGACACAGAGCTTGGAGGGAAAGCGTTGAAAAAGGGGGACAATGTGATTGTCTTTCTCGCCTCTGCCAACCGGGATGAGCGTCAGTTTTCAAACGCACATGAATACGATATACACCGTCATCCTAACCCTCATATTGGCTTCGGTCACGGCATCCATTTCTGTCTAGGCGCACCACTTGCTCGCCTAGAGGCATGTACAGCCATAAAGACTTTAATGGACCGATATGAGTCGCTAGAGCTCCTCTCTTACGTTCCGATGACAAGCAGCAGTATGTATGGACTGAAAGAGCTGAAGCTGCGTGTCACGCCTCGTTCATAACAAAAAGACTCCCACTAAGCATGGGAGTCTTTTTAAACAGGTGTAATTCCTTCTGAGTTCATGAGCACAACTCGATACCCATCTGGGTCTTCAATGGTCGCTCCTCCCCGGTCCCAGTATGGATTCGTAGAGGTGACATGACGTCCGCCACATGAGATCAGTCTCTCTTTCATCTCCTGAAACTCCTGTTCATCTGGAATATAGAAAACAAGCAGCTGTTCTGGATGCGGAGCGGGCAGACTCTCTTCTTCTTCATGTTTGGTGATTTCTAAATGAACATGCTGGTGAGGAAGCCCAAGCATCACCCCATCGTACCCTTCATGCTGATCAAATGAGCCTATTCGTTTGAGCCCTAAGCCTTCTTCATAAAAGGACACAACCTCTTCCATGTTGACAGTTGGGCGTGCGATGCGTAATTGAGCGGCTTCGAACTGTTGAAATTTCATCAGTCATCACTCCTTCTCTCTCTTTAGTATACGCTCTCTCATTCTTCCTCTCCTCCTCATTTCGACCGTTTTTCAATCATTCTTTCGATGTAGATGGATCAAAAAAAGCCCAGCTTCTTGAGCTGGGCTTTAAGCACCGGGCGGAACACCCGCATCGTCAAATCTTCTTTCCAGGTTGACGAATTTGTTATATTCTTTGACGAACGCCAGTGATACTGTACCTACTGGACCGTTACGCTGTTTGGCAATAATGATTTCTATAATGTTCTTATTCTCTGATTCTTTGTCGTAGTAATCATCACGATAAAGGAATGCCACGATATCGGCATCCTGCTCAATACTTCCTGATTCACGAATATCAGACATCATTGGACGCTTGTCCTGACGCTGCTCTACCCCGCGTGAAAGCTGTGATAAAGCAATGACCGGAACTTCAAGTTCTCTTGCTAGTGACTTTAAAGCCCTAGAAATTTCAGATACCTCTTGCTGACGGTTATCGCTTGATCGTCCGCTCCCTTGGATAAGCTGTAAGTAGTCGATCAAGATCATGCCAAGACCGTTTTCTTGCTTCAACCGGCGGCATTTCGAGCGAATTTCACTCACTCTGATCCCAGGTGTATCGTCAATGAAAATTCCACTGTTTGACAGCGAGCCCATCGCCATTGTCAGCTTGCCCCAGTCTTCTTCTGTCAGATTACCGGTTCTTAGGTTCTGTGCATTGATATTTCCCTCTGCACAAAGCATACGCATGACTAATTGCTCAGCGCCCATCTCTAAACTAAAGATGGCGACACTTTCGTCCGTTTTGGTCGCGACATTTTGTGCGATGTTCAATGCGAAGGCTGTTTTCCCTACTGATGGACGTGCCGCTACAATAATTAAGTCATTTCGCTGGAATCCAGCTGTCATCCGGTCAAGCTCAGAGAAACCTGTTGGAATCCCTGTAATATCGCCTTTGCGGTTATGAAGCTGTTCAATATTATCATATGTCTGAACAAGAACGTCTTTAATGTTTTGGAAAGCTCCTGAGTTTTTACGCTGCGCCACTTCCATAATGGTCTTTTCAGCATCACTCAACAGATCCTCTACCTCATCCTCACGCGTGTACCCATCCTGTGCAATGGATGTCGCAGTGCGGATCAGACGTCTTAAAATGGATTTTTCTTCTACAATTTTTGCATAGTATTCAATGTTTGCGGCAGTTGGGACAGAGTTCGCAATATCGGTTAAATACGAAATCCCGCCTACCTCTTCAAGTAAATCTGTATTGGCAAGTTCAGATGTCACCGTGACAAGATCGACCGGTTCCCCTCTATCACCAAGTACAAGCATCGCATTGTAAATCTTTTGATGCGACATTCTATAGAAATCCTCTGGAATTAATACCTCAGAAGCGAGCGTTAGCGCAGATGGTTCTAAAAAAACAGCACCTAATACGGCCTGCTCGGCTTCTATATTTTGCGGCGGCAGCCGGTCATCGAGAAGTTCCGTCATGCCAAGCACCGTCCTTTCATAAAAAAATACGCTACTCATCATTTTAACATTTTCATCAATAAAAAAGTGAAAAACATCGACTATAGTCAAAATTACCATGCCGATGTTTCATTGAAAAGTGTATTTTTTTTAAAAAGAAGAGGTGTCAGTGGTGGTTTTGCTGGAGGGCGTGATGAAGGAGGAGAACGGTGATCATATCAGTGGCCCGCTGGTACAAATCCCATTCCTCATAGGCCGCAAATGTCATCCGTATTTCATGTAGCGCTTGTTTCATTTCGCTTAATTCCTCGACCGTAAAGGTCTTCTTCAAGTTCAATTGATATTCGTACAGTTTTCGTTTTAGCTTGCCAATTGGTGTATGCATGGCGATTGTCTCTCCCTATAACCTGACCTTTTGAGATAGTGATTACCCCCTCATTATAAAGGATGTACCCATTTTCTTCTTCATCATTTGTCATATTTTATCACGGTCTTTTCTGCTCATATTTCCATCGTCCCATTTGACTTCTCATGTAAATCAAGATACCATTTATTCGATAATGATAATCATTTTCATTTAGAGAGGAGCCCTTAGTTGAATGATCCCTTCTCTTTTTTACGAAAGCCAGTCATTTATGCTCGCTGGGACGCAGCAATTGGATGTAAAGGATCGGCCCTATCGACTATTCATCTATCAACCAGATGGACCCATACCTTCAGAAGGTTTCCCTGTAATATATGTACTTGACGGGAATGCGATTTTTGCCACCATGGTAGAAGCACTTCGTCTCCAATCAAGCATCCCTGAAAAAACAGGGGTGACACCTGCTGTCATTGTTGGCATTGGATACAAGACGGATCAACCCCATCACCCACAACGACATGAGGATTTTACTCACCAACCGCCAGATCAATGGATACAGACACTTAAAAAAGGAGCTTCCACACACTCCTATGGGGGTGCCCCTGCTTTTTTTACCTTTTTGGAAGAACAGGTCAAACCGATGATTGAAGCACGGTACTCAATCAATCGAGGTCGTCAAACCCTATTTGGCCACTCTCTTGGCGGTCTTTTTACGTTAAGTACACTATTCGAACATCCTGAAGCATTTCAAACATATATTGCCGGAAGTCCATCTATTCATTGGTATCCGTCGTTCCTGTTACAGCAAGAACAGTCGTTTCAAAAACGATTAAAACAACAGATGCATCAAAAACGATTATTGATTGGTGTGGGTGAGCTTGAACAAGACCATATCTGCCAGATGAACCATCACGCACAGGCGATGAAGGAACGGCTGTCTGTCTATTCACCTAATGGAGTACACGTACATTTTATGGAATTTTCAAGAGAAGGACATTCCTCTGTTCTGCCAGTCTTGATGAATGAGGCCTTGCGTTTTGCTCTCTATCCTTCCGAATCAAAAAAGATAAAGGAGGGAGACCGATGAATAACCCTTTCTTGCATAAAGATGGTTTATTTCTTGTGCTGATGAACGAAAAAAGACATCATTCTCTTTGGCCATCCTTTGAACCGGTTCCTCAAGGATGGGAGACTGTATATGGAGAAGACACTCGGGATGCTTGTATTGACTACATTCAGGCAAACTGGCAAGATCTCTGTTGCCATGGTGTCACAGAAGACACCCAGCCATCTGCATCATATAAACTCATGATCACCCTGTGAAAAAGACAGGGTGTTTTTCAATTCGTTGTAAAAAGAAAAGTAGAGGTGACTGTTCATGAAGACTCATTCCCAGCATGTGCTGACTGAGGCCGGTCATTTTATGTACCGTCTGATCAGTGTCGAAAAAATCCGTCACACCGCATTACCACATGTAGAACAACAGCTTTCCAATACATATTGTCTTCTTTTTAGTCTCAACAGCAGCGGCTCTCTCTTCATCAATGATCAAAAATGGCGCTTGAAAGCTGAAACTCTTTATACGATGCTGCCAGACGAAACGTTTATGCTGGACACTGTGCCCAATCAAAAGCATGAGCTTTATTTAGTGCGCTTTCACATCTATGTGCCGGGTCACGATGGGATAGAAACCATTTCAAAAGAGAAAGCAAAACCTCTACTCAATGCCTGGCAATTCGTCCATACAGATGCCTTTGAGCAGATCCATTATTCATTAACACAGATGACACACCTTGGTCAGCAGCCGGAATCCAATCATTTCTTTCAAAGCCAGCTCATGTTTCAAAAGCTGATTTTTAAGTTGCTGACACTTCACCAGCACATGATATGTGACACGGCACAGGCGCTTTTTAAAACGAAGCAATACATCGATGATCATTCAGATGAACCTATTCGCTTAACCATACTTTCTGACATGGCTGGTGTCAGCCCCAATCATTATAGTGAACAATTTAAGAAACAATTCGGTCTAAGCGTCACAGACTATTTGACGAAAAAAAGGCTGACTCGTGCTAAGCAGCTGATGGCGCAAGGAAATGACAAACTCAAGAATATTGCCCAGGAAATCGGCTATCACGATCCTTACTACTTCAGTCGAATGTTCAAGAAAAAAACGGGTGTGTCCCCTTCTCAGTATATGAAAAGCAGACAGCGTAAAATCATTGCCTATGGCCCTTCTATCCTTGGACAGCTGACGCCGCTTCATGTACTTCCATACGCTGCACCCATACATCCAAAATGGACGGCCTATGATTTTGAGCACTATGGGGACGACATCCCGATTCATTTAAACGCACATCGTATCAATGAATATAGCGAAATGAACATACAGCAGGTGCAAAAAGCACAGCCAGAACTCATCATTGCAAACGATCAAATCACAAATGAAGAGAAATCTGCCCTTCTATCAATTTGCCCTGTACATTTTGTCCCTTTCCATCAATTAGATTGGCGGTCTCAGTTTCAAGAGACTGCCGCTATACTGGGCGAAGACAAGGAAGCACAGGAGTGGCTGACACAATACGATGAACTAGTCGAGCAGGCGAAGAAAATTTGCTCACGCAGCAGAAAAACGATTCTCCCTATTAGGGTATATCAAGATCAACTCTACTTGTCCGTCAACCGCACTTTGTCAGAGGTCATATTAGACGATATCGGTCTGCCTCCCGCCTTTCATCAAGCGAACAGCATGATGGAGCAGAAAATTGATGTAGATTTCATCCAGCAGTGTGATCCTGATTGCATCCTTTTACTTTTGCATAAAGAACCGAGCACCCTCGCTTTCTATCATCAATTAACGCAGCAGGAAGCTTGGCAAAACTTAAGAGCGGTTGCGCGGCAATCAGTCTATTCGCTCTCTTCAGATCCTTGGAGAGAGTATACGGCTGCCAGCCACCTGCGGGTCATTCATGATCTATTATCCTTTTATCCGTAAAATGTCCATCAAATGCCGGAGGAAAATCTATGGATCAATGATAAAAAGAATCCTATAATTTTTAATTGAGAATAATTATCATTTAAAGGAGAAAACATATGAAAAAATGGGCAGCTTTGCTTATCATTTGTATCGTGATGGTCATCACTTCAGCTTGCGGTAGTGTAAATCAAAACACAACGGCTACAACAAAGAAAACAACTTCCACACAAGCATCAGCTAAGGCTGAAATAGAATACTTAGGTCAGATATATGAAGTCAAAACACCCGCGAAACGCCTTGTTATTGCTGGAAGTTTGGAATCAATGGAAGATGCAAAACTGCTCGGTATTAAGCCGATTGGGGCATCAACTGTAGGCGGAACATTCCCTTCATTGTTTGAGGATATCACCTCTAAAACAGAAGGCATTGGCGAAAAAACAGAGCCAAACGTAGAGAAAATCCTAAAGCTCAATCCTGATGTGATATTAGGATCAACAAAGTTCCCGCCAGCGACCATTCAAAAGCTGGAGAAGGTGCAAACGACCATCCCAGTGTCCCATATCTCTTCGGATTGGAAAGACAATCTCTTACTGCTCGGACAACTGACTGGGAAAGAAACCGAAGCAAAAACGATCATTGCAAACTATCAAAAAGACTTAGAAAAAGCGAAAAAGACACTAAAAGAAACAAGTAAAAACAAAACAGCCATCATCCTCCGCATTCGACAAGGAGATTTGTATGTCTATCCTGAGGATGTGTACTTCAACTCTACATTGTATGGAGACCTTGGATTTACAGCGCCAAACGAAGTAAAAAAGGCGAAAGCACAAGCCTTACTTTCAATGGAACGCCTCGGGGAATTGAACCCTGATTATATTTTCGTTCAATTTTCTGAAGAAGAGAACGCATCTAACCCGAATGCCCTCAAGGATTTAGAATCCAACCACATTTGGAAAAGCCTTCAGGCTGTGAAACATGGACATGTGAGTGAAAATATCGTCGATCCGTTGCTTCAAGGCGGGACGGCTTTAAGCAAAATCACATTTCTCGATCAATCAGTCAATTGGTTATCATCGCAAAAAACAGATTGAGCGCCGTCATGGCGCTCTTCTTCATGATAGAAGGAGGAACTCGTGAATGAAAGGTATTTTTTTATATGACGAATTGAACGGTCGGCAGCTGGATATTTATCTCCCGTCTCATCCAAACCACACCCTGCCAGCTGTGATTGTGCAGGATGGTTCCTCCCTGTTTCACCGGCACATCCTCTCTTTAGAAGATATGATGGAACACGGCACCATCACACCCGTAGCCCTCATTGGTGTTCATCCATTCAACCGGCTCGATGAATACACACCTTGGAACGCCCCTGCGCTTCATTCATCCTTTCCGGCCTTCAACGGCGATGCTGACACGTATCTTACTTTTTTAACTGATCAACTGATGCCTTATCTTTTTCAGCACTATCCGATTCAATCTGAGCATGGACAGCATGGACTCATTGGTGCCTCTTTAGGCGGGCTTGTGTCTATGTATACGCTATGGAAAAAGCCATCTTTTTTTCATCACATCGGCTCTCTATCCGGTTCCTTTTGGTACCCTCACTTCATGCCGTACATACGTCAGCAAAACCCTAAGGCGATACCCCAGCGGATCTACCTATCGGTTGGCAGTGAAGAGGGAAAGGGCAGATCCTCAGCTCAGCAATTTATGGTGCCATTTACAAAAGAGCTCTATCACCTCCTTCACCATTGCGGCATCTCAGAACAGCAACTCCGTCTTCATATTGAGCAAGGAGAAGGACACCACCTCGGCCAATTTCAGCGGAACTTTGTCGCTGCCATCAAGTGGTTGTATCAGCGTTAAATAGAGCCTGCCTTTTCAGTGGGAATTTTTTAGGCCGCGCTATAAGCAGATATGATATATTGGAACGTATAGATTGAAAAAGGAGGGATTTGCGCATGAGACCCTTACAAATCTCTGCCGATACGGCACAAAAACTTGCTGCATCAATCAATGTACCCATTGAACAAATCATGCATATGCCGCAGCATGTCTTATTAGCTAAATTAGCGGAGCTTGAACAGAAGAAGAAAGATCGTTCTTCTTAAAGAAATAAAGGAGTTTACATTTATGGAACAACAACTAGAACAATCAAACAGACATCCTCGCAGTACAGGGCAAACCATCCTGCTGATAGCTGGGATTTTACTCATTGCCTTTAACCTGAGACCTGCCATTACGTCCGTTGGTCCTGTGATTGGCGCCATTCGTGCCGATTTACAGCTTTCAAATGGACTTGCTGGTTTTCTCACGACATTACCGCTACTTTCATTCGCATTGCTTTCTCCAGTTGCACCTAAAATTGGCAAACGCCTTGGCAATGAACGAACGCTTTGGCTTGGACTGGCTGTTCTTTTATTTGGGATTGTCATTCGCTCGTTAGGCTCCATCACCTTCTTAATGATCGGAACGGCGCTCGTCGGCGTCGGGATTGCGATTTGTAATGTACTCTTACCTGGACTCGTGAAGCATAAATTTCCTGCACATGCTGGACTGATGACAAGCGTATATACGACCTCGATGTCCGTCTTTGCTGCACTTGCATCTGGTGTCAGTGTTCCGCTTAGTCATACCATGCCTGGAGGATGGAATACGTCATTTCTTGTATGGGGTGGACTTGCGCTTATTGCCATGATGGTCTGGGCACCGCAGCTTCTTCATCAGAACACAGTGGCGGTCAAAAGCATTTCACTCACAGAGCAGCCAATATGGCGTTCACGTGTCGCATGGCAGGTGACCTTTTTTATGGGCTTGCAGTCATTTCTTTTCTACAGCAGTATCGCATGGTTTCCTGATATTTTGACAGCTCATGGGATGAACCTATCGACAGCTGGATGGATGCTGTCTATTATGCAGTTCGCTGGTCTTCCATCCACCTTTTTAACTCCCGTTTTTGCAGAAAAATTGAAAACACAAAGGCCGCTTGTCTTCGGACTTGTTCTTGTGTATTTACTTGGTATGATCGGTCTTCTTCTCGGAGGGTCTACGCCTATTCTTGTCATCTCTGTTTTATTGATCGGCATTGGACAAGGGGCGAGCATCAGTCTTGCTCTTACATTTATCGGATTGCGGACAGCCAATATGGAACAAGCAGCTGCCCTTTCTGGTATGGCGCAGTCTCTCGGTTATTTATTAGCTGCTGTTGGTCCGTTCATGATTGGTATTCTCTTTGATCTCACTCATTCATGGACGCCATCCATTATCATCTTTATCGTCATTTTATTCTTTATGTTTTTATCAGGCATGCGTGCTGGGCGAAATGTCTATATATCAGATCCTTCTTAAAAAGAAAGAACCCGCCTCCTCATGAGACGGGTTCTTTTCTATTTATGCTTGTTCTGTCACGTGCACTTTCAATGTTGCTTGTACTTCTGGGTGAAGCTTCACCGGTACATTTGTATACCCTAATGCACGGATGGCGTCATTCAGCTCGATTTTGCGCTTATCGAGTTTGATTTGATGATCTTTTTGTAATTTATCAGCGATTTGTTTGCTTGTAATCGAACCAAACAGACGACCGCCTTCACCTGATTTTGCCGTGAGTTCCACTGTTAACGCCTCAAGAGTTTCTTTTAGTTGTTTCGCTTGTTCAAGCTCTTGGATGGCATTCTTTTTCTCTTTGTTTTTCTGCCCTTCCAATGCACTTAGGTTCGTTGGGGTTGCTTCAACAGCTAACCCTTGTTTGATGAGGAAGTTGTGAGCGTATCCGTCAGCTACATTCTTGACTTCGCCTTTTTTCCCTTTGCCTTTTACGTCTTTTAGAAAGATCACTTTCATCTTTGAACCCCTCCTTCAAAATATTCGTCTATGGCAGCTTTTAACTGCGCTACCGCTTCTTCAATGGTTATACCATACATTTGGGTTGCAGCGTTAGTCAAATGACCACCGCCGTCTAACGCTTCCATGATAATTTGGACATTGATATCCCCTAACGATCTTGCACTAATGCAGACGGTGTTGTCATCTCGTCTAGCAACAGCAAAGGACGCTTCCACCTCACTCATCGACAGCAGTGAATCAGCCGTCTGTGCAATCGTAATTTGATCATAATACTCCGAGCTGTCAGACGGCAATGAAGCGATCGCCACCTGGCTTTGATACAGCTCTGTATGCTGAATGAGTTTTGCCCGTTTGATGTAATGATCGACTGTCTCTTTTAAGAACTTTTGCACAAGGACAGGATCTGCCCCCTTTGCACGAAGGTAAGAGGCCGCATCGAACGTTCTTGATCCCGTTCTCAGCGAGAAGCTCTTCGTATCAACGATGATGCCGGCAAGAAGCGCAGTAGCCTCAATCATGTTAATTCTTAATTTCTTCGGCTGGTACTCTAATAGCTCTGTCACAAGTTCCGCTGTGGATGAAGCATACGGCTCCATATAGACAAGTAAAGGATCTCGGATAAATTCCTCGCCTCGTCTATGATGGTCAATCACAACGACGTTTTCAATTTTATTCAGCAGTCGTTCTTCCATGACGAGAGACGGTTTATGTGTATCGACGACCACAAGCAATGTGTCATCCTTTGCAAGCTCCATTGCTTCCTCTGGCGTGATAAAACGTGACCAAAGCTCTTCATGATTCTTAATTTCACTAATCAACCGTTGAACACTGTCCCCAATTTGGTTGGCATCAATGACAATATAGCCTTCTTTCCCATTGGCCTGAGCAACTTTCAAAATACCGATTGATGCACCGATTGAGTCCATGTCTGGAAACTTGTGACCCATGATCATCACATTACCGCTTTCAGACACAATTTCTTTTAAGGCATGAGAAATGACTCGTGCGCGCACGCGTGTCCGTTTTTCCATTGGATTCGTTTTCCCGCCGTAGAATTTCACTTTTCCATTCGGCTGTTTAATGGCTACCTGATCCCCGCCTCGTCCGAGGGCAAGGTCAAGACTCGATTGCGCAAGTGCGCCAAGCTCTTTTAAAGAAGGAACAGACGCACCGATCCCGATACTCAGGGTAAGCGTTGCGCTATGTGCCCCTGTTTTTTCACGAACCTCGTCTAAAATGGAGAACTTCGAGGCTTCAAGCTCTGCTAAAATGCTCTCATTTAATACCGCCATAAATCGTTCAGACGAAATTCTCTTTAGGAAAATCCCATATTCCTGTGCCCAATTGTTTAACAGGGACGTCACTTCACTATTAATAGTGCTGCGCACCTGATCATCAAGGCCCTGCGTGACATCGTCATAATTGTCTAAAAAGATATAAGATAACACCGTTCGTTCATTTTCATACTGCCTTTCAATTTGCACCTGTTCCGTGACATCAAAGAAATATAAAAGGCGCTCTGACCGCTTAATAATGACTTTAAATTTCCTGTCATTCAGCGTCACATTTTCTGTCTCGACCTCCTGTTTAATAAGAGGGACAACCGACTCGAATGTATCGTACAAGGATCTGCCGACAAGTGTACTTTCATGAAAGCACGAAGCGAGAAATGGATTTGTCCATTCGATATAATACTGGTCATTAAACAGCATAATACCAATTGGCATCTCCATTAATGCTTCTTCTCCAACCTTTTTGACTCGATAGGATAATGTTGAAATATATGAATCAATCTCTTTTTGTACTTGCGTATCTGCCCACTTTAAGAAGTAGAGCACACCTGCAAGGACTAAAAGACCAACCGCTCCTATGATCCAATTAAAATAAAGGTTGAGGAGGACTGTGATCGTCGCGAGAACAATTAACGCGATGATCGGATACTTGATGACAGGTTTTCTATAGAAGCTTGGCACTGATATCAACTCCTCAACATTCAGAGTGAATTATTTGTTTTTTACTTTATCTCTTAAATCAAAACCTATGTCAGCAATTCCTATAATACGCACAATCACACCGATTGGCGAATAGAGAACCGACAACACAATAGCGAAAATAGGTACCACTTTTGAGATGTTTTTTTCGTGGCAATAATAGAAGATAAAAGATAAGCCCTGAATCAGCATCAGTATAAATAAAATTTGAAACGCACTCGTTTGCACGAGCCATAGAAAGCTGCCTTTTTCCGACTGAATCAGCATCAAAAGCAGTGTGAGTAAATAATACCATACCATGCTTTTTGGCAACCGCATATCCTTAAATTTCTTAAGTGCCGGCATGTCTTTGACAAACCGTTTGATCAGAGGCTGCACGAACCAGTGATTCACGAAAGCCATCAGCGTGACCAAAATCAATAACGCTACAGGTAAAGCACTCAATGCGGTATTCTGCAACTCTGTGAACTGCTTCAGCTGCTTCGCAATGTCCTGTTCAGAAGCGCCGGATTGCTTTAAGGCACTCTCCACCATCGGAATGATTTGCTCAATCGACTCTTTTGCGATTCCCATAATATCGATCTCGAAAAGCTGAACACTGACAACAAAGGAGATGAGAAAACTGAATAAATAGATCAGCGCACCTGTAATGATGGCATTCCCAGGCTGCCTTCTGCTGTAGAAAACACCCATACCTATTCCCACAGCAATCAGCATAGGTGCACTGAGCAGCCCGTTAATAGACCCAATTAAAAAGCTGATCACTATGCCAATAGCGCCAGCAGCAATTCCTTTTTTCAAGCCATGCCTGATTGTATAGAGAATGATCGGAATCGGAGCAGCTAGGAAGAAAATAATGGATAATAGCGGCACATACAAATAAAACAGCGTCATGACCGAAAAAATACTGATCATAATTGCGCCCTCTACTAACGCTTTTGTTTGTTTCACACCTTCACCTCTATCCAATCCTTTTTCTATATCTTGCTCAATGTGTACTTCTATGTATACGTGCGATGTTAGCTCCAACATGCCTTGCCCCAAACGTTATTTTACCATAGCGGCAAATCTCAAGTAAAATGCAGGCTATCCTGGAAACGTTTCACGTGGAACAACCATATGGGATCGTACATGCAAGTTTTCAAACAGCATGTTACAATTTTTTAGATTATTCTTAGCTATAAACCCTGAATTCAAGGTCAAAAGCTGTTAGAATAGAAACATCATCAATAAATGTAAGAAGGAGAATTCACATGGGAAAAACACTCGTATTCGGACACAAAAACCCTGACACAGACACGATTTGCTCTGCTATCGCTTACGCTGATCTAAAAAACAAAATCGGCGTTCAGGCAGAAGCGGTCAGACTTGGAGAAATTAATGGAGAAACACAATACGCATTAGATTTCTTTCAACAAGAAGCACCTCGTTTCATTGAAACAGCTGCAAACGAAACAAAGCAAGTCATTCTTGTCGATCATAACGAATTCCAGCAAAGTGTAAGCGATATTGATCAAGTACAAGTGACTGAGGTCATTGACCATCACCGTATTGCCAACTTTGAAACAAGTGAACCTCTTTACTATCGTGCTGAACCAGTTGGCTGTACAGCAACGATCTTAAACAAAATGTACAAAGAGAACCAAGTGACGATTGAAAAAGAAATCGCTGGTTTGCTTTTATCTGCGATCATTTCTGATTCCTTACTATTCAAATCTCCAACATGCACACAGCAAGACATTGATGCTGCGCATGAGCTCGCAAAAATCGCAGGGGTAGACCCAGAAGTTTACGGCCTAGATATGCTGAAAGCAGGCGCTGACCTAAGCCAAAAAACGGTTCAAGAATTAATTACACTGGATGCAAAAGAATTTGCACTAGGCAAAAGCAAAGTAGAAATTGCGCAGGTCAATACAGTAGATATCGCGGAAGTGACAGCAAGACAGGCTGACATTGAAGCAAAAATCAATGAAGTCATCGCAGCGAAAGGTCTTGATCTATTCGTTCTAGTGATCACAGACATTTTAGAAAATGACTCCCTTGCTCTTGCACTCGGTGCCGAAGCAGCAAAAGTAGAAAAAGCATTTAACATTACACTTGAAAACAACACAGCTTTACTAAAAGGTGTTGTATCCAGAAAGAAACAAGTGGTACCTGCACTAACGGACGCTCTTTCTTAATCAACACGACAAGACTGCTGACTATGTTCAGCAGTCTTGTTTGTCTGTCTTCAGTTTAATGAATGTACATATCACTGACAAGAATATCCTTTAGCACACTTGTTGGGATCGTAAATTCAACTACACCCATGTAACCAGGCGCCACATCGTATTCATTAAAGGAAATCACAAGTTTGCCTTTTGAATTGATATAGAAGCTTTGATCTGGCTGAATCTTCTTAAACGGATCAACCGTATCTTTCTTGGTAATCCAGTAAATCTTATTTGAATCCTCCTTCATCTGTTTCTTCATTTGTTCTTTAATATTTTCACTAATCACATCAATATAACGGTTATCTTTAAACAAGCTTGGCAGTGTGATCAGTACATGATTTTTCTTATCCACCGTATCATATGTCATTTCCTCTGCCGCAGAAGCCTGAGTGGTTACCTTGTATCGACCTAGTGAGAGAATTTGATCATTGTTCGTTCTCACTTCATATCCGCTCTCCACACTTAAATGACCATTTTTATAGCCCTTTGTTTCCTTTTCAAAATTCTGATACAGCTTTTTATTTTCAGCTAAATATTTTTGATTCAGGCTGTCTTCTAATTTTCCGTCACCAAGCCCCGATACGTGTGGTGTTTTAAGGTCAATATTTGTTCCCTGATCGCTCTTTTTAAATTCTGTGAACGTCACGACTTTCACCAGCTCACCAATGACAGGCACCTCTGAAATTGCTCTTGCTGCCTGTGGACTTACGTTAACAGTCGTGACAAAAAGAGCAGCCGCAGCAACAAGTCCGATGGTCCATTGCTGAAAATGAGGTTTTTTATTTTTTCGTTTCAACGTCCGTTCAACCATAGTATCATATTCCGGGGGAATAGGGATTTCTAAATATTCCTCTTTTAACTGTTCCAAATGCTTATCCATTTATATTTCCTCCTGCAATAATTCTACTTTTAAAAGCCGCAACGCCTTATATAATCTTGTTTTAATGGTGTTTTCGTTTTCTTCGAGAATATGAGCGATGTCCTCTAGTTTTAAATCTTCAAAGAATCTCAAGATAATGATGACCCGATACATCTCAGGCAAATCCTCTATAGCCCGTCTCACATCTTGATCCTCATAGATATCTGATTCACCCTTTGATAAAAATTCAAGTGTGTCATCATCTGTCACCTGCATCCGCTTCTTCTTTCGTAAAAAGTCTAGGGCAGCGTTCATCACGATTTTATAAAACCAGCTATGCATTTTGCTCGCATCCTCTAGTCGGTGAACAGATTTGAGTGCTTTATGAATCGCCTCTTGAACGACATCCATCGCATCTTCCGGGTTTTTGACATAACTATAGGACAATCGATAAAAACTATGTTTATGCTCCATTACGTAATCCGCAAATTGATCATCAATCTTTCGTTTCTTCATTTTACAAAGAGCTCCTTTATCTTAAATGCGCATCTGTTATTTCGTACATTGGATAGACGCGCACCTTTTAGAAATAGTTTGCGCTCGATTATTTTTTTAACATGTCATCCCATTTACGTTTCTATACAAAAAGAGCGAACCTGACGGGTTCACTCTTTTAAAGCAGTTATTTTTTGATGAACAAATTGTTTTAGTGGTGAAAGCGGATGAACGATAGGGACACCTGTCTCCTTTTCTATCTGCTGTGCCGCATGAACCATGGATAACTGCATCACACAAATGTCTCCTCTTTTTTGCTTCATACACCTTCTGAGCTGCTCTTTGATTCGCTCCTCATAAGCCTGCATATCACCGTTTAGACAAAGGTGAAAGATATCCTCCATCACTATAGCTTCTGCATCAATCTGTTTGCCTCGCTCTTTTGCATATGACTCAAGCCGCTCCATCGTCCCTTCCACTGTAGCGGGGTTTGAAAATACAAGCTGAAGAGGTCCTTTTTTCTGACAAATCAGCTCCAATAATGGTTCATCTATCGGAACAATCGGTTGTCTGAAAAGGAGCTGCTGATCACCCAAAGCGGCAATGTATTGTGTACATGTGATCAGAATGAGATCGGCTTCCCTTTCTTGCATCAGTCTGTTGATGGCATAGGCTTGCTGCTTGTGATGATCAAAAGCAGGATCTTGTGTGACACGTTCTATAAATGATGAATCGACTGTATGATGAAGCTCAAATGCTGTATCACGAAAAACGTCTTCTATATAAGACATATTGGATGGATGGGCGTGAAGGCAGTGTAATCGAATCATCAAGTCCGCTCCTCAAGAAAGTTTTCAATCATTATATCAATCCTTGTATGAAATAGGGAGTAAGATGACCATATTGTTAGGGAGATATTGAAGGAGGGATTCTAATTGAAAGAAGATCAACAGCCTAAACCATCCTCAGAGTCAGAAGACACTTTAACGAATCGACAAGGCCATCCTGTAACAGATAATCAAAACATGAGAACCGTTGGAAATAGAGGACCAACTACGCTTGAAAACTACGATTTCCTAGAGAAAATCAGTCATTTTGATCGTGAGCGTATTCCTGAACGAGTCGTTCACGCACGCGGCGCTGGGGCACACGGTTATTTTGAAGCCTATGGTACATTCGGTGATGAACCCATTTCCACCTATACAAGAGCCAAATTATTTCAGGAGAAAGGGAAAAAGACCCCTGTCTTCGTTCGTTTTTCTTCTGTGATTCACGGCGGTCATTCGCCAGAAACATTGCGCGATCCTAGAGGGTTTGCAATCAAATTTTATACAGAAGAAGGCAACTGGGATCTCGTCGGGAACAACTTGAAAATTTTCTTTATCCGAGATGCTTTGAAGTTCCCTGATTTGGTTCATGCCTTTAAGCCTGATCCTGTCACCAATCGTCAGGACGGCGAGCGCATTTTTGATTTTGTCTCACAATCACCTGAAGCGACGCATATGGTGACATTTCTCTTTTCACCATGGGGCATCCCAGCAACATATCGGCACATGCAAGGCTCAGGTGTCCATGCGTACAAATGGGTGAACCATGAAGGAAAAGCGGTACTAGTCAAATATCATTTTGAACCGAAACAAGGCATTCGCAACCTGACCCAGGAACAAGCGCAAGCGATTCAGGGAGAAAACTTTAATCATGCCACACAGGATTTATATGAAGCCATTGAACAAGGAGATCATCCTGAATGGGAGGTATATGCGCAGATCATGGAGGATGATGCCCACCCTCATCTTGACTTTGACCCGCTTGATCCGACAAAGCTTTGGTACAAGGATGACTATCCATGGAAACCAATCGGACGAATGGTCTTAAACAAAAATCCAGACAATTATTTTGCAGAAGTCGAGCAGGTTGCCTTTGGGACTGGGGTTCTCGTAGACGGTCTCGATTTTTCAGATGATAAATTACTGCAAGGGCGCACCTTCTCCTACTCTGATACCCAGCGATATCGTGTGGGGCCAAACTATTTACAGTTGCCAATCAATGCACCGAAAAAGCATGTCGCCACCAATCAGAGAGACGGGCAAATGGAATACCATGTCGACCAAGGCAAAGGACAAAATCCCCATGTGAATTATGAACCATCGATCCTCGGCGGATTAAAAGAAGCCAAGCAGGATGGAAAGGATCATACGCCTTTTGTAGAGGGTGACGTCAAACGAGAGGCCATTGACCGCCCGAATAACTTTGGACAAGCCGGAGAAACGTATCGCCGCTTCAATGATTGGGAACGTGAGGAACTGATTAAGAACTTAGTCAATACACTTGCGACCTGTCAAAAGGACATTCAAGACCAAATGATCGAAAACTTTACAAAAGCTGATCCTGACTATGGAAAGCGTGTAGCCGATGGCTTAAAAGCCTTCAAACAAGAGGAGCCAAGCGGACCAATTGGATCAACAGGAGCCGCACAAGCTGTGAACGATGCCATCAACAACAGCACACCATCAGATCCTTATTAAATAAAAAAGAATGCAGCATCGATGCTGCATTCTTTTTATATACATGATTAAGCGTTTTGACCTTTTTTGATCCATTCTGCCACATTGACTGTACGTTTTGCCTGATGCTTCGCAGCTGCTTCTGCATCCTCTTGGATCTTTCCGTTTTGGTCAACAGTGACACTCACGCCGTAAGGGTTGCCTCCTGCGCCGTATAATGAGTCATCTGTGTATCCAGGAGCGGCAATAATCGCTCCCCAGTGGAACATTGTTGTGTAAAGGCTAAGAATGGTCTGCTCCTGTCCGCCATTTGGGTTTTGTGCAGAAGTCATCGCACTCACTGCTTTGTTTGCCAATTTCCCTTGGAACCACAAGCCGCCTGTTGTATCTAAAAATTGCTTCATTTGAGCCGGTAGGTTACCGAAACGTGTCGGCATGCTAAAGATGATCGCATCCGCCCACTCTAAATCACCCAATTGAACCTCTGGGACATCCTTTGTTTCGTCTAAATGTGCTTTCCATGCTGGATTTGATGCCACAACTGATTCTGGTGCCAATTCAGCAACCTTTAATACTTTGACTTCAGCGCCAGCTTCTTTCGCTCCTGCCTCAGCCCATTTCGCCATCTGATAGTTTGTACCTGTTGAACTATAATAAATAATCGCTAATTTTACGTTTTCCATTTGTTCCATCTCCTTTTGTTTGTTTTGCCCAAAAAGCTTCTGTAAAAATCCCACCTGTATTCCCCACCTTAATTAAAATTGACGACGATACCATAATGCCGCAGCATCGACTTCTTCTTTCGTTAACTGATGTCCACGATTTTCCCAATGAAGCGTTACGGATGCTCCCGCCTCTTGAAGCAATTGCTCTAGTTCCTGTGATTCCTCTGGACGACACATTGGGTCATTTTCACCAGCTGCTATAAAGACTTGTTTCCCCGCTAATGAAGGCAATGAAACCCCGCGTCTAGGGACCATCGGGTGATGCAGGATAGCTCCTTTTAAGGCATCCCCATAATGGAATAACAAGCTTCCAGCAATGTTCGCCCCATTGGAATAGCCGATGGCTACCACGTTGTGACGATCAAACCCATGTTCATCTGCTGCTTCCCCGATGAATGTATATAGTTCCTTTGTACGCTCAATTAAATCTTGTTCATCAAATATACCCTCTGCCAAGCGCCTGAAAAAACGAGGCATGCCGTTCTCTAACACACTTCCTCTCACACTAAGAACAGATGCATCAGGATCTACCACCTCTGCAAGCGGCAATAAGTCATGTTCCGTCCCGCCAGTTCCATGCAGTAATAACAGAACAGGCCTTTGTTCATTCTTTCCTTTTCGAAAAAGATGCTTCATCACGAATCTCCTTTCCCTTTGATTTCTCTCACCTCTATTGGCAGCACAATTTGTTCAATCTGACTGCGCTGCGCCTCATATTGCGGTGGCAGTTTCAAAGCTTCACCCATTGTTTCCACTGATTCGTCGTGTGCAAACCCTGGAGGATCGGTCGCAATCTCAAATAATATGCCGCCAAGCTCTCTAAAATAAATGGCATTGAAGTAATTTCGGTCTTGCACAGGCGTCACTTGATACCCGCTTTGCGCAATATGTCTTTGCCAATCTAATTGATCCTGATCATCTGTTGCTCTCCATGCAATATGGTGCACAACCCCAACACCCATACGTCCATTTGCCACAGGTGTCACTTTCACATCAATCACATTGCCAATTTCCCCGAACGAACGGAATCTCACATAATCCTCTTCTGCTCCGACTCGTTCAAGTCCCATCGTTTGCTCTAGCAGCTGCATCGTTTGCTCCGGCTGTGATGTTAATAAAACAGCTCCGCCAAACCCCTTAATCGCTACATTTGGTGTCACACCGTTAAATGTCCACTCATTTTGCTTTCCTTCCTCACGCTCTACAAGCTCAATCAACAAGCCATGTGGATCTTCAAATGAGAGAAAAGCTTCACCAAAGCGTTCAACCATTTCATAAGAAATATCAAACTGCTCAAGACGTTCCTTCCAGAAAGAGAAAGCGCCTGTCGGTACGACATATGTCGTCACGCCCACTTGACCTGCGCCAATTTGTCCCTTTTGCGCACCCGGCCAAGGGAAAAACGTAATAATGGTACCTGGAGACCCTCCTTCATTCCCAAAATATAAATGGTATGTGCCCGGATCATCAAAATTGACGGTCTTTTTCACAAGACGAAGACCTAATACGCCTGCATAAAAATCAACGTTCTCCTGAGGATGACCCACAATTGCTGTAATATGGTGAATTCCTTCTGTTTTCTTCACTTCTCATGTCCTCCTCATCATGAAGTAACAAGCCTCTACTTATTATGTCTTTGTTCATGACTTTATATTATCTCGAATTCGAGATATTAAACCAAAAAAATATATTTATCTCGAATTAAGGATATAATGATTTTAAATAAATGTCAACGATTTTTGTTTTTTCTTCTTAAAAAAGCCCCTGCTTAGCAAATGGCACGCCTGCTGTGACTTGATTATTGCAGCCATTTTTTCTTTTTAAATAGGCTTTCGCTACCTGAAATGCATCCTTTCCCTTCACATTGACTTCATAATTTCATTTCCCTCATCTCTTGTTAATAATGATTCAATTATTGTTTATTCCTTTTTAATGTTTTACTGGTAAAATTCTTATAGAGGAAAATTTTTTGGGGGAGATATTATGGCTAATACCTGTCCATACTGTGGCACAAATCTAAAGATGGAGAAGGAATTCTTTTTTTGTCATTTTTGCGATATGAATTTAAAAATAGAGCAAATTCAGAAAGATGGAGAGAGAATCCAGGTAAAAAACAGAGAAATCACTTCTGCTTATCTTCATATGACCACTCCAGAATTGATGACATTTTCAACATGGGAACTGATACTTCTTTTAAGAGAAGCTAGAAAAATAAGAACATCCCTTTACAAGAGAAATTTCGAGTCTAAAATTCACAAGGAGACACAAAAAGGAGATGAATTACTACAGTCATATAAATTATCCACAAAAAAGATGTATGTAATAGAAAATATACTTAAGGTCCGGCTAGGTTATATCCCTTCGAACTTAAGCGAATCATTCCTAAACAAATATCAGAAAAATATAGAAAAACCTAAAAATACATCTCGAATGCAAATATGAGAAAATTTAAATCTTATCCTGTGTGTTACTGTTAATATAAATTTGATGTTATTCAAAAAAAAGCGAAGAGCTCAAGGCTCCTCGCTTTTAAGTCAACGACTTACTCACCAGTAACGTATGGAAGTAATGCCATTTGACGTGATTTTTTAATCGCTAAAGTCAATTTACGTTGATACTTAGCGCTAGTTCCTGTTACACGACGAGGTAAAATTTTACCACGCTCAGAAACAAACTTTCTAAGAAGATCAACATCTTTGTAATCGATGTGCGTGATACCGTTAGAAGTAAAGAAACATACCTTACGACGTTTCGCACGACCGCCTCTGCGTCCACCTGCCATTTGTTTTCACACCTTTCCTTTTGTCATTTTTTCAGATCAATTAGAATGGCAAATCATCATCGGAGATGTCAATCGGTTTACCATCATTCGCAAATGGGTCATCATTGAAGCTATTTCCCTGATTACGATTTTGGTTGTTTTGATTGCCATATGGATTTTGATTTGGTTCATTTCCGAATGGATTCTGATCGTTTTGGCTTCCGCCATAATACTGGCCTCCGCTATTGCCACCGCCGCTGTATCCACCTGAACCAGCACCGCCGCTCTTAGGCTCAAGAAATTGAACACTTTCAGCTTGAACCTCTGTCACGAAGACACGTTGTCCTTGCTGATTTTCATAGTTTCTTGTCTGCAAACGACCGTCTACACCGGCAAGACTTCCTTTTTTCAAGAAATTAGCCACGTTCTCGGCTTGTCTTCTCCAAGTAACACAGTTAATGAAATCGGCTTCACGCTCTCCAGATTGATTCGTAAACGTACGATTCACAGCTAGAGTAAACGTGGCTACAGCCGCACCATTAGGCGTGTAGCGAAGCTCAGGGTCTTTTGTTAGTCTTCCGACCAATACAACACGGTTTAGCATATTGAAAGACCACCTTTAAAAATATATTTCAATGATTTATTCTTCTTCTTTAACAACAATGTGGCGAATGATATCGTCACTGATCTTAGCTAAGCGGTCAAATTCTTGAACTGCTGCAGCGTCAGATTGAACGTTTACGATTTGGTAGAAGCCTTCACGGAAATCGTTGATTTCGTATGCAAGACGACGTTTACCCCAATCCTTTGTTCCAGTGATCTCCGCACCGTTAGAAGTTAACACGTTATTGAAACGCTCGATAACTGCTTTTTTAGCCTCATCGTCAACTGTTGGGCGGATGATGTACATAACTTCGTACTTTCTCATCTGATTGCACCTCCTTTTGGTCTAAGCGGCCCTATACGGGCAAGGAGCAATAAATTATATTACTCACAATTGTATATTATAACAAATCACTTGGCCTATGACAAGAACCTATACATTAAAACGGAAATGAATGACGTCTCCATCTTTCACGACATATTCTTTACCCTCTAAACGAACTTTTCCTGCCTCTTTCGCAGCAGACATACTTCCGCCAGCTAGTAAATCCTCATAAGCCACCGTTTCGGCACGAATAAATCCACGTTCAAAGTCAGTATGAATGATCCCGGCACATTCTGGCGCCTTCATTCCTTTTTTAAATGTCCATGCGCGTACCTCTTGCTCACCTGCTGTGAAATACGTAGCTAAGCCAAGAAGAGAATAAGCTGCTCTGATCAACTGATCTAGCCCTGATTCTTTAATGCCAAGCTCTTCAAGAAACATTTGCTTCTCTTCTCCTTCAAGCTCAGCAATTTCAGACTCGATCTTCGCACAAATGGTGATGACTTCAGCGTTTTCACCAGATGCGAACTCACGAATTTGCTGTACATATTCATTGCCATCCTGATCCGCTACTTCATCCTCACTCACATTTGCTACATAAAGAACGGGTTTAGATGTGAGTAAATGAAGCTGTTTCACAAGCTTTTGCTGCTCATCAGTAAATTCTACAGACCTTGCCGATTTCCCAGCTTCAAATGCGTGCATTAGCTTCGACAAAATATCAAATTCAGCTACCGCTTCCTTATCCTTTTGTTTCGCAAGCTTACTCACACGAGCCAAACGCTTTTCAACTGTTTCTAAATCAGCCAAAATCAATTCTAAATTAATGGTTTCGATATCTGACACAGGGTCAACCTTACCTGATACGTGTGTAATGTTATCATCAGCAAAGGCTCTCACCACATGACAGATCGCATCTACTTGACGAATGTGAGAAAGGAATTTATTCCCTAAACCTTCACCCTTAGATGCACCTTTGACAATACCCGCAATATCAGTGAATTCAAAAGCAGTTGGAACTGTCTTTTTCGGTTGCACTAATTCTGTCAGTTTTTGTAAACGCTCGTCTGGAACTTCTACAATTCCGACGTTTGGATCAATGGTACAGAACGGATAGTTAGCAGACTCCGCCCCAGCCTGTGTTATTGCATTAAATAGCGTTGACTTCCCGACGTTAGGTAAGCCAACAATACCAGCTGTTAAAGCCATTCTTTCATCTCCTCTATATCAAACGTGCTCGTTATACTGCGTAATATGAACCTAGAGCAATTATAAGTAGGTTTACATGAAAAGACAAGCTAACCATCATGCATTTTCAATAGAAGAAACAGCAACAAAAAGAGTAAATCAATGCTTTAAAACAGATAATTGCTTCTGGATCTTCTGTAGAAAAGACAATTTTAATGAAAAAAGCATGAGGCCTACTTAAGCAGTTGGCTCCTCATGCTTGACAAGAATTTTCTTCATTTTTCGTTCAAAATCTCTTCTTGGAATCATCACGCTGTGCCCGCAACCTTCACATTTAATGCGAATATCCATGCCCAAACGAATAACCTTCCACCGATTGGCACCACATGGATGGGGCTTTTTCATTTCAACGACATCATGTAACCCAAACGCTTTGTCTGCCATCAGCCTTCACCTCACTTGCTCACTTCATTGAATCTATTGTACAAAAAAACGATGATGAAGGGCAATGCACAAAACAAAGTGCCTCATTCAATCGTTCAGCCTATTCTTTTTTATAGAAAAAACCCTCCTTTTAGATCATTTTATTTGTGACCAATAGTTACTTAAACTCCGCTTTTTTTCAATATTGTCACAAACACTGTAGGTCAAAAGGTTTTTATTGGTAGAACGCTGTGGTTTTTCCATATTTTTTGATTTATGATATCTGCATAAATGTTATGTGAGGGAGCAGGTACGATGGTCAATCGAAAGGATAGATTAACTGATAAAGAATATAAAATCATATCCGATCATGCTGGAAACATAGATAATTACCAGCCGCACCATACGATAGATGTAGGTCAGCAAACACTCACTGTCCACGATTTTCTAAAGATCGATCATAAATTATATGGTTTAACAATGCAGCCGGAACAATCAGACGAGTTCATCGTGGCTTTTCATTGTCCGCTTCCAAACCCAATGAAGGTCGCATCTTCACAAGATGTGCAAACCGCGGCACAATCATTACTCAAAACGGATTATGCCTATCCCATTGAAAGAAAGTCCCTAGACAGCAATCAAGATCATGTCTTTTTTAAAGGGAAGGAATACATAGAGCAAATCAGTCAGAAGCATCCAAATGCAGGCATCTATCTCACTGGACAAGCCCTTGCTGGTGCTGTTTGTGCTTATATTGCAACAGAACAGCCAGCTGTCAAAAAAGCCGTTACCTTTGATAGCCCAAATATATGGAGCAGCCTGTCGCCTGCAATTCAGCAAAAGGCGCAGCAAGGTCAATATACACATATATTGACTGAATATATTCAGCCTAGTCATTACGTAGGTTTACTCAATCGTCACGATCATGGGGTTGGACAAGTCAAGTACACTGTACCACCTCGGCAGCAAGGGACAGTCCAAGAATCCAGTAAATACAAACAAAGAGAAATCGACACCTTTTTAAAATCAGCCTTTGCATCTATGAATATAGAATGGAACGAATCATTTGATACGAATGCATTTTTAGCTCTTGTTTCAGGAGAATTCAAAATAAATGGATATAAATTCCACTCTGATGGAACCGCCCGTATTTTAGATGAACAGCTTGATCATAATACAAGCTTTACCGCCATGCTTTTACAAGAAATTCATTCAGGTCGTGCATATGCACAAAGCGGTCTTGAAATTATCATAAAATCCCATTTACTAAAAAATTCATCCTATGATCTACAAAGCATTATTGAACATGAAGTACAAACCATCTTTGAGAAAATCGATGGAATCGATGAATGTGTAAAAGAAGCCGTCCACCATGTAAAACAAGAGCTCAAAGGGCTTGTCGGCTTTGGCCACTATGATTTATTAAGTCATACTGATGTGGAAGCACTGTTAGAGGAAGTAAGGATGGAGCAGCCTCATTCATCCTTTTATTCACATGAAAAACAACTGAATGCCTTATACACCCTTAGAGATTATGAACAAGAGCTTTCCACCCTTTCAAGACATCTCTACACAATGGGTGATGACTATGCCAAGGCAGATAGACGCCTTGCGATGCAAATGGGTATTCATTAAGAAAGGAGTCACCAAATGATCAATCAAAATAAACCTCCTAGTGACGCCCAGCGTTTCTTGCAAAATGTGAGCGCCCGCCGCTCCATGTCGGTATTCGAAAATCAATCTGCACCTCAAGCACAATCGCAATCTCCCGAAGAAATCGCCGCCATTCAGGCTATACGGAGAGAGGGACAGCGAAAGGATCTAAAACGACTGCTGAAGATGAGGCTTCATGACGAATTAGCAAACACTCGCATGCACTTGGAGTATCAACTGTCCAAAACAGAAGACATGTTGAACCAGACAACCATTGTCAAACAGCATCTATCCCAGCATTTAAAAGGGCAAGCCATCTCAGAATTAGAGGAACGCATTCAGCGTCTCCAGCAAATGCCTGTATATGACGATATCAAAGACGTCATCGATTCAATTCGAATAAAGTAAGCACCTCTCTTTGTAAGAGAAGTGCTTATTTTGTTTTATCAATATAATTTTTAGACCGAAAAAATATCTTTTTACTTAAAATCGGATATAGCATTAAACAGACGAGTAAATAAAGGTTGAGCAAGCTATAAATGGGATACAAGAAAGCAATCAAATCGGCAAATCCAAGGGATGTTAAAGGCGCCATCAAAAGAAGCATGACAAACACAATTAACCAGCGAGGCATTCGTACAACAGAGAGCATTCGGCTGGATAAACCAAATAAACCTGCGGCTGTCGTCGTATAAATCGCTAAACAAAGGACGATCGTCATAAACACAAACAATGACGTCGGCGCCCCCTCTAATACTGTAAACAAAGGAATTCCCTCTGCTGAAAGACTTCCAGAAATATCAACCAGTATTTCGTTATACACATAAGAGATCACACCAAAAATCAGACCACTTAATATACTCGCAATCTTTGCTTCTCCGAGTCCCTTCATTTCTTTCCCAACCGAAGACAGCACCGCCACAACAGATAATATATTTAAAGAAGCAAAGACAATACTGGCTGGCCAATTGTACTGCTGCCCAAAATCAATTCTCCACATGTGATCATGATTCATATAATAAAAAACAAACGCATAGATGAGCCCCACCACCAAAATTGGTATAATGAAAGCATTCACAGATAAGAGCCCTTTCACATCCCAGAAAAAAATCATAAATGAAAAAAAGCAAAACGCACCGATGCCAATCCAAAATGGCACATGATACATCTCAAGTGTAACCCCGCCACCGGCAATCATAACCGTCGTTGTCGTGAATAAATAAAGAACAATTAAAATATCATACACCTTAGCCAGCCATGGTCCTACAAGCCGCTCTAATACTGGCACAAAGTGATCGGCACGCACCTCATAACTGATTTTCAACACCACATAGGTAGACAGCATAAACATTAATGTAAACAGTAGGATAGCTAGTCCACTATCAATGCCAAAAAACTGCCAAATTTCTTGACCGGAAGCATATCCCGCTCCTATTAAGCTTCCTAAAATTAAAAGCGTCCACCTTGAACCAGCCTTCCACACAATTATCACCTCATAGGTATAGAATCAAGCTTGTTTCCGTATACTGTTACTAACTACTATGACAAGGAAGTGAGACCTATGAATAGCAAGAACGGTCTTTTTTTAAGAAATAGGGTGAAAGAATACGTGTCCCATACGGATACAAATGCCATTCAACAGCTGAAAAGTATTTTATTCTCGCATCTTCAGAAAGCAGGAAAAAGACCTGTTGCCATCGTCTGCATAGGAACAGACCGCTCAACCGGTGATTCTCTAGGTCCGCTTGTTGGAACAAAGCTTTCAGGTTTGGATTTGAAAAAGCTTCATGTATACGGAACCCTCTCTGATCCTGTGCATGCGGTCAACTTAAAAGAAAAGCTTGCTGAAATTGAACAAGCTCATAAGCAGCCGTTTATTGTAGCTGTTGATGCCTGTTTAGGAAGAGTAAAAAGTGTAGGATCGTTCCAAATTGGAGAAGGACCGTTAAAGCCCGGGGCAGGTGTGCAAAAGGAGCTGCCAGAGGTAGGAGATATTCATATTAATGGAATCGTCAACGTGAGCGGCTTTATGGAATACTTCGTTCTCCAAAATACGCGTCTTCACCTTGTCATGTCTATGGCCAATACACTTTCTGAATGTCTTTCTCACATTGATCAAATGGATTGGACGAGAGAAAAAAGCCGATCTCTCTTCACCCCTATTCAAAATATAACGGGGAGAATATAAAAAAGACCATCTCGTATCAAGATGGTCACTCTGAGGATTCCCTCGTAGAAAGCAATTCAAGAATTCTTTCTAAATCTTCGTTTGAGAGAAATTCAATCTCAATTTTCCCTTTTTTCTTCTGTTTCTTGATCGTAACTGGAGTACCAAAGTAATTTTGTAAGAAAGACTCTCTTTCTTTCAACATTCGATCCTTTGGTGCTTCTTTTTTCTTTGTTTCACGTGGAACATTTTCGTTTAATTGCTGAACAAGTGTCTCAACCTGACGTACATTTAACCCTTCATCCACGATTTTCTTTACCAATGGCGCCAGCTTCTTCTTGTTTTTCAAGCTAAGCAAAGTTCGTCCATGTCCCATTGATAACGTTCCATCTGCAATCAGCTTTTGTACTTCATCCGGTAATGTCAAAAGACGGAGATGGTTCGCAATATGTGGTCTGCTCTTACCTAATCGCTTCGCCAATTCCTCTTGAGTCACACTTAAGTGATCTAGCAAGGATGCATAGGCTTCCGCTTCCTCTAATGGAGATAAATCCTCGCGCTGTAAGTTTTCTAAAAGAGCAATTTCTCTCATCAGCGTTTCTGAGAATTCTCTAACGATCGCAGGAATCGTTGTCAGACCAGCTTGTTTTGCTGCTCGGAATCGGCGCTCACCTGCTACAATGTCATATCCTTTAATCGATTTTCGGACAATGATCGGCTGTAAGACACCGTGCTGCTGAATTGACTCTTTGAGATCAGACAATGCATCATCATCGAACGTTTTTCTTGGCTGATATGGGTTCGGACGCAAATCCTTCAGTTTGATTTCTTCGACAGTTTCTTCATTTGAGTCTACATTGTTAAATAGTGCATTAATACCCTTCCCAAGACCTTTAGCCATTCGCATCCACTTCCTTTGCTAAGTCTAGATAGACATCTGCACCTCTTGAACGTGGATCATACAAGATAATAGGCTTCCCATGACTAGGCGCTTCGCTGAGTCTCACATTCCTTGGAATCACAGTCTGATAGACTTTATCTCTAAAGTATTTCTTCACTTCTTCGATGACCTGAATTCCAAGATTTGTTCGCGCATCAAGCATTGTCAGTAAGACACCTTCAATGGCAAGATCGGTATTTAAATGTTTCTGCACGAGACGAACTGTGTTTAACAATTGACTCAATCCTTCAAGCGCATAATATTCACACTGAACCGGTATTAAAACGGAATCGGATGCAGTTAACGCATTAATCGTCAGTAATCCAAGTGATGGCGGACAGTCAATAATCATGTAATCGTAATTTTGTTTCACAGATTCAAGTGCTCTCTTCAGCCTCACTTCACGTGAAATCGTAGGCACAAGCTCAATTTCCGCCCCTGCAAGCTGTATCGTCGCAGGAATGACATCAAGATTTTCGACCTCTGTTGTCTTAATCACATCAAGTACATCTGCATCGTCAACTAATATATCGTACACACACTTCTCTACATCGGCCTTCTCAATCCCAATACCACTCGTGGCATTGCCCTGCGGATCAATATCAACTAACAACACTCGTTTTCCTATGTATGCTAAACACGCACCCAAATTAACAGAAGTTGTCGTCTTCCCGACGCCACCCTTCTGGTTGGTAATCGCTATGATTTTTCCCACGATGTCACCCACTTTCAACTTAACAAGTTTCTCATTCATTCATACTTTCTATTCTATCAAAAAAAGTATGAAACGTTTGCTTTTTTTGTTCCTCTATTATAAATTTGTCGATGAAAGTCTATTTTCGTACATGGATAGATGCATAAAAATACGCATAAAAGATATATCAATATATCATTTTAACGAAAATGAGTAGACATGAAAAATCCCCCACTTTCATTAAAAGTGAGGGAGATACGATCAAAAATTTAAACCACCAATTTTACGGCCTTCGCTCACAATGACCTTAGGGGTCACTGTTTTATAGCTTTTCTTTTTCAAAAATCCATAGGGTGCCTTAATGGTAAATGTCGCATGTCCAACAGCGTCACCTGTTTTGGCATAGGCCTGCCACACAATCTTTGAACAGTATGTGGGGTCCAATGATTGAATTGACATTGTGATGGAGTATCGAGCCTTTGGATGGTCTTTCACATAATTCTGTGCCCATTCCCCTGCTAGATTTGCCTTTTCCTCGTGATTGATCCGAATCACCTTTGTATTGGCACTATAGCGAAACCAGCTATAAATGGAATCAATATTTGGATGCTGCCGGAACCCTGGAATGGATGCATAGCTTTTTTCGTTAATGACGATACCTGCATGACCAATTAAACCATTCAAAGCACCAGTGCTTGTCACCAATATATCCCCTTTTTTAGGCATAATATCGGTACCAGGATACGGCTTTCCTAAAAGGTGACGAATGGTATGCGGCTTTTCATCAGTCACTACCTCATCCTGTTTGTTTTGTCGTAAGCCATAGTCTTTCAAGTCATCATCAGCTGTGATCAAGTCAATCGCATCGTCCTGAGACTCATGCTCTTGATTTAATTGTTGAACAGTTACCTCTTTAGAAACCACGCCTTGTTTCTTTAGGACGTTCAGTTCTTCCTTCGTAATCGTTTGTTCTTCATCATGAACCTCTTGGCTCGGTGGCGTATTCACAGCAAAAATTGTTGTTTCATTTGAAACAAAAGAAAAAGAGAATAGTAAATAACAAATAATAGCAAAAATAGTCTTTTTCATTTTCATCGAGTAGTTGTCACCTCCCTTCTACTATGAAAATCATATTTTACCAATTAATGAATAATAAGTAAATATGATAAACCTTAGTGAAAGGCATACAAAAAAAGCTGACGAGTGGAGCTCATCAGCTTTTTTCTATTTAGGAATTCGAATCGTTAATTGGATATATTCCTCAAATTCTTCTTCCTCGGTATTTATTTTAAGTCCGCTGTCTTCTACCATATGGAGAGACTGACGAATGGTATTCATCGCAATACGTGTATCTCGACTAAACGCCTTACGTTTTGGCTTCGGTTTGCGATCTGTTTTTTGTTCAAGCATTTTCACTACACGCTCTTCAGTCTGTTTCACATTCAACTGCTTTTCGATGATTTCCTGCAATAGCGCAATTTGTAATTCTGGAAGCTTTAGGGGTACAAGTGAACGTGCATGCCTCTCAGAGATTTTTTTCTCCAAAATGGCCTGTTGTACCTCTTCAGGCAACTTTAAAAGTCTTAATTTGTTGGCAACAGTTGATTGTCCCTTTCCTAAACGCTGAGCAAGCGCCTCTTGCGTTAAATCATGGAGCTCTAAAAGACGTGCATAAGCATGAGCCTCTTCAATAGCAGACAGCTCTTCTCTTTGCAAATTTTCAATCAATGCCACAGATGCCGTTTCCGTATCAGTAAAATCTTTTATAATAGCGGGGATCTTCTCCCATTGAAGAGTTTGTACCGCTCTCCAACGTCTTTCGCCGGCGATCAGTTCATATTTTCCTTCTTCTTCTGTTGGTCTGACAACAATCGGTTGGATAATGCCGTGGGTATGAATCGTCGTGGCCAGCTCTTGTATCTTTTCTTCTGAAAAAATGGTGCGTGGCTGAAAACGGTTAGGCATAATTGTGTCAACCGGGAGCTCCTGTATCTCTTCCTTTAATGTTTCATGCTCAGCAATCTCTGCCTCTATTTCGGTTTCACGCTCAGGATGTTCTTTGTCACCAAGCCCGAAGAAGCGTGAGAGTGAATGCTTCATGAACCTACACCACCTTTAAAAACTACCTTTTTATAATTCTATTTTCTCATGTTTTTTCCTTCTGTAAAATCATAAATATTGAAGAAAAACCGACCTTTTACATGATCAACCTTCTATTGGTGATTTATTAGGTGTTCCTGGTTTTCTAGGATATTTTTTTGGTGTTTGCTTTTTCTTTTCAATGACAATGATATTCCGTTCGCTTTCTTCTAAAGGAAGAACAAAGGAATGCTTTTCAACAACCTCTCCTCCGAGGACAGTGACAGCTTTTTTGCCTGCTTGCATCTCTTCATCAGCTGCAGATGCCTTTAATGCAACAAACAATCCTTCCTTTTTCACAAGAGGCAGACATAGTTCGCTCAAAACGGATAAACGCGCAACTGCTCTAGCAGTGACAAGATCATAGCTTTCACGCTGTTCCTTACGTTGGCCAAAAGTCTCCGCACGATCATGATAAAAAGTAGTATCTTGTAAGTTTAACCCTTTTGCTAACTCATTGAGAAACGTAATTCGTTTCTGAAGAGAATCAACAATGGTCACATGTAGATGAGGGAAACAAATTTTAAGAGGAATGCTTGGAAAACCAGCACCAGCTCCAATATCACAAATCGTTGTTACATTGTGAAAATCAATAAAAAACGCTGCTGATATCGAATCATAAAAATGCTTTAAATAGACTTCTTCCTTTTCTGTAATGGACGTTAAATTCATCTTCTCGTTCCATTCGACAAGCATACGGAAGTAAGTTTCAAATTGTTCAAGCTGCACAGGAGAAAGAGTAATCCCTTTCTCCTCTAGTGCCGCTTTAAATTGATCAATGTTCATGCCGACATCCTTTCTACTCTGCTATCTTCGCAATACGTCCCTGCTCCAAATACACTAAAAGGATAGAAATATCAGCAGGGTTAACGCCAGAAATACGAGAAGCCTGTGCAACAGAAAGCGGTCGGACTTCTTTCAGCTTTTGTTTCGCTTCAGTTGCAATCCCTTTGATGGCATCATAATCGATTCGATCTGGAATCTTTTTGTTCTCCATCTTTTTCAGCTTTTCAACTTGTTGGAGCGACTTTTCAATATAACCTTCGTATTTAATTTGAATCTCTACCTGCTCACACACATCGGAAGGAAGCGGTGTTTCAGCAGGGGCTAATTGCACAACAGATTCATAGTTCATTTCTGGACGCTTCATCAAATCACTTGCACGAATGCCGTCCTTGAGCTCACTTCCACCAAGTGAACGAATAAATTCCTGTGTCTCTGCTGTAGGTTTAATGATGACAGAGTATAATCGTTTTTTCTCCGCTTCAATGGCTTCTCTTTTCAGCTGGAAGGCTTGGAATCTCTCTTCAGAAATTAATCCAATGTCATATCCTAGTTCAGTTAATCTTAAATCAGCATTGTCATGACGTAGAAGTAGACGATACTCCGCACGGGATGTCAGGAGACGATAAGGTTCATTTGTTCCCTTTGTGACAAGGTCATCGATGAGAACACCGATATATGCATCAGATCGGCTTAAAATGACTTCTTCTTTACCCAATGCTTTTCTTCCTGCATTAATACCTGCCATGATTCCTTGACCTGCTGCTTCCTCATAACCAGACGTACCATTAATTTGGCCGGCTGTATATAATCCGGAAATTTTCTTCGTCTCAAGTGTAGGCCACAACTGAGTAGGCACAATCGCATCATACTCGATGGCATAACCCGCTCTCATCATTTGTACATTTTCGAGTCCTGGGATGGTTGAAAGCATGCGCTGCTGTACATCCTCAGGAAGACTTGTAGACAAACCTTGAACATAAACTTCCTGTGTATTACGACCTTCTGGCTCTAAGAAAATTTGATGTCTCGGTTTGTCATTGAAACGTACCACTTTATCTTCAATGGAAGGGCAGTATCTAGGACCAGTTCCTTTAATCATACCTGAATACATTGGAGAACGGTGAAGATTCTCATCAATAATTTGATGTGTCTCTAAACTTGTGTATGTTAACCAGCATGGCAGTTGGTCTGTAATATATTCAACCGTTTCATAGGAGAACGCCCGCGGTACATCGTCACCTGGTTGAATTTCTGTCTTACTATAATCAATCGAGTGGCTGTTCACTCGAGGGGGTGTCCCTGTTTTAAAACGAACCAAATCGAATCCTAATTCTGCTAGATGATCTGATAATTTAATTGAAGGCTGCTGGTTATTAGGCCCGCTTGAATAAGAAAGATCCCCTAAAATAATGCGGCCTTTTAAGAAAGTACCAGTCGTTAAGACAACAGATTTCGCACGATAATTCGCCCCTGTTTGTGTAACGACACCTTTACATTCGTCATCTTCTACAATTAAATGATCCACCATACCTTGCAGCATTGTCAGGTTTGGTTCATTTTCCATTGTTTTTTTCATTTCATGCTGATATTGGAATTTATCTGCTTGCGCTCTTAATGCACGGACAGCAGGTCCTTTCCCAGTATTCAGCATGCGCATTTGAATATGCGTCTTATCTATATTTCTTGCCATTTCTCCGCCTAGTGCATCAATTTCTCTGACGACAATCCCTTTTGCGGGACCGCCCACGGACGGATTACATGGCATAAAAGCAACCATATCGAGGTTGATGGTCAATACAAGTGTTTTGGCGCCCTGTCTTGCAGAAGCAAGAGCAGCCTCAACACCAGCATGACCGGCACCGACGACGATGACGTCATATTGGCCAGCTTCATAACCCATTTCTTATTTTCCTCCCTTTACTTTCCTAAACAAAATTGAGAGAACAACTGATCAATTAAGCTTTCATGAACAGCATCCCCAATAATTTCACCTAGCTGCTCCCAGCAGCGTGTTAAATCTATTTGAACAATATCAATCGGTACGTCCATTTCAATTCCTTCAAGAGCATCTTCAATTGATTGTTTTGCTGCCTGAAGGAGCGCAATATGCCTTGTGTTACTTACATACGTTAAATCTCCACTTTCAATTGAACCTGCGAAGAATAGTGATTGAATTGCTATTTCAAGCTCATCAATCCCCTTTTCTTGTAATAATGATGTTGTGACCACTGGGCGATCTTTCGCTAGCTGCTTGACCTTTTCTACATCAAGCTTAGGCTCAAGATCTGTCTTATTCACGATCACGATGATATCCATGCCTGAGACAGCCTCAAAAAGCTTGATATCCTCTTCAGATAATTCCTCACTATAATTGAGCACAAGTAAAATCAGGTCAGCTTCTTTTAAGACCTGTCTAGATCGTTCAACCCCTATACGCTCAACAATGTCCTCAGTCTCACGTATACCTGCAGTATCGACTAGACGAAGAGGTACGCCTCTTACATTTACATACTCTTCAATGACATCTCTCGTTGTTCCAGGAATATCTGTCACAATTGCCTTTGTCTCCTGTACAAGACTATTCAACAAGGATGACTTCCCAACATTCGGCCTTCCAATAATCACAGTGGATAAGCCCTCACGAAGAATTTTCCCCTGCTGAGAGGTCGTTAGCAGCGATTCAATTTCCTTTTTCACAGATGTCGCTTTTTCAACTAAGACTCGATGTGTCATTTCTTCGACATCGTCATACTCTGGGTAGTCAATATTTACTTCAATATGAGCCAGTGTCTCTAAAATCTCACCGCGAAGTCGTTTAATCAGACCAGAGAGACGTCCCTCCATTTGAGTGATCGCTACATTCATCGCACGATCTGTCTTTGCACGAATCAAGTCCATTACGGCTTCTGCTTGCGAAAGATCAATTCTTCCATTTAAGAAAGCACGTTTTGTAAACTCACCTGGCTCCGCTAATCTTGCTCCTTCTCTTAAAGCAAGCTGTAATACTTTATTGACCGTCACAATTCCGCCATGGCAGTTGATCTCAATAACGTCTTCTCTCGTAAATGTTTTTGGCGCTCTTAATACCGACACCATGACCTCTTCTATTACTTGCTCAGTACTAGCATCAACGATATGACCATAATGAATGGTATGGGAATCCACCGATACAAGTTTTTTCCCCTTAGGTCCCTTATACATCCGATCAGCAATCTGTACCGCATCAGGCCCACTTAAACGAATAATCGCAATTGCCCCTTCACCCATTGGTGTAGAAATTGCTGCAATTGTATCCACCGCTCATTCACCTCTTTCTCTACTTAATAGACAGTCTTTTATCTATTAAATGGACATTGTCCAACTCTATATCAAAAACGCTTAATCCAAAATTTAAAGATACCACAAATGAAAGCGAAGCGAAAGTATCCCATATCTAATTATCCACAGCTTTGCACCTTGTCTATTTTAACACTTAACTTATCCACATGTGAATAACGACGTTCTCAACTTATCTTCACATCTTACACCTAAATCCAATAAATTTAAACGCCCCGATCCCTTAACATCATTGTAAAAATAGCGTTTTTCAGCCAAATACACACTAACTTTTTAGAAATAAAGGGGGAATCTTCTATAGAAAGACAATTTTTTCAATAAAAAAAGACTAAAATCCAGCTTTGCTGAATCTTAGCCTTTTTGCTATTTTTTATACAGCACCACAACATGACGTTTGCTGCCAGTATCTTCCGATGCCGTTGCAAGTTCTTTAGAAAATGCGGCAATCGTATCATGAACGATTTTTCGTTCATTCGAAGGCATCGGTTCTAAATGAACCTTTCTCTTCGTTTTTAAAACACGGTTTGCCGTTTTGATGGCGTATTGTTCAAGTGCTTCTTGGCGTTTCTTCCTATAATCTCCAATATCAATTGTAATATGATGATACTGATCGGAATAACGATTAAACACTAACTGTACCAATGTTTCTAAAGAGTACAAAGTTTGTCCTCTTTTTCCAATCATTAATGACGTTTTATCTCCATCAATGTGAAAAGAAATCTTTTTCGTTTCCTTCTCGGAAACAATTTTTGCTTTAGGATCAATTGATTTAACAATTTTATCTAAATACTGTGTAGCTAATTTGAGAGCATCTCTCTTTTCTACTAACTTAACAACAGCTTGTCTTTTACCAAATAATCCTAAAAAACCTTTATTTCCTTCATCTACTATCGTGATATCTACTTCTTCTTTTAGTAGCTGAATTTGTTTAAGTCCGGAATCTACTGCTTCTTCGATTGTGCGACCGACAGCAGTTATTTCCTTCATTTTTTATTCCCGCCAGCTTTTTCTTTTGTATCAACTTTTACTTGAGGTGTTTTAATCACCAATGTTTGAATGATCATGAAAATGTTACCTACAACCCAGTACAATGAAAGTGCTGCTGGGAAACTAATTGCAAATACAACGATCATAATCGGCATCACCCATAGCATGATGGCCATTTGAGGGTTGTCCGAAGGATTTCCAGCCATCATTAGCTTCTGCTGAATGAAAGTAGCTACACCCGCAATAATCGGTAATAGGAACAATGGATCTGGGCTGCCTAAGTCAAACCATAAGAATGTATGCTTTTTAATTTCTGCTGTTCTCATAATTGCATGATAGAAACCAATGAGGATTGGCATCTGAATTAAAATCGGGAAACATCCTGCTAATGGATTGACACCATTTTTTTGAAAAAGGGCCATTGTTTCCTGTTGAAGCTGCTGCTGTGTTTTTTGATCTTTAGAGCTATATTTTTCACGTAGCTTTTTCAATTCAGGCTGCAATGCTTGCATCGCTTTTGTACTTCTTAACTGCTTAATCATTAATGGTAAAATGAGCAGGCGAATTAACAGTGTCACAATAATAATCGCTACACCATAGTTTTCACCAGTTATGTTTGCCATGTACGTGATTAATTGAGATAGCGGGTAAACAATATAAGAATTCCAGAATCCCTTACTATCTGATGTAATTGGTTCATTGATTTGTGTACACCCTGCCAATAGAACCAACACGCCAATCAAGCTAAATATTAGTAATAATCGCCTTTTCAACAAGATTCCTCCCATTACTTCAAACTTTATTTAAGCTGGAATTGATTACGAAAGTGACTCACCTAATCAGTATGGTAACATTTTTTCATTACAAAGTGGTGGTTTCATTTTAATTCACTAAATGAAGGAAGCGCTTTTAAAAATTGATTCAACGAAAGTTTCTATTACGAAGACTTTTTCGGTTGTTGTTGATAAACAGCGGATTTTCTAAATAAATGTTGGAGAGACTTCTTTGTTTCTTCAAAGGTCAATTCACTTGCTGGTTTTCGTGCAATGACAATATAATCTTTTTCTTGCTTTAACTTATGACCTTCCTCTAAAAACACCTGGCGGATCAGTCTTTTAATTCGATTTCTTATCACTGCATTACCAATCTTCTTACTGACAGACAATCCTAACCGCAGTTCATCTTGATTCGGCTGATCCATCTGGTAAATAACGAATTGGCGATTAGCCATTGATTGACCTTTTTTGAACACTTGTTGAAACTCTTCATTTTTTTTTAGCCTGTTTCGCTTCTTCATGTTTTCTTCCACTCCGATAAAAACTGACAGTTCATTTTACGATTTTATGTAAAAAAGACCACTGACATTATTCAGTGGCCTAAGCTGATAATTTTTTTCTACCTTTGCTGCGGCGTCGCTTTAAAACTAGACGTCCGTTTTTAGAACTCATACGGCTGCGGAAGCCATGAACTTTACTACGCTTACGGTTATTTGGTTGAAACGTTCTTTTCATTTATGACACCTCCCTGAGGAATAGCTGTTTAAGACAGTCTAACTCATTATATTTGTGTAACCCATCGATTGTCAATATCAATGATAAAACTCTTATTATCAACCTTATAAGCATAACACAAGTTATCAAGTGAAGAAACCTTCTTTTTCAGTTTCCAGCATTTTATTCTTTTTTTCCTCCTAAAAAGACCTCCAAAACAAGGGTGTGGATATTTTTCCGGCATATTTAGACTATCCACATCCATTATCGACATTTTTTTCACACAAATAACTGATGTGGATAATTATTTTTCAACAGGTTGTAAAGTTTGTGGATAAGTTTGTGACACCCATTGCACCATCTCGTTTATTTTGATATTATATTTGTGTTTTAACTCTTAATTACTTATCTGACCCATTTACATTATCCACAATCTGTGGATAACCTGTGGAAAGTTATTACACAGCCTGTTGAATTATTTATCCACAGATTGTGTAATTTGTCGAAAAGACGTTTTTCTACTATATTAATTGTTTTCAACAAAGTATGTGCACGAATGGTCATGACCATTTGCTCTTTTTCGTGTTCTATAACAGTTTGATACTGGTCATTTTAAAAAGAAAGGGAGGGGGGAGAAGCCTTATGGAAAATATTTTGGATCTGTGGAATAAAGCACTTCAAAAAATAGAGACAAAATTGAGCAAACCCAGTTTTGAAACTTGGATGAAGTCGACTAAAGCCCATTCTCTTCAAGGAGATACGCTCACAATTACTGCACCTAATGAATTTGCTAGAGACTGGCTGGAATCGAGATATCTTCATTTAATTGCAGATACCATCTATGAACTGACAGGTGAAGAGCTCAGCATCAAATTTATTATTCCTCAAAATCAGGACGAAGAGGAAGCCGTGCCAAAGTCTCCAATTAAAAAAATGTCTAAAGAAGAGCCTGTTGAAATTCCACAAAATATGCTGAATCCAAAATATACATTTGATACTTTTGTTATTGGTTCAGGCAACCGTTTTGCTCATGCCGCTTCACTTGCAGTCGCAGAAGCACCAGCAAAAGCATATAACCCGCTCTTTATTTATGGGGGCGTTGGTTTAGGAAAGACCCACTTGATGCATGCGATTGGTCATTACGTCATAGACCATAATCCATCAGCCAAAGTGGTCTATCTATCATCTGAAAAATTTACAAATGAATTTATCAACTCAATCCGAGACAACAAAGCTGTCGACTTCCGGAATCGCTATCGGAATGTAGATGTGCTTTTGATAGATGATATTCAATTTTTAGCAGGAAAAGAACAAACACAAGAAGAGTTTTTCCATACATTCAACACACTTCACGAAGAAAGTAAGCAAATCGTCATTTCTAGTGACCGGCCGCCGAAGGAAATTCCGACACTAGAAGACAGATTACGCTCCCGGTTCGAATGGGGTCTTATTACAGACATTACCCCGCCAGACTTAGAAACGCGTATTGCGATCTTGCGAAAAAAAGCAAAGGCAGAAGGGTTAGACATACCGAATGAAGTCATGCTCTATATTGCCAATCAAATTGACAGCAACATTCGTGAGTTGGAGGGTGCTTTGATTCGTGTCGTTGCTTACTCTTCTTTAATTAATAAAGACATCAATGCTGATCTAGCAGCTGAAGCCCTAAAGGACATCATTCCTTCATCGAAGCCAAGAATCATTACGATTAAAGATATTCAAAGAATTGTAGGACAACAATTTAATATCCGATTAGAAGATTTCAAGGCGAAGAAACGGACGAAATCAGTTGCTTATCCAAGACAAATTGCTATGTACCTCTCTAGAGAAATGACCGATTCCTCTCTACCTAAAATAGGAGAAGAATTTGGCGGACGTGATCATACAACAGTCATTCATGCTCACGAGAAAATCTCGAAATTAATCGTTGAAGATGAACAGCTTCAGCAGCATGTCAAAGAGATCAAAGAACAATTAAAATAAACAAGCTGATATAATTAGTATGGGAAAATGTGAATAACTTCAGCATGGTCATACACAGTCTGTCCACATGTGGATAGGCTGTCTTTCCTTTCTTTCTACCTACTTATCCACATATTCACAAGCCCTACTAGTACTTCTACGATTTTTATTAAATAAATATATATACATGTCATTAAGAAAATTTAGGAGGACCACTATGAAATTCACGATTCAAAAAGATCGTCTTGTTGAAGGTGTCCAAGATGTATTAAAGGCCGTATCCTCTAGAACAACGATTCCTATTTTGACAGGGATTAAAATTGTTGCATCTGATGAAGGGGTTTCTCTAACAGGAAGCGACTCTGATATCTCAATTGAATCCTTTATTCCTAAAAGAGATGGGGATTTAGAAGTCATTACAATTGATCGTCCGGGAAGTATTGTGCTGCAGGCCCGCTTCTTTAGCGAAATCGTTAAGAAACTGCCGATGTCTACAGTCGAAATTGAAGTAGAACAAAACCATTTGACCATCATCCGTTCTGGTTCAGCAGAATTTAATCTAAACGGCTTAGATGCTGAAGAATATCCGCATCTACCACAAATTGAAGAGCACCATGCTTTTCAAATTCCAACAGATCTACTTAAAAACTTAATTCGTCAAACCGTTTTCGCAGTGTCCACCTCAGAAACACGACCTATCTTGACAGGTGTAAACTGGAAGGTGGAAAAAGGTGAATTAATATGCACGGCAACGGATAGTCACCGTCTTGCTTTAAGAAAGGCGAAGTTAGATATTAACGAGGAAAGCTCGTACAATGTGGTCATTCCAGGGAAGAGTTTAACAGAGCTAAGCAAAATTCTAGATGATGGACAAGACCTTGTAAGTATCGTGATTACTGAAACGCAAGTTCTCTTTAAAGCACAAAACGTGCTTTTCTTCTCAAGATTGCTGGACGGTAATTATCCAGATACAGCTCGCCTGATTCCGCAAGAAAGTAAAACGGATGTTGTGGTGAACACGAAAGAATTCCTTCAAGCGATTGATCGTGCCTCACTTTTAGCAAGAGAGGGACGTAATAACGTTGTGAAACTATCTGCTGATCCTGAGCAAAGTCTTGAAATCTCTTCTAATTCGCCTGAAATCGGTAAAGTGGTTGAAACGGTTCAAGCGGATGACATTAAGGGGGAGGATTTAAAGATTTCCTTCAGTCCAAAATATATGCTGGATGCTTTAAAAGTATTAGAGGGAACTGATATTCATGTAAGCTTCACTGGTGCGATGAGACCATTCCTATTACGCACGCCGAATGATGATTCCATCTTGCAATTGATTCTTCCAGTGAGAACGTATTAAGTTAATCTAAAATGGCTGCTGTGTGAGTGCACAGCAGCTTTTCTTCTCGTTTACCATGCTTTCTTTCATCCCAGTTCGCTTTCCCCCTTTCCTTCTTGTCTTGTTTTTTAGTACAATTAGATATTAGTGATATTGAAAGAGGTCGATACAATGCCTAATCCTATAACCATTGAAACAGAAATGATTACATTAGGGCAGTTTTTGAAATTAGCCGAAGTCATCCAATCTGGCGGAATGGCGAAATGGTTTCTAAGTGAACATGAGGTGTTCATTAATCAAGAGCCAGATAATAGACGGGGACGTAAATTATACCCAGGAGATGTTGTCGAGATTGAAGGCTATGGCGCATTTCAAGTTGTGAATTAGAAACGGGTGACAATACATGTACATTCAAAGTCTGGCGTTAACCTCATACCGAAACTATGAACACACCGAACTCCAATTCGACAATAAGGTCAATGTCATGATCGGTGAGAACGCCCAAGGTAAAACGAACTTGATGGAAGCGATCTATGTATTGTCGATGGCAAAATCTCATCGTACATCAAATGATAAAGAACTTATCCGATGGGACGAAGACTATGCTAAAATAGAAGGTAGAGTCATTAAAAAAAACGGTCCACTCCCAATGCAGCTCGTGATTTCAAAAAAAGGAAAAAAAGGCAAGGTCAATCATATTGAACAACAGAAGCTCAGTCATTATGTTGGTGCTTTAAATACCATCATGTTTGCACCAGAGGACTTAAGTCTTGTGAAGGGCAGCCCGCAAATCCGCAGAAGATTCCTCGACATGGAGATTGGACAAGTTTCTGCTGTCTACTTGCATGATTTATCGCTCTATCAAAAAATCCTCTCTCAGCGAAATCATTACTTGAAACAATTGCAAACAAGAAAGCAAACGGATCAAGCGATGCTGGAGGTTTTAACAGAGCAATTGATTGATGCGGCAGCGAAAGTTGTCAAAAGAAGACTTACTTTTACAAAGCAGCTCGAAAAATGGGCGCAGCCGTTGCATTTTGGGATTTCTAGAGAGCTAGAAACACTCACGCTCCAATACCAGACGGCGATAGAGGTATCAGAAGCGTCAGACTTGTCGAAAATAAAGAATAGCTATGAAGAATCGTTTCAGAAACTAAGAGACAGAGAAATAGACCGAGGTGTGACACTGTGGGGACCTCACAGAGATGACCTTCTTTTCTTTGTGAATGGTCGGGATGTTCAGACATATGGCTCTCAAGGGCAGCAAAGAACAACAGCTCTTTCACTAAAGCTTGCAGAAATTGATCTGATACATGAAGAAATCGGCGAATACCCCATTCTTCTACTCGATGATGTTTTATCTGAACTTGATGATTACAGACAGTCTCATTTGCTCCATACCATTCAGGGGCGTGTACAGACCTTCGTCACGACAACAAGTGTTGAAGGCATTGATCATGCCACCCTGAAAGAAGCGGAAATTTTCAGAGTAGCCAGTGGAAAAGTAATTGACTGATAAATGAGGTGTGGGTCTTGTATATTCATTTAGGTGATGATTGTGTTGTTTCTACACGAGAGATTGTCGCAATTGTTGATTACAAAATGAGGTCATCTTCTGTTGTAGAAGAGTTTCTCCAAAAGCAAGGGGAACAAATCATTTCGTTATCACAAGGGACACCCAAATCCATCGTCGTCACAACTGAATCTGTTTATTACTCTCCTCTTTCCTCAAGCACGCTCAAAAAACGTGCTTCATTTGTGATTGAAATTGAAGTCTAAAAGCTCAATTCATATAAATATATCGTTTAAGAAAAGTGTAGGTGAATGTACGTGGCAATGGAACAGCAACATAATAGTTATGATGAAAATCAGATACAGGTGCTCGAAGGACTAGAAGCTGTTAGAAAACGTCCAGGAATGTACATTGGGTCAACCAGTGCAAAAGGACTTCACCATCTTGTATGGGAAATTGTCGACAACAGTATTGACGAGGCATTAGCTGGTTATTGTACAGACATTACAGTGCAAATCGAAAAAGATAATAGCATTACAGTAAAAGATAATGGCCGAGGTATTCCTGTTGGGATTCATGAAAAAATGGGACGACCTGCAGTAGAAGTCATTATGACTGTTCTTCACGCTGGCGGTAAGTTTGACGGCAGCGGTTATAAAGTATCTGGCGGTCTGCATGGTGTAGGGGCGTCTGTTGTAAATGCTTTATCTACCACCTTAGACGTGACAGTATACCGTGATGGGAAAATTCATTATCAGCAATTCAAACGCGGAGTTCCAGTTGGTGATTTAAAGGTCATTGGTGAAACAGACGTAACTGGTACAACTACTCATTTCGTACCAGATCCAGAAATTTTCACTGAAACCATTGAATTTGATTACGACACACTTGCCAATCGTGTACGTGAGTTAGCCTTCTTAACAAAAGGGGTTAACATCATTATTGAGGATTTACGCGAAGGCAAAGAGCGGAGAAATGAATACTGCTACGAAGGCGGTATCAAAAGCTATGTAGAACATTTAAATCGCTCGAAAGAAGTGGTTCATGAAGAGCCAGTTTACATCGAGGGTGAAAAAGACGGAATCACGGTTGAAGTAGCATTACAATACAACGATTCCTATACAAGCAACATCTATTCCTTCGCCAACAATATCAACACGTATGAAGGCGGAACACACGAAGCTGGATTTAAAACAGGTCTGACGCGTGTCATCAATGATTATGCTCGTAAAAATGGCGTATTCAAAGATGGAGACTCGAATTTGAGCGGAGAAGATGTGCGAGAAGGCTTAACGGCTATTATCTCCATCAAACATCCAGATCCTCAATTCGAAGGACAAACGAAGACGAAGCTTGGGAACTCAGAAGCGAGAACCATTACAGACTCCCTCTTCTCTGAAGCACTTGAGAAATTCCTATTAGAGAATCCTGATGCTGCGAAGAAAATTGTGGAGAAAGGCGTGATGGCAGCTCGTGCAAGAATGGCAGCCAAAAAGGCACGTGAGCTGACAAGACGTAAAAGCGCACTGGAAGTCTCCAGCCTTCCTGGGAAATTGGCAGACTGTTCTTCTAAAGACCCTTCCATCTCTGAGCTCTATATCGTAGAGGGAGATTCTGCAGGCGGATCTGCTAAGCAGGGGCGTGATCGTCACTTCCAAGCCATTTTACCGCTAAGAGGAAAGATTCTAAACGTTGAAAAAGCACGACTGGATAAAATTTTATCTAACAACGAAGTTCGTTCTATGATTACAGCGTTAGGAACTGGAATCGGTGAAGACTTCACTTTAGAGAAAGCTCGCTATCACAAAGTTGTGATCATGACGGATGCGGATGTCGACGGCGCTCATATTCGCACGCTGCTTTTAACATTCTTCTATCGCTACATGCGTGAAATCATTGAAAACGGTTATGTGTATATTGCACAGCCACCTTTATATAAAGTGCAGCAAGGTAAACGGGTTGAGTATGTGTATAACGATAAACAGCTAGATGAGCTGCTCAAGACATTGCCTCAAACACCAAAACCTGGACTTCAGCGCTATAAAGGTCTTGGAGAGATGAACGCAACTCAGCTGTGGGAAACAACAATGGATCCTGATGCGAGAACACTTCTACAAGTGACGCTTGAGGATGCGATTGATGCTGATGAGACATTTGAAATGCTGATGGGAGATAAAGTAGAACCGAGACGAAACTTTATCGAAGAAAATGCACAATACGTGAAAAATCTCGATATTTAGATAGGTCCCCCCTTGAGAACAACCTTATTTCTTGTTTGGAATAAGGTTGTTTTTCAAGATTCAGGCCTGTGAAACGAATGTCCTGGTTTTCTATGTTTCGTTGATTTTCTAGTAAATTAATGTGTATAAAGCAGAGATTATTGATATAATGAAGAATAGTCTTGTGAAGATAAATACATATTTTACTCCCACATAATTTATTTCATGTGATACGTAAAGGGAGGTTCTTATAGTGAGTGAACAACATACACCAAATGTACGCGAAGTGAATATCAGTCAAGAAATGCGTACGTCCTTTTTAGATTATGCAATGAGTGTTATTGTTTCGCGTGCATTACCAGATGTACGAGATGGATTGAAGCCTGTGCATCGAAGAATTTTGTATGCGATGAATGACCTAGGGATGACAAGCGATAAACCATTTAAGAAATCTGCACGTATCGTTGGGGAAGTTATCGGTAAGTACCACCCTCACGGTGATAGCGCTGTATACGAAGCAATGGTTCGGATGGCGCAAGATTTCAACTATCGTTATATGTTAGTTGATGGTCATGGAAACTTTGGTTCAGTCGATGGAGACGGAGCAGCGGCGATGCGTTATACCGAGGCGCGTCTATCTAAGATTTCTATGGAAATCCTCCGTGATATCACAAAGGATACCATTGATTATCAAGATAACTATGACGGCAGTGAAAGAGAGCCAATGGTCATGCCTGCAAGATTCCCGAACTTATTGGTCAACGGAGCGACAGGAATTGCTGTAGGAATGGCGACCAATATTCCGCCGCACCAATTAGGTGAAGTCATTGATGGGGTATTGGCCATTAGTCAAAACCCGGAAATGACCACACAGGAGCTTATGGATATCATCCCAGGTCCAGATTTCCCAACAGCGGGACAAATCATTGGCCGAAGTGGTATTCGGAAGGCGTATGAAACAGGGCGTGGCTCTATTACATTACGAGCAAAATCGGATATTGAGGAAACATCTAGCGGTAAACAGCGCATTGTGATCAATGAGATCCCTTATCAGGTTAACAAAGCCCGTTTGATTGAAAAAATCGCTGATCTTGTACGTGATAAAAAGATTGATGGCATTACAGATTTGCGTGATGAATCAGATCGTAATGGTATGCGTATTGTCATTGAGCTAAGAAGAGATGCGAATGTCCATGTTCTATTAAACAATCTTTATAAACAAACGACACTTCAAACCTCATTTGGTATCAATTTGCTGGCGCTTGTTGATGGACAGCCAAAGGTTTTATCACTGAAACAATGTCTTGAATACTATCTTGAGCATCAGAAAGTCATCATTCGCAGAAGAACGGCGTATGAGCTACGTAAAGCTGAAGCAAGAGCACATATTTTAGAAGGCTTGAGAATTGCACTTGATCACTTAGATGAAGTTATTGCTTTAATTAGAGGCTCTCAAACCGCTGAAATTGCGAGAAATGGCTTAATGGAGAACTACAGCTTGTCTGAAAAACAGGCACAGGCCATTCTTGATATGCGACTCCAGCGCTTGACTGGTTTAGAACGAGAAAAGATAGAAGATGAATATAAAGGACTTGTTGATTTGATTGCTGAATTGAAAGCCATCCTAGCAGACAATGAGAAAGTTCTTGAGATCATCAGAGAAGAATTAATAGAAATCAAAGAACGCTTCAATGATACGCGTAGAACTGAGATCGTGACAGCAGGTATTGAAACGATTGAAGATGAAGATCTGATTCCTGTTGAGAACATCGTGATTACGCTGACTCATAATGGCTATATTAAGCGTCTGCCTGCATCCACATATCGCAGTCAAAAAAGAGGCGGTAAAGGTGTCCAAGGAATGGGGACCAACGAGGATGATTTCGTTGAACAACTGATCTCAACATCGACCCACGATACGATCCTCTTCTTCTCTAATAAAGGGAAGGTCTATCGTGCGAAGGGGTATGAGATTCCTGAATTCGGACGGACAGCGAAAGGGATTCCGATCATTAACCTTCTTGAAGTCGAGAAGGGAGAGTGGATTAACGCCATTATCCCAGTAAGCGAATTTGATGAAGATTCGTACCTCTTCTTTACAACAAGACACGGTGTATCAAAACGAACATCGTTGTCTCAGTTTGCCAACATTCGAAACAATGGCCTTATTGCACTGAGCCTGCGTGACGAAGATGAACTGATGGCTGTTCGTTTAACCAATGGAGAAAAACAAATCATCATTGGGACGAAAAAGGGTATGCTAATTCGTTTCCACGAGACGGATGTTCGTGAAATGGGACGTACGGCAGCTGGGGTCAAAGGAATCACACTTTCTCAGGATGACATCGTCGTTGGAATGGAAATCCTTGAGCCAGATGCAAACGTATTGATCGTAACTGAAAGAGGTTATGGCAAATTAACACCTGAAAAAGAATATCGTGTTCAAACTCGAGGCGGTAAGGGTCTTAAAACATGCAAGATCACTGACAACAATGGTCCACTTGTCGCAGTGAAGGCAACCAATGCTGAAGCAGAAGAAGACTTAATGATTATTACAGGGAGCGGTGTCATCATTCGAATGGCCGTTTCAGACATTTCGACAACAGGCCGTGTCACTCAAGGTGTCCGCCTCATTCGTCTAGGCGATGATGAACATGTCGCTACAGTGGCATTAGTTGAACAATCTCCAGAAGACGATGAAGAGAATAGCGAAGAAAGTGTAGAAAACGTAGATTCAGATCAAGAACAATCTGAGTAAAAGTAAAGTCGGTTTTTCACCGGCTTTATTTTTTTTCAAAAAAACATGTTTTTTTGAAATTTATAATGCTTTTTTCATAGATATGTGTTAATCTTTCAAAGGAGCAAAAATAGGCTCTATTTTTTATCTCTTTCACAGTAAAACTTCTTAAAAAAACAAAATGTTTTTTAAGAAAAACATTGACTGTTGATAGAGATATATGATATATTCAAGTGGTCGCTTTGAGAGAGTGACAAACAAGT
>NZ_JACXXE010000001.1 GCF_014764715.1 Bacillus crepusculi | reverse complement strand
AGCGGGTCTTTTTATTTTTTCCCTCCTTTTTTTACATATCTGCCTTTTGATGAGACAGACTATTGTGTAGAAAAGGAGAATGAAATGTATGAGCAGATTAAAGAAAATGTTCGGGGACATGGATGTCACAAGAGATTTATTGCTCCTCCTCACGATTGGCGGGTTATACGCACTTGCCATTGCGCTTTCGAATACATTTGTGAACGTGTATTTATGGAAACAGTCTGGGAAATTCACAGATCTTGCGATTTATAACCTGGCAATTGTTGTGCTTCAGCCCATTACTTTTTTATTCGCTGGTCGGCTCGCTAAAAAAATAGATCGGGTATTTGTTCTTCGTTTTGGTGTGATCTTTTTAGCCGCTTTTTACTTAATTGTTTTAATAGCAGGAGAACATGCGGCCGCGCGGCTTGTTTTATTAGGAAGTGTCCTTGGAATCGGCTATGGATTTTACTGGCTTGCTTTTAACGTACTCACCTTTGAGATCACCGAGCCTGAAACAAGAGATTTCTTTAATGGATTTCTAGGGGTGCTCACCTCTACAGCTGGCATGATCGGCCCTCTGATTGCGGGTATTGTCATCTCTCAATTAACGAATGATACGGGCTATACAGTGATTTTCACGTTATCGCTTATTTTGTTCTCATTAGCGGTTGTGATGAGCTTTTTCCTGAAGAGAAGGCAGTCAAAAGGGAAATTTATGATAAAGCAAATATGGAAAGAGCGTCATGCAGACGAGAATTGGCGTAAGATTACAACGGCTCACTTTTTTCAAGGACTTCGTGAAGGTGTGTTTGTCTTTTTAATTAGTGTCTTTGTGTTTATTGCGACAAACAGTGAGCTTGCTCTCGGGACATTTGGTTTAGTCAATTCAGGTGTGGCCTTTTTTGCTTATTTCTTCGCTACACGTTTGATTAAGAAAAAATGGCGCAAGAAAGCCATTATGTTTGGCGGACTTATCTTATACGGCGCCTTATTTCTGATTGTATTTCAGTTGTCCTATGTATCGCTTCTTATGTATGCAGTGGCCATAGCGATAGGGTATCCGCTCCTGCTTGTTCCGTATGTCTCTTTAACATATGATGTGATTGGTCATGCTAGGTATGCAAGAAAAGCCCGAATTGAATACATTGTGGTGAGAGAACTATTTTTAAATGCCGGCCGTATTTGTTCTATTGTCTTTTTTCTTTTATCTGTCACCCTGCTAGGTGATGAGCTCGGGATTCCTGCATCACTTGTAGTGCTTGGAGCGGGGCACACACTCATTTATTACTTTGTAAAAGATATTCATTTAAAAGAAAAAACAGCGGATATGAAAGAGGCTGACGGTCAAAAGCCGGTATCTCAAACGAACCTTATGAAGGGGGAAAGGTAAAATTTCTTACCAATGGAACATCAAATTTCTAGATAAATAATAGAAAAACCGCTAAAATGATGATGGCACCTTTTATACATAAAAAGGGGTGCCATTTCTTTCTTGATAGAAAAGGTGATGTGATGAGGAACAAGAAAAACAAAAAAGACGCAAAGGAAGGGCGCAAAACACTTCCAATCCGGCTGAATTTATTATTTTTAGCTGCGTTCATTATTTTTACCGGTGTTGTGATTAGACTTGGATTTGTGCAAATTGTCAATGGGGAAGATTATAAAAAGCAGGCAGAAAAACAAGAGGATGTGAATGTCAGCTCATCTGCTCCGCGCGGAAAAATTTATGATCGAAACTATAACACGATTGTCAGCAATAAAGCGCTAAATGCCATTACATATACGAGAACCTCGACGACTACACAAGAAGAGCGGCTCAAAGTGGCAACAAAATTAGCGGATATGATTCATGTGAGCACGAAAAAAATCACAGATCGTGATAAAAAAGATTTTTGGATCTTAACGCATCCGAATGAAGCGAAAAAGCTTGTTCAAAAGGAATCAGACTTAAAGGGTGACGATAAGATTTCTGATGATAAACTGTATGAGCTTCAGCTGAAACGCATCACAGACAAAGAATTAAAGCAACTGACGAAAAAGGATTTGCAAGTGCTAGCGATTAAAAGGCAGATGGATGCAGGCTATGCACTCACGCCTCAATTTATTAAAAATGAGGACGTGAAGCCAAGCGAAATTGCTTACGTCTCTGAGCATTTGGACGAGCTGCCAGGCGTTGATGTGACGACAGACTGGTCGCGCAGCTATCCGTATAAAGGACTGCTCCGCAGTATGCTCGGCAGTGTGTCCTCAAGTGATGAAGGTCTTCCGCAGTCACTTCTTGAACATTATTTATCACTTGGCTACAGCCGAAATGACCGTGTAGGAAAAAGCTATCTTGAATATCAATATGAAGATGTCCTGCAGGGCCAAAAGGAAAAAGAACAAAGTACAACTGATAAAGAGGGCAATGTCACAAGCTCGAAAGTCTTAACAGAAGGAAAGAGCGGGAAAGACCTTGTGCTCACAATTGATATTCAGCTACAAAAAGCGGTTGAAAAAATTATTGAAAAGAATTTGAGAAGTGCGAAACAAAGAGGTGGAACAGAGCTTCTTGACCGCGCATTTGTTGTGATGATGGACCCGAGAAATGGAGAGGTTCTCTCGATTGCGGGTAAACAGATTTCAAACAAAAATGGAACATACAAATTCGATGACTATGCATTAGGAACGATGACATCCTCATATGCGATGGGGTCTGCCGTCAAAGGGGCAACTGTACTGACAGGATATAAAACAGGCGTTCTTCACATTGGAAGCACTCAGTATGATGAACCGCTCTATATCGCGCAGTCGCAGCCAAAGAAATCCTATCAAAATATGGGACTCATTAATGATTTAACGGCACTAGAGCGTTCATCAAACGTGTATATGTTCAAAACAGCGATCGCGATAGGAAAAGGGGAATATCGTAAGAAGCAGCCGCTCCCAATTGATACGAAAGCATTTGATACGTTCCGTTACAATTTCAGTAAATTCGGTCTTGGGATTAAAACGGGTATCGACCTGCCAAACGAAGCAACGGGCTACAGAGGAACGTCTACACAATCTGGTCTCTTACTTGACTATGCGATTGGACAGTATGATACGTTTACACCACTTCAAATGGCGCAGTACGTCTCAACGATTGCAAATGGCGGTTATCGTTTACGTCCGCAGCTCGTCAAAGAAGTCAGAGAGCCTGATCCGCAGCGCGGCATTGGTGCCGTGACGGAATCTGTTAAGCCGGATGTATTGAATAAGCTCGATATGACAAGTGATGAAATCAAGCGTGTACAGCAAGGCTTCAAGCTTGTCATGCAGAACCCAAGAGGGACAGCCTATTCAAACTTTGGCAATAAGAAGTACAATCCGGCTGGTAAAACAGGAACTGCTCAATCATTCTATGACGGTCCGATAAAAAGTAAACGCGGCACACCGACGTATAACACAACACTTGTTGCATATGCGCCAGCTGATAATCCAGAGGTAGCGATTTCAGTCGTCGTACCGTGGGTGTATCAAGACTACAACCAGCGCTATCCGATTACGAATGATATTGGTGAACAAGTATTAGACAAATACTTTGAGCTGAAATCAAAGCAGGAAAGCAATGATACACAAGCGAAGAACAAAAATAAAATTGAAAATGAAGCAGAAACAAATGACTAGACCTTTCCTAGGTAAAAACGCTCACTTTTTGTGGGCGTTTTTTTATGTTTTCTTCAAACTTTTCGATATAAATTGACAAAAAACATAAAAAACTCCGCAATATCTCTACAAAACTTCGACATTTACAAAACCTTAACATTCCATTTAAACGAAATTAATAAAGAACCTTTAATGTATTACTCGTAGGACAAATTATTCAGGGGGTATTCTTGAAATGAAAAAGAACAAATTATGGCTGCTTACTTTCCTTACTATCGCATTGTTAGCATTCGTCACAGCATGCGGAAACAGCAGCTCAAGCGGAGATTCAAAAGACAGTAAAGGAAATGCTTCAAACAAAGATGAGGCATCAGGTTCCATTACCATCTCAGGATCATCTGCGATGCAGCCTTTAGTTCTTGCGGCAGCAGAAAAATTCATGGATAAACATCCAAAAGCCGATATTCAAGTACAAGCCGGCGGTTCAGGAGCAGGTCTTTCTCAAGTATCAGAAGGTTCTGTACAAATTGGGAACTCAGATGTATTCGCTGAAGAGAAAGACGGAATCGACGCAAAAGCTTTAAAAGACCACAAAGTAGCAGTTGTTGGAATGGCAGCAGCTGTAAACCCTGAAGTGGGTGTCAAAGACATCACAAAGGACGAATTGAAAAAAATCTTCACTGGTAAAATCAAAAACTGGAAAGAGCTTGGCGGGAAAGACCAAAAAATCACGCTTGTAAACAGACCTGATTCTTCAGGAACTCGTGCAACATTTGTGAAATATGCACTTGATGGTGCAACACCTGCAGAAGGTATTACAGAAGAATCTTCAAATAATGTACAAAAAATCATTGCAGAAACACCAGGTGCAATTGGATACCTAGCATTTTCTTATTTAAAGGATGATAAAATTACACCGCTTAGCATTGATGGTGTGAAACCGGAAGAAAGCAATGTAGAAAGCGGTAAATATACAATTTGGGCATACGAGCACTCTTATACAAAAGGTGAGCCGGAAGGTCTAGCAAAACAATTTTTAGATTACCTTATGAGTGACGAAGTACAAAAAGAAATCGTCAAAGACCAAGGCTACATCTCAGTTTCTAATATGAAAGTAGAAAGAGACGCAACAGGCAAACAAACAGATAAGTAAAAGGTCTTGAATTGCTAATGAAGGAAAAGTGGAGCTTTTCACTTTTCCTTTTATGACATTCATAGGAGTGTAGAAAAAGATGAAGCAGATAGAACAGACAGAAGCGAGCGATCGACTGATCAGCTCGAAGAAAAACAGGCAAATGGATGAAGTAAGAGGAGGTATTTTGGTGAGATTCTGCGCATTCTTAATGATTGCAGTATCCATCGCCATCACGATCTTCCTTGGTATTAAGGGTTTACAATCTTTCATCGTAAATGGTGTAAGCCCAATTGAGTTCTTAACCAGTATCAATTGGAACCCAACAGCAGAAAATCCGCAATACGGCGCATTTCCATTTATCTTTGGATCAATCGCTGTCACGCTCCTATCGGCACTCATTGCAGCGCCGCTAGGCATCGCAGGAGCGATCTTTATGACAGAAATTGCACCTGCATGGGGACGTAAAATTCTCCAGCCCGTGATTGAATTGCTTGTAGGGATTCCATCCGTTGTTTACGGATTCATAGGTCTTACAGTATTGGTGCCGTTTATTGGACAATTCAAGTCAAGCGGCTCGGGGCACAGTTTGTTAGCAGGAACAATTGTCCTGTCTATTATGATTCTGCCAACCGTTACATCTATTGCAACTGATGCAATGGCTTCACTTCCAAAAAGTTTACGCGAAGGATCGTATGCATTAGGCGCAACAAGATGGCAAACGATCCGACGAGTTCTTGTACCAGCAGCGTTTCCGACGTTAATGACAGCGGTTGTGCTTGGAATGGCCAGAGCATTTGGAGAAGCCCTTGCTGTTCAGATGGTCATTGGTAATACGCGTAATTTACCAGAGAGTATTATGGACACAGCTGGTACATTAACAACCATCATTACGTTAAACATGGGACACACAACGTATGGAAGTGTTGAAAACAATACACTTTGGTCAATGGGGCTTGTCCTTCTAGTTGTATCATTTATGTTCATACTCATTATCAGATACTTGTCGTCTAGGAGGAAAATTTAATGAATAGCAAAATGACCGATCGTTTTGCCACGTTTGTTTTTGGATTATGTGCCGCTATTATTACGGCGATCCTAGTTGGTTTGTTTTCTTATATCATTTTCAACGGTGCAAAAGAATTAAACTTTGATTTTTTGACAACTCGCTCAAGTGCAATTGGCTCTGGCGGAGGTATTAGGGATCAGTTGTTTAACTCGTTTTACATTTTGTTTATTACAATGCTGATCACAGTACCGCTTGGTGTCGGAGGCGGTGTGTACATGGCTGAGTATGCGCCTCAAAACAAAGTCACTGATTTTATTCGCACATGTATTGAAGTGCTTTCTTCACTTCCTTCCATTGTTATTGGTATGTTTGGTTTACTCATGTTTGTGAATTTAACAGGCTGGGGCTATACGATCATCGGAGGAGCTCTTGCGCTCACTGTGTTTAACCTGCCAGTGATGGTCAGGGTGACAGAAGACGCGCTTCGCTCTGTACCGAAGGATCAAAAGGAGGCATCACTAGCGCTCGGTGTGACGAAATGGCATACAGTGAAGACGGTCTTGATTCCAGGTGCGATTCCATCTATTATTACCGGTGCGATTTTAGCATCAGGAAGAGTCTTCGGGGAGGCAGCAGCGCTTCTTTTCACAGCAGGTCTGACCACACCGCGTCTTGATTTTACAAACTGGAGTCCATTTTCTGATACGTCACCACTGAATGTTTTTAGACCGGCAGAAACATTAGCCGTTCATATATGGAGCGTCAATACACAAGGAATCATTCCAGATGCAGAGGCGATTGCAAATGGTGCATCAGCCGTACTTGTGCTTTCAGTTTTAGTATTCAACTTAGGAGCTAGATGGCTTGGTTCATTTATTCATAAGAAGCTTACGTCAAAATAAATCGAGAGAGGTGTGAAGGGGATATGGTTCAAATGCTAGCAGAAAAAAAAGAGATTGCAGCAAAAAAGGCTCCACTTCAAGCGGAACAGATTTTACAGGTGCAGGATTTAAGCATTTATTATGGTGAAAAAAGAGCGGTCAATCACATTTCATTTGAAATTGAAAAGAACGCAATTACTGCATTAATCGGCCCATCAGGCTGCGGGAAATCAACCTTTTTACGTAGCATTAACCGCATGAACGACCTGATTCCAGGTGCGAGAAGTGAAGGGGCGATCATGTACGAAGGGTTAAATATACTTGATGATCGCATGAATGTGGTGAATTTAAGAAGAGAAATCGGCATGGTCTTCCAAAAACCAAACCCATTTCCTAAATCGATCTACAACAACATTACCCATGCGTTAAAGTATGCGGGTGAAAAAAGAAAATCAGTGCTTGATGATGCGGTAGAGGAAAGCTTAACAAAGGCGGCGCTATGGGATGAGGTCAAAGACCGTCTGCACCGCTCTGCCTTGTCATTATCAGGCGGACAGCAGCAGCGCCTTTGTATTGCACGTACACTTGCAATGAAGCCTAGCGTGCTTCTATTAGATGAACCTGCTTCCGCTTTAGACCCAATCTCAAATGCAAAAATTGAAGAGCTATTAACAGAATTAAAAAATGATTATTCCATCGTCATTGTCACACACAACATGCAGCAGGCGCTACGTGTATCTGATCGTACGGCCTTTTTCCTGAATGGTGATCTAGTGGAATATGATGCCACTGAACGTATCTTTACACGTCCCGTGCAGCAAAAAACAGAAGACTACATCAATGGTCGATTTGGATAAGGTGGGTGGATTTTGATGAATGGAGTAGCAACTAAAGCAGCAGCAAAAGAAGTGTTTCGTGTGAGTGATATGAACCTTTGGTATGGCCAGCATCATGCATTAAAGCACATTGACTTAGCTATTAGAGAGCATGAAGTTACAGCGATTATCGGTCCATCAGGCTGCGGGAAGTCAACGTTTATTAAAACCTTGAATCTTATGGTCAAAACAGTGCCAGGTGTGAAAATCACCGGGGATATGATGTATAACGGGGACAACATCTTAAAAGGCCGAGTGGATTTAGTGGAACTGCGTAAAAACGTCGGAATGGTGTTTCAAAAAGGGAATCCATTCCCTCAGTCTATCTTTGATAATGTCGTATACGGGCCAAGAATTCATGGAGTGAAAAGCAAGCAGCAATTGAAAGAAATCGCTGAAAAAGCGCTTCGTGATGTTGCCCTTTGGGATGAAGTGAAAGATCGTTTAAGTGCCCCTGCATTAGGTCTTTCCGGTGGCCAGCAGCAGCGACTTTGTATCGCAAGAGCGATTGCCACAAGCCCTGATATCTTATTAATGGATGAACCAACGTCAGCGCTTGATCCTGTTTCAACATTAAAGATTGAAGAATTGATTATGAAATTGAAGGAGAAATACACGATTGCCATTGTGACGCACAACATGCAGCAAGCGGCAAGGGTATCCGATCGAACAGCCTTCTTCTTGATGGGGGAGCTTGTTGAGGTGAATGATACGAATGTGATGTTCTCTGAGCCAAACGATCAAAGAACAAATGATTATATATCTGGACGATTTGGATAACAAAAACCCCCTGGGTGTCAGCGCCGCCAGGGGGTTTTGTTGTTATTTTGTTAAGGCTTTGACGATTTGTTTGAACGTCATACCTGTTTTTAAGTTAAATTTACCTGCACGAATTTCTTTGTGGTAGCCGGCGTCAATAACGTAATCATTGAAATCTTTAGACGAGTTGATGATGCCTTCCTTTTCAAGCATGTCTGAAACATCACTTGTGCTCATACCGTTTTTAATCACGAATTTGATCGATTTGCCTTTTGACTTGTCCGCTTTTTGTGTATCACTCTTAGAATCGCCGTCTTCATTTGCTTTCAGCGCTTTTTCTTTATAATCAAGAAGCTGCTGATACGTTTCACGGCTGACGGATACTTCTTTTTTAGAGTCTAAATAGTTTTTCACGTCCGTGTCTGTCACTTTTGCTGCGAGGGTTTCTTTTGTCGTTGAATCAGCTGCTGCTTCATCTTTTCCAGTGAGGAAAAAGACGATGGCTAAAACACCAGTTGCAAGAATCATACCCGCTGCAAAGGTTTGGATGCTTTTTTTCGTCATACAAGCACCCTCTGGTTGTCTTTAATGATCATGTTGACATCTTCTACAGACACATGCTCTGCGCGCGCAATCGCCTCAGGAGACATGCCATTTTGATGCTTTGAAATGATTTGTCTTGCAATGGATGGATCAATTTCTGAATGCTTGCGGACGACAATATTTGTTTCAAGTAATTCTTCTTCAAGAACCTTCATTTTCTTTTTCAGTTTATAGATTTCTTGCATTGCAGATAGTTGAAGTGTTTCAAGTTCCTGCTCGACTTCTTTAATCGGCTCTCTTTGAAAATATGAGAATGCGATCAGTACAATACTGACAACAAGCAATCCGATAATTGCAATTTCCATGTTTCATCACCTTTTATTCATATTTTAATGCTGGAAGCCAAAAAAGACTTCCATGATTGTTTCAGACAGTTTTCGACCCTTCTTTTTTATACCATAAAAAAGCTAGTTTCAAAAGGAATTGCTGAAGAAAATCTCCTTTTTTTCATCATTTTTCTTTTTATATGTAAAACGAGTATGAAAACCTTGCTTGCTGTTAAAATAAAAGAAGGCCGGCGATCCAAAAAAGCTGTGGATAGAAGAGGGGATTCTCATGTATACAGTACGACAAGGCCTGAGGTTTTATAGGGGATCGGGCGATTTTTCATGAAATGACAGTACAATACGGATAAGTACGCGGGTGGAATGCATTGAAAAATGAAATTGGTGAAAAAACATTCTAGCATTCCTAAGCTAGAAGTGGTATTATAGTTAGGTCTGAATGTGAATTGATTTTAGTTTGGAGGGAAAAATATGCGCGTAAATATTACTCTAGCTTGCACTGAATGCGGTGAGCGTAACTATATTACTAAAAAGAATAAGCGAAACAATCCAGATCGCGTTGAATTCAAAAAGTATTGCTCACGTGATAAAAAACAAACTTTACATCGTGAAACAAAGTAAGCAGCAGGGAATTTTCCTGCTGTTTTTTTATGATGGGAGATGATCCGTGTGAAAAAAGAGCTTCGGCGTCAAACATTAGCAAAGCTTGATCAGATGAGTACTGAGGAATTTAAGCAAAACACGATTTTACTATATGAGCATCTGTTTCAATTAACCGCATGGAAACAGGCGGAAACGATTGGGCTGACTATGTCTAGAGGAAAAGAGGTACCTACAAGGCCTCTTATGGAAAAGGCGTGGGAGGAAGGAAAAACAGTGTGCGTACCCACCTGTTTCCCGAAAACGAAAGAGATGACATTTTATGAATATACACCGCAAACGAAGATGATTTCCAGGTATTTTGGTCTATCAGAGCCAGACCCTGAGTCATCAGTAGCCGTACATAAAGAGGCGATTGATTTAATCATTGTGCCAGGGGTGTGCTTCGATCAGCAAGGTTACCGCATTGGATATGGGGGCGGCTACTATGACCGCTACTTAGCTGACTACGACGGCGTAACACTTGCACTTTGCTTGTCTTTACAGCAAATCGAGCATGTTCCAGCTGAAACGCACGACATACCAGTGTCCATCATGATCAGTGAAAAAGGTACGTTATATCAAGAGTAAAAGTCCAATGCTTATGCGTAAGAACGGGCTTTTTTGTGTTGAGACTGTTTGGTTTGATAAAAGCCCTGTTAAAAGGGAATGTTGAATTGATATCTCCTTAAAAACGTATGATTCACTTCAAAACGAATTTCTATCATCTTCATTTGTCTTTAAGATGACCGATATTGATAATAGTTTACGTTTATCAAGATTCAGTTTTTAATGGCTCTTTAGCTGTTAGGAGGGAAATATTGAAAAAATTTCGAGGAAAGAAAAGATACTTCCGCAATTTGTGGGAGGAAGTGAATACTTTTGACTTACAGCTTGATCATGATTCATGGTTTGATTTTTCGCATACCCACCTTGATTTTTTTGGTGTTGGAGAAAATAGCTTGAAAATAAGAAGAGAGCATATTAAAGCTCATATTGCCTTATACAATAGGGTACTAAAACAGCTTGAAGGCTTTGAAAAGCCATATCAAACATGGATTTGTATTCACGAACAAGATCCTGCATCAGACGCAGTATATGTCCATACACCAAACCCAAACGATGACTACTTCCCGCATAAGGTCGAAGAGTTAGAGCGGAATTGTAAGCTACCTCATACGTTCAAGGATTTTATTGACCTTCAACAATTTGATGTATCTTATCTTCAATCAGGGCATGGAGAAGTGTTTTATATTCAATCAAAAGAACAACGGATTAAATTGTGAACAAGGAACCAATGAACAAGCTCTGATAAAAAAGAATGTTCATGCATAAACAAATCCTATTTAAGCCACGATACGAACATAGGAGGGAATATGATGAATAAAATGATTTGGAGCATTGTGTTCACATTGTTTGCGTTCGTTCTCGTGCAAAATCGTTATCGGCTGATGAATTTGATCTTAGGTCAAAATCAAGTGCGTCACTTTTTTATCAAGTGGCTGATGAAAATCCCATATTTTCGGACGAAATTTATTCGCCAAGCATTTTAATCCCGCTAAAGCCGGGATTTTTTTGTTCAGAAATGCGGATGCGAACGATTCTTGATATAATAATGTAAAAAATGGAGCGCGAATGAATGAATGTCATAGATAGTCTATTTTGGCGAGTTGTTGATGAACTAAGACAAAAAGGATACGAGATGATTCAAAGTCCTTACCCAGAGGATGAAATATTTTTTGAAGCACCACGAAACTCAGGATATGATCTCATCCGTCTCTATAGAAAAGATGTGAATGATAGACAGGAGATCGTTCGAGATATCCAAGAGCAGGCCTTTCGAATGAATCAGCTAAGAGAAGCCATGCGTAAACGATCACTCCATCTTTTGCAGCTGCAATTTACAGCTGACGATCCAGTAGATGATTGGGAAGACATAAACGGTCAGCCGCAAAAAGAACAAAAGGTGACGGTTACTCCTGTATTGCTGAACGCAGACACTCTTCAAAACGATGTAAACGAACTGCAAAAATGGCTGAATACTTCGCTTACAATTGATGTAGAAGAGGCGAAGAGAGACACAGCTGAGGAGACAATGCAGCTTAAAATGAACGTGCTTCAGGCATTTGATGACCAGGAAAAGCAGCGTGAACGAGAACGGGCCGTTTTTCAAAATGGCAGACCGATTTTCACCTATTTGCTGATTGCAGTTCAATTGGTGATGTTTCTTTTGCTTGAACTGTCTGGGGGAAGTACCAATACGGCAACATTAACAGCGTTTGGTGCTAAAAATAATGTGCTGATCTTAGATGGGGAATGGTGGCGTCTGATTACACCGATGTTTTTACATATTGGTCTGACGCATTTACTCTTTAATACATTTGCTCTATGGTCCGTTGGTGCGGCTGTTGAGAGAATTTATGGGTCAGGAAGATTTTTGCTCATCTATTTGATTTCCGGTATATTTGGCTCAATTGCGAGCTTTGTGTTTAATACGGCAATCGCAGCGGGTGCATCAGGCGCGATCTTTGGTTGTTTAGGGGCACTACTATATTTAGCGATCTCTAACCGTAAGCTTTTCTTTCGGACGATGGGGACAAATATTATTGTGATCATCTTGATCAACTTAGGGATAGGCTTCACTGTATCAGGTATTGATAATGCCGGGCACCTTGGCGGCCTTGCTGGCGGTTTTTTAGCCGCTTTAGCTGTTCGTCTACCTAAACAGTTTCAGCCTGTCAAAATGCTTCTTGCTAGTCTTCTCCTGCTGTTTATTGGCGGTTTTGGATTGTACACAGGGTTTCATTCAGAGGATCAAAAGGAAGCAGCGGCAACAGGTGAGGCAGTGAGTTTATTTGATGAGAAGAACTATAGTGAAGCAAGCAAACGTCTAGAGGAATATGTGCACCAAAAGGATGCATCAGCTGAAGCTCTTCATATATATGCCCTATCCGAAGCGCAGCTGGGCCACCTTGACAAGGCCATTCAATTTTTGCACAAGTCGCTTGAAAAAGATCCAAATGAACCAAATAAACTGTATCATTTATCATTGTTGTACGTAGAAAAAGGGGAGACAGCGAAAGCCGAAAGTCTAATTGAAAAAGCATTAAAACAAGATCCTGAAAATGATCAATTTTTAAAGCTGAAACAATATATCGAAAACACTCAAACACATTGAATGACTTGACTGAAAGCGCATTTATGAATACGCTTATCCTATCTGTTGTTTGAAAGAAATGGTGGAAATAATGAAAACGTTATATGATGTACAGCAGCTACTCATGAGATTTGGAAATTATGTGTATTTCGGAGATCGTGAAGTGGAGTTGGAATTTATGGCAGATGAATTGAAGGACATGTATACATCGGGAATCATAGACCGAACCGAATGGTCAAACGCCATGACCATTCTTCAAATGGAACTAGCCAAATTAAATCGAAAAACAATGTGAAGGTGGAGGGCATATGACAGGTGATTGGTTTGTAGGGGTTGATCTTGGCGGTACGACAATTAAGCTTGCGTTCATTAATCTTTATGGAGAAATTCAGCATAAGTGGGAGATTCCTACGGATAAATCTGGGCAGACGATCACAGTTGATATTGCCAAATCCATTGATCATAAACTAGTTGAGATCAGTATGCCAAAGTCAGCGCTTATTGGTATCGGAATGGGCGCACCTGGACCTGTAGATAAAGTATCCGGCATCGTCTATAAAACAACGAATCTCGGCTGGACAAACTATCCTTTGAAAGATCACTTAGAGGCCGAAACGGGTCTTCCATCTGTGATTGAAAATGATGCGAACATTGCTGCACTAGGTGAAATGTGGAAGGGTGCAGGCGATGGCGCAAAAAACATCCTGATGGTCACACTTGGCACGGGGGTTGGCGGCGGCATCATCGTGAACGGTGAAGTTGTGCAAGGCGAAACAGGGGCAGGCGGAGAAATTGGCCATATTTGTGCTGTTCCATTCCAAGGAGCACCGTGTAATTGCGGAAGAACAGGCTGTATTGAAACCATTGCGTCTGCCACCGGTATCGTCCGGCTTGCGAAGGATAAATTAGAAACCGAGCAGCATACATCTTCACTTGGAACGCTCACTTCGCTGTCTGCAAAGGCTGTATTTGAGGCGGCAGAAAACGGAGATGATCTTGCAATGCGTGTCGTAGAAGAAGTGACGACACATCTTGGACTTGTTCTGGCGAATCTTGCCAGTGCTTTAAACCCAACTAAAATCGTGATTGGCGGCGGTGTTTCAAAAGCAGGAGAGCTTCTTCGCAGTAAAGTAGAACGTGTCGTCAAACATCACGCCTTTCCTCCTTGTGCTGAGGATGTCGAAGTGGTGATTGCATCACTTGGAAACGATGCAGGTGTCATTGGCGGTGCATGGATGGCAAAAAACAAATGGCTGTCTTGAACACAAATGTCATAATGATGTCATTTTTATTAAAAATAACGATAGATAGGCATGAAATTGAATATTTAGCATATTCATAAGTTTGTCATAGGGAAAAAGACATTGATTTTCCAGCACAGACAGGATAAGATATACTTTAGTTATTTTTGAAGAAGCACCAATAATTAGGGGTAATTCCTAACCTGTGTGCGTTTTAGCATAAGGAGGTTACAATGCGAAAGAAAAGATTAAAGGCGATTTCATTTTTACTCATTGCGACATTGTTCATGTGGGTCAAAACCTATGTTATCTATAAATCTAGCTTCAACATCAAAATTGAAAATTTTATGCAGGAGTTTATCCTGTTTATTAACCCGCTTAGCTTTCTTTTGTTTATCTTCGGTATCGGTTTATTTTTGAAAGAAAAAAATCGCAATCGATTGATCATTGTGACGAGCTTTATACTGACATTGATTTTGTTAGCTAATATTGTGTTTTATCGGTTCTACAGTGATTTTCTAACCATCCCCGTCCTATTTCAAACAAACAATATGGGTGACCTCGGGTCAAGTATTACCTCTTTAATTGAACCAGTCGATTTTCTGATGTTCGTTGATATCATCATTTTAATTTGGCTTTATAAAAAACAGCCTTCCTTTAGAACGGATGTCACCATTTCACGAAAAGAGCGAGTAGCATATTATTTATTTGTGGCAGCCACTTTCTTCTTTAACCTTGGCTTAGCTGAAACAGAAAGACCAGAACTGCTTACTCGTTCATTTGATCGAGAGATGCTAGTGAAAAATATTAGCTTATATAACTTCCATATTTACGATGGGGTACTGCAATCGAAGCAGTCCGCTCAACGGGCCCTTGCTGACAGCAATAGCTTAACCGAAATTGAAAACTATGTAAGCGCCAATCAAACAGATCGCAATGAAAAGACGTTTGGTCAAGCAAAAGGGCGAAATGTCATTCTTGTATCACTTGAGTCTACACAGAGCTTTGTGATCAATGAAAAATTGAACGGGAAAGAAATTACCCCATTTTTAAACAAATTAATCAAGAAAAGCTATAACTTTACTAATTTTTATCATCAAACAGGTCAAGGAAAAACATCAGACTCAGAGTTTATTGTTGATAATTCTCTCTATCCACTTGGAAGAGGAGCCGTATTCTTCACAAATCCAAGCAATGAGTTTACAGCGACACCTGAACTGTTAAAGGAAGAGGGCTACCACTCTTCTGTGATTCATGCGAATAACAAAAGCTTCTGGAACCGTGACCTGATATACGATAGCTTTGGCTATGACAAGTTCTTTGATATTCAATCATTTGATGTGAATGAAGAAAATTCGGTTGGCTGGGGACTGAAGGATGGTCCGTTTTTTGAGCAGTCAGCGGAATTAATGAAATCCATCCCGCAGCCTTTCTATACGAGATTGATTACATTAACGAACCATTTTCCGTTTGATTTAGACGAAGAAGATAAGCTCATTGATGAATACGATTCAAAGAGCAAAACGCTGAACAAGTACTTCCCTACAGTGCGTTATCAAGATGAAGCACTTAAGCTTTTCTTTAAAAAGATGAAGGAAGCTGGCTTATACGATAATTCCATTTTTGTTTTGTATGGGGATCACTACGGAATTTCTGAAAACCATAACGAAGCCATGGGACAATTCTTAAATAAACAGATTACGCCATTTGAAGAAGTGCAGCTTCAAAAAGTACCGTTTGTTGTACACATTCCAGGGGTGACAGATCAACATCCAAAAGAAATTGATACGGTAGGCGGTCAGGTCGATATCCGCCCAACTGTACTCAATCTTCTAGGAATTGATACAAGTAAACAAATTCAATTTGGGCATGACCTTTTATCGAAAGATACGAATGACTTTACAGTACTCCGTGATGGAAGCTTTATTACGAAGGACAGCATTTTTACAGATGGTGTTTGCTACAATAAAGAAACAGGCGAGCCAGCAGATGATAAAAACGTGTGTCAGTCTTATGAAGAGAAAGCGAAGCAAGAGCTTCAATTCTCTGATCAAATCATCTATGGGGATCTCCTTAGATTTTATGATCGGAACAGCTCGGACCATTCTCCATCCAAAAAAGAAGATGTAACGAAGCTGAAAAAGGCGTCCTAACATATGAGAAAACCTCTGCTAATTTAGAAGCAGGGGTTTTCTTTTTTTGCCTGCGGGCTCATATAGTATGAGAGGAGGGATGTAAATGAAGACAACGTCGTTTGGTAAAATTGAATGGCAGCTGGAAGAAGCGGGGAGGGATGATGTGGCAAAGCAACTTGGTATAGGGAAATCGGCTTTCCATTTATCCAATCAAGCAAGCACTGGTTACCTTCTTTTACCGGGGTATAGACTCCCAGAAGGTATCCATGCATTCCATTCAATAGGTGATGTGCAGGGATTTATTGCACCTTACAGGCTTCAGCAATCCGATGATTGGATCAATGGAACATTTGAATATGATAGCACTCAATTAGAGGAAGAGCTGAGCTGTTTGAAAGCCGTATTTCCTTTTCTTCATATCAGCGTAATTGGTTATTCAGTGCTTGATACACCTATTTATGAAATCCGAACAGAGCCTGTTCAGCATTTACATTCTATTCATCTCAATGCCTCTTTTCATGCAAATGAATGGATCACGACGTCTGTTTTATTAAAATGGCTGAAATCGCTTTGCTTAGCAGCGTCTGATCCGGTGCAAGCAAGACATTATGAAGCGGTTCATATCCTGCAAACCACGGCTCTATCTATCGTGCCAATGGTTAATCCAGATGGAGTGGACTTAGTTCGCAATGGGCCAGAGTCACTAGGTCTAAGCAGGGAAGAATTGACACCGCTAAATGGTGGCTATTCCGATTACCGGGAATGGAAAGCAAATATTCGAGGAGTGGATTTAAACAATCAATTTCCTGCTTATTGGGAGATTGAATATTACCGTAATCAGCTCAAGGTGCCAGCTTATCGGGATTTTCCTGGTGATCAGCCGTTGACAGAACCAGAAGCGAAAGCGATGGCAAATCTTGCGCTACGTAAGCGCTTTGACCGGTTAATTGCCCTGCATACACAAGGAGAAGAGATATACTGGGGCTTTCTTGGTCACGAACCAGCGATATCCAGAGAAACGGTCAAACGATTAGAGCGAGTGAGCGGCTACACACCAGTTCAATATCTTGATAGCTATGCAGGCTATCGTGATTGGTTTATTTATCAATTTCAAAGTGAGGGCTATACAGTGGAGCTTGGCCTAGGGAAGAATCCTCTCTCCATGAATCAATTTGATTCCATCTATGAAAAAACAAAACGGCTATTATGGGAAGCATGTAAGTGTTAACAAGCACCAGTCTGATACTTGTTAACACTTGAGATGAAAGCAATTTCTTATTGTCAATAAAAACAGCATTCAAGTGATTGACGAGGGCCTCCTTGTAAGCTATTGTGAAAGAAATGGATGTAAAAAAAAGGATATGATTTAGGGAGATGTCGATCATTGAGTGCTCAAAGCCTGTGGAAAAGAAATTTCACTTACTTATTTGTTTCTAAAATGTGCAAAATTACTGCTGATAGTTTATCTTTCAACACCATCTTGTGGCTTTTAGTGCTAGGCGGGAAAGGGGCCATAGGGACAGCGTTTTTTATTGCAGTCAGCTTTGTTCCTCAAGCGATTGTTGGGCCATTTATTACGCCCATGATGAAGCCGCATCAATTGAAATTCTGGATGTGCTTTGCTGATTTAACAAGAGGAGCGATTATCCTTGTCATCGTGGTCAGTTACTTTTATGGTTTCACACCATTAGCACTCATCATTGGAGGTATGCTTCTGCATTCGGCGACTGGGGGCTCCTATGAACCGGCATCGGTATCGATTATTCCAAAGCTTGTGCATGAGGACGTCATACAAAAAGCGAATGCAACCATCCAATCAGCAAGTCATGTGGTAAGGCTTGTGACAGTTACGATTTGTGGTGTTATGATCGCCTTTATAGGGGTAGGGTATACAATGCTTGTGATTATTCCTCTTTATCTTTTATCAGCTTTATTGGTGCTAATGATTACATATCAAACAGAAGTCATCATTGATAAAAGCAAAAAAGGGTTATCATATGGCAAAAGGTTGCTGAGAGGATTTTTACTTGTTAGAAGCCATCATATTTTGTTTCCGTTAGCGATTTTTTGCATTTGCTCAAACTTTGCTGCAGCACCGTGGGAAGCATTGTCTGTTATTTATTTAACAGAAGACTTACATAGTGGACCAATCGTTTATTCATTTATCAAAGTCACAACGGCACTAGGTGCATTCTTGATGGGGTTTGTTTTGACTAAGGTGAAAGTGAATCGGTATGGATTGCTGTTTATAGGCGCTGGGATCGTTGATGGAATCGCATTCTTCATTACAGGAATGAATGCATTATTACCGCTTGTGTTTATTTCAGCTTTTGCCTTAGGCGCAGCCATTAGTGCAGTCAATGTACCCGAACATACGATGATTCAATTGTCAGTGAAGGCAGAGGATCAGCCGCAGGTGTATGCGATTATCAACATGATTTCCTACTTAATGATTCCACTAGGCGCCCTTCTCGGCGGCTATATGGCGACACGTTTTGGATCTGGGTATGTGATTGCAGCTGGCGGCATCATTGAAGCTGTTTCAGGCATATGTCTGCTTCTGTTCACAAAGATTGGAAAGGTAGAGAGAGCGGATTTGACGATAGAACGAGACAAATCTGGCTTAAATGCCACGTGATCATGGCTTTTTTAAATGAGGATAGGTTACAATGAGGACGAGAATATATGAGGATTTGATTGAAAGGAGCAAGAAACATGGCCATAGCAGATGTCACCATCATTCCAATAGGAACTGAAACACCAAGCGTCAGTGCTTATGTAGCAGATGTACAAAGAATTTTAGAAGGCTTTCAGCAAGAAGGGAAAATCAAATATCAGCTCACCCCAATGAATACGTTAATTGAAGGTGAATTATCCGTTTTATTTGAGGTCATTCAGCGCATCCATGAAGCACCTTTTGAAAAGGGATTACACCGAGTAGCAACCAATATCCGCATTGACGACAGACGGGATCAAACCACAACCCTTACAAGCAAATTAGAAAGTGTGAATAAACACTTGAATCAATAAAAAAAGCCTGCTAAATGCAGGCTTTTAATGTGCAGTTGGATAGCCGCTATAGATGATGGTCATGACCGTAAACCATCCAAAAACCAAAAATGTAGCGCCAGCAAAAGCGATGGCAAGTACGTTCACTTTTTTTAGTGAGCGATAGATGCCGAGAGCGGCTAAAATTGTGACTAGACCGAAAATAATGACGAGCATCATATGAAAATCCCCCTTTGTCATCAATCCCCTTGATTTCCTTTCTTTTCATTTTAACCGTTTTCATAAGGCTTGTCGAGTAGATTCCAGTTGACGATTGTTTGAATTTTTATTGAATAGCCTTCATAATAAAAAAGAATGAATAAAGTAGGTGATGAAAATGAATTGGAGAAGAATGCCACTAGGCTATGTACAAGCAAATGCATACATTTGGAAAAACGAGCATGGAGAATGCTTAATTTTTGATCCAGGCGGTGAAGCGCAAAAGCTGATTTCTTATGTAAAGGAAAAACAGCTAACGCCGCTTGCTGTCTTACTGACACATGCCCATTTTGATCATATTGGTGCGGCAGATGAGGTACGCGCAGAGTGGGGAATCCCGCTTTATGTACATGAAAATGAAAAAGAATGGCTCACGAACGCTGAATTAAACGGTTCAGCTCGATTAATTGGAAATGGAATTACGGTTAAAGAAGCAGAACAATTAATTACGTCAGAAGGAACTCTTCAAATTGGATCGTTTACATTAGAGATGTTCCATACACCTGGGCATTCACCAGGCAGTGTGTCTTACTACTCGGCGGCGGAGGGATTTGTTATTTCTGGTGACACTTTATTCGAAGGCGGCATTGGGAGAACAGATTTAGTAGGCGGCAGTCAGGAAGTGCTGCTTCAATCGATTCATGACAAATTGTTGTCATTGCCCGAATCAACTCTCGTTTTAAGTGGACATGGCGGAGAAACAACTGTGCTCACTGAGCAGGAACAAAATCCATTTATTCATGGTTTTTCTCTTTAAATGTAGGTATGAAAAAAGCATCTCTTCTCAATGAGATGCTTCAGCGTGTAGACAAACCCTCGCATTCTTTGTCAGGTCTGCGCTCCGGTGCTCACGAATGTCCAATTCGCTCCGCTCCGGTGCTCGTCCTTCCTAGACTTCAAGGGCTTTCTATCACGCTGAAAAGAAGACAAAGGGCTAAAATCAAGATCATTTTAGCCCTTTGTCAACAATCTGGAGCATCTCTTCTCAATGAGATGCTTTTTTCTATTAATGTCCGGTACCGGGAACCATGATGAAAATCGAATAATATGTAAATCCGGCAAAGAAAATCGTCAAGTACGCTCCGAAAATGTAAATATACATTCTTTCGGATAAATTCAAGTAGGATAAAAATACAAAAAGAACGGTTTGACCAAAGAATAGCAAGGATGCGTCTTTCATATGTCCTAAATAGAACATGACAGCAAAAATACCCGTCCAAAAGCCAAGCACGCGGAACATGCGATTCATTTCTTTCCCTCCCCTTAAAAAACCCCTTTGATTCATATTATAGCTGATCACCACTGGTTATGTAAACATTTACATTTTTGACAACGTGTGAACATTTGTTTACTAAAAAGAAAAAGTTTTTTTGAAAAAATGATGAAAAAGTGTTTACGCCTAAATACATGAGGGTACCTATTCCATAAGAGAAAAGGTTAACGACCTAAGGAGGAAGACTAATGAGTGACATTACTTTTTATTCATACCCGAGCTGTACGTCTTGCCGCAAAACGAAACATTGGCTAAAGGCGAATCAAATTGATTTTAAAGAGCGTCACCTTTTCAGAGAAACGCCAACTTTAGATGAATTAAAAAAGATTCTTTCCTTAACAACAGAAGGAATGGATGAAATTTTAGCCACGCGAAGCCAAGCTTTTAAAAGCTTAAATTTAAATATTAATGATTTGAAAGTAAATGAGGTCCTTGAGCTACTCATTGAAAAACCAAAATTGCTGCGGAGACCGATCATCATTGATGGAAATAAATTAGTGGTTGGCTATAATCCCGGGGAACTCATGAAAATATCAAAAAAGAAAGCGATTCATCAATCAGTATCCTAATAAAAAACGAAGATCAGCTGAAACGTGCTTCAGCCGTCTTCGTTTTTGTGCTGAACTGGGCTAGCTGGGTTCGAACCAACGATCACGGAGTCAAAGTCCATTGCCTTACCACTTGGCTATAGCCCAATATCAAACGTGTAATGATATTGTTCACCATCTGCGGTCATTTATACATACAAGTTGGTTTGCCACTAGTTTTATGTGAAAAAGGAGCGAAAGAAATAAATGAAAAATGAAAAATCTGAGCAATTATATGAATTTATCCTAAAAGAAGCCCCTGTCATGACCGAAGAATGGCTGAAAACAAGAACAGAAGAAGGCTCATTATACTCTAAACATGCTTCAGAAGAGACAGAAAAGAAGCTGAAGGAACAGAACACAGCGTTTATTCAAACCATTGCAGCGACGCTTGTCACGGTATCAGACAAAGCAGAGAACCATTTGAAAAAGTGGTCTGTGGATATCGCACGTGATCGAGCGGTGCACGAGGTGCCTTTATATGAAATTATCGGCCAATTTAAGGTGTTTCGCCACATTTTCTGTTCGAGAATTGAGAAATTCACACAAGAAACAGAGCTTGAAGTAACGCTGCAAGATGTGTGCGAGTGGAATCAGCATTTTCACGGCACATTTGATGATATGATTGAGCGTTTATCAGAAGAATATGACCGTGTGACACTGAGTCAGCTAAATGCGCAAAGAGAAATGATTCAAGAGCTTAGTGCCCCTGTTATTCCAGTATCAAAAGAGATCGGAATTTTGCCGCTGATCGGGGAAATCGATACGTACCGGGCTAGAATTATTTTAGAATCAGTGCTAGAGCAGGCTTCAAGGCTGCGTCTGACGCATTTATTTATTGATATATCTGGTGTTCCAATCGTGGATACAATGGTTGCTTATCAGCTATTTAAAGTGGTTGATAGTACGAAGCTTCTAGGAATTGAGACGATTATTTCCGGTATTCGACCAGAGATTGCGCAGACAGTTGTCAAACTTGGCATAGATTTTTCAAAAGTAAATACAGAACATAGCCTTGCAAAAGCGTTAGAAAAGAGAGGATTCCGTATCTTTGAAGAGCAGCAGCAAGAAGCCACATGACGAAAAAACCTGAACTTGTAAAAGTCAGGTTTTTTTATATGCTCTTTTTTAAAAATCCACGTTTCACATTGTAAGTTGATGGTTTTTTCGTCTGATTAGTCGTTAAAACCATCAAATCCCCTTTTGTCAGACAGGCTCCTCCACCTTACAATAGGGTCAGAGAAAGGAGTGAACCACTTGTATGGTATTGAATATGTGGGACAAGAGCTGCTAGAAGAAGCATGCCGCATGAGAGCATCTGATGTGCATATTGTACCAAAAGAAAAGGAAGCTTCGGTATCTTTCCGTGTAGACTCAGATTTAATCCAGCAGCGAACCATTGATAAAAAAAGCGGGGAGCGGTTAATTGCTCATTTTAAATTTTTATCCTCCATGGATATCGGTGAAAAAAGGAGACCGCAAAATGGGTCATTGGCTGTGATGCTAAGAACTGGACAAGTGTTTGTACGGATGTCTACATTACCGACTGTGAATGATGAAAGTTTAGTGATTAGAATTTTACCGCAGGATCATGTCCCAAAAACAAAATATCTGTCGCTATATCCTAAAGCTTCAGCTAGATTATTATCATTTTTAAATCATTCGCATGGACTCATTTTATTTACTGGGCCAACAAATTCAGGGAAAACAACAACACTTTATTCATTGATACAGTTTGCAAAAAAGCATTTTAATCGGAATATTATTACACTTGAGGACCCTGTGGAAACAAGAAATGAAGAAGTGCTACAGGTACAAGTTAATGAAAAAGCAGGTATTACGTATGCGACAGGATTACGTGCTATTTTAAGACACGACCCAGATATGATTGTGCTAGGAGAAATAAGAGATGCTGAAACAGCAAGAACAGCAATAAGAGCAGCACTGACAGGTCATTTAGTGATGAGTACGCTACATGCGAAAAATGCAAAAGGTGCCCTTTACCGAATGCTTGAATTTGGTGTTACGATGAATGAACTCGAACAAACCATGGTTGCGATTACTGCGCAGCGTTTAATCGAACTCACATGTCCTTTTTGCGGGGAAACGTGTCAGCTTTATTGCAAATTAAATCGCCCGGTCAGGCGAACGAATGTTTTTGAATTACTTTACGGAAAGGAGCTTGGTGAGTGTGTCAAAGAGGCCAAAGGAGAATATGCTCACTCGTCATATGAAACATTGCAAAAATTAATTCGTAAAGGAGTGGCACTGGGGTATCTATCGAAAAACACATATCATCGCTGGGTATATGAAGAAGCAGGCATTTAAAGCTTGGTCTAGAAGAGAACAGGCTGAATTTCTATCAAAACTTGCTCAATTGATTCAAGCTGGATATACATTGATTGATGCATTAACGATGGTGAATATCCAGTTATCAAAGAAACAACAGCTGCTATTAACAAGAGGCATTCAGTGGCTGCTTGAAGGGGAGCCTTTTTATGTGGTGCTGGAGAGACTCCATTTTCAGCGGGAAGTCATTGCCATTCTCTGTTTTTCAGAGAAGCATGGCAGCCTGGAACGTGCTCTTGAACAAAGCTCTCGTTTTTTAGAGAAAAAAATCAAGCAGTTAGACACGTTCAAACGTATGTTACGGTACCCGGTCTTCCTCATCTTTACGGTTTTGGTTGTGCTGTTACTTGTACAGCAGATGATCATTCCTCAATTTTCCTTATTGTATTCATCCATGGATACCCGCATGTCATGGCTGATCCAAGGGATGTTTGGACTCTTTCAAATTCTTCATGCTTTCCTCATGATGATAGGCTGTATGTGTATCTGTCTGGCTGGATATTACTATGTCTTTTTTAGGAAGAAGTCGACCCTTGAAAAGCTGAGAGTGATGAGCAGGCTGCCTGTGTTATATAAAGGGATGCAGCTGATGCATACGTATCTTTTTTCCCTTCAGCTAAGCGGTCTTCTTCAAGCTGGATTATCGATGTACGAAAGCTTGCAAGCTTTCAAACAGCAAAGCTATTTACCCTTTCTTCAAGAAATATCTGAACAGATGATTGGAGAGTTAAGAAAAGGAGAAAGCATGGAACACCAAATAAGCGGGTCTCCATTTTTCGAAAAACACTTTGCAGCTGTTATCAAGCATGGTGAAGCTAGCGGGATGCTTGCAAGAGAGTTGTACACGTATAGTCACTTTCTATTAGAGAGTGCAGAGCTGAAAATTGAAAAATGGGTTTCATGGCTACAACCGGTCATATATGGTTTGACAGCCCTCCTGATACTCATTGTATATTTATCTATTCTTTTACCGATGTATCAACTAATGGAACAAGTGTGAGAAGGAGGACAAAGGCATGAATGATAAAGGATTTACCCTATTGGAAATGTTAATTGTCATGCTCGTGATTTCCATTCTTTTACTCATTACCATTCCGAATATCACACGTCACCATCAAAGCATTCAAGCGAAGGGGTGTGAAGGGCTCAAATCAATGGTGAGTACACAGGTGATGGCATATGAATTAGAGCATGACGGCAAGACACCATCTTTAGCTGAATTAGAAAAAGAAGGCTATGTTAAAAAGGGATTAACCTGTCCAAATGGAAAGGCCATTGTCATTCAAAACGGCGACGTGAAGCATGAGTAAATGGCTTTTGCATGAGAAGGGTTTTACTCTCATTGAACAGCTCATGATCTTACTTATTTTATCTATTCTATTGTCGATCTTAGGAGGAAAAGTTCCAACTATATTAGAAAGTGCTGAAGCCAAAAAACAAGTGAACATCATGAAACAAGACCTCCAGTTGGCTGCCTACACGGCATTTATCAAAAAAACCCGTGTGAATGTTGAGATTCATCCGCCGCATGTATCTTATCAAGTAATAGATCAAAATCGCGATGAGGTGATTGCTTCTTATCAGCATAAAAAAGGTATCATCAAGCATTCTACATTTCCGCAAGGGATTCATTTTAATGTAAATGGACATCCGAAAAGCGGCGGATCTCTCATTGTTCAATTTGGCAGTCAAACCTATAAACTCACAATTTATTTAGGGAGCGGGCGGATCCATGTACAAAAACAGTAGAGGATTTAGTACGTTTGAGATGCTGTTTGCTTGTCATATCTTTCTATTTGCAGCTCTTGTGCTCATGCCAGCCTATGAACAAATCATGATGGGGAAAAAGGAATTAAGAGCAAAACTAGAAGCCTACCAAGTGTTACATGAACAAATGAACGAAGCGTTCATAGAAGGGACAAAGCCAGCTGTCAAAAAGAAGAGAGGCGAGATCACATATGAACTCGATTGGAGTAAACAAAAGGGATGTGTATCATACAAAGTACAAAAAAAGAAGACGATATGCTTTCGGCGGCATGTCGAACGATGAACAGGGATTTACACTTGTACAAGCTTTGTGTCAATTGCAGTTATTTCTGTTCCTTTCTTTTGGCTGTGTGCTCATCTTTTCTGTTGTAGAGAAAGCCCGCCCATTTGAAGAAATCAACCAATTTTCACAAATGGAGTGGAAGCAAACTGTGCTGCAATTAGATGAGGAATTAAGCCGAGTAACTGCTGTTAGGTCGGTAAAAGAAGGAAAAGCGTTAGAGTATATTTCCGATCAAGGGCGAGTGGTAAGGGTTGAGCCATACCAAGAAATGCTGCGGAAACGAATGGATGAAGCTGGGCATCTTCCTTTATTGCAAAAGGTGAAGCAATTTCGCGTCAAAACGAATCAACATAGAGCAATTCTTGAGGTCACAGATGTATCGGATAAGGTGTATGAAGCCGTTTTTTTCACATATAAAGGAGTGGTTCCTCAAACGTGAAAAGTGAAGAAGGGTTTATCTATCCGCACGTACTTGCGGCGATTCTTTTTTTTCTTTTGATCCTCGGATCGATGACGATTGGGTTTCAAAAAGAGCTGAAAAGTGCAGAGATGACGATTTCTTTTTATAAAAAGCAGCAGCTATTTAGAATGGGATTAAGTGAGGCTACAAGCAAATTAAATCGTAGTTGTGATCAGCAGCTTACCCATTTGAACACTGAAGAAGGCCTTGTAACACTGAAACGGACCGGTTGCGATCAAAAGAAAAAAATCGTCCACATGCTGGTCGGTGTTCAAACAAAGGATGGTTTAGCAGAAGAGCGAGAACTGATGATGGATTGGGAGACCGGTGAAATCATGAAATGGACAATCTCAAATTAGCTAGCCAGTGTATAAAATCACACTCTTTCTGGTAACACTTTAAGGAAGAAGAGGTGAATGTTCGTTGAAAACAAATGATTATGTAAAATATATGACACAGGAAATCATCAAATATATGAATACACCACGTGACGAACGGAAGGAACATAAACAAGAAAAAATGGAAACAAAACCGCCATTTTCACAGCGTTTATTTGGGGTTCTGCCGTTTGGTTTTTCAATGATGCTAAAGAAACGACATCGACAGAAGTAAAAAGCCGCCAGCAGGCGGTTTTTTTATGCCATTTTAGCTGTATTCTTCCACAACAATCACTTTATTGACCTTGTTTGAGTAAGGATTATAGGAAATGGTGACAAATACACCAAATTCTTTGGCATGATCTTTTAATGTAATATGATACTGCTTCACAGATTCTTTTTCCCGGTGCCGGTCCCATACTTTTTGTTTAAATAAGACTTGTGCTAACGGATATCTTTTCTTTGCTTCTTTGACAGCTCTTGTTTCCCATTGATCTGCGGCCGTAGTGAATCCTCTTGCATCCGCAGGTTTGACGTCTTGTATGACAGGACCCAATAGTAAACTGAGCATGATCATGATTTTTCCATATGTCACTTAACATCACCTCACCAGTTATTATCCTGACCAAATCCTACACTTTTATGTAAATTTTTAAGAAGTACAAATGTCATGGAAAAAAATATCGAATATGGCGAAAGAACGAGAAAATGGAAGAATTTTCTCGTAATGGTTCTCGTTTAAGAACAAAATGGACTAATTTGGCGTTTTGGGTTTTATAGGTATTTCCTTATACTGAATGTAATCGTTCTTTTTAAAGAACAATTGTCCAAGGAGTTGAAAGAATTTATGAGACAGTCGCTCTTTGTACTCTTTTGTACCATTTGTTTGATTTTCACGTCTCTTCTGATCACACCTACTAACGCTTCTTTTAACGATGTCGAGCATACAAACTTTGTCATGAACACGTGTGACGATTTTGAGCAGACAGATCAGCATTGTCAGCCAAAGAAATGGGATAGCAGTCATTTGAAGCTCATAGATCAAACGATGATTGAAGGCACAGTGTGTGCGCCTCAAAAGCTGAGCATGACGTTAAAAAATATTGGACGACCCATAGTGCACTCTGAATGGAAGTGGGAATTACACAAAGTAGAAAGTGATCAGAAACCATTACGGGATGGTCATATTCTTGATAAGGGTTCAATACAACATCTTTCATCAAAAGAAACGACGACTGTCACAACAGATAAAGCAAAAACAAATGGGATTTATGCATTTAAAATCTATTTTCCTAAAGGATTTGGTGCATCTGAAAAAATATTCTTTTGGTCAAAACAAATGAAGCTCACAAGGTGTCAAGAAAAGATGTCCTAAATGGAGTTGTTTGCTGAATAAAACATGATGTACGAAGGGGAGAAGGAACATGAAAAAATGGGTGAAAATGTCTGGGAGTATTCTTTACGCAATGGTTTTCACGATGATGATCGCATGTATTATTGTCGTGTTGTCATCAAGAACAACAGGAGAGGACCCGCAAATTTTCGGTTATCAATTCAAGCAAGTATTATCTGGCTCAATGGAACCAGAATTTTCGGCTGGGTCGCTGATTGTTGTAAAACATGTCACCTCACCTGAGACGCTCAAAAAAGGGGACATTATCACTTTTCAAACGAAGCAGGACAAGTCCTTTGTGACTCACCGAATTGTTGGAATAAAAGGAAATGGGGCAAATAAAGCTTTTGAGACCAAAGGAGACAACAATATGTATCAAGATGGCACGCTCGTAAAAGCGGATCAAGTGGTTGCGCAGTATAAGGGAATGAACATTCCTTATGCGGGAAAGCTTCTTTCGTATGCCGGAACTTCGGCTGGTACCGCTTTGCTGTTGATTATACCAGGTATGATGCTGCTCATTTATTCAACCATTCATTTTGTAGGCGCTGCGAAACATCGAAGACACTCGGCTGATTTACCTATGTCAGAGAAGCAAGCATAATCTTTTCGTTTGTAACCTAATCAGGTTTCAATAAAAAAATTATTAGGGGGTTCATTCATGGCAATGAAGAAATCAATTCGTTTAGGTGTATTATCAGGGGCTTTAGGCATTGCGTTAATCGGCGGGGGAACATGGGCAGCATTTAATGATGTGGAAAAGGCAAACGCGGTCTACTCGACAGGAGAGCTGAATTTATCTGCAAAAGAGAACTCTGGCGCCATCAACCTTGCAAACTTAAAACCTGGTGACCGAATCAAGAAAGAATTTCATTTTGAAAATAAGGGGTCGCTTGCCATTAATCAAGTGTTGATGAGTCTTGATTATAGCCAGTTTAAAGATGGAACTTCTGCGAAGAATGGCGGTAAGAATACAGCTGAAGAATTCCTTAGTCAGTTTCAGGTGAGTGTTCTTACAGTTGGAGCCGAAGGTGGAAATGGTTATCCGAAAAATATTATTTTAGACCATGCAAACCTGCTTGACCTGCATCTATTAACATCAAAACAGGATCAGACCGCATTTGAAAAGCTTCGTCATGCCGTCGATGAGAAGTTTTTGCATGAAAGTGGTAAAATCAATGTAGCAACCGTTGATGGAACAGCGGCTCCAGAGTATGACGGCATTCCAAAGGATCCGTTTGATTACGATAAAATGGAAATGATCATTGAATTTGTCAATGACCAGACGAAGGATAAAGCTGGTCACTATATCCAAAATAAATACCAAGGCGATGCGATTCAAATTGATCTTTCCTTCGAAGCGACTCAGTGGAATGGTTTAACGATCAATCCCAAAAAGCATACGGATGAAAAAGGCTACGTGAAAGAAAACGAAAAAGCACACAGCGAAGATAAAAAATAAAGCCAGTCTTTAGACTGATATCAAGCTCTGCATAGCAATTGGAGGAGTATGCGCTAAAACGTGCGCTTTACTCCTCTTCTTGCTGTTTTTTCCAGATTTGATAATCTAAAAATTCACGAAATTGCTTTTTCGAAACCCCTGATGTCATTGCATCTCGAACTAGTTTTTCCCATTCACTATCTAATTGACCATCGTATTCGGTTTCATCTTTTTCGTGTAACAGTGTATGAACCGAGACGTCCAGAACAGCGGAGATTTTTTCAAGAAATTGAATGGAGGGGTTTGTTTGCAAGTTTCTTTCTATTGAGCTTAAATAAGACTTCGCTACCCCAGCCTTTTCGGCCAGTTCTGATAGTGAGTAGCCTTTTTCATTGCGGTATTGTTTAATACGCTGGCCAATCAATGTCATCACCTTCCTTTCGATATTATAGCACATTCAGAAAGGTTTGATAGAATGACTTCTTACTAGAGGGGGAGACTCAGAGGACTTTTCCTTTGATTTGAGAAAATGACGGACTTCTTCAACTGTTAGTCCTGCTTTGCGCGCTTCGCGTAATAATTGAACCCATTCATTGTCTAATATGTTCGTTTTCTTTTCCATACAAATACCCTCCTAAAATACTGAATCGTGTATTTCAGGCACTTAACGCATTAAATGGAAAGACAAAGGTGGTAAGACCTCATAGTTTGCTTGCGTCATGTTTCCGCCCAATACAAACAGACAAACTTTGCTTTTGACTGATCGAAAATCGTATGTTACATGAAGGGGAGGAGGAGGACCATGAGTCAACCTCCTCTTTTTTGCTGTAAGTAAAAAAGCCCACCATTTTCAATCGTAAGACTGATTTTTGGTTCGTATAAGGTTTTGAGTGCTTGTCTTTCTATTTCATATTCTACAGACGTGTCTGAAGTCCCTTCATAAAATTGATTTAAAAGTTCCGAGTCTTCCTTCCACTTTTGAACAGCTCTTATCGCCCAATCGTCCGGCTCCTCATAGGCATAACGCTCCATAAGGCTATAGAGCCGTTTGACGCCGCTTTCTGGTTTAATCATTGTACTCATCGTAAAGCAATAATCAGGAATTTGAGACGACAGCTCGCAGGTTTCCAGTTTTTGTTGGAATTGTTCTATGACATCACCTCGTATGAGATGAAGTCCAAGTGATAGCAGCTTATCCTTTTTACGGTCTGCAAGGTAGGATATTTTCACATTGAGACCAAGCCATGGCTCCAGTGCGATCTGGTTGTTGCTCAGTGGCCTCACTCTTTCGTAGAGCCTGATAAATCTGCCCTGCTGTTTAACAGCCTCGAATATTTGAAATAAACGAGGGGAGCCGAAGTGGACAAATTCACCTTCGACCGTGTCACCAGCTTTTTTTTGATCGGTGATGAGGGTCAATTGCCGCGGCTCAGGTACACCGCCTGTTTTTTCGAGCCAGTGCCAATAAAAAGGGCGGTTCATAATTAGCTTATCCATTTCGATTGTCAGTTGTACGGTCATATGCCCTGCACTTTCTTCTAGTATGTCGCATTGGTTCGCCTGAAAGAAACGGAGAAGAAAGGTGTGTATGTCACGCTGCTCCATTGATCAACTCTCCTTTATGAGCCTTGCTGTCTTTTTTCTAAAAGTGGTGTTTGTGCTTCTGTTAAATAGGAAGCAAACTGGGTTAATTTCTTTTTCATGTCTCCATCAGATTCGTGCTGAAAGAGAATGTGATGCAATTCTGTTTCGGCATCTTGGATATCGATCCGCGTTAAAATATCATCTAGATCGCCAATGACGTTTTCAAACAGCTGAATTTTTTCATATAAAAGCTTTAAAATATGTTCCTCGACTGTTCCGTTTGTTGCCATATTGTATATGTGGACATCCCGCTCTTGTCCAAGACGGTGGATACGTCCAATTCTCTGTTCTAGACGCATCGGATTCCACGGAAGGTCGTAGTTGATGATTTGGTTGCAAAACTGAAGGTTAATCCCTTCGCCGCCTGCTTCTGTCGCAATTAACACTTGCGCCCGTTCTCTAAATAAATCTTTCATCCAGTCTTTTTTGCTACGCTTAAAGCCGCCTCGAAATGGAACCGAGCTAATGCCATTTTGCTGAAGAAACCATTGTAAATAAATTTGTGTCGCACGATATTCAGTGAAAATAATGACCTTTTCATTTAACTGCTGAATAAGTTTGACGACTTCTAGTGCCTTTGAATTTTGCTCAACTTGGTTGATTTTCTCCATGATTTGCGCCATGGCAGAAGATCCTAGAATGTGTTTTTCTTCTTCCTGCATTTTTTTAATCGTCATATAGACGGCCTCACGGCTTGAGCAGCATTCTCGTTCTAAGGTCATAATGGAAAACATGTGTTTCGTATAAGACGGGTTCTCTTTCAGCTTGCAAATTTCATCGTATAACGCTTGCTCTGTCGGGGAGAAATCAATGGAAATCGTCTTGACATGCCGTTTTGACCACTCGATGCCCGTGTCTTGTCTTCGGTTACGAATCATCACTTTATTGACGAGCTGTTTCAATCGATCATGATCTTCAAGCTGCAAGTCCTTTTTGGCAAAAACATCTTTAAACTGATCTTCATTCCCTAGATGGCCAGGCTTTAGAAGGGAAACGAGATTAAATATTTCTCCGATCCGGTTTTGAATAGGCGTAGCCGTAAGTAATAGGCAGAATTTCTTATTTAGATTTCTCACAAATTCATAGTTTTTCGTTTTATTGTTTTTCAGTTTGTGTGCTTCATCAATAATGACCATATCGTAGGCGATGGATAAAATCGTGTCTCGATGCGGCTGTCTTTTGGCCGTATCAATTGAGGAAACGACAACGTCACACTGCTCCCACACGTAGCTCTTTTTCTGTTCGACAGCATCAATATAAAATTTTGTCCGTAGCTCCTGCACCCATTGAGACACAAGAGAAGCGGGGACAAGAATGAGAATCTTTTTGGCAAGACCACGAATCATGTATTCTTTAATGATGAGTCCTGCTTCTACAGTTTTCCCGAGTCCTACTTCATCTGCTAGAATGGCCTTTCCATTCATTTCTTCTACGACTCTTCTGGCTACTTCAAGCTGGTGTTTTAAAGGGGTGAATGCAGGCAGGTGCGCCGGGGCTTGAAGCCCCTCGAATGAATCAATGGCCGTGACTTTCTGAACCTGCGCCGCTAAACGGTACATATCCCAGTTCGCCCAGGGTCCATCTGCTGAAAGCCGCTGCTGAAATTCACTTGCCCACTCCTGATCAAAAATCGTTTGAATATGCAATGTCATCGCCTGCCTTTCTAGTTGGTATATAATAAAATTGTTCTGTTTTTAAACGCTTCATTTTTGAAGAGGTCTTTAAAAGACTAGATATATCAATAAAAGCGAACAATATTGAACATTTATTTTAAAAATGTTAATGATTTTTCTGTTGCCCTTCATCCATTTCTAATGGTAGGATGTTGGTAAGTGATCTAGAAAATGAGTCACCCATTTTGATAGTATGTCCAATAAATGTGAAGAATATGAGCGGATGATGGTATGGGGAGAGACTTGGCGGTTATTTTGTACTGGCAGGCGCCGAAGGAGCAAGCTGATGAATTCAGTGAATCTCTCAGGCAAAAGTACTCTTACCGGACGCAACTCTGGAGAGTGTTTGCTCATTGTTTTTAGCAAACCACCAAAGGGGAAAACGCACAATCACGTTGTGCTGTAAACTTTCAGGTGCAAGGACAGAGACTTCTTTTTGATAAAAGGGAGCGCTCTGTCCTTTTTTGCTGTGATTTTTTTCTGAAAATTCAGCTTGTGATCTGCACTGTAAGAAAAAAGGGGGAAACGATTGATGTTGAAACGAACACCGCTTTTTCATGCGTATGAAACGCTTGGCGCAAAAACCATTGACTTCGGGGGCTGGGAATTACCTGTCCAATTTTCTTCCATTAAAGAAGAACATGAAGCTGTTCGAACAAAAGCAGGGCTTTTTGATGTGTCTCACATGGGTGAGGTGGAAGTCAAAGGTCAAGATGCCCTTCCTTTTTTACAAAGGTTATTAACCAATGATCTGTCTAAGCTGACAGACGGTAAGGCACTATATACAGCCATGTGTTATGAAGATGGCGGAACGGTGGATGATCTGCTTGTCTACCAAAAAGAAAAGAACAACTATTTGCTTGTGATCAATGCTTCAAATATTGAAAAAGATGTGGATTGGCTGCTTAAGCATCAAGGTGAGGATGACGTATTGATCAAGAATGTCTCTGATCAAATCGCCCTGCTAGCACTTCAAGGACCTCTTGCTGCTGACATCATCAAGGATGTGGCGGATGAAGAGGTGACTTCTCTCAAGCCATTTACGTTTTTATCACAAGCTAAGATCGCTCAAAGAGAGGTGCTTGTTTCAAGAACGGGCTACACAGGGGAAGACGGCTTTGAAATCTACTGCCAGTCAGAAGATGCAGTCCACATTTGGTCGGCTATATTAGAAGCAGGCGAGCCTAAAGGGTTAATACCGTGCGGACTCGGTGCACGAGACACCTTGAGATTTGAAGCAAGACTCCCGCTTTATGGTCAGGAGCTCACGAAGGATATATCTCCATTAGAAGGCGGGATTGGTTTTGCTGTTAAAACGGATAAAGAAGCGGATTTTATCGGGAAAGCCGCACTTAAAAAACAAAAAGAAGAAGGACCGAAGCGAAAGCTTGTAGGGATTGAAATGATTGATAAAGGGATTCCGCGCACAGACTATCCAGTTTTTTCAGGAGAGAAGCAGATTGGAATTGTTACAACGGGTACACAGTCTCCAACGTTAAAGAAAAATATCGGGCTTGCTTTGATCGACACCTCAGAGGCGCAGCTTCAGGCAGAGGTGGAAGTACAAGTTCGAAAAAAACGTCTAAAAGCCAAAATCGTCGCTACACCATTTTATAAAAGAAGCAAATAACGAGGGGGAATAAAGGATGAAGCACAGGTATTTGCCGCAAACAGAGCAAGATCAAAAAGACATGCTGGATGTCATCGGCGTTCAGTCGATTGATGAGCTTTTTTCAGACATCCCAGAGAAAGTCAGATTTAAAGGAGCATACAACATCAAAGAAGCCGCATCGGAAACAGAGCTTGTAAGGGAATTATCCCGATTAGCTGCAAAGAATAAGGATACGGTTTCTTATGCATCGTTTCTTGGTGCTGGCGTGTATGATCATTATCAGCCTGTCATTGTCGATCATGTCATCTCGCGCTCTGAATTTTATACAGCGTATACACCTTATCAGCCCGAGATTTCGCAAGGTGAATTACAGGCCATCTTTGAATTTCAAACGATGATCGCTGAGCTGACGGGCATGGATCTTGCCAACTCCTCAATGTATGATGGTGGAACTGCATTAGCTGAAGCGGCGATGCTGGCTGCAGGTCACACAAAGAAGAAAAAAGTGGTTGTTTCTGAAACGGTTCACCCTGAATCAAGAGCAGTGCTGAAAACATACGCCAAAGGACAGCATATTGAAGTCGTTGAGGTACCTGCGAAAAAAGGGCAGACAGATCTAGCTGCATTAGAAGAGGCCGTCTGCGATGATACAGCAGCAGTTCTTGTACAATATCCAAACTTTTTCGGTGTAGTCGAACCGTTAAAAGACATTGAACCCATTGCGCATAAAGGGAAAAGCCTGTTCATTGTCTCAAGTAATCCGCTTGCACTCGGGTTACTAACGCCGCCAGGGAAGCTTGGGGCAGATATTGTTGTTGGTGATGCACAGCCGTTTGGCATTCCGGCTGCATTTGGCGGACCTCATTGTGGGTATTTTGCCGTCACGAAAAAATTGATGCGAAAAGTGCCAGGACGTTTAGTCGGGCAGACAGAAGATGAAAATGGCGTCCGTGGCTTTGTGCTGACCCTTCAAGCGCGTGAACAGCACATTCGAAGAGACAAAGCGACATCAAATATTTGTTCGAATCAGGCATTAAATGCATTAGCCGCATCTGTTGCGATGACGGCGCTTGGGAAAACAGGTATAAAGGATATCGCCTATCAAAACGTGCAAAAAGCCCATTATGCCAAAACGCAGGCTGAAAAATATGGGCTTCGGGCAGATGTAGAAGGAGCCCATTTTAATGAATTTGTGATCAAGTTACATGAACCTGTGAAAGAAGCCAATCAACGATTGCTTGAAAAAGGAATCATCGGCGGATATGACTTGGGACGGGATTATCCAGAGCTTCAGCAGCACATGCTCGTCGCTGTGACAGAGCTAAGAACAAAAGAAGAAATTGATACGTTCATCAAGGAATTGGGGGATCGCCATGAATAAACCAGATCAGCCGCTCATTTTTGAATTATCCAAAGAAGGAAGAATTGGTTATAGCCTGCCTGATTTAGATGTACCTGAACAGGAGCTCCCGGCTTTATTTGATGAAACGTACATCCGTCATGAGGATGCTGAGCTACCGGAAGTATCTGAGCTAGATATCATGCGTCATTATACGGCGCTATCAAGACGTAATCATGGAGTTGATTCCGGATTTTACCCTCTTGGTTCTTGTACGATGAAATATAACCCAAAGATTAACGAAAAGGTCGCACGTCTTGCAGGCTTCTCGCAAGTTCATCCACTTCAAGAAGCAGATACTGTGCAAGGGGCGCTAGAATTACTTTATGACCTAGGTGATCATCTTGAAGAAATCACAGGTATGGACGCAGTGACATTACAGCCTGCGGCAGGAGCACATGGCGAATGGACGGGGCTCATGATGATCCGTGCGTATCATGAAGCAAGAGGAGATCATCAGCGTACAAAAGTCATTGTGCCTGATTCGGCTCATGGAACGAATCCGGCATCTGCGACAGTGGCTGGGTTTGAAACGATTACCGTTGCATCTGATGAAAATGGGCTTGTCGATTTAGAGGACCTGCGCCGTGTCGTCAATGAAGAAACAGCGGCTCTTATGCTGACAAATCCAAATACACTCGGCCTTTTTGAAGAAAACATTTTAGAGATGGCTGAAATCGTTCACGGAGCTGGCGGTAAGCTTTATTATGACGGAGCGAACTTGAATGCCGTTTTAAGCAGAGCAAGACCGGGGGATATGGGATTTGATGTCGTTCACTTAAATCTTCATAAAACCTTTACAGGCCCGCACGGAGGCGGAGGTCCTGGCTCAGGCCCAGTTGGCGTAAAAAAAGATTTGATTCCGTACTTGCCAAAGCCGGTACTTGTGAAGAAGGAAGGTCGTTATTCCTTTGATTACGATCGTCCAGAATCAATTGGACGCGTGAAGCCATTCTATGGCAACTTTGGCATTAACGTTAGAGCATATGCGTACATCCGCTCTATGGGTCCGGACGGCTTAAAGGCTGTAACAGATAATGCGGTGTTAAATGCGAACTATATGATGCGCCGCTTAAGCGCTCATTACGATTTGCCATTTGATCGTCACTGTAAGCATGAATTTGTTCTTTCAGGTAAACGTCAGAAGAAACTAGGTGTGCGAACACTTGATATCGCCAAACGATTACTTGATTTTGGCTATCATCCGCCAACGATCTACTTCCCCCTGAATGTAGAGGAATGTATCATGATTGAACCAACTGAAACAGAATCAAAAGAAACACTTGATGCATTTATTGACGCGATGATTCAAATTGCAAAAGAAGTAGAAGAGAATCCAGAAGTGGTGCAGGAAGCGCCGCATACAACGGTTGTCAAACGAATGGATGAAACAAAGGCTGCGCGAAATCCAGTTCTTGTGTTTGAGAGAAAATAAAAAAGACTCAAAGGGGGCGGATAGCTCCCAGAGTCTTTTTTGTTAGTTCTTCGTTTTGATGCGGCCGCCCCATTTTTTAAAACCGCCCTTTAAATTATAAATCTCACGACAGCCATTTTTACGTAACGTTTGGGCTGCTTTTCCGCTTCTTAAATTATTTTGGCAATAGAGATAAACAGGCTTGTCAGGACGTATTTCATTTTTTCGCTGCTTTAGTTGTGAAAGGGGGATGTTTCTTGCCCCTAAAATATGTCCGCCTTCAAACTCATTTGGCTCTCTCACGTCAATAAGTTGAGCTTTGCGGTAACCTTTAATGAATTCTTCTTCCGTCAGCGTTTTCATAATGCGCTGCTGATAAATGTAACTGCCGATGGAATAAAGAATGAAAAGTCCACAAAGTGAGAGGACGATATAGTTGAATATTGGCAATACGACTCGACTCCTTCTTGAGCATCAGCACAGAGACCTGTCTGATGGTACACGTTTTAGACAAATACTATTATAGTAAAGCGAAAGAAACTTGTCATCATAAATGGTAAGAATTATTTTCAATTCCTTCCCTATTTGATAGACTGATGTAGAGAGAAAAACGGTGGCCACCACCATCATCTAACATTGACTACGTAAAAGAGAAGGGATTTTTATATGCAAAAAGAGAAATGGTGTTTCATTGATACAGGAAACCAAGACCCTGCCTTTAACATGGCAATGGATGAAGCCTTGCTTTATTGGCATAGTGAGAAGCTCATCCCGCCTGTGATCCGTTTTTATGGATGGAATCCGGCAACATTATCTGTTGGATATTTTCAGCATGTTGAAAAAGAAATCAACATGGAAGCGGTCAAGCGCTATGGTCTCGGATTTGTCCGCAGACCAACAGGAGGGCGGGGGGTTCTTCATGATCAGGAGCTGACCTACAGCGTCATTGTGTCAGAGGAGCACCCAGAGATGCCGGCCACAGTGACAGAGGCATACCGCGTCATTTCAGAAGGTATTTTAGAGGGCTTTAAAGAACTGGGACTCGATGCGTATTTTGCCATTCCTCGTACAGAAAAAGAAAAGGAAAGCTTAAAAAACCCAAGATCGTCTGTATGCTTTGATGCGCCTTCGTGGTACGAGCTTGTCGTAGAAGGCAGAAAAGTAGCAGGCAGTGCTCAAACGAGGCAAAAAGGTGTCATCCTTCAGCATGGCTCCATCTTAATTGACCTTGATGAGGACAAATTGTTCGATTTGTTTCTTTATCCAAACGACCGGGTAAGAGAGCGGATGCAGCGCAGCTTTAAAAACAAGGCGGTTGCGATCAATGAAATTTCAGACCGGACATGTACAATAGACGATGCGCGTGTTGCGTTTAAACGAGGGTTTGAAAAAGGATTAAATATCGAGCTTGTGCCGTATGAACTGACAGATGAAGAATTAGCGTTTGTCCACCATCTCGCCAAAACGAAATATGCCTCAGATGATTGGAATTACAAGCGTTAAGAAGATGGGCACTTCTTGTTTTTTAATGGGCGATGGTGTAGAATTGTTATGATTATTAAGTAAAGGTGCATTATGGAGGGGTTTTATGACTACACCTAGTATGGAAGATTATATTGAACAAATTTATATGCTGATAGAAGAAAAAGGATATGCCAGAGTATCTGATATTGCAGAAGCCCTCGCTGTCCATCCCTCCTCTGTAACAAAAATGGTTCAGAAGCTAGATAAAGATGAATACCTCATTTATGAGAAGTATCGTGGTCTAATTTTAACCCCGAAAGGTAAAAAAATTGGAAAACGTCTCGTATACAGACATGAACTGCTAGAGCAATTTTTAAGAATCATTGGTGTAGATGAAGAGAAAATTTATGATGATGTAGAAGGCATTGAGCATCATCTCAGCTGGAACAGCATTGACCGGATCGGCGATCTTGTTCAATTCTTTGAAGAAAACGACGAGCGATCTGTACAGCTGAAAGCGATTCAAAAGAAAAACGAACAAACAAATCAAGAATCTTAAGAAAAAGGGACACCCTCAGCATGGGTGTCCTTTTTGATTCTTGACAAAGGGCTAAAATGATCTTTATTTTAGCCCTTTGTCTTCTTTTCAGCGTGATTGAAAACCTTTGAAGTCTAGGAAGGCCGAGCACCGGAGCGGAGCGAATTTGACATTCGTGAGCACCGGAGCGCAGGACTGACACCGAATGCGAGGGTTTGTCTACACGCTGAAAGGACACCCTCAGCATGGGTGTCCTTTTTGAATAAAGTTCTAATTGAAAGCAAAGGCTCCTACACTATTAATAGTGTGAGATCAAAAGGGGGCTCCTTCATGAAGATAGATGGTGTGTTCTCAGGTGGAGGCATTAAGGGGGCAGCGCTTGCAGGTGCTTATGAGGCGCTTGAAGCGAGAGGATTTCAATTTGTCCGCCTTGCGGGTACAAGTGCTGGAGCGATCATTGCTTCACTCATCGCGGCAGGCTTTACAAGTCAGGAAATTCGGGAGCTTTTAGATGAAATGGATGAACATCAATTGCTTGACAGGAGATGCCAATTTATTCCGTTTAAAATGCTTAGATGGGTATCTATTTACTGGCGACTCGGTCTTTACAAAGGAGATCGTCTAGAAAAATGGCTCACAGATGTTTTAAAACGGAAAGGGGTGACCGTATTTGGGGATCTCAAAAAAAATTCGCTCAAAATCGTTGCTTCCGACTTAACAAATGGAAAAATCCTTGTCCTGCCAGACGACCTTCCTTCATATGGATTAAATCCAGAACGGTTTTCCGTTGCGCGTGCCATTCGTATGAGCTGCAGCCTGCCGTATTTTTTCGAGCCAGTCAAACTAAAGTCTTCAAAGGGCATTTGTACCATTGTAGATGGCGGAGTTCTCAGCAACTTCCCGATATGGTTATTTGCCGAAGAGAAAAAAAGACCGTTTGTTGGTGTTACGTTAACCCCAAATGAAAAAGAACGCCCTCAACACTCCATCCGCAATGCGTTTGAATTGTTTGGCGCTCTTTTTGAAACAATGCGTGGTGCTCATGACGAAAGACATATCGCCACAAAACACGAACGTCATATTATTTTTATTCCTGTAGAACACGTCATTGCCACTGATTTTCATCTCATGACAGAAAAGAAAAAGGCGCTCGTCGATCTAGGCAGACAGAAGGCCGAGCAATTTTTAAAAAGCTGGACCTTTTAAAATAAGGCGCGGTTCTTCTTTTTGTTTTTCTTGCCTTCAATCACAGTCAATTGTGTTTGGCTTTTCTTTTTGAGAAGGACGGGCTTAGACTTGTGGTCAGTCGGCACGCTTCGCAAATGAGTGACCCGATTTTTCATCTGGCTTTTCGTTTTTGGTTTAGGCTGCTGCTGGTAGCGACGTTTTGATTGTTTGACTGCTTTACGATAAAGATTACCTTCTGTGCCAATTCTTCGATTCATCAGCCATCTAAAAAGGAAAAACAGAGCCGCTCCAATGATCACAACTGATAGCAGCATCGTAAAGAGCCTGCCTGGATTCGTTGTGAGTAAATACACAAATCCCAAAACACCTAAAGCGAAAATAATGGTAAAAGCAGGATGTACTCGGCGATTCATAACTGTCCACCTCCGAAGGAATTTACCGGATTTATAAGCTAGATCACTTGATGAGCAGAATCCGACGCTTGTTTCTCAGACGCTTCCTCTAAACGAAGAAGTTCATTAAAACTGGCAATGGCTACCTCGACTTGATCGTCAGAGGGTTCTTTTGTTGTGAGCAATTGCAGCCAAAGGCCAGGATAGCCAAGCACTTTTAGCACAGGCACATCTCGGAGTTTGTTCGTGAGCTGCAAGACTTCAAATGAAATGCCCAGAACAACCGGAATGAGCGCCAAGCGGTTCAGAACTCTCACCCATAAAGGATCTGTCGGTACGAGTAAATAGACGAACATTCCGACAATGACAGTGAATAAAATAAAGCTGCTGCCGCATCGATAATGCAGCCGTGACTGTTTTTGGACATTTTCCACTGTGATGTCAAGATTCTGTTCATAGCAGTTTATGACTTTATGTTCTGCTCCATGATATTGAAATACCCTTTTAATTAAAGGGGTCATGGAAATAAAGTAAATATAGCCTAATAACAGGACCAGTTTAAAGAATGTTTCAACTGCGATTTGTGCAAAATTCCCTGAGAAAATAGGCCGCACAAGCTCAGCTAAAAAGACAGGTACTAGGGTAAAGACAAATTTACTAAAGAGAAGAGAGAGAACTCCGATCACCGCAATGCCAAAGATCATTGATAATTTCGAGCCCTTTTGTTCTTTTTCAAGAGAATGATCTTCAGAAGGATCTAAGTCATAGCGCTCGCTGGAGAAGTTTAAGTGCTTACTGCCATTTGCGCTTGCTTCAATCAGTGCAGCAACACCCCTGATAAATGGGATTTTCTTGAGAAAGGCGGTTCGTTTATTGGAGGTCCGGGGAAGCTTCAAAAACTCAATGGACTGATCCTTTCGCCGAATCGCTGTCACATAGTTCTTTTTACCTCCGAACATGACACCTTCGACAACTGCTTGCCCTCCATATGCTGGAGGTTTTGTTTGATTGGACATATTTCATCAACCTGCCTGTTTCCTGTAATTTACATGCATTTCCTTATACCTTTATTGTACAGGAAATGAGGGGAAATCACTAGCGCACAGGTCGATTATCTACTAGAATTCTATCTACCTCTTTTTAGCCAGTATACCCTGTTATAAAAATTTTACACTCACGCATGGAAATCCTTTTTTTTCATGACATTTTGGACATACTACTTGCTGGAGGTGTTCATATGAAACGTGATGAAAAGAAAAATCAAGAAGAAAAAAATCAGGCCGTACAAACGTCTTCGCTCGTAGCAAGAGCAGCTGCTACTGGTTTTGTTGGTGGTGTTTTTTGGGGCTTTATCGGATTTCTGACCCATATGTTTCATTTTTCAGAGGTGAGCCCGAATATGCTGCTTCAGCCTTTTGTGCTTGGAGAATGGAAAAAGGGTGGACTTGGCACTTTTATTAGTATTGTGCTTTTAGGTCTTTTATCTATTGGAGCGGCCTTTATTTATTATGGACTTTTAAAACGGATCAGAGGTTTTTGGATGGGGCTGATTTATGGGGGGATATTATGGTTACTAGTTTTTTACGTATTTAATCCCATTTTCCCAGATGTGAAGCAAGTACAAGATTTGCAGCAAAGCACGATTGTGACGACATTTTGCCTATATATTTTGTATGGCATGTTTGTTGGATACAGTATTTCATTTGAATATAATGAATTAACGAGTCAGAAGCTTGCGAGGGCACTCGGGAAAAAGACAGAATAAAGTGTAAATCAACCATTCATATGATAAAATATTTTTGGAAACGAAAGGTTTCTAAGGAAAAAGAAACAGATATCGATATAGATTGAATTAGGGTGAAGGAGTGGTCAAATGCCTCATTTTCTTATGCTGAATGGACCCAATTTAAATAGGCTCGGGAAGAGAGAGCCTGCTGTTTACGGAAGTAAAACGCTGACGGATTTAGAAACGGATTTGTTTCAGTTCGCAGAAAGAGCAAATATCCAACTAACGTTCTTTCAATCGAATCATGAAGGAGATCTGATCGATGCACTTCACGAAGCAGATGATCAGTACGATGGCGTCGTGTTTAATCCGGGTGCTTTTACCCACTATAGCTATGCGCTAAGAGATGCTATTGCAAGTATTTCTTTACCTGTCATCGAAGTACATATTTCAAATGTTCATAAGAGAGAGGAATTCCGCCATCATTCTGTACTTGCTCCAGTATGCCAAGGGCAAATCGTTGGTCTTGGTTTAGAAGGGTATAAATTGGCGATTCGTTATCTAGTCAGTGAAGGGGGAGCGGAATCATGAAACTTGAGAAACTAAGAAACCTTTTAACCGAATTAGAGATTGATGGTCTTGTGATTACGAGCAGCTTTAATTTGCAGTACATGACCAGCTTTACTGGATCAGCCGGTCTTGCAATCGTGTCAAAAGATCGAGCGGCTTTTATTACGGATTTTCGCTATACAGAACAAGCCAAGGATCAAGTGAAAGGCTATGACATCATTGAACATAAAGGAAACATTGTAGAAACAGCTGCCCAAACGGCAAGAGAGTTTGGGGTAAAACGTCTAGGGTTTGAACAAAATCATATGACATTTGCCACTTACCAGCAGTATGCTGAAAAAGCAGGCGGTATTGAGCTTGTTCCTGTGTCAGAATCAGTTGAAAAGTTGCGCTTGATTAAGTCTAGTGAAGAGATTAAGATATTAGAGGAAGCTGCGAAGATTGCAGATCACGCCTTCGAACATATTCTCACTTACATCAAGCCGGGCCTGACAGAAATTGCGGTCATGAACGAGCTTGAATTTTTCATGAGAAAAGAAGGTGCTGAGGGATCTTCATTCGATATGATTGTTGCTTCAGGTGTCCGTTCAAGCCTGCCACACGGGAGAGCGAGTGAAAAGGTGATTGAAGCTGGTGATTTAGTGACACTTGATTTCGGCGCTTATTATAAAGGCTATTGTTCAGATATGACAAGAACGATTGCTGTCGGAACACCAAGCGACAAGCTAAAGGAAATTTATCATATCGTATTAGAAGCAGAAAACGCTGGTGTGGATAGAATCAAGCCAGGCTTAACAGGAAAAGAAGCTGATCGCATCACACGAGACATCATTGAAAAGTATGGCTACGGTCAATACTTCGGGCATTCAACTGGACACGGGCTTGGTATGGAAGTACATGAAGCGCCTGGCCTTTCCTCACGCTCAGAGGTCGTGTTAGAAGAGGGGATGGTCGTGACAGTTGAGCCGGGAATTTACTTGCCGGATGTCGGCGGCGTGAGAATTGAGGATGATATTGTCCTGACAGCTGACGGCAATAAACGATTGACCCACTCACCGAAAGAACTTATCATATTATGATGGTGAAATGTAGGAGGATGACAAAATGATTTCAGTAAACGATTTTCGTACTGGCCTGACAATTGAAGTGGACGGCGGTATTTGGCGTGTAGTAGATTTTCAGCACGTAAAACCAGGGAAAGGCGCAGCGTTTGTTCGCTCTAAACTGCGTAACCTTCGTACGGGGGCTATTCAAGAAAAAACATTCCGTGCTGGTGAAAAAGTAGCGAAAGCGCAAATTGAAACAAAAACCATGCAATACTTGTATGCAAACGGCGACCAGCATGTATTCATGGATACAAGCTCATACGAGCAGCTTGAACTAAGTGAAGCACAAATTAAAGATGAGCTGAAATACTTGCTTGAAAATATGTCCGTTCAAATCGTGATGTACGGGGATGAAACACTTGGTGTTGAACTTCCAAACACGGTAGAACTAGAAGTAGTAGAAACAGAGCCTGGTATTAAAGGTGACACAACATCAGGCGGATCAAAGCCTGCGAAAACTGAAACTGGTTTAATCGTCAACGTTCCTTTCTTTGTGAACCAAGGAGATAAACTAGTGATTAATACATCTGACGGTTCATACGTTTCAAGAGCGTAATGAACGTAGGAAGACTGTAAACTCCGTGTTTACAGTCTTTTTTTATTGAAAAAAATAAGTCTCCCTGTAAGAATGTCTTCCCTCTATTCTCTCATCCCTCTCTTCTACGTCTGAAAAACAAGACTACTTCCAGCTAGTCAAGCATATAGTGTAAAAAAAGCTGGAGGTTCTATATGAAACCATTTCTTTTCCCAGGCATACACCCATCAGTGGCTGCGATGGCAGGTATGAGGTTCTTATCTGCAACCATTGAACTGACGGCCGCCATCCTCATTTTGATCACAAATGATGTACGTAAAGCGGTTGTCATCAATAGTATATTGGCGATCATCGGACCGCTCATTTTTATTATCACCATGACGATTGGAATCTATCAAATGGCAGGGCAGCTATCCTATGCAAAGCTCGTGTTTATTTTCATTGGTGTCGTGTTTATTCTAGTTGGCATCTATAAGTAAAACAGCTTGGCATAATTAACGACTCGCATCATACATTTTAGAGAAGAAAAAAAGGAGGGGAATTCGTTGCGGAGTTTGTTGGATATTCTCCCGCACTCGATTGGACAAGAACTCAGGCTTCTCAAAGAGACTGAATGGGCGCAAATAGAAGAAATCCGCATTCGCACGGATCGTCCGATTGAATTGATGCAAGGCGGAAAACCGCGCTTTCTTTCCTACCACACAACAGGAGAAGATGCGTCTCAGCTATTAGGCAAGCTGAGCAATTACAGCATGTATACACTTGAGGAAGAATTAAAACAAGGCTATATCACCATTTCTGGCGGACACAGGGTGGGACTTGCAGGAAAGGTCATCGTTGAAAATGGATTTGTCAAAGGGCTAAGAGATATTTCTTCATTTAATATTCGTATCGCAAAAGAAAAAATCGGGATTGCACTTCCCTTTCTTCCTTATTTATATGAACAAAATTGGTGCAATACACTCATCATTGGTCCTCCGCAAACAGGAAAAACGACCTTGCTGCGAGATGTAGCGCGTCTTGCTAGTACAGGCACAAAAACCATTCCTCCTAGAAAAACAGGAATTATTGATGAACGCTCTGAAATTGCCGGGTGTATAAGAGGGGTGCCGCAGCATCATTTTGGGAACCGAATTGATGTGCTTGACGCGTGTCCAAAGGCTGAGGGCTTAATGATGATGATCAGGTCCATGAGCCCAGAGGTCATCATAGTAGATGAAATCGGAAAAAGCGAGGATGTACAGGCACTTTTAGAAGCCATTCATGCCGGAGTCACCATTATCGTTTCGGCTCATGGGTATTCACTTGAAGATCTATATAAACGCCCATCATTTCAGCCGTTATGGGAGCTTCGTGTGTTTGATCGATACGTTGAATTAAATAGAAAAAATGGTCCCGGCACGATCGGACGAATGTATGACAAGGACGGACAAGAGATGAAGTGGAGGCGGGGAGTGGACGTATGTTAAAGCTCATTGGCGCTATTTTCATTGTCGCGGCCACGACATGGGGCGGATTTGAGTTTGCCAAACGATACAGCGACCGGCCGAAGCAAATTCGGCAGCTCCGGTTTGCGCTCCAGTCTCTTGAAGCTGAAATTATGTATGGTCAAACTCCTTTAGCGCGGGCTGCAAAGCAAATTGCGTCGCAAGTAGGCCCCCCTGTCAATCAGTTATTTGAACAATTTGCAGAAAAACTCAAAGTCGGAACTTTTTCTGCGCGGCATGCATGGAACGAGAGTCTAGAGGATGTATGGAAAAAAACCGTTTTGAAAAAAGGCGAATATGAGGCGCTGAAGCACTTTGGAGAAACACTTGGTCAGCATGATGTCACGTCTCAGCAAAAGTATATCAAGCTAGCATTAGGCCATTTGGAATCAGAGGAGAAGGAAGCTGAAGTTGCCCAAGCGAAAAATGAAAAAATGGTCAGAAGCCTTGGATTTTTAAGCGGATTACTACTGATTCTGTTATTGATGTAAGAGGAAGGGAGTCGAGAGCATGGGCGTTGATGTAAACGTCATTTTTCAAATTGCGGGGGTAGGCATCGTCGTGGCCTTTCTTCATACGATTTTAGATCAAATGGGGAAAAAGGAGTATGCACAGTGGGTGACGCTGCTTGGGTTTATCTACATTTTGTTTATGGTGGCGACCATTGTGGATGATTTGTTTAAGAAGATTAAAGCCGTATTTCTATTTCAAGGATAGGGGAGGGCTTACAAATCGAAATCATTCAAATTGTTGGACTTGGTTTAATCGCTACTTTTCTAGCATTAATCGTCAAAGAACAAAAGCCAACCTTCGCCTTTATGTTAGTTGTATTTACAGGGTGTGTCATTTTTCTTTATTTGATTGATCAAATCTATGCCATTATCTCTATGATAGAAAAAATTGCGGCAAGTGCCGGCGTCAATATGAAGTATGTTGAAACCATTTTGAAAATTATTGGCATTGCCTATATTGCGGAATTCGGCGCTCAGCTCACGAAGGATGCTGGACAAGGCGCCATTGCATCGAAAATAGAGCTTGGCGGAAAGATTCTCATCTTGGTCATGGCGGTCCCGATTTTAACAGTCATCATTGAGACGATCTTAGGTATGATCCCGTCTATGACTTAATTGAAAAGAGGTGATGACAATGAAACGGATGACAGCTGTTATGGGACTGATGCTATTTTTTTGGCTGATCGCTCCACATGCAGATGCAAAAGAAAAGGTGCCTTTATCAAATGATGAACCAGTAGCAGAAGAAGTAGCGAATGGACAGGCTGATTCACTTGAGCTTCATTCCATCAGTGACTTTTGGGAAACGATATTGGACGAGTACGGCGGCTTTCTGCCAGAAAGCCAAAAAGGCACAGTAAAGGAAATGATTGATGGCGATAAAGAGTTGTCTCCACAAACGTGGCTGAAGGCATTTGTTCATTATCTTTTTTATGAGGTCATTGCAAACGGAAAGCTTCTTGGAACACTGATTTTACTCACCATCTTCTGTTCACTTTTGCAGCTTTTGCAAAATGCTTTTGAGCAAAGCACCGTCAGTAAAGTCGCATATGCTCTCGTTTATATGGTGCTCATCATTATTGCACTAAACAGCTTTCATGTAGCAATTTCCTATGCTACAGAAGCCATTCAGACGATGACCAGTTTTATTCTTGCTCTTATTCCTCTTTTATTAGCACTCATAGCTTCATCAGGCGGGCTAGTCTCGGCCGGATTCTTTCATCCCGTTATTTTATTTTTGATGAACACAAGCGGCGTTTTTATTCAGTATGTCGTCCTGCCGCTTATCTTTTTATCAGCGATATTGAGCATCGTCAGTACACTGACCGAACAATACAAGGTCACCCAGCTTGCACAGTTGTTAAGAAATGTAGCGATTGGCGGGCTCGCCGTTTTTTTAACCGTTTTTCTCGGCGTCATTTCTGTGCAAGGTGCATCTGCTGCCATTACTGATGGCATCGCTCTTCGAACAGCCAAATTCATCACCGGAAACTTCATTCCTGTGCTTGGCCGGATGTTTACAGATGCGACGGATACCGTCATCAGTGCCTCTGTTTTGCTTAAAAATACGGTTGGCCTTGTAGGAGTCGCCATTTTGATTTCCATTGCAGCCTTTCCAGCGATTAAGGTTCTGTCGCTTGCCCTTATATATAAGCTTGCCGCTGCCATTCTTCAGCCTCTAGGGGGCGGACCGATCATTAGCTGTCTCGATGTCATTTCAAAAAGTGTTCTTTATATATTTGCCGCACTTGCAGTTGTGTCGCTCATGTTCTTTTTAAGCATTACCGTCATCATTACGGCTGGTAATCTGACCATGATGATGAAGTAAGGAGGGGACACCTTTTGAATTTTCTCACAGAATGGATCACAAATATTATTCTCTTTATCTTATTTGCGATTGTCATAGACCTTTTGCTGCCCAATTCAAGTATGCAGAAGTATGCCAAAATGGTCGTCAGCTTATTGTTGATCGTTGTCATGCTCAATCCGATATTTGCTTTATTTCGAGCGGACCCTGACCAGATTTTCTCAGAAATAATGAAAGGGAAGGAAGAAGCACAGTCAGAAGAAATAAAAAATCAGATGAATTTAGAAAAAAAAGAAATACAAGCCTCACAGCGTGCATATATTTTAAAGCAAATGGCTGTCCAACTAGAAAAAAGCGCAAAGGAGCCACTGGAGAAGGAGAGCTATGAAATGAAACACGTAGAAGTGCTGGCAGACGAGGAGCACCTTGATCAGAATATGGAGGCAGATCAATTTCGCATCAAAGCAGTTCTTTCCCCGCTCACAGGTGATGCTGTAGAAACGGTAGCAAAGGTGGACATTGATCTCTCAAGGCAAAAGGAGGAAAGCACTGGATCTTCTAGCAAAGAGGTCACGAGGGTGAAGGAGACGCTTGCGGAGGTTTGGAATACGAGTCCTGAACACATTGCGCTGATGATTGAGGGAGGTGACGCAGCAGATCATGAATAACAAGGACTGGAAACAAAAGCTGAAATCATTGTTCCAACCGCCTGAAAAAGGTGAAGGGAAACCTAAATTAACAAAACACCATTACTTGCTACTTGTATTCATTATCGGCGTGTCTTTCATGTTAGTTAGTCAGATTCTGTCACCGCCATCCAACAAACAACAGGCTGCTGTTCCAGCTTCTAAAAAAACTGCCTCCGAAGAACAAGAGGTATTCAAGCCGGCATCCTCGGGTAAACCAAAGGACTCGATTGAGGACGTGGAGCAAGAATACGAAAATCAGTTGAAAGAAATTTTAGAGACGATTATCGGTGTTGAAGATGTATCCATTGTAGTAAATGTAGACGCGACTTCTTTAAAAGTGTTTGAGAAAAATAAATCCAATAAAAGCACAACGACCGAGGAAACAGATAAAGAAGGCGGCGTGAGAAGTGTGACGGATCAAACAAAGGAAGAAGAGATCGTCATCATCAAAAATGGCAATGAAGAAACACCTGTTGTTGTCCAAACGAAAAAACCAGACATTCGAGGTGTCCTCGTTGTTGCTCAAGGAGTAGACAACGTTCAAATAAAGAAAACCATCATTGAAGCTGTTACACGAGTGCTTGATGTACCGAGCCATAGAGTGGCTGTTGCCCCTAAAAAAATCAAGGAGGATTCGGAATGATGTTAAAAAAACAAACGGTTTGGCTATTAACGATGCTAAGTTTAGTTGTCGTATTAAGTGTGTACTATATCATGTCCCCACAAGGTGAGAATGCAGTGACAGTAGAGGATATGAAATCAAAAGGAACTGAAGAGAAAAAGACCGAAACAGAAAAAGGGACTGAAAAAGGAGCAGAAAAAGGAACGGAAAAAGGCTCAGGTGACAAGTCCACTGACAAAGAAACAAACGCCAAACAAGAGGATGTTGAAACAAGTGGTGAAGAAGGAAAGGCTGTGTCAGAGCAAACAGACGATGAGCTTTTTACAACATACAGGCTAGAGCTTGAAGATAAACGAAGCAAGCAGCGTGAAGAATTCAACGAAATCGTGTCAAGTGATGATGCAACAGCACAAGAAAAAAGTGAAGCGTATGATCAAATGACAGCACTTAGTGAAGCAGAAGGAACAGAGCGCCAGCTTGAGACATTGATTAAAACAAAAGGATACAAAGATGCGCTAGTGAGTGCTGAAGGAGATAAAGTGAGCATCACGGTTCGCTCTGATAAAAAATCAAAGAGCCAAGCGGCAGATATTATTGATATGGTCACAAAAGAAATCAGAGGGCTTGATAACGTAGCTGTCACGTTTGAACCATCCAATCAATAAAAAATGAACAAACGCCCTTTGCCGAAAAGGGCGTTTTTTAATGCGGCTTGACGGCCTCTCCAAGGCGCTTTTGCGAGACGCTTCGCCACAATAGTAGTTGAATTCAACGAAATCCTCCTGTAAGATGGTTATAGTATGTACTTTTAGTACTAGCCTATAAAAAAGATAAATCCATACATAGGGGTGCAAATCCATGTTAAAAATTGAAGAAATTCATGAACTGATTAAATTAATTGACGAATCTACAATTGATGAATTTACGTACGAAAACGAAGGTGCAAAAATCAAACTGAAGAAAAATAAAGAAGTCGTTCAGCAAGTTGCGGCACAAGCACCAGTGGCTCCTGTCCAAGCAGCTCCAGCTCAACAAGCTCCTAAAGCACAAGCTCCAGCTCAGACCGAAGCCCCTGCACAAGAGGGAGCCGCGTCTGAAAATCTGCATAAAATCACATCCCCAATGGTTGGCACATTTTATGCTTCATCTTCACCAGAAGCAGATCCTTACGTGACAACAGGTTCTAAGGTGAAGGAAAACTCAGTTGTATGCATCGTTGAAGCAATGAAACTGTTTAATGAAATCGAAGCAGAAGTAAAAGGCGAAATCGTCGAAGTATTAGCTGAAAACGGTCAGCTCGTAGAATTCGGACAACCCCTCTTTCTAGTGAAAGCAGAGTAAGGAGTACGATCATGATTAAAAAGCTATTAATTGCAAACAGAGGAGAAATCGCAGTTAGAATCATCCGTGCTTGTAAAGAGCTTGGAATTGAAACAGTTGCGGTATTTTCTGAAGCGGATCGCGATGCGCTGCATGTTCAAATGGCTGATGAAGCATATTGCATCGGACCGACTGCTTCTAAAGATAGTTATTTAAATGTCACAAACATTGTCAGTGTAGCAAAACTAACAGGTACAGATGCCATCCATCCGGGATACGGCTTCCTTGCTGAAAATGCAGACTTCGCAGAGCTTTGCGAGGAATGTAATGTGATCTTTGTTGGACCAACTGCGTCAGCGATTTCCAAAATGGGAACAAAAGATGTCGCAAGAGAAACAATGAAGCAGGCAGGCGTACCGATTGTCCCTGGTTCTCAAGGTATTGTAAAAGATCTTGATGATGCCATTTCAACAGCAGCAAGTATTGGGTATCCTGTGATTATAAAAGCAACTGCAGGCGGCGGCGGTAAAGGGATCCGCGTGGCTCGTACTGAAGAAGAGCTTATTAACGGCGTGAAAATCACGCAGCAAGAAGCTGCACAAAACTTTGGTAATCCTGGCGTCTATTTAGAAAAGTTCATCGAAGACTTTAGACACGTGGAAATCCAAGTGCTTGCAGATCAGCATGGGAATACGATTCATTTAGGAGAGCGTGATTGCTCAATCCAAAGAAGAATGCAAAAGCTTCTTGAAGAAACACCATCACCAGCACTGAATGCAGACATCCGTGAGCAAATGGGTGAAGCAGCCGTAAAAGCAGCAGAAGCTGTTGAATACACAGGTGCTGGAACAGTTGAATTCATTTATGATTATAATGAAGAGAAGTTCTATTTCATGGAAATGAATACTCGCATTCAAGTAGAGCATCCTGTTACGGAAATGGTCACAGGTGTGGACTTAATCAAAGAACAAATCATGGTGGCATCAGGTGAAAAGCTTTCACTTACCCAGGAGGATGTCGTCTATGAAGGCTGGGCGATCGAATGCCGTATTAATGCAGAGAACCCAGAGAAAAACTTCATGCCTTCAGCTGGTGAAATCAAAATGTATCTTCCGCCAGGCGGTCTAGGTGTACGTGTTGATTCTGCCGCTTATCCAGGCTATGTGATTCCACCATATTACGATAGCATGATTGCAAAAGTGATCACGTATGGTAAGACGAGAGAAGAAGCGATTGCAAAAATGAAACGTTCGCTTCAAGAATTCGTCATTGAAGGAGTCTACACAACGATTCCATTCCACCTTAGACTGCTTGAGCATGAAACTTTTGTGAGTGGTAATTTCAATACGAAGTTTTTAGAAACATATCAAATCATGAAATAATAACAGCTTTCGGAGGTGAATGATCGTGTCAGAAAACAATTTGCTTGAAATGAACCTTGATGAAGATCAATTGGGAAAAGTGCAAATTGCACCAGAAGTGATTGAAGTCATTGCTGGGATCGCCGCTTCAGAAGTCGAAGGAATTGCTGAAATGCGTGGTAATTTCGCTGCTGATGTCGCAGAACGCTTTGGTAAGAAAAATCACCGTAAAGGTGTAAAAGTAGATATCTCTGATGAAGGCATCACAATTGATGTGTATTGTGTGGTTGAATTTGGCCTATCTATTCCAAAGGTATCCACTGCTGTTCAAGAAAATATTCGTCAAACCCTTTTGAACATGACTGCCTTAATGATTAATGAAATCAACATTCATGTCGTTGGCATTCAATTTGATACAAAAGCACCTGAAGCTGAAGTAGATCAAGAAGTGTAAAAAGGGTTCAAGTGAAACCAAGGAGGCATCGCCTCTTTGGTTTTTTAAAGCCCATTTTTTGGGTGAGGTCCGAATATGGAATACGTTACGTGTTGATTGATTCGTTTTTCGCCACAGCCCGCATGGATCTTGGTGCGACGATGATCAAAATATGTTATGATCTCTGTATGGCTTAACGACAAGCGGATAAAGTGGTTAAAGGAGTAAATAATGAAAAGAAGAACTGCAAGAGAAAAGGCGCTACAAACATTATTTCAAATTGATGTCAGCAATATTGATCCGAAAGAGGCCATTACACATGCGCTGGATGAACAAGAATCAGATCCTTTTTTCGAGGAGCTGGTTTTCGGTGTGCTTGAACAAAAGGACAAGCTCGATGACATGATCTCGCAGCATCTTGTGAACTGGAAACTCGATCGTATTGCGAATGTAGACAGAGCCATTTTAAGGCTGTCTGTGTACGAGATGGTGCATCAAGATGACATCCCGGTTAGTGTTTCAATGAATGAAGCCATTGAACTGGCCAAATTATTCGGTGATGATAAAGCACCGAAATTTGTAAATGGTGTACTTTCAAACATTAAAAACGACCTAAAGCAGCTATAGGAGGATTCGACATGACAGCAACAATCATCGATGGAAAAGAAACAGCAAAAGAAAAGCGTGAACAATTAGCAAAAGAAGTAGAAGAGCTAAAACAAAAAGGAGTCACACCTGGTCTTGCCGTTATTCTAATCGGTGATGATCCGGCATCACTTTCTTACGTACGCGGGAAGAAGAAAGCAGCAGAAGCAATGGGCATGCATTTCCAGCTTGATCATTTAGATGCTTCTTTAACAGAAGAGGAGTTGCTTCAGCTGATTGATCAGTACAATGCGAATGATCAATTCCACGGGATTCTAGTTCAGCTTCCACTGCCAAAACATATTTCTGAAAAAGCCGTCATTGAACGTATTTCACCAGAGAAAGATGTGGATGGTTTTCATCCGTTAAATATCGGGAAAATGCTGCTTGGAGAAGATACGTTCCTTCCTTGTACACCAGCAGGTATTGTTGAATTGCTGAACAAAACAGGTGTCAATCTCTCTGGTAAAGAAGTCGTAGTTGTGGGACGAAGCAATATTGTCGGCAAACCTGTTGGACAATTGCTGTTAAACGAAAATGCCACCGTCACATACTGTCATTCAAGAACGGCGAATATTTCAGAGCATACGTTAAAAGCGGACATTTTAGTTGTTGCCGTCGGTCGAGCAAACTTTATTAAAGCTGACCAAATCAAAGAAGGCGCTATTGTCATCGATGTAGGAGTCAATCGTTTAGATACTGGGAAACTTGTAGGGGATGTTGATTTTGAAGAAGCAAAAGAAAAAGCTTCTTATATCACACCAGTCCCTGGCGGAGTCGGTCCAATGACGATTACGATGCTTGCACATAATACGGTTAAATCAGCAAAACGTACATTAGCATAAGCTTTATCCATTCATCCACCTGCATGCTGCTGGTGGATGAATGTGCGTTTTCAAAGAGGAGGAATACGTCATGAGTGAAAAAGCCTTTGTGACGGTCACAGCCCTTACAAAATACATAAAAAGAAAATTTGATGTGGACCCTCACTTAGAAGATATTTGGATCAAAGGTGAGTTATCCAATGTGAAAATTCATTCAAGGGGCCATGTTTACTTTACCTTGAAAGATGAAAACGCACGCATGCAAGCTGTCATGTTCCAGCGCTCCGCATCCAAGCTGCCATTTTCACCAAAGAGCGGAATGAAAGTGTTTGTACGCGGCGGGATTCAAGTGTATGAACCGAGTGGCAATTATCAATTATATGCAAAGGAAATGCAGCCTGATGGTGTTGGTGCTCTTCATCTTGCTTATGAAGAGCTGAAGAAAAAGCTAGCAAGTGAAGGCTTATTTGATGCGCGCTATAAAAAACCAATTCCTGAATATCCAGAAGTTGTAGGTGTGATTACGTCCCCAACAGGAGCGGCTGTTCGAGATGTCATTACAACGATCAATCGGCGCTATCAGCAGGCGAAAATCATCGTGCTTCCGGCGTTAGTCCAAGGTGAAAATGCCACCCGTTCAATTGTTGAGCGGATCAAAGAAGCAAATGAAAAACAGATCTGTGATGTCTTGATTGTCGGAAGAGGAGGAGGTTCAATTGAAGAACTTTGGGCCTTTAATGAAGAAGCAGTCGCAAGAGCGATCTTCGCATCAGACATTCCCATCATTTCAGCAGTAGGGCATGAAACGGACTTTACCATTAGTGATTTTACTGCAGACATGAGAGCACCCACACCAACAGGAGCAGCCGAGCTAGCTGTTCCAAGCACAGCCGATTTAATAGAACGAATCAAATCAATCGACATTCGGTTAACACGAGCTGTGAAAAATCGAACTTCACAAGCGAAGGACCGTCTTGTGGCGCTGCAATCCTCTTATGCCTTCCGTTTTCCAAAGCGATTACAAGAGCAAAAAGAGCAGCAATTCGATTTGATATTTGATCGTTTTCAAAAACAGCTGACGAGACAAATTGAACAAAAACGCAGTCAACTTGACCGGCAGACATATAGACTAAAGCCGCTACATCCAAAAGAGCAGCTACTTCAGGCAAAAAAACGCCACACCAATGAAACAGAAAAGCTCGTCCGCAGTATGAATGTGCAAATGAAAACAATTCATTCGCAGTTCCAATCTGTTCTTGGTAAACTAAATGCATTAAATCCACTTCAAGTGATGGAAAGAGGCTATAGTTTAGCCTATAAAGAAGATGAACTCATAAAAAGTGTGAACCAAGTAAATACGAAGGATCAGCTAGCCATTACAATGAAGGATGGGCGTTTGATTTGTGAGGTTATTGAGAAGGAGGGGCAATCATCATGACAGAATCAAAAAAACAAAAAGAAGAACAAATGACATTCGAAGAGGCCATGAAAGGTCTTGAAGAGATTGTTGGGAAGCTCGAAGAAGGAGATGTACCACTCGAGCAAGCCATCCATTATTTCCAAGAAGGAATGACCCTTTCAAAGCTTTGTCATGAAAAATTACAGCATGTTGAAAAGCAAATGGATTTCATTTTAAAAGAGGATGGTGAGCTTGCTCCTTTTTCAGTAAAGGAGGCAGATGCCGGTGACAAGTAATTTAAATGATTTTTTGACCACACGGAAACAGGTAATCGAAGATTATTTATTTACATATGTTCAGGAACTGCGTATTCCAGAAGAATTGAAATCCTCTATGCTTTATTCTTTAAAAGCAGGCGGAAAGAGGCTTCGTCCCGTTCTCGTCCTTGCTCTTTTACATGCCTATGGAAAAAATGAAAAAGACGGCATACCTGTTGGCTGTGCAGTGGAAATGATTCATACGTATTCATTGATACATGATGACCTTCCGTGCATGGATGATGACGATCTTCGCAGAGGAAAGCCAACCAACCATAAAGTCTATGGAGAGGCAACAGCAGTTCTTGCAGGCGATGCGCTTTTAACCGAAAGCTTCCGCCTCATAACATCGCAGCTATCTGACAATGTATCCGCTGATCAAAAGCTCAGAATCATCGACGAGCTTGTGACATCAGCAGGTGCGCTTGGAATGGTTGGCGGTCAATTTGATGACATGGAAGCAGAGCAAAAACAACAAATTCCTCTTGCTGAGCTAGAATCCATTCACGCCCGAAAAACGGGGAAGCTTCTGACCTTCAGTGTGGCAGCGGGTGCGATGCTGGCAGGTGCACCTGATGAAGATATCGAACAGCTAAGAGAATTCAGCTATCATATTGGTATAGCGTTTCAAATCCGTGATGATATTTTAGATCTTGAAGGAAGCGAAGAAAAAATAGGAAAACGGGTCGGCTCCGATACAGCAAATGAAAAGTCGACATATCCTTCTTTATTAACGCTCTCAGGTGCAAAAGAAAAACTAAATGAACACATCACACATGCAAAAGACATTGTCTCAAATCTTACGTTAGAGCAGCAATTGTTGCATGATTTATGTGATCTGATTGCCTCAAGAGATCATTAAAAACAGCCTAGATTTGAGGGTCCTCGAGCAATTGTGGTAAACTGTAAACAGTTTATTATGATGAGACAACTCTTATTCCTGCATTGGTTTTCATAGGAATAAGGCATTATATATGTATGTAGAAATTTTGTTGAAAGCGAGTTGATCCTGATTGGATCTTTTATCAATAAAAAATCCAACGTTTCTAAAAGGAATGTCAAATGCAGAATTAGAGGAGCTTAGTGCTGACATTCGTCTGTTTTTAATTGAGTCCTTAGCTAACTCTGGCGGGCACATCGGTCCGAACCTAGGTGTCGTTGAACTCACTGTTGCACTTCATAAAGTATTTGACAGCCCGAAAGATAAATTCCTTTGGGATGTTGGACATCAGTCATACGTTCACAAGCTGTTAACTGGAAGAGGTGCGGAGTTTGATACACTTCGTCAATATAAAGGACTTTGCGGTTTTCCTAAACGGAATGAAAGTGAACATGATGTATGGGAAACAGGCCATAGTTCAACCTCATTATCTGGCGCGATGGGTATGGCGGCAGCCCGAGATATCAAAGGAACAGATGAATATATTCTTCCGATTATCGGAGATGGTGCGTTAACCGGCGGTATGGCATTAGAAGCGCTCAATCACATTGGTGATGAAAAAAAAGACATGATTGTGATCTTGAATGACAATGAAATGAGTATTGCACCAAACGTCGGTGCCATTCACACAATGCTTGGCAGACTGCGCACAGCTGGTAAATACCAATGGGTGAAGGACGAACTCGAATACTTATTCAAGCGCATTCCAGCCGTAGGCGGAAAGCTTGCTGCAACAGCAGAGCGTATTAAAGACAGCTTAAAATATTTACTTGTGTCTGGCATGTTCTTTGAGGAAATGGGCTTCACCTACTTAGGTCCTGTAGATGGACATTCCTATGAAGACCTTTTTGAAAATCTTGAATATGCAAAGAAAACAAAAGGTCCTGTTCTCCTGCATGTCATCACGAAAAAAGGAAAGGGCTATCAGCCAGCAGAATCTGATAAAATCGGGACGTGGCACGGCACAGGCCCGTACAAAATTGATACAGGTGATTTTGTGAAACCGACAGTAGCTGCCCCGTCATGGAGCGGTCTTGTCAGTGAAACTGTCAGAAAGCTGGCGCGGGAAGATGAGCGAATTGTCGCGATCACGCCTGCGATGCCTGTAGGCTCAAAGCTTGAAGGGTTTGCAAAGGAATTTCCAGAGCGAATGTTTGATGTAGGGATTGCAGAGCAGCACGCAGCCACAATGGCGGCTGGGCTTGCAACGCAGAACATGAAGCCGTTTCTAGCGATCTACTCAACGTTCCTTCAAAGAGCCTATGATCAAGTGCTGCATGACATTTGCCGTCAGAACCTCAATGTGTTTATCGGAATTGATCGTGCGGGTCTTGTCGGTGCAGATGGAGAAACGCATCAAGGTGTGTTTGATATTGCTTTCATGCGTCATATGCCGAATATGGTCCTGATGATGCCAAAAGATGAAAATGAAGGACAGCACATGGTTAATACAGCCATTCAATATGATGACGGTCCTATTGCGATGCGCTTCCCGCGCGGAAATGGCCTCGGCGTTAAAATGGATGAACAACTGAAAACCATTCCGATTGGCTCGTGGGAAGTCCTTCGTCCAGGGAAGGATGCCGTGATTTTAACATTTGGTACGACCATTAAAATGGCGCTACAGGCAGCAGAGGAACTGCAAAAAGAAGGGAAATCGATTCGTGTCGTCAATGCTCGTTTCATTAAACCCCTTGATGAAGAAATGCTAAATGATATACTGTCTGAGGACATTCCGATTTTAACGATTGAAGAAGCTGTGCTCCAAGGTGGATTTGGAAGCAGCGTATTAGAATATATACACGACAAGAAGGCGTCACATATAAAGGTAGACCGTATGGGCATTCCAGATGAATTTATTGAGCATGGAAGTGTTGATGCCTTGCTAGAAGAAATTGGTCTGACGAAAGCGCAGGTTGCTGAGGCTTTACGAAACCTGCTTCCAGCAGCACCAAGAAAAGGAATTGGATCATGACATCAAAGAAGGAACGACTTGACGTTTTATTAGTTGAACAAGGACTAATGGAAACGAGAGAGAAAGCAAAGCGTGCCATTATGGCAGGGATCGTTTACTCAAATGAAACCCGTTTGGATAAACCAGGAGAAAAAATCGCCCGTGATACACCGCTCACAGTGAAAGGCAACCCTTTAAAATATGTGAGCCGCGGCGGGTTAAAGCTTGAAAAAGCGCTAAAAGAATTTGACTTAACTGTTGAAGGAAAAATGCTGATCGATATCGGCTCATCAACAGGCGGATTCACAGATTGTGCCCTCCAAAATGGAGCGGTCAAATCATACGCAGTTGATGTTGGCTACAATCAGCTTGCGTGGAAATTAAGACAGGATGACCGAGTGATCGTGATGGAACGCACCAATTTCCGCCATTCCGTCCCAGCTGATTTTACTGAAGGATTGCCAGAAGTGGCGTCGATTGATGTGTCTTTTATTTCACTTAAACTCATTCTTCCGGCTTTAAAGCATATTCTTGTCCCAGGCGGTGACTGTATTGCGCTCGTCAAGCCGCAATTTGAAGCAGGCAGAGAGCTTGTCGGAAAAAAAGGCATCGTGCGTGATCCATCTGTCCACCTTGGTGTGCTAGAAGAAATGAATCAATTTGCTGCAAAAGAAGGCTATGATGTAAAGGATGTTGCTTTTTCACCAATCACTGGTGGCGACGGAAATATTGAATTCCTGCTTCATTTGGTCCTCCATCCTGATCAAGAGAAGAATGCGGCACTTCCAGCTTCTGAACTTGAGAAAGTGGTCAAGGAAGCCCATTCCGTATTGAAACAAAAGAAAAACAGTCCTGAGCCGGCTGACACATGAGATCATTCAAACAAAAGGAATAATAGCTCGCTATTATTCCTTTTAGATTGTTGACAAAGGGCTAAAATGAACTTTATTTTAGCCCTTTGTCTTCTTTTCAGCGTGATTGAAAACCTTTGAAGTCTAGGAAGGACGAGCACTGGCGCGGAGTGAATTTGATATTCGTGAGCACCAGCGCGCAGGACTGACACCGAATGCGAGGGTTTGTCTACACGCTGAAAGGAATAATAGCTCGCTATTATTCCTTTTTACATGGTCAAAAGACGAGAATTGGCAGTTTCTCACGTAATGCTTGTTTTTTGAAGTGTGCATCATATAACATAGAACGTAAAGACAAACTGAGAAACAAACGCCTAGGGGGGTCAAAATGAATAAAGGTCAAAGACATATTAAGATTAGAGAAATCATTGCAAGCCAAGAGATCGAAACACAAGATGAATTAGTCGATATTTTGAAAGCTGATGGATATAACATCACACAGGCGACTGTATCACGAGATATTAAAGAATTACATTTAGTGAAAGTACCGACGAACAATGGAACGTATAAATACAGCCTTCCTGCTGATCAGCGGTTTAACCCGCTGTCAAAACTGAAGCGATCCCTCATGGATGCATTTATTAAGCTTGATGCTGCCAGCCATTTAATCGTTCTGAAAACAATGCCAGGTAATGCTCAGGCCATCGGGGCTTTAATGGATAATTTAGATTGGGAAGAAATTATGGGAACCATTTGCGGAGATGATACCATTTTGATTATTTGCCGCACACCAGATGATACGGATACAGTATCGGCCAAAATTTTAGAGCTTCTATAAAGAGATCAGGTTTACAAAAAGAGGTGTCAAATGAGTGTTAGCAGAACTAACCATTAAAAACTTTGCAATCATTGAAGAGTTAACGGTTTCATTTGAAAAAGGACTCACGGTTTTAACAGGGGAAACAGGCGCCGGAAAATCAATCATGATTGACGCTGTCTCACTTCTTGTAGGAGGAAGAGGATCATCTGAATTTGTTCGTTACGGTGAAAAAAAAGCAGAGCTGGAAGGGCTTTTTCTTGTGCCGGCACATCATCCTGTATTCGCCTTATGCGAAGAGCAAGGAATAGATGCATCGGATGAAATGATGATTCTCCGCCGTGATATTAACAATAGCGGAAAAAGCATCTGCCGCATTAATGGGAAGCTTGTCACGATTTCTCTCCTACGAGAAGTAGGGCGGCTTTTGCTCGATATACATGGGCAGCACGATAATCAGCTATTGATGGAGGATGAAAACCATCTGCATTTGCTTGATCAATTTGGGGCAGAAGAAATTGCACCTGCTTTATCACAATACCATGAAGCGTATGATCAATATATCAAGACCGCTCAAAAGCTAAAACAGCTCTCGGAAAATGAGCAGGAAATGGTGCACCGTTTAGACTTGCTACAATTTCAATTGGAAGAGATTGAAGCGGCTCAATTAGAACCAGGAGAAGATGAAAAGCTTCAGGAAGAACGTCATCAAATCAGCAACTACGAAAAAATCTATTCATCACTTCAAAACGCGTATAACGCCCTGCGCAATGAGCAAGGAGGGCTTGATTGGGTTGGGATGGCTTCAAGCGAGCTAGAGCAGGTGTCTGAGATCAATGATGATCTGAACAAACTCTCTGAGCAAGTGTCGAACTCTTATTACTTATTGGAGGATTCTACTTTCCAAATGCGCAGCATGCTGGATCAGTTAGAATTCGACCCGGCGCGTCTTGATTTTATTGAGTCTAGATTGAATGAAATGAAGCAGCTAAAGCGAAAGTATGGTACAACGGTTGAGGAAATTTTGGAATATGCGGCGAAGATTGAAGAAGAAATAGATCAAATCCAAAATCGAGACAGCCACCTGCAAACGCTCAAAAACAAACTGGATGCGATGAGCCGTGATGCTTTGCTGGAAGCACTTAACGTTTCAGAGCTCCGCAAAAAATGGGCCAAAAAGCTAGCAAAACAAATTCAAGCGGAGTTAAAGGATTTGTATATGGAGAAGTCTTCATTTGACACAGCTTTTGCCATTCGGTATGCACCCTTTGGCAGCACGGACTATCCTCTATTAGACGGAAAGCCCGTCCAGCTTGGGAAAAATGGTATCGACCAAGCGCAATTTGTCATTTCTACAAATACAGGCGAACCGATGAAATCCTTGTCAAAAGTAGCCTCAGGTGGAGAGATTTCACGTGTTATGCTGGCAGTGAAAAGTATTTTCTCAGCCAAACAAGAAGTCACATCCATTATTTTTGATGAAGTTGATACAGGTGTCAGCGGCAGGGTCGCACAAGCCATTGCCGAAAAAATTTATAAAGTAGCGGCAGGATCACAAGTGCTATGCATCACACATCTGCCTCAAGTAGCGGCAATGGCTGACACACATCTCTTCATTTCTAAACGATCTAAAGCCGGCAGAACACTAACGAGTGTCAAACCATTAAGTCATGAAGAAAAAGTAAGTGAAATTGGCCGAATGATTGCGGGTGTGGAAGTCACTGAGCTGACAAAACAGCACGCTAAAGAATTATTGCGCCAAGCAAATGATGTCAAAACGACAGGGTAGCTGAATAACCAGCTGCCTTTTTTATATTGTCTAACATTCGCTGTATATACGCATGAAATCTTCTTTTTCTTTTATCAATTTATCCAATCATTTTCTACATGTGCCAGTTATAAATCCATGCGAAGAAGGCAAAAGTATAGATGTAGCCAAAACATTAGTGTTCTGGTGTGGGTAAGGAGCGAGGAGAGTGAAAAATGAATGCCCGAAAAGATGAGAAAAGCCATTGGTGTGATTCTCCTTGTTTCTTTAATAAGTACAGGGTTTATGAGCATAGTGAAGGAATATATCAGCATTCCAACAAATGTTGCTGTATTTGAAAAAGAGAAGCACTCAATTGAGACATCGATTGAAGCCTCAGCCAATACTTCTTCACCAGCCTTTAGTCTTTCAGAGAAAAAGAACCAGCTTGAGGTAACCGGACAAAAGGCGGGAAAAGCCGAAATTGTTTATGATTTTAAAGGATTCCCTATTAAGAAAACAAAAGTCGATGTTCTTCCTGAATTAAAAGTCATTCCTGGAGGACAATCCATTGGCGTCAAGCTCCACTCAGTCGGAGTGCTTGTTGTAGGTTTTCATCAAATCACAACAGCAGACGGCAAAAAATCACCAGGTGAAGCCGCAGGCATTCAATCAGGGGATATGATCATCGAAATCAATGGTCAAAAAATGGAAAAAATGAATGATCTCACCCCATTTATCCAGAAAGCAGGGAAAACGGGTGAAACCCTTCATTTACTCATAAAAAGAGATCATAAAACCTTTCAAACCACATTAACACCCGCAAAAGATGCAAGTGAAAACACCTATCGAATTGGTCTTTACATTCGAGATTCCGCAGCAGGAATCGGCACGATGACCTTCTTTGAACCATCTTCTAAAAAATATGGTGCCCTTGGGCATGTGATTTCTGACATGGATACAAAAAAACCAATTGTTGTCGACAACGGTGAAATTGTCAGATCAACCGTCACATCGATTGAAAAAGGTACAGGAGGCAACCCTGGAGAAAAACTGGCGAGGTTTTCATCCGAGCGAAAAACGATAGGTGATATCTCGCGCAACAGTCCATTCGGTATCTTTGGGACATTAACCGAAAAGCTTGAAAATCATGTAGCAGACAAACCACTTCCAGTCGCTTTATCAAATGAAGTAAAAGAAGGCCCAGCAGAGATCTTAACCGTTGTGGATCATGATAAAGTGGAGAAGTTTGATATTAAAATCGTCAGCACAACACCGCAGAAGTTCCCGGCTACAAAAGGGATGGTGCTAAAGGTAACAGATGAACGGTTATTAAGCAAAACGGGCGGAATTGTTCAAGGAATGAGCGGAAGCCCCATCATCCAAAATGGCAAAGTGATTGGAGCAGTCACACACGTATTCGTCAATGACCCGACAAGTGGATACGGCGTACACATTGAATGGATGCTGTCAGAAGCAGGAATCGATCTTTATCAGAAAAACAAAAAAGCAAGCTGATCTCAAACTGCCGCGAATCTTCCGGCAGTTTTTTTCTACCCTTTCTTTCTCTGTCATCATGTTATAAAATAAGGAAAAAGAGATTTTTCGACAAAATGGAAAATAGGTTGTTGTCAAATTGCAATAATCGTCGATTCATTAAGAAAAACGTAGAAAAAGCTAGATAATGCTCTATTATTCGGAAAATTAAAGTTTTTTAAAGGGGATAGCATGGTTTTGTCGAATTGAACACTCAGAAGAGAATTGCCAAAGAATAAAGGAATCGACATTGGGGAGGAAAGAACGTGGAGAAAATTAAAGTGTGTGTAGCTGATGACAATCGAGAACTTGTTGGTCTTTTGACAGAGTATATTGAGGGACAGGAAGATATGGAAGTACTTGGCGTGGCGTATAATGGTCAGGAATGTCTGACGTTATTTAAAGATAAAGAGCCCGATGTTCTTCTCTTAGATATTATCATGCCTCATTTAGACGGTCTTGCTGTACTGGAACGACTTCGTGAAAACTCTGATATGACCAAGCAGCCAAGCGTGATTATGCTAACGGCGTTCGGACAAGAAGATGTAACGAAAAAGGCAGTCGATTTAGGCGCATCCTATTTCATTTTAAAGCCATTTGACATGGAAAACCTAGTAGGTCATATTCGTCAAGTCAGCGGAAACGGCACACAAATCACCCATCGATCTTCATCTATCCAAAGCAGTGTCCTTCGCAGCAAACCTGAACCGAAACGTAAAAACTTAGATGCGAGCATTACGACGATTATTCATGAAATTGGCGTGCCAGCTCATATTAAAGGATATTTATACTTAAGAGAAGCGATTTCTATGGTCTACAATGATATTGAGCTTCTAGGCAGCATTACAAAAGTATTGTATCCAGACATCGCGAAGAAATTTAACACGACTGCCAGCAGGGTGGAACGAGCGATTCGTCATGCCATTGAAGTCGCCTGGAGTAGAGGAAACATCGATTCCATTTCCTCACTTTTTGGTTACACAGTTAGCATGTCAAAAGCCAAACCGACAAACTCAGAATTTATTGCCATGGTGGCAGATCGTCTTCGTTTAGAACATAGAGCAAGTTAATTCAATTGACATGAAAAAACGTTTCTTCATAGAGGCGTTTTTTTATGTTGAAAAACATTGTTAAAAAATGGTTATATTGATAAAATCATCTTAATGTTTAAATTGACAAACGGGCTCTGCTTTATTTTCAGAATAAAATGAAAAATAAAGCATGAAAGAATTCGATATGACATAAAGTAGTGATAATCAGCTACGCCAATCAACCGATGTAGAAGAAGGAAACGCTCATTCGTAAGTAAAAGGATGAGAGGAAAAAGTCTGATGTAATTGGTAATTAAAGCTAATGAGATCGAAAGTTCTATTTCTATCGACCTGGTTGGTTGGCGTTTTAAAGTCACTGGCTTCTTAGAGATTGTGCCATTTGAACTGAATATTCCCATTGTCGAATTTAATAATTTTCACATTCTTTTACTATGCTATAATAATGAAAAGAAGAGGGTGAGGTTATGGGAAAGCTGAAAATCCACTCTGCTGAAGTAGCGAACGAAATTAGCAAGTGGACGAGGGTCATTTCTCAGAATGATCTAGAAAAATCTGCTATCTATAAAGAGAAAATTCAGAATTTGCTAAAAAATACAGATGAAGACCGCGAAGTTCTCCTTTATTATCAGCTAGTTGACGGCAGACATGAAATGTTACTTGGAAATATTGAAAAAGCCAATCAAATTATGAAAAGTGTCGGAACGCTCGATGAAAAAGCAGATGACATTATTAATTTTTATTTTTACTTTTACAAAGGCCAATACGCTGCATATGTAAAGAAGTATGATGAGGCCATTAGTTTTTACAAAATTGCGGAACAGCGCCTAAAACGTGTGAATGAAGATCTGGAAGTGGGAACTTTTCACCATAAGGTTGCTTCGATTTATTACGAGCTGAAACAAAATTTCATCTCCATTAATCATATTAAAAAAGCCATCGATACATTCAAAGCGCATGAAGAGTATACAGCGCAGGCGATTGACAGCTTAATTTTACATGCCAGCAATTGTATTGATTTGTTCCAATTCGATGAAGCAGAGGCTAAATATCAAGAGGCACTTGAGAAAAGTAAGCGCATTAACAATGAAGTGCTGATTGGGAAATGCTATCACAATTTAGCCGTCCTTTATTATGCAAAGCCTGATTATGATAAAAGCGCACAATATGCAAAAAAAGGGATGGGCATTCAAATTCACCGCGACAATAGCCATTATTACATCCAATCTTTATATGTTCTGGCAAATGCTTTAGTTCATCTAGGAGATCAAGAGGCGAAAGAATATATCAAAGAGGGTATTCAGTATAGTTGTGATATCCAAAATAATGAATATATAGTAAAATTTGAAATTTTAGATTTGATGTGCGAAAATAGTGGAGTAGCAGACGTATTCTCTGAAAAATTAGACTACATAGAAAAAAATAGATTATATGTGGAGCTTGAGGATTTGTCTGAACAAATATCGAAATACTTCAAGGAAAGAAATGACTATCAAAATGCTATACGTTTTCTTGAAAAGAAATTCGATGCACAAATACTTCAAAAGAAAGTGGAGGTTATCTTATGAAAAAGTTGTTGTTAGGTGTAACAGTCGTTACAGCAGTCGCAGTATTTTCTTCCCTTTTTGCTCTCGACGCAGAGATGACGGAGCAAGCCATCAGAGCGATTACGTGATCGAATTGATCTTTCAACCTCTTCGCATTTAAAAGAAGGGGTTTTTTTATGTGCCCAAACTGGAAAAACTGAAAAAGACCCGTCATAATGGAAGTAAGCATCATATTTAGAGGTGACATATGACGAAAATTTTTGCACATAGAGGCTTTAAAGGAATCTATCCTGAAAACACCATGATTGCCTTTGAGCATGCACTCCATTCTGGAGCTGACGGTATTGAGCTTGATGTTCAGCTCACGAAAGACGGCAGGCTGGCTGTCATTCACGATGAGAAGCTGAACCGAACGACGAATATGAAAGGTTTAGTGAAGGACCATACATATGAAGAGTTAAAAGCAGGGGATGCAAGTCATTCTTTCTATGAAGAAACAGGTGCTGTGTCTATTCCCCTTTTAGAGGAAGTATTGGAGCTAGTTGCGCAGCAATCATCATTATTCATTAATATTGAGCTGAAAAACTCCATTTATCGATATCCAGGTATCGAAGAGAAAGTAAAAGAGCAAATTGAACACTTTCAAATAGAGGATCGTGTACTTGTTTCATCCTTTCATCACGGCAGTTTAGCTCTTTTTCACAAACTGATGCCACAAATTGAACTTGCGGTACTTACGATGGATGTGATTCATCAGCCAGAGATGTATTTGAAAACAATACCTGCAAGGGGATACCATCCAAATATTAAGGGTGCTGGGGTAACGAAAGAGGTCGTGTCGGTTCTCCATGCTGCTAAGCAAGTGATCAGGCCGTTTACAGTAAACAGTGAGAAGCAGATGCGAAACATGTTCTCCTTAGGCGTCGATGGGATTTTTACTGACTTTCCTGACCGAGCGGTGAAAATAAGAGAAGAAATGAAATAAAGACCTGCTCTCATCAGCGGGTCTTTTTTTCGTGTTTATCTTTGCTTAAAGCGAGTAGTCACTTTGTTGCGTTTGCGGTCTCTGTATAAAATAAACCCAGCTACAACATAAAGACCGCCCCCTAAAAATAACAACCCTGCAATTCCTTGCAACCATAAAAAAGGAAATGGTGCAATGATGATGCCAAAAACAGTGTCACGCAGCAGCTTAATCCCAAGTGCTGCAAAGGCGCCAGGTATTAAAATAATCACTAATGCAAGTATTCTCCCCATCAAATGTCCCCTTAAACGTCATTTACTTCCATTGTCTAATTCAAAAAATATTTTGTCAAGAAAGGAAAACGTGGTAATATAAGAGTTGTGCAATTTTTTGCAACGGAAAAATATGGTGTGCAAATTTTTTCATATAAAGGGGTAACGGGATGCAGAGAGTCTTGATTGTCGGTGCAGGACAAGGTGGATCAGCATTACTTGAAACATTGCTGAAAACAAATATGATTCAAATCATCGCGATCGCTGACCTTGATCTTGAGGCACCGGGGATGGTAGAGGCGAAAAAGAATGGAATTGAGACGACAACGGATTGGAAAGAATACATAAAAGATGACATTGATATCATCATTGAAACGACTGGTCGTTCTGCAGTGCTTAAAGAACTGATTGAAAAAAAACCAGAGCATGCTGTCATTGTGCCAAGCTCGATGGCGTATGTCATATCGGAATTAATGTCAGAAAAGCAACAGCTTATTCAAATACTAAAGGAACAAACCTATAAGCATGACCGCATTTTTAATGCAACGAACGACGGCATGATTTTTATTAATATGGATGAAGAAGTGGTCCTGTTTAATCGATCGGCTGCCAAAATGGTGGGGTGTTCGCAAAAAGATGCGATTGGCCGTCACATACGAGAAGTGATTCCGAACACAAAGCTTCCGGGCATTTTAAGATCAAGAGAGCCAGAATTTAACCAAAAACAATTTTTGAATCAGCAAATACAAATTGTCACAACGCGTCTGCCGATTATTGATGACGCAGGGAGAATGCTCGGCGCTTTATCTATTTTTAAAGATATTACAGATGCGGTTGAGCTTGCAGAGGAAGTAACCAATCTCAAAGAAGTGCGAACGATGCTTGAGGCCATCATTCAATCATCAGATGAAGCCATATCGGTTGTAGATGAGCAAGGAAAAGGAATCTTAATTAACCGTGCTTATACGAAAATGACTGGTTTAACGGACAAAGAGGTTGTGGGTAAGCCGGCAGGTGCAGATATTTCTGAAGGAGAAAGCATGCACTTGAAGGTGCTTGAAACAAGAAGGCCGGTCCGAGGCGTGAGAATGAAAGTCGGACCAAACAAGAAGGATGTGATTGTCAACGTAGCACCAGTCATCGTTGATGGCATCCTAAAGGGCAGTGTTGGGGTCATTCACGACGTATCAGAAATCCAATCACTTACAAATGAATTAAATAAAGCAAGACAGCTCATTCGGACACTTGAGGCAAAGTACACATTTGAAGACATTATTGGTGAAAGTGAACAGATGCTGGTCGCACTTGAACAGGCAAAGCTAGGTGCAAAAACACCAGCCACCATTTTACTTCGCGGAGAATCAGGTACTGGGAAAGAACTATTTGCGCATGCTATCCACAATGAAAGTGACCGGAAATATAACCGCTTTGTACGGGTCAACTGTGCGGCCTTATCGGAGACCCTTTTAGAGTCAGAGCTTTTTGGCTACGAGGAAGGAGCGTTTTCTGGTGCAAGGCGCGGCGGGAAAAAAGGGCTGTTTGAAGAAGCGAATCACGGCAGCATCTTTTTAGATGAAATTGGTGAAATGACGCCAAGTACACAAGCGAAATTATTACGCGTTATGCAGGAGAAAGAAATTGTAAGAGTAGGTGGAACAAAAGCCATACCAGTGGATGTCCGTGTGATTACCGCAACAAATGTCAATATTGAAAAAGCGATGGCAGAAGGTAAGTTCAGAGAGGATTTATATTATCGAATGAACAGATACCCGATATCTATCCCGCCGCTTAGGCAGCGTCTTGAAGATATTGACTCATTAAGCAAACGTCTCATCCAGAAGATCAATTTAGATTATGGACGAAATGTCAGCGGCTTAACGGAACAGGCACTAGGTAGGCTTCGGTCATACAGCTGGCCTGGCAATGTGAGAGAGCTTGAAAATGTGCTTGGACGAGCCATGATCTTTTTAAACCCGCAAGAAGAATGGATTGATGAAGGGCATATTGCATTCATGGAATCGGAAAAGCATGAAGAAAAAGAGCAGGAACTTGCTGTCAGCCAATTTGAGGGTGAAAAGCTTTCGGATGCTGTTGAAGCATTTGAAGCACAGCTCATTAAACAAACCCTTGAAAAGCATCAATTCAACCGTACGAAAACAGCGAAAACGTTAGGAATCAGTATTCGAAATCTGTACTATAAAATGGATAAATATCAGCTTGCAAAAGATAGCATGCAATAACATGCATGTTACTTGCAGAAGATTGCACGAATTGATCACGAATGGTTCATTTTCAAGCGTGTTTCAAGCTGGCACGGAACTTGCATATAGTAAAGATGAACCGAGCACAAAGAAAGGTGGGCATATATGAAGCTTGACGATCTGATTATGAAAGCCGCCCAGCTGCAAAATAAAACAGCGGCTGTGGCTCATGCAGAAGACGAAGAAGTGCTTCATGCCATCAAGATGGCAATTGAACGAAAGGTCGCTCGCTTCCTGCTAGTTGGGAACAAACGCAACCTGAAGCAGCTGGTCAAACAGTATGAGATCAATGAAGACTGGATAGATATTATTCATTCAGATTCTCCCGAGGAATCTGCCAAAATTGCCGTGCAGGCAGTGAGCGAGAAGCATGCGGATATTTTGATGAAGGGGAATGTCCCGACTGCCGTCCTTTTAAAAGCGGTACTGAATAAAGAGTACGGACTTCGGACAGCAAGTGTCCTATCACATGTCGCGGCATTCGAAGTGCCAGGCTTCGACCGTTTTATCTATGTCACAGATTCTGCGATGAACATCGCGCCCGATTTAAACATGCTAAAAGAAATAACGATCAATTCTGTTCAAGTCGCACAAGCTGTCGGAAACGATGTGCCAAAGGTTGCAGTGTTATCTGCGGTAGAGGTAGTGAACCCAGCAATGGATTCGACGCTGAATGCTGCAAGCCTTGCCCAAATGAATCGAAGAGGTCAAATTTCTGGTTGCCTCATTGATGGGCCGCTTGCTTTAGATAATGCCATTTCTCAAACGGCAGCTTCTCATAAAAATATTACGAGTGATGTAGCTGGTCATGCAGATATTTTGCTTGTGCCAACAATTGAAGCAGGCAACATTCTTTATAAATCTCTCATCTACTTTGCACATGCAAAGGTGGGAGCTGTGGTGGCAGGAGCGAAGGCGCCGATCGCTTTAACAAGCCGGTCTGATTCAGCCGAAAGCAAGCTTTATTCAATTGCACTTGCCATTTGTACATCAAATTAAGCGGAAGTATTAGGAGGAATAGACAATGGAACTTTTTAAATATATGGAACGATACGATTATGAACAACTTGTATTTTGTCAGGATGAGCAGTCTGGCTTAAAGGCTATTATTGCGATTCATGATACAACACTTGGGCCAGCACTAGGCGGAACGAGAATGTGGACGTATGAAAACGAAGAAGCAGCCATCGAAGATGCATTGCGCCTAGCAAGAGGGATGACTTATAAAAACGCGGCAGCAGGACTTAATCTTGGCGGCGGGAAAACGGTTATCATCGGTGATCCGAGAAAAGACAAGAATGAAGAAATGTTCCGTGCTTTTGGACGTTACATTCAAGGGCTGAATGGCCGCTACATCACAGCGGAAGATGTCGGTACAACGGTAGAAGATATGGATCTGATCCATGAAGAAACAGACTTTGTCACAGGCATCTCTCCTGCATTTGGTTCTTCTGGAAACCCTTCTCCTGTCACAGCTTACGGTGTATATAAAGGGATGAAAGCAGCTGCGAAAGCCGCTTTCGGGACAGATTCATTAGAAGGAAAAACGATTGCCGTACAAGGTGTTGGTAACGTAGCCTACAATTTGTGTAAACATCTACACGAAGAAGGCGCACAGCTGATTGTCACAGATATCAACAAAGACGCTGTTCAGCGAGCGGTAGAAAATTTCGGTGCAAAAGCTGTAGACCCTGACGATATTTATGAGCAAGCATGTGATATTTATGCGCCGTGTGCACTAGGGGCAACCATTAATGATTTAACAATACCTAAATTGAAGGCAAAGGTCATTGCGGGTGCAGCGAATAACCAGCTAAGAGAAACCCACCACGGAGATCTTATCCATGAAATGGGCATTGTGTATGCGCCTGATTATGTGATCAATGCTGGTGGCGTGATTAACGTGGCTGATGAGCTTTATGGCTATAATGCGGATCGTGCCATGAAAAAAGTCGAAGGCATTTACCAAAATATTGAACGCGTGATTGAAATCTCAAACCGTGATGCCATTCCAACCTATAAAGCGGCAGACCGATTGGCTGAAGAGCGAATTGAAAAAATGCGCAAATCAAGAAGTCAATTCTTGCAAAATGGTCAACATATTTTAAGCCGTCGCTAATTTGAAGAATGAGTTGAAACGGAGGTTTTGTTTTTGCTGACAAAAGAATGGCGTATACTCACGATTAATCCTGGCTCTACTTCAACAAAAATCGGTGTGTTTCACAATGAACGATCTATTTTTGAAACAACACTTAGACATACAGATGAGGAATTAAAGCAGTTTCCTCATATCATTGATCAGTTTTCATTTCGTAAGGAAACCATTTTGAAAACCCTGCATGAACAAGGAATGAATATTTCAAAATTTGATGCAGTGTGCGCGCGCGGCGGTCTTCTTCGCCCAATCGAAGGAGGCACTTATGAAGTCAATGAGCAAATGGTTGAGGACTTAAAAGTAGGGTATGCTGGACAGCATGCGTCCAACCTGGGCGGTATCATTGCAAGAGAAATTGCACTTGGCCTGAATATCCCAGCTTTTATTGTCGATCCAGTTGTAGTGGATGAACTAAAGCCAATTGCTCGCATTTCAGGGCTGCCAACGATTGAAAGAAAAAGTATTTTTCACGCCTTAAATCAAAAAGCAGTCGCAAGAAAAACAGCCGCTTCTTTTGGGAAGCGTTACGAAGATTTGAACATGATCATCACGCATATGGGCGGCGGTATCACCATTGGTGTACATGAAAAAGGAAAGGTCATTGATGTCAATAATGGCCTGCACGGCGAAGGTCCTTTCAGCCCTGAGCGAGCGGGTACCCTGCCAACAGGTGAACTCGTCAATCTTTGTTTTTCTGGTGAGTATACAAAAGAGGAAATGCTCAAGCGCATTATTGGCGAAGGCGGACTTGCGGGCTATCTAGGCACGACAGACGCTGTCAAAGTAGAGCGCATGATTGAAGCAGGTGATGAGCATGCGGCGCGTATTTATGAAGCGATGTGCTATCAAATTGCCAAGGAAATCGGTGCGGCTAGTGCTGTCTTAAAAGGAGCAGTTGACGTCATTGTGTTAACAGGCGGACTTGCGTACAGCAAACAAATTACATCAAGTATTAGAGGGTACATTGACTGGATTTCAGATGTTGTGGTGTATCCAGGTGAAAATGAATTGCAATCCTTAGCAGAAGGTGCGCTCCGTATTTTAAAAGAAGAGGAAGCACCGAAAGAATACCCAAATGATCTAAAGGAGAAGAAAGGAGTGACAAGTCATGGCAACTGAATATGACCTCGTCATTCTTGGTGGAGGCACAGGCGGCTATGTAGCAGCCATCCGTGCCTCGCAGCTTGGATTGAAAACAGCAGTTGTAGAAAAATCAAAGCTTGGAGGGACATGTCTTCATAAAGGCTGTATTCCGTCTAAAGCGCTGCTCAGAAGTGCAGAAGTCTATCAAACCGTTAAACGTGCGGCTGATTTTGGTGTTGAGGCAAGCGGTGCTTCCCTACAATTTGCCAATGTGCAGAAAAGAAAAAGAGAGATTGTAGAGAAGTTAGCAGGCGGCGTCAAACACTTAATGAAACAAGGGAAAATTGATGTATATGAAGGGATCGGCCGTATTCTTGGCCCATCTATCTTTTCACCAATGCCAGGAACCATCTCCGTAGAAATGGCAAATGGGGATGAAAATGAAATGCTGATTCCAAAGCAGGTCATCATTGCGACAGGTTCAAGACCACGCATGCTGCCAGGGCTTGAAGCAGATGGAACGCACATCCTCACATCAGATGATGCACTTGAGATGCCAGAGCTTCCACAGTCGATGCTGATTGTCGGCGGCGGCGTTATCGGGATCGAGTGGGCATCCATGCTGAATGATTTTGGTGTGAAAGTCACTGTGATTGAGTTTGCAGATCGCATTTTACCAACAGAGGATCATGACATATCTAAAGAAATGGAAAAGCTTTTATCTAAAAAAGGCATCACCTTTGTAACCAATGCGAAGGTACTGCCAGATACGGCCGAAAAGCAGGGAAATCTCGTCAAGATTCAAGCGGAGAAGGACGGAGACATTCTTTCGTTTGAAGCGGAAAAACTCCTTCTTTCAGTTGGCCGTGTACCAAATATTGAAGGTATTGGTCTTGAAAACACGGACATCCAAACAGAAAAACAAGGCATTGTCGTGAATGAGCATTATCAAACGAAAGAATCACATATTTACGCGATAGGAGATGTTATTGGCGGGCTTCAGCTAGCGCATGTGGCTTCACATGAAGGCATGATTGCCGTTGAACATATGGCTGGTAAAGATCCAAAGCCGCTCGATGAAACGCTCGTATCTAAATGTGTTTACTCTCACCCAGAAGCCGCTAGTGTTGGACTCACTGAACAGGCGGCAAAAGACCAAGGCTTCGAAGTCAAAATAGGGACATTTCCATTTATGGCGATTGGAAAAGCGCTTGTGTACGGAGAGTCTGATGGGTTTGTCAAAATCATTGCCGATCAAAAGACAGATGATATTTTAGGGATTCATATGATTGGTCCTCACGTAACAGATATGATATCTGAAGCTGGATTAGCCAAAGTACTTGATGCAACGCCGTGGGAAGTGGGGCAAACGATACACCCGCACCCAACCTTATCAGAAGCGATTGGCGAGGCAGCCCTTGCAGTTGACGGGAAGGCGATCCATTTTTAATCAAGGAGGGAAACATGATGAGTAACATGCGTCATCAAGAATTAGGATTATCAGATGAACAAGCAATTGATATATATAGAACCATGCTTCTAGCAAGAAAAATTGATGAACGGATGTGGCTGTTAAACCGTTCTGGGAAAATTCCATTCGTGATTTCCTGTCAAGGGCAGGAAGCGCAGCAAGTCGGAGCTGCCTTTGCACTCAATAGAGAAGAAGATTATGTCTTACCTTACTACCGTGATATGGGTGTTGTCCTTGCTTTTGGGATGACAGCAAAAGATTTAATGATGTCTGGTTTCGCAAAAAAAGACGATCCGAGCTCAGGTGGAAGACAGATGCCGGGTCATTTTGGACAAAAATCAAACCGAATTGTGACGGGATCATCGCCTGTCACAACGCAGGTTCCTCATGCGGTGGGGATTGCACTTGCTGGACGTCTAGAAAAGAAAAACTTTGTTAGCTTTGTCACGTTCGGTGAAGGCTCTTCAAACCAAGGTGATTTCCACGAAGGTGCCAACTTTGCTGCTGTTCATAAGCTGCCTGTTATTTTCATGTGTGAAAACAATAAGTATGCGATTTCCGTTCCGTATGACAAACAAGTGGCCTGTGAACGCATTTCAGATCGTGCAATTGGGTACGGAATGCCTGGCGTAACCGTTGATGGAAACGATCCGCTTGAAGTATATGCCGTTGTCAAAGAGGCGAGAGACCGTGCGGCAAGAGGCGAAGGCCCGACATTGATTGAGACCATTTCTTACCGTTTAACTGCGCATTCAAGTGATGACGATGATTCAAGCTATCGAGAAAAAGAAGAAGTGCTCGAAGCGAGAAAGAAAGACCCGCTCATCCAATATGAAACGTATTTAATCGAAGGGAATGTCATGACTTCTGAAATGAAAGAAGAGATGACAAAAGAAATCATGCAAATCGTAAACGAAGCTACTGATGCAGCGGAAAACGCAGCTTATGCTGATGCACAAAGCGCACTTCGTTACGTGTATGCGGAGTAAGGGGGAAGAAAAATGCCTGTTATGTCATATATAGACGCCATTACACTGGCGATGAAAGAAGAAATGGAGCGAGATCCAAAAGTGTTTGTGCTCGGAGAGGATGTCGGGAAAAAAGGCGGCGTATTTAAAGCGACAGCGGGTCTTTACGAGCAATTCGGAGAAGCGCGTGTGATGGATACTCCACTTGCAGAGTCAGCCATCGCTGGTGTAGGTATTGGAGCAGCGATGTATGGAATGCGCCCGATTGCAGAGATGCAATTTGCGGACTTCATTATGCCTGCGATCAACCAAATCATTTCAGAGGCGGCGAAAATTAGATACCGCTCAAACAATGATTGGAGCTGTCCAATGGTCATCCGTGCTCCTTACGGGGGCGGTGTACACGGGGCACTTTATCATTCTCAATCGGTCGAAGCGATTTTTGCCAATCAGCCGGGCTTAAAGATTGTGATGCCTTCTACACCTTATGATGTAAAAGGTCTTTTAAAGGCCGCAGTGCGTGATCCAGATCCTGTATTGTTCTTTGAACACAAACGTGCATACCGTCTCATTAAAGGAGAAGTGCCAGAAGAGAATTATACACTTCCTATTGGAAAAGCAGATGTGAAACGTGAAGGTGAGGATATCACGGTCATTACATATGGCCTATGTGTTCATTTTGCACTGCAAGCAGCAGACCGCCTTGCAAAAGACGGAATTTCCGCTCATATTCTCGATTTGCGAACAGTGTATCCGCTTGATCAGGAAGCGATTATTGAGGCGGCATCAAAAACGGGCAAAGTTCTTCTTTTAACGGAAGACACAAAAGAGGGTAGCATCATGAGTGAGGTTGCGGCAATCATTTCGGAGCATTGCCTATTTGATTTAGATGCACCTATTAAACGTCTAGCAGGACCTGATATTCCGCCAATGCCGTATGCCCCGCCAATGGAAAAATTCTTTATGGTCAATCCAGATAAGGTAGAAGCTGAAATGAGAGAGCTAGCGGCGTTTTAAGAAAGAGGAGGGTTTCAAGTGGCAATTGAACAAATGAAAATGCCTCAGCTAGGTGAAAGTGTAACAGAAGGAACCATTAGCAAATGGCTCGTTTCACCTGGCGATCATGTGAATAAATACGATCCGATTGCAGAGGTGATGACGGATAAAGTGAACGCTGAGGTCCCATCATCCTTTACAGGAACGATTACAAAGCTATTGGCTGAGGAAGGCGAAACACTTCAAGTAGGAGAGGTGTTTTGTGAAATTGAAGTAGAAGGTAGCGAAAAGCAGAGTGCAAAAGAAGAAGCGGCACCTATGCAAAGCGAAGCGCCTGAAGCAGATCAAACAAAAGCTGATCAAAGTCAAAAGAAACGTTATTCTCCAGCAGTCCTTCGTTTAGCAGATGAGCACGGAATTGATTTAACAGCTGTTCAAGGAACGGGAGCAGGTGGCCGAATCACAAGAAAAGATTTGCTTCAGCTCATTGAAAACGGCGGCGTAAAAGAGAACACAGCACCAGTAAAAGAAGAAGCGGTTCAAATGGAGCCTGCACAGTCATCAAAAGCAAAAGCGGCGCCTTCCATCTCTTCAATGCCTGGTGATGTTGAGCTGCCCGTCACACCGATCAGACAGGCGATTGCTGCAAATATGCTAAGAAGCAAACATGAAATTCCGCATGCATGGACGATGATGGAAGTTGATGTAACAAACCTTGTGACAAGAAGAAATCAGTTGAAGGATCAATTTAAAGCAAAAGAAGGCTTTAATTTGACGTTTTTTGCGTTCTTTGTCAAAGCAGTGGCTCAGGGCTTAAAGGAATTCCCTGAAATGAACAGCATGTGGGCTGGAGATAAAATTGTTCAAAAGAAAGCGATCAATGTTTCAATCGCTGTTGCGACAGATGACGCTCTTTTTGTTCCAGTCATTAAGGATGCGGATGAAAAAACCATTAAGGGCATCGCCAAAGACATTCATGAGCTTGCTTCCAAGGTAAGACAAGGAACACTGAAGCAAAGTGACATGGAAGGCGGTACCTTCACCGTAAACAATACGGGGTCATTTGGTTCGATACAGTCCATGGGGATCATTAATTACCCGCAAGCGGCTATTTTACAAGTAGAATCAATCGTGAAGCGTCCAATGATTGTGAATGGAATGATTGCGGCAAGAGATATGGTCAATCTTTGTCTCTCATTAGATCACAGAGTACTTGATGGTCTTGTGTGTGGCAGATTCCTTCAACGAATTAAACAAATTCTTGAAGGCATTGACGAGCAGACTTCAGTTTATTAAAACTTTCCCCCTCTACATGATGAGAGGGGGATTTCCACATCTATGAGAAAGGAGCGATGATATGTCTGGACTAGATTTTTTTGCTTTTCTAACGATTGGTCTCATGTTTATCACAGCGATTGCATTCGCTTTTCTTCGGTATATGTCTAAATCACGCAATCATCCTAAAAAATTACTACTCATCATATCCATCGTTTCAATCATTCAAATTGTGTACTGCTTACTGATTGTCGGTGGATTTAAAGGAGTAGCAAATAGCTTATTAGGGATTTCGCTGCTTGTGGGGACACTGCTTGGGTATGCACTTGAATATTTATACAGACGCTATATGAAAAAAACGCCCGAATCGAAATGATCTCGGGCGTTTTTTTAGTCGGCTGGAACAATAAAAGTCAAATGCTGCTTTAATACTTCAAGGGAAGAGGGGGCCCTCATGTAAACTTCACCATCTGTATCTGCATCCATTTCCTCTTTTGTGTGGATATGAACGCGAGACGCTTGGATAAGAGATAGGTCACCGGTAAAATCCTCTAGCTCTTCCCGGTTCATTGAAAAGATCTCTTTTAAAGCAGAGAAGCTTGTATTTCTACATATTAAAATTTCAGCTTTTCCATCATCAATGGCCGCATTTGGTAAATCAATTTTATTTGTGCCGATAAATTGTCCGTTCATCACAAGGACGATCACCGCTTCCTCTTCCCAGTTTTCCACTTCGGTTTCAATACGTACGTGAAAAGGGTTTGTTTGCTGCAGGGTGCGCAGGGCACTTGTGAAGTAACTAATTTTGCCGAGTACGGCTTTTTCCTTGTCATTAATATTATTGGAGGTCTCTGCAATAAGCCCGATTCCCCAAAAGTTTAACAAGTATCGATCTTCAGCTTTGATTAAGTCGACCTTTTTTTCTACGCCGTCTACAATCATTTGAGCGGCTTTTTGCATTTGTTGAGGAATACCAAGCGTTCTAGAAAAGTCATTGCATGTCCCGCCTGGTAATATCGCAACTGCCGGTCTTTTTGCTAAACCGCCGATCCCGTTCATACATTCATGCACGGTCCCATCTCCGCCTAAGATAATCAGCAATTCAACCGACTCATCAATCTCACGGCAGAAATGATAGGCATCATACGGCTGTTTTGTAGGCTTAAGGATGAGTTCATCAATATGTAAAGAAAGAAGAGGCACTGTTTGACCTAGTGTTTTTTCCATGTTTTTTTGTCCAGCATTTCCGTTATAAATCAGCATCGCTTTTTTGAATTGTGCCATCACGCAGTTCTCCCTTTCATCACTTTATTATCACTTTTCCCCAATTCCACAGCTCATAAACGAAGTTTGAAAAAAGTGAAGGGGGGGGAGAACAAGACATTTGCCCGCCGGCGTTTTCCTTGATATGATGTAGTTAAAATGGTTTGGCATGCAAAAGGAGTGGACGGTTATGAATATTGATTTTAATTTATTTATGAATGATATTGTGAAACAAGCACGAGAAGAGATTAAACAGGCAGGCTATACGGAGCTGACAACAGCTGAAGAAGTCGATGAAGCGCTGACGAAAAAAGGAACGGCACTTGTAATGGTGAATTCAGTATGTGGCTGTGCTGGCGGTATTGCAAGACCAGCGGCTGGTTATTCTGTTCATTACGATAAGCGTCCAGATCAATTGCTCACAGTGTTTGCTGGGCAAGACAAAGAAGCAACGGCACGAGCCCGTGAATACTTTGAAGGCTACCCGCCGTCTTCACCATCATTTGCACTACTAAAGGATGGTAAGATCATCAAAATGGTCGAGCGTCATGAAATTGAAGGACACGAACCAATGGAAGTGGTGTCGAAACTTCAAGCCGCTTTTGATGAGCATTGCGAAGAAATCTAACATGTGACATTTGAAGGTATAAATAGAAAGCAGACCGGTCTTTTGATCGGTCTGCTTTTTGTTTTATAAGACAATAGAATCAAAATAATTTTAGCAAAATACTATTGCATCTTAAAAAGAAAGTGTTTAAAATACATTATAGTGAATAAATATTCAAATTGACACTTGAGTTTAAATACTGGGAGGCATTATCATATGAAAAAGTGGTTATTATTACTTATGACAGCTGGTCTTGCAGCTGCACTAGCAGCATGCGGAACTTCTTCTAATAATTCAAACGCATCAGGAGATGACAAAACACTCATCATGGCGACATCAGCAGATTATCCGCCATTTGAATCAAAAGATGGGGACAAGGTTGTCGGTTTTGATGTAGATCTTGCAACAGCACTAGCGAAAAAGAACGGCTACAAGCTAGAAATTCAAGATATGGACTTTGCAAGTCTTGTATCAGCTCTTAAAACAAACAAAGCGGATATTGTCCTTGCAGGGATGACTCCTACAGAAAAACGTAAAAAACAAGTGGATTTCTCTGATGTTTATTACAATGCTGAAAACTTGATTGTATCAAAGAAATCTAGCGGAATTAAAACAGAAAAAGATTTAAAAGACAAAACAGTTGGCGTTCAATTAGGTTCTATCCAGCAGGATGAAGCAAACGGTTTGCAAAAAAAATATAACTTAACAGTGGAAGATCGTAATAAAATCTCTGATATCATTCAGGAGATCAAAGCCGGCCGCTTTGATGCAGCCATCATTGAAGATAAAGTAGCTGCTGGTTACTTAAAAAAGGAAAAAGACTTCCAAGCATTTGGATTGAATAGCTCAAACGAAGGCTCAGCCATTGCATTCAAAAAAAATAGCGACTTAACAGCGAAATTCAATAAATCTTTAAAAGAAATGAAGAAAAATGGCGAACTTGATAAATTAATTAAAAAATGGTTTGCTGATGAAAAATAAGTCAGGAAAAGGATCAGCGTCATTCATGAAAATCAAGTAGAAAGCGCTGAAAAGTTCAACATGTGTTGAACTTTTTTCCTGTTTATTCTTTGATTTTATCTGAAGGCAAAAAAAAGGAGAATACCATGATGGATTTTAAAGATGTAATACCTCAGATGCCCTTTATTTTAGAAGGTCTTAAAGTAACGCTTTCTATTGTTGTGGTATCACTTTTTCTTGGATTTATCTTAGGGATTTTATTAACGCTTTGCAAAATTAGTGTATTTAAGCCGCTTATCTGGCTTGCAGATTTTTATACGTCCATCTTCCGGGGCACACCGCTTGTGCTTCAGCTTTTGATTATTTATTTTGGTCTTCCCCAGCTGCTCGGCTTTCAAATTGATCAATACTGGGCGGCTGTAGCAGCATTTTCACTAAACTCGGCGGCGTACGTATCTGAGATCATTCGTGCGGGAATCAATGCCATTGATAAAGGTCAAAAAGAAGCGGCCGTTGCTTTAGGCATCCCGTATGCTAAAATGATGAAGGACTTATTGCTTCCGCAGGCATTTAAAAATATTTCCCCTGCACTTGTGAACGAAACGATTACACTGACAAAAGAATCAGCGATTGTGACAGTCATTGGACTGGGTGATGTGATGAGACGAGCCTATCAAGCAGGTGCTGTCACGTATAATTATCTTGAACCGCTTATTTTTGCGGGCTTGATCTATTATGTCATCGTGCTTGTTCTCACCTTTGTCGGCAAATCGGTGGAAAGGAAGTTAAAATCAAATGATTAAAATAGAGAAGCTTACAAAATCCTTTGGTAAAAATGAAGTTTTAAAAGGAATCGACACCACGATTAAAGAAGGCGAAGTTGTCGCGGTCATTGGACCATCTGGTTCAGGAAAATCGACGTTCCTTCGCTGCATCAACTTACTTGAAAAGCCGACTTCAGGTGTCATTACAATTAAGGATACCGAAATCACAAATCCAAAAATCAATGCACTAAAAGTGCGTGAGAACATCGGAATGGTGTTTCAGCATTTCCATCTGTTCCCGCATAAAACAGTGCTCGAAAATATTACGTATGCACCAATGAACGTGAAGAATCAATCGAAGGAAGACAGTATCAAACAAGCCGAGGACCTGCTCAAAAAGGTAGGGCTTTTAGAGAAAAAAGATGATTTCCCGAACCGTTTGTCCGGTGGTCAAAAGCAGCGTGTGGCGATTGCACGTGCGCTTGCAATGACACCAGACATTATGCTGTTTGACGAACCAACTTCTGCTCTAGACCCAGAAATGGTCAAGGAAGTATTAGAGGTCATGAAGGAGCTGGCTCAATCGGGGATGACGCTCGTCATCGTTACACATGAAATGGGCTTTGCAAAAGAAGTGGCTGACCGCGTGATCTTTATGGACGACGGGAAAATTGTAGAGGATGCAAACCCTGTGCAATTTTTTGAATCGCCGTCTTCACAGCGTGCGCAAGACTTTCTGCAAAAAATATTATAAAGAAAACAGAGAAGGAGACTTAACATCTTCTTCTTTTTTTGATTATAATGGGGAAAGGTAAAAAAGTTCATCATTTCACAATAATGAATGGAAACAAGACAGAAAAGAGTGAATCACATCATGTTTAAAATCGGCTATCGAACGCTGAAAACAGCATTAGGAACAGCGATCGCCATCTATATTGCACAATTGCTTGGCTTGCAAAACTATTCAGCTGCTGGGATTATTACAATCCTTTGTATTCAGGTGACAAAGAAAAGGTCACTTTTAGCATCAGGAGCCCGCTTTGCAGCATGTAGTCTCGCTATTTTATTTTCTTATTTATTTTTCGATCTGATTGGGTACCATCCTTTTGTGATTGGTCTGATGCTGCTCGTCTTTATTCCGACAACCGTGTTGCTTCGAATTAAAGAAGGCATTGTCACAAGCTCTGTCATCATTCTTCATCTGTACATGTCCGGCGGGATTACCCTTCATCTCATCTGGAATGAGCTTTTACTCATCACCATTGGTGTTGGCGTAGCACTCATCATGAACCTGTATATGCCAAGTGTCGATAAAAAGCTTAAACGATACAGTGAACAAATTGAAGCGAACTTTGCCAAAATCTTTGAAGAAATCGAGCAATACTTAATGACAGGGAAGCAAGACTGGACAGGGAAAGAAATACCCGAGACACACCAATTGATTAAAGAAGCGAAAGCTCTCGCATATCGTGATGTTGAAAACCATGTGTTAAGACATGAAAATCTGTATTATCATTATTTCAACATGAGACAAAAACAATTTGAAATCATAGAGCGTGTGCTTCCGAAAATTACGTCTATTTCCATCACAACGGAGCATGGGCAGATCATTGCGGAATACGTCAGAGACTTACGCGAGCATATTCACCCAGGGAACACGGCGCATAAGTTTTTAAGACGCCTCATTGATATGAAGGAAGAGTTCGAGGCTCTCCCTTTGCCGCAAACACGAGAAGAATTTGAGGCAAGAGCTGCACTTTTTCATTTCCTCGGGGAAATGGAACAATATTTAGTCCTGAAAAGCTATTTTAAAGGGATGAAAGAATAGAGACGCATGAGTTCCTCCTTCATTGGTCAATCTAATGAAAAAAGGAGGAGCCTATGCGTCTTTTATTTTATACCGTACTGACCATGTCCCTTTCGCCTATCTGGCCGCTCGGACAGAATCCCCTTCCAGGAGACCCGTTTGTCATTATTAATAAACAAACAAATGAACTTGCCTATATTGATCAAGGGCACATCCAGCAAGTATATCCAGCCTCTACAGGGAAAACAGCAGATTTAACGCCAGAAGGTGAATTTACCATTATGATCAAAGCAAAAGATCCCTACTACAGAAGAAAGAATATTGAAGGCGGTGCGAAGAACAACCCTCTCGGCCGAAGGTGGATTGGATTTGATGCACGAGGAACAGATGGCAGAACTTACGGGATTCATGGAACAAGCGACGAAACATCGATAGGGAAATTTATTACCGCAGGCTGTGTGAGACTTCATAATCAAGATGTAGAACGGTTGTTTGACCAGCTTCCAATTGGAACAAAGGTATGGATTACTAAATCAAGCGATTCATTTGAAAAGCTAGCCAAAGACAAACAGGCCATTCGTTGATCAAACGAATCACCTGCTTGTCTGTTTTATGATAGAAACCTTATAAAAAGGTTGCCGCTCCTGCTAATAGTGAAGAAATTAACAGCAGGCTAATCATGAGCAATACCATAAATTTCATGAATTTCTGAGACATATCGCACCCCTATAACCGAAGATTTTTGCGACGAGCGCACCTTTCTTTATTTTAGCTGGTTTTTTCGTACGCGACAAGTGATCAACAAAGGAAGTGAACGGATGAATCAAATCGATCATATCGCCATTGCAGTCTTTTCGATTAAAGAAACAAGTCAAACGCTTTATCAGTTGTTTAACTGGCAATTTTCAGACATACAAGAAATTCCTGAACAAGAGATTAAGGCGTCATTTGCTTCACTAGGTGACCTGCACATTGAATTGATTGAACCGATGACAGCCCGCAGTAAACTACATACCTTTTTAATCAAAAGAGGAGAGGGACTTCATCATATTGCATTAAAGTCAGCTGACATTCAGGCTGATCTTAGCCGTCTTGATCACCTTGGTGTGCAGCTCCTACAAAAAAAAGCACAAATGGGCGCCAACGGAAAGCGGATTGCATTTATTTCACCTAAAGAAACGTCAGGTGTGTTATTTGAATGGTGCGAGCCCTTGAAAGGAGAGAAATATGGCGATGAATGAATCGTTCAATGACCTGTCTAAATGGCGAGAGAAGGCTTTAAAGGGCGGCGGAGAAAAGCGAGCAGCGGTCCAGCGTAACAAAGGGAAGCTGACGGTTCGTCAGCGGCTGCATGAACTTCTTGATGAGGGCAGCTTGATGGAAATTCAGGCGTTTGCAACAGGTCGTGTATCAGAGTATGTAGGTGACGGTGTCGTTATTGGAACAGGACTCATTCACGGGAGACCCGTATGTGTTTATGCTCAGGATGCGACCGTATACGGAGGCTCGTTAGGTGATATGCATGCCAAAAAAATTATCTCTTTAATGGATTTGGCAGCTAAAAATCAGATGCCCATCATCGGTCTAAAAGACTCAGGTGGTGCGAGAATTCAAGAGGGTGTGGTATCATTAGAAGGATACGGTCAGATTTTTAAACGAAATGTGCTGTACTCTGGTCAAATCCCGCAAATATCCGTTATTTTAGGCTCATGTGCTGGAGGTGCAGTCTATTCTCCTGCATTGACGGATTTTGTCTTCATGACGGAGCAAACAGCTCATATGTTTTTAACTGGTCCGAAAGTCATAGAAAAGGCAACAGGAGAAACCATTTGTCCTGACCGGCTTGGCGGTTCAAGTGTACAGCATCAGACAAGCGGGAATGTTCACTACACTGGGAAAGATGAGAGGGACGTGTTAAAAGCGGTTCGAACTCTTTTAACGTACATACCAACAAAACAGCAGGCTGTCACGCAAGCTGAAGCACGAAAGCATGATGCTGTTGATCCTGGCACAATCTTGCCAAAGGATCCATCACGCACCTATGATGTCAAACAAGTGGTGACAGCGATCACCGATCCAGGCTCATTCTTTGAAACGCAGCCTTGTTTCTCAAAAAATATCGTCACAGGTTTTGCCAGATTACAAGGGGCTTCAATTGGTCTTGTTGCCAATCAGCCAAAGGTGCTGGCAGGAAGCCTTGATCTTGACGCTGCCGATAAAGCGGCCAGGTTTATTCGATTTTGCGATGCGTTTCATATTCCGATTTTAACCCTTGTGGACGTGCCTGGTTTTTTACCAGGGGAGAAAGCCGAGCATGCGGGAATTATTCGCCACGGTGCAAAGCTTTTATATGCGTACGCTGAGGCGACTGTTCCTAAAATCACGGTGATTTTAAGAAAGGCGTTTGGCGGAGCATATGTCGCTATGAATAGTAAGGGCTTAGGGGCTGACTTTGTGTATGCATGGCCAGCGGCAGAAATTGATGTCATGGGAAAAACGTTCGCAGACGAAATTGTTCATTGTGCTTCGAGTGAGTTTGACAAGGAACCGAGTGTATTGAGAGCGGCTCAGGCAGGACTGATAGACGATATTTTCATGCCCGCTGAAACGAGAGAGCGATTGATTCGCTCATTTGACCTGCTTCGCAGTAAAAAAGAAGATAGACCGTTAAAAAAGCATGGCAACATACCGCTATAAGAGGAGGAGCACCATGATGATTAATGAGAAACGCTTATTAGACGAATTTTTAGAACTTGTTCAGGTCGATTCGGAAACAAAACACGAAGAGAAAATTGTTGAAGTATTAAAAGAAAAATTCACGCAGCTTGGTTTGCAAGTGGTTGAAGACGATTCAAAAGCGACAACAGGCCACGGCGCTGGCAACCTCATCTGCACACTAGAAGGAAATCAAGAGGCCGATACGATCTATTTCACTTCTCATATGGACACAGTTGTTCCAGGGAATGGTGTAAAACCAGTCATTGAAGACGGCTACGTGAAGACAGATGGCACAACCATTCTTGGTGCTGATGATAAAACAGGGCTTGCCGCTATGTTTGAAGCGATCCGCGTGCTGAAAGAGAAAAATTTACCGCATGGCACGATTGAATTTGTCATCACAGCAGGTGAGGAGTCAGGACTTGTTGGAGCAAAAGCGCTGGATCCGAAATTAATGACTGCGAAATACGGCTATGCCCTTGATTCAGATGGCAAGGTCGGTACGATTATCGTAGCTGCGCCAACACAGGCGAAAGTACGCGCTACCATTTACGGAAAAACAGCCCACGCGGGTGTGGCACCTGAAAAAGGGGTGTCTGCGATTACCATTGCATCAAAAGCGATTACGAGCATGCCGCTTGGCCGAATTGATGAAGAAACAACGGCGAATATCGGCCGTTTTGAAGGCGGAACGCAAACGAATATTGTGTGCGATCAAGTCGATATTCTTGCTGAGGCACGCTCTTTAGAACCTGCAAAAATGGAAGCGCAAGTAGCGAAAATGAAAGAAGCCTTTGAAAAAACCGCTAAAGAAATGGGCGGAAGTGCCGATGTACAAATTGACATCATGTATCCAGGCTTCAAATTCTCTCACGGCGATCAAGTCGTAGAAGTGGCGAAAAAAGCGGCTGCGAAAATTGGCCGTCCTTCAGAACTACAGACAAGCGGCGGCGGCAGCGATGCAAACGTCATTGCAGGAAACGGCGTCCCAACTGTCAACCTAGCTGTTGGATATGAAGATATTCATACGAAAAATGAGAAAATGCCGATTGAAGAATTAGTCAAAACAGCTGAAATGGTTCTCGCCATTATTGAAGAAACGACAAATCCATCGTAAAGGCAGGAGACTCTGTGAGCACGCAAAAAATCATTATTTTTCAGGTGGGGCAAGAGGATTTTGGCATTAGTGTAGAGCATATTCGTTCGATTGAGAAGGTCCCTTATTTACAGGAAGTAACGAATCTTCCAAAAGAAATTAAAGGACTGATGTCATTAAGAGGAGAGGTCATTCCAGTCAGTGACACAGGCGTCATGCTTCACGGAAAACCTCTTGATGTAACCGAACAGTCTAAGATTTTACTTTTTGAATTAAATAACCAAATGATTGGCTGTCTTGTCTCTGATGCAAAGGATATCATTGATATCGAGCTAAGCGAGATCAAGCCATTTCATATGAACACAAAAGCCTCTGAATATTTCTTCGGCGTTGTGGAGAGAGAGAACAAGATGATTTTACAAGTGGACCCAAGTAAGTTCCTTGGGAAAATTGAGGACCTCGATCAATTGCCAGAGCGATTGAAAGAAGAATTGGCATAAAGAAAAGCCCCTTATCCTTTGATAAGGGGCTTATTTTTATTCAGCAGCGGGCTTGACTTGATCGTTTGCCGCAGCTTTCGTTTTTGATTTTTGGTACATCACATTTAGAATAATCGTTTGAATGGTGAGTAATAGTCCGCTTGTCATCCAGTATAAAGGAAGAGCAGCGGGAGCATTGATTGAAAGAAACAGCATCATGACCGGAAAAATCATGCCCATCACTTTGGCCTGCTTCAGCGCAGCCTCTGTTTGGGTGCCTGATTGCTTCGCATATCTTTGCGTAACATAAAATTGCAAGAAATACATAGCCCCTGCAAAGATCGCCACCAATAGATCGGTTTGTCCTAAGTTAAACCATAAGAACGAATGTGTAGCGATCTCAGGTGTTGAGCGGATCGCTGAGTAAAAGCCAAGAACAATTGGAATTTGAATCAGCATAGGCAGACAGCCCATTGCCAGCGGGTTTACATTGTTCTCTTTGTATATGTTCATCATGTCCATTTGCAGTTCTTTTTGTTTCTCAGGCTCTTTCGTTTTCTTCAATTTACTTTGTATTTGGTCAATCTGAGGTTTGATCAGTGCCATTTTCTCCTGCATGACTCTTTGTTTCTTAAATTGATTTGCAAAAAGCGGAAAAATGAGCAGGCGGACAATAAAGGTCACAAACATAATGGATAACCCGTAATCATCATGGAAAAAGTTCGCAAGCCAAATGATCAACTCAGAAAAAGGCTGGACAAAATAATGATGGAAAAAACCATCAGAGCTTGTATTCGTTTGCGCACTCGCTGCAAATGCAGGTGACGCCATCATCATCAAACATATAGTCGTAAAAATCGTTAATAAACGTTTCAATTCGTTTCCTCCTCAATAATAAAAAATCTAATAAGAGAGAGGAAGCGAATGGTCTTCATCATCATTTGATGATCTTTTCATTCGAATGACTTTACTAATCCAAGTTGTAATGCGATCATATATGATAAACAGAAAGTCTGTTCGATTCAAGCAAGATGCGTCCAACTCTTCCAAACGATGTCCACCAAGGTGCTCGTTCATTCGGCAGTCCTTTAATAAAAATGCAATGCCAATGGCCGTCAGCGCTGGAAGAATAATCGTAAAGAATTCAACAAGGAAAAAGACTTCATTGAATGTATCAATAATCATGATTATCACATCCATTTCATTACTCACAGTGTACTATACACATTGTTAAATGTCTATTGGAACAAACATGAAGTGATGATGATTAGATAGATGTAGGAGGCAGGCAAATGGCTGATTCTCAAAGGAAGGGACGAATTATTTTTCATATTGATATGAATAGTTTTTATGCATCGGTAGAAATGGCGTATGACCCTTCTTTGAGAGGGAAACCTTTAGCCATTAGCGGAAATGCGAAAGAGCGTAAAGGGATTGTTGTGACGTGCAGCTACGAGGCAAGAGCATTAGGTGTAAAGCCCCCGATGCCGTTGTGGGAAGCGAAGCGGCTCTGTCCTGGCCTCGTTGTTCGGACGCCAAATTTTGACCGGTACCGCAGCTCTTCACAAGCGATGTTTACGATACTAAGAGAGTATAGTGACTTAGTCGAACCCGTGTCCATTGATGAGGGCTATATTGATTTGACGCATACGCCATATGCCGAGCATGCGGTCAAAACGGCTCATGATATTCAAACGAGGCTTGTAGAGGAGCTCATGCTTCCTTCAAGTATCGGCATTGCACCGAATAAATTTTTAGCGAAAATGGCGTCTAATTGGAAAAAACCAATGGGTATCACCATTTTACGTAAACGGGATGTCCCGCATATGCTTTGGCCGCTTCCAGCAGGTGATATGCACGGTGTTGGCCAGAAAACGGCAGATAAATTGAAAACAATCGGAGTTCATACCATTGAAGATTTAGCGAAAGCAAATGAGTATGCGTTAAAAGAATTGTTAGGCATCAATGGGCCGAGATTAAAGCAAAAGGCGAATGGCGAACATGACGGAATCGTTGATCCAGACAGGATATACGAATTTAAATCTGTCGGCAATTCGTCAACCCTTCCTCATGATTCTGACGATGCAGATGAGCTCGTCACGTTAATTGATAAGCTGTCACAATCCGTGAGCGCACGATTAAGGAGAAAAGAAGTGATGGCGAATCGGCTACTCATTATGATTCGGTATGCTAGCTGGAAAAATATCACCCGAAGCGTCATGCTCGCAAATCCAACCGATCGAAAGGAAGACTTATTTGAGGCAGCAAAGCAGTTGTTCCTTAAGCACTGGAATGACCAGCCGGTGAGACTCTTAGGCGTGACGGGGACAGATCTTGTAGAACGAAAAGCAGCCGTCAAGCAGCTTGATTTATTTTCTTATACAGAAGATGCAAAAGAAGAGCCGCTCCAATCCGTTTTAGATGATCTTAAAGAAAAGTATGGAAAGCCACTCATTCAAAGAGGAATGACAATGAAGGAAAAAGAGAGCAAAACAAGCGGGACAAGTTTTAATAAAGACTTTTTTCAGGACGAAAGAGGAAATGACTAGCCTGAAAACTTGATAAAAGAGGTGATGTTGTGGTAATTTCAAAGGGTACATCATTTCAGCAGTAATCAATATAGTGTGTTAGAAGGGACGTCAGAATTATGTCAAAACAACAAATCGGTGTGGTTGGACTAGCCGTTATGGGGAAAAACCTTGCCCTTAATATTGAAAGCCGCGGTTTCTCCGTGTCCGTTTATAACAGATCTAGTAGCAAAACAGAAGAATTTCTTCAAGAATCAACAGGGAAAAACGTTGTAGGCACATACAGCATCGAAGAATTTGTTCAGTCGCTTGAAACACCGCGTAAAATTCTTTTAATGGTGAAAGCTGGTGCAGCAACGGATGCAACCATTCAATCATTACTTCCTCACCTAGAGAAAGGTGATATTTTAATTGATGGTGGAAATACATATTACAAGGATACACAAAGACGTAATCAAGAGCTTGCGGAAAGTGGTATTCACTTCATTGGTACAGGTGTTTCTGGCGGTGAGGAAGGTGCTCTAAAAGGGCCATCTATCATGCCAGGCGGTCAAAAAGAAGCGCATGAGCTAGTGAAACCAATTTTAGAAGCGATCTCTGCGAAAGTAGATGGCGAGCCTTGTACTACGTATATCGGTCCAGATGGAGCAGGACATTATGTCAAAATGGTCCATAACGGCATCGAGTACGGAGATATGCAATTGATTTCTGAGTCTTACTTTATCTTGAAGCATGTCGCTGGATTGTCAGCAGAGGAGCTTCATGAAGTATTCTCAGAGTGGAATAAAGGCGAGCTTGACAGCTACTTAATTGAAATTACAGCTGATATTTTCACAAAAGTGGATGAAGAAACAAACCAGCCGCTTGTGGATGTCATCTTAGATAAAGCTGGACAAAAAGGAACTGGAAAATGGACAAGCCAAAGCTCACTTGATCTAGGTGTCCCGCTTCCGATCATTACAGAGTCTGTTTTTGCGCGCTATATTTCTGCAATGAAGGATGAGCGAGTTGAAGCAAGCAAATTAATTCAAGGCCCTGAGCCGACTCAATCAGCTGATGATAAACAAGCGTTGATCGAAGCTGTTAGAAAAGCCCTATTCATGAGTAAAATCTGCTCTTATGCACAAGGTTTTGCGCAAATGAAAGCAGCATCTGATGAATATAACTGGGATTTAAAATACGGTGAAATTGCGATGATCTTCCGCGGTGGATGTATCATCCGTGCAGCCTTCTTACAACAAATTAAAGAAGCATATGACCGTAACCCTGAACTGAAAAACCTATTGCTTGATCCTTACTTCAAGGATATCGTCGAAAGCTATCAATCATCACTTCGTAAAGTCATTTCACTTGCAGTGGAACAAGGAGTTCCTGTTCCTTCATTCTCAAGTGCCCTTGCTTACTTTGATAGCTATCGCACAGCTGTGCTACCAGCAAACTTAATTCAAGCGCAGCGTGACTATTTCGGTGCACATACGTATGAGCGCACAGATAAAGAAGGCACCTTCCATACTGAATGGATGAAATAAAAAGAAGACAAAAGGGTAAAATCAAGATCATTTTAGCCCTTTGTCAACCATCTGAAACCTTACCTTTTTGGTAAGGTTTTTTTGTTTACATATGTTCGGCTAAAAACGCGAAAAAGAGGGATGCTATGTAAAAAAGAAAAGAAAGTAGGGATAGAAGTGGGCATTTTATATGCACTTCTCCCAGCGATATTTTGGGGAAGTATTGTTCTCATTAGTGTCAAGCTTGGCGGTAATGCATACCAGCAAACACTTGGCATTACCCTTGGCGCCTTTTTATTTTCAATGGTTGCCTTTTTCATCAAAATGCCAGAGCTCACACCGCTCATTTTTGCGGTCTCCGTGATTTCAGGCATCTTTTGGAGTATTGGCCAAATGAATCAGCTCTCAAGTGTTGCCTTTCTCGGAGTGTCTAAAGCAGTTCCTTTATCGACGGGGATGCAGCTTGTGAGTACAACATTATTTGGCGTCATGGTCTTTAAAGAATGGCAGACGATGACGGTCATACTTATTGGTTCTTGCGCTATTTTATTGATCATTGCTGGTGTTGTCATGACATCTCTCGGTCAAAAAAAGAGTGACGAAAACGGTGGGGGCAATTTTAAAAAAGGGGTCATTATTTTGCTTATCTCAACCGTCGGCTACGTCGGATATGTCGTCATTTTAAGATGGTTTCATATTGATGGATGGTCTGCCCTCGTTCCGCAATCCGTCGGCATGCTCCTTTCATCCTTGGCGATTAGTCTAAAGCAAGATCCGTTTAGCAAATATACGTTTAGAAATATCATTGCCGGTCTTGTTTGGTCAACAGGAAATTTAGGGCTTCTTTTAGCCATTCCGCTAATTGGTGTAGCCGTGAGCTTTTCGATGTCACAGACAGGGATTGTCATCTCAACATTAGGCGGCATTTACTTATTAAAAGAGAAAGCATCCAGAACAAGCTTTGTGATTGCAGGCTGCCTGATGATTATTGCAGGCGGTGTCCTGCTAGGCTTTACAAAATAGGAGGTTAAACGAATGTATCCAGATTTAGAAGGTAAAACAGTCCTGATTACAGGAGCAGGTACAGGGATAGGTCAAGTGATGGCACGCCGATTCGGACAAGAAAAAGCCAATGTGGTGATCAATTACTTCTCCGATAAAGAAAATCCGGAAGACACCATTGCGGATATTCAACAAAATGGCGGACAGGCTGTGAAAATCAAGGGAGATGTATCAAAGGAAGAAGATATGCAAGCAATGATCGATAAAGCCGTTGATACGTACGGCAGTCTTGATGTGATGATCAATAACGCAGGAATAGAAAATGAAGTGCCTTCCACGGAAATGACGCTGGATAACTGGAACAAAGTGATATCCACCAACTTAACAGGTATGTTTCTAGGGTGCCGTGATGCACTGAAGTATATGACCGATCATGGGATAGAAGGCTCGATTATTAATATGTCGTCGGTTCATCAGCAAATCCCATGGCCTCATTTCGTCCATTATGCAGCTAGTAAAGGAGGAGCCAAACTTATGACGGAAACATTGGCGCTAGAATATGCCCCGAAAAAAATCCGCGTAAACAGCATTGCACCAGGCGCCATTGATACCCCAATTAATGCCGAGAAATTTGATGATCCAGCATTGAAAAAAGGCGTCATTGAACTGATTCCCATCGGCTATATCGGAAAGCCAGAAGAAGTGGCAGCGTGTGCTGTCTGGCTTGCGTCAAAAGAGGCTAGCTATGTCACAGGATTAACGTTATATGTAGATGGCGGCATGACGAAGTATCCTGGGTTCCAGGCAGGGAAAGGATAAGGAGAAAGACAAAGAGCGTACATCAATACGCTCTTTTTTATATAAAATACAGACAAATAAAATTAAATGTCTAGACATTTAAAAATAAAAATATATAATATTAAATGGAAGCGCTTTTATTACAACAATGGGGTGAGAGAAATGAAACGTATTTTATTAGCATGCAGTTCAGGGATGTCTACGAGTTTACTAGTGACAAAGATGAAAGCACATGCCGATTCAATTGGGGACGAAGCAGAAATTTGGGCAGTGGGGCAAGATCAAGCAAAAAAAGAAATGGCGAATGCAGATGTTGTATTAATCGGACCGCAAATGAGCTTTTTAAAAGGAGACCTTCAAAAAGAAGCAAAAAAATACGGGATTGAGGTAGAGGTCATTGATATGCAGGCGTACGGGCTTGCCGATGGACAAAAAGCGTATGAACAGGCACTTACATTGATGGGGGAATCTTAAAGGATGGAAAAGAAAACACTCGAAGGGCTCACGGAGGAACAAGTGAGCTTTCAATTGATCTTACACAGCGGGAATGCACGCAGCAAATTGCTTCAATCTCTTAAACAATTTCGAGAAGGTCTAGAAGAAGAGGCTTTTGGTCTTATGAAAGAAGCGGAAGAAGATTTACGGCATGCACATGACATCCATTTTCAACTCGTACAGAAAGAGGCAGGAGGAGAAACAACATCCTTTTCCTTACTGCTCATGCACGCTGAAGATCACTTAATGTCGACCATTACCATCAAGGAGCTTGTGGGAGAGCTCCTGCCGATATTCCAAGCGCTAAAACAATAAAGGGTGTAAACAAGGGGGGGAAACCAATGTTTGATAAAATAAGTGCCATTTTGGTTCCGATTGCTGGGAGATTGAACAACAACCGCTATCTAGGCGTATTACGGGATGCCTTTATGCTTGCGTTCCCGCTTACCATTTTTGGTTCCATTATGGTTGTGCTAATGAATTTGCCATTTTTAGATAAAATCATGAGTCAAACAGCACTGGAAGGATTTCAGTCTGCACTGAATATCGCGCCAAGTGCGACCATTAGCATTATGAGCGTGTTTGTTGTATTTGGGATTGGCTACTATTTATCGAAAAGCTATGAAGTGGAAGCTGTATTTGGCGGCGTGATTGCTTTAGCCTCTTTCTTGCTTCTGACTCCATTTTTACTAGAACAAGAGGGCGGTGCATCTATTGCAGGCGTGATCCCAGTTGATCGTTTAGGAGCAAAGGGGATGTTCCTTGGAATGATCACAGGCTTTTTATCTGCTGAAATTTATCGTTATTTTGTCCAAAAGAAATTTGTCATCAACATGCCGCAAGGGGTTCCACCAGCTGTTTCAAAGTCTTTTGCTGCACTGATCCCGGCTACTTTAACACTCACCACCTTTTTACTGATCAATATCATCATTACACAAGGCTTCAAAACAAACATGCATGACTTGATTTACCATGCTATTCAGGCGCCACTTGTCGGACTTGGAAGCGGTATCATTCCGACCTTGATCGCTATTTTCTTTATCCAAATTCTTTGGTTCTTTGGGCTCCACGGCCAAATTATTATCAACTCTGTTATGGACCCGATTTGGAATACATTGTCCATTCAAAACCTAGAGAGCTATACAAAAACAGGTGAGGTTCCTCATATCATCAGCAAGCAGTTTATTGAAATCTATACGGTTGGAATGGGTGGAACCGGTATGACGCTGGCGGTTGTGTTTACGATTTTAATTTTCTTGAAAAGTAAACAATTAAAACAAGTTGCAAAGCTCGGCTTAGGGCCAGGATTATTTAACGTCAATGAACCGATTATCTTCGGTTTACCGATTGTGATGAATCCGCTTATCCTCATTCCATGGATTTTGGCGCCAATGGTCATTACGTGTATTTCTTATTTTGCAATGGCTGCAGGCATTGTTCCGCCGCCGACAGGCGTAAATATTCCATGGACGGTGCCGATCTTTATTAGCGGGATCATGGCAACAAATTCATTAGCAGGCGGCCTGCTTCAGCTGTTTAATTTAATGATTGTGTTTGTCATTTGGTTCCCGTTCCTGAAATTTATTGACCGTATGAATGTGAAAAATGAAAAGATAACCACAACAGAATAAACGAAGACAACTAACATCAAAGGCGAAGGAGACTCAATACATGTCGATGGAAACTAACAAACAATCATATATATTTCCAGAAGGTTTTTGGTGGGGATCTTCTGCTTCTGCGACGCAAACAGAAGGGAGCGTCTCTGGAGATGGAAAGGGACCGAACATTTGGGATCATTGGTTTGAAAAAGAGCCGACACGCTTTTTTAATGGCGTAGGGCCGAACGTGACATCTCAATTTTACCGAAAATATAAAGAAGATATCCGTCTGATGAAAGAAATTGGGCACAATTCGTTTCGGCTTTCGATTTCATGGTCACGCCTTTTACCTGAAGGAAAAGGTGCCGTCAATGAAGAAGCAGTGTCTTTTTACAATGCTGTGATCAATGAACTGATTGCACATGATATCGAGCCGTTTGTGAACCTGTACCATTTTGATATGCCAATGGCGCTGCAGGAGAAGGGCGGATGGGTGAACAGACAAGTAGTCGACGATTATGTCAGCTATGCGACATTGTGCTTTCAGTTATTTGGAGACCGAGTGAAAAAATGGTTTACCCATAACGAACCGATTGTCCCTGTAGAGGGCGGGTATATGTATAGCTTTCATTATCCAAACGAAGTCGATTTCCAAAAGGCAGTACAGGTCGGTTTTCATGAAATTTTATCAAATGCTAAGGCGATTGCGGCTTACAAAGAAATGAAGCAAGACGGGAAAATCGGCATCATTCTGAATCTCACCCCTTCGTATCCGCGAAGCCAGAATCCGCGCGATGTCGAAGCAGCTGAGTTGGCAGATGCTTTCTTTAACCGTTCCTTCCTAGATCCTGCGGTAAAAGGACATTTCCCTGAAAAACTAGTAGAGGTCTTAAAGAAAGAAGGCTTTATGCCAAGTATGGAAGAAGGAGACCTTGCGCTCATTCAAGAGAATACAATTGACCTTCTTGGCATCAACTATTATCAGCCAAGAAGAGTGAAAGCAAAAGAGCATATGCCTCATCCTCAAGCGCCATTTATGCCAAATCATTATTTTGATTCTTTTGAAATGCCGGGAAGAAAAATGAACGTGTATCGAGGCTGGGAAATCTATGAAAAAGGGATTTACGATATATTGAAAAAAGTCCAAACAGACTATGATAATATCGAATGCTTTATTTCTGAAAATGGAATGGGAGTCGAAGGAGAAGAGCGGTTTAAGGATGAAGAAGGAATGATTCATGACGATTACCGTATTGACTTTATATCTGAGCATCTCAAATGGGTGCATCAAGCCATTCAAGAAGGAAGCAATGTGAAAGGCTATCATCTGTGGACGTTTATGGATAATTGGTCATGGACAAATGCATACAAGAATCGTTATGGATTTGTCTCAGTTGATCTACAAGAAGACGGGAAACGAACCATCAAGAAAAGTGGATACTGGTTTCAATCTGTTTCAAAGAATAACGGTTTTTAATGAAAATACTTGCTCTTTCCTTAAAAAGGGCAAGTATTTTTCTTATGTGAAGGCAAGAGGATGAAACAAAAATGGCTGGCACCTTTTAAGCACACTAGGCTTAGTGTAGAATGAGAAGAAGGCCAAAAAACGCCATAAAGAAAGCGCTATAATATGATATGAAAAAACAGTCAGTTGGTGGTGTGAGATGAAAAAGTACGAGCTCATTTCAGAAGAAATTAGAAAACGAATAGGAACAGCATATTATCCAGCAGATCAACCCATTCCAGATGAAAACTCGCTTGCCGCTGAATTTCAATGCAGTAGAATGACGATGAAGCGCGCGCTCGATCTTCTCGTGGCAGAAGGTCTGCTCTTTAGAAAAAGAGGTCACGGCACATTTATTGTGAAGGCGGCGCTAAACCAAGGGGCAATCAACGTCTCAGGCCATGAAAATAAAGGATTCACAAAAGTCATGGCAGATAAACATGTGACGAGCCAAATCATTCGCTTTGATGTGCATTTCCCAAGTGAAGAGGTGGCAGCCCACCTATCGATTGACTTAAGCTCACCCGTTTATGACATTATTCGGCTCCGTCTTGTGGATGAAGAGCCGTATGTATTAGAAAAAACCTTTATGCCTGTAAATATGATCAAGGGAATAGATGAAGAGGTTTTGCTGGGCTCTATCTATGACTACATTTCAAAGGAGCTTCAATTGAAAGTAGCAGGGGCGCACAAGAAAATTAGAGCGGCAAAATCAGACCAGCTTGATCAGCAGTATTTAGGCTGTGACCCAAGTGATCCAGTGCTTGAAGTCGAGCAGGTTGCTTATTTAAACACAGGCCGGCCGTTTGAATATTCCTTTAGCCATCATCGCTATGATAAGTTTGATTTTTCAACGGTTGAAATTACGAAAACAGGACGTTAAAAAAAGAGCAGAACTCCTAGGGAGACTGCTCTTTTTTATATCGATTTTATATATTCCACCAATGGTACCCGTCTTTTTCTAGAAGCTGATCTGCTTCTTTCGGTCCCATTGAACCAGCAGGGTAGTTTGGTTTTAATGTTTTGTTTTCTGCCCATTTTTCAGAAATCGGATCAACAAAGTTCCAAGAAAGTGCCACTTCATCCCAGTGAGCAAAGTTTGTAGCATCGCCCAATAAACAGTCATGAATCAGCTTTTCATATGCTTCTGGTGTATTCATGATGTCATTATAGTTTGTTTGGTAGTCGAGCTTAATTGGTTTCGCATACGTTCCGCCATCTAGCTTGCGAGCGTTCAGGTGAAGGGTAATGCCTTCATCTGGCTGAATGTGAATGACGAGTAAGTTTGGATGCATGGAATTTCCATTTCCGTAGTACAGGTTCATTGGAATGTCTTTAAATTGAACGACGATCTGAGTAGATTTCTTTTCTAATCGTTTTCCTGTACGAATGTAAAATGGTACCCCGGCCCATCTAAAGTTATCAATCAGTAGCTTCCCTGCAACGAATGTTTCTGTATTGGAGTTCGGATCAACATTTTGCTCTTCAAGATAGGAGGGAACCATGCTGCCATCAATCGTCCCAGCATCATACTGCCCGCGGACAAAGAATTGATCGACCTCATCTTTAGAGAAAGGACGAAGAGCACGCAATGCTTTCCGTTTTTCGCTACGGATTTCCTCTGTATTCAGCTTAATTGGAGGCTCCATTGCTAAAAGTGCGACCATCTGAAGCATATGGTTTTGGACCATGTCTCTTAGGGCACCAGAACTTTCGTAATATCTAGCCCGGTCTTCAACACCTAAAGATTCACTAGATGTAATTTGGATGTTTGAAATATAGCGGTTTGTCCAAAGTGGTTCAAAGATGGCATTCGCAAAACGGATGACCTCGATGTTTTGAACCATTTGTTTACCGAGATAGTGGTCAATCCGATAAATTTGATCTTCTGTAAATGCATCACGAATTTCTTCATTTAGCGTTTTCGCACTTGGCAGGTCATGTCCAAATGGTTTTTCGATGACAAGACGTGACCAGCCGGTTGTTTCTGATACGCCCTCACTCTTTAAGAACTTTGCAATCGTTCCGAAGAATTCCGGTGCCATGGCTAAATAAAACATACGGTTATTTGGGATACTGTACGTATCTTCAAGGCCGGCTAGAAGTGTGTTAAGCGATTGATAGGAAGCAGGGCTTGATACGTCGAAGTCATGATAATAGAAATGAGAAATGAATTCCTCTGTTTTCGCTTCCGCATCATCAGAAGAGACCGAATCTTTTACCACAGCTCTGAGGTCCTCATGAGACCAAGGGCGGCGCCCAACACCTACAACGGCGAATTCATCTCCAAGCTTTCCGCTATGAAAAAGTCTATGTATAGAAGGGTAGAGCTTGCGTTTGGCAAGATCTCCTGTTGCGCCAAAAATGACAATGACTGCTTTTGGATTGTTAGTTTCTGTATTCACGAAAAGTACCTCACTTTATTCGTAGCATTGTTGTAAAAACCGAGAATGTATGTACATTTTCTTTATTTTAAAGGTTCATTGTTCGTAAAGCAAACATTTGATTCGACTTTTTCTGCTCTCGTTTGACTTTTTTAAAAAATTCCGCTGAATTCACATTTACCTTGTCTTCATGTATTCTATATGAATGAAGATATTGTATACCGGCTGTAGGAGGAAAAAGCTATGGAACTGCTCTTTTTAGGAACAGGTGCAGGCATTCCTGCAAAAACAAGAAACGTCACTTGCACAGCGCTTAAGCTATTAGAAGAGAGGAAAGCAGTGTGGCTTTTTGATTGCGGGGAAGCGACGCAGCATCAAATATTACATACAACGATTAAACCGAGAAAGATTGAGAAAATATTTATCACTCATATGCACGGTGATCATGTATATGGTCTCCCAGGACTGCTCGGCAGTAGGTCCTTTCAAGGCGGAGAGGATGAACTAACAATCTATGGCCCAAAGGGTATCAAAGCCTTTGTGAATGCGGCACTTTCAGCTACACAAACGCATTTGACATATCCGCTGCATATCATAGAAATAGATGAAGGCATCGTGTTTGAGGATGATACCTTTCAAGTAGAAGCAAGACGGGTGTCTCACGGTATCCCAGCTTACGGCTATCGGGTTGTCGAAAAAGATGTACCTGGTGCATTAAAAGCCGAAGACCTAAAAGAAATCGGGGTAAAACCTGGACCTTTGTATCAGAAGTTAAAAAAAGGGGAAACCGTTACACTTGAAGATGGCAGGATCATTGACGGAACCGATTATTTGGAACCCCCTAAAAAAGGGAGAATTGTTGCATTTTCAGGAGATACTCGTTTGTGCGAGAATATAATAAGGCTTGCCAAGAATGCGGATGTGTTAGTCCATGAAGCAACATTCGGTAAAGAAGATGCAGAATTAGCCTACAATTATTATCACAGCACGACAGAACAGGCAGCGCAAACGGCGCAGGAAGCAGGCGCAAAAAGGCTCATTTTGACCCATATTAGTGCACGGTACCAAGGAGAAGAGGCACTGCATCAACTGTTAAAAGAAGCCCGCGATATATTCCCGCTGACAGAAGCTGCACATGATTTCTTTTCTTTTACGATTGACCGTACCCTGTAAAAATTGGATGAATCGTCAAAAAAAGTTGTGTGATTTTTTTGATATTTTTGATGACGCTCTTTTTCAGGTAGTGGTAAAATGGTGAAGAAAAAATAAATGACGTATCAAACTATGAAGAATACGGGAGGCACAATCAAAGATGAGCGGTTTTACAGCGTTAAGTGAAGCAGAATTGAATGACCTTTATTTGGCACTACAAAATGAGTATGAAACGTACAAAAGTAAAAACTTACACTTAGACATGTCTAGAGGGAAACCTTCGCCAAAACAGCTCGATTTGTCTATGGGCATGCTCGATGTCGTGACATCAAAGGATGCGATGACAGCTGAGGATGGCACAGATGTGCGAAACTATGGCGGTTTGACAGGCCTTCCTGAAACAAAGAAATTTTTTGCAGATGTGCTCAATCTGAAGCCAGAACAAATCATCATTGGCGGTAATTCCAGCCTCAATATGATGCATGATACAATTGCCCGTGCCATGAGTCACGGTGTATATGGCAGCAAAACACCTTGGGGAGAGCTACCAAAGGTGAAATTCCTTGCACCGAGCCCAGGGTATGACCGTCATTTTGCCATTTGTGAGCTATTTAACATAGAGATGATCACGGTAGATATGAAGGCTGACGGACCTGATATGGATCAGGTAGAAAAATGGGTTGCAGAAGATGAAGCGATTAAAGGCATTTGGTGTGTACCGAAATATAGCAACCCAGACGGCATTACGTATTCAGATGAGGTCGTTGACCGTCTAGCTTCAATGAAAACAAAAGCAGACGATTTCCGTATTTTTTGGGATGATGCATATGCTGTACATCATCTAACGGATACTCCTGATCCATTAAAAGATATTTTTCAAGCAGTAGAGAAAGCAGGGCACCCAAACCGTGTGTTTATGTTTGCGTCTACTTCTAAAATTACATTCCCAGGCTCAGGAGTTGCACTGATGGCGTCTAGCCCGGACAATGTGAGCTTCACTCAAAAGCAATTATCGGTACAAACGATTGGACCAGACAAAATCAATCAATTGAGACATCTTCGTTTCTTCCAGAATCCAGAAGGCTTGAAGGAACATATGAAAAAGCACGCGGCGATCATTAAGCCGAAGTTTGACCTCGTTCTATCTATCCTTGACGAAAAACTTGGCGGGAAAGGCATCGCTGAATGGCACAAGCCAAATGGCGGCTATTTCATTAGTTTAAATACTCTCGATCATTGCGCAAAAACTGTTGTGCAAAAAGCGAAAGAAGCAGGTGTCACAATGACAGGTGCAGGTGCGACTTATCCATATGGAAAAGACCCGTTTGATCGTAACATTCGCATTGCGCCAACGTTCCCATCACTTGAAGAACTAGAGCAAGCGATTGATATCTTTACGTTATGTGTTCAGCTTGTCAGCATTGAAAAGCTGCTTTCTGAAAAAAGTCAATCTGCCCCAACGGCATAAATAAAAGAAACTCCTTGACCGCTTATGAGTCAAGGAGTTTTTGTGTTTAATTGGCTGTTTGATAATAGGAGACAGGCTGTTTAGCTGCGCACCATACATCATAGATGGCAAGCTGAACAATATGCGGCTCATCATGATGAATATAGTGCGAGCTGTTCTGTGCTTGAATCCATCCGCTTTGGGATGAAAAAGACAGCATCCGTTTATGAAGCCTAAGCCAGGCTTCATGCGCTGGATGAAACAATCGGCCCTTACCTGAGGAAATGACAAGAAGCGGCATCATCCCATAATGCGTTTGCTCTTCTTTGATTGTGCATAGCATTTGTTGAAAGTCCTCATGGGTACATTCGGCTGTGAACTGCGCCATATATGAAGCACGTTCTTCCTTTGATAAAAGCGGCAGAATGACCTGCTCTTGCTCCTCACTTGCTGGGTCTAACAGCACCATGCCGATGACATCTTCTCTTCTGCGGCTTGCCCATAATCGGCTGACAAGAGAACCAAATGAGTGAGCCACAATGAGAAATGGCGGCTGGATATTGGCATGTTCCAAAAGCGCATCTAAATCATCTGCAAGGTCATGCAGGGTTCTTCCTTCGCTGCTGACACTGCTGTTTCCATTTCCTAACCGGTCGTATAAGAAAACCCCAAGCTCCGGGTCAATATCATGGGCCATATTTGCCCACGTATCGCCAGACATTCCGTAGCCTGCTTCAAAGATAATGGTCGCTTGTCTTTTGCCTTGACGATGCTTTGTATAAAAGTGATGTCCATCTATATGATACGTTCTTTCAATCATTACAGGGTTCATTCTTCCATCTCCTCTAAGTGGTTCTTTAGCTAAAAGACGGCACAAAAGGCAGATATGTTTCTCTTTAAAACAAAAAAGATGCCTATTTCAAAAAATAGACACCTTTTTCCTATGACATTTTACCAAGCGCGATCATATTGACGCGGGGCTTCAATGGATGTGCGAAGCTCTTTGGCAGCTGTTTTTGGGAAATATGGATCCCGCAAAAATTCTCTGCCAATAAAGATCAAATCAGCACGCTGATTTTGTAAAATTTCTTCGGCCTGTATACCAGATGTGATCAAACCGACAGCGGCTGTTTGGATGCCGGCGCCTTCTTTTATTTTTTCTGCAAACGTCACTTGGTAGCCGGGGAATGTCTTGATTTTGGCCTGCACGACAGCACCTGAGCTGACATCGATTAAGTCGACACCTTGCTCTTTCAGCCATGCGGCAATACCAATATAATCTGCAATATCAAGTCCTTTTGTTGTGTAATCAGAAGCGGATACACGGACAAATAATGGTCCATCCCAAACTTCATTGACTGCATCAACGACTTCTCTTAAGAAACGATAACGGTTTTCAGGTGAACCGCCATACTCATCTGTTCGTTGATTCGCAAGCGGTGAAAGAAATTCGTTAATTAAATAGCCGTGCGCAGCATGAATCTCAATGATGTCAAAGCCAGCTTTTTTTGCCCGGACAGCCGCATCTTGAAACGCCTGAACGGTATCTTTAATTTGATCAACAGACATTTGAACAGGTGTTTTAGACTGTTCATCAAACGGGATGCTGGATGGTGCAAGGATATCACCGTCTAGTTCTGCCTTACGTCCGGCATGTGCGAGCTGGATGCCTGTTTTTGTTCCGTATGTTTTGATTTGTTCGTTTAATGAGGCAAATCCTTCAATGTGCTCATCACTCCAAATCCCAAGGTCTTGATCACTAATTCTGCCCTCAGGGGAAACAGCGCTCGCCTCAATCATGATCAGCCCAGCCTGACCTTGTGCACGGGAAATATAATGTGCAAAGTGAAAAGGCTGTAATTTCCCATCACGGTCATAAGATGAATACATACACATCGGAGACATCACGATGCGGTTTTTCAGCGTCACACCTTTTAATGTCCAAGGTGAAAAGAGTTTTGTTTCCAATTACCTTCGCCTCCTCATTGAATGGTATAGCCGATTATAACAGCCATTCAAACTTTCGTCATAAAAGGTGCTCAAAGAATATAGCTTTTATACACGTTTTTGTATAATGGGGAAAGAGACAGAAAAGGGGGAGAACGGATGAAATGGCAAACGGAAAGTGAACTCAAAGAGCTGCTGACAGCTCTTATGCAGTATGAAAGCATATCTGGTACAACAGGAGAAGTAGCGTTAGCGGAATATTTATATTACCTGCTGAGGGAGCGGCCATATTTTGAGCAAAACCCTGATCATTTGGCTTTGCATCCAATGAAGGATGGCCGGTATTATTTAACGGCACTTGTCAAACGAAGTACGCTGCCACGTACTGTTTTGCTTCTCAGCCATTTTGATGTCGTCGATACAGAGGATTACGGAGAATTTCAAAATATGGCGTGTAAGCCCGAAGAGTTAATGGTGTCCTTTTCTCAAAAAAGTGCGCTTCTTCCAAAAAGAGCAAGAGAGGATTTAGCTTCAGGTGACTGGCTGTTTGGACGAGGATCCATGGATATGAAAGCAGGCTTGACTGTCCAGCTTTCAATGCTGGAAAGAGCGATGGAGGAGAGGTTTGAAGGAAATATTTTGCTCGTCACAGTTCCGGATGAAGAGGTGAATTCACAGGGAATGCTGGAGGCTGTCCCGAAGCTAAAGGAGCTCAAAGAGAAGTATGACCTTGATTATACAGCGTGTTTAAACAGTGAGCCGATGTTTGAAAAGTATCCAGGGGATGCGCACCAATACATCTATACGGGTAGTATAGGGAAGGTGCTTGCGGGCTTTTTCTGTAAAGGAATTGAAACACATGTAGGAGAGCCGTTCTCAGGATTAAATGCAAATTTTATGGTATCTGAATTAAACCGGCTGTTAGAGCTGAATAGTGATTATTGTGAGGAAGTAGATGGTGAAGTAACACCGCCTCCGACCAATTTGATGCAAAAGGATTTGAAAGAAGCTTACTCTGTTCAAACACCTCACACGGCTGTTTCTTTATTTAATGTGCTCATGATGAAACGCTCTAGTGAAGAGCTTCACGGGCTTCTTTATGAAACTGCGAAACAAGCAGCCGCCCAAATCGAAGCCAATCTTAAACAGAAAACCGCTGCATTTCAGCGTTTTAAACACTTTACACCCATCGACACAAACATCACGGTCTTGACGTATCATGAGCTGTACGAAAAAGCCGCCGAACGATCAGGTGCGCAGGAGGTCGAGCGAATTGTCAACTATGCATTCGCCAACCGAGGCGAGCTTGGAGATCGTGATTTTTCAACCAAAATCGTATCAGAGCTGACGACGCTTTGTAAGGAAGAGGGGCCGCTGATTGTGTTGTTTTATAGTCCGCCATTTTACCCCTCTGTTTCTTCAACAGATGATTTGCATATTCAGACGACCTTAAAGAAGATTCAAAGGGAGGCTAAGGAGGTCTATGGGCTTGAAGTAGAAGAAGTGAAATATTTCCCCGGATTGTCTGATTTAAGCTACTTACAGCTCGAAAAACAAGATGTAGACGATTATACGACCAACATGCCGCTTTACCAAAAAGGCTACTCGTTACCGCAAGGAGAAAAAGAAGCTCTTAACGTTCCTGTCATGAACGTTGGTCCATTAGGAAAGGACGCACACAAATGGACAGAACGGCTGCATGTCCCGTTCTCTTTTGGCGTTTTGCCATCACTCTTAGAATCAACGATTCATGCTTTATTAGAGAAAAAGTAAATCAGGTTCATGTATGAGGTCTCAAGAGTCTTTGAATGCTTATATGCTTTTGAGTGAGGGATGTAGAGTGTAAATGAAGGTTAATGAGGAAAGAAGGGGGTATAATGTTTCATTACTTTTAAAATAGATAAAGGGAGCCATAGGCTCCCAGTTAGGATTATACTCGTTGACCCTCATAATGAGCTGTCCAAGTTCCATCAGAATTTTTAGTGATGCCTTTTAAATACCATTTAATCCCATCTTGCTCAAACGAGTTGGCAAAAATACCAGTAGTGTTGGTGATATCCCATGTGTAAAGTTGAGCTTTAAAATCACTTGTGACATGGACATCCTCTACGTTAGATTGTGCACTTGTAGCAAATGCCGGTGCTGCGGAAAAAAGTAAAGCGAGTGACAATGCAGATCCAGTAAGAACTTTAACTAACTTCATTCAAAACACTCCTCTTCCTCATTTTTTGTGGTACATATAAGTAATTCTACGAAAGGTAATATATCCCTTGTTAATATTTGTTTATTTTTTGTGAAAAATCCCTCGTTTTTTAAAAAGCATCACTAGATAAAATAAAAATGAAAAAGCACCTGTCATCAAAACAGGTGCTTTTCAATTTCATTTATACGTACTGGCTGAAAACATTTCATTTAATTCTGCTGCGCGTTTTGTCGCTGTTTTGACACAATCGACAACCGCTTCTTCAAATTGATAGGAAGCAAGTGTGTTCAGACCGGCTTCTGTCGTTCCGCCTTCACTTGTGATTTCTTTGCGCAGTTCAGCAGGTTCTTTACCGCTACTTTGAAGCATGTTGGCGGCGCCTGCAATCATTTGGCAAATGAGCAATTTCGCTGTTGTTTGGTCCATCCCAAGTTCCGAAGCGCCTCGTTCCATTCCTTCAATGAAATGATAAATGAAGGCAGGACCGCTGCCTGCAATGGCTGTAACAGCATTCAGCTGCGATTCATCTAATACCGTCACATGACCGATCGTTTCAAACAGCTCGACCGTCTTTTTCTTTTGCTCCTCAGTGACTTCATCACTTACGGCAATGCCTGTTGCCGATTGCTGAATCGCTGCTGATGTATTTGGCATCGCGCGAACCACTGCCGTTTTCCCGCCAGCATAGTGTTGAATCGTTTCAATGGAGATACCCGCTAAAATAGAAATGATTAGCTGTCCATTTAAGTAAGGACGCACCTCAGAAATCCCGCTTTCGGCATCTTTCGGTTTTAAAGCAAATACGAGAATATCTGCTTCTTCATAAATAAAGGACCGAGAAAAATCCGTTTTGACCCCATAACGCACCTTTAATTCTTCTAGTCGTTTTTCGTTTGTTTTATTTGTGACAATGATATCTTCATTTGCCATGATGCCACTTTTTAATAAACCTTTGATCATAGACTCTGCCATCGAGCCTGCACCGATAAATCCAATTTTACTCATAAGCTGCTCCTCCTTGTAGAAAATAAAAAAACCTCTCGCCTGAAAAGGACGAAAGGTTTTTCGCGGTACCACCCTCAATTAGCATGCAAACTTGCATACTCAGCTCTAGTCCCTTAACGCGGGTAACGTTTAGGTTTGCCTAACAGCTCAAAGGGCAGGTTCAGCAAATAAGCGGATGGTGAGGCCTTACAGCCAGCGGACCTCACTCTCTTGCATCATTATTTTGCTTACTAATCCTTGTCATCGCGCATCGTATATTTGTTGTTCATTATGCAACGATGGACAAGTTTGTGTCAATAGGGACAAATAAAAAAATTGACCATTTAAACCGCATGACAGTCTGCCTTTTGCAAGATACAATGAATAAAGAAGATTGAGTCGTAATAATCCATGAGTCAAAAAGCAGGAGATGACGTATAAAAGTGAAAGAAGACATCATTCAATTATCCATCCCTACACCGTTTGCCGTTGGGGATGTGCATGCATATGTATTAAAAGGAGAGGCCGTGACCTTAGTGGATTGCGGACCGATGACACAAGAGGCGGAGCATGCCTTTATCATGCAATTACAGGAACATCATTTATCAATAGATGATATTGATCAAGTGGTTTTGACCCATCATCATGCAGATCATGTCGGTCTATTAAATCTAATGAAACCTCATGTCCGTGTGATCGGACACCAGTTAAATGAGCCGTATATTAGTCAGGACCCAGCGTTTAAGCAGCGCCAAATTGATTTTATGGACCGTTTTTTTCAGCAGTTAGGTGTACCACTTCGTCAAGATGAGTGTGAAAGAATCGTGAAGCAGTCTTATACATATTCTTGTACTGCACATGTAGATGACGTCATAAAGGAAGGCGATCGTTTGAAGGGGCATGAACACTTCTTTGTGATGGAAACCCCAGGACATGCACAGTCGCATCTTTCCTTTCTAGATGAAACAACGGGTCATTTCATTGGCGGAGACCTGCTTTTGACGACCATTTCTTCAAATCCGTTAATGGAAGCACCGTTTGAAGGCAAGGAACGTCAAAAATCACTGCTTCAATATAAAGCATCACTGAATCGATTATTGCATCTGCCAATTAAGACCATCTACCCTGGACACGGTCAGCTCATAACGTCTCATCATGAATTGATCGAAGAAAGATTTAAGAAACAAGAGAAACGGTCAAATACGATGTATCAGCTACTTAAACGAAAAGAAATGACCGCCTTTCATCTTTGCCGTAAGCTATTTCCTGTGCTGTATGAAGAGGCCTTATTTTTAACGATGTCAGAGACAGTTGGGCAGCTGGATGTGCTCTTAGCGGCTGGACAAATTGAAGAAGTGCAAAAAGACGGAATTCTTTATTACAGGGCAAACTAAGGAGTGAAACGTATGGGGCGATTAACAGGAAAGAGAATATGGATTACAGGTGCATCTGGGGGCATTGGTGAAAAAATGGCGTACTTGGCAGCAGCAGAAGGCGCAGAAATCATTATTTCAGCAAGACGAGTGGAAAAGCTTACTAGTGTGAAAGAAAAAATTATGAGCGCTGGCGGGGTGTGTCATATCGTTCAGCTTGATGTCAGCCAGCTTGAGGACATTGAGCGCGCGTATCAAGAAGTGGGGGCTGTCGATATTTTGGTCAACAATGCCGGCTTTGGTGTATTCGATCTCGTAGAAGATGCATCCATTGAGGAAATGGTGTCGATGTTTGAGGTGAATGTGTTTGGTTTAATTGCCTGTACGAAAAAGGTCATCCCAGAGATGAAACAAAGAGGGCAGGGACATATTATCAATATCGCCTCTCAGGCAGGAAAAATTGCCACTCCAAAATCAGCGATTTATTCCGCATCAAAGCATGCCGTCCTTGGATTTTCAAATAGCCTCAGAATGGAGCTGGCAGACTGCGGGGTTCACGTCACGACAGTGAACCCAGGACCGATTGCCACAGACTTCTTTACCATCGCAGATCGCAGCGGTGAATATGTGAAAAACGTTGATTTCATGATGCTTAGTGCAGACAAGGTGGCAGGGAAGGTCGTATCTGCTATGATGACGAAAAAAAGAGAGATTAATTTACCTGGCTGGATGAACGCTGGCAGTAAATTATATCAATTATTCCCGTTTTTATTTGAAAAAGCAGCACGCAAAGCAATGATGAAAAAATAGCACAAAAAAGAAACCGGTCGTGAACTGGTTTCTTTTTTGGTAGGTTTTTTCATTACAGGCCTTTTATACCCGTCTTGCTGCTTGCTGAAGCGGGTCCCATACACTGTTAAAAGGCGGTGCATAGCTAATATCTAAATCTTCAAGGTCTGTCATGGTCAGCTCTTGGTAAAGGGCCGCTGCCATGACATCAATTCGTTTATCGACACCGTTTTTGCCGATGATTTGCGCACCAAGCAAGGTGTGGTCATCGCTTCTGTAAACCAATTTGACTTTCATTTTCTCCGCATCTGGGTAATATCCAGCGTGATCCGTACTATCAATGGTGATGGTGGAGAAAGGGATGTCCGCTTCTTTTGCTTCTTTCTCTGATAAACCCGTTCGTCCCGCTGTCACGTCCATAAATTTCATCACTGCTGTTCCAGTTACACCTTGAAACGCCCGGTTTGTCCCCGTCATATGAAAGCCTGCAATTCTTCCTTGTTTATTCGCAGTCGTGCCGAGAGGAATATAATCTAGTGCTTTTTTGATGCGATGATAGGTCGCTGCGCAATCCCCGGCAGCATAGATGTCTTTTACATTGGTTTGCATGTATTCGTTCACCGCAATGGCCCCATTTTGAAGACGTTTGATCCCTGTTTTGTCTAAAAAGGCTGTTTGTGGAGTGACGCCGATGGCAATGATGACCATATCTGTTTCAATGGTCTGTTTGTCTGTGTGAACAGCTGTTACATGTGTCTCACCCTCTAGTTTCTGCACGGTTTCTCCAAGCACTACATGAATGCCTTGATCACTCGCTTCTTTTGTAAGATATTGTGCCATATCGGGGTCAAACCCTGGACCAAGTGTTGATCCCCTCTGTATAATATGAACGTTTTTTCCTAGCGCTTTTATATTTTCTGCCATTTCTAAGCCGATATAGCCTCCGCCGATGATAGTGACATGTGTGACGTCTTTTTTTAAATGGTCTAAAATGGACAGCGCATGCGGAATGGTTTTTAATACGTGAATGCCTTCTAATGGCTGGTGATCTAAATCCAGTGTGATGGGGCTTGCTCCTGTCGCAATTAAGAGGCGGTCATAGCTTTCCGTAAAAGGTTCTTTTGTTTTGGTATGAAGACCCGACACCGTTTTTTGCGCTGGGTCGATGGAGGTCACTTCGTGTAAGCATCTGGCGTCAATTCCATATTTGTCGCGAAAGGTTTCACCGCTGCGTGCGATGAGTTTTCTGTGATGATCAATGAGACCGCCGATCAAGTAGGGAAGTCCGCACTGTCCATATGAGAAAATCTCTCCTTTTTCAAAAGCAACAATGTGTGCGTCTGGGTCCTCTCTATATATTTGCATAGCGCAGCTCATTCCTGCTGCATCTCCGCCAATCATCACATATTTCATTTGGTGTGCTCCCTTCTATCTATCCAACTGAATACTCTTATTTACCCTCATTTTCCTTTTTTTAATGCTTTTTTTCGCAAAAGAAGCAAACTTTAGTTGAAAAATAAAGACAGCGCCTTCATTTTAGGCTACAATCGGATTATCGTCTTTTTGGTTACGAGTTTAGTGAAGATTGGTGGGAAAGACTTTGAGTGACGAACGACTAGATTTTAATACATTATATACACGCCATACGAGAGAGGCATGGGCAGCTCTTGGGGAATATATGCCGGTATCTGTTTCAGAAGAGGAAGCGAGAGCACTTCAAGGATTAAACGACTATTTATCGCTTGAAGAAGTTCGAGATATTTACATACCATTGATTCGTTTTTTGACATTGCACGTCTTTGCTGAAAAACAGAAAAACCAGCATGTGAATGCTTTTTTAAACTATCCGCATCATGCCAAAATCCCTTTTTTAATTGGGATCGCTGGAAGTGTGGCGGTTGGGAAAAGCACAACGGCCCGTATCATTGAAACGCTTTTATCAAGGCTTGGAGATGGACTAAAGGTGAGTCTTGTGACAACGGATGGCTTTTTGTATCCTCAAAAAGAACTAAAGGATCGGGGGCTGATGGAAAAGAAAGGCTTCCCCGAAAGCTATGATGTCAAAGCCCTTCTGTCTTTTTTAAATGAATTGAAATCAGGTAAACAAACGGTACATGCCCCGGTGTATTCGCATCTGACCTATGACCGGCTTGAAGGGGTATATGAAACAGTGGAGGATGCTGATATTGTCATCATTGAAGGAATCAATGTGCTGCAATCTCCAGCGCTGGATGATCTGAAGGATGAACCACGTGTGTTTGTATCAGATTTCTTTGATTTTTCGATTTATGTGGATGCCGCTGAAACACAAATTCAATCCTGGTATAAGGAGCGTTTCCGTTTGCTAAGGGAAACAGCCTTCCAAGACCCTGAATCCTTTTTTCATCAATATAAAGATTTGACGGATGAAGAGGCGGATCAGATGGCAAGCACGATTTGGAATACAGTCAATCGCCCTAATTTATATCAAAATATTTTACCGACAAAATATCGAGCTGATCTCATTTTGAAAAAAGGCGATCAGCATAAAGTGGAAGAGATCGCCATCCGCCGTGTATAAAAAAGAACCGCTCACATTAGAGAGCGGTTCTTCAGCGTGTAGGCAAACCCTCGCATTCTTTGTCAGTCCTGCGTTCCGGTGCTCACGAATGTCCAATTCGCTCCGCTCCGGTACTCGTCCTTCCTAGACTTCAAGGGCTTTCTATCACGCTGAAAAGAAGACAAAGGGCTAAAATCAAGATCATTTTAGCCCTTTGTCAACAATTTAAAGAACCGCTCACATTAGAGAGCGGTTCTTTTTTAATGACCTCCACTTACTTTAACAGCTACGGCAGCCGCCGATCGCTTTTTCAGTCGATAGTATCCGATGAGTAAGAACGGGACGCCTGCAATGGTGATCATCGACAAGACCGAAAAAATGGAGAGGGGATGGGCTGCACCAAAAAAGTCAATACACAGTCCACCGACAAATGGTCCAACGACGCTGCCAAGCTGAGAAAATCCCATCGCGCCAAAGTACGATCCCTTCACTTCAGGCTTTGCAATATTGTCTACAAAAAGATCCATCATCGCAAACAGCAGAACTTCACCAATCGTAAACACGACAATGATGAAAGCAAGCATGCCAAGACTTTGTGAAAAAGCAATGGCAAACAAACTACCGGCAAGAAGAATATTCCCAGTGGTCAACGATAAAATAGTTGAGTAGCGCCTTGCGATCATGATGAGCGGATATTGAAAGATAATGACAACGACTGCATTCAAGGATAAGAGATATCCAAACAGCTTAGGTCCGTCCTCAATAACAGGAGATGCTGATAAATATTGAGGCAGAGTTGAGCTTAGATGTGAATAGCCGAACGAACATAAGGTAACGCCGATGAGGATAATGCTAAAGACCGTATCTTTTTGGATAATAGAAAGGGCTTTTTTGACGCTGATCTGTTTGATGTTTTCTGGTGTAGCAACTGGATGCTTGTGAAATTGCCATGCTAGCGTTAATCCGTATAAAAAGTAAATGAACGCAGCGACGAGAAAGGGAAAGGTTGTTTTCGATGATCCGAGATATAAGCCGAGCAGCGGACCGAAGATCACACCAATGTTAATGGCCGTATACCGTAAATTAAAAACAAATAACCGTATACTTGACGGAGTGACGTCTGATAAGAGTGCCTTAGATGTTGGCTCAAAAAGTGCACGGCACAGCCCATTTAAAGCGTTCATGATAAAGAAGAGCCAAATGGCATCTGCAAACGCAAAGCCAACAAAGACTAGTGTCCAACCGAAGATAGATAGAAGCATGACCTTTTTTCTGCCGATTCGGTCAGAAATATAGCCGCCGTAAAAGCTCGCAACGATCCCAATAAGAGAGCTAACGGCAATGATTAACCCAGCTGAAGAGGCCGAGGCGCCTTTGACTTGTGTCAAATAAACGGCCAAAAAAGGAATGCTCATGGACGTCGCCATTCGGCCAAATATGGTCCCGATGATGATCGTCCAACTAAGTGGATGTAAAGTACGTAAGTTATTTTTCATGCTGTGTCTCCCCTGAGTTTGTAAGATGTTCCAATCATACATGAAAAATTGTGCAAATTAAATACACAATTTGATGGAGGAGACCTCCACCATATGTCAGAGAAGCTTGAGCTGGTCATAAATTCGGAGAGCTTGTTTCTTGTTAACGATGCATTGAGGTACAGATAGCATTGATTTTCAGAAAAAGGAAGCGAATAGCTCTCCGCTGATTCGCACGGTCATTTGACGACAATCAATCGAGCTCAATGGCGACAATTTGCTGCAAGGGCAGGTTTAGAACATCTTCGTCATTCACAATTTTCATGCGCTGCGTTTCATAATGAATCGCTTTGACCCAGCCCCAAAACTGTTTTTTTATACCTGATGCGGCATACGTCATGCAAATGGCTCGATCCTCGGTAATTGACTGGGTGATCAAAAAATTCATTTCCTCTAGCTGATCAGTGCTCAGCTGAGGAGGCGTGTATTCTTTTTTCTTTCGTTTTTGAGCAAGAAGCTGCTCACGGTGCTCTGGCAGCATCATTCGGCTTGATTCCCACATGATGTTGTATCCAGGTGTCAATTTATTGGGATTCATGGTTGTTTGCCTCCGTTATTTATAATGTCCGCCAATTTTTTCGGCGCGGTGATACGCCTGCCCTGCGCTTGTGAGTGACGAAGCGTGCAGCAGTGCAGCAGGCCCATACTTCATATGGATCGCATCAAATACTTTGCTAAGTTTGTCTTTTTTAAAATGGTGATCAAATAAAGTCAGCTGATATTGGCTGTCAGACTGTAGCTGTGAAAGAGTAATGCCCACACTGCGAATGGGCTGGCCATCCCAGTGCTGCTGACATAGCTGAATGGCTGCGTCTGCAATATCTGTCCCGTACTGTGTAGGTGAATGAAGCTTCATTTGTCTATGAAATCCAGTCGGATGAGAAAAATCAGCGCCTCTCACACCGACAGACACCGTTTGCCCAAGATAATGCTTAAAGCGTGCACGCCTTGCCACTTCTTCACTCAATTCAAGGAGGGCGACTTTAATATCCTCAAAAGATGCATAGTCATGGGGAAGGGTCATATGATGCCCCACTGCTTTTTGCTGATCATGCGTGTGAATGGTGACTGGTGAGGGATCCTGCCCTAAAGCTGTTCGCTGCAAAAGCTCTCCGTTGATTCCCCAGCGTTTTTTTAGCCGGTCTAATGGATAAGTAGCAAGTGTCCCAATCGTACTAATGCCCATTCGTTTTAAATGATGCTCCATTCGTTTGCCGACGCCAAATAATTTTCCAATCGGAAGCGGCCATAAATCAGCAGCCACACGGTCCGCACGAAGTTCATAGATGCCCGATGTGTTTTTTTTAGCAAAGTGGTCACAGGCCATTTTAGCGAGCACTTTATTAGGACCGATGCCAACACGGGCGTAAATACCAGTCTGGTTCATGATGGTGGTTTGTATATTTTCAGCGATCTCGCGCGGAGAGCCAAGTAGTGTCAGACTGCCTGTAATATCGAGAAACTGTTCATCAATTGAATACGGTTCGACAAGGTCTGTGTATTGCTCAAGCAGTTCTGTCATCATGACAGAGACATCAAGATAGCGCTGCATACGTGGACGTACGACCACAGCTTCGGGGCATTTCTCCTGTGCTTCCCATAATCTTGATGCATTTTGTACGCCCCGTTTCTTAGCGAGAGGACAGGCGGCAAGTACAACCCCGCTTCGCCGCTCTGGATCTCCTGAGACGATAAGCGGCACATCCTTCAAGTGGGGATTCTCCACTTTTTCTACTGACGCATAAAATGATTGCATATCCACAAGCAGAATCGCTCGTTCATTCATTGTTTTCACCTCTAGGAACGTATGTTCTTATTGTAACCGTCAGGAGGCGAAATTCATACTGGTAAATCATGCAAAGAAAAGAGTGTAGATCCATACAAAAAAGACGAAGTGTCATACACTTCGTCTCATCCGATGCAACATGGCTCTGTTTTCAAGCATGCGCCATGTTGTGGAACGTTTGGAGCGGTTCAGAGCGCAAACGATAGGCCGTCAGCTTTTTCTTTGGTTTATGAGTAAACTGCCGTACCACATCTACGTGGTCATCATAATGAAACAGATAAAGGGTTACATCATGCTTGCCAAGCTTTGTTTGTATCGTAAGCGGTGCCGGTCCTTCATTCGGATGAAGAAAACGCTCTTCATCACCAGGATAAATATAGTAGCGTTCAATAAAGATCGCGTCATTAAAATATTGAATCACTTGAGATTGCTGCTGGTCATCGAGCGGACGACCTTGAAACGTCATGTTTGTTTGATCACTTGTTATTTTTGCATGCACCGCATAACGACTAAAAAGACGTTCAACAACACCTGAAGGCAGCGAAGTGACAAGCAATTTTAAAAGACTAAACACAACAAGCGAAGTAACAATCCAAACCACTATCATCATCTCCAATAAACATATGTTACATTTCCTATATGAACCATCTTAACATAACAAAAGAATGAAACCTTCGCACAAAAAGTGAACTTTATGAAATAAGTGTGAAAACTTAAAAGGAGATGCCGGCTGAAAGAAGATGAAAAAAGGCGGACACGTGACCTTTACAAATAATTCATCCGACAGGTAGACTATTGAAACAACCGTTTTTTTGTGAAAAAGAAAGATCAAATAAAGCCGAAATTGAAAAGGGGCGAGGTCGTTATGATACGTCAAGTGAAGCCGTCAGATTTTTACGCCGTCACATCAGTCATCCAAAGCTGGTGGGGAGGCAGAGATTTACGCGCAAAATTGCCAAAGCTATTTTTTGAACATTTTCAGCAAACAAGTTTTGTTGTCGTTGAAAAGGGTGAACTGATCGGCTTTTTAGTCGGTTTTTTATCGCAATCCCATTCAGATGAAGCGTATATTCACTTTGTTGGGGTACATCCAGACCATCGCAAATTAAAGATCGGCAAAATTCTCTATCAAGCGTTTTATGAAGCGGCTGAAAAGGAAGGAAGAACAACGATTAAGGCCGTCACAGCTCCTGTCAATAAAGTCTCCATTGCGTACCATACAAGGCTCGGATTTCAGATAGAAAAGGGAGATAAAACAGTAGATGGCATTTCGGTTTTTTCAGATTATGATGGTATGCATGAAGACCGTGTGTTATTTGTGAAAAAGCTGGAGGCGATGTCATGATTGTCAATTTAGATCAAACAAAAGGAGATGTAGCAAAACAGATTTTACATATTCAACTAGCTGCATACCAACAAGAAGCTGAACAAATTGGCTATGCCGATCTCCCGCCATTAAAAGAGACCATTCAAGATATAATGAAAGCAAAAGATCAATTTGTTGGTTTTGAGCAAAAGGGAAGCTTACTAGGTGTTGCCTCTTATGAAGAGCAGAAAGATTATTTGATCATTAGTCGATTGGCTGTGCATCCCAAAGCACTAAAGCAGGGGATTGGAACAAGACTTATGTCTACAATTATGGAGAAAAATGTCCCTATAGAACTGACCACAGGGCAAAAAAACACCCCTGCAAAAAGGCTATACGAAAAGTTGGGATTTCTTGAAACAAATGTGATTCATGTTGCAAAAGAGCTCACTTTATCAAAAATGAAATGGGCACCGAGGCGAAAGGTTGAGGTTGTCGAATTTAAAAAAGAATGGCATGAAGAATTCCAGCAAGAAAAGCAGCGACTCAAGCAAATCATTCAAAAGAGCTGGATAGAAGGACATCATATTGGGAGTACGTCAGTTGAAGGACTTGTTGCCAAACCAATTATTGATATATTAATAGAAGTAAGCCATATAGAAGAGATCGACAGAAAAAGAGAAAGCTTTGAACATCTTGGATATCAAGATATGGGTGAAAACGGCATAAAAGGGAGACGTTTTTTTCAAAAGGGTGGCTTGAATCGTACGCATCATGTCCATATTTATGAGAGAAATCATCCTGATGTGAAAAGACATTTATTGTTTCGAGATTACTTAAGAGTTCACCCAGAAAGAGCTGTAGCGTATGCGTCTGTCAAGGAACAATTAGCAAATCAGTATCCGGAAGATATACAAAGCTATATGGCGGGAAAGAATGAAATCATAAAAGAAATAGAAAATGAGGCATATCGCTGGGATAGAGAAGGAAGAGAGGAAGCTATTAAATAAGCTACCTCTTTTCTTCGTTAATTAGGAAGCTGAACATTGCCCTTTACAATATAGGCCTGTGAAGCAGCAGTAGATGGAAGAGCGGGTAATTTATCCTTTACTATGACCCCGCGGATATCTGTGATTCGAACAGGAAGAGATGTAGACCCCATATTAAAGCCAAGGAAATGGTTGTAGTCTGTCTTTTCCATGTTTACCCATTGTCCATCTTTGTAATATTCCATTTTCATAATCGGATATTTATGATTGCGCACTTGAATCGCAGCCCACCACTCACTGCTACCTTCTTTTATTCTGTAAGCTACATTTCCGCTAATCGGTGCTTTTATAATTTTCCAACTAATTGGGATTTTCCCGTCTGCCATATTGCCGATTTTGGCAAAGGCATTATGAGAAAGATCAAGAGCTCCTTTTGCTCCTTCTGGATATTTATCGGTTACATACACAACTGTTTTTCCTTTTGGACCCTTTACTTCAAGGTAAGCCCCTGCAAGTGCCGCATTTACCCCTTTATAGTTATAGTCATGGGGATTTAAAGCCGTAATTTTCATGTCAGATGGAATAGGATCTAATAATGCGGCGCCCCCAGAGTAACCAGATCCCGTATAAGTCGCATAGCTTTCTCGTACTTCATCAAGGACAGATGCCGCTTTCATGTTTGGCATAGTGAAACTCAACATCAACATCAGTGCCCCGATGAAGCAGAGAGATAATCTTTTTTTCACGATCTAAAACCTCCTGTTTATTCTTTTGAAATTGATAGCGTCATCAGTATAATTCTAAAAAACAAGAAGCAGAAAGAGCCAATAGATAGATATAATCCTAGTGAGAAGAGCGTGTATTTCAAAGAATATGACTTTCGGATTTAGTCGTGTGTCATGTTTTATGGTGTTTTATGTGTTACAATGTAAGCATCAATTTAAAAAGGATGTTCACCATGTATATTCACATTACAGAACTGGCTAAAACATATATAGAAAAGCAGCAAACAGGAAACGAAACGAAGGAATTACTGCTTCGCTACGATTCAGAAGGTTGTGGCTGTGCAGTGAGTGGCGTACCAATGCTTTGGTTAACAAGTGAAAGAACAGGTGAATGGGAAAAACTTAATAATAGCCAACATTTAAAACTATATATACACACAGCACAAAAGGTCTTTTTTGACGAGGAAATGACGATTGATTTTAATGAAAAAGCCAATACACTCATGTTGAAAAGTCCTCAACAAATACTCAGCCCGAGAATGGGTATACTTGTAAAGTAAGGTGGAAATGTAGTGGATCAAAAGCTAAAAGTGATACAAAACACGGCGCAAAATAAAACATGGGTGTCGTTTTTAAATAACAATCATCCCTATAGCCTTTTGCACTGGTCAATAGGGGGAATGGATTCGGTGAAAAAGGATGTTTGGCTTCTTCAAGATGAAGTCACATTTGAAACGGAAGAATTTCAAACGCTCGAATTAGCGGTCAATTGGATCAAAGAGAATATGGAACAAGTAACAGATGTATTATAAAAAGCCCTTTTGTGAAAAGGGTTTTTTTCGTGCCTTCATCATCTCATCAAACAACAGCGCTGTCTAATCTAAAAAATGCTCTTTTTAAACGATAAAAAGCCGTTTTCAGCAAACGATTCGACAAAATGAGAAAAATAGAAATGAAAAAATAGTGACCATAAATGCCGAAAAATAGGCAATGGAAGCGTTTATTGCGGGATACCGAAAACTTTGCGAAAAATGACATTTCATATTTCTTCCATTCGAGGAAATATGATAGAATACAACATGTATCGTATATGAGAAGGGAGGTGCTAAAGTGAATTGAAGCTCAAGCTGTCATCGCCTCAGGTTGGAATCAAAATAAACGAATGGTATAGGCAGATTTGCGGATTTCATGTCATGAAAGCAGAGAAGCTGAAGGCCGAGATCGAGCAGGAAATCCTGGAGATGGAGCAGGATCAAAACTTGTTACTGTTTTACCAGCTGATGGATTTTCGCCATAAGGTGATGCTTGAATATTTTGAACCGGCAAAGAAAGCCTCGAATGATGAAGAAATTAAGAATCTGTTAGAAACGATTGAACATTCGCAAACGAAATTAACGGATATGCTTGAATACTATGTTCATTTTTTCACAGGAATGTTTGAATTTGAGCAGAGAAACTATTTGAGCGCCATTGCTTATTACCGTTCAGCAGAAAAAAAGCTCAATCTCATATCAGATGATATAGAAAGAGCAGAATTTTACTTTAAATTAGCAGAAATATATTACCACATGAAACAAACCCACTTTTCGATGCACTATGCCTTGCAAGCGTTAGATACGTATTCTGCCTACAGAACGTATACGCTGAGAATCATCCACTGTGAATTTGTCATCGGTGCAAACTATGATGATTTGAAATGCTATGAACATGCATTGCCCTACTTTAAAAATGCTCTAAAACGAGCACGCTTAATTGGAAACCCTCGAGTCATAGGTTCGGCCCTTTTCAACTTAGGTAACTGTTATTACCAAATGAACGATCTTACAGAAGCGAGTCGTTATCTGAAAGACTCTCTTGAAGTGTTTGAAAAGGAGAATTTAACCCATCTAAATCGCTCTCTAGACCCACTATTTATGCTGACACAAATCCTGTTTAAACAAAAAAAGATACAAGAGTCTTTATCCCTCTATCAACAAGGTATTATGAAAGCCTGTGAATTAGAAGATGAAATTTACATCTGCAAATTTCAGTTTTTAAAAGCACTATACGTCGATGCAGAAATAAAGATCATAGACGATACATTAGACCTGCTGGAGGACAAGCGCTTATACCCAGATATTGAGGAATTGGCACTTGATGCGGCTCATTATTATAATGAGCTCGGACTATTTGAAGTATCTACCCGGTTTTACGAAAGGAAAATTCAAGCCATATCAAAAATTCAAAATGGAGGTCATTTATATGAAAATGAGTTTGATAGTTCTTTTATTGGCAGCAACTGCAGGATTGTCGGTCATGAGTCAGCAGCAATCGGAAGAGAGCCATATGGAGCTGGCGGGCAGACACCATACAACAGTGGTGACTATCGCATAAGTTAGCTAAAAAAGAGGAGGCGAACGGCTGTTCATTCTCCTCTTTCATTTTGATTAAGTTCAAATCTTTGAAGAAATGCTTGGACCTCTTGTTCATACGCTTCCTTATTTTCGCTAAAAGACATCGCATGTGCCCCGTGTGGCGCAATAAATAGCTGTTTATCACCCTGTTTTCGTGCATATAACTGCTGGCTCTGCTCACAGGGGATATAGTCGTCATGAAGACTATGGATAAAGAGTACAGGTTCTTTCACCTGATCGATGACATCAAGCGGGGAAACTTGCCGGATGCGATATCCGTCCCGCCATTTTAACACTTGATCACTAAGTGGAAGAATCCACTCTCCTGAAAGGCGAAAATCCGTTTTTAACCGATACAGAAGCTGATCCTCAAAAGAAGCAAAAGGACAGTCCGCTATGTAAAAATTAGCGTTTGCTTCCGGTTTTGCAGCATATAACAAGGTTGTAACTGCACCCATTGATTCTCCGTGTATGCCGATGATGGCATTTTCCCCGAGTCTTTGTCTGAGCCACTTGACGACCTGCGCTAAATCTTCTTTTTCATAGTACCCATAACTAGTGGTTTTTCCGCCACTCATCCCATGTCTTCTATGATCATAAAGCATCACATTCCATCCGAGCTTTTGGAATAATTTCATATACTTAACTGAATTGATCAGACTGACAGTGACGCCGTGGCAAAGCACGATGGTGCGAGTTGTATGTGGAAATGGTACAAAATAGCCATGAAGGTCATAACCAAAGGATGAGGGAATACAAACTTTCTCTTTTTTGAGCTCTTGAAATTCCTCGTGATAATAATGACCTTCATCTGATTCTCGTTTGATGAGCTCCTCATCCGTTACTTTACGAATATACATCATTTTATTGGTGAAAAAAATGCCGATTGCAGCGAGTGGACATAATATAAAGGCAAGTATAGCGATCCATTTATTCATGAAACCAATTCTTCCTTTCCGAAGTTTTTTCTACGATGATCATACCACATGTTGGGAGACGGCCGTGACTCTTGCTCAGCAAATCAAACGGATGATACACTTAGGGCAAAAGGAGAGAGGCAAAGTGAAAAAGACGAATCAAGATCAAGCGAAACTAAAGGACGGCATAAATGCTGATGTCAAACAGCAGCTCCTTCAAATGAAACAGAATCTTGCCGTTGAGACAGAAAAAAGAGAAGAACAAAAAAGACAAGACCTCCTTCGGCAGCAGAAAGAAAAAGAAAAAAATAAAAGCTTTTCAGAGCTGCTTGATGAAAGTCATTTAGACTGGAGAAAATATAAAAGCTGAAAAAGAGATCACATGCCGTGATCTCTTTTACGTTCTATTGAACCGGTGCGTCTCATATACAGATGGTTTTGTATAGTAAGTCAATGCTTTTACCTCTTGATCGCTTAACGGACGTGCATTGGCCGCTGCCACATTTTCCTTTAACTGTTCCACCGAGCTTGCACCAAAAACAACGGAGCTGACAGCAGAATGCTTGAGCAAATATTGAATGGACAGCTCAGTGAGCGATAGGTCATAAGCGACTTTCTTTAAAGAGGGGATGACCTGCTTGAGCTCTTCAAATGAATATTGAAGATAGCCGTTTTTTTGAATACCTGCACTTGCTTGAGAGAGTGGTTTTTCAGTTAAAAGCCCCTTCGCTAAAGGCCCTCTTGCGACGACACTGATGCTTTGGTCTTCAAGAAGAGAAAACCATTCTTCTGGACGGCGGTCGAGTAAACTATATTGCATCATCACACTCACGATGTTCGATTTTTTGGCATATTCTTTAATGACATTTGGACGAATAGAAGAGATGCCGTAATAGCGAATGACGCCTTCTTCCACTAATTCTTCAAAAGCCTCAATGGTCTCATCAATTGGATCGTCAATTGTGCCGCCATGCAATTGATATAAATCAATATAATCTGTTTGAAGCCGCTTGAGGCTTTGTTTTACTGCCTCTTTTATGTATGCCTTTGAAGGGTCCCAGTCCCAGCCTGGTCTGCCTTTTTCAAAGCGGTTCCCGCCTTTTGTGGCCAAAATCAAATCTTGCCGTCTGTTCTTAATAGCTTCTCCGACTATTTCCTCATTTGTTCCAAAATCATATAAATCGGCTGTATCCAAATAGTTAATTCCGAGATCAATGGCCTCATCTAATAAAGAGAGCGCTTTTTCTTTTTCAGTCCCAAGAGACATGCATCCTAGTGCCGCCTCGCTCACCAAAAGGTCAGAAGTACCCAATCGTCTTTTTTTCAATTCCATCACACTCCTATCCCTTCACATTAAGTGAAAAAAACCAGGAATTCAAGCTAGGCGATTGCAAATGGCGCATTGAAGTGAGCGTTCGCCTTTCGCTTCTCCTAAATCATCTATGTTAAAATGGGTGAAGTAAAAAGTGAAAGTAGAACGAGGAGCTGACAAAATTGAAGGACTTTGAAGAAAAAACATTATCATCTAAAGAATTATACAGCGGAAAAATCATTGATTTGGTTCTTGAAGATGTAGAATTGCCAAATGGAAAACAAGGCAAACGCGAAATCATCAAACATCCAGGTGCCGTAGCAGTCATTGCACGTACGGACGAAAATAAAATCATTTTGGTCAAGCAATACCGTAAAGCGCTAGAGAGAGCCATCGTTGAAATTCCGGCTGGGAAATTAGAACAAGGGGAAGAACCGGCACATACAGCACTGAGAGAATTGGAAGAGGAAACGGGGTACACCACTCAGCAGCTTCAAAAGCTGACGGCCTTTTATACATCACCCGGTTTTGCAGATGAACTTGTCCACATCTATCTTGCAGATCAATTAGTTCCGCTTGATGAAAAAAGAGAGCTGGATGAAGATGAATTTGTCGAAGTGATGGAAGTTTCATTAGAAGAAGCCTTGCACCTTATGGAAGAGCAGCATATTTATGATGCAAAAACAGCCTATGCCATTCAATACTTACAACTGCAAGAGGTACTTAAGTCAACAAAATGAGGGAGTTTTTTGCAGACATCCATATTCATATTGGCAGAACAAGAACAGGCAGAGCTGTCAAAATTACAGGTGCAAGGTCACTGACCATTGACCAAATTCTCATTGAAGCAACGCAAAGTAAAGGGATGGGGATGATTGGTATGATTGATGCACAATCTCCAGAAGTCCTAGAAGAATTGATAGAGGGTGTAGAAGAAGGCACGTACACTGAACTAAACGATGGTGGTTTATCATTTGGACAGACCGTTTTGCTTTTAGGCAGTGAATTAGAAATCAATGACGACCATTCAAAGGGTCCGATTCATGTGCTTGCCTTTATGCCCACATTACACAAAATGTCTGAGTTCTCCGCATGGCTTGCGCTTCATATGAAAAATGTGCATTTGAGTTCGCAGCGCCTCTATGTGGATGGGAAAACACTTCAGCATAAGGTCAAGGAGCTTGGAGGGTTATTTATTCCTGCCCATATTTTCACGCCGCATAAAAGCTTATACGGTAAAGGAGTAGACACGTCTTTAACGGAAGTATTCGATCCAGACCTCATTGATGCTGTTGAGCTTGGCCTTAGCTGTGATACGTCCATGGCCTCCCAGCTAAGTGAGCTGAACCGTTATCCTTTTTTAACAAATTCAGATGCGCATTCCTTAGGGAAAATCGCGCGAGAATATACAAAAATCCGAATGGATCATGCCTCTTTTACTGAATTTGAGCTAGCTCTTCAAGGAAAAGATGGTAGAAAAATCACTGGAAATTATGGGCTCGCTCCGCGGCTTGGAAAGTATTATCATACGACCTGTGAGAAATGCGGGGTAAGACCCGGCAGTCAGGATCAAGAAAAGTGCCAAGCATGCGGCCATACCCGAATGACAAAAGGGGTGAGTGAGCGTTTAAAGGAGCTTGCTGACCAAGAAAGTGACAAAGGAATAAGGCCTCCTTATGTTCACCAGCTTCCCCTTCAATTTATTCCCGGCGTTGGAGCCAAAACGTTAGAAAAGCTAAAAGCTGTTTTTCATACAGAAATGAATATTCTTCATCAAGCAACAGAACAAGAACTAAAAGCTGTCCTGCCAGAGAAAACAGCCGATTACATTATCAAAGCAAGAAAAGGTGAAGTTGGACTGATCGCTGGTGGAGGCGGAGTCTATGGTAAGGTGGATATCAATCATGAATCAACTTAAATGGACATGTCACACATTTGAACAACTGTCTAAAGAGGATCTTTACCTGATTTTAATGGAAAGAGTGAATGTGTTTGTTGTAGAACAAACATGCCCTTATCCTGAAATTGATCATCGTGATCAAGAGGCGCTTCATTTAATCGCCAAAGAGAACGGCACGATTGTCGCTTATTGCCGCATTTTCCAAAGCGGGATCATATGCGATGAGGCGTCCATTGGCCGTGTCCTTGTGACGAAGGCCGGCCGGAAAAAAGGCTATGGGAAGATCCTGCTCATCAAAGCGTTGGAAAAGCTTAGTGAATTAGGTGAAACAAGTGTCAAAATACAGGCGCAAGCGTACCTAAAATCGTTCTACGAATCGTTTGGCTTCGAAGCTGTCTCAGATTGTTATGATGAGGATGGGATCCCGCATCTTGATATGGTGAAAAAATGAGAGGTAGGCGTGTGTACGTCTATCTTTTTTATTTGCTTTCGCGTATCATAACGAAAGCGAAAGGGGATTTGCCAAATGGGAAAAAGCAAAGCAAAGAAAAAGCGAGAACACATTCAGAGGCAGCACAGCCGAAACCCGGAACGGTCGAGGGGAAACATGCCGCATTTTAGCACACATGAAAGAAAGACAAAAACAAAACAAGAAGTCTTGCAGCATATGATATAAAAAAACATAAAAGAAGGAATGCTTATGATCACTATCAAGAGGATCATAAGCATTTTTATTTTGCTTTTTTGTGACAACTAGATCAAATAAATGGAAAAATTTTAAAAAATAGGACAAACGGTCGTTTCTTTTTGTCTAAAAATGTAGTTAAATGACAAAAAGTGATGAAAGGGAGAGTGAGTATCGTGAACGTCAAGTCATTTGGAGCAGGGCTTTGTATGGCAAGTATGCTGCTGGCATCGATCACGTTCGGCGCGTCAGACATATCTGCAAAGGAGCAAGCAAAAAAAGAGTATATGATCGGCTTTTCTTCTTCCGTTCAAGACAAAGAACAAAAGCAGCTTGTAGAAAAAGCTGGAGGACATGTAAAAGAATCCATAGACCAAATAGATATGATGAAAGTTTCGCTAAATGAGACCTCGAAAAAGAAACTCAATCAAGCAAAAGAAGTGACCTTTATTGAGGAGGACCAAAAAGCCAAAACAAGCGGTCAAACTGTCCCATATGGCATCAAAAGCATCAAAGCACAAAAGGTACATAAACGTGGCTATGCCGGACAAAATGTCAAAGTGGCTGTTCTTGATAGCGGCATCGATGGCAAACATGAAGATTTGCACGTTACCGGCGGAGTCAGCTTTGTTCCAACAGAGTCCGATCCGCTTGTTGACCCGCATGAACACGGAACCCACGTGGCTGGCACAATCGCAGCACTAGATAATAAGGTAGGCGTCGTTGGTGTCGCACCAAAAGCTTCGATCTATGCGGTGAAGGTGGCAGATGAAAATGGTGACGGCTACTATAGCTGGATCATTAAAGGCATTGAATGGGCGATTGAGAACGAGATGGATGTCATCAATATTAGTATGGGGGGAGCAAGTGAATCTGAGGCGCTGAAAGAAGCGGTAGATCGAGCTTATGAGAAAGGAATTCTCATTGTCGCATCTGCGGGAAATGCAGGGAGCTATGGGTCACTCAATACGATAGACTACCCGGCCAAATACAGCTCTGTCATGGCGGTCGCATCTGTGGATCAACGAAAGCAAAGAGCCTTTGATTCCTCTGTGGGGGAAGAAGTGGAAGTATCAGCACCAGGCGTTTCAACGCTAAGTACACTTCCTCATAACGAATATGGCTACAAGAGCGGAACATCAATGGCATCACCGCATGTAGCAGGAGCTGCGGCTGTCATTCTATCAAAACATCCGAATCTGACAAATGATGAAGTGCGTGAAAGGCTGACAAAAACGGCAACAAAACTTGGCGAACCTTTTTATTATGGAGCAGGGCTTGTGAACGTACAAAAAGCTGCCCGATAAAGGAAACGAGAAAGCAGTGTACAGCTGCTTTCTCGTTTTTCTTTCAATAAAACTGTCATGTTTCGTCTGTTCTCTCATAGAATCTAGTAACCTTTACTATTTGGGAGGAAGACGCATGCGGAAAAAGTCCTGGAAGGAACATCTTCTTCAGCACGTAAAAGATCATCTATCGATTTATTTGTTTGTCTCTGTACTCTTTTTAATGGGCGTCATCTTTGGGGCGATTATTGTCAACAGCATGACAATCAGTCAGAAAGAGGATTTATTCTATTATTTAAATCAATTTTTTGGCCAGCTGACGAATGAGAAAGCAGCAGAATCAAAAGAAATGTTTTTGCAAAGCTTCCTCCATCATATGAAATATTTAGGTCTTATGTGGATACTAGGAATTTCCATCATTGGTTTGCCGCTCATTTTTCTCATGATCTTTTTAAAAGGGATTGTTGTTGGGTTTACGGTTGGTTTTCTAGTGAATCAAATGGGGCTCGGTGGATTCTTTCTTTCTTTTGTATCGGTTCTTCCGCAAAATATTTTGCTCATTCCAGCCTATTTAGTGATTGGAACTTGTGCGATTGCGTTTTCCATTCGTCTCATTGGACAGCTTTTCATGAAAAAAACGATCAGTCAAGCGCCAGTTCAGTGGTTTGGACGGTATGCATCTGTCCTGCTGATGATTTTGGCACTGGCTGCACTTTCATCCTTTTTTGAATCGTACTTATCCTTCATGCTGATGAAAAAGCTAGCGGGTGTCCTTTTTTAAAATTTTTATAATCGTTATTAAATAATAATCAATTTATTTATCAATTTAAAATGATTATAGTTGGCTCCCTGCACATCATTTGATATAATGATCAAGTAATGTGGCGTAGGAGGGAAAGTCAATGGAAAATCGGATTGATCGAATTAAGAAACAGCTTCATTCTTCCAGCTATAAGCTCACGCCACAGCGTGAAGCAACAGTAAGAGTACTGCTTGAGAATGAAGAAGACCATTTAAGTGCAGAAGATGTATACCTCCTCGTAAAAGAGAAGTCTCCTGAAATTGGTCTTGCTACTGTTTATCGGACGTTAGAATTGCTAACTGAATTGAAAGTTGTTGATAAAATTAACTTTGGAGACGGCGTTTCGCGATATGATCTTCGCAAAGAAGGAGCCGCCCACTTCCATCATCATCTTGTCTGCATGGAATGCGGGACAGTCGATGAGATAGAAGATGATTTATTAGAAGATGTTGAAGAGATTATTGAACGCGACTGGAAATTTAAAATTAAGGATCATAGATTGACATTCCACGGTATTTGCCACCGGTGTCATGATGATGAATCCGGCCAATAATCCGAATCGGAACCTTTTCATTTCATATGAAGAGGTTTTTTGCATTTTCGCTGTATATTCCTTGTCCTACCTGGCATATGCTGAAGTAATGAGAAGATCAGAAAGGACATGACAAACATGCGAAAATGGCTCAAAACAACAGGTGAAGTAATGAAAGTATTTATCCTGTTCACTGGTTTTACCGTCCTGTTCTATTATGCTATGATATGGATAAATTCAGAATATGAAAGCTATCATCGTTATGATAAACCAGAGGGTGCAGCAATTAAAGTGATGGAAATGGATCAGCCGAATCAACCCAACTGGCAAGACCGATTGATTTATTTTTATCAAAATGGGGAGTAGAAATCATTGAACGATCAATTAGCCGATTTTATTCATTTCATGACAGTAGAGAGAGGACTCTCTGAAAATACCATTGTTTCTTATAAAAGAGATTTACAGAACTACTTGTCTTTTTTAATGACACATGAGCAGTTGACGGATATCAAAGATGTCACTCGCCTTCATATCATTCATTATTTAAAGCAGCTAAAAGAGGAAGGGAAATCGAGCAAAACGTCCGTGCGGCATTTATCATCAATCCGCTCCTTTCACCAATTTCTGCTTCGTGAAAAAGTGACGACAGAGGATCCATCATGGAACATTGAAACGCAGAAAACAGAGCGGAAATTACCGAAGGTGTTATCCCTCGATGAGGTAGAAAAGCTGCTTGATACACCAAAGCAGCACACACCATTTGACTACCGGGACAAAGCCATGCTCGAGCTTTTATATGCAACAGGCATTCGCGTCAGTGAAATGCTGGATCTGACCCTTGCAGATGTTCATCTCACAATGGGCTTCATCCGCTGCTTTGGAAAAGGAAGAAAAGAGCGAATTGTGCCAATTGGCGAAGCCGCTGCAGGTGCGATTGAAGAATATGTTGAAAAAGGAAGAAGCAAATTACTAAAAAAACAGCCGGCAGATGCCCTATTTCTCAATCATCACGGGAAAAAGATGTCGCGGCAAGGCTTCTGGAAGAACTTAAAAAAACGAGCCATCGAAGCAGGCATTCAAAAGGAATTGACGCCGCATACGCTCAGACATTCATTTGCTACACATCTGCTTGAAAATGGTGCGGATTTAAGAGCCGTACAGGAGATGCTCGGACATGCCGATATTTCAACAACACAAATTTATACACATGTGACGAAAACAAGACTGAAAGATGTGTATCACAAATTCCATCCAAGGGCATAAGTAAAGCATGACACGGTGAACGTGTGTCATGCTTTTTCATGTTTGCACCGTTTAAGGTTGTCAACTGACTTGTAAACGGTTTATACTTGAGATGTCTGACCTCTCTCTTTTTGAAAGGTCAAAGGACAAGAATATTGAAGGAGGCGCTTTTTCATGCCTGATTATCAGTATAAACGCATTTTCCTCGTCGTTATGGATTCAGTAGGGATTGGGGAAGCACCAGATGCTGCTGAATTTAATGATGTAGGTGCAGATACACTTGGACATATTGCTGAAAAAATGAACGGGCTTCATATGCCAAATATGGCGAAGCTTGGGCTGAGTCATATTAAAGCAATTAAAGGAATTCCAGCGGATGAGAAACCGCTTGCGTATTATGGAAAAATGCAAGAAGCATCAAACGGTAAAGACACAATGACAGGACACTGGGAGATCATGGGTCTTTACATAGACACACCGTTCAAAGTCTTTCCAGACGGATTCCCAGATGAACTATTAAATGAACTAAAAGAAAAAACAGGTCGTGGCATCATTGGAAATAAGCCTGCCTCTGGTACTGAAATTTTAGACGAGCTTGGCGAAGAGCACATGAAAACAGGCGATTTAATCGTTTATACATCTGCCGATTCTGTGCTACAAATTGCTGCGCACGAGGAAGTTGTGCCATTAGATGAGCTTTACCGCATTTGTGAAATTGCACGTGAGCTCACATTAGATGAAAAATATATGGTTGGCCGCATTATCGCTCGGCCGTTTGTCGGGGAGCCTGGCGCATTTGTCAGAACGCCAAACCGCCATGACTATGCGTTAAAACCATTTGACCGTACAGTGATGAATGAGCTGAAAGATGATGGACTCGATGTGATTGCGATCGGCAAAATCTCTGATATTTATGACGGCGAAGGAATCACCTCTTCTCTCAGAACAAAATCGAACATGGATGGAATGGATAAGCTGGTCGATACACTTAAAGCAGACTTTACAGGACTCAGCTTTTTAAACCTGGTTGATTTTGACGCTCTTTACGGACATAGAAGAGATCCAGTGGGGTACGGAAAGGCACTAGAGGAATTTGACGCACGTCTTCCTGAAGTGTTTGACCTGTTAAAAGAGGATGATCTTCTTGTGATCACAGCAGATCATGGAAATGACCCGGTTCATCACGGAACAGATCATACGAGAGAATACGTTCCGCTCATTGCTTACAGCAAAAAGCATCAGGAAGCAAATGAACTGCCAACAGCGAAAACCTTTGCTGATCTTGGGGCAACGGTCGCAGATAATTTCAAGTCAACGATGCCAAAATACGGAACAAGCTTTTTATCTAAACTCAAATAGGGGGAAATCTCGTGGGAGCACAGTTTTCAGAAGCGGCGGCATACATTAAACAAGCATCGACATACGTACCAACAGTTGGATTGATTTTAGGTTCAGGGCTCGGTATTTTAGCAGATGAGATTGAAAATCCAATCAAATTGAAATATGAAGATATTCCTGGATTCCCTGTTTCAACAGTAGAGGGACATGCAGGGCAGCTCGTCATCGGGACGCTGAAAGGTACTGTCGTTTGCGCCATGCAAGGACGTTTTCACTTCTATGAAGGATATGATATGAAGCAAGTGACGTTTCCTGTCCGTGTGATGAAAGAAATTGGCATTGAGACATGCATTGTCACAAATGCAGCAGGCGGCGTGAATACGTCCTTCCATCCAGGAGATCTCATGCTGATTACAGATCATATCAATATGATGGGGACCAATCCATTAATTGGACCAAATGACAGTCAAGGTGTTCGTTTCCCTGATATGTCTGCACCATATGATAAGGATTTGCTGGCACTTGCAGAAACAACAGCTCAGCGCCTAGGCATAGCTGTACAGCAGGGGGTTTATGCAGGGATGACAGGTCCTTCATATGAAACACCAGCTGAAGTTCGTTTCCTAAGAACACTTGGAGCAGATGCTGTAGGAATGTCGACTGTTCCAGAGGTGATTGTTGCACGTCATGCAGGAATCAAAGTGCTTGGTATTTCATGCATTTCAAATGCGGCATCAGGTATTTTAGATCAGCCGCTCTCTCATGATGAAGTCATTGAAGTGACGGAAAAAGTGAAAGCAAGTTTTCTTGATTTAGTAAAAGATGTGGTGAAACAACTCTCATAATATGTTTCCAAAAGTCTTCTGTTCATCAAACAGAAGACTTTTTTTTTGCAATCAAACGATCTCTGAATAAAACAGCCTGTATGAGGAAAAAATAGAAAGGATTACGATAATGGAGGTCTGCCACTTGAAACGTCATATATGTGCATTGTTTATATTAATGATCCTTATCTCAATGGTTTCACCATCAGCGATAGCAAAAGAAAAGATCGAAAAACCAGAAGAAAAACAAACATCAGAATTGGCGCATGAAGCCAAATCAGCGATTTTAATTGAACGTGATACGGGGAAGGTGCTTTACAACAAAAACAGCGATGAAAAGCTCGCACCTGCAAGTATGACCAAAATCATGACCATGCTTCTCATCATGGAAGCGATTGATCAAGGGAAACTGAAAATGACTGACAAGGTCAGAACGAGCGATCATGCCGCATCAATGGGAGGCTCACAAATTTTCCTTGAACCTGGGGAAGAAATGACTGTGAAAGAAATGCTAAAAGGGATTGCGATTGCTTCAGGAAATGATGCGTCAGTTGCCATGGCAGAGCATATTGCTGGATCTGAAGAACAGTTTGTTGAGCAGATGAACAAGAAGGCAAAAGAACTCGGGCTCACCTCAACCGTTTTTCAAAATCCAACGGGACTTCCTGAAAAAGATCATTACAGCACAGCTCATGATATGGCAAAAATGGCAAAAGAGCTGTTGAAATATGAACAAATCACCAAATTCACAGGTGTCTACGAAGACTATCTCCGTCAAAACACGGATAAAAAATTCTGGCTAGTGAACACGAACCGTTTGATTAAATTTTACCCAGGCGTCGATGGATTGAAAACAGGTTTTACAGGTGAGGCAAAATACTGTTTAACCGCATCAGCTAAAAAAGGCAACATGCGCGTGATTGCTGTTGTATTCGGCGCAAGTACACCGAAGGACAGAAACGCCCAAGTGGTCAAAATGTTAGACTATGCATTTAGTCAATATACAACCCATCCGCTTTACAAACGAGGACAAGACGTGGCAGAGGTTAAAGTGAGCAAAGGGAAAAAGAAAAAAATTCAGCTTGTTACGTCTGAACCGATCTCCCTTTTAACGAAAAAAGGCGAAAATGTAGATCAGCTGAAAAAAGAAATCAAATTGTCCCGTGATGTCACGGCCCCATTTTCAAAAGGAACGGAGCTTGGCACCATTGTCTTAAAAAAAGACGGGAAGGTGCTGCATGAAAGCCCTGTCGAAGCAAAAGAAGGAATGGAAAAAGCAGGGGTTTGGACCTTCTTCAAACGAGCCATGGCCGAATTTGTCAAATGGAAATAAAAGGATTAAGACTGCTGTCAATGGCAGTCTTTTTGCTATGAACGAGAAGAAAAGAACATCTAAATGTGACGAATGATCACTAGTTTTGTCATGGTGAAGGATTTACTTTGTCCAAAAGAGAAACATTCTTTATCCGAAATTAGAGCAAGGAGGAAGAAAAAGATGAGCCTTGGTATTGATTTTCAAGTAAAAGAGAGCGTACTTTGCATTCGGTTGACAGGAGAGCTCGATCATCACTCCGCAGAAACATTGAGACAAAAGGTGACGAATTATTTGGAAACAGAGGACATTCGCCACATCGTGCTGAATTTGGCTGATTTATCGTTTATGGACAGCTCTGGACTCGGGGTGATTCTAGGAAGATATAAAGAAATTAAGCAGCTTGGCGGGGAAATGGTCGTCTGCGCAATTTCACCAGCAGTGAACCGTTTATTTGATATGTCTGGCTTATTTAAAATCATTCGTATGGAGCCATCGGAGCAAACAGCTTTGCAAACATTGGGGGTGGCATCATGACGAATGAAATGAACCTGACCTTCTCTGCACTGAGTCAAAATGAATCCTTTGCGAGGGTAACAGTTGCGGCGTTCATTGCCCAGCTTGATCCGACACTAGATGAATTAACAGAAATCAAAACGGTTGTATCAGAGGCTGTGACAAACTCCATTATTCACGGCTATGATGGGAATCCAGATGGCAAGGTGCATATTCATGTCACGCTAGATGATCATATCGTTTACCTCACCATCCGTGACGAAGGCATGGGAATTACAGATCTTCAGGAAGCAAGACAGCCACTTTTCACAACAAAGCCAGATTTAGAACGCTCTGGAATGGGTTTTACCATCATGGAGAATTTTATGGATGATGTCATGGTGGACTCATCACCAGAAATGGGCACGACGATCCGTTTAACAAAGCATCTATCAAAAAGCAAAGCGCTTTGTAATTAAGGAGCTGCTCATATGGATGTGGAGGTAAAAAAGCAAGCAAAAAAAGCCCAGCTGTCAAATGATGAAGTCAAAGAGCTCATCAAAAAAAGCCAAGACGGAGATCAGCAAGCAAGAGACCTCCTCGTAGAAAAAAACATGCGTCTTGTTTGGTCCGTTGTTCAGCGCTTTTTAAATAGGGGATATGAACCTGATGATCTGTTTCAGATTGGCTGCATTGGACTGCTGAAATCTGTTGATAAATTTGATTTGTCATATGATGTGAAGTTTTCGACCTATGCCGTTCCGATGATCATTGGTGAAATTCAGCGATTCATTCGGGATGATGGTACGGTCAAAGTCAGCCGGTCATTAAAGGAACTTGGAAATAAAATTCGGCGGGCACGGGATGAATTGTCTAAGTCTCATGGAAGAATGCCAACCGTACAGGAAATTGCCGAATACCTTGACATCACACCAGAGGATGTCGTCCTCGCCCAAGAAGCAGTCCGCTCACCATCATCGATTCATGAAACTGTGTATGAAAATGACGGGGACCCGATTACACTGCTTGATCAAATTGCCGATCATTCAGAAGAAAGATGGTTTGATAAAATCGCGCTGAAAGAAGCGATCGAGGAATTAGAAGAGCGGGAGAAACTGATTGTGTACTTAAGGTACTACAAAGATCAAACACAATCTGAGGTAGCAGAAAGGCTTGGTATTTCACAAGTACAAGTCTCGCGGCTTGAAAAGAAAATTTTAAAGCAAATTCAGATGCAAATGGATCAAAAAGACAGCTAGCCAATTCGGCTGGCTTTTTTGTATGGTAATTACCGGTAAATTAAGTTTTTTCAGTATGAGAACCATTTTTCACCACATACTATTTTTAACCCATCGTATAGGAAGTGACTTGGATGGATGGACAAATCTTTATTCGGCTGCGCCATCGAATCAAGACTGGTATTGATCAGCTCATTTATTTAGAGGATATCGCCCAAATCACTGGTGATGAGTATGCTGTGCAAAAGCTTAGCCAAATGCCGATGTATCATGTCAGCAAAAAGGATCGTCACATCGTTGTTCTAGATATCATGCATGTGGTCAAAACGATCAAAAAAACATGGCCAGACATCGACATTCAAACTGTTGGAGGCGCTGAAGCCATTGTTGAAATTGATACAGGCAAACGCCAGCTTTCTCCCGTTTTATTTGTGTTTGTATGGCTCCTATTGTTTGTTGGAGCCGCGCTTGCCATCATGAATTTCCACGAGGATGTCAGTATGAGGCTTGTTCATATCCGCCTATATGAAATGATCACTGGAAACACGGTTGAGCATCCTTATTTATTACAAATTCCATATAGCTTCGGACTCGGTTTGGGCATGATTTTATTTTTCAATCATGTATTTAAGAAGCGTTTAAATGAAGAACCAAGTCCGCTCGAAGTGGAAATGTTTAAATACCAGCTCGATCTCGATCATTATGTCGCACTTAAAGAAAATAAAGAAACATTGAAAGATATCCATGATCGGTAAATGGCTTTTTGTCGCGTTAGTTGGACTTGGCGGCGGTTTAACGGTAGGAGCAGGATTTGTGGCATTTCTCACAGTGCTTGGCATCATCCCTCGATTAATGCAATTAACCAAAACGCAGCGCTTCATACAAGGGTACGAGGCGGCTGTCATCAGTGGAGCGGTTATTGGCGGCTGGGCCACCTTGAGTCAAATGCATTTGCATTTATCCAAATGGCTGACGCTGCCGATCGGTCTTTTATCCGGCATTTTCGTCGGTATGCTTGCAGCCGCATTGACCGAGGTATTAAATGTACTTCCTATTTTAACGAAAAGAATTGGAATGGATGGGAAAATTGTTTTACTGCTCATGGCCATCGTCTTAGGAAAGGTATTTGGTTCATTATTTCATTGGCTTATTTATATTTAAAAATTTGGGAGGAACAACACGTGTCGAGTTTAAAAGAGAACTATCCATCTAAAGTGAAAACATATCAGCCCAAACCTCCTTATGTCCTCAACTGCATCAAGGCTTTTCTTGTTGGCGGCTTGATTTGTGCCATAGGCGAGGGATTGCAGAACTTCTATATTCACTTTTTTGATTTTAATGAAAAGACAGCGGGGAATCCAACAGTGGCAACCCTCATTTTAATTTCTTCTATTTTAACTGGTATCGGTATATACGATAAAATTGGTCAGTTTGCTGGAGCGGGATCGGCCGTGCCGGTAACAGGTTTTGCAAACAGCATGACAAGTGCTGCCCTTGAGCATAGAAGTGAAGGGCTTGTTTTAGGTGTTGCCACGAACATGTTTAAACTTGCTGGGAACGTCATTGTGTTTGGTGTCGTCTCGGCATATGTCGTAGGGATCATTCGATACATTTTGGAAAAGGTGTTTTCGTAGGAGGAATGAAACGTGAAACTAACAGGTAAACAATCTTGGGTCTTTGAGCACAAGCTGTATGTGAATGCAGAAGGAACAGCTGCAGGACCAAAAGAAAAAGAAGGCCCGATCGGTCATCTCATTGATAAAACATACGACGAAATGCATTGTGATCAAAAGAACTGGGAAATGGCTGAAAGGCAGCTCATGGATGATGCGATATCAACCGCTTTATCAAAAGCGAAATTGCAAAAAAGCGATATTGATCTTTTACTGGCTGGAGACTTACTAAATCAAAACGTCACAGCAAACTATGTGGCAAGAGAACTGAAAATCCCGTTCCTTTGCTTATTTGGAGCATGCTCTACCTCAATGGAATCGGTCGCCATTGCTTCAGCATTAATAGATGGTGGTTTTGCAAATAGAGCCATTGCAGCGACAAGCAGTCATAATGCGACGGCAGAACGCCAATTTCGTAATCCGACAGAATATGGTGGACAAAAGCCAGATACAGCAACAAGTACAGTAACTGGGAGCGGGGCCGTCATTATCAGCCAAGAGCCCTCTCACATTCAAATTACAAGTGCAACCGTAGGACGAGTCATGGATCTTGGGATCACAGATCCATTTGATATGGGATCGGCAATGGCGCCGGCTGCAGCAGATACGATCAAGCAGCACTTAGAAGATTTAGGGAGAACGGTTGATGATTACGATCTGATTTTAACTGGTGATCTATCTGGCATTGGCTCGCCGATCCTAAAGGATCTACTCAAAGAAGACGGCATTCAGCTCGGCCGAAAGCACGATGATTGCGGATTAATCATCTATACACCCGATCAAAACGTGTTCGCTGGTGGCAGCGGCTGTGCGTGTTCAGCTATTGTGACATTCAGTCACATTTTTCAAGAAATGAAGGCAGGGAATTTGCAAAGAGTTTTGGTTGTTGCAACCGGGGCGCTTCTCAGCCCGATGATGGTCCAGCAAAAAGAGACCATTCCAACCATTGCCCATGGTGTCGTATTTGAGCGTGCAGGAGGAGAAAGCTAATGGATTATCTGATCGCTTTTGTTGCAGGCGGACTGATTTGCGTCATCGGCCAGCTTTTACTAGATGTACTCAAACTCACGCCTGCACATGTCATGACCACCTTTGTTGTGGCAGGAACCATCTTAGACGGGTTTGGAATTTATGATAAATTTATTGAATTTGCAGGTGCAGGTGCAACCGTACCTATCGTTAGCTTTGGTCATAGCTTGCTACATGGGGCCATGCACCAGGCAGATGTACACGGATTCATCGGGATCGGGATTGGTATTTTTGAATTAACTTCTGCTGGAATATCCGCTGCGATTTTATTTTCATTTATTATCGCACTTATCTTTAAACCGAAAGGATAACCGAATATGGGGCAAAGACGGAAAGTCATTTTAGTGACAGACGGAGATATATATGCTGCCAAAACCATTGAGCTTGCCGCCAAGAACGTCGGCGGACGATGTATTTCTAGCTCAAAAGGGAATCCGAGCAAACGGACAGGACCTGAACTTGTCCAGATGATTTTAAAGACGCCGTATGATCCTGTGTTTGTCATGTTTGATGATTCTGGTTTGACAGGTGAAGGAACAGGGGAGACAGCGATGAAGCATGTGGCGCGTCACCCTGAAATTGAAGTGCTTGGAGCCATCGCAGTTGCATCCAAAACACATCAAGCCGAATGGACAAAGGTCCATGTCTCCATTGACCGGGAAGGGGAACTGACAGAATACGGCGTTGACAAACATGGACTTCCAGAAATGGAACCCCATAAAATGAGCGGGGATACGGTATATTGTCTCGACTCACTCCAGCTTCCATTTGTTGTTGGGATTGGAGATATTGGCAAGATGGGACGGAAAGATGACTTAAGCAAAGGATCTCCAATCACGATGAAAGCAGTGGAGTTAATATTAGAAAGGAGTGGTTTCCATGAAGAAAGACAAGGTAAATGTGTATCGAGACCCGAAGAAAAATGAAGATTACTTCAAGGATCATGTCGGAATGGGTCTCAGCTTTGACCTTGGCGTTCGAAAAATCTATATACATGATCAGGAAATCCAACTTTACTATGTAAACGGATTGTGTGATACGCAGTATGTCATCTATTTATTAAAAGAACTGATTGAAATCAATGACAACGAACCTGAATCAGACGATCTCGCACGTGTGGTCGAGAACCGCCTTGTCAATCAGCAAGTCTCAAAAGTTGAAACGCTGGATGAAGCAGTAGACCAAGTGCTGTCAGGACTTGTAGCAGTCGTTGTAGAAGGTGAAAACTACGCATTTATTATTGATGTCAGGAGCTATCCTGGCAGAATGCCAGAGGAACCGGATACAGAAAAGGTTGTCCGAGGAGCAAGAGACGGGTTTGTCGAAAATATTATTGTGAATACAGCGCTCATACGAAGAAGAGTGCGAGATGAAAAGCTGCGATACAAAATGCTCAAAGTAGGCGAACGTTCAAAAGCAGATGTATGTGTTTGCTACATTGAAGATATTGCGGACCCAGATCTTGTGGATATCATTGAAAAAGAAATATCAGAAATCAAAGTCGATGGACTGACGATGTCTGATAAAACGATTGAAGAATTTATTATTAAGCAAGGATATAATCCCTTTCCGCTTGTGCGATACACCGAACGGCCAGATGTCGCCGCTAACCACATATTAGAAGGGCATGTCATCATCATTACCGACACATCTCCTAGTGTCATTATTACACCGACCACTATTTTCCACCACGTTCAGCACGCAGAAGAATACCGCCAGGCACCAGCAGTCGGCACGTTTTTAAGGTGGGTACGCTTTTTAGGTATATTATGTTCGACCTTTTTATTGCCAATTTGGTTTTTGTTTATCCTAGAACCTCATCTTCTGCCTGACAATTTAAGCTATATTGGGTTTAATAAGCCTTCTCATATTCCTGTGATTGTTCAAGTATTTCTTGCTGATTTTGGGGTGGAGTTTTTAAGAATGGCAGCCATTCATACGCCAACGGCTCTCTCGACCGCCATGGGGCTGATTGCGGCCGTCTTAATTGGACAAATTGCCATTGATGTCGGTTTATTTACACCGGAGGTCATCTTATACGTTTCACTAGCTGCCATCGGTACATTTACAACGCCGAGCTATGAACTGAGTGTCGCCAATAAGATTGTAAGACTCATCATATTAGCACTAGTGGCGATCTTTAAGCTGAATGGACTCATCATTGGTTTTACGTTGTTAATCATTTATTTAACAGCCACTCGTTCATTGCAAACACCTTATATGTGGCCATTCATACCTTTTAATGGAAAGGCGTTGTGGCAAGTGCTGATTCGGACGTCTGTTCCTGGCTCAAAAGTAAGGCCAAGCATCGTTCACCCTCAAAACAGATCAAAAATTCCGCCAAATTCTTAACGCTCATTGAAAGTGGTTGAAGATTGTGATATTGTATTTTTAACTTTGAGAAACGGCAAAAGGCAGCTCACGCAGCTGTCTTTTTTCAGCCGAGGCGGAGAAAGAGGGAATGACATTGTATTTACACGGCACTTGCAGACAAAATGAACTCGGTCATTTAGAAATTGGTGGTGTTGATGCCGTTTCTTTAGCTGAAACGTATGGGACACCACTTTATGTATATGATGTGGCTTTAATACGGGAGCGCGCAAAAAGCTTTCAACAAGCGTTTATAGAAGAAAAATTAACCGCACAGGTAGCGTATGCGAGTAAAGCATTTTCCTCTATTGCGATGTTTCAGCTTGCTAAAGAAGAAGGATTATCTCTTGATGTCGTATCTGGCGGGGAGCTGCACACAGCCATTTGCGCCGGATTTCCAGTAGATAAAATTCATTTCCATGGCAACAACAAAAGCAAAGAAGAATTAAAGATGGCATTAGAGCATGGGATCGGCTGTATTGTCGTGGATAATTTCTATGAAATGAAACTCATCGAACAGCTTGGTCAAGAGCTGTCAAAAAAGGTGAAAGTGCTGCTCCGTATCACGCCAGGTGTCGAAGCGCATACGCATGATTACATTACGACAGGCCAAGAGGATTCAAAATTTGGCTTTGATCTTCATAACGGACAAGCAGACGAAGCGGTGAAACAAGTGCTTGAGTCAGAAGTGATCGAGCTTTTAGGCGTCCATTGCCATATCGGCTCACAAATCTTTGATACGGCTGGTTTTGTCCTTGCAGCAGATAAAATTTTTATGAAGCTGGATGAATGGAGAGAATCATTTGGCTTTGTTTCCACAGTGTTAAACTTAGGCGGTGGCTTTGGAATCCGTTATACAGCTGAGGATGAGCCACTTCCTCCGATAAAATATGTTGAGAAAATCATACAAGCTGTCAAAGCGAACGCAGCCCGTTATGAGTTCGATATGCCGGAAATTTGGATTGAGCCAGGCCGCTCTCTTGTTGGAGATGCAGGAACGACTCTTTATACGATCGGCTCATCAAAACATGTTCCTGGAATTCGTGATTATGTAGCCATAGACGGCGGAATGAGTGACAACATTCGTCCAGCTTTATATCAAGCGAAATATGAAGCAGCGAGTGCAAACAAAATGAGCGAAACACATGATCAAACGGTTTCAATTGCAGGGAAATGCTGTGAGAGCGGAGATATGCTCATTTGGGATATCGACCTGCCAGAGTTATCACAAGGAGATTTATTAGCTGTCTTTTGTACCGGAGCTTATGGCTATAGTATGTCCAACAACTATAACCGCATCCCGCGCCCAGCTGTTGTGTTTGTAGAAGACGGGGAAGCGCAGCTTGTGGTTGAGCGTGAAACATATGAGGACATTGTCAAACTGGATTTACCTTATCAATCAAAAGTGAAATCATCTACTTAAAAAAGCTGCCTGATCATCAGGCAGCTTTCTTTTTATGAGTTATTTTCCACCAGTGAATACAGATACGATCGTGTTCCAAATGGAGACAAAGAAATCCCAAATCTTTTGTAGAAGGTTTTTCCCTTCATCGGATTCTATGAATTTCGTAATCTTGTCTTTTGCTTTATCGATTTGAGATCCGACTTGTTTCCAATCGATATTGATGTTTTTCATCTTATCAAAGAGTGAGACAAGCTGATCCTTTTGATCTTGCGTCAGATTTAAGTTTAAATCAGAAGCGGCCTGATCGACTTTTTCTTCGACTTCTTTTGTTGTTTTAGGAACACCGTTTTTCGCAATGTCATCTTTGATTTTTGCAATAAGCGCAGAAGCATTGTCTTTCCCAATAGAGTCACCTAATTTAGAAGTTGTCACAAGCTCTTCGTTTGCGACCTGCTTCACATCTTCTGGGATGGCTTTGTCGCTTGATACCTCATAGGCTTTTAATAAACCCGTCAGTGCTGCTGTACCAGATACTTCAAATGGGGCAGTCACGACAACCTTTGCATCCTTGACACCTGCTGTCATTAAAGCATTTAAATACATCTCATCTGTAATGGTCTTGATGTTATGTGTATCTACAGTCAGACCAGTACCTGATTTTTCAATGGTGATAGATGAAGATGATAATGCTCTCGTCCCGATAGAAGAACGAGGGATATACTTTCCTAAATATTCATGCTCTTCTTTATTGGTTACTTCAATTTTTGTCGCATTTTCAGGTGGATTCAACTCGTCAAGCACCTTCTGGCGATCAGCCGGAGTTAAGTCTTGCCCGAGTGTGACGATGACATCGCCGACAGCTGCATCCGCTAAGCTGACTTTTGGCGCACCAATCATTAAAAGAAGCGCTGCCATCATACCAAGCATTGTTTTTTTAAACATGTTGACCTCCTTCAAGTCGAAAGCGTTCCTCTTTCAAGAGAAACTCATCTTTTGAGTACACAATATGAAGCGTACTCCATCATATAGACGTAACAAATCGATTCGACGTTTCAATTTTCTTTTTAAGATGTTTTCCTTTTCCAATAAATAAAGGCATGTTGCTCATTCTGCCATCATGTTAATAGGAAAAACGGATCAAGCTCTTCTATTGTATCAATCCTAAGAAAAGAGGTAAATCACAATCAAAGAGCAGGGGATGTTTAACATGACCGAAAATGTGCTATAATGAGCGTTGTTTAACCTGAAAGGAGAATGTACAAAATGGCAAAAAAAGGATACATACAATTAACGAATGGAAAGAAAATTGAGTTTGAACTATACCCAGAGGCTGCTCCAGGTACAGTAGCGAACTTTGAAAAGTTAGCGAACGAAGGCTTCTACGATGGATTGAAATTCCACCGCGTCATCCCAGGCTTCGTTAGTCAAGGTGGCGATCCAAACGGTAATGGAACTGGAGGCCCTGGTTACACAATTAAATGTGAAACAGAAGGAAATCCTCATCAACACGAAAGAGGTTCATTATCAATGGCGCATGCTGGTAAAGACACAGGCGGCAGTCAATTCTTTATCGTACATGACCCTCAGCCGCACTTAAACGGTGTTCACACTGTTTTTGGCAAGGTAACCTCTGGTATCGAGGCTGTTCTTGATATGGAACAGGGACAAGGCATGGAGAAAGTCGAAGTTGTCGACGCATAATCCGAAACACCGCTTAATCGCGGTGTTTTTTTATTTTAAATCTGATCTTACGGTTATTTGTTCCGTGAGGCGGTAGGTGATGATCCAATATAAAAGGGCAATGGCGCTGACAGAGGCGCCAAATAAACATACTCCGCTCCAGCCAGTGTTTGCGTATATGCTAGTGGAAGCAATGGAACCAGTCGCACTGCCGATGGAGTAAAAAATCATATAAGCAGCAGTGAGCCGGCTTCTCGCCTCAGGCAGCACTGTGAAAATCATACTTTGGTTGGTCACATGTACGGCCTGCACAGATAGGTCAAGAATGATAATCCCAACGATTAATAAAATAAGTGAATATTCAGTGAAAAAGATAAAAAACCATGAAACGAGTAATAGGACAAGGGCTATGCAAGTTGTTAACTGTCCTAAGCCTCGATCAGCAAGGCTTCCAGCACGAGCAGCGCCTAATGCCCCGGCAACTCCGGCAAGACCAAATGCACCAATCGCTGTATGTGAAAGATTGTATGGCGAGCTGCTGAGAGGCAGCACGAGCGAAGTCCATAGCGTCCCAAATACGATAAAGATCAGAAAACCCAGTATGCCTCGGATGCGCAGAATTCGTTCTTGTCTGAACAATGTAAACATTGAAGCGAGCAGCTTCATATAGGATATTGACGCTCTCTCGCTGTCAGCGTGCGGAAGATACCGGTATAACACGGCGGTTATGAAGAGCATCATAACGGCAGACACGAGATAGACTGACCTCCAGCCGGCGAGATCGGTTAGTACACCAGCAAAGGTTCGTGCGAGAAGAATACCAATCACAATGCCACTTTGAACCAAGCCCACTATACGACCACGTTCTTCAGGGGCAGCCCATGTCGCTGCGAACGCTACGAGTACCTGAGTGACCACAGCAAGCATGCCGACGGCAGCCAGCCCTATGAACAGGACGGTGGCGGTAGGGGAGATGCCGACTAGAATCAGAGATAACACGGATACTAGCATCTGAGCCATGATGAGCCGCCTTTGATTGAACAGATCACCAAGTGGTACGATCAGTAGCAGTCCCAGTGCATAACAAAGCTGAGTAATCGTAATGACCATACCAATGGATGAATAGGTGATACCAAACTCGGATGCGAGGGAGTCTAATAACGGTTGTGCAAAGTATATGTTTGCAACTGCCATCCCGCAGGCTGATGCAAACAGCAGAGCCATATAGCGAGTCATCGCTTGTTTCGGTTTGTTTTGTAAATGAGTCGTTTTCATATCAAGATGTTCAATGGAAGTGTTTTTTTCTTTCACCATGCATGTCATTGTCTCCTTTTTGTACTAAGTAATATAATATACTGATCGATACATTATGATTCCTGTTAAGGATAACCAATAAAATATTTAAAAGTCAATACTTTCATCTTGAGAGAGGAAGGCAATTTGACAATCGTACGTCGGTAAAATAAAATTATAATGTACCGATTGGTAACAAAATAGAGAATAATATTAAAAAATAGATGTCTGACTTTGTGAAGAAATTTTAATGTTGAAATGAGGAATTGCTGATGGTTCGACAACGGGAATTTGACAAGGAAAAAGCGTTGGATGAGGCAATGGTGCTTTTTTGGGAAAAGGGGTATAGGGCCACTACATTAAGCGATTTGACTGAAAAAATGGGAATACAGCGGCCAAGTTTATACTCAGCGTTTGGAGATAAAGAGGAATTATTTGAGGCCGCATTACGCAAATATACAAAGCAGCATGCTGCCCATATTCGAACAAAACTTCAAAACAATCTTTCTGTAAAGGAAGCATTTCATGCATTATTTGCAGATTTAGTAGAAGAGGAATATAGAGATGGTCCGAGTAAAGGGTGTTTTTGCATCAATACAATAGTGGAACTTGCGCCACACGAAGAGAAATTCGAAATTCTCACAAGAGAGCATCAGATGTATCTTTCGGTCATTTTCGAAGAAAGAATTGTTCAAGGTATTCGGTCGGATGAGCTCAAAAGCAGCCTGAATGCGAAAGCTTTAGCACAAACACTGGTCGTTTCTTTCATTGGACTGACCGTCCTCATGAAATCTCGGCCAGAGCGTTCATTTGTAGATCATTCTATAGCGACAATACTTTCCATATTAAAATAAAATGGACAACATGCTATGACATCCTCCTACAATTAGAGTGCAAGCGTATTTGATCTAAATATCAAAATACGCTTTTTCTTTTAGGGCAGTGATGGACAAAACTCGATTTTGTGATATGATAAGAGAACAAACATTCGTATTTGTGGGTGTCGCCACATTCAACTGAAAAACAGATATCAATACAAATCAAAAAAGCGTGGTCAGCTGAAAGAAAGCAGGAGATAATTTGAAACCATTAACAAAAGAAGAAAAAAATCAAATGATGATTGCCATTCAGCGTTACTTTGCCGAAGAACGAGAAGAAGAAATTGGTGAATTAGCAGCCATCAATATACTAGAATTTATCACAAAAAACCTTGGAAGCTATTATTATAATCAAGGGGTTCGTGACAGCCGGAACATCGCTGTTCAAAGATCGCAATTGTTGGAGGAAGATCTATTCGCACTCGAAAAAAGATGATCATCAATGATGTGCGCCTTGCTAACTGATAAAGAGGAAAGAGACCCCCTTAATAAAGAACGCATATTCGTATCATATGTAATGATGAAAAGGTGGAACCAAAGGTCCATCTGAATCGTTATATAAGTAACCATTAATGAAAATCAGCTTTTTTGGTTTTATTTCATCAAAAGAAGGAATAAAACATACAAATAGGCGAAGTGCAGATGATGGAGGTTCTAAATATGGGGAAAATTAAATTAAAAATTGCCATCTTATTTGTCTTACTGCTTTGTTTAGGTGCAGGTTATTTATACATGAATGGCATGAAAATTGAAGATGTGCCAACAGCCATTGGCGAAAGCTTAACAAATAATGATAAAGATTACACCATCTATGAATATACCATTACGAAAATTGATGGAGATGAATATTACGGTCAAGCAAAAAACGGCACAAAAATCATTTTTAATGGAAAGAAATTTGAAGATGATGTCGCCGATTTGAAGAAAGGTGATCGTATTAAAGCCTACTTTAGTAATGAAAAAAGAATAGATGGTCTTATAAAAGTAGTAAAAGTCGTTAATTAATATGTCTCCTTTCCTGTAAGGAGGCCTTTTTTATGAAATAAACCCGAGAAATCTTGATTGTTGCATTTGTCAAAAAGGACCGCTATAATAGCCCCTAAGGACAGCTAAATATCGATTGTATCCTTCGGGGCAGGGTGAAAATCCCGACCGACGGTAATAAAGCAATTGCTTTACAGCCCGTGACCCGTTAATTTATTAACGGTTGATTCAGTGAAAAGCTGAAGCCGACAGTGAAAGTCTGGATGGGAGAAGGATAAAGAAAGCTATGAACGAAAAATATTTGTTGATCATAGTTTTATTTCTAATGCAAAAAACCACAGCCCCGGAATTTTTTCCGGGGCTTTCTGTATGTACATGTAGTAGACGGCATGCAGTGTTATTAGGTGATCCCTCATCTACCTTGTATGGACCATAAAAAGCGACGAAGGTGCTCAATCGATCACATGTCCCTAACATCGCTTTTTAATAAAGTGAGAAATACAAATGAAAGAGAAAGGGGAGGATCACAATGTTTACGGGAATTATTGAAGAAGTTGGCAAAGTTCAGTCATTAAGCCACAAGTCAGCAGATGCCATGGAAATTGCCATCAAGTGCAGCCGTGTGCTAGAAGATGTTCATCTTGGAGATAGTATCGCGATCAATGGCGTATGTCTCACAGTCACAAGCTTTACAAAAGAACACTTCACGGCAGATGTGATGCCTGAGACGGTTAAATCCACATCGCTGGATCAGCTTACATCAGGCAGTCCAGTGAATTTAGAGCGAGCCATGTCTTCGAATGGACGATTCGGCGGTCATTTTGTTTCAGGTCACGTCGATGGAACGGCTACCATTACCCGAATAGAAAAGAAAAGTAATGCCATTTACTATGATTTAGAGATGGACAAGGCCCTCACAGATATGCTCACCAAAAAGGGATCAATTGCGATAGATGGCGTCAGCTTGACCATTTTCGATTTGCGTGATGCACACGTCACAGTGTCTATTATTCCTCATACGCTTGAAGGAACTATTTTTCCGACTAAATCTATGGGCGATATAGTGAATATTGAGTGTGACATGATCGGCAAATATATTTATCGTTTTTTAACAAAAGAGCAAGACGGAAAGCAGCCATCCCGGTTGACCCCATCATTTTTAAAAGAGCACGGATTCTAGGAGGCGATTGTATGTATCATTCAGTTGAGGAGGCAGTAAATGCCCTCAAACAAGGAGAAATCATTATCGTAGTGGATGATGAAAACAGAGAAAATGAAGGGGACTTTGTGGCACTTGCTGAGCATGCAACGCCGGAAGTCATTAACTTCATGGCTTTACATGGAAGAGGTCTGATTTGCACGCCAGTCCATGCGTCGATTGCCACACACCTGAACCTGCATCCAATGGTAGAACAAAATACGGATGCACACCATACAGCTTTTACAGTGAGCATCGACCATACGTCAACGACAACTGGTATTAGTGCTTTTGAACGCTCAACGACCATGCTTTCCATGTTAAATAAAGACGCAAAACCAGAAGATTTTGCCCGCCCAGGTCATGTATTTCCGCTCATTGCAAAAGAGGGCGGAGTACTAGAAAGACCGGGTCATACAGAGGCGGCCGTTGATCTTGCTAAGCTTGCGGGTTCAGCGCCTGCGGGTGTCATATGTGAAATTATGAATGTAGATGGATCAATGGCGCGCGTTCCTGAACTAAAAGAGATTCAAAAACAGCATGGTTTAAAGATGCTTACAATAGAAGCATTGCAGACACATTTAAACAATCATCAAACAACAACGATCAAAACAAAATAAAAATCACAAAAAAGGATGATGAACATATGAATACAATACAAGGGCATGTAGTAGCAGAAGGACTAAAATTTGCAATCGTCGTAGCCAGATTTAATGATTTTATTACAAGTAAGCTGTTAGATGGAGCAGAAGATACATTGCTTAGACATGGAGCAAACGGTGACGATATTGATGTTGTGTGGGTACCGGGCGCTTTTGAAATACCGTATATGGCAAAAAAACTAGCTGAAACCAAAAAATATGATGCAGTTATCACACTTGGAACCGTGATCCGAGGCGCAACCACTCACTATGATTACGTTTGTAACGAAGCGGCCAAAGGAATCGCTCAAAGTGCCATGTCAACAGGGGTACCGATTATCTTCGGTGTACTGACAACAGAATCCATTGAACAAGCCATTGAAAGAGCGGGTACGAAAGCTGGAAATAAAGGCAGTGAATCGGCTGCAGCTGCCATTGAAATGGCGAATCTAAATCGAACGTTTCGTTAATTTAATGAAAAAGAGTTTAAAAACAGCATGAAAATGTTTATAATGTGTGATGAGCAAATGATTCATAAGACATTTGCTGGAAATTAGGATAATTTGAATATTGAGGGGTATATATGTTAATTCGTTACAAGAGGTCTTTTGAAAAAATTGCCATGGGACTCCTGTCCTTTATGCCGGGTGAGAAAGACGTCAAACAGCTTCAGCAGACGATGAAGTCATATGAAATGGATGAAGATCGGCAGCTGTTCCTTTGGAAAGATGGCGAGGATATCGTAGGTGCCATTGGTGTGTTGAAAACAGACGACCAAGTGCAAATCGAGCATATCAGCGTGAATCCATCCCATCGCGATCAAGGAATCGGCAAGAAGATGATTTTAGCTGTGGAAGAGGTATTTAAAACGAAAACACTCATTCCAAATGAATTAACGCAAGGCTTCTTTCATAAGTGTCACAGTGAAACAAATTAAATATCACACATGTAAAAGCAGAGGTTAAAATCCTCTGCTTTTTTTACGTTCGATCTGCTTCTCTCGTTCAAGCAGTACATCTGTCCGGTCACGCAGTCTATGTTTTTCGATCAAAAATGTATGGGACAAGTTACTTTCCTGTCCAAAGGTCAATCCTTCTTTTTGAGCCATTTCCCTGCATAAAGAAAGAAGCGCTTGATCTTTGATTGGAAGCATCACACTCTTGTAGGGCATGTCTTCATCCATATTCTTTTTTAGTGTTCTAAGAAGTAAAATAAACGCTTCATCATCAAGACCAAGGTTAGATAATACTGACCGGTTTGCTTCTAACAAGTGAAGGCTGTTAGAAATGAGCCGTTTCGCTCCTTTTCCATTTCCCCGCCTTTGATGATACAAAGCAACAGCAAGCTGAATCAGACCTACCCAATATTCCTTGCGCTGCCCCTGGGGATCTTCCTTCCAATATTCTTCAAGAATTTCATGACACTCAAAATAATCTCTTGTCGTATGAAATTCGTGTAAAAAAGCCACGTACGCTTCAGGATACACAGCGGTCATCTCCTTTTCCACTATCAGTCTAACACACCGAAAAGAAAAGAAGAAAGAGCGCCCCTTAGTGTAAGGACGCTCTGTTTCTTTAATAAACCCAAGCCGCGCCAACGATGATCAGCAAGATGAAAAGCACAACAATAAGCGCGAAACCTCCGCCGAAGTTATAGCCATCTCCCATAATGATACGGCCTCCTTTTTTCATCAGTTTTGGTTACAATGGTATTCTATGTATAAGTGCCCTCATTGGTATGGGCGAATCCACTGTTTTTCTTGTTTTGCCTAGGGCATCATGGTCGAAATTATATTGGACGAGAGCTTTATCCTGTCTTATACTAAAGGTTAGCCGGTGATACGGTACTTAGAAGACAGTAGAAATGGTGAGAAAAGAATGCTGGAATATCAGGTGAAAATAGATTCGTTTGAGGGTCCTTTGGACTTGCTTTTACATTTAATCAACCGTTTGGAAATTGATATTTATGATATTCCCGTCGCTAAAATTACGGAGCAGTATTTATTATATGTCCACACGATGAGGGAGCTTGAGCTTGATGTTGCGAGTGAATATTTGGTGATGGCTGCAACCCTCCTGAGTATTAAAAGCAGAATGCTTCTTCCAAAACAAGAGGAAGAGCTATTTGATGAAGATCTGCTCGAAGAGGAAGAGGATCCTCGCGAAGAGCTAATTGGCAAATTGATTGAATACCGCAAGTATAAAAATGCAGCGCAAGAACTAAAGGAACGTGAAGAAGAACGGCAAAATGCTTTTACAAAACCCCCGAGTGATTTAAGTGATTTTGCAAAAGAAGTGGAAGCGAAGGACACAAATTTACATGTAACGGTGTATGATATGTTAGGTGCATTCCAAAAGGTATTAAACCGAAAAAAAATAACGAAACCAGCACCATCAAAAATCACAAGACAAGAAATCCCGATTGAAGACAAAATGAATGAGATTATGAATCACTTAAGAAAAACAAAAAAGCGGACCAACTTCATGACTCTATTTCAACAGGATCAAAAGGAACACCTTGTCGTGACGTTTCTTGCAGTTCTCGAATTGATGAAAAGTCATCAAATCATGTTAGAGCAGGAAGGGAACTTTGAAGACATTTATATCATAGGGAGTGAAACGATTCATGACGCTTGATATCGTGAATTGGAAAGCCATCTTAGAAGCGCTGCTGTATGCAGCGGGTGACGAAGGCTTAACAAGAAAACAGCTCATGTCTGTTCTTGAAGTAGATGAGGCGGCATTACTCGACATAATGTCTGCTGTAAAGGAAGAATATCAAAAGCAAGAACGAGGGATTGAGCTCATTGAATATGCAGATTCATATATGCTGCTAACGAAAAAAGAATATAGCGTGTATTTAAAAAAATTAGTAGAGACACCTTCAAAAGGTTTGTCACAGGCAGCACTGGAGGTGCTTGCAATAGTCTCTTATAAACAGCCGATCACGCGCAGTGAGGTAGAGGAGATCAGAGGAGTCAAATCAGAGCGGGTGCTTCATAGTCTCGTAGCCAAGGCGCTGCTCTGTGAAGTTGGACGTGCCGATGGCCCGGGACGAGCAATTCTTTATGGGACAACGCCTACCTTTTTAGAGCAATTTGGCTTAAAATCTCTAGATGAATTGCCACCGCTTCCAGAGAATGTGGAAGCAGATAGTGTACAAGAAGAGGCTGATCTCTTTTTTGAAAACTTCAATCAAACATTTGAAGAGATTAAATAGTTCAAAAGAAGGAAAAATGTATGATAAAATATAAAAAAGATTTTAGGTCTAAAATCTTTTGATGAAAGATAAAATGGTGACAAAGCCATGAGGGGAAGGTAAACACGAAACAAATGGCACATATGAATGTAAAGGCTCAAGTTGATCAAGCAGGTGTCTTTTTATCAAAGGTTGCAACTGAAATGAATGGTTTTCTGAACGAAGCTACCTTATCAAGCTTGAAACGATTAAACCCCGAAGCGGAAGCCTATTATTGTGACATATTGAGTACATTACGGAAGCTTGCAGTGTATAGCGAGGATGCAGCGGCAGTTTGCAAAAAAATCGGCCAGCAGCAGACATTCCCGCAGCAAGCCGCACAGCAGATGCTTCACCGTATTTATCATCAATGTATTGAAGAGTTTTTCACACCGAAAAAGGATACATGGTATGAAGACAGCCGTTCGGCCTATACCGGAAAAAGCAGCATTGTTTTCCGACATGAAGTATCGGCTGATGTAAAGCGATTATTTTCTTCATTAGAAAAAGACTTTTTAACAATGAGAGAAGAGCTAGAATATACGACCTCTCAACAGCAAATGAAAATGGTATAAGTAAGAATACGAAGCGTCTCTTCATGCGAGAGACGCTTTTTTTTATGGACGAGGCATCATAACTTTTTCAGCTGAGCATACACTTTTACAAAACGGACAAGGACGTGAATGAACATGCCCTATTTAAAAATTGGAACAGCAGTCCTTCTTCTATTTACACTCTTACTGCCTTTTTCCTCACATGCCAAAGCAGATACATCGTTATCGGTGAGTGCAAGAAGCGCCATTTTAATAGATGGACAGTCAGGCAGAGTCCTATTTGGAAAGGACGAGCACGAAAAAAGAAGAATCGCCAGTATTACAAAAATTATGACGGCTGTATTAGCCATTGAATCAGGAAAAATGAAAGACACCGTCAAAGTATCAAAACGGGCGATTCAAGCTGAGGGCTCATCGATTTATTTAAAGGAAGGGCAGAAGGTGAGCTTAGAGGATCTGACGTATGGGCTTATGCTGCGTTCTGGAAATGATGCAGCTGTTGCCATTGCAGAGCATGTTGGCGGCAGCTTAGAAGGCTTTATTTTTATGATGAACCAAAAGGCGTCTGAACTAGGAATGGAAAATACGAATTTCCAAAATCCGCATGGACTCGATGATCATAAAAACCATTATTCATCAGCCTATGACATGGCCATTTTAACTAAATACGCTATGGAGCATAAACAATATCAAAAAATTGCCGGCACGACTTTCTATAAAGCGAAGACAATGGAAGGCTATTGGAAAAACAAAAACAAACTGCTCACCGGCTTATATCCATATTCAACAGGTGGGAAAACGGGCTATACGAAGCTTGCAAAACGCACGCTCGTCTCTACAGCTGCAAAAGGGGATGCTGCATTAATTGCTGTGACCATTAATGCGCCGGATGACTGGAAAGATCATATCTCCATGTTTGAGTATGCATTTGATCATTACAAAACGTATGTGCTTGCTGAAAAGGGAAGGCTTGCTTCGTTAAAAGGGACCTTTTACGAAAAAAAAGCTTTTATTAAGCGTGATGTGGATTATTTTTTAAATGAAGATGAGAAAAAACTAGTGGAAATTGAAACCGAAATGCTCACTCCCGAAAAAAAATGGAAAAAAAACGCCGAAGCCATCCCGGATGTCGTAGGAAAAATGACGTTTTTATTAGATGGTCAGGTGATCGAGCAAGTACCGATTTTTTATGAAAATAAGCGGAACCGAATGCCTCAAAAAAGCTTTCAAGAAATGTTTAAGTCTGTCTTCCAGACATCTATAGGCGGATCTTCATGGTCAATCTAATTTGGGTGTTTCTCACTGTTATCGGGCTTGTTTATGCGATGTTTAACGGAACGATGCAGGAAGTGAATGAAGCTGTATTTAAGGGATCAAAAGAAGCGGTTACCATTTCAATTGGTCTCATTAGTGTCCTTGTTTTTTGGCTAGGGCTGATGAAGATTGCAGAAGAAGCGGGGCTGTTAAACTTCTTTAGTAAAATGTGCCGCCCTTTTATTTCAAAGCTATTTCCAGATATTCCGCCTAACCATCCAGCAATGGGGTATATCCTGTCCAATCTCATGGCGAATTTCTTTGGTCTCGGGAATGCCGCGACACCGCTTGGAATTAAGGCAATGGAGCAGATGAAAGCATTGAATGACGGGAAAAATGAGGCGAGCCGATCCATGATTACATTTTTAGCTGTTAACACATCCTCTATAACACTTGTGCCAACAACCGTTATTGCGATTAGAATGACCTATGGTGCAGATCAGCCAACAGACATTGTTGGACCAACCATTTTGGCGACACTTATTTCAGGAATCGGTGCGATTCTCATTGATCGCTATTTCCACTATCGTAGAAGCAGGCGGGGGTGATGTTGTGGCATTTATTAATTGGCTGTCACTTGCTTTGATTCCACTGATTATCGCAGGCATTTTGATTGCTGGAACCATCAAAAAAGTACCGACTTATGAAACATTTGTGGAAGGCGGGAAAGAGGGCATTCACATCGCCTTTTCAATTATTCCCTATTTAGTCGGTATGCTTGTGGCGATTACGATATTTCGTGCGTCAGGTGCGCTTGACTTTGTGATGGGGCTATTAAAACCTGTATTTACAGCGATTGGCTTTCCGGCAGAGGTGGTGCCGCTTGCATTTATTCGTCCGATTTCAGGAACAGCTGCACTCGGCATGACATCAGACTTGATTGCAACATATGGTCCAGATTCTTTTATTGGTCAGCTCGCAGCCGTCATGCAAGGATCAACAGACACCACCCTTTACATTTTAACGGTCTATTTTGGAGCAGTCGGTATTAAAAAAATGGGAGATGCGCTGAAAGTAGGTCTGTTAGCTGACCTCATTGGTGTCATCGCATCTGTTATTATTGTCAGCTTGTTATTTAGTGGCGCCTAATGAGGCGCTTTTTTGTATTTAATGGATGGAAAACAGTTTTTTAGCTGAAATTAGACAGACGAAACGCTTATTTTTCCACGAATGCTTGTTTGTTTTAAGTCAAGCAAGTAAGATAGTACATGAGGTGAAAGACAAATGGAACGTTTACAGAAAGTAATTGCACATGCCGGCGTCGCTTCTAGGCGGAAGGCTGAAGAATTAATTAAAGAAGGACGAGTTACCGTTAATGGTCAAACAGTGACTGAGCTTGGAGTGAAAGTGGGCTCTTCAGATAAAATTGAAGTCAACGGATTAAAACTAGAAAGAGAAGAACCGGTGTACTTTATGCTTTATAAACCACGCGGCGTCATTTCAGCAGCGGAGGATGATAAAGGACGTAAAGTCGTCACAGACTTCTTTGATGATGTTCCGCAGCGCCTTTATCCAATTGGCCGGTTAGATTATGATACGAGCGGTTTGATATTGATTACAAATGATGGCGAATTTGCCCATAAGCTCATGCACCCGAAATATGAAATTGATAAAACATATGCAGCGAAGCTAAAAGGCATTCCATCAAAGGAATTGCTCAGAAAGCTGGAAAAAGGGATCATGTTAGATCATAAAAAGACTGCACGTGCTCGTGCCAAAATGCTTTCTATCGATAAACGAAAGCAGACATCTATTGTTCAATTAACCATTCATGAAGGCAGAAACAGACAGGTACGCCGCATGTTTGAAGCGATTGGTCATGACGTGCTAAAGCTAAAAAGAGAGCAATATGCCTTCCTTCATATTGAAGGCATGAGACCGGGAGAGCGCAGAGAATTAACACCACATGAAGTAAAGCGACTAAGAGCGATTGCTGATCACGGGAAAAGTGCTTTCTAATTTTCACATAAACTTCAAAAAATGAAGAAGCATCAAAAGAAGGAGAATGCTATAATTTACCTGAATGTCTATGGGGAAGGGGTACTTCAGATGAAGAAAAGACGATTTTTCATACGGACGGGCATTCTCCTCGTGATGCTTGCTGCACTATGTTATACAATGTATAACTCAGTATTTGCCAAACAGGATCGAGTCAAAGAAGGATCTATTGCGCCAAACTTTGTCCTTCAATCTGTGGATGGGGACCGGATTGAATTAAAGGACTTAAAAGGCAAAGGGGTTTTTCTGAATTTTTGGGGTACATGGTGCGGTCCATGTAAACAAGAATTTCCTTATATGGCGAATCAATATCAAGTGTTCAAGGATCGCGGTGTGGAAATTGTTGCAGTGAATGTTGGAGAATCAAATATTGCCGTTAAGAATTTTATGGATGCATATGGCGTGAATTTTCCAGTTGCCATGGACAAAGACCGTCAAGTCACAGAGGCATATGATATTACGCCGCTGCCAACCACATTTTTAATTAATCCTGAAGGCAAGGTAATCAAAGTCATAAAAGGAACCATGACAGAACGTAATGTCTATGAATATATGAATTTGATTAAACCAAAGGGGTCATAGAATGAAAGAGGTAAAGTGCGAGTGTGGACATATTAATCCAATCGGTACTGTTCTATGTGAATCATGCGGGAATCCCATTGATGCAAAAGAGAAAAACTCTTCCAAGCTACTAGATATGAGATATGACGGCAGTGCAAGACGCTCGCAAACATATAACAAAACGATTGTTGATAAAGTATGGAACTTTTTTTCTTCCGTTAAAGTAGGTGTGTGGCTCATTGTCATCACACTATTAGCTTCTTCGCTGGGAACTATTTTTCCGCAGGAGCGGTTTATTCCGCCAGATGCATCTGCTTCCACCTATTATGAAGAGCAATATGGATCGTTTGGTAAGCTATACTACATTCTTGGATTCCATGATCTTTATAGTTCATGGTGGTTTTTAGCCCTTGTAGCCTCTATTGGAATTTCCCTTGTCATTTGTAGTCTTGATCGGGTCATTCCTCTTTATCGGGCACTCAAAAATCAAGGTGTTATGAAAAAAGAAAGCTTTATGAGAAGGCAGCGTTTGTTCAGTGAAACAGACAAAACATTAGATCAGCATACATATGAAGGCATCGTTAGAGCGATGAAACAAAAGCGTTACCGCGTGCGAGAAGAAGATGGATATATTTTAGCTGAAAAAGGTCGCTTTTCACGCTGGGGACCATACGTCAATCACATCGGATTAATTATCTTTCTCATTGGATCGATGCTTCGGTTTGTCCCGGGGATGTATGTCGATGAAACGCTATGGGTAAGAGAGGGCGAAACAGCACCGATTCCAGGCACGGATGGTCAATACTTCTTGAAAAATAATGCGTTTTCAATAGATCGCTATGAATCTGGAAATGAAAAAGAAGTGTTTGAAAATGCGATTGAAAAAGCTGGCGACGGTCAAGTGGTGAAAAGCTATAAAACCGATGCCATACTATACAAACGAGAAGGGGAAGTTGTTTTTGGTGAAAAGCCAAAGCTGAAGCAGGTAACAGAACACGATATTAAAGTGAATGAACCGCTTAAGTTTGACAATTTCTCATTATATCAAGTGGATTTTAAACAAAATGAACTCGATCAAATGGTCTTTCAGCTGATTCGTAAAGATACAGAAAAATCTTTCGGAACAGTGAAGATTAATCTGCTGGAGCCTAAGTCGGAATACGATCTTGGTAGCGGTTACAAAGTTAAAGTGATGAGCTATCTTCCTGATTTTTATTTTGACGAGGATGGAACACCAAGCACGAAAACAAGGAATCCGAATAATCCTGCTTTCGTGTTTGAAATGATTTCTCCTGAAAAACCTAAAGGTGAAAAAAGCTTTGTGGCTATTCAAGAGACAGTAGAAGGTTCTGACAATAATATGTATAAGATGAAGTTTGATCGTGTTGAAACGAAAAACGTAACAGGATTGACCGTTAGAAAGGACTTAACTCTTGGGATACTAATCGTTGGCGGGATCATTTTTATGATTGGTGTCGTGCAGGGGATGTACTGGCAGCATAGAAGAATCTGGCTGTCGGCAAAGGATGGGAAAGTATTTGTGGCAGGACATACAAACAAAAACTGGTTCGGCTTAAAGTCTGATCTCAATGTGTTACTGAATGGCAGTGGCATCCAACAGCCAGTTGATCAAAAAGAACTGCCTGATACAGCTAGTATCAGCAAAAGCAAGGGGGAAGGATTAGATGGTGGCAGTCAGTGAAAATCTGTTATTTGCAGCTTTTCTATTTTATTTAGCGGCAGTTCCTTTTTTTGGCGGTGCCATTAAAGGAAAAAAGAAAGAGGATGGACCGCGCAGGAATAAGGCGGCACTCATCGGCATTACGCTCACCATCATCGGTTTTTTGAGCCAATTTGGCTATTTTATTTCAAGATGGATAGCGTCTGGTCATGCACCAGTCAGTAATTTATTCGAGTTCACAACGGCTTTTGGCATGATGCTGGTGCTTGCATTTATCATTTTATATTTTGTGTATCAAGTGTCTGTACTTGGTTTATTCACACTTCCAATCGCCTTATTGATTATTGCCTATGCAAGCATGTTTCCATCAGATATTTCACCGCTGATTCCTTCACTTCAAAGTAATTGGCTATACATTCACGTGACAACTGCAGCTCTTGGGCAAGCCATTTTAGCGATCAGCTTTGTGGCAGGTGTCATCTTCCTTTTAAAGCATGTCGATCAAACAAAGCCGGGGAAGAAGACGTTTGGTTTAGAGCTTGTGATGTTTATGATTGTGGTGACACTTTCGTTTATCGCTGTCACTTCAGTCTTTAGAATGACAGGATATGAAGCAAAGTTTAATTGGGTAGATAAAAATAAAGAAGAAAGTGTCATGGTATATGAACTGCCAGCCCTAGTCGGGCCTCATAGAGGGGAGCTTGTGACGCAAGATCGATTAGAGCCTTTCGTTGATTTACCACCTGTTTTTTCGGGCAGAAAGGTCAATACAGTGTTATGGTCATTTGGCGCCGGGTTGATCATTTATGGACTGATTAGATTAATCATTCGCAAACGACTAAGCGCTCTGCTTCAACCACTCGTCAGGCAGGTAAATCTTGATTTAGTCGATGAAATTGGCTATAGAGCTGTATCCATTGGTTTTCCTGTATTTGCGTTAGGTGGACTGATCTTTGCGATGATCTGGGCACAAATTGCATGGACGAGATTTTGGGGCTGGGACCCGAAGGAAGTATGGGCATTGATTACGTTTCTCTTTTATGCGGCGTATCTCCATCTTCGGTTATCGCGAGGATGGCATGGCGAAAAGTCTGCTTGGCTTGCCGTGATCGGGTTCGCCATTATTATGTTTAATCTCATCTTTGTCAATCTTGTGATTGCGGGGCTGCATTCTTACGCATAATCACAAGGAAAAGGCCAACCTTTATGAATCAATTCGGCTTTTTGTTAAAATGAATGTAACAACGGAGAAAGCAGGAGGATTGTCTAATGGAACACACAACTCAAACGAAAATATTAGTCGTAGACGATGAGGCAAGAATTCGCCGCCTTTTAAAAATGTATTTAGAACGTGAAAATTATGAAATCGATGAAGCGGAAAACGGGGACGAGGCGATTCAAAAAGGGCTTCAAACGGATTATGACCTCATTTTGCTTGATTTAATGATGCCGGGCACAGATGGGATTGAAGTGTGTAATCAAATTCGAGATAAAAAAGCCACACCAATCATTATGCTGACGGCAAAAGGTGAGGAAGCCAACCGTGTCCAAGGATTTGAGGCAGGAACGGATGACTACATTGTAAAACCTTTCAGCCCGCGTGAAGTTGTTTTACGCGTAAAAGCATTGCTCAGAAGATCGTCTCAAACGTCTTATTTGAATACTGGGACTACAACAAAGGATGTGCTTGTGTTTTCTCATCTCTCTATTGACCATGATGCCCATAGAGTGACGGCTGATGGAAAAGAAGTAAGTCTTACGCCGAAGGAATATGAGCTTTTATACTTCTTGGCGAAAACACCAGATAAGGTCTATGATCGGGAAAAGCTATTAAAAGAAGTGTGGCAATATGAATTCTTTGGCGACCTGAGAACAGTAGATACTCACGTGAAAAGACTTCGAGAAAAGCTGAACAAGGTATCACCAGAGGCTGCGAAAAAAATCGTGACTGTATGGGGTGTCGGGTACAAATTTGAGGTCGGGGCTGAATGAAGCTTTGGAAAAGTGTCGTAGGAAAGCTATGGTTAACCATTCTCTTCCTCGTCCTGATTGTTTTATCTATTTTGACAGTGCTTCTTTTAGAATTCATTGAGAATTATCATGTAGAAGAAGCGAAATCTGATTTAACACAAATGGCAAACAAAGTAGCAGTCATTTTAGAAAGCCATGAAGATCAATCGCTTGCAAGGTCAATTACATCAGAGCTTGCTGACAAATTGACGAGTATTGCGATTATTCAAGAGGATGGTCTCGAATGGTATTCGTCTGAAAAAGGTGGAAAGCTTCCTGCGATTACAAAGGAACAAATTGAAGCGGACAAAGATTTGAACGAAGCACTAAAAGACCGTAAGAAAATCAGTAAACGGGCAGAACCTGATGCAGGCAACCGGAAAGATGAACGAATTGTTGTAGGTGTTCCTTTTGAGGCAAACGGAAAGAAAGGCATGGTCTTTCTTTCTCAGTCACTTCTTGCTGTCGAACAAACAACCAAACATACGACGCGTTATATCTTCTTAGCTGCCGGAATTGCGATCGTTCTGACCACAATTTTTGCTTTCTTCTTATCTACACGTGTCACCTATCCTCTGAGAAAGATGAGAGAAGGAGCACAGGATTTGGCGAAAGGGAAATTCGATACAAAAATTCCGATTTTAACGCAAGATGAAATTGGAGAACTGGCCATCGCCTTTAATCAAATGGGGAAGCAGCTTAAATTTCATATTACTGCCTTAAATCAAGAAAAAGAACACTTGTCCAACATTTTAAGCAGTATGGCTGATGGCGTCATCACCATCAATATTGATGGAACGATCCTTATGACCAATCCTCCTGCAGAACGATTTTTGCAGGCTTGGTATTACGAGCAAAATATGAAGATCAAAGATGGAGATGAATTGCCGCCAGAAGCGCGGGAACTGTTTCATACAGCCGTCAGCACGGAAAAAGAGCAGATGATCGAAGTATCATTGCAAGGCCGTACTTGGGTTCTTCTCATGTCTCCACTTTATAATCAGCAGGATGTAAGGGGAGCAGTTGCGGTACTCCGCGATATGACAGAGGAACGAAGACTTGATAAGTTGAGAAAAGATTTCATTGCCAATGTTAGTCATGAACTTCGCACACCAATTGCTATGCTGCAAGGCTATAGTGAGGCCATTGTAGATGACATTGCTGGCTCAGAAGAGGAAAAGAAGGAAATTGCGCAAATTATTTATGACGAATCACTTCGAATGGGGCGTCTTGTGAATGACCTTCTAGACCTAGCAAGGATGGAAGCGGGTCATATTACACTTAATCTTGAATCAACAGATACAGAAGAGCTGACTGAGAAGATCTACCGCAAGTTCCTCGGTATTGCGAAAGAAAAACAAATCAATCTCACGTATGAGATTCAAGTGGATGAACCACACTTTGTATTCGATCCAGATAAGATTGAGCAAGTGTTTACGAATCTCATTGATAATGCGATACGTCATACACCAGAGGGCGGGGAGGTTCATTTTTCAGTTCAATCGGTGGAAAACGGGCTGAAGATGGATGTAAAAGATTCTGGCAGCGGCATCCCAGAAGAGGATCTGCCTTTTATTTTCGAACGGTTCTATAAAGCAGATAAAGCAAGAACAAGAGGGCGTTCTGGTACTGGGCTAGGTCTTGCGATTGTGAAAAATATTGTGGAGGCACACCAAGGCTCCATTCATGCACACAGCAAAGCCGGTGCAGGTACACACTTTACCTTCTATATTCCGAGAAAAAAACAGGAACTCGTCTAATCTTGACGAAGAATCTTGTTACATGAGAAACACTTCTTTTCGAAAGAAAGGAAGTGTTTTTTCTATTTTCATATTTTTAAGGAGAAGTTAAACAAAAAGCCCTTTCCAAATTGTCGAACTTGTAATATATTTGTCATAAAGTTGTAATGTAACGTTTTGTAAGAGTCACTCGACAAAAATAAGTGAACGGAGGGGTTTCCTATGCATGAAACCTTTCAAAAAATATATGATTCGTACCATCAAGATTTGTACCAGTTTTTATTTTATATGGTAAAAGATAAAAATCAGGCAGAGGATCTCGTTCAGGAGGTTTACATTCGGGTACTTCACTCATATAAAACTTTTGAAGGAAGAAGCAGCGAGAAAACATGGCTGTTTTCAATTGCAAGGCATGTGGCGATTGACTGGTTTCGCAAACAGCAAACCATTAGACAACGGGTGCTCGGCACGTTTGATTGGGATAAGCAGGATGTGAAAGATCCAGATCTGCTCCCAGATGAGCTGGCTGTACAGGATGAAACTGTAAAAGAAATCTATGCCGCACTTGATCATTGCACCATCGATCAAAGAGCTGTCATCATTTTAAGGTTTATCCAAGGCTACTCAATCATGGAGACGGCAAAGGCGTTAAAGTTCTCGGAAAGCAAAGTCAAAACAACTCAGCACCGAGGCCTGAAAGTGCTCCGAAAACATATGGAGCTTTTGAAGGAGGAGCTAGCGAATGAAAACGAACAGGTCCGATTGGAGCGAAGAACGAATCAAGGTGTTACTAAGTCAGCTTCCAAAGGTGGAGGACAACCGTTCATCTAAGCAAATTTACCAGCAGATGCTGATGGCAAGCGGGAAGAAAAAGAAAAATGTCAAATGGATCGGTCCAGCGGTGGCTACCGTTGTGGTTTTATTTATGGCGTTTTTGATTTCTCCTCATTTCTTTCAGCCAGCTGCTCACGATATGAAACGAGTGAAAATGGAATCGAGTGCTGACAAAGGTCAGGTGAATGCAACATTGGAGGCAGTGAAACTGACAAATGAGCCCTCACATGTTGTTTCAAAAGCGGACCAGCAAAAGTATATGACGATTGCATACATAGATGAATCGACTTCTCAAGTTGTCCCGATTAGTATCGAAAAAGAGAATGAACACGACCGTGTGCAGGCAATGCTAAGCACATACGAACAGGTGCAGCTGCCTGACATGACAAAACCTCTTCAATCTTATATTGATATGGTGGATATTAGTGAAAAAGGGGATACGCTTATCTTTCAGCTGAAAAGTGATTTGTCTCTTGATACATTAAAAGAAGCCAACCGGTTTAAAGACATGGTAAAAGAAACACTAAAATGGAGCCAATATAACCAAGTGCAAGTTAAGTCAGTCAAAGGCTCTCATCTTCAATTAGGGACAAATGGAAGCATTGGAACGATTTCAATTGATAAACAAACAAAGCATGCTTATTACGTATTAGAGAATAAGAGCGGGACATTTTTGGTGCCCTCAAAAACTCATTATTCATCTTATGAAGATGCGGTAGAGGCCATGAAGCGGGAAAGCGATGCAGGACTTGATCCATTAATTAAAGAAGAGCCAATTAAAGAAGTGACATCAAAAGGAAAACATGTGACCATCACGTTTGGAGCATCAGCACAATTAACGGACTCAATTAATCATATTCTACTTATTGAAGGTCTGCTGCTCACAGCGAAAGATTTTGGTTATACAGATGTCACGATCCAAAATGCAGGGACTGATCAAGTCGGACCGTATGAATTAAAAGAACCAATAGAGGTGCCGGCTCTGCCAAATCCAGTTGTCATAAAAGATCGTTAAAGGACGCAACATATTGCGTTCTTTTTTGATGTATAAAAAAGGGCATCCTTGCTGTATACTAAGCTGTCATGAAAACAACCTCAAAGAAGGGGAGTCACTGATGAAAAGGTATTACTTCATATACGCCAGCTGTTTTTTTCTCCTTATTATATCGCCATTTGCATATGCACAAACACCAGCCGAATGGGTGGAACCAGTGAAGGGAGAAGTCACCGATTTGTTTGGGACAAGAGGTGGTTCGCATAAGGGATTAGACATTGCTGCGCCAGAAGGAGAATCCATTTTTGCTGCAAGCGAAGGTGTGGTTACTCGTTCTTATGTATCTGCTACATATGGTGAAGTCGTATTTATTCGGCACCCAAATGGGTATGAAACCGTCTATGCCCATTTACACGAGCGCTATGTTACAAATGGAGACCATGTACAAGCAGGACAGCCGATCGGCATCATAGGCAACACAGGGGCCTCTAGAGGCACTCACTTGCATTTTGAGGTGCACCGCGGCCGTTGGTCAGTTAGCAAAGAAGATGCAGTCGATCCACTCACCATCATCGCAATGGATCGTTTTCAAGAGCCAGCTCTTCATGTAAACGGGCATGAAAAAAATACATATGTCATCAAACAAGGAGATACCCTATGGTCGATTGCAAAAGCACATGAGACGACCGTGGATCAATTGAAAAAGATCAATGAGCTCACCACTCATGTCATCCGAACGGGTGACCAATTAATGCTTTCAACAAAATAAACCTCATGCAAAAGCATGAGGTTTCAGTGTGTAGACAAACTCTCGCATTCTGCGCTAATCCTGGCTGATGCAGATGCTCAAGAATATCAAATTCGTTCTGTTTTTATAGGTCAATCAGGCGGACAGAAAGAATATCTCGCACTTCCGTTAATTTTTTAACAATTTCGTCCTCAAGATGCTTGTCGAAGGAAAGCATCATGATGGCTTCGCCGCCTTTTTCTTTACGTCCGACCTGCATTGTGGCAATGTTGACATCATGGTCGCCTAAAATCTGTCCAACCTTTCCAATCACACCAGGCGCATCCGTATGCTGAATGTAGACAAGGTGTCCATCTGGATAAAAATCAATATTAAATCCATTAATGGAAACAACACGTTCTCCTAGATGCGGGATATAGGTTGCTTTTAAAGTAAAGGTTGAAAGATCACCTTTGACTTCAATGGAAATGCTGTTCTCGTAACCAGATTCGCCGGATGAAATGGTTTCACTAAAGCTAATGCCTCGTTCTTTCGCTACCATCCCAGCATTTACTTCATTCACAGTCGAGTCAACGCGCTCTTTTAAAAAGCCAGATAGGAGACTTTTTGTAATAAAAGATGTTTCGAGTTTTGAGATAGAGCCTTCGTAAGAAATGCTCACTCCTTTTACAGGTTCTCTCATAGATTGAGAGACAAGACGTCCGAGTTTTCCTGCAAATTGATGATATGGCTGAATTTTTTTGAACTCGTCTTTTGTCATCGCTGGTAGATTGATAGATGACATGACAGGAAGTCCTTTTGCAAATTGAAGCACTTCTTCAGATACTTGAGCCGCTACATTTAGTTGTGCTTCTTTTGTAGATGCACCAAGATGCGGAGTTGCAATAACGTGCGGATGATCGACAAGCGGATTATCAGTAGGCGGTTCTACCTCAAATACATCGAGCGCAGCTCCTGCAACATGGCCGCTTTCAAGTGCTTCAAGAAGGTCACCCTCATCAATAATGCCGCCGCGTGCACAGTTAATCAGACGAACACCTTTTTTCGTTTTTGCAATCGTTTCTTTATTGAGAAGTCCTCTTGTTTCTTTTGTTAATGGGGTATGTACAGTAATAATATCTGATACTTCGAGCACTTCATCAAGTGATTTGGCATTAACACCGATTTTCTCTGCACGTTCTTTTGTGAGGAATGGGTCAAATACGTTGACCGTCATGCCAAAAGCTCTTGCACGCTGTGCGATTTCGCTTCCGATTCTGCCTAAGCCAACAATTCCAAGAGATTTTCCATAAAGCTCAGCGCCGACATATGCGCCTCTGTTCCATTCCTTTGACTTAACAGAAATATTGGCTTGTGGAATATGTCGCATGAGAGATGAGATCATGGCAAATGTATGCTCAGCTGTCGAGATCGTATTACCGTTCGGCGCATTGATGACAATGACACCATGCTTAGTCGCTTCATCAATATCAATATTGTCTACTCCCACACCAGCACGGCCAACAATTTTTAATGAAGTCATTTTTTCATAAAGTTCTTTGGTGACTTTGGTCGCACTTCTGACAAGTAAGGCATCAAATGTGTGTAATTCATCTTCTGCTTCTGTTACATTTTTTTGGACAATTTCAACAAAATCTGATTCTAAAAGGGGTAAAAGACCATCATTGCTCATCTTATCTGAGACTAATACTCGAAACATCGTAAGATTTCCTCCTAAAATAAACGTCATAAATATCTGATAATTTACCATATTCCTTTTCACTGTGTCAATCAAATTAAAGCAGTAAAGCGAAAAAGAAAACACGAACATTTCTTTGTGTCTGCATAAAGAATGGACACCTTTAAACAAAAGATAACCAATTTTTGCGCATTTGTCATTATAATTTTTACGTTTTTTACGATTTCTTAAAACTGACAAAATTGCTCAGGATTTTTATCTGTACAAATGCTCATATATCATATATAATGATGTCGAATTGAATAATGATCAATCTTCGGGGCAGGGTGCAATTCCCTACCGGCGGTGATGAGCATAGTCTCTAAGCCCGCGAGCCTTTTTTGGCAGGATTCGGTGTGATTCCGAAGCCGACAGTATAGTCTGGATGGGAGAAGATGGAGGTTCATAAACGTTGAAAACATTGCTGTTTACACGTTTATTTGTCTAGCCTAAATTCCCGCTCCTGTTTTCATGAGCGGTTTTTTTGTGGCTGAAATTGAACAATCCTCTTTTCGAAAGATTTGATCGAAAAGGAGAGAGAATATTGAATCAAAGTAAAGTAAAACGTTTAGTCGTAACAAGTATGCTCAGTAGTATTTCATTTGTGTTAATTTTATTGGATTTCCCTTTTCCAGGGCTTCCAGCGTATTTAAAAATTGATTTCAGCGATATTCCTGCGATTATTGCGATTTTAATTTATGGACCGGGTGCAGGGATTGCTGTTGAGGCATTAAAAAATGTGCTGCATTATCTCATTCAAGGCAGTATGTCTGGCGTTCCTGTTGGGCAAGTCGCCAACTTCATCGCAGGCACACTATTCATCTTACCAGTCGCCTTTATGTTTAAAAAAATTAAATCAGCAAAAGGGATGGCATGGTCAATGATCATGGGTACCTTGCTTATGACTGTGATGATGAGTATTTTAAATTACTTCCTGTTTCTTCCTGCGTATACATGGTTTTTAAATGCGCCTGAACTATCAGATCATGCGCTGAAGACAACCATTACAGCAGGTATCTTACCTTTTAACTTTATTAAAGGGATCATTATTACCATCGTGTTTAGCTTCATTTTTGTAAAAATGCGTCCATGGTTTGAAAATAAACGCCGACTTCAAAATAGTTAATATAAAAAAAGCCCCTGCATCAGGGGCTTTTATCCTATTCATGCTTAAGTGGGTCACCCTCGAAAGATTCGTCCGCAACTTTGATTGAGTCAGTTGGGCATCCTTCAAATGCATCAAGCATATCTTCTTCAAGTACTTCTGGAACTTCTACAGTCCCTTGATTGTCATCAAGCGTAACAAATGCAATGCCTTCATCATCATAATCATAAATGTCTGGAGCAGCTGCACCGCATGCGCCGCAAGCAATACATGTGTCTTTGTCTACAATTGTATATTTTGCCATGTTAAAAAAATACCTCCCAGATTGTTCGATGGAACAAATGGTTTAACCTTTTTTAGTTTCACCGATAAAAAACAATTTCCTCAAACCTTATTGTAATGATTTTAAATTCACATTTCAACTGTAAAGTGATTGAGAATGCTTATCATATAAGGGTTTGTTCATAACTTTCCCCCATAAATTGAGTTTAAACATTTCTTCTTCAATGAAATCTGTTAAAATAAAGGGAGAAAATATTCGAATTTTGTCAGGAAGACAGGTGCTTTGATGAATGACGATTCATTATTTGGATGTCATGTTAATGGACAGCATACATAAATTGAACGGCGAACGCTCCATTAGCGCTGTCTACCATCTTTTTAAAGGAAAAAAGTCATCACAAACGATACAGGATGCAAGTTTGTTTGAGCTTTCTAGCTATTTTGGCTGTTATCCAAGTTTTACGCGGGATCAGCTGAATCGCTCTACTTTAAAGCTTGAAGAAAAGCACTATATCAAAAAAACAGGGGATACATTCAGCCTCACAGATGCAGGGCAGCATATGCTCAAACAGTTTTTTTCTGAAAAACCACTGCCTGCTTATTTTCATGGTGCCAAGTATCATGATAAAGCAAAGATGCTATGGATGAGACTGTCTTTACTTGTACAAGTGCTTTCTCACTATACGGCAGGGTCACACCAATATGTTCCGATTCAAAGAGATGTATCGGTTCAAAGCTGGACGAAATCTTTCTTAAAACAGTATCACCATAAGAAAAAGCTTTCTGAAGATCTGCATTCTGAACTTGAAAAGCTCCTTGCTCGTTTAAGCGATCGTGAAGCACTGATCTTAGTGTATTCATTGACTTCAAATGAAAGAATCGGGCGTACGTATCAGCAAATGGCTGAGTGGGTGAAAGAAGATGTGTGGTATGTTTACCTGCTTTTTTGGAATGTGCTCCATTATTTTATTCATTCTGCACAAAAAGGTGAGGCGCCAATCATGCAACTGATCGTAGCTGACCTTGAATTCAAACGCGTGTTAACAACCTCTACCCACAAAACGCTTGAGCTTGTACAAAAAGGGTTTAGCATTGATCAAATTGCCCATATTCGTTCATTAAAAAAGGCAACAATCGAAGACCATATTGTGGAGCTGTCCATACATGAGCCAAGCTTTTCAATAGAGCCGTATGTGAGCACCGAAGAGCAGCAGGCGATCCATGAAGTAGCGAGCCGGCTTCAAACAAACAAAATGAAGCTGATTAAAGAAAACCTCAAGCATCCATTTACTTATTTTCAAATACGATTGGCACTGACAAGGATGGTGAGAGCAAATGGATAAGCTTCATCAGACGCTCATGCACTACTTTGGTTATGACTCATTTAAAGCAGGTCAAGAGGAGATTATTCAAAGTGTACTGAATCAAAAAGATACGATTGCAATGCTGCCTACTGGCGGTGGAAAGTCACTTTGCTATCAAATTCCCGGCTATATGACAGAAGGGTTAGTTCTTATTATTTCGCCGCTTTTATCGCTCATGGAGGACCAAGTAGAACGAATGAAAATGCGCGGAGAAAAACGAGTGGCGGCGCTCAACAGTACACTGTCATTTCAGGAGCGAAGACATATTATTCGGCATTTGCCATCATATAAATTTTTATTTGTTGCCCCAGAGGCTTTCATGTCAGAGGTACTGTTAGAGCAGCTCAAATCGATGCATATTGGTCTTTTTGTCGTCGATGAAGCCCATTGTATATCAGAGTGGGGGCATGATTTCCGTCCTGAATATTCCAAGTTAGGTGAATGGAGAGAAGCGTTAGGACATCCTGCTGCCTTAGCACTGACGGCAACAGCGACAAAGCAAACGCTAAAGGATACAGTGCAAACTTTACGCCTAAAGCATCCGGATTTTCATATTCATTCTGTGAATCGCCCTAACATTGCATTAGTCAAAGAAGCGCATGAAACAAAAGAAGCGAAGGAGAAACGCGCGATTGAGCTTGTGGAAACCCTTCAAGGGCCAGGCCTTATTTATTGCCCAACCCGGCAAATGACAGAAGATATTGCACTCTTTATCAAACAAAAAACCGAGCAGCGTGTAGAATTTTATCACGGCGGAATGGATGCAGGGGACCGCATGCTCATTCAGCAGCAATTTATCGGCGGGCAGCTTGATCTCATTTGCTGTACAAGTGCTTTTGGAATGGGAATTGATAAAGCAAATATACGATTTGTGATTCATATGAGTCCGCCGCAATCAATTGAAGCATTTATGCAGGAGATTGGAAGAGCGGGACGAGACGGGAAAAACAGTGTGAGCATTCTTTTATATACAGAAGAGGATGCAGATATTCAAAGTCATTTGATTCAATCAGAAGGCTTTGATGATCAAGAAATTGATTTTTTCTTAGCACAATTAGCACAAATGCCGACTCGTGATGAAAAGAAATTACGTGAACATTTGATGGAAGCAGGGCTCCAGGAAACGCGTGCGCGGATGCTGACGCATTATTACATCATGTATCAATCCGAACAGCCTCATGAGCTCATCAAGAATCTAAAAGAAAAAATGCAGGACAGGCAATTAGAAAAGCTAAGAAAAGTATGGCAATTTAAAGAACGAATCATGGGTCAAGACTGCTTTAGACAATCTCTGTTATCCTACTTTTATGAACAGCTTGATCAAACGAAGGACTCTTCCTCTGCAAACTGCTGCTCTTCCTGCGGACTTGACCTGTCTGATTATGAAAGAAAAGATCAACAAACGGAGCTGAATGAAATGAAACACTGGAAGACCGAGCTGGATCGTATGTTTCATCTGACAAAAGAGGCGCAGCATTGATTGAACAACATCGCCGAATCATTGAAAAATTAACCGATCGACAAGTCGTAGAACAGCTGTATTTTACGCAGATGCTCATGCTTATCGTTTCTTTTTTACTAGGTATTTTTATGTTTGAGCATTGGACTGATTTTACTACCCTTTGGCAGATCCGTGATATGCGGATACTGACTTATGGAATTGGCGGCGCTTTGGTTGTGATAATTGTCGACGCAATTGTCATGAAGGTGTTTCCTGCTCATATGTATGATGATGGCGGCTTAAATGAAAAAATGTTCAAAAACCGCCGTATTCCGCATATTGTTTGGTTAACACTGCTCATTGCCTTTTCAGAGGAAATTTTATTCCGAGGGATCGTTCAACAGCAATTTGGACTTGAGATCGCCAGTATTGTGTTTGCGCTCCTTCACTTTCGCTACTTATCAAAAATACTCTTGTTTATCCTTGTGGTTTCTATTAGTATTTTTTTAGGACTTTTATATGAGTGGACTGGGAACTTATTTGTTCCGGTCATGACCCATTTTGTGATTGACTTAGTCTTTGCATGTCAAATTCGTTTGAAATATAGGGGGAGGGATGAACATGGAAGAAATGTCGAGAATGAAGAGAAAAAAGGAGCAACTGACAAACATCCATGACGATGTAGAGGAAAATCTGGAAGAAGCAGTGAATCCTTCAGATGACTCTCACTTTCCTACACGAGAAGATTTTCATGAATATAAAAAGCAGCGCACGAAAAAGGTGCGTAATCCATTGTTTACGACATTGGCTATTATTTTTCCTATAATCGTCATCGGTGTTTTCTTCCTTTTGATCTACTACACATCACAGGAAGTCAACCATAATAACAATCAAGGCGTATATATCGATAAAACATCAAGTGCTGACACAGACCCGGTCCCGTCAGCACTTGTTGAAACGAAAAATGATTCAAGCGACGATAAAGCTGATGCGTCTGATGAAGAGAAGAAAAAGAAAGAAGCAGATAAAGAAAAGCAGCAATCGAAAGAAAAGGCTGAACAAAAGAAAAAAGAGCAAGCCGCTAAAGAGAAAGCAGAGCGTGAAAAGGCAGCAGCTGCAAAAAAGCGTGAACAGCAGCAGCTAGCGCTGCAAAAACAGCAGGAAGAAAAAAAACGAAAAGAAGCTGAAGAGAAAAAGAAGCAGGAAGAAAAACCTGTTCGTGTCGTACAGCATACCGTTGGGCCAAAGGAAAACCTGTATCGAATTTCCATGAAATATTACCAAAATCGTTCGGGTGAAGAAAAGATTAAGGCGTATAATCATTTGAAAGGAAATAGTGTGTACAGCGGGCAAGTGCTGAATATCCCATTAGAAAACTAAATTCCCTGACATGAATCCCTTGAAAAGCACATACATATGTAGAAAAAAGGGACAGGGTGTATGTGATGACATTACACGCAATCAGCCGCTATATGGATCAGCCGACGCAGAAAATGATTGAAACATTGATCAAAAGAAAGCGCAAATACGAGGGCTTTGAAAAGCAGAGCAAAAGATGGCAGTGGACAGCCCTTCTATCTCTAGCCCTTCTATTGTTTTATTTTGTTATAACAGCTAAAACGGGAGGCACGTTGCAGCCAGAAGCTATGATTGCAACACTGCTTGGTCATGAGGTGTTTCTGTTTTGGATCATGGCAGAGGTGTTTGCTTTTTACGCATCGTATTATTATAAGAAAAAAGAAGAAAAGGCTGAGGATGAATATCATAAGCTTAGATGTGAAATTATACAAAAAAGCACAGATTTATGGCCTCAATCAAATCAATGGAAAGAGCGTGAGGCGGTTTTTCACTACATGCAGAAGCAATACGACATTAATCTCTATTATGAAAGTAAATAAATGAGACAAAAGACGTTTAACAGTTGAAACGTCTTTTTTCATTCAAGCGTCTTATGAAAGAAAGACATATAAGGGAGCCATTTATGATGAAATATGCCATCGGATTTACTGCCGCCATTGCGGCTGTTACAACAGGTGTGTGTGTAACGGCAAAAATGGTGAAAACAGCAAAACAAAACAACATCAAAAAGCATTACTTTACAATAGAAGCACTTCAATCAGATAGACCTGCCGTCATTTTCTTTATTTCTGATACACACCGGCGCCTCATTAGTGACACATTATTAGCAGAAGTAAGGCAGGAAAAGCCAGATGTGATTATGATCGGCGGGGACTTAGCAGAAAAAGGTGTACCCTATGCTAGGATAGAAGAAAATGTGAAACGATTATCAAGAATTGCGCCGGTTTATTTTGTTTGGGGCAATAATGATCATGAGCTACATCAGCAAAAGTTAAAAGAGCTCCTTCATGCCTACAATGTCACCACATTACAAAATGAAACGGCTGTGTGGGATTTTGAAGGTCAGCCCATCAAAATTGGAGGAATTGACGATATTCGGCTTGAAAAAGCAGATTATGAAGCTATTCGACCTGAGTTTGTCAAAGATGAAGTGAACATTCTCTTATCACATAATCCAGATGTACATCACATGATGAGTGAGGATGAGGGAATCGACCTTGTCCTGAGCGGTCATACCCACGGAGGGCAGATCCGTATCGGGAAATTTGGTCCGTATGAAAAAGGAAGAACAGGTCAGGTCAAAGGCGCATTCTTTCTGATTAGTAATGGTTATGGAACAACGAAGATTCCTATGCGTCTTGGGGCAGAACCAGAAACCCATTTGATCTATTTAATGCCTCTAAACATGCGTTAACTTGATGCACCCTCAATATTTTCCATAAAAGTCACCGTTAGCATTGCTTCATGCTTGTCTTCCGTCTTGACACAGTGTAAACTGAATACAAAATTAAGAACCTATGGCTCATCATCTCATATACTACAGTATGATGTGTGTTAGAAGAGGCAGGAGGGAACGTTATGCGACTGGAGCGTCTGAATTATAATAAAATCAAAATTTTTCTCACACTAGATGACCTCACAGACCGGGGTCTTACGAAAGAAGACCTTTGGAAAGATTCGTTCAAAGTTCATCAGCTGTTTAAAGACATGATGAATGAAGCGAATCAGGAGCTCGGTTTTGAAGCGAATGGACCGATTGCTGTTGAAGTATTTTCTCTTCAGGCGCAGGGGATGGTCGTCATTGTCACAAAGAGTCAGCAGGAAGATGATGCTGATGATGAGTTTGATGAAGATTACATTGAGATGCAAGTCAAGCTCGACGAGAGCAAGCATGTGCTCTATCAATTTGCCTCGTTTGAAGATGTGATTCAACTGTCCCATAGTTTAAGTCGTATTGGACTTTTAGGGGGTACAGTTTACCATTATGAAGGACAATATTTTCTCAGCCTAGATGATGTTGAAGAACTGTCTGCTGATACGGTTATTTCCATTTTAGCGGAGTTTGGTTCTCCTACAACATTAACCATTCACCGGTTAAAAGAGTATGGAAAAGTGATTATGCAAGAAGATGCAGTGAAAACGATTCAGATGTATTTTTAATCATTTTTTTCTATTATATTTAATACTGTTGTGAGGAAACAACAGTATTTTTTTATATCCTTTTTTATATTTATAAACGCTGATATTTTATTTTGATAAAAAACGTTTTTTACCTTTGCTTTACCAGTACGAAGGTGTATACTATTGCTTGAAAGGGAGCAGTAGATCATGAAAGATTTCTAGGGGGTTTATTTTAATGGCAGCCGATCAAAACGCCGCTCATAACGCAGAAGATAAGCTAGATGTTTTAAAGTCAACTCAAACCGTCATACATAAAGCGCTTGACAAATTGGGATATCCGCAAGAAGTATATGAATTGCTGAAGGAACCAATTCGTCTATTAACGGTCAAAATTCCAGTACGTATGGATGATGGATCGGTGAAGATTTTCACTGGTTACCGCGCGCAGCACAATGATGCTGTCGGTCCGACAAAAGGCGGAATTCGATTCCACCCGAACGTAACTGAAAAAGAAGTAAAAGCGCTTTCAATTTGGATGAGTTTAAAATGTGGTATTGTGGATCTTCCTTATGGCGGAGGAAAAGGCGGTATTATCTGTGATCCAAGAGAAATGTCATTTAGAGAGCTTGAAAAACTAAGCCGCGGCTATGTTCGCGCCATCAGTCAAATCGTGGGGCCGACAAAAGATGTTCCAGCACCAGATGTGTTTACAAACTCTCAAATTATGGCTTGGATGATGGATGAATATTCTAGAATGGACGAATTTAACTCGCCAGGATTTATTACAGGAAAGCCGATTGTTCTTGGAGGATCACACGGACGTGACACGGCAACAGCAAAAGGTGTGACGATCTGCATCAAAGAAGCGGCGAAGAAAAAAGGAATTGACATTAATGGGGCTCGTGTTGTCGTACAGGGATTCGGAAATGCAGGAAGCTACTTGGCTAAATTCATGTATGATGCCGGAGCAAAAATTGTAGGGATTTCAGATGCCTACGGCGGATTATACGATGAAGAGGGTCTAGACATTGACTACTTGCTTGACCGACGTGACAGCTTTGGAACCGTCACTAAATTATTTAACGACACGATTACAAACAAAGAGCTGCTTGAACTGGATTGTGATATCTTAGTACCTGCAGCCATTGAAAATCAAATTACAGAAGATAATGCGGCAAACATTAAAGCCAAAATTGTCGTAGAAGCAGCAAATGGTCCAACGACACTGGAAGGAACAAAAATTCTTTCAGATCGTGGTGTACTCCTTGTTCCAGACGTACTTGCGAGTGCGGGTGGTGTCACTGTTTCTTACTTTGAATGGGTTCAGAATAACCAAGGGTTCTACTGGACAGAAGAAGAAGTAGAAACTCGTTTAGAAGATATGATGGTGAAATCATTTAATAATATTTATGAAATGGCGCAAAACCGCCGCATTGATATGCGTCTTGCTGCATATATGGTCGGTGTACGTAAAATGGCTGAAGCTTCTCGATTCAGAGGCTGGATTTAAGCGGCTTATTTGCATCGCGCTCAAAAATCTCCTATCCTTATATAGGAGATTTTTTTATGTAATGGCACAAATAATCAATCAGCCCAGCAATTGTTATTGCATTGAAACGACAGGAGTGGAACAAATGAAACAAGAAAAAGCGATCATAATAGGAGGCGGCCCGTGCGGGTTATCAGCTGCCATCGCATTCAAGCAAATCGGGATCGATGCACTTGTGATTGAAAAGGGGAATGTGGTCAACAGTATATATCATTACCCAACACACCAAACCTTTTTTAGTACAAGTGAAAAGCTTGAGATCGGTGATGTCGCTTTTATTACTGAAAACCGGAAGCCAGTTCGTATTCAGGCACTTTCCTATTACCGAGAAGTGGTCAGAAGAAAAAGCCTGCGTGTGCATGCCTTTGAAAAAGTAAACGCTGTGACGAAAAAAGATGGTCGTTTTACCGTGAGCACATCAAAAGATGATTATTCCTGTGACTACGTCGTCATTGCCACTGGCTACTATGATCATCCAAACTACATGAATGTCAAAGGGGAAGACCTGCCTCATGTGTATCATTATTTTAAAGAAGGGCACCCATACTTTGATAAAGATGTAACAGTTATCGGCGGAAAGAACTCCAGTGTCGATGCCGCGCTAGAATTAGTAAAATGCGGGAGCAGAGTGACGGTGTTATATAGAGGAACTGAATATTCGTCTAGCATCAAACCTTGGATTTTACCAGAGTTTGAAGCCCTTGTCCGTAATGGAACCATTCGAATGGAATTCGGGGCGCAGGTGAAAGAAATCACTAAAGATGAGGTGCTGTTTACAAACCAGCAAAATCAAATGGATCGAGTGAAAAGCGATTTTGTATTTGCCATGACAGGCTATCATCCTGATCATTCTTTCTTAGAAAAAATGGGTGTAATGATTGATCAAGAATCAGGGCGACCAGCCTTTAATGAACAGACGATGGAAACAAACGTAGAGGGTATTTTCATTGCAGGGGTCATTGCAGCTGGAAACAATGCCAATGAAATTTTCATTGAAAATGGAAGATTTCATGGAGGGCTGATTGCAGAAGAAATCAACAAAAGAATCAACGGCTAAAAAAGAACTGGATCCTTCAAAGGGATTCAGTTCTTTTTTATATCAAATGGGATTATATAGAAAAATATTTTAAGGAAAATGGTCTCGGATCATATAAAAAAGGGGTAAATCATGGTACGATAATGAAGGATAATGTAGGGAAAGAGGTCTGATTATGATCGCAATCATCTCAGCAGGTTTAGCTCCCGGCATCGCACTTTTAAGTTATTTTTATTTGAAAGATCAGTACGACAATGAGCCGGTTCACATGGTCATCAGATCTTTTATGCTAGGTGTCATTCTTGTGTTTCCAACCATGTTTATACAATATGTCCTTCAAGAGGAACATATCGCAACGAACCCTATCTTGATTTCATTTGTGACGTCGGGCTTTTTAGAGGAATCATTAAAATGGTTTATTTTAATGGTCAGCGTCTATGCGCATGCCCAGTTTGATGAACATTATGATGGGATTGTGTATGGGATAAGTGTTTCGCTCGGATTTGCGACACTTGAAAATATTCTTTACTTAGTCGGTCATGGGGTAGAATATGCATTTACACGCGCCTTATTACCCGTATCAAGTCACGCTTTGTTTGGTGTTGTGATGGGATTTTATATCGGCAAAGCTCGTTTCTCTGATAAAAAAGAGCAGCGCAAATGGCTGATCCTTTCTTTAACCCTCCCTGTGATTTTTCACGGCTTATATGATTACATTCTTCTTGGGATGAAAAATTGGGGATATATGATGCTGCCGTTTATGATGTTTTTATGGTGGTTTGGTCTGAGAAAAGCAAAAAAAGCCCGTGCGGTGAAAATGGTGCAAATTTAATTTGGAAAACGTCCTATCAGTGCATAGGGCGTTTTTTTTGTCTTTTCCATCCAATTCCCTCCTGTGATGAATGTATAAAAATAGGGATCGGAAGAAACATATATTCAAACATCAAAAGTACAGGAGGATCAAATATGGACAAAGCTCGTTTCATGAAACAAATCGTTCTTATCTTCTCAATTGTTCTACTCGCATCTTCAATGATGACAGCTGAAAAAAGTGAAGCCTTCACCAATCAAGTCATTCAGCGAGGAGCAACAGGAGAAGATGTAGTCGAGCTGCAAGCAAGGCTCCAATACAATGGCTTTTACAATGGCAAAATTGATGGAGTGTACGGCTGGGGTACGTACTGGGCCGTTCGTAACTTTCAAAGCCAATTTGGTGTAAAAAATGTCGATGGACTCGTAGGTGCAAAAACAAAAAGCCTATTAGTTCAAAAGACGAAATACTATAAAGAGTTTGTACAGCAGCAGCTGCAAAAAGGGAATCAATTCACCCATTATGGCGGGAAGCCTCTTGATCAGCAAACAAAGGCTCCTGGGCAAAGAAACACACAAAAAAAGACCGCGCAAGGTGCAAAACAGAATCAAAAAAGCCAAAGCGGGTCAGCTGGGCAGTCTGGAAAACAGTCAGGCAATCAGCAAGCAAATCAAACGCCGAAGCAAACGGCTGCGAACATGCCAGGTGGTTTCTCTAGCAATGACATTCAGCTCTTGTCACAAGCAGTTTATAGTGAAGCAAGAGGTGAGCCGTATGAAGGACAGGTGGCCATTGCTGCTGTCATCTTAAACCGTCTGAACAACCCAACATTTCCAAATACGATCGCGGGTGTCATTTTTGAACCACTCGCGTTTACAGCTGTAGCAGATGGACAATTTTATATGACGCCAGATGAAACGGCAAAAAAGGCTGTGTTTGATGCAATCAATGGCTGGGACCCATCTGAGAGCGCCATTTATTACTTTAATCCTGATACAGCAACAAGCCCATGGATTTGGGGAAGACCACAAATTAAACGAATCGGGAAACATATTTTCTGTGAATAAAAAGAGGTGTAAATAAATGATCAGAGGAATATTGATTGCTATTTTAGGAATTGCTGTCATCTCAACAGGTTACTGGGGCTATAAGGAGCATCAAGAAAAAGACGCGGTGCTGCTTCATGCAGAGAACAATTATCAAAGGGCCTTTCACGATTTAACGTATCAAGTCGATCAGCTGCACGACAAACTCGGAGCAACACTTGCGATGAACAGCCAAACATCAATCTCACCAGCACTTGCAGATGTATGGAGAATGTCATCAGAAGCGCATAACAATGTCAGTCAGCTCCCGCTCACATTGATGCCTTTTAACAAAACGGAAGAATTTCTAGCGAATGTCGGGGACTTTAGCTACAAATCATCAGTTAAATCGTTATCAGATGAACCGTTAAACAAAGATACCCATAAAACCATTACTGCTTTATATGATCAAGCGGCAGATATCCAAAACGAGCTTAGACAAGTGCAGCATCTTGTACTCAACAAAAATTTAAAATGGATGGATGTTGAAATGGCGCTGGCTGATGGCGATCGAAAGAACGACAACACCATCATCGACGGTTTGAAAACAGTAGAGAAAAATGCAGATGCATTTGCGGATGTCGATCTCGGTCCTACAAATGTATCATCAGAAAAAGAAACACAAGGCTACAGTCATTTAAAAGGTGAAAAGATTTCAAAAAAAGAAGCGATTCGCATTGCGCAGAAATTCGCGCCTGACCATAATCAAGATTTTAAGGTGCGAAAAAGCGGAAGTAAAACAAATCGAGATGTGTACAGCTTATCGATGTCCGATCCAGATAGCAAAGCGAACTTTTATTTAGACTTGACTGAAAAAGGAGGACATCCTGTCTACCTTCTTCAAAATCGAAACGTCAAAAAACAGAAAATCAGCTTAAATGAAGCGTCTGAAAAAGCATTAAGCTTCTTAAAAAAGAATGGATTTGATACAGAAACGTTCCATTTAGATGAAAGTGCACAATTTGATAATATCGGTGTATTTACCTATGTGCCCCTTCAAAAAAATGTGCTACTTTATCCGGATAGTATTCGCATGAAAGTCGCATTAGATGATGGAGAGGTCGTTGGGTTCTCAGCGAAAGACTATTTAATGAATCATAAAAAACGCGATATTAAAGCACCTAGCATCTCGCAAAAAGAAGCAGAAAAAACATTGAATAAGCATGTGAAAATTGAAGATACACATTTAGCAATTGTTCAAAATGATATGTCGGAGGAAGTTCTCTGCTATGAGTTTCTTGGAACCATCAAAAATGATACGTACCGGATGTTTATCAATGCGGATACTGGAAAAGAAGAAAGAGTAGATAAGCTAAAAAACGCAGAACCTATATATAAAGACCTATAGAAAAGCAAGCGAGGAAAAGGCTAATAAGTCTTTTCCTTTTGTTTTATACATGGTTTAATATAGGAGAGGATACGATTTCACAGATGAAAAGAGTGATGAGGAATGTTACAAATAGGGGATGCAATCACAATTGAGTATGTCAATGAGAACAAAGAAGTGAAAACAGCAAAATCGAAAGTTTTGGAAAATAATAACGATGATATTTGCATTAATTATCCAGCTGATAAAGAGACGGGGCGCACCATCTATTTAAACCAGCAAACAGAAATCACCGTCTTCTTTTTCGATGAAAATCAAATTCCATACAAATGTGCAAGCGAAGTCATCGGAAAAAGAAAAGAAGATATTCCGATGATAGTGATTTCAATTCCGCCAAAAGAAGAGATGATACGGCTTCAGCGGAGAGAATACCTTCGAGTGGATACGATGGTGAAAGCCACCATCACACAACCTGATGAAGAGGCCTTTGACACTTTTATCGTTAATATGAGTGCTGGCGGCGTAGCAATTGCTGTTCCGGAGGGCGTCTCGCTCAAAGACTATGGAGAAGTGATCACAGAATTTGAACTACCACTGAAAGAACCCGTGAAAATTAAAGCGGTTGCAGAAATGAATCGGGTATATCAAGATGAACAGACTGGCAAAACAAAAGCGATCATGGAGTTTTCTGAAATCACGAATGACAATCAGCAGCACATCATGAAATACTGCTTTCAACAGCAGCTTTTAACACGTGTAAAAAAAGCATAAGAATAAAGGGTGTAAAAAGCTTCCATACTAGAGGAGAAAGAATCTAGCGTGGAGGCTTTTTGTATGAAAACAGTGGAAAGATGGTTATTTAAAGCATTGCTGGTTCAGCTTGTTCTGTTATTAGCCGTTCAGATCACACTTCATTTGACGAAAGGAGAACTGTTTTTGTCAAAAGTCGTGCAATACGAGGGTGTAAATAACATGAGTATTGAAGATTGGATTGAGACGTTTAAGCAGAAGGATTGATAGAAAATTCCCCCGTTTGAGCGGTGATCGTGTTACAATTCATAAGGGAGATTCAATCAAGGAGAGGTATTATGAAAAAGAAATTATCTATCGCAATTGACGGTCCTGCAGCAGCAGGAAAAAGCACTGTGGCAAAAATTGTTGCAGCAAAAAAATCATATATTTATATCGATACAGGTGCGATGTACCGCGCGATTACACTAGCGGCACTCGATCAAGGGGTAGACCTTGAAGATGAACAGGCACTTGATGAACTGCTGAAAAAGACAGTGATTGAACTTGTGTCAACGGACGAAGGTCAAAAAGTCCATCTAGACAACACCGATGTCACAGAGGATATTCGAACAGACCGCGTGAGCAACCAAGTATCTGTTGTGGCAAAGCACAGAGCTGTTCGAGAAGAAATGGTCCGCCGGCAGCAAGAACTTGGCAAACGGGGCGGCGTTGTCATGGACGGAAGAGACATTGGCACTCACGTTCTTCCAGATGCCGAAGTGAAAATTTTCTTACTTGCTTCAGTAGAAGAAAGAGCAAAACGCCGCTACGAAGAAAATCAGAAAAAAGGCTATGATGTCAACTACGATCAACTGATTGAAGAGATCGCAAGACGTGACAAGCTTGATTCAGAGCGCGAAGTATCACCGCTGAAGAAGGCTGATGACGCGATTGAAATTGACACAACTTCCCTTTCCATTCAAGAGGTGGCAGGGAAAATTTTAGACGCAGCAGACCGCGTGGAAAAACAGTAAGAAATTTTAGAAAACTTTTATAAGTTAGAGGTTTATCTCTTGACAAACCAGGTCTTTTATTAGAAGTTTATACTAATACTATTTTTATTGATCATTCAAGCAATTCTGTTGATTTGAATGTTTCTATAATACATATTCGGCTGGCAATCATCATGCTTAAGACACATATTCACCCAGTCGTTTTAACTAAGCTGTGTAGGTTTGGACCAAGGAGGTTATCGAAATGACAGAGGAAATGAATCAAATCGATGTTCAGGTACCAGAGGTTGGAGATGTAGTGAAAGGGATTGTTTCTAAAGTTGAGGACAAGCATGTAAATGTAGATATCGTCAATGTGAAACAACCTGGGATTATCCCAATCAGTGAATTATCAAGTCTTCACGTTGAAAAAGCATCAGATGTCGTGAAAGATGGCGACGAGTTAGAGCTTAAAGTAACAAAAGTCGAAGACGATGCTTTGATTTTATCGAAACGTGCTGTTGATGCAGACCGCGCTTGGGAAGACCTAGAGAAAAAGTTTGAAACGAAAGAAGTATTTGAAGCTGAAGTAAAAGACGTTGTAAAAGGTGGTCTTGTCGTAGACATTGGTGTGCGAGGATTTATTCCTGCTTCTCTTGTTGAAGCACACTATGTAGAAGACTTTACAGACTACAAAGGAAAAACGCTCTCACTTGTCGTGGTAGAACTTGACCGCGAAAAAAATCGCGTGATTCTCTCACACCGTGCAGTGGTTGAGCAAGAGCAATTAGACAAAAAGCAAGACTTCCTGCAAAAGCTTGAAGTAGGCAGTGTGATTGATGGTAAAGTGCAGCGCCTGACTGATTTTGGTGCATTTGTTGACATCGGCGGCATTGATGGATTAGTTCACATTTCTCAGCTATCCCATGCGCATGTTGAAAAGCCATCTGACGTAGTGGAGGAAGGACAGGAAGTCCAGGTCAAAGTACTTGCTGTTGACCGTGATAACGAACGTATCTCACTATCTATTAAAGAAACATTACCAGGACCTTGGAGCCAAATTGGTGAAAAGGTGAAACAAGGTGATGTGCTTGAAGGAACCGTTCAACGACTTGTGAGCTTTGGTGCATTTGTTGAAATTCTGCCAGGTGTAGAAGGACTTGTGCATATTTCCCAAATCTCTCATAAACATATTGGTACTCCTCAAGAAGTCCTTGAAGAAGGGCAGACTGTGAAAGTGAAAGTGCTTGATGTGAATGAAGATGAAGAGCGCATTTCACTAAGCATCCGAGATTTAGAAGAAAATCCTGAAAAACAAATAGAGGAGAATTATCGTCAATATCAGGCGAAAGAAGAAAACACAAGCGGATTCCAGCTTGGTGACCTGATTGGTGATAAACTCAATAAACTAAAATAATTTGGTGATCAAAATTGACGCGAGCAGAAAGAAAGAAACAGCATATTGAGCATGCTTTATCGACTGGCCAGCATGCAGCAACAGGTTTAGAAGATGTTTCCTTCGTTCACGCCAGTTTACCAGATCTTGCGACATCACAAATTGATACACATACGACAATTGGCGGACTGACTTTCGGTTCGCCAATTTTTATCAATGCAATGACTGGTGGTGGCGGAGAGTCAACCTATGAGATCAATCGCTCGTTATCGATCGCAGCGAAGGAAACCAATATTCCAGTCGCAGTCGGATCACAAATGGCTGCACTGAAAGATAAAGATGAAAGAAGAACGTATGAAGTCGTTCGAAAGGTCAATCCAGATGGACTGATTTTTGCGAATTTAGGCAGTGAAGCGACAATCAAGCAAGCTCGGGAAGCGGTCGATATGCTGGAGGCAAATATGCTCCAGATACACTTAAATGTCATTCAAGAGATCGTCATGCCTGAAGGGGACCGTGATTTTAGAGGTGCGCTTGAGCGAATCGCAGCCATCGCAGAATCAGTTGGTGTGCCTGTTGTCGTAAAAGAAGTCGGATTTGGCATGAGCAAGGAAACGGCAAAGAAGTTATTCGATGCCGGAGTTGCGGCTGTTGATGTAGGAGGATATGGCGGAACGAATTTTTCTAAGATCGAAAATCTTCGACGTCAAAAAGCACTTCGTTATTTTGATCAATGGGGGATTCCAACTGCAGCGAGTCTTGCTGAGGTACATACCGCCTTTCAGGATCAAACGGTTTTAGCCTCTGGAGGCATTCAAGATGCACTTGATGTGACAAAATCAATTGCACTTGGCGCGTCCGCTGCTGGGTTAGCTGGCTTTTTCTTAAAATCACTTACCAGTGGAGGAGAAAGCGGCCTCATTTCTGATATCATCGACCTTCAGGAAGATGTGAAGATGATGATGACAGTGATTGGCGTGAAGACCGTTGAAGAACTGAGACAAGCACCGGTTGTGATTACAGGTGAAACAAGTCATTGGCTGAAAGAAAGAGGCGTGGATACGACGTACTATAGTGTAAGATCTAAGGAGTCAAAGGGCTAAAAAAGTGTAGCCCTTTGTTTTCTTTTTAGCGGGACATAAAAACCTTTGCCGACCTGACAAAGAATGCGAGGGTTTGTCTACAAGCTGAGGCATGTGATCATCACATGCCTTTTTTTATTGATTTCTTTTGCGAGCGTCTTCTGGACCTTCTAATGCTGTTGCCCCTTTATAATGAATTGACTGATCACGATCAGATTCTACTCTTCTTGAGGCCTTTAGGCGTTTTTCCTGTCTATCCTTTCCCATCATACATCCCTCCTCAACCATTAGGGTGTCACCTCTTGTTCATTTCATACAAAGCCTGTCACGCTCCTGCACGTTTAAAAACTGGAGATTTTCCCATAATGTTATGGAGGTGATGAGGTGTTGGAGGCACTGTACTATTATTGGTCTATATGGTTCATTTGGATTATGGTGACGTTTATCATGGAAAAAAGCACGTGGCGCAGCGTGCTCGGAGTATGCGTACTTGTTCATATTATCTTCAGCCACTTTATGATATCCATTTTAGACATTAGCATCAATGCAGGGTTTTTGATGACCTTTTTATATGCTTGTATGGCCTTTGTCATATGCCGGTCTGCTCATCGGTTTATGAGAATTCTGCAATTAAGCTCAATGGTGAGTGCGTATGCCTTTTTCATGATGTTTGCATTATATGACCCGGTTTGGTTCACGCTAATAAAAGTGGATTGGGTCGTCTTTGCCTTGCTGATCTTGATGTGTTTGACATATGGACACCAATTAACGGAACGAATGACCTTATGGATGATGTCTGTGTGTCTCGGCGAAGCTCTTTATGCGCTTACGATTCATCGTCTCACATCATCGATTGTCATAGGAGATCTCTCGTTTCTTTCCCTTGTTGTTCAAGGCGCCATCTTCCTGTTAGGAGTCGATCAGCTTGAAAAGCTCTTGAACGCCCGTTCTTCCAGAAAACCAGTTAAAGGGGCTGCAAAATCAACATGACGGATTACACGTTTCCTGTGATTATTGGTGTCATCTTTGGGATGGCGGCCAGGCTTTATATGTTAAGAACAGATTATCGGCAATACCCAACGTATATTCATGGACAAGTGATTCACGTTGCACTTGGTTTTATCGCGTCAGGACTCGGTGCAATCATTATGCCTGCTTTGATTCAGGAGGAATTTACTGCAATTACCTTTCTAACGCTGGCAGCCACACAATTTCGTGATGTACGCAATATGGAAAGGAATACATTAACCCAATTGGATTCATATGAGCTTGTCTCAAGAGGCAGTACATATATTGAAGGCATTGCCATTGCCTTTGAAAGCCGAAATTATATTGCCATTCTCACTGCACTGATTACAACGACAGCCTGTATTTTCTTTTCGCTCGTTGTTGGAACAGTGGTCGGTATTCTTTGTTTTTTCATGGCAAAGCTATTGATGTCTGGCAGCCAATTAAAGGATATCGTTAATATTCAAAAAGGCGAACTTCGCTTTGACGGGGCAGGACTTTACGTGAATGATATTTACATTATGAATATCGGGCTGCCTGAAAAGCAAAAACTGATTTTAGAGCATGGAATGGGCTTTATTTTAACACCGAAAAATTTCAACTCAGCCACAACGATTGCAAACCTTGGACAACGGCAAGCGATTTTATTTGATTTATCCAATGTGCTTGGTGTGTATCGTGACTCTGGTGAACCTTCGCTTTGTCCGCTCGCCAAACGTGATCTGAATAATGGCACGCTGGGTGTGTTTATTTTACCCCAATGGAAACGTGAAGATTTGGCTGTTCGTGTATTAGAAGAGGTGCCAATACTAGAAAATGCCATTAGAATGCCGACAGATTTCATTAAAAAGAAAGCGAGGTAATAGGGCATGGCAAACACAATTGAGCAATTTATATTGGCAGTGGCCACAACAAATAAAGAGCGGGTCATTGGCGGAACAGCGGTTTTTTTCTGTGAAAATAAAGAAGAACTCGACATGTATGCGATGAATTTAGAAGCCATTTTGGATGGGATTGCACACGGAATTGGAGAAGATCTTTACTTGATCGTCAAACATTTTTAAGTTATTCATTGTGGTCTGATTAAAAATTGATATAATATATAAGTTGAACCCTTCATGTTTGAAGGGTTTATTTCATAACAAACTAAATGAAAATTTTAAATCCCGGTTGAAACATGATGATGAACATATTGAATCGCGGCTGGATTGAAAGGAAGGGTACTATGGGTAAACCTGTCGTAGCCATTGTTGGAAGGCCCAACGTTGGAAAATCTACAATTTTTAATCGCATCGCAGGCGAAAGAATATCGATTGTAGAAGACACACCTGGTGTAACAAGAGATCGAATCTATAGCTCTGCTGAATGGTTAAATTATGACTTTAATTTAATAGATACTGGTGGAATAGATATTGGAGATGAGCCGTTCTTGGCGCAAATTCGCCATCAGGCAGAAATCGCAATGGATGAAGCGGATGTCATCATTTTTATGGTGAATGGCCGAGATGGTGTGACATCTGCGGATGAAGAAGTCGCAAAAATTTTGTATCGCACGAAAAAACCAGTCGTACTTGCTGTTAATAAACTGGACAACCCTGAAATGAGAAGCGACGTGTATGACTTTTATGCACTAGGATTTGGCGAGCCATATCCGATTTCTGGAACGCACGGATTAGGGCTTGGTGATCTGCTTGATGCAGTTGCAGAACACTTCAAAAACTTGCCAGATACACAGTATGATGAAGAGGTTGTCCAGTTCTGCTTAATTGGCCGCCCGAATGTAGGGAAATCTTCTTTGGTGAATGCTATGCTCGGGGAAGAACGTGTGATTGTGAGCAACATCGCTGGTACGACAAGAGATGCTGTAGATACGATGTTCACGTACAATCAGCGTGATTTTGTCATTGTCGATACAGCAGGTATGAGAAAAAAAGGGAAAGTGTATGAAACAACAGAGAAATACAGTGTGCTTCGTGCATTAAAAGCCATTGATCGTTCTGATGTCGTCGCTGTAGTTCTTGATGGTGAAGAGGGCATTATTGAGCAGGATAAACGTATTGCAGGCTACGCACATGAAGCTGGTAAAGCTGTTGTGATCGTTGTGAACAAATGGGATGCTGTTGAAAAAGATGAGCGCACCATGAAGGAGTTTGAGCAAAACATTCGCGAACATTTTCAATTCCTTGATTATGCACCTGTTTTATTCATGTCGGCCCTTACGAAAAAGAGAATTCATACGTTAATGCCATCAATTATTACAGCGAGTGAAAATCATGCGATGCGCGTTCAAACCAATATCTTGAATGATATTATCATGGATGCCGTTGCAATGAATCCAACGCCGACTCATAATGGTCAGCGGTTGAAAATTTACTATGCAACACAGGTGGCGATTAAGCCGCCGTCCTTTGTTGTGTTTGTGAACGACCCAGAGCTGATGCACTTTTCTTATGAGCGTTTCCTAGAGAACCGGATTCGAGATGCATTTGGCTTTGAAGGAACACCGATTAAAATATTTCCAAGAGCGAGAAAATAAAAAGGGTGAGCAGGATGAAGAAAATTTCAGTACTTGGAGCAGGCAGCTGGGGAACAGCTCTTGCGCTTGTATTAGCTGATAATCACCATGATGTACACATGTGGGGACATAGACAAGAGCTCATTGATCAAATCAATGAGAAGCATGAAAACCATGATTACTTGCCAAATGTCGCCCTGCCAGCGTCTATTAAAGCGACAACAGATATGAAGCAGGCTTTAGAGGGAGCAGATGCGATTATTGTCGCTGTGCCAACAAAGGCCATTCGTGAGGTATTGAAGCAGGCAAATGAGTGGATCTCATCGAAGGTACCGTTTGTTCATGTCAGCAAGGGAATTGAGCCAGATACGCTGCTTAGAATTTCTCAAATGATCGAACAAGAAGTCCCTGCTGATAAAAGAGAAGCTGTCGTTGTCTTATCCGGACCGAGTCACGCAGAAGAAGTAGGCTTGCGTCATCCGACAACCGTCACTGTCTCTTCAGAAAATATTGAAGCGGCTCAATTTGTTCAAGATTTGTTCATGAACAATAACTTTAGAGTGTACACAAACCCTGATGTGATTGGTGTGGAAATTGGCGGAGCACTGAAAAATATCATTGCTCTTGCGGCAGGGATCACAGACGGACTAGGATATGGTGACAATGCGAAAGCGGCCCTCATCACAAGAGGACTTGCTGAAATCGCACGTCTTGGTACAAAAATGGGAGGGAATCCCCTTACATTTGCCGGTTTAACGGGCGTTGGAGATTTGATCGTCACATGTACAAGTGTACATTCGCGTAACTGGCGCTGCGGAAATTTACTTGGTAAAGGATATAAGCTGGAAGAAGTGCTTGAAAAAATGGGGATGGTTGTCGAAGGCGTCCGCACAACAAAAGGCGCATACCAGCTCTCAAAAGAATATAAGGTCAGCATGCCCATTACAGAAGCGCTTTACCACGTCCTGTTTGAAGGGAAAAAGGTCGACGATGCTGTAGAATCATTGATGGCACGTGTGAAAACACATGAGATGGAAGACCTTGTGAACATGTTCGAAAACCAAACAAAATGATTGGAACGCTGAACTTAGGCGTGTTGAGGATGCAAGAAGGGGAAGACTTGCATAACATAGCAATGAAGTTTGAATAGAGCTTTGCCTCTACAGAATGAGGAAAAATAGTCGACCTAATGACTGAAGCAGAGTCCCCCTCTTTGCTTCAGTTTTTTTATGCGCTTTTTTCCGAATGATTGGAAAAACGATTGATATTTACCTTATTTTTGGTTTAGAATGAAATACAAACGCTTACAAATTGTTCGTTTTGAAGGGGGACAGGCACGATGAGTTTTGCTTTAATCAAGATGTGGTTTGCGCTTGGTTCAATGGGGCTCATGTTTTTAGCCGTAGTAACCATCTATTTCAGTCGGTTTAAGCTAAAAAGTCGTTTTCTGAAAATAACAGCATCGACTGTCGCATACAGTTTGATGCTCATATCAGGTATTATAGTGTTTTTAGTTGTATTTAGCGGGCCGGTCAATGAATAAAGAAAAAGGAAGAATGTGATGATCAAAGCAAAAGTCAGTGTCACGTTATTAGTTCTTATTTTACTTACAGGATGTCTGTATCCAGAAAATCGCAAAGCTGAAAACCGGGTGCCATATGAAGAGCAGCTACAAAGTGTGCAGACAGCGATCGAAGAGTTTCAAAAAGCGACAAATGGTCTTTTGCCTATCGAAACAAAAGAAGCGGATACGCCGATTTATCAGAAGTACGTCATCGACTTTAAGCGATTGTCACCGAGGTATTTACACGATGTGCCGTCTACATCCTTTGAAGGCGGGGGCGAATATATATATGTCCTCACAGACGTTGAAGAAAACCCAACTGTGAAACTGCTCGATGTCAAAATGACGCAAACCATCAGTGAATTACGGCTTAGAATCAAAATATATCAAGACGAACATACATATCCGCCATACGGCAAAGTGGTGTCCAATCATTTATATACGTTAAATGAAAAAAAACTAGGATTAAAAGCGCCACCTACGGTCATGAGTCCTGTTACGGGGAATTCCCTCCCATTACTCATTTCATCAAATGGTGAAATCTATGTGGACTATCGCAGTGATTTTGCTCATATTTTGAAGAATACGAAACAAAAGCTGAAACCAGGTGAAAACATTCAAGATGTATATTGGCAGGAAACGCCGTTTGTGCCGGCGTTTTCTGTCCCATATACAATCAATAAAAAAGGTGAGCCTGCCTTTTTAGAAAAAAAGACGTCATAAACAAGAATGAACCTTTTTCCTCTGCATATAAATGAGGAGAAAGGTTTTTTTATGGCTAAACTTACTCTCAAAACAAAAAAGGTGTCATATTCAAATAGGACAACGTCATACACATATATTGTCCAGACACCTTTCAAGCACAGTTTGATTGAAGTATAGAGTATCTTATTTGAAAACGAGGATAGCAAGTCCGGGAGGGGATCACTTGGAAAAAGTCGATATTTTCAAGGATATCGCTGAACGAACAGGAGGCGATATATATTTAGGAGTCGTTGGAGCTGTTCGTACAGGAAAATCTACATTTATTAAAAAGTTTATGGAGCTCGTGGTGCTCCCGAATATCAATAATGAGGCAGACCGTGCAAGAGCACAGGATGAATTGCCGCAAAGCGCAGCAGGAAAAACCATTATGACCACAGAGCCAAAATTTGTACCAAATCAAGCGGCATCTATTCACGTAAGTGACGGCCTTGATGTCAACATCAGGCTTGTTGATTGTGTAGGATACACAGTCCCTGGTGCACGCGGGTATGAAGATGAAAATGGGCCGAGAATGATCAACACGCCATGGTATGAAGAACCAATTCCGTTTCATGAAGCAGCGGAAATTGGTACACGCAAGGTCATTCAAGAGCATTCAACCATCGGTGTTGTGATTACAACAGACGGATCAATTGGTGAAATTCCAAGACATGACTATATTGAATCCGAAGAACGTGTGATTGATGAACTCAAAGAAGTTGGAAAGCCGTTTATCATGGTGATCAACTCTGTGAGACCATATCATCCTGAAACAGAAGCTCTGCGTCAGGAACTCAGCCAAAAATATGATATTCCAGTACTCGCTATGAGTGTGGAAAGCATGAGAGAGCAAGACGTACTTAGTGTTCTTCGGGAAGCATTATATGAATTCCCAGTGCTTGAGGTGAACGTGAACCTGCCAAGCTGGGTCATGGTGCTAAAGGAGGATCATTGGCTAAGAGAGAGTTATCAGGATTCAGTGAAGGAAACCGTAAAGGATATTAAAAGATTAAGAGATGTTGACCGCGTCGTTGGTCAATTCAGTGAATTTGACTTTATTGAAAGAGCGGGCTTAGCGGGTATTGAAATGGGCCAGGGGATTGCAGAAATTGATCTGTACGCGCCAGATGATCTATATGATCATATTTTAAAAGAAGTGGTTGGTGTGGAAATTAGGGGCAAAGACCACCTTCTAGAGCTTATGCAAGATTTTGCGCATGCAAAGACAGAATATGATCAAGTGTCAGACGCATTAAAAATGGTGAAGCAAACTGGGTACGGAATCGCGGCGCCAGCTTTATCAGATATGAGTTTAGATGAGCCAGAAATCATTAGGCAAGGATCAAGGTTCGGCGTGAGATTAAAAGCAGTTGCGCCATCTATTCATATGATTAAGGTGGATGTAGAAAGCGAATTTGCACCAATTATCGGAACAGAAAAACAAAGCGAAGAGCTTGTCCGCTACTTAATGCAAGACTTCGAAGATGATCCACTTTCGATTTGGAATTCAGATATATTTGGACGCTCACTCAGCTCCCTTGTGAGGGAAGGCATTCAAGCAAAGCTGTCTCTGATGCCAGAAAATGCAAGATATAAGCTGAAAGAAACGCTTGAAAGAATTATCAACGAAGGATCAGGCGGTCTGATCGCGATTATTCTATAGCTTGTGAGACCTCTCATTGATAGGGGTCTTTTTTTGTGTGCGATATGAGTCATAAAAAGACAATTGTATAAAGATTAGTCAGATTCAGGCTGAAATTAGGAATATTCGTTCGCAAAAGTGTCCTTAATCCTTGACGAATAAGGATTCTTCCCTTTAAAATGCTTGATATGGTATTTCATATGTGTTAATCTACTTACAGAAAATCTTCACTTTGTTGGACAAACATTCCTTCAAAAAGAGGTTTTCTAATGAAAAGCCATGTATGACGCTTTTTATACGCTCTTTTTTTCAAAAAAAGTGTATAGAAAGAAGATGAATTGTGAAGAAATGATAACAATCTACTGAATGCATATTTTTGGGAGGAGGTGAAAGGCATGAACAAGACAGAACTTATTAACGCGGTTGCTGAAGCAAGCGAGTTATCTAAAAAAGACGCGACAAAAGCAGTTGATTCTGTTTTTGATACAATTTTAGATGCACTTAAAAATGGTGACAAAATCCAACTTATCGGTTTTGGTAACTTTGAAGTACGTGAGCGTTCAGCTCGTAAAGGACGTAACCCACAAACTGGTGCAGAGATCGAAATCCCTGCAAGCAAAGTACCTGCTTTCAAACCAGGTAAAGCACTTAAAGACGCGGTGGCAGGTAAATAATCGTTATGTGTAATGATCCTATTTAAGGAGTTATACATATACAGTTTCACACTGGTCTAGAAAAGCCCCTTCGATAAGGGGCTTTTCCTTTTGAATCAAAAGGTTCGTTTAGAACGCTCTCCTTTGCTTTTAGGATCTGAAGTGTGCTAGAATCTGATTGAAATGTAAACGCCTTTGGAGGATATAATACATGAGTGAAATAAATAAAGAACTAATTGAACACGCTGTACGCGATATATTAAAAGCAATCGGAGAAGATCCGGATCGTGAAGGACTTCTTGATACCCCAAAACGAGTGGCAAAAATGTATGAAGAAGTGTTCTCGGGATTAAATGAAGATCCAAAAGAGCATTTTAAAACCATTTTTGGTGAGGATCATGAAGAACTCGTTCTTGTAAAAGATATTGCTTTCCATTCAATGTGTGAACACCACCTTGTGCCTTTCTACGGGAAAGCCCATGTTGCTTATATTCCGCGCGGCGGGAAAGTAACGGGACTTAGTAAGCTTGCAAGAGCTGTAGAGGCCGTTGCAAAGCGACCGCAGCTTCAGGAACGCATTACATCAACCATTGCAGATAGTATGGTGGAAACGCTAGATCCACATGGCGTGATGATTGTCGTTGAAGCAGAACATATGTGTATGACGATGCGTGGAGTGAAAAAGCCAGGCGCTAAAACGGTGACATCAGCAGTGCGCGGCACATTTGCAAATGATGCGGCAGCAAGAGCAGAAGTGCTTTCCTTTATTAAAAACGACTAATCAATAGATGGAAGGTGAACAGATTGAGTGAAAAAAAAGCATCTGATTTTGTGGTGATTAAAGCCATTGATAATGGCGTAAACGTCATCGGCTTAACTAGAGGCTCTGATACAAGATTTCACCACTCCGAAAAACTCGATAAAGGTGAAGTCATTATTGCACAATTTACTGAGCATACGTCAGCCATCAAAGTAAGAGGCGATGCTGTCATTCAAACAAGCTTCGGTGAAATTCAAAGCGAAGCAAAGAAATAAAGCACGAGTATGCACTTGATAGCATAAAAGTGAGAGCTCATATGGTATAATAAACCTCTATACAATGTGCAACGCTACATATGAAACTGTAATTTTTGGGACAAGGGTGATATCTTTGCAAGACATCTACGGAATTTTATCTGATCTAAATATAAAATTAAATAAAAAGCTTTCTCATCCTTATTTGGCAAAGCATTTGCGTGCGCCACTCATCGATGAAGATAAGCTCCTTCTTTTTCATGCTATGTTTGATGAAGCTCAAATTGATGCAGAGAAAAAAGAAAATTATATTCTAACGGCGATGCTTGTGCAAATTGCCCTTGATACCCATGACGAAGTCACAACTGCTGCAGCCATCAAGCAAGACGAATTCAAAAATCGTCAGCTGACCATCCTAGCAGGAGACTATTTCAGCGGTCTCTATTATTCTCTTCTCTCTGACATGAAAGACATTTACATGATCCGCACGCTCGCTACGGCGATTAAAGAGATTAATGAACATAAAATTAGACTGTATGATCGATCCATTCAAGATGCAGCGCACTTTTACAAAAGTGTAGCTACAGTGGAGTCTGCGCTATTCCAAAGGGTTTCTGAGCATTTTCAATTAACGCATTGGAATGAGATTGCAAGTCGTTTCCTTGTTTATAAGCGTTTTATGAAACAAGCAGAAGACGACAAACATTTAAAACTTTTTTTGAACGATAGCTATACGGACGCCTATACATGTTTTGACAACTTTGAGAATGAAGGCTATGAAAAGGCCAAACGACCGATCAAACAGTATCTTGTTTCATCTCCGGTCGTTCAAAAAGAGCTGTTAAATCGCTTGGATCATATGAAAAATGAGCCTGCGTACCATCAGAAAGTGGAAGAAGGGTAAGTCATGCAGCAATCAAAAGAACAGCGAGTACACGGTGTATTTGAAAAAATTTATAAAAACTATGATCAAATGAACTCTGTCATCAGCTTTAAACAGCATAAAAAATGGCGCGATAAAACAATGAAGCTCATGAATGTTCAAAAAGGAGCCAAAGCATTAGATGTATGCTGCGGAACAGCCGATTGGACAATCGCGCTTGCTGATGCTGTAGGAGAGAAAGGCGAAGTCAAAGGCCTTGATTTCAGTAAAAACATGCTGAGTGTTGGAGAAACGAAGGTGAAAACTGGGGGCTACAAACAGATTGAATTGCTTCACGGCAATGCGATGGAGCTCCCTTTTGAAGATAACTCATTTGATTATGTCACCATCGGTTTTGGACTTAGAAATGTCCCTGATTATTTAACGGTGCTAAAGGAAATGACAAGAGTAGTGAAGCCTGGTGGAATGGTTGTCTGCCTTGAGACATCACAGCCTGAGATGATTGGCTTTAAACAAGGCTACTATGTCTATTTCAAATACGTGATGCCGCTCTTTGGTAAACTGTTTGCCAAAAGCTATCAGGAGTATTCATGGCTTCAAGAATCAGCCAAAACGTTCCCTGGCATGAAAGAGCTGGCGGCTCTTTTCGAAGAGGCAGGGTTGTCTGATGTCTCGTATCATCCATTTACAGGCGGTGTAGCAGCAACACATATCGGAAAAAAGCTTTGAATAAACGATATTTGGGTGAAGATAATGAAACTAAAAGCAATGATTTCTTTTTTAAATCATGATATCGATATAATTGAAAAAGAGCTTGAACAAACAGTTCGCTCTGATTATGCATTATTAAGTGAAGCAGGTCTTCATTTGCTGCAAGCGGGCGGAAAACGAATCCGCCCCGTTTTTGTTCTCCTGTCAGGCATGTTTGGCGATTATGACATTAATAAAATTAAATATGTTGCTGTTGCCCTGGAATTAATTCATATGGCATCGCTTGTTCATGATGATGTCATTGATGATGCAGAGCTGAGAAGAGGCAAGCCAACGATTAAGGCAAAATGGGACAATAGAATAGCCATGTACACAGGGGATTACTTGTTTGCAAGATCGCTTGAGTACATGACCAAGATCAATCACCCAATGGCACATGAAATTTTATCAAAAATGGTTGTTGAGCTCTGTCTTGGTGAAATAGAGCAAGTAAAAGATAAATACAATATGGATCAAAATCTTCGTACATATTTAAGAAGAATCAAAAGAAAAACCGCCCTGCTCATTGCAGGCAGCTGTCAATTAGGTGCCATTGCAGCAGGCACAGATGAAAAAACACATAAAGCCCTTTACTGGTTTGGCTACTATGTCGGCATGTCTTACCAGATCATAGATGATGTTCTTGACTTTACATCGACTGAAGAAGAGCTAGGTAAGCCTGTTGGTGGCGACCTTTTACAAGGGAATGTCACACTTCCAGTCTTATATGCATTAAAGAATCCGACACTAGAAGGACAATTGAAGCTAATTAATAGCGAAACGACCGAAAAGCAGCTGAAGCCTGTGATTGAAAGTCTCAAACAAACAGATGCGATCGACCGCTCGATTCGAGTGAGTGAAATGTATTTGAAAAAAGCATTTGAACAGCTAGACAAGCTTCCGCGTGGACGAGCGAAAACGTCGTTAGCCTCCATTGCCAAATATATTGGGAAACGAAAATTCTAATCAACGTCAGTTGATTGGTTTTTTTGTGAAATTTTTTGTCAAAAATTGATTATTATAAAAAAAAGTGATACGATCACTTTGTAACAATGTAAGCCTATACATACATAACGACGGGGTGGAAAACGTATATGGACAAAACATTTCTTATGGTCAAACCTGATGGTGTGGAAAGACAATTAATCGGTGAAATTGTGTCAAGATTCGAAAAAAAAGGGCTTCAGCTAGTTGGTGCAAAGCTCATGAGTATTCCAAAAGAAGTAGCAGAAACACATTACGGAGAACATAAAGAAAAACCATTTTTCGGGGAATTGGTGGACTTTATTACGTCAGGACCTGTATTTGCTATGGTATGGCAAGGTGAACAGGTAGTAGACGTGACAAGGCAGATCATCGGCAAAACCAATCCGAAGGAAGCGCTTCCAGGCACAATAAGAGGAGACTATGGATTAACCGTTGGGAAAAATATTATCCATGGTTCAGACTCACCAGAAAGTGCTGAGAGAGAAATCAGCTTATTCTTTAAACAAGAAGAACTCACAAACTGGGATCAAACCATCTCAAGCTGGGTTTATTAAGATTCAAGCCAAGGTGCTCATCATTTGAGCACTTTGGCTTTTTTATATGGGCAATCTATACGAAATTTCGCCTGAGATGATACAAATTTTTGATAAAAACAGCTATACTAGGACAAAGATAGATGAGACAGGAGAGGACATTGATGGATCAATATCAAGTATTTGTAGAAAAATGGAAAAAACTAACCGGGGTTGATCTAAATCTCTATAAAGAAGCACAAATGAAACGAAGATTAACATCTCTTTATGATAAAAAAGGATATAAGGATTTTGAAGCATTCGCGTCTGCTCTTGAAAAGGATAGAGTGCTGTTAGATGAAACAATGGACAGAATGACCATTAATGTGTCAGAATTTTACCGAAACTATCAGCGCTGGGAAGTACTTGAGCAAAAAATTCTCCCGCTTCTTTTAAAAAACAGTGGGAACTTAAAGATATGGAGTGCAGCATGCTCGACAGGAGAAGAACCGTATACCCTTTCGATGTTGCTGTCAAGCCATCCTCTTGTGAAAGACTTCCAAATTATTGCAACTGACATTGATGATAAAGTCTTGCAATCAGCTCAAAAAGGGAGATATCATGAACGCTCTTTGCAGGAGGTGCCAGATCAGATCAAACAAAAATATTTCACAAAAGAAGATGCTTCATTTTATACTGTGAAAGATGAGATTCGAAAGCACATTCAATTTAAGAAGCACAACCTTTTAGCAGATCCATATGAAAAACAGCTTGATCTCATCGTCTGCCGAAATGTACTTATTTATTTTACAGAAGAGGCGAAGGAAGAAATTTACTTGAGAATGAGCAGCAGTTTAAAGCAAAATGGTGTGTTATTTGTTGGTTCCACAGAACAAATTTTTCACCCGGAAAAGTTTGGCCTGACATCTGCTGATACTTTCTTTTATCAAAAGAAGGGTATGTAGCTGACTTTTTAGTTACAAGTGTGTTATCATAGTTTTACTTAAAAGCGTTAATGCGATGAAGGGAGAATGAGTCATGAGGTACTTAACAGCAGGTGAATCACATGGTCCACAACTGACCACAATTATTGAAGGAGTTCCAGCGGGACTTTACATAGAGCAGGATGACATTAATTATGAATTGGCTAGAAGACAGAAAGGTCATGGCCGCGGAAGAAGAATGCAGATTGAAAAAGACCAAGCGAAAGTGTTAAGTGGTGTTCGCCACGGGAAAACATTAGGTTCTCCTATTACACTTGTTGTTGAAAACAATGACTGGAAGCACTGGACAAAGGTCATGGGAGCAGAGCCGATCACGGAAGAAGAAGAGAGTGAAATGAAGCGACAAATCTCCCGTCCAAGACCAGGACATGCGGATTTAAATGGTGCGATTAAATATGGCCACCGTGATATGAGAAACGTGTTAGAGCGTTCATCCGCACGCGAGACAACTGTTCGCGTGGCAGCAGGAGCCGTAGCCAAACAAATCTTAGCTCATCTCGGTATCAAGGTAGCTGGTCACGTTCTTGAAATTGGCGGAGTGAAAGCTGCTCATACTGCATATGAGTCTATTGAAGATTTGCAAAAGGTAACAGAAGAATCACCAGTTCGCTGCTATGACAGTGAAGCAGGTCAAAAAATGATGGATGCCATCGACGAAGCGAAGAAAAATGGCGATTCGATTGGCGGCATTGTCGAAGTGATTGTTGAAGGTATGCCAGTTGGAGTCGGCAGCTATGTTCATTATGACCGCAAATTAGACAGCAAGCTCGCGGGCGCTGTCCTTAGCATCAACGCTTTTAAAGGGGTAGAATTCGGTATTGGCTTTGAGGCAGCTTCTAAAAATGGCAGTGAGGTCCATGATGAAATCATCTGGGATGAAGAAAAAGGCTATACGAGAAAAACAAATCGCTTAGGCGGCCTTGAAGGCGGAATGTCAACTGGCATGCCGATTGTCGTAAGAGGCGTCATGAAGCCAATCCCGACTCTTTACAAGCCGCTTCAAAGCGTTGATATTGAAACGAAAGAGCCTTTCTCTGCAAGTATTGAGCGCTCTGATAGCTGTGCTGTTCCTGCTGCAAGTGTTGTTGCAGAAGCAGTCGTGGCATGGGAAATTGCCAATGCAGTCGTTGAGCAGTTTGGTCTTGATCAAATCGACCGCATTAAAGAAAATGTTGAAAAAATGCACCAGCTTCAGAGGGAGTTTTAATGAAAACACTGGAAGTGAAGACGTCTTCAGCCACTTATCCTGTATATATCGGTGATGGGATTAAACGCAATATCGTAGACTTGATGACTTCCACTGGGCATTCCTTTACCAAACTCATGATCGTCACAGATACAGCCGTTGATGCCATTTATGGTGATGAAATGGTGCGATTACTTGAACAGAAGTGGTCTGTGCAAAAAGTGGTGGTGCCAAACGGAGAACAATCGAAATCTTTTGCACAGTTTGAGCATATTCATACGAAAGCCATTCAATTTCAGCTCGATCGCTCCTCCTGCATCATTGCGCTAGGAGGAGGCGTGATTGGCGACTTAGCTGGCTTTATTGCTGCTACTTATATGAGAGGCATTGATTTTATTCAAGTTCCAACTACTTTACTGGCACATGACAGTGCAGTCGGCGGAAAAACAGGGATCAATCATCCGCTCGGCAAAAATTTAATAGGTGCGTTTCATCAGCCGAAAGCTGTGATCTATGATACTAGTATGCTTGAGACACTTTCTCAAATTGAGCTAAGATCTGGCTTTGCTGAGGTCATCAAACATGCGCTGATTTCAAGTGAAGACTTTTTATCTGAACTGATGTCCATTCGTTCTTTGACGGAATTATCAAAGGGCGAGCTGGCGCATATGCTGTATCAAGGGATTCAGGTCAAAGCGTCGATTGTACAAGAAGACGAAAAAGAACAAGGCGTGCGTGCATATTTGAATTTAGGTCATACACTTGGGCATGCCATTGAAGCAGAGTATGGATACGGTGCGATCACTCATGGAGATGCGATTGCAATTGGTATGCAGTTTGCTTTATATGTAAGTGAAAAGCAATTAGGACTCCGCCTCAATCGCATGGAGCTAAAAGAGTGGATGAAGGAACTAGGATTCCCGGTACAAGTTACGCAACATATTTCAACAAAGACACTTGTTGACCGTATGATCGGTGACAAAAAGGCAAGAGGTGGCAGTGTGCAATTTGTTTTATTGAAACAGGTTGGTGACGTTACCTTGCAGTCTTTCACAAAAGATGAGCTACACGACTGGCTTGAAGAATGGAAACGGGAGGAGGGATGTCTATGATGTTTCGCGGGATACGTGGGGCTACAACTGTGACAGAAGATACAGAAGAAGAAGTGTTAAACAAAACGAAACAGCTGCTAGAAGCCATCATTTCAAAAAATGAAGTAGATCCAGAACGTGTCGTGCAGATCTTAATTTCAGCTACACAAGATATTCACTCCGTTTTTCCAGCGAAAGCACTTCGGCAGTTTGAGGGCTGGACTTATGTGCCTGTTACTTGTATGCAGGAGCTGGACATTCATAGCGGTCTAAAGCATTGCATTCGCGTCTTAATGACCGTCCAGACAGAGACAAAGCAAGAAGACATACAGCATGTATACTTGGAAGAAGCTGTGACGCTTCGCCCTGATTTACAGTTGACAAAAAACAAGGAATTATAATACGATATGAACAGCCGAAGTTTACACACAGGTGTAAACGGCATTGCAAGCTTAGAGAAGATGAGAATGAGACTAGGGTAGTTGAGATGAGTAGAGTTGAGCAGAGATACGATACTTCTATTTAATCATACTGCCTAAAAGAGCAACCTCTTTTAGGCTTATTTCGTATACTCATACAAACCCTCTATATGTCCCCTCATTCTCCTTAAACCCATTTAAGGAGTGTGCTTATGAAATCCCAATCAAACCTTACCCAATTTTTAAAGGACAGTGCGTCCTACAAAACAATCCCGATTGTTGAAACCATTACAGTTGATACGCTCTCACCGATTCAAATTGTTGAAAAACTCAAACAAGATATTGTGTATTTACTAGAAAGTAAAGACGAATCTTCTAGCTGGTCGAGATATTCCTTTATCGGATTAAACCCGTTCCTAACCTTGCATGACGACAAAGACGAATATATTGCACGTGACGCTGCGGGGCAGGAAGTGATGCAAAAGCAAGAGCTGAAAGACTTATTAGACTGGATGAAAGAGCAATATCAAATCAAGACACCAGATGTTGATATTCCGTTTACAGGCGGCGCTGTTGGGTACTTAAGCTATGATCTCATCCCAAGCATTGAACCTTCTGTCAGGCCGCATCGGAACGCCTCGCCTGCAGACCATTGCACATTATTTGTCTGTCAAACGATGATTGCTTTTGACCATAAAACAAATCACGTTCATTTTATTCAATACACCCAGCTGACCGGACATGAAACAGAAGACGAAAAAATAAGAGCTTACAAAGAAAATCAACAGCTGCTGAAGCATCTGATTCATAAGCTTCACATGAAGACTGATATGAAAGAGCTGATTTTATCAGAGAATATGAACGAACCACCGTCCTTTGAACAAGTGACGTCAACATATGAAAAAGCAAAATTTTTAAAGGACGTAGAAAAAATCAAAGAGTACATTAGAGCGGGGGATATTTTTCAAGGAGTCCTTTCGCAGCGCTTTGATATCCCTGTGTCAGTGAGCTCATTTGAATTGTACCGCGTGCTTCGGATTGTGAATCCATCTCCCTATATGTATTTTATGAAATTAAAAGACCGCGATTTAGTCGGCAGCTCGCCAGAACGATTAATCCATGCCAAAAACGGGCATCTAGAAATTCATCCAATCGCAGGCACAAGAAAACGAGGAACGACAAAGGAAGAGGATGCTGCGCTAGCAAGAGAGCTGCTAGATGATGAAAAAGAAAAAGCAGAGCATTATATGTTAGTAGACCTTGCCAGAAATGATGTGGGCCGCGTGGCAGAATACGGCAGTGTATCCGTCCCGACGTTTACAAAAGTAGTGAACTTTTCACATGTCATGCACATTATCTCCATTGTGACAGGAAAATTGAAGCAAGATACGCATCCAGTCGATGCACTCATGTCCGCTTTTCCAGCAGGCACATTAACAGGTGCACCGAAAATTAGGGCAATGCAATTATTAAATGAAATGGAGCCTGAGCCAAGAGAGACGTATGGCGGCTGTATCGCTTATATTGGGTTCGACGGCAATATCGACTCCTGTATTACAATTCGCACCATGAGCGTTAAAAATCAGACCGCATCTATACAAGCGGGTGCTGGTATTGTCGCTGATTCTGTTCCTGAAAACGAATGGGAAGAGACATGTAACAAGGCAGGGGCGCTTCTGAAAGCCATTCAGCTCGCTGAACATATTTTCTCAGAAAAGGAGAGTGTGCAAGATGAACCAACGACTATCAGCTCTTGTTAATGGAGGATTTCTATCAGAAAATGAAGCGAACAGACTCATGAATGATATGATGAGCGGTTCTTTAACAGATGCTGAAGTCGCTGCCAGTCTATCCATTTTAGCACTTAGAGGAGAAACCTCTGAAGAGATGACTGGCTTCGTGAAAGCAATGAGGCAAAACGCAGCACAAGTGGAAGGGTCGCTTGATGTCGTTGATACGTGCGGTACAGGGGGCGATGGGTTATCAACATTTAATATATCAACTGCCGCCGCCATTGTAGCATCCGCCGCTGGTGCCAAAATTGCCAAACACGGAAATCGTTCTGTCTCTTCTAAAAGCGGAAGTGCCGACGTGCTAGAATGTCTTGGGATCCAAATTCAGTCCACACCAGAAGAAACTAGACGACAAATACAAGAGAAAAACATGGGCTTTTTATTTGCACCACTCTATCATTCATCTATGAAACAAGTAGCAGCAGTCCGCAAGCAGCTCGGATTTCGGACGGTATTCAATCTATTAGGTCCGCTTTGCCATCCGATGCAAGCCAAAAAGCAAATCATCGGTGTGTATTCAAAGGAAAAGGCAAAATTAATGGCAAAAGCCCTTGCACCTTTAGAGCCAGAACATGTCCTGTTTGTTTGCGGAGAAGATGGGCTGGATGAATTAACGATTACAGCAAATTCATATGTCATTGAACTCAGGAAAAATGTCATCACAGAATATACACTAAACCCGGAAGACTTTGGACTGGAAAAAGGGCGCTTATCAGATATTCAAGTCCAGTCACCGGAAGAGAGTGCCAAATTGATTCAGAATATATTGAATCATCAAACAGAAGGAGCGCCGCTTCATATTACCGCCCTCAATGCTGGAGCAGCTCTTTATGTTGCAGGAAAGGCAGAAAGCCTGATGGCAGGAACATTAAAAGCGTTAGAGACGATTAAAAGCGGCGCAGCCAAACAACAATTAGCCCGTTTAAAACAAAAAAAGAAAGAGGAAGAGATCTATGCTTAAACAAATCATCGCTCGCAAAAAAGAACATATTCAAACGTTGCAATTACCTGCTGATGGACAATATGAAAGACGATCATTTAAAGAAGCCCTGATGAACCCTCAACGCTCGATTGGACTTATTGCTGAGGTGAAAAAAGCGTCTCCTTCTAAAGGAATCATTCAGCCGAATTTTGATCCTTTGCAAACAGCAAAAGCATACGAAAAATCAAACGCAGATTGCTTATCTGTCTTAACGGATGAACCGTTTTTCCAAGGGAAGAACGAGTATCTTTCCTTGATTAAAGAACACGTCGCGCGTCCTATTTTAAGAAAAGATTTTATCATTGACTCCATTCAGATAGAAGAGTCAAGACGTATAGGAGCAGATGCAATTTTATTAATTGGAGAAGTCCTTGAACCGCAAAAGCTGCACGAGCTCTATGCGGAAGCAAAAGAAAAGGGGCTTGATGTCCTCGTTGAAGTTCATGCCGCCGATACACTGGAAAAGATTTTGAACTTGTTCACTCCTGAAATCATTGGAGTGAACAACCGGAATTTAAATACATTTACAACAACAGTCGAGCAAACAAAAGAGATGGCGCCACTTGTGCCAAAGGATGTGTTACTAGTGAGTGAAAGCGGTATTCAGACATTTGAAGATCTAACCTTTGTGAAAAAACATGGAGCGAGTGCTGTCCTTGTAGGAGAATCATTAATGAGAGAACAATCACAGGAAAAAGCCGTTCAGACATTATTTGGAGAATGACCATGACGAAGCCTTATTTAAAATATTGCGGAGCTGTCACAAAAGAGGATGTCGAATGCATCGCGCAATCTCAAGCGGACGCCATCGGATTTATCTTTGCTCCAAGTAAAAGACAAGTTCATCCAGATGACGTCAACTACTGGCTTACCCAAACAAAGTGCGACAAAGATATCGCCGGTGTATTTGTGAATGAAAAGGTACAAAAAGTGTGCGACATCACAAAGCACATTCCTTTAAATATCGTCCAGCTTCATGGAGATGAAACAGAGGAATATGCAAAAGAAATAAAACAACAAACAGGGGCAATCGTTTGGAAAGTATTTCACCATGAGCCTAATTTAAAAGAAACGCTCGAAAAAATGACGGCATTTGCTCCCTTTGTCGATGGCTTTCTCATTGATTCGAAAGTAAAAGGAATGAGAGGCGGTTCTGGAAAAGCTTTTGCATGGGAGGCAGTGCCTGTCTACGTTCAGCATGCAAAACGATTAGGAAAAATATGCGCCGTTGCAGGCGGAATAACGCCAGAAACGGTGTCAGAGCTGCTTGCCTATGGTCCAGAAGCGATCGACCTTTCAAGCGGAGTAGAAGAAAACGGGAAGAAAAGCAGTGCAAAGATCAAAGCGCTCGAAGAAAGGATGTTAAACGATGTACGCATATCCAAATGAGATTGGCAGATATGGAGAATTCGGAGGGAAATTTGTCCCGGAAACGCTCATGCAGCCACTAGAAGAAATCGAACAAGCATTTCGTGAATTAAAAGAAGACCCTGCTTTTCAAAAGGAGTATATATCGCTTCTGCAAAATTATTCAGGCAGACCGACTGCGCTCACATACGCTGACCAATTATCAGCTTACCTCGGCGGCGCAAAAATCTATTTAAAAAGAGAAGATTTAAACCACACAGGCGCTCATAAAATCAACAATGCACTTGGCCAGGCCCTCCTAGCGAAAAAAATGGGAAAATCAAACATTATCGCTGAAACAGGAGCCGGTCAGCATGGAGTAGCTGCTGCTACGGTGGCCGCAAAATTTGGCTTATCCTGTACGGTGTTTATGGGAAAAGAAGACGTGGAAAGACAGTCACTCAATGTTTTCCGAATGAAGCTGCTCGGCGCTGAGGTCATACCTGTCACAAGCGGGAACGGCACATTAAAAGATGCAACCAACGAAGCCATCCGCTATTGGGTCCAGCACTGCAGCGATCATTTTTATATGATTGGATCTGTCGTTGGCCCTCATCCGTATCCTCAAATCGTCAGTGAATTTCAGCGGATGATCGGTGATGAGGCAAAAGCGCAAATACTTGAAAAAGAAGGTCAGCTCCCTCATAAGGTTATTGCCTGCGTAGGCGGTGGGAGTAATGCCATTGGAATGTACAGAGCGTTCTTAGATGAAGAGGTAGATATCATTGGTGTAGAAGCGGCAGGAAAAGGAATAGATACCCCTCTTCATGCAGCGACCATCACAAAAGGAACAAAAGGTGTGATTCATGGATCTTTGACATATCTGATCCAGGACGAATTTGGCCAAATTATGGAGCCGTATTCTATTTCCGCTGGATTAGACTATCCAGGGATCGGACCAGAGCACGCCTATTTACATGCAAGCGGCCGCGTTCAATATGTTAGTGCCACAGACCAAGAAGCACTAGATGCACTAAAGCTACTGACAGAAAAGGAAGGAATCCTGCCAGCAATTGAATCAGCACATGCTTTAGCCAAAGCGTTTGAAATAAGCCGGAATATGAGGGAAGACGAGATTGTCCTTGTCTGCCTGTCAGGAAGAGGAGATAAGGATGTGCATACATTAATGAATGTGCTTGAAAGTGAGGGCAAAACAAAATGATCACATTTCAATTAGAGCAAGATGAGAAATTATTCATTCCATTTATCACGGCTGGAGATCCGTCAGAAGACATCACCATTGATTTAGCCATCGCTCTTCAAGCAGCTGGTGCACATGCGATTGAACTAGGTGTTCCTTATTCTGATCCACTTGCGGACGGTCCTGTCATTCAAAGAGCCTCCAAAAGAGCGCTAAATCATGGCATGAATATTGTAAAAGCGATAGAATTAGCAGGGAAGATGAAAAAAAGCGGTGTAAAAATTCCTGTAATTCTATTTACGTATTATAATCCTGTGTTACAATTAGACACAGAATACTTTTTCGCTTTACTGCGCAAAAATCATATATCGGGACTCTTAACACCCGACTTGCCGTTTGAAGAGAGTAGCGAGCTGCAAAAGAATTGTCAAACACATGACATTTCATATATTTCGCTCGTTGCACCGACAAGCAAGGAACGATTAAAAAAAATCGTAGAGCAGGCAGAAGGTTTTGTGTATTGTGTTTCATCTCTTGGTGTAACAGGTGTCAGGCAATCTTTTGACGCATCAATTACTGATTTTATTCAACAAGTGAAACAGCTGAGTCACATACCGGTTGCGGTAGGTTTTGGCATTTCAACAAGAGAGCAGGTCGACTCAATGAATAAATTGAGTGATGGTGTCGTTGTAGGCAGTGCACTTGTGAAAAAAATTGAAGAGCTTCAAGAACAATTATTAGCAAGTGATACACGTCAGGATGCTTTAAGAGAATTTGAAACATATGCAAAAACATTTAGTCCCCTCTATTCATTCAAATGAGGTGAAACATTTTGCAAATCAAAGATCAATTAAAACAACTAAAACCGTATCAACCTGGGAAACCAATTGAAGAGGTCAAAAAAGAATATCAATTAGACAAAATTGTGAAATTGGCTTCAAATGAAAACCCCTTTGGATGTTCCACACATGCAAGAGAGGCGATACAAGCCGAGCTCGAACATTTAGCGATTTATCCAGATGGATACAGCGCGAGTTTAAGAACAGAGCTGGCCGAGTTTCTTCAGGTGAATGAAAAACAATTAATATTCGGGAATGGCTCAGATGAACTTGTGCAAATTATTGCTAGAGCATTCCTTGACCAACATACAAATACTGTCATCCCATCGCCATCTTTTCCGCAGTACCGTCACAATGCAGTGATTGAACAAGCTGAGATTCGAGAAGTACCTCTTTTAGAGGGAGGAGCTCACGATCTTCAGGGGATGCTGGATGCAATTGATGAAAAAACGAGGGTCTTGTGGGTGTGTAATCCCAATAACCCAACTGGGAATCATATAGCAGAAGCAGAACTTGTGGCGTTTTTAGATCAAGTACCAGCTCACGTGCTTGTCGTTCTAGATGAAGCGTATGTTGAATACGTTCGGGCGGAAGACTTCCCGAACAGTTTATCTTTATTAAACTCCTATCAAAATATCATCGTACTTCGTACATTTTCTAAAGCCTATGGGCTTGCGGCACTTCGAGTAGGCTATGGGATTGCGTCTGAGGAACTGGTTACTGCTATTGAACCAGCGAGAGAGCCATTTAATACTAGTCGTATCGCTCAGGCAGCTGCACGTGCAGCGATAAAAGATCAAGACTTCATTCAATCATGCAGACAAAAAAATGAGGCAGGTCTTATGCAATATCAAGCATTTGCTGACCGTTTTGGACTATTTATCTATCCGTCTCAAACAAACTTTGTCCTTATTGATTTTAAAAGAGATGCAGACGAACTGTTTCAAGCACTACTGAAAAAAGGATATATTGTTCGTTCTGGTCAAGCACTTGGTTTCCCAACTTCTTTACGTATTACTGTGGGAACAAAGGAGCAAAATGAAGAAATTCTAAGTACACTGGCCGATTTATTACAAGGCATTCGTGTGTAGCATAACAAGGAAGTCATATTCTGCATAGGATATGGCTTTCATTGTACCAACCCAATATACATATAAGCTTTTGAAATGGCTTGTTTAATTTTCGCGAAAAATCAGGTGATGAACATGAATGATGCAAACGAAACAATATTAATCGCTGGACTTGGTTTAATTGGTGGTTCTATTGCACTGTCGATTAAAAAAGAGTATCCTCATAAAAAAATTGTAGGCTACGATGTTTCCAATGAGCAAATGATTGCTGCAACAAAGCTGGGTATCATTGATGCAACAGCCGATTCATTAATGGCAGGTTTACATGAATCAGCCACCATTATATTGGCAACGCCAGTCCAACAAACAGTCAAGATGCTAAATGATATTGCAGCATCTGGGATTGAAAGAGAGCTCACGATTACTGATGTTGGTAGCACAAAGCAAAAGGTCGTCCATTTTGCTGAAAAAACGCTGCCTGACCACTACCAATTTATTGGTGGACATCCAATGGCAGGCTCACATAAGTCAGGTGTCATTGCAGCGAAAGACTTTTTATTTGAAAATGCATTCTACATTTTAACACCAGCAAAGGCAACGAATCGCCAGGCTGTTGATCGCTTGAAGGATTTGCTAAAAGGGACAAATGCTCATTTTATTGAGATGACTCCAGAAGAGCATGACGCTGTGACAAGTGTTATTAGTCATTTTCCTCATATTGTTGCAGCGAGTCTTGTGCATCAAGCGCATCATTTTGAAGAACAATTTCCTCTTGTGAAACGATTTGCTGCTGGAGGCTTTCGTGATATTACGCGTATTGCATCAAGTAATCCTGCAATGTGGCGAGATATTCTCCTGCACAATAAAAATAAGATTTTAGATCGGTTCCATGAATGGAAAAAAGAGATCGACCGCATCGAGTCCTTTGTGCAGCAAGAAGACGCTGAGGGATTGTTCTCTTATTTTCAAGATGCAAAGGAATACCGCGACGGTCTTCCTCTAAGGAAAAAAGGAGCGATTCCTGCTTTTTATGATCTTTATGTCGATGTTCCGGATCACCCTGGGGTCATTTCGGAGATTACAGGACATTTAGCAAGTGAAAACATCAGTATTACGAATATCCGCATTATTGAAACACGAGAAGACATTAACGGGATATTACGTATTAGTTTTCAAACAGATGATGATCGCAAGCGTGCAGAAACCTGTATAAAAAATAGAGCGAATTACGATACATTTTATGCTGACTGAGGTGACAAACATGAAAATTCATATAAATGCTCCTATGAACGGAGAAATTCATATTCCAGGCGATAAATCCATTTCTCATAGATCAGTGATGTTTGGTGCAATTGCTGAAGGAACAACGGTCGTGAAAAACTTTCTTCCTGGTGCCGATTGTTTAAGTACGATTGATTGCTTTAGAAAGATGGGCGTTGAAATCGAACAACAAGGGACAGATGTTGTCATTCATGGCAAGGGACTAAAAGAGCTTAAGGAGCCGGCTGACATCCTCGATGTTGGTAATTCTGGCACAACCATTCGTTTAATGATGGGGATCTTAGCTGGTTGTGAGTTTCACAGTACACTGATCGGTGACGAGAGCATTGCCAAAAGACCAATGAAACGGGTGACGGGTCCACTTAAACAACTAGGGGCCAAAATAGACGGCAGGGCAAACGGCGAGTATACGCCACTGTCTATTCGTGGCGGCAATTTAAAAGCCATCTCTTATGAGTCTCCAGTTGCAAGTGCACAAATTAAGTCGGCTGTCCTTTTAGCTGGACTTCAAGCAGAGGGAACGACGACATTAACTGAACCACATAAATCAAGAGACCATACAGAAAGAATGCTCTCCATGTTTGGCGTGTCACTTCATGAAGATGCACAAAGTGTTTCAATAAAAGGTGGCCAAACGTTAAAAGCGACAGATATATTTGTCCCTGGGGACATCTCTTCAGCTGCGTTTTTCCTTGTAGCTGGATCTATCGTTCCTAACAGCCGGATTGTACTAAAAAATGTCGGCCTAAATAAAACAAGAACGGGTATAATTGATGTGCTGAAACAAATGGGTGCGAACCTTGACATCAATGAAGTGGATGCCAAAGGCGGAGAAGCATATGGTGATTTAACGATTACTACTTCTTCATTAAAAGGAATTGAAATTTCTGGTGATATCATCTCAAGACTCATCGACGAAATTCCGATTATTGCGCTTCTTGCTACCCAAGCGGAAGGAACGACGATCATTAAAGATGCTGCTGAGTTAAAAGTAAAAGAAACCAATCGAATTGATACAGTGGTTTCTGAACTTAAAAAATTAGGTGCCAATATTGAAGCAACGGATGATGGAATGAAAATTCATGGTAAAACCACGCTTAAAGGTGGCGCCGTTGTCTCAAGCTATGGAGATCACCGAATCGGTATGATGTTAGGTATTGCTGCATGTATCACAGAACAAGCAGTCGAGATTGAAGATACAGATGCTGTGCGTGTATCTTACCCGAATTTCTTTGAACACATTGAATACTTAACGAAAACAGTCTGAGGATGTCCTCAGGCTTTTTCTTTCCTTTTGCATATTTGAAAGTAATATAGCATAGCTTGTCTCAAGGTGAAACCTTGAAAAAAATCATTTTGTCCGATAAAAAATGATTTTCGAGTGCCTGTAGTTTACAAATCGTCAGTTTCGTAAAGGATTAATTGAAAAAGAGTCTTTAAAACACTAAAATGGGTTCATTTTAAAAGGGCAACATATTTGCTGGATGAGTGGCTGTCGATTATGATATGGAGTAACAACAGTTTAGGTTTTTAGAAACAGAAAGGAACGGTTTGATTTGAATAGTTCATTACAAGAAGCCATAAAATTAGTTGAGGCAGGTGAGACTGAAAAAGGACTTCAAACACTTGCTCGAGCAGAAAAGCATTTGCACGATGAAGATAAAGCACAGGCAGCTCAGTTATATTATGACTGGGGAGATATTGACAAAGCGCGGAACCTCATCAGCGATTTACATGAATTATATCCAGAGGAAACCGGATTAACGTGTTTTTATGCAGAGCTATTAATTGATTCAGATGAAGAAGAGAAGGCAATTGCTGTATTAGAAACGATCCCTGAAGATGACGATGCGTATCCAGAGAGTTTATTGTTAATGGCAGATTTGTATCAAATGCAAGGACTATTTGAAGTCAGTGAACAAAAGCTTTTAAAAGCGAAAGAACTACTTCCGAATGAAGCCATCATTGATTTTGCATTAGGTGAATTGTATTTTTCTCAAGGTCTTTCAAAGAAAGCAGCTGACTATTTCTACAAAGTTGCAGATCAACAACATGAGGTTGGCGGCGTCAATGTATACCAGCGGCTTGCTGAATCGCTTAGCACAGCTGGGGAATTTGAGGATGCGCTTGAATGGTACGAAAAGGCAGTAAAAGATCAAGCAGACCCGAATACACTCTTTGGCTATGGATTTACGGCGATGAGAGCTGGCAGAACAAAAACAGCCATTCAGCAGCTTTCAGAACTAAAAGATATTGATCCATCTTATTCATCACTATATATGCCTTTAGCGAAAAGTTATGAGGAAGAAGGACTATATCACGAGGCTTTAGAGGTAGTAAAAGAGGGTATTAAAGTTGATGAGTATAACAAAGAATTATACTTATATGGTGCAAAGATTGATTTGAAAAATGGTGATTCAGAAGATGCGAAAAAGCTGCTTCAAGAAGCACTTGCGCTTGATCCAGGGTATATCGAAGCGGTTCAAACCTTGCTTGCGATCTATCTAAATGAAGAGCTTTTTGATGAAATACTGGATGTCATTAAAGAGGTTAAAAGCTTTGGGGAAGATGATCCTAAATGGAATTGGTATGCTGCATCTGCATCTGTTGGACGAGAGGAATACAAGGAAGCAGCCGAGTACTTCAAGCTTGCTCTGCCTGATTTTGATGAGGAACGTGACTTTTTATATGAATATGCTTCGTTCCTTTTAGAAGAAGGCAGACAAAAAGAAGCATTGCCGTTATTACGTAAAGTTCTTCAGAAAGATGGCACGAATGAAGAAATTGAAGAAACGATTTTAAGAATTGAAGACGAAATTTCCTTATAGTTTGCAGGAATGAAGAACTGGTTTGTTGAATAATTCATGTATAGCAATTTAATTTACGATAGAGGAGGGAATAACATGCAGACCCCTGTTTCTGTCAATGAAAAAAAGGAATTTATCCGGTGGTTCTTAAACCATTATCAGTTAAAACGAAGAGAGTGTGTTTGGATATTAAATTATTTAATGAGCCACGACTCTTTGATGGAAAAGGTTCATTTTGTAGAGCAAGCAGAATTTTGCCCAAGGGGAATTATTATGTCAACACACTGTGTGGATGAAGTTCCCTTTAGATTTTATAAAGAAAACATCATGACGACAGATGCTGAAAAGTCATTTCATGATATTCGTTTGAATAAACAGCAAGATTTGTTTATTCAATTGAATTTCCGTTCTGCTTATCGTTCGCCGGAATATGCAGCTGTTCTTGAAACAAACCCTCATATTCCAAAGGAGCTTTTTGGAAATGAAAAAGATAAAGATCTCGCTGAGAAAGTGCTAGAACACTCTATCGCTACTTTCCAAAAAGAACGGCTGATGAAAGAAATAGATGAAGCACTTGACCGTCATGATCAAGAAACATTTAATAAGTTAGCAAAAGAATTAAGCCTATTATGATAAACTGAACCAATAAGCCTTGCCCTAGACAGGCAGGGCTTATGTCATGAAAGAGGGGAAATAGATGAAGTTTCAGGCGGAGGATGCGGATCGCTTTTTGCAGTCTAAAGATTACATTGATACCGCTATCATTCCATTAGTTGGAATAGACGCGAGCCAAATCAAACAAACTGTGTCTTTAGGTGAATTTACAATTCTTGTGGCAGAGGAACTTGAAAGGCAGCTGAAAGGGCGGGTGTTTCTGTTTCCATCACATACATATTTAGAAGTAAATGATCGTAAACAAGAAGACGTGTTTGCGGTCAAGCAATCCTTACAGAAGCATTTTCAGCATGTCGTGTTGATCACTTCTGACCACAACTGGAAAGAGCCTTCAGAAATCAGTGAATCACTATTTCTGTTGAAGCCAGTTCCACTAGAGCACTTAAAGATAGAATTGAAGCAAAAAATCATTCAGGACAGTGTAGAACAAATTTTGAACTTTTTGTTACAAAAATGGAACCCTTCATAAAAACCCTTACATTTGCATTGTACATAGCTTTTTAGGCTGTTGACCTTGTGAATAGATTGATATATTATGAGGGTGTCCTAGTTTTATGAAATTTTTTCTAATTCAGTTATAAAGTAGCTGACGACCTGAGGGGGGGAGAAAAAAATGAGCGAGAAGAGACATGGAGTGTCCAGGCGTCAATTTTTGAATTACACGTTGACCGGCGTGGGGGGATTTATGGCCGCTGGAATGCTCATGCCTATGGTTCGCTTTGCGCTTGACCCTGTGCTAAAAGGAACAGAGGAACAGGATATGGTTCAAGTTGTCAGTGTAGATGAACTGACGAAGGAACCGAAGCGCTTTGACTTTAAAATTGATCAAGTAGATGCGTGGTATGAGTCAAAGGAATCTAGGTCAGCATGGGTGTACAAAGAAGGGGATGAAATTGTCGCTTTATCGCCAATCTGTAAACATTTGGGATGTACAGTGAACTGGAACAGTGATCCGAAAAATCCAAACAAATTTTTCTGCCCGTGTCACTATGGGCTGTACGACAAGGATGGTACAAACGTACCCGGAACTCCACCGCTTGCACCGCTTGACCATTATAAGCAGCAAGTGAAGGACGGATACCTCTATCTTGGAAAAGCTGTGCCGAAAGGGGAAGGGTAACGATGCTTAACAAGATTTACGATTGGGTAGATGAGCGGCTAGACATTACACCGATATGGAGAGATATTGCGGATCATGAGGTGCCAGAGCACGTCAATCCAGCGCATCATTTCTCCGCTTTTGTGTATTGTTTTGGCGGTTTAACGTTTTTTGTGACAGTCATTCAAGTCCTTTCGGGTATGTTTTTAACGATGTATTATGTGCCAGACATTAAAAATGCATGGGAATCTGTCTATTATTTGCAGAATGAAGTGGCATTTGGGCAGATTGTCAGAGGGATGCACCACTGGGGTGCGAGCCTAGTTATTGTTATGATGTTTTTACATACGCTAAGGGTCTTTTTCCAAGGGGCGTATAAAAAGCCTAGAGAGCTAAATTGGATTGTTGGTGTGCTCATTTTCTTTGTGATGCTTGGACTTGGTTTTACAGGTTATCTCTTGCCTTGGGATATGAAGGCGCTGTTTGCGACGAAGGTTGGTCTTCAAATTGCAGAGGCAACACCTTTCATTGGAAAAGAGATCAAAACGCTGCTTGCAGGTCATCCTGACATTGTAGGAGCACAAACGCTGACGAGATTTTTCGCTATCCATGTCTTTTTCTTGCCAGCGGCATTATTTGGGCTGATGGCTGCCCACTTTATTATGATTCGTAAGCAAGGAATTTCTGGACCGCTATAAGAATTTGCGTTTGATGAATGTTCAATGAGGAGGGGATGACTTTGCATAGGGGAAAAGGGATGAAGTTTGTCGGAGATTCTAGAATTCCGGCAGAGAGAAAACCTAACATACCTAAAGACTATTCCGAATACCCGGGAAAAACAGAAGCCTTTTGGCCGAACTTTCTTTTAAAGGAATGGCTTGTAGGTGCCGTTTTTTTAATTGGATTTCTTGTCCTAACTGTTGTTCATGCACCTCCGCTTGAGCGGATGGCTGATCCAACAGATACTGGTTACATTCCGCTGCCAGACTGGTATTTCCTATTTTTATACCAGTTATTAAAATATGAATTTGCTGCAGGAAGCTATACTGTAGTTGGCGCGATGATTATGCCTGGAATTGCGTTTGGTGCACTTTTGCTCGCGCCATTTCTTGATTCTGGTCCTGAACGCAGACCGTATAGACGACCGGTTGCAGTGGGGATGATGATCCTTGCAGTTGGTGCAGCAACATATTTAACGTGGGAGTCTGTTGCTACTCATGATTGGGAAGCAGCAGCGAAACAAGGTGAAATTAAGAAAGAAGCGGAGATTGACACCTCAGCGGAAGAGTATAAAATTTATCAAGAGCAGACATGTATCTCCTGTCACGGGGATAATATGCAAGGCGGAGCAGCCGGACCGTCACTTGTTGATAACGGTCTTTCGCCTGAGGAAATTGCTAAAATCGCTGTAGAAGGAAAAGGTAATATGCCTAAGGGCGTCTTTAAAGGCAGCGATGAAGAACTTGAAAAGCTTTCTAAATATTTATCTGAGGTTAAATCTAAATAATTCAGTTGTTTAAATGCAAGTACAAGGATATACTCAAAAGAGAAAAAGCTGGCGCTGTCAGCTTTTTTCTGATTTTAACAGATCGTGAGTGAAGAGACATATGAGATGGATTCAATATCTACTAGCCACGCGCTACATGCTTTTACTGGTGCTCATTGTTAATTTTCTTGGCACTGTGTATGGCTACTACTGGTATATCCCGCAGCTCGTAGAGACGCCGGCTATCTTTTTAGCTTTTGTTCCAGATAGTCCAACGGCAAGCTTTTTCTTTTTATTTGTATTACTTGCGTTTTTGATGAAACGAAACGCTCCTTATTTTGAAGCACTTGCGCTTGTGACCTTGATCAAATATGGGTTATGGGCTGTAGGCATGAATATCTTTGTGCTTTTATCTGTTGAGGATTTCCCGTGGGAAGGATATATGCTGATCGCTTCACACTTTGCCATGGCGGTTCAGGCTGTTTTATTTGCACCGTATTATCGTTTTCGTATGCGCCATTTGGTTGTAGCAGGTATATGGATTTTACATAACGATGTGATTGATTATGTATTTGGTATGATGCCCCGTTACTCTATGCTGTCTGCATATTCGAATGAAATCGGCTATGCTACATTTTGGTTAAGTATTGCCGTTCTTCTTGTTTCGTATTATCTCGTCCTATCGAAAAAATCGATCAAGCTTGAACTCCCTTAACAATGTTGGTCTAACCTTGTCCTTTTCTTCATACGCTGTATGGAGAAGGGCTAGGAGGGACTTGCATGAAACGAAAGCCAATCGCGATGATTCTATTATTTTTTCTCGTATTACATCCAGCTGTAGCTAAGGGTGAGGAAACTGCCGCTAAAGCGCTGCAAGAATTAACGGAACTATCAGATTCAATCTTTCAATTAACGAGACAAGCTAAATACGATGAGGCATTACAGGTCGCATTGTATGTTGAAAAGACATTTAAAGCTGAGAATTGGCATGGGACTCTGACAAATACGCAGGTTCGGCAAATCACACTCGGCTATCAAGATATTATTAAAGGGCTCCCGCAGGAAGAATTGAATGAGCGCGAAAAGCTTCGTTATGCCTCTCAGTTTAGAATGCTGATCGATGCGATTCAATCGGATTCTGAACCTCTTTGGGGCTCACTTGAGAAGCCGATTATGGGGTCTTTTCCTACTTTGAAAAAGGAAGTGGAAAATCCAGAATCCACTACGTTCTATGAAACTTGGAATGAACTGGTTTCTTTATACGATATGATTTATCCTAGTTTAACCATTGATATCTCGCCTGAAAAGCTTCAAACGATTAAGCAGCACATGGAAGTGATCGAACAAGGTGAATTTTTAAAAGCTTCAAGTGGGACAAAGCTTGAGCGTCTCACAAAGCTGGAAGAGGATTTATCCAGTGTGTTTGCTCATGTCGATCAAGATGAAGCCGATCCATCGCTTTTATGGGTCATCCTCACAACAGGCAGTATGATTTTACTCACTTTAACGTATGTTGGATTTCGAAAATACCGGGCTGAAAAAGAGAAGAGGCAAAAGCGGCAAGCCGATTATCCAAAGTCATAAAAAAAGAAGCACCGTTTTTGGGCTTCTTTTTTTAATGGGGATTAAGTGGCTTTTTGTGTTCATCTAATGTGAAGCCTTCACCTAGTACGTCATGCACGTCACTGACGGATACAAATGCATGAGGGTCTACTGAGGTGACAACACTTTTGAGGTGGACAAGCTCGTTTTTTGGAACGACGCAATAAAGGACGTTCCGCTCCTGTTTCGTATAGGAACCGACCCCTTTTAAGATGGTCACCCCGCGCTCCATTTCTTCCGTGATTTTCTTTTGAATGATGTCATCTTTTTCAGAGATAATCATGGCTCCTTTGGCTGCGTAAGCGCCTTCTTGCATGAAGTCGATGACCTTCGCAGCAACAAATACTGCGACGAGTGTATACATGGCTTCTTTGTAATTTAAATAGGTAAGAGAGATGGTAATGACGCATGCATCGAAGATGAACATTGTTCGTCCCATTGCCACCTGATAATGCTTGTTGATCAGTCTTGCGATAATGTCCACGCCGCCGGTTGTTCCGCCGAATTTAAAGATAATCCCGAGGCCTGTTCCGATAAACACACCTGCAAAGAGTGCGGCTAAGGCTAAATCGTGCTGGAGAGGCATATGTATTTGAAAGCGCTGGAAGATGGCAAGGAAGACAGAAAGGCTGACGGTTCCTACAATTGTATACGTAAACATGGTTCTGCCGAGCATTTTCCAGCCGATAAAAAAGATCGGAATGTTTAAGACAAGGTTTGAAATAGATGGATCAATGTGAAATAGAAAATATAAAAGCAGTGTAATACCTGTAAATCCGCCTTCCGCCAAATTGTTCTGCATATTAAAATGAACAAGACCGAAAGAAAAAATCGCAGATCCTATTAAAATAAAGACGATATTTTTAAGACGAATTTCTTTTAGCAAGAGATCACTCCTTTTTTTGCTTAGACAGCGATAATATTATATGGTATGGGAGAGAAACAAGCAAACGGAGTTTTAAACATTTGTCAAACATTTATGATTTCGCTAACATGTAAGAGATGGATAGGAGGTTGAGCTACATGACGAATGAAAAAACGCTGCGTCACGTGCAGCAAGAAGTAGATGATTACATAGGACAATTTAAAGAAGGCTATTTCAGCCCGCTTGCCATGATGGCCCGTCTGACAGAAGAATTAGGTGAACTGGCAAGAGAGGTGAACCATTACTATGGAGAAAAGCCGAAAAAAACAACCGAAACAGAAAAAAGTATGGAAGAAGAAATTGGCGATGTATTGTTTGTATTAACATGTCTCGCTAATTCACTCGATATTTCACTAGAAGAAGCACATGATCGTGTGATGCATAAATTCAATACAAGAGACAAAGACCGCTGGACGAAAAAGGAAGGGAAGTAGAGACGATGACGAACCAAACCATCAAAGTAGTAATCGCTGGAGCAAGAGGAAGAATGGGGATAGAGGCTGTCAAGCTGGCAGAAGAAACAAGCCATTTTGAGCTGGTGGCAGCACTTGATCACGCGCATGAAGGAAAGACATTATCTGATGTGATGCAGACGACATCTAATGCACCAATTTATACGGATATTGATGTATGTTTATCAGAGACAGCACCTGATGTATTAATTGATCTTACGACACCAGAAATTGGGAAAGTACATACAAAAAAAGCACTTGAACATGGCGTGCGTCCAGTTGTAGGCACAACTGGGTTTTCAGAAGCTGACCTGAAGGAACTTCAGCAATTAACAGAAGAAAAAGGCATAGGCTGTATTATTGCGCCAAACTTTGCTATCGGTGCGGTTTTAATGATGAAGTTTGCCAAAATGGCAGCGAATTACTTCCCTGACGTTGAAATCATTGAGCTTCATCATGATAAAAAGCTAGATGCCCCGAGCGGTACTGGGTTAAAAACGGCTGAAATGATTGCAGAAGTAAGAGAAAGCAAAAAGCAGGGACATCCTGAAGAAAAAGAGTTAATCGAAGGTGCACGAGGAGCAGATTATGATGGCATCCGTCTGCACAGCGTCAGACTTCCAGGCATGATTGCACATCAAGAAGTCCTGTTTGGCATGGACGGACAGACGCTCACCATTCGTCATGATTCTTATAACCGTGCATCATTTATGTCAGGTGTGAAGCTTTCAGTAGAACAGGTTATGCGCATTGATCAGCTCGTCTATGGCTTAGAAAATATCATCGACTAATAAGGAGTGGATTCCTGATGAACATTGCTTTAATCGCTCACGATAAGAAAAAAAGTGACATGATTCAGTTTGCCATTGCATACCGTGATATTTTGGCAGATCATACACTTTATGCAACAGGGACGACAGGTTTGAGAGTGAAAGAAGCGACGGGGCTTTCCATTCATCGTTTCCAGTCAGGACCACTTGGAGGAGATCAGCAAATTGGTGCCTTGATTGCTGATAATGCTATGGATCTTGTGCTCTTTTTTAGAGATCCGCTAACCGCGCAGCCGCATGAACCGGATGTATCTGCACTTATTCGGCTTTGCGATGTGTACGCCATTCCATTAGCCACCAATATGGGCACAGCTGAAATTTTAGTCAGGAATTTAAATAAAGGAACGTTTGATTTTCGAGATGTAGCAAAAAACGGAGGAACAAATGAAACGACTTGATATCCTTGCATTCGGTGCCCATAGCGATGATGTAGAAATCGGTATGGGTGGAACGATTGCAAAATACGTAAAAAAAGGGGCGCGTGTCGGAATTTGCGATTTGACCGAGGCTGAATTATCTTCAAATGGAACGGTTGAAAGCCGCAAAGACGAGGCAAAGGCAGCCGCCACCATTTTAGGTGTGACGACTCGAATTCAGCTCACCTTGCCAGATAGAGGACTTTATCTCAATGACGAAGCGATAAAGGAAATTGCCGGTGTCATTCGAACATACAAACCAACACTTATTTTTGCTCCGCATCACCAAGATCGACATCCTGATCATGGTCATGCGGGTTCACTTGTAGAAGAGGCGGCTTTTTCTGCAGGTATACATAAGTTTGAAGATTCCTACAAGCAGCCAGCACATAAAATAAGACAGATGTATTATTACATGATTAACGGCCATCATCGTCCAGATTTTGTGATTGATATCTCTAGTGAGATGCACCAAAAAATTGATAGCTTACATGCGTATAAAAGCCAATTTGTCAAATCGGCGAATTCAGTAGAGACACCTCTTGTGAACGGGTATATTGATTTTGTCAAAATGAGAGAGTCTATGTATGGAAGGGAAGTCAATAAAGCTTATGCAGAAGGGTTTTTGACAAAGAAACCACTGTTGATGGACGATGACTTACTTGGGGGGTAATTATGAAAAAATTGAAGATCGGAATCACTTGTTATCCAAGTGTTGGCGGTTCGGGCATTATTGCCACAGAGCTTGGAAAACGTTTAGCTGAAAAAGGGCACGATGTTCATTTCATTACCTCAAGTATTCCGTTTAGACTTAATAAAGTGTATCCGAACATTTATTTTCATGAGGTGAATGTCAATCAATATGCTGTTTTTCAATATCCGCCTTATGACCTTGCACTCGCAAGTAAATTGGCAGAAGTCGCAAAACGAGAGAAGCTCGATATTATTCACGCGCATTATGCAGTCCCGCACGCCGTCTGTGCGTTTTTAGCCAAGCAAATGACGGGACACACAGTGAAAGTCGTCACCACGCTTCACGGGACGGATATTACGGTATTAGGCGATGATCCATCTTTAAAGGAAGTCATTCGGTTTGCCATTGAATCATCAGATCGCGTAACAGCTGTATCGCATTCATTAGCAGCACAGACATATGATCTCATTAAACCGGATAAAAAAATCGATACGATCCATAACTTCGTTGATGAGCGTGTGTACTTGCGTGAAGATCACAAAGTTCTCAAGAAGCATTATGGGATCATGCAGGACGAAAAGGTCATCATCCATGTATCGAATTTCCGAAAGGTAAAGCGGGTGCATGATGTGATTCATGTCTTTAAAAAGATTTCTGACCAGGTGCATGCAAAGCTGCTGCTTATTGGTGATGGTCCTGAAATATCGGTCGTATGCGAACTGGTGAAAAAGCTGGGACTAACGGACCGCGTGTTGTTTTTAGGAAAGCAAGAGAAGGTAGAGGAGCTTTACTCAATTAGTGATTTGAAGCTACTTCTTTCTCAGAAGGAGAGCTTTGGGCTTGTACTTCTTGAAGCAATGGCCTGCGGGGTTCCTTGTATTGGCACAGATGTTGGCGGCATTCCAGAGGTTATTACACATGGAGAGACAGGATTTCTTGTCCCGCTCGGCGATATAGACGGTGCAGCAAACTATGCGGTCTCTTTACTCAAAGACAAAGCGCTCCATGAGCAAGTGTCAATGGCAGCACAGGCCAGTGTTCAGGCCAATTTCTCTTCTGAAAAAATTGTAAGAGAATATGAAGAGCTTTACCTAGAATTAATTGAAGGTGATGATGAAGATGAATGAACCATTCACACACGCCATCCCTATTTTACATACACTGCACGAACATGGGTATCAGGCTTACTTTGTCGGCGGAGCGGTGAGAGATGTTTTATTAGGCCGGGAAATCGGGGATATCGATATTGCGACAGATGCAACGCCTGATACGGTGGAGTCCTTGTTTGATAAGACAGTAGATGTAGGCAAAGAGCATGGCACTGTCATTGTTTTATATGATGGTGTCAGCTATGAGGTCACGACGTTCCGGACTGAATCAGAATATGAAGATTTTCGCAGACCTAAAGAAGTGACGTTTATTTCATCATTGAAAGAAGACCTTTTAAGAAGAGATTTAACGATCAACGCGATGGCTATGGATATTCATGGCGAGATCATTGACTACGCAGGGGGCAGGCAGGATATTGAGCGGAAACGAATTCAAACCGTTGGAGATCCCGCTTGCCGCTTTCAAGAAGATGCACTTCGCATGATGAGAGCCGTCCGTTTTTTAAGCCAGCTCGGTTTTGAGCTCGCTACTGAGACAGCTGATGCGATGAAAAAAGATAAGCATCTACTAGCCAACATATCTGTTGAGCGCAAAAAGATTGAAATGGAGAAATTGTTAAAAGGTCGGTATTGTAAGGAAGCCATTCATGTCCTCATTTCAACGGAGTTGTATGAAGAATTGCCAGGCATGACAAAAGATCGACTCAATGATGCTTTCCAAACATTCCCGTATTATTTACTGGATGGACTAGAAGAGGTATGGGGCGCTTTCATCCATTTACTTGGTTTAGATGAGGCGGAGGCTGTGTCCTTCTTAAAGGAATGGAAGCTGTCGACGAAGCTTTTGAAAGAGTCGATTGCAATTAGCAAATACGTCGATTGTGACTGGGATGCGGAGAAGATGTTTGAAGCTGGTGAACATGTCTTGCTCTCTAGTTTAAAGATCACGCAGCTCAAACATGAGCGCCGTATTTTCTTTGATGAGCTGGAGGCGGCGAAGCATTCATATGATGCACTCCCGATTAAAAAGCTCCAAGACCTTGCTGTTTCAGGAAAAGATTTAATGGCCTTTCGGCAGAAGACATCAGGTAAATGGATTGCAGAAGAGCTTCATGCTGTGAAAAAAGCGGTTCTGCAAAACCGTTTGGAAAACCGAAAAGAAGCCATAGAGGAGTGGCTTAAAGCATGCGATCAGCAATTAGAAAACGATTAATTGAACTATTTACAACATCTGATCAAGATTTTGTCTCGAGCCAGCAAATATGTGATGAGCTTGGCTGCTCCCGAACGGCTGTATGGAAGCATATAGAGGATTTGCGAAAAGAGGGCTATGAGGTAGAAGCTGTCCGGAGAAAAGGATACCGGCTGCTTCGTAAACCGGACAAAATTAGTGAGGATGAAATTCTTTTTGGTCTGGAAACAGAGGTTTTTGGCAGGAACATTATCTTTCAAGAAGCAGTCGCTTCAACTCAGCTGATTGCCCATGACCTTGTAAATGAAGGGGCGCCCCACGGCACACTTGTTGTCAGTGATCATCAGACAAACGGAAAAGGGCGCCTTCAAAGAACATGGCATTCACCAAATAGGACAGGCATTTGGATGAGTCTGATCATCCGGCCTGAAATACCGCTGCACAAAGCGCCGCAAATGACACTTTTAACCTCTGTCGCCATCACAGAAGCCATCGTACATCAAACAGGACTCAGTCCATCGATTAAATGGCCAAATGATATTCTGTTAAATGGAAAAAAAGTTGTTGGCATTCTCACTGAATTAAAAGCAGAAGCTGACCAAGTTCACGCGGTGATTATTGGTCCAGGCATTAATGTGAACCAAACGGCTGAAGACTTTCCTGATGAACTAAAGGATATCGCAACAAGTTTGCGAATGGCACTGAATGAAAAAGTAGATCGAGCTGCATTGATTCAAAACATCATGTCCACCTTTGAAAAAAGGTATGATGATTATATGAAGCATGGATTTGGCCCGATCAAACAATTATGGGAATCGTTTGCGATGACCATCGGTAAACGTATTGTCGCGCGCACCGTCAATGGGCAATATACTGGAACAGCGCTTGGAATCAATGATGAAGGTGTCTTATTACTGGAAACGGCGGACGGTATCCAAAAAATCTATTCCGCAGACATCGAGATCCAGTCAACTTAAGTGGTACACCCGGTACATTTTTGATATACTTCGTGTGGACAGTATCTGTAAAAGGAACTGTACCTGTTAGGAAGAAAAATTTAATCAATTTCTGCCTTGATCCTAAGGGACTTGGACAGAGGGATGATTCGCCGCGCATGAGCGAAAAGAACATGTGATGCGAGGCAAGCCATCTCCTCTCCAGAATGAGGAGGAACAAATGAAGACAAAGCTAGATTTTTTCAAAATGAAAGAACAAAACGAACCTATTGTGATGCTGACAGCATACGACTATCCAGCTGCAAAACAAGCGGAAAAAGCGGAAGTCGACATGATCTTAGTTGGTGACTCACTTGGGATGGTTGTACTTGGACTTGATTCCACAGTACAAGTCACGATGGATGATATGATCCATCACACAAAAGCAGTCAAAAGAGGCGCAAAAGACACATTTATTGTGACAGATATGCCATTTATGTCTTATCATTATTCATTGGAAGAAACGATGAAGAATGCAGCGCGGATGATGCAAGAAAGCGGTGCTGATGCCTTAAAGCTAGAAGGCGGAGATGGCGTGTTTGAATCCATTCAGGCTTTAACAAGAGGCGGAATCCCTGTCGTTAGTCATTTAGGCCTCACACCACAATCAGTTGGTGTACTTGGCGGGTATAAGGTCCAGGGGAAAGACCATGAGAGTGCTCAAAAGTTGATTGAAGATAGCCTGAAATGTGAGGAAGTAGGTGCGATTGCACTTGTGCTCGAATGCGTGCCTGGTGAACTGACAAAACGTATTACCGACATGCTGAAGATCCCTGTCATTGGAATTGGTGCAGGAGCTGAAGCAGACGGACAAGTTCTTGTTTACCATGATGTGGTAGGATACGGGGTGTCTAGAACACCTAAATTTGTGAAACAATACGCGCAAATCGATGCTGTACTAGAAGAAGCGCTCATTCAATATACAAAAGAAGTAAAAGCTCGTACATTTCCAGAGGACACGCATACATTTCATATCAAAGAAGAAGTCCTTGAAGGTTTATATGGGGGAATCAAAAAATGAACGTTGTTACCCATATTCATGAGCTGAAAAAACTGATCAAGCAGCACCAAAAAAAACACCATTCTATCGGCTTTGTTCCAACGATGGGTTTCCTTCATGAAGGCCATCTAACGCTCGTGAAAGGGGCAAGAGAACAAAATGACATTGTGGTGATGAGTATTTTTGTTAATCCTTTGCAATTTGGACCGAACGAAGACTTTGAATCTTATCCAAGGGATATGGAAAGAGATCAGCGCCTTGCAGAAGAAGCAGGAGTGGACATTTTATTTACACCTGATGTGAAAGAAATGTACCCAAATGAACCATCTATCACGATGACAGTTCAAAAGCGGACTGATGTCTTATGCGGGAGGAAACGTCCAGGACATTTTGACGGCGTTGCTACTGTGCTGACAAAGCTATTTCATCTTGTAGCACCAACAAATGTATACTTTGGTCTAAAGGATGCACAGCAAGTCGCTGTGATCGATGCGATGATCAAGGATTTCTTCTTTGATGTTCACCTTGTATCTGTGCCGACAGTTAGAGAAGAAGACGGTTTAGCGAAAAGCTCAAGGAATGTGTACTTATCTGAAAAAGAAAGACAAGAAGCACCTGCTTTGTACCGCGCATTGAAAAAAGGACAGTCAGCGGTTGAAAAAGGTGAACGTGACGTCAGTCGAATTTATCAGTTGGTAGAAGACGAAATTCATCAAACGAGTGGAGAAATCGATTATATTGAGATCTACTCCTATCCAGAGCTTGAGACACTTCAGCAGTTAGCAGGTCAGGTCATCATTGCGATTGCGGTGAAATTCTCACGGGCAAGACTGATTGATAATGTGATATTCCATGTTCCTGAAAGCGGTGAAAAGCATGTATAGAACCTTTATGACCTCTAAACTTCATAAAGCGACGGTAACAGAAGCAAACTTACATTATGTAGGAAGTATTACCATTGACGAAGATTTACTAGATGCGGCAGGCATGATGGCAAATGAGAAAGTACAGATTGTCAATAATCACAATGGCGCGAGACTTGAAACATATATTATTCCTGGTGAAAGAAAAAGCGGTGTCATCTGTCTAAATGGTGCTGCAGCAAGATTGGTTCAGCCAGGGGATGAAGTGATTATTATCGCTTATGGGATGTTGTCAGAAGAAGAAGCAAAGACACATACACCAAAAGTGGTCGTGTTAAATAAACAAAATCAAATTGAACAAATGATTGGGCAAGAGCCTGCGAGAACGATTTTATAACGCATGCTACACGGAAACAGGACAGTTTCATGAAAAGAGGCTGTTCTGTTTCAATGATATTGCCCAGAGCGTGTTTCACTTTCGAGTGGAACAAAGGAATTGAGGTGTCCATTTTATGACCGATCAAAGGTTTGTTGTCGTTGATATTGAAACCACCGGGAATTCACCGAAAAAGGGTGATAAAATCATTCAAATTGCTGCGGTGGTCATTGAAAATGGACAAATTGTCGAACGGTATTCAAAATATGTGAACCCTGGGAAGCCCATCCCCGGATTTATTGAACAGCTGACAGGCATTCAGCAGCACATGGTTGACGATGCGGTGTTTTTTGAGGATATTGCCCAAGAGGTGTATGACCTCATACATGGCGCTTATTTTGTTGCGCACAATGTTCATTTTGACTTGAACTTTTTAAATGATGAACTAAAAGCATGCGGGAAAAATGAGCTGGATGTGCTAGCGATTGATACAGTTGAGATTTCTAGAATTCTTTATCCTGAGCTTGAAGGTTATAAGCTAACTGAATTAAGTGAAGAGCTCATGCTTCCACATGACCACCCGCACAGGGCGGATAGTGATGCGGAAGTTACTGCCATGTTATTTTTAACCTTGTTACATCAATTAGAACACACACCGCCAAATGTGTTAAAGCAGCTGCGCAGATTATCCTCATATCTTTTAAGTGATATTGGACTTTTAATTAAGCAGCTTGAAACGAGTCATTCTAGTCAGGAAGATTCGCTCATGGAAGTCGGTTCCTTTGCTGTAAAAGATGTGACCAATCGCTTGAATGATACGACACATTCAGTAGGCGCAGACGATGAGAAGCTGTTTGAAGAGATAAAAGAGAAGCTCCCGCAAGCGGTAGAGGGCTATGAAGTAAGAGAAGGCCAGCTTACAATGATGAATAAAGTGAGAGACGTGTTTCATGAAAGGGCCTACGCATTAATTGAAGCGGCACCAGGAATCGGGAAAACACTAGCTTATCTCATTCCAGCTGCTTTAGAGGCAAAGAAATCAGGAAAACCTGTCATTATTAGTACATATTCCATTCTTTTGCAGCAGCAAATGCTTCAGCGCGATGTGCCGATTTTGCATCAATTGCTCCCATTTGAGCCAGCTGCCTGTGTATTCAAAGGAAGGGCACATTATATTTGTTTAGATAAGTTTGAGCATGTACTGCATGAGGAAGATGATAACTATGATGTGGTCTTAACGAAGGCGCAAATATTAATGTGGCTTCTTGTAACAGAGACAGGTGATTTATCTGAACTGAATTTACCGTCAGGTGCTGCAAATATAAAAGACCGGATTTCCTGTGTACATATGCCGTTTACATCGAAAAAGCGCCGATTTAAAGAATATTGCTTTTATGAACGGGCCAAAAGAAGGGCAAAAACAGCTGATTTGATTTTAACGAATCATCGCCTGCTCTTGTCACAAACCGAGGCATCATCTATTTTTCAGCATGCAGACGTATATGTGATTGACGAGGCCCATCAATTTGAGAAAACAGCCAATGAAACACTAGGAGACAGTGCGTCTTATATCCAGCTTCATGCAAAATTAACGCAGCTTGGCTCCTTACAGGGCGGTTTGTTAAAGAAACTGAAAAAGAGATTTCACGGGGCAGGCTTACAGACGGACACATTTATCGAAATGGATGAGTATCTCAATCAGCTTCAAATGGAAAGTGACGCATTTTTTAGCACAGTCCATTCTTTTGTCAAAAGGACAAAACCGAAAGCAGACATTAACCGTCTCATTCATAGAGTACGTCATCATTCAAAGCATGCTCAGTGGAAACGCATTAAAGAAACAGCAAGTAAGCTTTGTTCCTTGTTAATTGCTTGTGAAAAGCTATATGAGCAGCAAAAAAACGAGCTTCTTCAAAAAAGTGATCAGCTGACAGAGCACTTTGCCTTTGAGGCAGAGGAATACGATCAAGTAATGTCGTTTATGCATACATTTTGCAGTACGCTGTACCGGTTTATTTTTGAACCGAAAAATGATGAAACGGTTTGGATTGAGATTGATGCAAAGGGTGCCAAAAATGCGGTTTTTATGCATGCACAGCCGCTAGATACAGGGGAGCTTTTGGCTGACCGATTCTTTATGAATAAAAAAAGTGTGGTCCTCACATCAGGGACACTTACAGTCAATCATCGCTTTGATTACTGCTTGGAGCGATTCGGCCTGCAAGATTTTTACCCGCATCTTGTTCAAATTGATTCACCTTATGAACTTGAAAAACAGCTTAAGGTGGTTGTACCGGCTGACATGCCGCCAATCACAAACCGTGATGAACGGGACTATGTGAAGCAAGCAGCAGAATATATTAAGATTATGGAAAAGCAGCAGGAAGCGAAAATATTGGTCTTATTTAATTCACATGAAATGCTAAAAGCAGTGTATGAAGAGCTGAAAACAGGAGGTATGCAATCAGCCTTGTTTGCGCAAGGCTTGACAGGCGGAAGCCCTGTAAAATTGACGAAAATGTTTAAATTAGCCAAGCAAGCGATTTTACTTGGTACGGGTAGTTTTTGGGAAGGAGTCGATTTTCCAGGCTCTGAGCTGACGACTGTCATTATGGCACGTCTCCCTTTCCGGCCGCCTGACTCACCGCTCATTGAAGCAAAATGTGAAGCAGCTAAAAAACAAGGGAAGAATCCGTTTAAAGCCGTTGCTCTCCCAGAAGCTGTCTTGACCTTCAAACAAGGCGCAGGGCGCTTGCTTCGCTCTGAAAAGGACATTGGTACATTGCTGATCTTAGACCGCAGGGTGAAAACCGCTTCATACGGAAGGCTCTTTTTAGAATCACTTCCTAAAGCGCCAGTACATGAGATGTCAAAGGAGTCACTTGAGGCGTATATAGAGAAGCTAAACAACGAAAAGCCGCTGTCATAAGCGGCCTTTAGCTGGTGTGGGTTTGGAGTTAATTTATCGTAACGGCTTTTTGTGTTCCGTTGTAAAAATAGTATCGGTTCCCGCGCAGCAAAGTATGACTAACAATATTTACGTGCCGAGGAGGAATTAGAAGTGGAAAGTAAAATAGAGGTACTTTCAACTGTGCAAATTAAGCATTCAGAAGACCTATACAAAATTGTTGACTTGTTGAACAGAACGCTGAAAAGAGAAGATCTCATGTTTGGGTTAGCATTAGATCAAGAAGATCAAAATCAAGCGATATTTACCATATATCGCACATAGGGGAAGCTTTGACATGAAAAGAATAGTCTGGATTATTTCGTCCGTTGTGGCTCTCGTTTTACTCATTAGCATCATCAGCTTTGCGTGGATTTATCAGATTGCCATGGGTCAAAAAGAACAAGGTCATGAGGCCGCGATTGAACGAGCAAAAGAACAAGCAAACATTGTACAAGTGGAGCAAGTGGAAACCTTTGTCGGGAAAGAAAAACAATTTATTGTTGAAGGGAAAAACAAACAAAATGAAACGATATATGTGTGGGTTCCTGCCAGCAAAAAAGAAAAAGTGATTTCAAAAAAAGCAAAAGAAGGCATTACCTCAAATCAAGCAGTGCAAGCCGTTCAAAAGGAGAACACCGTTACGAAGGTGAAAGACGTCAAATTGGCAAGAGAAGGTGACGTACTTCTTTGGGAAGTGACGTACTTAAATGAGGACAGCCAATATAGCTTCAGCTATGTCGATTTTACAACAGGACGAGTAGAAAAAAATTTAACACCGTAGTTTCTCCTGTCTTGCGTTGACCATGCTGATTTAGAACGGTTATAATAAAATGTATGAAAAAAGATTCACACCTATCAAAAAGGTGAGTTTCTTTCTGGCTTTGGAGGGAATTATGTTGAAAACAACTATTAATCAAGTGTTCAAACACGTCGATGAAGAAGTAACAATCGGCGCATGGATTGCCAATAAACGTTCAAGCGGAAAAATTGCATTCTTGCAGCTGCGCGACGGGACAGGCTTTATTCAAGGGGTCGTTGTAAAAGCAGAAGTGGAAGAGGATGTCTTTAAGCTTGCAAAATCAGTCACACAAGAAACATCTGTCTATGTAACAGGACAAGTGACAAAAGACGAGCGTTCACCACTTGGTTTTGAATTACAAGTGAAATCCATTGAAGTGATTCACGAAGCAACAGATTACCCAATTACACCGAAAGAGCATGGGACAGAATTCTTAATGGATCATCGTCATTTATGGCTCCGTTCGAAAAAACAGCATGCCATTATGAAAATCCGTAACGAAATTATTCGTGCTACATATGAGTTTTTCCATCAGGAAGGCTTCGTGAAAGTGGACCCGCCTATTTTAACAGGAAGTGCACCTGAAGGAACGACAGAACTGTTTGCTACAAAATATTTTGATGAAGATGCGTACCTTTCTCAAAGTGGACAGCTTTACATGGAAGCTGCTGCAATGGCTCTTGGAAAAGTATTCTCATTTGGTCCAACATTTAGAGCTGAAAAGTCTAAAACAAAACGTCATTTAATCGAGTTTTGGATGATCGAGCCTGAGATGGCTTTTGTCGAATTTAATGAAAACCTTGAATATCAAGAAAATTATGTGTCTCACGTTGTTCAAAGTGTACTTGACAACTGTAAAGTAGAACTTCATACACTTGGCCGTGATACAGCTAAATTAGAAAACATCAAAGCACCATTCCCGCGCATCACTTACGATAAAGCGATTAAATTCTTGCAGGAAAAAGGCTTTGATGATATTGAATGGGGAGATGACTTCGGAGCGCCTCACGAAACAGCGATCGCCGAAAGCTATGATAAACCAGTGTTTATCACTCATTATCCAACATCATTAAAACCGTTTTATATGCAGCCAGCACCGGATCGTGATGACGTCGTCCTTTGTGCAGACTTAATTGCACCGGAAGGCTACGGAGAAATCATTGGCGGTTCTGAGCGTGTGCATGATCTAGAGCTGCTTGAAGCCAGATTAAAAGAACATGGGCTAGATCAGGAAACTTATAAATGGTACACAGAATTAAGACAATACGGTTCTGTACCGCATTCAGGTTTTGGTCTTGGACTTGAACGTACAGTTGCTTGGATTAGCGGAGCGCCGCATGTGCGTGAAACGATTCCATTCCCAAGATTATTAAACCGTTTATACCCTTAAGACGTAAAGCCTCCAACATATGGAGGCTTTTTCAAACGTCTTTTCCGCGGGCACGTGAAATAAAACGTGATATACTTAAAGTGAAGAGGTGTATCCGATGAATAGGCAGCAATTTATTAATATGCAGCAAATGGGTTCGACAAGTTTGCCTAATTTGCTGATTGCTCATTATGAGCAGTTAGGATTGAATGAACCGCAAATGATGGTGATGCTCAAGATTAAAATGAATGAAGAACAAGGCATTTTCTTTCAAACATTTGAAGAGCTTTCTCATGGCATGACCATTTCTGCTGAAGAGTGTGCGTATATGGTGCAGCATTTAATCCAAAAGGGGTTTATTTCGATTCAGCCGTTTGAAGACAGGTCAGGTATTCAGCATGACCGCTACTCAGTAGAGCCTTTATGGGGCGTGCTATATGACTTTTTAGAAGCAAAGCAGGCGAAGGAAGCTCAAAGGAATCATGTGCAAGCTGAAAAGTCTTTATACGCTCTATTTGAAGATGAATTCGGCAGACCGCTGTCTCCTCTTGAAGGAGAAACGCTTTCGATCTGGATGGATCAAGACCATCATGATGCTGAGATGATTCGTTTAGCTCTAAGAGAAGCGGTTTTATCTGGGAAATTAAATTTCCGTTATATCGATCGAATTTTATTTGAATGGAAAAAGAAAGGGCTGAAAACAGCGGAAGAAGCGAAAGAGCATAGCCAGCATTTCCGCTTACAGCAAAAAAACCCACCTTCAAAAGAAGAGACTTCATCTTATAAACGACAAGTTCCTTTTTATAATTGGCTGGAACAATAACCAATAAAGGAGAAGGCATGTTATCAAAAAAACAAATCAATGAGTGTTTAGAAATAATAGGAGATATGTTTCCAGAGGCTGAGTGTGAGCTTGTTCATTCGAATCCATTTGAACTTGTGATCGCTGTTGCACTGTCCGCTCAGTGTACAGACGTACTTGTGAACAAGGTCACCAAAACGTTATTTCAAAAATATAAAGCACCAGAAGACTACTTACGTGTACCACTTGAAGAACTGCAGCAGGATATTCGCTCAATTGGCCTTTATCGGAATAAGGCGAAAAACATTCAAAAATTGTGCAAAATGCTAATTGAAGAATATGGCGGTGAAGTGCCGAAGGACCGGGACGAGCTTGTCAAGCTTCCTGGGGTTGGCCGGAAAACAGCAAATGTTGTTGTTTCTGTCGCTTTTGGGGTACCCGCTATTGCTGTAGACACACACGTAGAACGGGTCAGTAAGCGCTTAGGCATTTGCCGCTGGAAGGATTCTGTTCTTGAAGTAGAACAAACGTTAATGAAGAAGGTACCAAAAGAAGATTGGTCTGTGACGCATCACCGTCTGATCTTTTTTGGGAGATATCATTGCAAGGCGCAGCGGCCGCAGTGCGAGTCCTGCCCGCTTCTTGATATGTGTAGAGAAGGGCAGAAGAGGCTGAAAAAGGGCCTGGTGAAGCTTGCATGAGCGCATCAGCTGTATTCACCTCATATGTCGAAAAGCTAAAAGAGAAGAAGATAGAGGTAAAAGGCAAAAGAATGGATATACTTAGAGCCAATCCACTCGCATTTGATCTATCTTCAGAACCTTTAACAGACGAGCTTCCATGGCAGAAAACAGAAGAATTTGTGCCTGTGATATTCGAACTATGGAATGAATTAAAAGACAAAATGCTTCCTCGCTTTCAAACAAGGAAATCTCGCTGCGAAGAGGATGATATGCTACAAGGAATCGTCAGTATGATTGCAATGTTTTACTGGATTAAAGGAGAGAGACTTCAAACGCTCAAATGGGAAGACATCAAACAAGAGACATTTCCTGTTGCTCCTATTAATTGGACAGAACGATTAGAGTTCATTTTGCTAAAACCTACTCAATATCACTGCTTTATTCAACTGGACGAGCTATATACAGAACTAAAAAAGCAGTATGGAAAATACGAAGCACTCAAGAAGTTAAGACAACATCGTTAAAAAAAGCACTTGCCATATGAGGCAAGTGCTTTTTCGTTATTCGTCTTCCTTTCGAGAAATCGAATTTGATTGGGTATTTGAGCTTTGAGAATTGGCTTTCTCGTCATCTTTCTTTTTATCTTTATTGTCAGTCTGTGAGTTGCTGTTCCCATTTGTACTGTCTGAGCCATTATCGGAATTGTCAGTGCCGTTTTCCGTATTTCCACCTTGATCTTGATCCTTTTTATCATCTGGCTTCTGCTCATCAGTGCCTGGGTTTTGATTTTTGTTATCGTCTGTATTATCTGTCTGCTCATCATCAGGCTGCTGCGGCTCTTCTTCTTCTTTGTTCTCATCATCCGCTTTTTCTTCCTCATCTGCGTCATCCTTAATGGTGAGGAAGGTAGAAGCCGCTTTACTTGTGACATCATCTACAGTGGCTGTCACTTGGAATTTATAAGTGGAGCCAGGCTTCACATCAGAGATGACCGCTTCTTTAGCAGAGCTGTTTTGAATATCTTTATAGCCGCCATTATCAACCGCTTGCTTGACATTAAATGTAGCATCAGCGTCGTCAGAATAGCCCCAAGTCAGTGTGATGGATTTCTTCTCTTCATCATACACCGCTTTTAAGTCAGAAGGCTTATCGGCTTCTTTTTTCTCATAAGTGTCAGACACTTTTGTTGGAACCGTTCCTTTTACAAAGTATTCTGTTGTCTTCTTGTCACTTGGTGTATTCGGTCCGGCTAATTTTGCAGGATCAGATCCTTTTTCAATGGTCGCTTCAACGACACTGTCTGGTTTTTCAAATGAGCCGCTTCCATCATCAATTTGAGAAATTAATCGCTGGAAGACAATTTTGGCAACACGCTGCTCGTTTTCATTCAGCCATACTTTGCCGTCTGCATCTTTTGAATTACCGATTCCAGTCCAAACGGCCGCTGTATATTGCGGCGTATAACCGACAAACCACGAATCTTTCGCAGCGCCAGAAGGGATATTGTATTTATTTATATCATCTTGTATAAAGTTCGTTGTACCTGTTTTCCCGGCTACTTGAACGTTCGGTACTTGTGCAAGTGTACCAGTTCCAGATTGGACAGCAGTTTTCAGCATATCTGTGATCATAAAGGCTGTGTAATCGCTCATTGCTGCTTTAGAATCTGGCGTAAGGTCAAGCTTTGTACCGTCATTAAATTCAACAGATGTGACAGCGTGCGGTTCATTATAGTATCCGTTATTGCCGAACGCACTATATGCACCTGCCATTTTTAATGAAGACACACCATCTTCAAATCCACCAATTGAATAAGATTCTGGAATATCAGAAGGTAAGTCCATGCCTAAATTATTAGCAAATTGAGCGGCATTGGCTGAACCAGCTTCTTGGAATGCTTTAAGTGCAGGGATGTTACGCGATTGTGCCAAAGCACTTCTCATCGACATTTTTCCTAAGTGTCTTCTGTCAAAGTTGTTAATCGGTGTACCATCTGAGTACGTATATGGTGCATCATCAATTTGCTGATATGTTGACCATTTTTTGTTTTCAATGACTGGGCCGTAATCTAAGATCGGTTTGATTGTGGACCCTGGCTGTCGTTTTGCATCCGTCGCATAGTTAAAGCCGCCCGCTGGTACATCACGTCCACCGCCAATGGCGCGTATTTCACCATTTTTCGTATCAAGCAGGGTGACACCCGCCTGCATACCTTTCGTAAATCCAACTGAATCTCCATTGATGATATCATCTAGGTGATCCTGGGCTTTTCGATCAAGTGATGTATAGATTTTTAATCCATCAGTTGATGCATCCACTTTGGCTTTTTTCTGTACTTCTTCCATCACTTCTTCAATGTAGGCAGAGTACTTACTAGAGTTTTGGCTCTTATATTTATTAGCTGAGACAACGGTCTTGCTGACAGGTGTTGCTTTTGCCTCTTCATAATCTTTTTCTGAAATGTAGCCTTGTTTTTTCATGAGGCTTAAAACGATATTACGGCGTTTTTCTGCTGCCTCAGGATGTTTTACTGGGTTATAGGCAGAAGGACTTTGCGGCATACCTGCAAGTGTGGCAGCCTGTGCAACGGTTAGTTTATTTAAATCTGTGACTCCAAAAAATTGTTCAGCTGCTTTCCCAACACCATAAGCATAAGGGGAGAAGAAAATACGGTTTAAATACATTTCTAAAATTTCATCTTTAGAGTATTTTTGCTCAAGCTGAATCGAGAGCCATACTTCCTGTACTTTCCGTTTTAACGTCTTTTGATTGCTCAGGAGGGAATTTTTCACAACCTGCTGTGTAATTGTACTTCCGCCTTCAGCACCAAAGCCGTCCTCAACGTTTGCGACGAGGGCACCGCCAATACGGATTGGATCAATCCCGTGATGCTTATAAAAACGTGCATCTTCAGTCGCAATAAATGCGTCTTTTACCACATCGGGTATATCTTTTATCGAGACATACGTTCTTTTTTCTGCACCAACTTCTGCAAACACTTTCTTGTCTTTATCATAAAGTTTTGAAGAGTATGGTGTTTTAAGCTTACTATCATCAATAGAAGGAGCGCTTGATGCAAAAACGGCAAAAGTTGTGATTCCGGCAACTAAACAAAGTAGACCGATCACGAGTAAAGATAAAAATATTTTTTTAAATAGACCTGCTTTCTTTTTGCCTTTTTTGTTCTTTTGCTTCTTATTGTTTTCTTGACTTGCTTTACGTCGCTGTTCACGACTTGTAAATTGATCAGACATCACATCTCAACCTTTCGTGTTAAACCTTTTTCGAACGTAATTGCTACTTGCTTTCATCCGAAAAATGAAGTGTCTCCACTACTTTAATATAATCAATTCTTGGCGAATATCCAAGTGTCATTATGTGGCCTGCTTCCATTAATTCGTCTTTGCTAATGGATTTACGGCCGTTTTGCTGCTGCCGCTCCCAGAAGAAAAAGAGATCTGAAGCGGGCAAATAATAAACGGAGCCAAAAGCGGATATAATAACGAAACAAATACCGCCTTGTTTTTCAACCTGTTTCATATGCTCAATTTGATGGTCGTGGAAATTTTTGAGCGGAAACGAGGTCGTGCTTTTGGTTTCCTTTGCTTCAAAATCGATATAGCGACCTTTGTACACCCCGTTATAGTCTGTTGTGGATGATTGTTTAAAATAGGCTTCTTTAATGACAGCAGCACTTCTTTTTGGATAATCCACATTGACAATTTGAACTGGGGTAGGCTTTTTATGAATGACTGCGATCCCGTTGACCAAATAGTATTGGTTCGTTTCATTTAAATCAGCCTCAAGCGTCATCCCGCGGTTACTATAAGAGGATTCGCCGCTGATTCTTTTTTTTGTCCCAATTTGTTGAATGGGCTGATACGATTTTCCGTTTGGATACCGAATCATCAAGTTTCAGCCTCCTTTTAATGCATTTTGTATTGGAGAGATCACCATGTTGTCACAAGAGGAGCACATCATTACTCAACACATTTTACGTGAAACGAAAGCGAAAAATAAGGACAACCTGACGAGGACAAATGCTTATAAGCGCTTTTATGACCGTCATCCAGAAATGAAATGGTCACTGCTTGCTTCCTTTGTATCAAGAAATGCAGGATGGTCCATGACAGATTTAAAGGGCGAGCTCTTCCATCCAGGTTTAACGGATCAGCAGGGTCACCTTTTTTTCACAGCATATGAAAGAGCAAATTGGCTGATCTTTGCAGATGCTTACCCGCAGCTTCTCTTGTATGAATGGTCAAAGCGATCCAGTAAACCTTTATTTCATCTGCTGCCATATTTTTGTGTGTCTCGTTTTATGAGCGCTGAGTGGGAACGTTTTTGGGTCAAGCGTGACACAGAGCGCCTGCTTTATGCACTCATCATAAATGAACAATATACTATACAATCTCCTATTATACAAAATCCTCTTCTGAAAAAGAATGTTTTTCACTCGATTCAATATCTTTTCAGCGAGTGGGGACATTTTCAAACCGTCGTTTTTCCAACGGTGGACGGGCATTTGTATGGGCTAACGATACGAAAGTTTTCCCATGTAAAGGAGCGCATTACATTAGGAAAAAAACTAGCGAAACTATTATTTCGAGCCGATTTGTTTTCGGATTTTTATCATTTTTTGCATACCGTTCCGCATACGGGGTCTCGGTTTGATTTTGAATCGTTTTTAGGGATCGCTAGAAGGTCAACACCTTTTCTTCGAACGGTTTATCCGGTGATGACACACTCATTAGACGATCAACGGGAAGATTGGTTTCAAAAGAAATTGAATCCAGCCTTATTCGATGCAGAGCCGTTACCAAAACAAATCGAGCTGACGGACTGGTATTTCCATAAAAAAAGGCAGCTTCGTTTTCTTTTCTCATTAGAGCACTATTTTTTGCATAAATAAAAAGCAGGGGGTACCTGCTTTTTTACGTAGATGGACGATTAGGACCGCCGAGCTTTTTATCAAGCTGATCTGTGCTGTTTTCTTTCCCTTTCGGCTTTTGCTCTTTTGGTACCGGCTGCTTTTTCATGAAATCTACCTCCTTTGTCCTTAGAATTTACACAATCGGACGCAATCATACAAAGAAGGACAAGCACATGTCGAAAATGAAGAAATAGCGCTCATCTACACTTAGATTGGCGATTTGCTTCTAGTTTTGTCATGTGTGAAGGAGGGTGCGGAAGAAAAGAGAATGTAACGAGAGACGATAAAGGAGGAATCTGATGATGAACGAATTTGTATCAAAAGAATCCATTATGCAGTTGCTTGAGGAAATCGAGCGGAAAATTGATGCGGTGGAAGCAGAGCTGTCTCAAGCTGTCCAGCAAACAACATACGCAGCCAAAGAGGTGCAAGAACAAATGATTGACCGCCTTGAATCAGAAGTAAAGGACTGTCAATTGAAAATTCATGCAGCAGAATATAAACTATCGGCAAAACCGGCATATCACGCCGGGTAACTTTCATATTTGAGCAATGAGTAAACGTTTGATAGGATGGTTCATAGAGGTGAACATTTTGGATAATCAAACATTACTTGAACATACACAAGAGCTGAGAATATGGATCGAAGAAGCATATGAGCAGTACCAAAAGGGGAAGGCGGAAGAGGAATATCCAGCATATGACTTTTACAAGGACATTCAGCCGGCCGTTGTCAAATTTGACAAGCAAATGGAGGAGTGGCTCAACGCTGCCATCTCGTTTATTCATCAGGCCAAACCTAGATACTTACATCAAGAACAGCTTGAAGCCGTCCAAGAAAATGGAAAAGAGGTTCTCCTGCAATCTTATTTCGGCAAACAGCATGCACCGCGTGTGAAAAATTTAGTTGAATCAGTGATTTACACAATGAATCTTTTAATAGAAGAAATTAAAAAACGCAGCTAAAACATCTGCGTTTTTCTTATGACTTTAGGCACACCTTCTACCCTTAATCATAATATATGAGTGACATCAATATGTGTTGAGAGCGAGAGGAGCGAGATAGATGTTCCCTTATTCAAACCAGCAACCAAGTGAATTGAATCAATTCCAGCAAGGTCCTTTTCCGTATCCAGACATGCAGCAGCCTCCGCAGCCTCCAGATTATTTCATGCCTCCATATCAAGCTGGAATGAGCCAGGCGCCATCTGCAGGCTATCAGCCGCCATATGGATACCAAGAGAATTTCCAGCCTTTTCAGCAGCCAGAAGCAATCAATCAGCCGCAGATGCAGCAGTCAGGCATGATGCCCATGCAGCACCCTATGAATCCTTATCCTTTGCCAAGACCGCAAAAACAGCAATCATCTCAATTGAAAAGTGTGCTGTCACAGTTCAAAAAGACGAATGGGCAATACGACTTTAACAAAATGTTTGATACAGCTGGACAAATGATGAGTACAATGAATCAAGTGGGCTCATTGGCGAAAGGATTTACAAGCATTTTTAAAGCATAGCAAACCCCAATAGAAGCATCTATTGGGGTGTTTGCTTTGGAGCGGTCACACGAAGCGATTGGTCTTTCCACACACTCTTCATAAGTGTTTCATCTATTTTTGCCGGCATTAAAATCGTTTTGGTAAAGCTCGAATAGGAGGAAGTCGTGTCCGTTTTCATTTTTTCCTGAACCGATAAATGTAAATAGTGGGCTTTGACCTCTAGTGCAATGTCCCCTTCGACAAAATGGTCTGGAAAATGGATTTCAATATACACAAATTGATCATCCTCTGTCACATCGGTTGTAATCGAAGCAAGTGAATGGGATGTGGTCATGAGCGCCTCCGCACTATTTAAAATCTCGTGAAACGGGGAGGATGCAAAAAATTGTTCAATGGCTTCATATAGGATATCCTCATTTGCCAACAATTCATGTTTTTTTTCACCTTCATGTTTCATTTAAATCACCTCTCATCTACAGCTTATGCAAAAAGGGCTCAGGCGGTTATCAATTGATGAGAGGAAAAAATTATGATTAAATAGTGTTGAATGAAGCAAGATGTATGAGCGTGAAGGTTTATACGCTGAATAGATCTAGGAGCAAAGCTTGAAGGGAGCAAATGAACATTGCTGAAAAAATTATTCGGTTTCGGGAAAAACGAAGATGATGTAAAGGAAGAAATCATTTATTCTCCAGCTGATGGAGAGTTAATGGATATGACGGATGTACCAGATCCCGTCTTTTCTCAAAAGATGATGGGAGATGGTGTAGCAGTAAAACCAAAAAATGGCACGATTGTGTCACCAGTAGAGGGTGAAATCATTCAGCTCTTCCATACAAAACATGCAATTGGCATTCGAACACTCTCAGGGCTTGAGCTTCTGATTCATATTGGACTTGAAACAGTTGGATTAAATGGTGAAGGGTTTGAAGCACACACGAAAGAAGGGGATAAAGTGAAGATCGGTGATCCTCTCATTACGTGTGATTTAGAACTGATTGAAGAGAAAGCGGCAAGTACAGTGACACCAATTGTGATTATGAATGGGGATCTGATCGAGCGACTTGATAAAGAACCAAAGGGATCTGTGGAAAAACAGACCTCTAAGCTCTTTACAGTTAAATTGAAATAATCAATAAAAAAACTACCCTCACACATGAAAGGGTAGTTTTTTGATTGATGACATTAATCCTCCATCGGAACCCAGCCTTGACTTGCTTCCATGACAGACCATAATCCTTCAGGAATAAGGTACTTGTCTTTTTGGCTGCGTTTAATGACGGTTTCAATCTCGCTTTCTCTGCCTTCTTTTATCTTCTTTGCCCAATCTGGATCAACGATGAGCTCTCGTGCGACAGCAATCAGTGGAATCCCTTGATTGTAGGCATTTAATGCATCCTCAGCTGTAATGACGCTGCCAACACCGATAAGCGGAAGGGTATCGCCGCAGCGTTCTTTTAATAGCTCCATACGTGTCTTGCTAGAATCTGCACCTCGTCTTGCTTTAGAGTCAATCTCCATTAAAGAGATATGCAAATAATCGAGGTTTTTTGTTTTAAGAACATCAACTAACGTAAATGTCTCTGTCATTGTTAAACCAGGTGTTTCTGGTTCTTCAGGAGATAGTCGATATCCAAAGATAAATGGTTTTGTCACGTGCTCTTTGATCGCCTCTTTGACTGCATCCACAACGGCAATAGGGAAGGCTAGACGATTTTCTTCACTTCCTCCCCACTGATCTGTACGCTGATTGCTATGCGGGGAGTAGAACTGCTGTAATAAATACCCGTTTGCCCCGTGGATTTCTACGCCGTCAAACCCTGCTTGAATCGCTCGTCTTGTCGCTTCTTTAAATGAGTCGATGATATGAGTGATTTCCTCTTCTTTTAAAGCTCGTGCAATTTGTTTTCCATCTTTGAACACATCACTTGGCGCAACCACATCAGCGTTTGGCACTAAATGAGGGAGGGCCTGCGAGCCGCCGTGGTGAATTTGCATGATGGCTTTTGTTCCTTTTGCCTGGATCGCAGAAGCTAATTTTTTCAGACCAGGTATATCTTCATCTCTAGCAATAGAAGGCTGTCCTTCAAAGGCCTTTCCATCTGGAGTCACGTTCGCACAGGCTGTGATGACCATGCCCATTTCACTAGATCTAGCTGTAATGAAATCAATTTCTTCCTTTGAAATGGTGCCATCCTCGTGAGAACCGAAGTGTGTCATTGGAGCAACGACTAACCGGCCATCAATAGAGGCACCTCCTGGGAATGTAAATGGTTCAAATAAAGGCTTAAATTCGTTTTTCAATCTCATCCTCTTCTTCCTTCATAAAATCATTTCACTATAGAAGTGTAATAGATACTGTTACAACAGTTCAAAGTATTTGCTCACGAGCGGTGCAAAAAATTGCCGCCTAGTCATGCAAACAAATATTCGGTACACTATGAATGAGAGGTGATGCGATTTGAAAAAGAAAACAATGAACGAACTCATAGAAGAATTAAAAAAAGATGAACAGATAGAACATTGGCATGAAATTGAAGCGAAGCCTGCACTGACTTCTCCAATTCCTGAAAGAGTAAATGACAGGCTCAAAGTGGCGCTTGAAAAAAGGGGCGTGAGCGAACTTTACATTCATCAAAAGGAAGCCTTTGAACGTGTGATGGATGGTGAGAATGTGGTGACTGTGACACCTACAGCTTCGGGTAAAACGCTTTGCTACAATCTTCCAGTTCTTCAGTCAATCGTAGAAGATCAGACAAGCCGCTCCCTATATTTATTCCCAACAAAAGCACTTGCGCAGGATCAAAAAAGTGAACTAAACGAAATCATCCACGAGATGGAGATTCCGATTCATAGTGAAACATATGACGGGGACACCTCCCCAGCTATACGGCAGCGAGTCAGGCAGGCAGGACATATCGTCATCACAAATCCAGATATGCTGCATTCAGCCATTTTGCCTCACCATACGAAATGGGTCAGTTTGTTTGAAAATTTAAAGTATATTGTAATTGATGAGCTTCATACATATCGAGGTGTGTTTGGCAGCCATGTCGCCAATGTCATTCGCAGATTAAAGCGAATTTGTGCATTTTACGGAAGTGAGCCGATCTTTATTTGTACATCGGCAACGATTGCGAATCCGAAAGAGCTTGCAGAGCAGCTGACTGGGAGCAAGGTGCATCTCATTGAACGAAACGGAGCGCCTAGCGGTAAAAAGAATTTTGTGTTTTACAATCCGCCCGTCGTCAATAAGCCATTAAACATTAGACAAAGTGCGGCCACTGTCGTTAATCAATTGGCTAAAACATTTTTAAAAGAAAAAATCCAAACGATCGTCTTTGCTAGAAGCAGAGTGAGAGTGGAAGTGATTTTAAGTCATATTCAAGAGCTGGTGAAAAAAGAGATTGGTCCGAAATCCATTCGCGGGTATCGCGGGGGCTATTTACCAAAGGAGCGGCGCGTGATTGAAAAGGGATTACGAGAAGGAGACATATTAGGAGTCGTCAGCACGAACGCACTCGAATTAGGGGTTGATATTGGCCAGTTAAAGGTATGTATTATGACGGGGTATCCTGGCAGTGTAGCGAGTACATGGCAGCAGGCAGGACGTGCTGGAAGGCGTCACGAGGAAGCACTCATTATCATGGTGGCAAGCTCATCACCCCTTGACCAATATATCGTCAGACACCCTGAGTATTTCTTTAATAGACCGCCTGAAGCGGCCAGAATTAATCCTGAAAACCTCATTATCTTAGTCGACCATCTTAAATGTGCCTCCTACGAGCTTCCGTTTCGAGAAGATGAACAGTTTGGCGACATGGATGTAGAAGAAATCTTACAATACTTACAAGAGGAAGGGGTTCTTCATTTCAGCGGGAACCGTTATTATTGGTCAGATCAATCGTTCCCAGCGCATGGCATCAGTCTACGGTCTGCAAGTCAGGAAAATGTGGTCATTGTGGATCAATCAGATGTAGCGAATGTTCGGATTATTGGTGAGATGGATCGATTTAGTGCGATGACGTTACTTCATGATGAAGCGATTTATTTACATGAAGGCGTTCAATATCAAGTGGAAAAGCTAGATTACGAGCATCTTAAGGCTTATGTGAAACAAGTCGATGTAGAATACTATACAGATGCGAATTTAGCGGTTCAACTCAAGGTGCTTGAAATTGATCAAACGACTGAGAAGGAAGCGGTATCTGTTCACTTCGGTGATGTAACCGTAAATGCAATGCCGACGATTTTTAAAAAAATCCGGTTATCGACTGGTGAAAATATAGGGTCCGGTCCAATTCACTTACCAGAAGAAGAAATCCACACGAGTGCCGCTTGGTTTGAATTACATGAAGCAGAACGTCGATTTGAAGAGAAAACACTTGAACAACTACTGCTTGGCATTGCAAATGTTCTTCAGCACATTGTCCCTGCTTTTGTGATGTGTGACCGTTCAGATATTCATGTCGTTTCTCAAATTAAAGCAGCCCATACTGGAAAGCCGACTGTCTTTTTATATGACCATTATCCTGGCGGAATCGGTTTAAGTAAGGAAGTTCAAGCTCGTTTCGATGAAATAGCCCGTGCGGCCATTCAGCTGATTGAGCGGTGCCGCTGTGAGAATGGCTGTCCATCCTGTATTGGTATGGAAATGAAAGAGGTGAGCGGAAAAAGCAGCATCGTTGAATTGATGTCGGTATTTTAAGAGAAGGGAGGGAGACACCTACTCATGTCTTTGAAAGGGAAATTAAACAGAATGAAAAAGCACCTATCGCACAATCAAACAGATAACAAGCGGCAGGTAACAAAAGAAGGACAAACGCAACCTGTGACAGCAGAAAACATCCCATTTGTAAAAGAGTGGGAGCAATTAGGTGCAGCTCCTTACTTTTTTGAGGACTCTTTTTGTCTGATTCGCGAAGTGACCTATCAATTAAATGATCAGCATGGACTGTATTCCTTTGCAGAACTGCCGAAGATCGTCGAAGCTTGGAATGAAAGTGAGATCCAGCATTCTCTTTCGGCAAAAGGTTATCAGCCGCACGAGCTGTTTTTCTTTGATACAGAAACAACAGGTTTATCTGGCGGGACGGGAAATATGATCTTTTTGCTTGGACATGCCCGGGTTTTTTCAGACAAAGTGGTGGTGAAACAGCATCTGCTCACCAATCCAGGAAATGAAGTAGCGCTCTACAAAAGCTTTCTTAATGAAGTGGACGTAGAATCACTTGTTACATATAATGGAAAATCTTTCGATTGGCCGCAAGTGAAAACGAGGCATACGCTATTACGCGATCAAATACCTGCACTTCCGGAATTTGGCCATTTTGATCTTCTGCACGGGTCTAGAAGGTTGTGGAAGCACAAATATGAACGAATGGCGCTTTCCGTTGTGGAAAAAGAAGAGCTGCACGTCCATCGAGAAGGTGACACACCGGGGTTCTTGGCACCGATGATCTATTTTCATTTTCTAAAGGAACAAAACCCGAAGCTGATTGAAGGAATCTTGACGCATAATGAGTTAGACGTTTTATCGTTAATCAGCCTCTACATTCATCTATCCAAAAAAATATTATCTGTGGATGCAGTAAAGGAATATGATGAGAAATACGCACTTGCGAGATGGCATCTTGCCCATCGTGATGTACAGGAAGCAACGAAGCATTTAAGAGAATTAACGAACGCTGAGTTTGAGCATGCGAATCAAGCGGCTTATGATCTCTCCTTGCAATACAAACGATTAAGCCAATTTGATGAAGCTGCCCGTATATGGAAAGATCTATTTGAATCAAACGATGTCCATTTATCCTTAAAAGCAGGCATAGAACTTGCGAAGTATGAAGAGCATCGTCAAAAAAATGCGAGATCAGCTCTTTCGATCACTCAAACATTATTATCTCTCTCGTCGTTAAGTGAACGCGACATAAAAGAACTTGAAAAGCGAAAAAAACGACTCTTAAGGAAAGCTGGGCAATGAAATTATTGCCTGGGAAAGCGCAGGAAATGACAACGTTCGGCTCTCGGCCGAAAATAAAAATTGTTTAGCACTTTTATTGTAGAAAGGTCACGAATCCTGTAAAATAACGTTAGATATTGAATGAGGAGCGTAGAGCATGTATAAGGGTCTTTTTTACTTGTTTTTTCTTGTTGTCATTTTGGTCGCTTTTGTGTTTTCGAATTATAAAGATGTCTTTCTTGCAAACTTTTAAAATAGGTTAATGCATTAGTACATGTACACCTCTTGATTCATACATTATTAATGTAAGAAAATCAAGGAGAGGGGAATGCTACATGTACCATCATCATCATTGCAAGCCGAATGTTACACAGCCAATTGTTCATCCGACGAATCATTGCTGTACACACAGCGAGTCAACAACAATTGTGCCGCACATTCATCCGCAGCATGTAACGAATGTTCACCATCAAAACTTCCAACATGTTCACTACTTCCCGCATACGTTTTCTCAGGTGGACCCGGCAACACATCAACACTTTAACTGCGGTGGACCTTGCTGTAACAGATAACGAGAAATGGGACTTTTATAAGTCCCTTTTTTTAAAAGCAGGTGAAAAAATGAAAATCATTGCTGTCACAGGGTACAAGCCATTCGAACTTGGGATATTCAAACAAGACGAGCCTGCACTTCAATACATAAAAGCGGAGCTTCAAAAAAGGCTGACAGCACTCATTGAAGACGGGCTGGAATGGGTGCTCATATCGGGTCAGCTAGGTGCTGAAATCTGGACAGCTGAAGTGGTGTTTGAGCTTCAAGAGGAGTATCCAGCTTTAAAGCTTGCAGTCATTACGCCATTTTATGAACAAGAAGAACGCTGGAATGACCAAAATAAAGAGTTGTATGAAGCGATTCTTGCACAGGCCGATTTTGTAGAAAGTGTCACGCATAGACCGTATGAAAGTCCGGCACAATTTAAACAAAAGAACCGCTTTTTTATTGAAAAAACAGATGGTCTTCTCGCCCTTTATGATCCAGAGCATGAGGGCTCACCAAAATATATGATCAGAGAAGCGGAAGCCTATACCGATTACCCAATTATGTATATCACAATGGATGATCTAAGAGCGCAGGTTGAGGCGGAAGATCCGTTTTTTGACTAAAAGCAATAGAAAATTTGACAACGTCACGTATTTCTGAAAAAATATACTATGAATTCACGATATGAGGTGAAAAAGATGCTTGCTGATAAAGTAAAGCTTTCTGCGAAAGAAATTTTAGAAAAAGAATTTAAAACAGGTGTCAGAGGGTACAAACAAGAAGAAGTCGATAAATTTTTAGATATGGTCATTAAAGACTATGAGACATTCAACCAAGAAATCGAAAAGCTTCAACAAGAAAACCTTCACTTGTCAAAACAGCTTGAAGAAGCAGTTGAACAAGGGAAAAGACAGCCTGCACAGTCCAATACAACGAACTTTGATATTTTAAAAAGACTATCTAACCTTGAGAAACACGTTTTTGGCAGCAAACTTTATGATTGAGTCTTGCTGAAAAAGCTTGTGTCAGATGACATTGTCGTTTATAATAACGCTTATTGATTAACGTTCGGGTAATCGCTGTAATGCTTTTTGGCATTGCAGAGGAAAGTCCATGCTCGCACGGTGCTGAGATGCCCGTAGTGTTCGTGCCTGGCGAAAAAATAAGCCAGGGCAGCCTGGGAAAGGCTGACGGCAGGAAAAATGCCTACGTCCTTTTAGGATATGGCAAAGTATCCTTGAAAGTGCCACAGTGACGAAGTCTCACTAGAAATGGTGAGAGTGGAACGCGGTAAACCCCTCGAGCGAGAAACCCAAACTTGGTAGGGGAACTTTCTCAAAGGAACCAAACGGAGAGAAGGACAGAGAATTCTGTAGATAGATGATTACCACCTGAGTACGAGGCATTTGCCGTTTGCAGTACGATGGAACAAAACATGGCTTACAGAACGTTATATCCGTTATTTTAAACATGATGAAAACAAAGCTCTCCTATTGCTACATATGGAGAGCTTTTATCTTGAATACATAAAAGGACGAGAAAACAGGTGATAAACAAATGAAAACTTATACACTCATTGCGACAGCTCCAATGGGGATTGAAGCGGTTGTTGCAAAAGAAGTAAGAGACCTTGGCTATGAGTGCACTGTAGATAACGGGAAAGTCATTTTCCAAGGGGATGCCCTTGCGATTTGCCGTGCAAACCTTTGGCTGCGTACAGCAGACCGCATCAAGGTACAAGTTGCTGAATTTCCAGCAAAAACATTTGATGAGCTTTTTGAACAGACAAAAGCAATTGACTGGGCCGCTTATTTGCCAAAAAATAGTACGTTCCCTGTTATCGGAAAATCAGTCAAATCACAGCTTGCCAGTGTGCCGGATTGTCAGCGCATCGTCAAAAAGGCCATCGCGCAAAAGCTTAGAGCATCTTACAGCATTCAGTCTGAATGGCTTGAAGAGACGGGTCCTGCATATAAAATCGAAATTGCGCTTTTGAAGGATAAAGCAGTACTCACCCTTGATACATCGGGTGTCGGTCTTCACAAACGGGGGTATCGCGTAGATCAGGGCGGGGCGCCTATTAAAGAAACCCTTGCTGCTGCGCTTATCTTATTAACGAACTGGACACCTGACCGTCCGTTTGCTGATCCTTTTTGTGGATCAGGAACAATTGCTATTGAAGCAGCTATGATCGGACAAAACATAGCCCCAGGGTTTAACCGGGAATTTGCGTCTGAATCATGGGAATGGATCGGTGAAGACGTATGGAACAAAGCACGTCTTGAAGTCGAAGAAAAAGCGAACTATGATCAGCCGCTTCACATTATTGCGAGCGATATCGATCATCGTATGGTAGACATTGCAAAAATGAATGCAGAAGAGGCTGGCTTAAGTGAACTGATTCAATTTAAGCAAATGCAAGTAAAAGACTTCCAAACAAAAGAAGAATATGGTGTCATTGTCGGGAATCCGCCTTACGGAGAACGACTTAGTGATAAACCAGCTGTTGAAAAAATGTATCAAGGCATGGGTGAAGCATTCAAGAGCCTAGACACTTGGTCCATATACATCTTAACGTCACATGAACAGTTTGAAGAATGCTTCGGAAGAAAAGCAACGAAAAAGAGAAAGCTGTTTAATGGATTTATTAAAACAGACTATTATCAATATTGGGGGAAACGCCCTCCTAGAAAACAAACAACTGAATCATAAAAAAATGGTCACACCTAAAGAAGGTGTGCCTTTTTTATTGCGGAAAGGTATAAAGGTTCACGGGACGGAATAAACTGAACTTGATTTTAAAAAAAGAGGTGTCTTCATGATTCAATATGATCAATTTCAGTTAATCCAAAAAGCACTCGCTTCGACTGCTCGAGAAATAGAAGGGCATGAAACTGGACAATCTGCTCAGCTTGAGGCAGCTATCCATGATTTGGCGCTCGCACAGGCCTACATAGAACGTTCTGAGCATGCATTTTTAATGAAGGAAAGCTATCATCATCGGTTGCGTTCATAAAAAAGATTGTCATTCCCCAGCATAAATGTTACTATTGAATGTCTGAATGATTCAAAAGTTGGGGGTTGAAGCAGGTGACAGCATCTCGTTTGCCTTTTTCATTATCAAAAGAACATAATTTTTACGAAGAGCTGGGCAACTGGATTGGCGATGTGTTTTATGACATTTTGCCAGAAAAGGGCTTTGATCTTCGAGATGAACAAATATTCATGGCTTTTCAGCTAGAAAGAGCCTTTAAAGAAAAAAGTGTGATGTTTGCCGAAGCTGGGGTAGGCACAGGCAAAACCATCGTCTATCTATTATTTGCGGTCACATATGCAAGGTATACAGGGAAACCTGCGATTATTGCATGTGCAGACGAAACGTTAATTGAACAGCTGGTCAAACAAGAGGGTGATATCTATAAAATTGCCAATCACCTTGATATTCAAATAGATGCGAGATTAAGTAAATCGCATGATCAATATTTGTGCTTAAAGAAATTAGAGAAAACGATGCAGCGTGAAGATGATGAGAAGTGGCTGGATATTTATGAATCGCTTCCTTCATTTGTGCATGAATCACATGGCATGCAAACCTTTTATCCGTATGGCGACCGAAAAGAGTATCCAGAACTATCAAATGATGAGTGGTCACGAATTGGCTATGACTCGTTTCAGGATTGCTTAACGTGCGATATGCGTCATCGCTGCGGCCTGAATTTATCAAGAGATCATTACCGGAAAGCAGCAGACCTGATTATCTGCTCACACGATTTTTATATGGAGCATGTGTGGACAAAGGAATCCCGCAAACGTGAGGGCCAGCTTCCGCTTCTGCCTGAACATAGCTCCGTTGTATTTGACGAAGGGCATCTTCTTGAGTTTGCCGCACAAAAAGCGTTAACATACCGAGTGAAGCAATCAACGCTCGAGACATTTTTGGAGCGTCTTTTGCAAAACGACATCCGTGAAGAGTTTGCAGAACTTGTTGAAGATGCACTAGCAACAAACGATGAGTTTTTCTATCTCTTAAAAACAAATGCGAAAGAAGTGAAAGGATCGCATCGACTTGAAATTGGGCGAGTGGATGAGGTAAAGCGTTCAGCGAGTGAATTGTGTGACTTACTTGAAAAAATCGGAGAAGCGCTCGTATTTGAATCCGAGATGTATACAATTGATCAATACGAATTGTCGGTTGTGGAAGAGTACATTGAACAAATGGCGTATTCTCTATCGCTTTATCAAAAAAATGCCATTAGCTGGCTTGAAAAACAGGAATTAGATACAACATTTGTCGTGATGCCAAAGACAGTCGCAGAGGTGCTTGGCGAAAAAGTATTCTCGCAAAAAATACCTTATATATTCTCTTCAGCGACATTGTCTGAGAATCAATCATTTGATTATTTAGCTGAAAGCCTTGGGATTAAAAACTACTTATCAATGAGTGTGGCTTCGCCGTATGATTACGATGAGCAAATGCAGATTTATTTCCACGGAATTCAGCAGCCGGTTCTAGAGCTAGAGGCAAAAGGGCAGCAAGTGATCACTCATCTGAAAGAAAATGGAGGCCGATCTCTTATCCTATTCCCTTCATTTGACGAACTGCAATTATTTAGAAAGCAGCTTGAGGCATCAAATGAATCATTGCCTTTCCATGTGTATTTTGAGGGAGACGAGGAAATTAGCACGATTGTTCAAAAGTTCCAAGCAGATGAGACGTCAGTGTTATGCTCCGTTCATCTGTGGGAAGGCCTGGATATCCCAGGTCAATCATTAACGAGTGTGGTGATTTGGGGACTTCCTTATCCGCCGCGTGATCCAGTATTTGAGGCGAAACGAAATGAAGCAAAGGATGCACATGCTGAAGTGGATCTTCCGTATATGCTGCTTCGCTTACGACAAGGTATTGGAAGACTGATTCGGACAAGTCAGGATGCAGGAAGTATTCATATATACTTTGATCGCAAGGAAGATATAGAGCTTCAAAGTAAAATTGAATCCGTTCTGCCAGTGAAGCCAGCGATTATTTCATAAGAGGAACGAACGATAGAAGAGGAGGATACCAATGGTGTATCCTCCTTTTTCATTGACAAAAGAACATTCATTGAAGTAGCCTTGAAACGTACATACATATTTTATTGATTGGGGGAACAAACGCATGAGTTTTGAAGCAAAAGAGAAAGCGTTTTATCAATTACTAGGAAAAATCGCCCATTATACGGAGGCGCTCCATTTACTTTATTGGGACTCTAGAACACAGGCGCCAAAAAAAAGCGCTGATTTCAGAGCTGAAACCATCGGTCAATTATCAAGTGATATTTTTAATATGAAGACTTCTGATGAAATGAGAGATCTTCTTCACGCATTAAATAAACATCGAGATGAGCTGTCAAAAGATACACAGAAGGCACTTGAATTATCGCAAAAAGAGTATGATGAAAATAGTAAAATCCCGAAAGAAGAATATAAGGAATACTCCATTTTACAATCCAAAGCAGAGCATATTTGGGTAGAAGCTAGGGAGAAATCAGATTTTTCACTCTTTGCACCATATTTAAAACAGCTTATTGACTTTAACAAGCGTTTTATTCAGTATTGGGGCGTAAAAAAAACGCCATATGATGTGCTGCTCAATAACTATGAACCAGATATGACTGTTGAACAGCTCGATCAAAAATTTGGTGCTCTTCGTGACGCCATCGTTCCTCTCGTGAAAAAAATTGAAGCCTCTCCAAATAAACCGGATACTTCATTTTTGTCAAAAAGCTTCCCGGTCGACAAGCAAAAAGAACTAAGTCTCTTTTTCTTAAAAGAGTTAGGATATGACTTTGACGCAGGGCGTCTTGATACAACGGTTCATCCGTTTGCTGTGACATTAAGCAGAGGGGATGTTCGTGTCACGACCAGGTATGATGAGCACGATTTTCGGATGGCGATCTTTGGCACGATTCATGAGTGTGGTCATGCCATCTACGAGCAAAATATAGATGAGGCACTAAGCGGAACGCTACTATGTGATGGCACATCAATGGGCATCCATGAATCACAGTCTCTCTTCTTTGAAAATTTTATCGGCAGACATGAAGACTTCTGGAAAACATATTATCAAAAGCTACAAGAAGCGTCTCCTGAACAATTTCAAGGTGTCTCTTTAGAGGACTTTGTGCATGCTGTGAACGAATCGAAGCCGACTTACATTCGAATAGAAGCAGATGAACTCACATATCCGCTTCACATCATTATCCGGTATGAAATTGAAAAAGCCATTTTCAATGAGGAAGTCGCCGTTGAAGACCTGCCTGCGCTTTGGAATGAAAAATACCAAGCGTATCTTGGCATCACGCCGCCTAACGATGCACTAGGCATCTTGCAGGATGTTCACTGGTCAGATGGAAGCTTTGGCTATTTCCCTTCATATGCACTTGGTTATATGTATGCGGCGCAATTAAAGCAACAAATGATCAAAGATTTACCGAATTTTGATGAACTGATTCAAAATGGGTCTTTTGCACCGATAAAAGAATGGCTAACTGAACATGTCCACAAGCATGGCAAACGGAAAAAGCCATCTGAAATCATTCAAGATGCGACTGGCGAGGAATTAAATGTTCAATATTTAATCGACTATTTAACGGATAAGTATACGAAATTGTATTTATCATAAATGAAAGGCACCCTTTCGTCAGAAGGGTGCTTTTTTGGTGCATGAATATTCTAAAAACGAACGTTTTGATCTGATCTATTATTTAAGTTCGGTATTTTTCTAGAAAAGTGCTTTCCAAGTGTCTGAAATCTTGTTATAATTTGAGCACGATACCACTCATATAATCGCGTGATGATGGCACGCAAGTTTCTACCGGACACCGATACCGTTCGACTATGAGTGAGCAAAATGAAACAGCTCTTGTTTGAGCTGAAGATCCGCGGATCGTTTTCGCATTGCTTGCTCCTCATGGACAGCAATGCTTTTTTTATGCAAAAAATAAGATGTTTGCCAATATGCTAGGGGGAAGAATGATGGAATTGTTACGTCAAAAAATTGAGAACGAAGGAATCGTTCTGTCAAATCAAGTATTAAAGGTAGATACCTTTTTAAATCATCAAATTGATCCTGTGTTAATGCATGAGATCGGTCAAGAGTTTGCTAGATTATTCAAGCATGATGGCATTACAAAAATCATCACTATCGAATCGTCTGGCATCGCACCTGCTGTGATGGCTGGACTTGCTCTTCAGGTGCCTGTGGTCTTTGCTCGAAAACGCCAATCACTCACATTAACGGATAACCTTTTAACAGCAAGTGTGTACTCCTTTACGAAAAAAGTAGAAAGTACCATCGCTGTCTCAAATACGCACCTTAGTGAAAATGATTGTGTGTTAATCATCGACGACTTTTTAGCAAACGGTGAAGCTGCTAAAGGACTAGCCGCTATTGCAAAGCAGGCGAAGGCAAAAGTAGCCGGATTTGGCATTGTCATTGAGAAGTCATTCCAGCCTGGAAGAAAAGAGCTTGTGCAAATGGGCTACCGCGTCGAGTCACTCGCGCGTATTGCATCACTCGAGGAAGGGAAAGTCACGTTTGTACAGGAGGTACAATCATGAGTGCCGCTAAAAAAGTCAAAACGCTCTCGCTAGGCATTCAGCATGTACTGGCGATGTATGCAGGCGCGGTTCTTGTCCCCCTCATTGTTGGAGATGCACTTGGGCTCTCGCCTGCACAGCTGACGTACTTAATTTCCGCGGATATTTTCATGTGTGGTGCCGCTACACTGCTCCAAGTATGGAAAAACCGCTTCTTTGGCATAGGTTTGCCTGTGGTATTAGGCTGTACATTTACTGCCGTATCTCCTATGATTGCGATTGGCTCTAAATATGGGATTTCGTCTATATATGGAAGTATTATCGCTTCAGGGTGCATTGTCATTCTCCTTTCTTTTTTCTTTGGGAAGCTTGTGAAATTTTTTCCGCCCGTTGTAACAGGTTCTGTCGTGACCATTATTGGTATTACCCTCATTCCTGTAGCGATGAACAACATGGCAGGCGGAGAAGGAAGTGCAGATTATGGATCTTTTGAAAATCTAGGGCTCGCTTTCCTTGTGCTGTTTATGATTGTTTTGCTCTATCGATTCACGAAGGGATTTATGAAGGCGATTGCTATTTTAATCGGTATTCTATTTGGGACAGCAGTCGCTGCCCTATTAGGAAAAGTGGAAACGGCCGAAGTAGTGAATGCACAAGTTTTCCGCATAATTGAACCTTTTTATTTTGGCATGCCTACCTTTGAATTTGCGCCCATCATGACCATGACGTTAGTTGCGATTGTATCTTTAGTTGAATCAACAGGTGTTTATTTCGCACTAGGAGACTTAACGAATCGGTCATTAAAGGAGAAGGATTTAGCAAAGGGCTACCGAGCAGAAGGGATTGCTGTTTTATTAGGCGGTATTTTCAACGCCTTTCCGTATACAGCCTACTCGCAAAACGTTGGATTGATCCAGTTAACGGGTGTCAAGAAAAACCAGGTCATTGTTGTGACAGGAGTATTGTTGATGGTATTTGGTCTTTTTCCTAAAATCGCTGCATTTACAACGATTATTCCAAAGTCTGTTCTAGGCGGCGCAATGGTTGCGATGTTTGGCATGGTCATTGCGTACGGTATTAAAATGCTCACGCGCGTCGATTTTGCAAAACAGGAAAACTTGCTCATCGTCGCTTGCTCAGTTGGGATTGGTCTAGGTGTCACTGTTGTGCCGCAAATGTTTGAGCATCTGCCAGAATCCATCAAACTATTGACAAGTAACGGAATCGTGGCTGGGAGCTTTACCGCCATTTTACTTCATATCATTTATCACATGATTCCATTTAAAAAAGACACAGAGCACGATCATCATGTGGAAGAACCTAAACAATCTGTTATGTAAGCACCTCTCACCTGAGAGGTGTTTTTTTTGCATAAAAAAAAGCAGGTTCGCTTGGCTTGGAACGAACCTGTGAAGGAGGAAAACTACATCATGTTTTCACTTATATTATCCAATATTTATCAATTGTCGTCAAGACAAAAAGTTAGACGGAGGAAAATGTTTTGACTGGATTGTGACGATTTGGCATGTATATCTTACTTTTGATAGGGGATATTAACCAAAAAAAGAGGTGAAGCAGGTGGCGTACATTCTTTCTGTTGGAACAAGTCTGCCAAAGAATCATGTGGATCAGCAAAAAGCTGCTGAATTTGCAAAATCTCAATTTAAACGATCGTTTAAAGATATTGACCGGTTGCTGAGAGCGTTTCAAAATGGAGAAATTCAGAGCAGACAGTTTGTGCAGCCCATTGAATGGTATCAGACGCACCACTCTTTTGAAGAGAAAAATAATCTCTATTTGGAAAAGGCATTGGCTCATGCGAAAGAAGCGATTATTCACTGTCTTCATGAGACAACCTTCCTTAAAAAGCCTATTGCGTATGAAGAGATTGATGTTTTGTTTTTCATCTCAAGCACCGGTTTGTCAACACCAAGTATTGATGCAAAGCTGCTGAATGCTCTCCCTTTTTCGCCTTATACGAAACGAGTGCCGATTTGGGGGCTAGGGTGCGGGGGCGGAGCGGCAGGGCTGTCACGAGCTTATGAATATATAAGGGCATACCCAGAAGCGAAGGTTCTAGTGGTCGCATGTGAGCTGTGCAGTTTAACCTTTCAGCCGGAAGATCAATCAAAAAGCAATTTAATCGGTACCTCCTTGTTCGGAGACGGGACGGCGGCGGTTCTGTTAACTGGAGAAAAGGCTGCATCTGACTATACGCAGTTAAAAACAGTGCCTAAATTACTTGGTACACAGTCAGTAACGATGAAAGAGTCTGAGGATGTGATGGGTTGGGCATTTACAAGTGACGGCTTTCAGGTCATATTCTCACGTGACATTCCGTCTATTATTTCAGGCTGGCTAAAAGAGCAGGTGGAGCAATTTCTACATCAGCTCAGGTTTTCAACAGACGACCTATCTGTTTTTCTTGCCCACCCTGGAGGGAAAAAAGTCATTGATGCCTATCTTGACAGTCTATCTCTACAAGAACATCAGCTTTTTTCTTCAAAAGAAGTACTGAAGCACCACGGGAATATGTCCTCTGCTACAGTGATGTATGTGATCAAGCATTTTCTTGAACATCGCGCACCTGATCCGGGAGATGTGGGACTTTGCGGAGCGCTTGGTCCAGGCTTTTCCTCTGAATTACTACTCATGAAATGGGAGGAAATCTCTTCATGATCTTTTGGCTCATCATTGGTTTCTTCATTTGTCAGCGCCTGATTGAAATGCTTGTTGCGAAAAGAAATGAGAAGAAAGTGAAATCGATCGGAGCGATTGAATTTGGTGCTAGTCATTATCCCTATATGGTCGCCATGCATGCTGCATTTTTCCTCTCACTCATTGGAGAGACATGGCTGTTAAACCGCAAACCGTCCCATTTTTTTCTATTGCTGCTCGTGTTCCTTCTGGCTACACAGGTGGTTCGATACTGGGCATTATGTTCTCTTGGGACGTACTGGAATACAAAGATTTTAGTGGTGCCAAATGCGATGATTGTCAAAAAGGGGCCGTATCGCTGGTTAAAGCATCCTAACTATGTGGTGGTGGCGATTGAGCTTATTTTGATCCCGCTCTTATTTGAGGCATATATGACCGCCATTTTGTTTACGTGTTTAAATGGGTGGATGATGATGGTGAGAATCCAAACCGAAGAAAAGGCACTGAATGAGTATTTATTAAATTAATATTGAAAATCATTATCAGTTGTGCTACACTTTCATTAATGATAAGCATTCTCAATCATGAAGAATGGACGGTGATTCACATGACAATGATTTTCTTACTCGGTACGGTTTGTGTATACAGCCTTTTAATTGGCTTTGTTTTAAAAGGTGTTTCAAAAAAATCTGCTTCCTGATCGCAGTCAATCGCGACTGATCGGGTAGCAGATTTTTTTATTTCCTCAGATCAGAAGAAAAATCTCTTTATTTTGTGTAAAATGGTATCACATACATAACTGACTTTTCTAAAAACAAAGGGGTTTATCGTCATGAAAGATTTGTCTATTCGAGATTCGCTCGTTCAAACTACAGGTGCTTTATATCAAAGCCTTCTCAAAAGGGATGACCATGAACGTGCAGCCAAACTTGCATCAATTATGAAAAAGGAAGCAGAAGAAGAAGTGTATATCGCATTTACCGGTCACTATTCTGCTGGTAAGTCATCACTTGTCAATCATTTGCTTCATGATCAAATCCTGCCAACGAGCCCCATTCCAACAAGTGCAAACTTAGTCGTTGTGAGAAAAGGGGAAAGTGAAATGCAGCTTCACACCTCTGATGGCCGTTTTGCAAAAATGAGCGGTTCTTATGATAAAGAAGCGGTACAGCGTTTTTGTAAGGATGGAGAACAGATTGAAATGGTCGAAATTAGTGGTGATTATAGGGGACTTGAAGAAAAGGTGGCACTGATCGATACACCAGGAATTGATTCAACGGATCATGCACACTTTTTATCTGCTGCGTCAATTCTACATCAAGCAGATGCTCTTTTTTATGTCGTTCACTATAACCATGTTCATTCTGAAGAAAACATTCGATTCATTCGCTCCATCAAAGAGCAAGTGCCAAATCTTTATTTTATCGTGAATCAAGTCGATCGGCATGATGAACATGAGACAACGTTTGAAGACTACAAACATCAAGTGGTTGAGATGCTTTTGAAAGAAGGCATTGAGGAAGATCATCTATATTTTACATCTGTAACCGATGAGGCGCATCCAAGAAACGAAATGCTGCGTCTAGTTGAGAAACTACAAGAATTACAAACATTGCCTAAAGCATCTCTTCGGGCCTATACAGAGCAGAAGATTGAGCATGTTCTCAAAGAACATATCGAATGGTTAAAAGAAGAGCTGCAGGATGAGGATCTTAAGACGCAGCTTCAAAATAAAAGAAATGAAGTCAACGAACTTGAAGCGAAAAACCGATTGATCGAAAATGGCGCAAAACAGTTAGAAGACGAAGTATCTTCTGAAGTGGAAAGCATTTTAAAAAATGCGAACCTAACCCCATTTAGGATGAGAGAGCTCGCAAGTGACTATCTCGAATCGAAAGCTCCTGGCTTTAAAGTAGGGCTACTCTTCGCTAAAAATAAAACCGAGCAGGAAAAAGAAAAACGAGCAAACAATTTCCTAGCAGATGTACAGGCGAGAATGAAGGCAGAAGTGGACTGGCATATTGCAGAGCTTCTCAAAAAGGAAGTCAAGCGGCATCAGCTTGGTGAAGAACTGTTAAATCAAGTGATGGCGTTTGAAACACCTGTTCAAGAATCCCTGCTTGAAAAAGTCATTCATCCCGGTGCGACTTTTTCTAATGAATATGTTCTTCAATATGCAAAAGATGCAGGGGACGCCTTGAAAAGACAGGCTAAACAGAACGTGATGCCACTAATTGAACAAATGACCGAAACACTAAAAGACCAGCTCACGAAGGAAAAAGGGAAGCAGCAAGAAAAATGGGCACAGGCGAAAAAAGAGCTTCAAACGCTTGAGCAATGCATCGAAAAAGATGAACAAATCAAGCGGGACATCCAGCATGTATGGGATATATGGAAAAATGGAACAGATGAGCTGATCCAAGAGGATTGGTTTTATGAGAAAAAACAATGGATGCAGCATGACCAGCTGAAGCAGCACCGAGCGCCATTTCAGGCTGAAGAGAGTGAGCAAGAAAATGAGCCGGCAGATCGTGATCAAATACGTCAGACTCAGCACTTAACAACGGCACAGTCGATTGAGCAGTTTGCACAGCTTGCTCGTATTTTATTGCCACTAGACGTTCTTCAGTCTCAAAGAAAGTCCTTTGAAAAACGAACAGAACGGCTACAGGCAAAAGAGTTTACACTCGCCTTATTCGGCGCTTTTAGTTCGGGGAAATCTTCCTTTGCAAACGCACTTGTTGGGCGAAAGGTATTGCCATCATCACCTACGCCAACAACTGCAACGATCAACAAGTTAACACGGCCGACGGAAGATCACCCGCATGAAAGTGTGAAAGTGGTCTTCAAAACAGAACAGGAAATGTTAGAGGAGCTCAATCAGATTCTCGGATTTTCTATCTCAGAAGAAAAAGGAGATACGTTTAGAGCGAAACTCGAACGAGTGTTGAAAAAAAGACAGCTTGAACAGGATCACTACATCATTGTTGAACATTTTCTTAAAGCGCATGCCCGTTTTCATGAATCTATTGACAACAATACGTCTTTAAATGTCACACTTCAAGAACTAAAGCCGTATGTGGCAGAAGAAGCTGTTTCTTGTGTGGTCAAGGAAGTGACGGTGTATTTAAGCACGCCTCTAACAGATAAAGGACTGACGATTGTTGATACGCCAGGTGCAAGCAGTATGAATAAGCGTCACACAGAGTTGGCCTTTCAATATATGAAGGATGCAGACGCCCTTCTTTATTTAACGTACTATCAGCATTCTTTCTCAAAGGCGGATCGGTCATTTTTACGTAAGCTCGGGCTTGTAAAAGATTCATTTAGCATGGATAAAATGTTCTTTATTATCAATGCAGCTGACCTTGCAAAGGACCAAGCAGAACTTGAAACCGTCTTTGACTATGTGAAAAATGAACTCACAAAAGAAGGCATCCGAAACCCAAACCTTCATCATGTGTCCAGTAAGGAAGAGATCGAAGGGAAGGGGCAGACAGCTTATAATCAATATGCACAGCTTAGACAACAACTCGACTATTTTATTGAGGAAGAATTAACGAAAGATGCCATCGAGCTTTTGCATTTTGAAGCGATTACACTATGTGGAACAGTCGACAAGCTACATGCAACCTTGCATCAGTCAGAGGATGAGAAACGAGCGGAAAAGAAAAAGATAGAAACATCCCATGAAGCAATCCTTGAAAAAATGAGCCAGGTCAAACGGTCGAAGCTAGTGATAGAAAGCGTAAAAAAGGACTTGCAAGAACAGCTTTACCATATTGTTCAGCGTCTATCACTATTTGCAAATGATATGTTAAAGACCGCCTTTTATCCTGGACTATCCCAAGGAAATTTCGGGCAGCAGTTGAAAAAGGCGCTTGAACAGGCGTTAAAGGATTATGAATTTGAATTTATACAGGAGCTCAAGGCGCTCGATATCCGAATGGAATCGTTTATCAATCAGTATTTTAAGGAGGAGTGGGAGAAGGGCATGCAGGCTGCATGTGCTGAAGATCCTTACTTTTCCCTCAGGCTGTCATCGCCGGAAGAAAAAAACGCTGAGCTAAAACAAATTGAAGTCGAAGCAGATCTTAGCCAATTTGAGCCGCTCTTAAAGAAACAAAAATCAGCAAAAGCCTTCTTTGAACAAAATGGAAAGGCTGCATTTATTGAAGGGATTCGAGATATTCTTCTTCAATTAACGACTGAGTGGGCAGATAAAGAAACAGCAGAATTATTGAGCAGATACGAAAAGATGGTGGAGACCTTTACTGAAAGGTATGAAACAGAAGCCATCCAGCAGCTGAGTGAACAAAAACAAACATTTATTACGAGCTTAACGACAGATGCCAAAGAGCAGGCCATCATTGAACAAGTATATGAACAAACGAATGAATGGAGGAAGCAGTTGAAAACCATTTGATTCATGGTAGACTAGATAAAAAAGAAAGCAGTTGATACAAAATGACGAGTGTACACGAAGACATCTCCGCACATTCACAAAAGCAGCATGCTCATATCCAATCCTTTCTCGCACTTGAACAGAAAAGAGAACAGGCGATAGAAGCTGCCGTAGCAAAGTGTGAGCAAAAGGAGCCATTTACAACAGATGAGATCAATGCCATTACTTCAAAAATGAATGAGCTTGCAAGAGGCGGAATTGTGCCACAGCGTAAGCATGTCACGATCGATATGGTAAGGGAGTATGTCGAACGTAAACAAAAGTAAAGAGTAACTTTCTCTTTTCAGGTCATCTTAACAAATGAACCGAGAAAGGAGAATGATGATGGAAAAAAAGCAAAACGTAAAGCGGCAGGAAGAGCGTGTGCCTAAACAAAAAGACATGCCTTCCTATGCAGAAGCTGAAACAGAAAAAATGCAATATGGCAAAAAGTAAATCGGCTGCCTCTTCTTTTCAAAAGAAGAAGGCGCCTTTTTATGTCCATGTCGGTGTTCTGTGATAGAATAGGAGTATTGTTTTGAAAAGGGAGTTTATAAAAATGAATAAACACGTACTGCTTGTAGATGGCATGGCGCTGCTTTTTAGGTCGTTTTATGCGACGGCTGTTCATCGCAATTTTATGATAAATGATCATGGTGTGCCGACAAATGGAGTGAATGGTTATTTGAAGCATTTGTTGACAGCTGTACAGACATTTGAGCCAACCCATATCGTTTGCTGCTGGGATATGGGAAGCCAAACGTACCGAAATGAATTGTTTCAAGATTATAAAGCCAATCGAGGAGAGCCGCCTGTCGAGCTTATCCCGCAGTTCGATTTAGCAAAAGAAGCTACAGAAGAACTAGGAATTGTGAATGTTGGCTTAAAAGGCTTTGAAGCAGATGATTGTATCGGTACGCTTGCTGCACTCTATCAAAAAGAGGCGCGTGTAACCGTCTTAACTGGAGACAAAGATTTGCTGCAAATTTTGAATGAACAAGTGTCAGTGGCCCTCATGCAAAAAGGAATCGGGAATTATAAGCAATATACAAAAGCCTTATTTGAAGAGGAAATGGGCATTTCTCCAAAGGCACTGATTGATATGAAAGCACTCATGGGTGATTCAAGTGATAATTATCCAGGTGTAAAAGGAATCGGAGAAAAAACGGCATTGAAGTTTATCCAAACATATCAAACAATTGATGGATTGTTAGAAAATATTCATGAACTCACAGCTGCGCAGCAAAAGAAAATGCAAGCGGGTTTAGAAGATTTGAAGCTTTCTCGTATACTGGCAGAGATCAAATGCGATGTGCCGCTCAGCTGTCCAATTGACGAAACGAAAATGAATGTGAATCAAGAGCGGGCGGCGGCTATGCTGCGTTTACATCAAATCAAAGGAATTGAACCGATGGTGAATCGTTTAAGTAAAATAGAGATCAGCTAGAGCTGATCTCCTAGATTGTTGACAAAGGGCTAAAGTGATCTTTATTTTGGCTCTTTGTCTTTTTCAGCGTGGTTTAGCTTTTCGTATTGCTTTTTTTCGCTCTATTTTCTAGCTGAGATAGGGGCTGTTTATCTTTTGTTTGCGCATCACCTTGAGGAGTTGTCCCGTTTGTGACACGACCTTTGTTCTCTTTATCCAATCAGTATCACCTCACACATTAGCATAACCTAAAAAAAGCGATTCATCCTTTAGAAAGGTGAATCGCTTTTCTAGCGAGCTGATCAGCTACTTGATTTTCCTTGCTCGGAATCCACTTAATGAAAAATAAATCAAATTCGCTTTGGAGCTGCAGCATTTCTTCGATAAAATGCCGAAAAGCTGGATTTTTAGCAAATCCTGCATTGGCCGCGCGGTCGACTACTTGTGAATCTGTGCGGAATGAAACAGTCCGCAACCCTTTTTCTACGCAAATTTTCATCCCTTCAATAAGAGCGGAAAACTCCGCTTCGTGATTGCTCATAGTTCCAAGAGGAATGGAAAAAGATTCAGCCTTTCCATCATATTTAATGAAAATGCCGATGCCAGAGGGACCTGGATTTCCTGCACTAGCACCATCAATGTAAATTTCAGCTGGCAAATTATTTCCCCCTTTCATCAAGCGGAACCATTTTTTTTGCGGCATATGCATATGGTGTGGCGATCGCAGCTACGATAAATTTAATGACATATGTCGTGATGAAAATTTCAATCCATATCTGGAATGGGTAGGTGCCAAGAAAGGCAATCGTTGTGAAAACGAGTGTATCAAGCAGCTGGCTAATCATCGTACTCCCCGCATTTCGCAGCCAGAGCGCACCGTCTGAAGGAAATATCCGGCGAATAAACGAATATACATAAACATCTAACATTTGACTGATGATATAAGCAGCAAGACTACCAAGAGCGACCCTTGGCATAAAGCCAAAAATCGTTTCTAATGATGTTTGTGAAATGTCAGATGGAGCGGGATGGAATAGCAAAGCCTCCTGCATGACAACGGTTAATGTTAAAAGGGTGGCAAAGCCAATCCAGACAGCTTTTCTCGCTTCTGTTTGTCCATATTTTTCATTGAGGACGTCCGTTGCAAAGAACACACTGCCGTATAAAATGTTACCGAGTGTTGCCGTTAATCCAAATAATTCAACGGTTTTGACCACTTGTAAATTTGCGGCAACAGTTGCAAAGCCAATCCAGACGAAAAGGCCCATCTTGCCAAATCCTTTATAAAATAGAAGAACAATGATAAAATTAATGATCGCAAATAAGATCCAAATACCTTCATTAAACAAGTGACATGAACTTCCTTTCTCATTGTAAAATGTAACTTTTTGATTATAGCATAACGAACGTTTACCTTAAAAGCACGGGAAGGCGATGTGATCAATGAAACTAAGAGCACACTATACAATGAAAGTGAAATCAATTGGGTCCATTGCTTTTTTCCAAGAAGATTGGATGGAGCTAAAAGAGGCCTTTCTTTTAGCAAAGCATATAGACAAAAAAGAACCACAGTCACTCCTATCATTTGAAGATGAAAAAGGGGCGATGTGGTCCATAAAAGAACTTGAAAAGCTACAGGAAGAACTTAGGCTTGAACCTGATCAGCTTCAGGTCTATTTTGATGCGAGTTTTCGTAAAGAAACGGGCGCATCAGGACTTGGAATTGTCGTGTATTATAAGCTTGGAAAAGATGCCTATCGATTGAGGAAAAATCAGCCTTTCCAAGGGATCACCAATAATGAAGCGGAATATGCCGCTTTATTTGAAGCAGTAAAAACTTTAAAAGACCTGGGTGCCAGCAGAAATTCTGTTACGATTAGAGGAGATTCGCTTGTTGTCATGAATCAGCTAAATGGAGAATGGCCTTGTTATGATGATGTACATAACAAGTGGCTCGACCGGATTGAGGCTGCTTTAAAAGAGCTGAAACTTACACCAACATATGAAGTGATTGATCGTAAACAAAATGCTGAAGCGGATCAGCTAGCAAGGCAGATTCTTGCAGACGTCCCAATCGAAAGCAAGTTGAAATTAGATGCAGACGGAGCTGAATAATGTGGATAAAAAAACAGCAGTAAAAGAATTGACGGATCTTCAAGACACGTATTGTTCAGATTGTTTGATTAAGAAGCACTTCCGAAAAGAATTTGGTAAAAAATATGCCCATTCCTTTTGTATTCAGCAATGTACAGTAGGAGAAAAAATAAAAGAATGCGGAAATGCACTGCTCAAAAAGTAAGAGGGTGCACCGGTTTTCCCTGATCATACATCCACTCATGAAAAAAAACGAATAGAATGTGTAAAAAAAGAACATATTCAAGAAAATGAGCCGATATAACTATAGAAAGTTTTGGTTGAGTTACTTTTTGACTAAGTGACGGATAATAGAGGAAAAGGGGAAGGCCGGCATGAATAATAAGGATTACGAAACGGTATTACATCGAACATTTCAAGAGGTGTATAGCGATCTAGAGCAGCTAGTAGATGTAGCAAAGAAGGGAAGACCTTTTCTCGAAAAAGATATCTCTGAAATTGAACAAAGACTGAAGCAAAATATTTTAGCGATTGAAATTCAGCTGAAAATCAAATAAGAGAGGCATAAGCCTCTCTTTATTTTGTCGTTTCATCATTCATTTAGTTGATTAGATTTTTGTTACGTTTGCTGCTTGAGGTCCACGATTACCTTCAACGATTTCAAAAGAAACTTCTTGTCCTTCTTCTAAAGACTTGTAGCCGTCACCTTCGATAGCTGTGAAGTGAACGAATACATCGTCTCCACCTTCAACTTCAATGAAGCCGAAACCTTTTTCATTATTGAACCATTTTACTTTACCGTTTTGCATATTGCTTTTTCCTCCTAGTACTGTAGCATACCTTTTTTGGTATACTAAAAAAAATTTTTCACCATCTAACGCCTTAGAAGTTGTTAAATGATGGTTCCACTATACACCATCAAAAGTAAAGCGTCAAGGTGATGAGCCAAAATTTGAGCATAATGTTTGATTTTTTTGGTGAATTGTCATTTATATATAAAATAATCTGGTGTTTCGAAACCGAACGTATATCTTGTCCGTATATAAAAAAAATAAAGAAAGAGGTGCGCAGCATGAATCGTTATACGATGGATGAATTTGTTCAAAAAACCCAGCAAGAGGATAAAGGAGAAGGGGTCTTCGAGCTTGAAACGTCAAGACTTCTAGAAATTAATTTGACCGATACCATTTGGGCAAAAACAGGTTCAATGGTCTCCTATCGAGGCAAAATCAAGTTTGAACGCGAGGGCGTTTTTGAACATGGCGTCTCGAAAATGTTCAAAAAAATGTTATCAGGAGAAGGCACCTCACTTATGAAAGCGACTGGTGATGGAAAGCTATATGTTGCAGATCAAGGCAAAAAGATTTCGATTCTTCGTTTGGCTCAAGGTGAATCCATTTTTGTTAATGGAAATGATCTTCTTGCATTTGAACCGTCAGTCCGCTGGGATATCAAGTTGATGAAAAAGGTCTCTGGCATGCTTGCCGGCGGATTATTTAATGTCAAACTTGAAGGGCCAGGCTTGATTGCAATCACGAGTCATTACGAGCCGCTTACATTACTTGTTCAGCCAGGTGACTCAGTCTATACAGATCCAAACGCGACAGTTGCATGGTCAGGGGATTTGAAAACTGAATTTGTGACAGATGTTTCGTTCAAAACCTTTATTGGCAGGGGAAGCGGGGAGTCCATTCAAATGAAGTTCAGCGGAAGCGGCTTTGTTGTCGTTCAGCCGTTTGAAGAATTGTACACAACAAATGGGAATCAAGGCTAAAAGAAAAAAGGTGTCCGTCATTGACGGGCACCTTTTTATGATAATGCACGAGCATAAGTTTTGTTACTCGTGATGAGATCAGATTGTTCGACGATATCTTCCAAAATGGTTTGAGAAGATTGGTTTAAGTGCAGTTTTTTAATGTTTTGTTTCATTGCTTCTAATTTTTCTTCATCTTGCAACAAGTTGGTCACAGATTCTAAAATGTCTTCATGTCTGTTGATGACGATGGCAGCACCATGATCTTCAAAGAAAAGAGCATTTTCTTTTTCTTGTCCAGGGACAGGTTTGTAAAGAATGACTGGGACACCGATTGCTGTTGCTTCTGTTAATGTAATACCGCCTGGCTTTGTAATCATACAATCTGTTACTCTGAACAATTCATCAATTTGTTCCACATATCCAAGCGCCTTCAATTGATGTGGGTGTGCTTGTTCAAGCTCGCTAAGCGATTGTTTCAGCGCTGCATTTTTTCCGCATACAACTACAATTTGTACTTCACTGTCAAGAAGTAATGCTTCACATAATTCCTTCACATTTTTCAGTACACCATGAGCACCGGCCATGATGAGCAGGACCTTTTTGTCTGATGATAATCCATATTTTTTATAAATGATCGATTTTGGCACATCTGCTTCAAATTGTGGTCTAATTGGAATGCCTGTCACCTTGACATCGCTTGGATGTGTGCCGATTTCCACTAATTTTTGTTTCACATAATTGGTTGCAACATAGTATCGGTCAATGTTTTCATGTACCCAAATCTTGTGTAGACAGAAATCAGTCATGACATTAAATGTCGGAATCACTTTACCTGTTTTATTTCGGTATTCTGGCACAACAATCATCGGGAATGTAATAATAATGATGTCAGGATTGTGTAACTGAATTAATTCGTCGAGACGCTTATTTCCCATCTTTAAGTAAATGTTAAATTTGCGTTTATTGTAAATTTTATCTACACCGTAATAAAACAAGCGATAAAATTGTTTCCCAATGGAAAAGCTCTTCAAGTATAAATATTGAGTCACTTCTGACACAATGGGATTGGATTCTTGATACAAATTAGAAACGATTACATGTTCAAACCCTTGGGATTTACATTCATCATACAGTGTTTTTGCCACCTGCATATGTCCATTTCCATAATTTGCGGTCAAGATTAATATTTTTTTATTGGTATTCAAGAATATTCACCTCAAATGTAATCAACAACAACAAAACTTCGTACGAAAACTATTAATCTCATAGGTCTACATATACATAAAGATAACATATAAACAGTCAGAGCATATCATTCGTTACGAAAGAATTAAACTAATTTTAAAAAACAAACAGACTAAATTGATAATGGAAGACAGAGCCATTTGTATTTTAACACATTTTGACCATTTATCATCAGACCTCAGTCTATTTTATTCCCACACATATGGTGTTTCTTGATAAACATAATAATTAAGCCAATTCATAAACAGTAAGGTTGCATGGGCTTTCCAGCGATTCACTGGGACTAATGTGTCACCATCTTCTATAAAATAGTGGACGGGTTTTTTGACTGTATCATGCTTCAACAAATCCCGTTCATATTCCTGCTTTAATGTGTCTGTATCATATTCAGGATGTCCAGTTAAAAATACTTGTTTATCATCATCTGAAACAATTAAACAAACACCAGCTTCTTCAGACGTACTCAACACTTTTAGATTCGGTGTGTTTTTTAATTGTTCTGTATTAATATCTGTATGCCTAGAATGTGGGACATAGTATACTTCATCGAAACCTCTAACTAATCTTTCTTTTTTCTCTTTAACAAGATGCTCAAAAACACCAAATTTTTTCTCAGGAAGCTTTACTTTTTCAATACCATAATGGTGATATAGACCTGCCTGTGCACCCCAGCAAATATGAAGGGTAGAGGTCACATTGGTTTTGCTCCAGTCCAAGATGTCCTGCAGCTCTTTCCAATAGGAAACCTCTTCAAAACGTAGATGCTCAATTGGTGCGCCGGTGATGATCATTCCATCAAATTTTTTATGGCGAATCGATTCAAAGGTTGTATAAAATTCATCTAGATGCTCTCTTGATGTATTTTTCGGTGTATGTGTACTAGGAATCAAAAACGTAAAGTACACTTGCAAAGGAGAATTCCCGAGCATTCTCAGCAGCTGCGTTTCAGTTTGTATTTTTTTTGGCATTAAATTTAAGATCACGATATTCAAAGGACGGATATCCTGCTTGAATGCCCTTGTCTCATCCATGACGAAAATGTTTTCGCTCTCTAGTATTTGTTTTGCCGGCAGATGAACTGGTATATTAATAGGCAACTCGCCACCCCCTGAACCAAAGCTAATTTCACTTCATTATAGGAACTTTCTGGCGATATTTCAATGTTTCAATTATGTTACAATGAAAAATAGAGCAAAAAAGAATGCTGTTTCTGTCAAAAAAGGAGGCCGTTTATTTATGATCACGAAGCATTTATCAGATATTGACATTGCCCAAAAGGCTAAGCTGAGACCTATTCAAGACATCGCAGCAAAGCTGCAAATACATGACGAAGAATTAGAATGCTATGGTTTCACAAAAGCGAAAATATCTTTGACTATTTTTGACCGTTTAAAGGAACAAAAAGAAGGACAAGTGATTCTTGTGACTTCGATCAATCCAACGCCAGCAGGTGAGGGGAAGTCCACCGTAACAGTTGGTCTCGGTCAAGCCTTCGAAAAAATCGGAAAAAAAGCGATCATTGCCATGAGAGAGCCTTCACTAGGTCCTACAATGGGTATTAAAGGTGGTGCAGCGGGTGGCGGATATTCACAGGTGCTGCCAATGGAAGAAATCAATCTCCATTTCACAGGAGACTTTCATGCTATTACCTCTGCGCATAACGCCTTATCTGCATTTATTGATAATCATATCCATCACGGAAATGAACTCCGCATCGACGCGCGCCGGATTGTGTGGAAACGAGTGCTTGATTTAAATGACCGAGCTTTAAGACAGGTTGTTGTAGGGCTTGGAGGTCAATTAAATGGGTATCCTAGAGAAGACGGATTTGACATCACAGTTGCATCCGAAATGATGGCAATCCTTTGTTTAGCAGAAGACGTAAACGACTTGAAAAAACGTCTTTCTTCTATTGTTGTTGCCTATAATCAAGAAGGTGAGCCGGTTACAGTAGGTAGGCTTGGATATGAAGGGGTTCTCACCTTACTATTAAAAGATGCGCTCAAACCGAACCTTGTTCAAACGATTGAAGGAACTCCAGCCCTTGTTCATGGTGGCCCTTTTGCTAATATTGCACATGGATGCAATAGTTTAATTGCAACAAAGATGGCGGCGAAATTAGCAGATTATGTAGTGACAGAAGCTGGATTTGGTGCGGACCTAGGTGCGGAAAAGTTCTTGAACATAAAAACAAGAGCTGGTGATTTCAAACCTGGTGCAGTTGTTATTGTTGCGACTGTCAGAGCACTAAAGATGCATGGCGGAGTGCAGAAAACAGAGCTCAAAGAAGAGAATACACGTGCGGTATTAGAAGGTATACATAATTTAGAAAAGCATATTGAAACCGTGCAAGCCTTTGGTCTTCCATACATCGTCGCAGTGAACCGCTTTATAACCGATACAAAAGAAGAGATTCAGGCGATAGAAGATTGGTGCAAAACGCATGGACATCCAGTCAAAGCCGTGAATGTATGGGAGGAGGGAGGTGCTGGCGGGACAGCACTTGCCAAGGAACTCACAACACTCATTGAGAAAAATAAGAACAGCTTTTCCTATTTGTATGAGGAGAAAGATTCCATCGAAGAAAAGTTATCTAAAGTTGCCCAAACGGTTTACGGGGCAGATGGGATTACGCTCACCTCAAAAGCAAGAAAGCAGCTGGCAGCGATCGAGAAGAACGGATGGACTCATTTGCCGGTTTGTATGGCAAAAACGCAGTATTCTCTTTCAGATGATCCGGCTTTGATTGGCAGACCAAAAGGCTTTACCATTACGATTCGAGAATTAAAGCCATCTGTAGGGGCAGGCTTTATTGTTGCTTTAACCGGCAGCATTCTGACTATGCCTGGGCTGCCTAAAAAGCCTGCTGCGCTTGAGATGGATTTATTAGAAGACGGCAGTGTGACAGGTCTCTTTTAACCGGAAGCATAAAAAGCGATTTTCTAAAAAAAGCATGTTACGATAGGAAAAAGTGAATCCTAGGAGGCTATGAGATGTCAATTTATGATATTCAGGTCAAGACCATTAACGGTCAGGAAAAATCAATGGCAGATTACAAAGGGAAAGTGCTCATTATCGTGAACACAGCGAGCAAATGTGGACTTACCCCTCAATTTAAACAATTACAAGAGCTATATGATCAATATCATGAAAAGGGCCTTGAAATTTTAGGATTTCCGTGCAACCAATTTATGAACCAGGAGCCAGAAGGGGAAGAAGCGATTCAAGAATTCTGTTCATTGAATTATGGTGTGACATTCCCCATGTTTGCAAAGGTAGATGTCAATGGTGACAATGCACATCCGCTTTTCAAACACTTAACAAGTCATGCGAAAGGTGTGCTTGGTACGAAGACAGTGAAATGGAATTTCACAAAATTTATCGTCGATCAAAATGGGGAAGTCACTGAACGTTTCTCTCCTAAAACACCACCAAAAGAATTAGAAAGCTCGATCATTGCCTTATTAGGCAAATAACATGCATACGATCTTGCAACAAAAACAATTAGAGGCTGCTACCTCCTTTGTTTCAAATAAGCTAAAGAACGAGCCGACTGGACACGATGCAGCTCATATCGATCGCGTGCGCCTGCTTGCGGTCCATATCGCAAAGCAGGAAGGCGGCTCTCTTTTTATCATCGAGATGGCGGCGATTGTGCATGATTTAATCGATGAAAAGCTGTCAAGTGAATGGAAGCTTTCACCCCATCAGCTTAAGCGTCAGCTCCTTTTGTGGGAAGTGGACACGAGAGATATTCGATCTATCATGGATATCATTACAACAATGTCTTTTCGTCATCGTCATATGCAGCATAGGCCAATGACATTAGAAGGGGCCATTGTTCAAGATGCGGACAGGCTGGATGCGATAGGAGCAAGCGGCATTGCAAGAGTGTTTACGTATGCAGGCGTAAAAGGTGAGCCCCACTATACAAAGGGCTCGCAGCAGAGCTCAGTGCTGAAGCATATGGAAGAAAAATTGCTCAACTTAAAAGACTTGATGAACACCTACTCAGGAAAGCAGCTTGCTAACGAGCGGCATGAATTTATGTGTTTATTTATCAAGACGTGGAAAGAAGAATGCGGCCTTACAGATGAGTAGGGTCTTTATGTGTGCAAGGAGGATGTATAGATGAAAATAATAGCAATAGAACCGACACCAAGCCCGAATACGATGAAGGTCATTTTGACAGAGGCGCTTGCCGGCGGTAAAAGCAACAACTACAAAAAGGATCAAAAAGACGAAGCGCCAGAGATGATCAAGCGCATTTTAAATATTGAAGGTGTAAAAGGGGTCTATCATGTAGCGGATTTCTTAGCGGTCGAACGCAATGCAAAATTTGACTGGCAGGGTATTTTACAACAGGTCAGAGAGGCGTTTGGACAAGAAACAGAAGGTCTTCAACAAGGATCGCAGTCAGGCGATGACACATTTGGCGAAGTCAAAGTGTTCGTCCAAATGTTTAATGGGATTCCGATGCAGGTCAAGCTGACGGACGGTGAGAGAGAGGAGCGGTTTGGCATGCCTGAACGCTTCCAAGCAGCCATCTTAAAGCTCAGAAGCAGTTCAGACAATGTCGTGTTTGAACGTGTGTGGAAAGAACACGGCGTTCGTTTTGGGGAATTTGCTGATATTGGACAGGAAGTCACAGAAGAGCTTCAAGCAGCTTATGATGACGACCGTTTAGCCCGTTTAACAGAGGCAGTCAAGGAAGGACAAGAGGCTGTAGATAAACAGGTGAATCGCCAGGCATATGATGTTACAGAAGAAATGCTGCGCGAGGAAGACTGGAAAAAGCGTTTTGCCCATTTAGAACAAATGCAGCCAAAGCAAAAGGATATTCCGGTTTTAATGAAAGCAATGGAGGACCCAAAAACGTCCATTCGCAGACAGGCCGTTGTGAATGCTGGAATGATTGAAGATCCTGCGATCCTGCCTATTTTATATAAGGGGCTTGAAGACAAAACCGTCACGGTCCGCAGAACAGCTGGAGACTGTATTTCTGATCTTGGTGATCCTAGTGCGATAGAAGCGATGATCGCAGCATTAAAGGACCCAAGTAAGCTTGTCCGCTGGCGTGCTGCTATGTTCCTTTATGAAGAAGGTGACGAAACGGCACTTGAAGCATTAAAAGAAGCAGAGCAAGACCCTGAATTTGAAGTCAGTCTACAAGTGAAAATGGCGATTGAGCGGATTGAGCTTGGAGAAGAAGCGAAAGGCTCAGTGTGGAAGCAAATGACAGAAAGTAGAAAAAATGCATCAGAATCATAAGGGGATAAGCAAGCTGCCGATGAAAGGCAGCTTGTTTTCTCAATGACGCTTTTTTATAGACAGAAAAATTTTTTTAGAAAAATTATTTTGAATATTGTTGAAATATACGAAAAAACTCTATATAGTAGTACCAATATAGAATATTGGAGGTCAGATTTTATAACACGATCCTTGCTGAGCGCTTGCTTCAGCAGCCATATTGGTCATCAGTCAATCATAGGTGGCTAAATAAACAGAAAATTTGTAAAATAAAATCAACTCAAAATCATACAGTCAACTTAGACTTGTAGTATAGGAGGCTTTTTAAACAGATGGCAGAACTACGCAGTAATATGATTAAACAGGGAATTGACAGAGCACCTCACCGAAGCTTACTAAGAGCAGCGGGGGTAAAGGATGAGGATTTCGGCAAACCGTTTATTGCCGTATGTAATTCCTATATTGATATTGTCCCAGGACATGTCCACCTTCAGGAATTTGGTAAAATTGTTAAAGAAGCCATTCGTGAAGCTGGCGGGGTCCCATTTGAATTCAATACAATTGGGGTCGATGATGGAATTGCCATGGGGCATATCGGGATGAGATATTCATTGCCAAGCCGTGAAATCATTGCTGACTCAGTAGAGACTGTTGTGTCTGCACACTGGTTTGATGGAATGGTTTGTATTCCGAACTGCGATAAAATCACACCAGGCATGATGATGGCAGCAATGCGTGTGAACATCCCGACTATATTTGTCAGCGGCGGTCCAATGGAAGCGGGTAGAACAAGTGATGGCAGAAAAATTTCTCTTTCATCCGTATTTGAAGGCGTCGGTGCATACCAGTCAGGTAAAATTAATGAAGAGGAATTAAATGAATTAGAGCAGTTTGGCTGTCCAACTTGCGGATCTTGTTCAGGTATGTTTACAGCAAACTCAATGAACTGTTTAGCCGAGGCGCTTGGTATTGCACTTCCTGGAAATGGAACCATTTTGGCGACATCACCAGAGCGAAGAGAATTTGCGAAGAAGTCAGCAAAACAACTAATGGAGCTCATTAAAAAGGACATTAAACCACGTGATATTGTCACTGAAAAAGCGATTGATAACGCATTTGCATTAGATATGGCATTAGGTGGTTCAACCAATACGGTTCTTCACACATTGGCAATCGCAAATGAAGCGGGCGTTGAATATTCACTTGAGCGTATCAATGAAGTAGCCGAGCGTGTACCGCATTTATCAAAACTTGCACCAGCTTCCGATGTTTTTATTGAGGATTTACATGAAGCAGGCGGCGTGACAGCTGCGCTAAATGAATTGTCCAAAAAAGAAGGAGCTATTCATTTAGATACAATGACCGTCACAGCGAAAACGCTAGGCGAGAATATTGCGGGGCATGAGGTAAAAGATTATAACGTTATTTATCCAATTGACAAGCCTTTTACTGAAAAAGGCGGCTTAGCCGTTTTATTTGGAAACCTTGCGCCAGATGGAGCCATTATTAAAACGGGCGGGGTACAAGATGGGATCACGCGTCACGAGGGACCTGCGATCGTATTTGAATCCCAAGAGGAAGCGCTTGAAGGGATCATTAATCGAAAAGTAGAAGCAGGACATGTTGTCATTATTCGTTATGAAGGGCCTAAAGGCGGACCTGGCATGCCTGAAATGCTTGCACCCACTTCACAAATTGTCGGAATGGGGCTTGGTCCAAAGGTTGCTTTAATTACAGACGGCCGTTTTTCCGGCGCTTCTCGCGGGTTGTCAATTGGACACGTCTCACCAGAGGCAGCAGAGGGTGGACCGCTTGCTTTTGTTGAAAATGGCGATCATGTCGTTGTAGATATTGAAAAGCGTATTTTAAGTGTAGATGTTCCAGAAGAGGAATGGGAAAGAAGAAAAGCGAACTGGAAAGGCTTTGAACCAAAAGTGAAAACCGGATATCTTGCCAGATACTCAAAACTTGTGACATCAGCCAATACAGGCGGAATCATGAAAATTTAATCTGATATCGAACATTTGAAAATTGGCTCTCTCTATAGTATCCTTTATTCACAACATAAGGATTTTAGAGGGGGCTTTTTTATGTCAATGGCATATGAAGAATATATGCGTCAGCTCGTTGTACCAATGCGTCAAGAGCTGACAAGTGCGGGATTTCAAGAACTAACTACTGAAGAAGAGGTAGAACAAACAATGCAAGCAGCAGAAGGAACGACATTTGTAGTGGTCAATTCTGTATGTGGATGTGCTGCCGGCTTAGCACGCCCAGCTGCTACTCAAGCTGTGATGAAGGCAGAAAAAGCACCAGATCGAATTGTAACAGTATTTGCTGGTCAGGACAGGGAAGCCACGGCGAAAATGAGAGAATACTTCACAGACGTGGAACCATCATCTCCTTCTATGGCACTTTTAAAAGGAAATGAACTCGTTCATTTTATCCCTCGTGACGAGATTGAAGGTCATGAAATGGAAGACATCATGAAAAACGTCTTAACTGCATTCGAAAAACATTGCTAATACAAGTATTGAAATGTCCTGTGATCAGATCAGGGCATTTTTTCTTGATCATGATGGAGGAAAGACATGCTTATTACAACAAGCTTTAGAGCAAATGAACGAACGATTGAAATAGCAAAGGCACTTGCAGAGCAATTGCATGGTGAGTATGTAGAGCGGCGCAAACAATCCGTCAAACAGCTTGCGATCAAACGGGGAGACGTACTCGTTGTTGGGAAAGAAAGGTTCGAATGGTATCAGCCAAATGGTGAAAAGTTCTTCTTCCATCCAAGCTCAGCGATGTTTAGGGTGAAACGGCTTCTCCGCAGCGAAAAGGATCCATTGATAGAAGCAGCCGAGCTTAAGCCTGGTGATTCCTTTTTAGATTGTACACTTGGCTTAGGCTCAGATGCCATTACCGCAAGCTGCGTGGTAGGTCCTAACGGAAGGGTAGTCGGTATTGAAAAGAATCCTATTACGGCATTACTAGTGCGAGAAGGACTAAACACATGGGAGACTGGTGTAAGCGAGGCAGATGAAGCGATGAAACGGATATCTGTCATAAGCGGAGACAGTATCGAGCATTTAAAAAAATTGCCTGATCGTTCATTTGATATCGTCTATTTTGATCCAATGTTTGAGGAAACGATTCAAGAATCTACAAGTATAGCGCCGCTTCGTCATGCGGCAGAGCACCACTTTGACCACGAAATGGCCATGAAAGAAGCGATGAGAGTGGCGAAAAAAAGAGTGGTCTTAAAAGATCATTGGAAAAGTACTCGATTTACAGGAGACTCCTATCAATTTCAGGTGATGAAACGAAAAACAGCTCAATTTCATTATGGATATATTGAGAAAGAAAAAAGCCCTCACTAAGGGCTTTTCAGCGTGTAGACAAACCCTCGCATTCGGTGTCAGTCCTGCGCTCCGGTGCTCACGAATATCAAATTCGCTCCGCTCCGGTGCTCGTCCTTCCTAGACTTCAAAGGTTTTCAATCACGCTGAAAAGAAGACAAAGGGCTAAAATCAAGATCATTTTAGCCCTTTGTCAACAATCTGAAAAGCCCTCACTAAGGGCTTTTAATCAGTAATCTCCATATAGACAAAATAAAACAGTGTCAGCAAGGAAGCCGTGATGAAGAAACCTTCAAGCATATCCATTCCTCCCAGATTTTAGTCGTCGTCACTGTCATTGTAAACGTTTTATTATGAAAAAGAAAGTCTCAAATCGGTGACCAAATTGAATGACTGAAAATTCATTATATGCTAGAATAGCAGTATGATAACTTATGGAAGGAATTAGATATCATGAAGATGTGGATGAGAAAAACGCTTGTTGCACTCTTTACGATTGCAACTTTTGGTTTAATCTCTCCTCCGTCGGCTTTGATGACAGACAAGCCATCTGAACTTTCTTCTTCTGATAAAACGCCTTATACAGCTGTTTACGAGACATCAGATGAATTGCGCAGCTGGGAACTGACAGAAGAAGGCAGCAAAGAGCAGATAGATCCCTTTGAGCAATATAAGCAGGAGGTTCTATCAAGTGCAGAAAATCAATCCTTTCTCAAATTTGGTCATAAAATCACACCTGTCATTGAGGATGAGTACAGAGAAGAGATTCAACCGAAGATTGAACAAGTGTTAACCGACTTTTTAACAAATTTCAAAGATGATGAAAAATTTCAAGACGTTGTTTTAACTGATCAACCTTCAAGCGGAAATGGCGAAAAGATCTTCCACATTTACAATCGGAAGACCGGAGAAGATTTGCTCCGTTTTCATGTGAGAAGAGATCAGCCGCCACATAGCGGATATTGGTTTAACTTTCATTACCATACAGCAGAAGATGGATTCCAGACGCATCATGAACTCGGTAATATTTACTGGGACAAAAACACCCCGCCGAGCTGGATGAGCCACTAGAAGGAGATGTCATGCCAATTGAAAAAGTATACAATGAACGAAATGGTGCAGATTACAAAACAAATGTTAAACGAACGCGGAGTGAAAATTGAAGACATCGCACATATTGTGCTCAAGCTTCAAGAAAAATATCATCCGAATCTTCCACTTAGTGTCTGTATTGAAAATGTTGAAAAAGTACTGAAAAAAAGGGAAATTGTCCATGCTGTTTTAACAGGGCTTGCCCTTGATCAGCTGGCAGAAAAAAAGCTTTTGCCAGAACCTTTACAGCACTTAGTAGAAACAGATGAGCCGCTATATGGAATTGACGAGATTATTCCGCTGTCCATTGTCAATGTATATGGATCAATCGGTTTGACCAACTTCGGTTATTTAGATAAAGAGAAATTTGGGATTATCAGAGAATTAGATGAAGGTCGACCAGGAGAAGTACACACATTCCTTGATGATCTTGTCGCTGCGCTTGCCGCCGCAGCAGCAAGCCGAATTGCTCATTCACACCAAGATATTAAGGACGAAGAGCAGGATCGAGTGAATCAACTATAAAAAGAAAAACATGTCTGCTCATTATGCAGACGTGTTTTTTTGGTTTCAAGAAAAGCAGAAATAAGGTAAACTACAACAAGAACATAAATAAAGGATGAAAAAAATGAAACAATACAAAGAGTTATGCCGTCATGTATTACAGCACGGGGATGAAAAAGGTGACAGAACGGGAACTGGTACAATCAGCACGTTCGGTTATCAAATGAGATTTGATTTACAGGAAGGATTTCCTTTATTAACAACAAAGAAATTACACCTAAAATCAATCATTCATGAGTTACTGTGGTTTTTAAAAGGTGATACAAATGTCAAATATCTTCAAGAAAATGGTGTTCGTATTTGGAACGAATGGGCAGATGAGCATGGAGAGCTGGGCCGTGTGTACGGGGCGCAGTGGAGATCATGGGCTAGTGGAGACGGAGAGACCGTGGATCAGATCAGCAAGCTGGTTCATGATATTGAGCACAACCCGAATTCAAGAAGACTGATCGTCAGCGCTTGGAACCCGGGAGAAATTGATCAAATGGCACTACCTCCTTGTCATTGTTTGTTTCAATTTTACGTATCAAACGGAAAACTTTCCTGCCAGCTATATCAAAGATCGGCGGATATCTTTTTAGGCGTGCCGTTTAATATCGCTTCATATGCACTTCTAACGATGATGATTGCCAAAGTGACAAATCTTGAGCCGGGAGAGTTTATTCATACACTTGGCGATGCTCATATTTATCAAAATCATCTTCCGCAGGTGAAAATGCAGCTAGAGCGAAAGGAACGCACGCTTCCGCAGCTTCGCATCACAAGAGATGTAAAGAGCATTTTTGACTTTACGTTTGATGATTTTGTGCTTGAGAACTATGATCCGCATCCGCATATTAAAGGAGAAGTCAGTGTATGATTTCCATGATTGTGGCGACAGGAAAAGACAGAGTCATTGGTCAAGATAATCAAATGCCTTGGCATTTACCCGCAGATTTAGCTTATTTTAAAAAAGTCACAGGCGGCCATACCATTGTCATGGGCAGAAAAACATTTGAATCGATTGGACGAGCGCTGCCTAACCGCCGTAATATCGTTTTGACCACAAGTTCTTCCTTTGAAGCTGAAGGATGCGAGGTTGTCCATTCAATTGCGGACATTTTAGCAATCGGGAAGAACGAGAAAGAGTTATTTATCATTGGCGGGTCTAAGCTGTATGAGGAAATGATGCCATATGCGGATCGACTTTACATCACGCACATTCATCATGCTTTTGAAGGTGACCGCTATTTTCCTTACTACAATGAAGACGATTGGACGATTGTATCACGCGAAAATGGCCATAGTGACGTAAAGAACCCCTACAATTATGAATTTGTCGTATATGACAGAAAAGGATAAATGAGTAGGAGGAGTACGGTTGTTTCGTTATTGGTTTTTAATGATTTATGTTGTTGTATCCTTTTTAAAAAGTATGAGGCATTTGTACGATCATGAATTAACTGATCCGCGCATTTCCTATACGAAACGAATGCAGCTCATTCATGAGCATGCGAAAAGATTTGCCAGGGGATGTATTGATCAGTCAGGATCAGTGATGACCATCCATCAGCAAAAGAAGCTCCCAGATGGACCGGTTATTTATGTCACCAATGAGCTGAATCCGGTGACAACGACATTATTAATCGGGCACCTTGACAAGCCATTTGCTTTCATGGCGAAGCCGAATCTTTTTCGCTATCCCATCTTAAAACAATGGCTGATAAAAATGGCGGTTATACGTCAGAATCAGTCTGATGAGGAATTACTAGAAGAAGCAAAAGAAAGAATCATGTCTGGACAGAGTGTATTGCTGTCTGAAAAAAATCGTGCCATTGCAGAGACGCTTGCTGAAGATTTTGATCGTCCGCTTGTCCCGGTTGAAACAAGCGGTACGGATCGGCTTTTAACAGGGAAGATCATCAAAAGACTGCGTCCTGTCAATGTCGATATTCATATTAAAGCCCCTGTCATGATCAGTGACTACGCTCAAAAACGCGCATAGAAAAACCAGCATCCGATAGTGGATGCTGGTTTTTTCATGCAGAAGGGATATTGACACAATAGAATAGGATGCAGAAAAAGATTGACGCACTTCCGCCGAGCACAAAGCTGTGCCAAATTGCATGATGATAAGGGATTTTACGCCAAATATAAAAAATGGTTCCGACCGAATACAATAGACCGCCTAACAGCAATAGACCGAATCCTGCTCCCGTTAAATGAATGTAGAGAGGTTTAATGGCGATGATAATCATCCAGCCCATTAATAAATAAACGAGGGTGGAGACAATGATAAACCGTTTGACGAAAAAGATTTTAAAGACGATACCACCTGCAGCAAGAGCCCATACAATCGCAAGAAGCGTATAACCAAGTGCGCCCTTTAATGGTCCGAGTAAAAAGGGTGTATACGTACCTGCAATCAATACATAAATAGCCGAGTGGTCGAGGATTTCAAATACATCTTTTGTTTTTTTATGCTGAATGCTATGAAGCAGGGTTGAGCTTAAATAAAGCAGCAGCATAGAAGCACCAAATATCGAAAAGCTAATAATGTCAGTGACTGTGCCGTATTGAACAGCGAATAAAACGAGAAAAACAATGGCTGGAATGGATAAAATAACCCCAATGCCATGTGTAACGGCGTTTGCAATTTCTTCTTTTTTAGTAAACAATGAATGTCCTCCTTTATTGAACCGGTATATAACCATCAAGTGACTTCAGGAATGAAAGGCCTTCAAGTGTAATCTTCGTTCCAGCCCTGCCTTTTCCTTTTGTCACGTATGCTTTTTTCTCAAGATCATCTAATCGGCTTCTCACCTGCTGAGGGGTCAGCGGGATGTCACCTTGTTTGCTTAATTCAGACAAAATTCGTCTGCTTGCTGCTTCCCCTTTCTCGTTCAGTGATTTAATGGCTTCAAGTAAGAAAATAAATTCTTGTTTCTCCATAAGAGTGAGCTGGTGTTCTTCTTTTTTTCCTTTTCCAGCGGCGTCTTGAGGTAATAACACAAACGGCGGCAGGTGATGTAAGAAAACCGTTTGCCCCTCGAGAATCGCTGCAACGTAATGAACGATATTTTTGAGCTCTTGTACATTGCCTTCAAATGGATACTGCTGCAAAGTTTCCCAAACACTTGTATCAATGTCAGGCTGTATGCCCAGCTCTTTAAAGAAGGCAGTAGTTAAAGCAGGAATATCCGTTTTTCGTTCTGCTAAAGGCGGAATGGACAGATGGAGAACATTCAGACGATAAAACAGCTCAGGTAAAAAGGTAGATGAGACCCTCAATGCTTCTAATGATAAAGACGAAGAAGCGATCATTTTTGTTGCAGATGAAGTTTCTAGAAAACGAATGAGCTGATGCTGCATAGAAATACTTAATGCGCCGATTTCGTCTAAATAAAGAACTTGATTCTTCTTTTGAGTGAATGTTTTCTGTAAGGTCTCTTCATTCAGGACGGGGCAATACATATGTGTCAGCGGAGCGTGAGGTACAGATGCGTTTGCCATTTCTTGGGCAAATAATGTTTTGCCTGTTCCGATTTCTCCCGTTATCAAGACAGGCTGCTCGTTTTTCGCAAATTGTTTTGCCAAATGAATGGCGTGCTTCATATCTTGGTGCTCTCCATATATAGAAGTAAACGGATGTGTGGTCATCGGGTGATTCCTTTCTTTATGGTTCTAATTGGTTTAATTGTAACACCCAATTAAACCAAAAGTACAGAAAAACGAAAAAAGTTCATGAAATTTATGCTTGATCCATGATCTATTGGTTTATTTTTTGAATATTCATGTTATAATGACAAATTAAATAAGGTTAAAGAGAAAGGATCTTGTACATGAAACCGTTGCTCAAAGAAAACACGCTAATTCAAGTGAAAGACATCTTAAAAGCCCATCAAAATTTGAAGGATGTAGTGATTCATACACCACTTCAAAAAAATGAGCGACTTTCTGAACGATATGAATGCAATGTCTACTTAAAAAGAGAGGATCTGCAAGTAGTTCGTTCCTTTAAATTAAGAGGCGCTTTTAATAAAATGAGCCAGTTGCCAAAAAATAAATTAGAAAATGGCATTGTCTGTGCGAGTGCTGGAAATCACGCGCAAGGTGTTGCCTATTCTTGTAAATATTTAGGTATCCACGGAAAAATCTTTATGCCGGCTACAACACCAAGGCAAAAAGTATCTCAAGTGGAGCTTTTCGGAAAAGAATACGTTGAAATTATCTTAACCGGAGATACGTTTGATGATTCCTATCATGAAGCAGTAAAATGTGGAGATGAGGAAAAGCGCGAATTTATCCATCCGTTTGATGATTTGGATGTGATGGCAGGACAAGGAACAACTGCTGTAGAAATATTAAATGATATTGAAGTGGAGCCGCACTTTTTATTTGCAAGCGTCGGAGGTGGCGGACTGCTGTCTGGCGTTGGCACTTATATGAAAAACATTTCACCAGAAACCGAAATCATTGCAGTCGAGCCGCTTGGAGCCGCTTCACTGCATGCTTCCCATGAGAAGGGGGAGGTCGTGACGCTTGATTCGATTGATAAGTTTGTAGACGGGGCAGCGGTACAGCGAATTGGCGAAAAGACGTTTACGTCCCTTCAGTCTGTTGTCGATAAAATTAGCCTTGTACCAGAAGGAAAAGTATGTACAACCATTTTAGAGCTGTATAATCAATGTGCGATTGTAGCAGAGCCAGCAGGCGCCTTGCCGATCGCAGCATTAGAGGCGCATCGCGAGGAGATTAAAGGCAAAAATGTTGTCTGTATCGTCAGTGGTGGAAACAATGACATTGGCAGAATGCAGGAAATCAAAGAACGCTCAATGATTTATGAAGGGCTTCAGCATTACTTTATCGTCAATTTTCCGCAAAGAGCAGGAGCTCTAAGAGAATTTTTAGATGAAGTGTTAGGGCCAAACGATGATATCTCGCGCTTTGAATATACGAAAAAGAATAACCGAAGCAAAGGTCCCGCTCTTGTTGGCATCGAATTGAAAGAAAGAGATGACTATGCAGCGCTGATTGAGCGGATGAATAAAAAAGGCTTTCACTATGTTGAAGTGAATAAAGATCAAGATTTATTCCACCTATTTATTTAGGCTTAACAGATCATTGGAAAAGAGGATTGATCGTTTGTGCTGCTCAAAACAATATGTTTTAGACGGATGGATGGAGCTCAGATCAAGGTAACAGAAATTCCTGTTCTAAAGGGGGATGAGATGTATAGTTTCATGCTCTCCTTTAGACTGGAAGTGTTCTTGAAAAAAGTCTATGTATCTAAAGGAAAGAGAGATGTGTACTCTTTCAGGGAGTACGTGAAACGTAACGTCAAGTGGAGCACATATGAACAGATCTATCAGCAGCCTACACTGAAACACAATGCGTAAACAGGAATCTTTGTCAAAAGGAGTGAGCGGTCGTTTTGAATTGGCAGCTGCTCAGCTTGGCAAGGATTTTTTTGTGAAAAAAAGAAATTGTGACAATTTCAAAAACGTTAGGACAGTTGTTTTCAAGTGTGCAGGAAATAAGGTAATATCATAAGTAAAGACTAAGACAGCAAGGATGAGACGATAGTGAAATCAATTAAAATTGTAACAGATTCAACCGTAGATCTTCCCCAAGAGAAAATCAATGACCTTTCCATTCACGTGATTCCGCTCAATATCTCCATTTCTGGAGTTGATTATGTTGACCGGGTGAATTTACAGCCTGATGAATTTATTCATAAAATGGAGGCCGCTGAGGAATTGCCGAAAACGTCTCAACCTGCAATCGGTCAATTCGTCGAATTATATGAAAAGCTGACGGCAGATGGAAGCGAAGTCATTAGTATTCATTTGACCGGAGGAATGAGTGGTACTGTTCAAACTGCTGAAAGCGCTTCGAAAATGGTGGATGGAAACATCACGGTGATTGATTCAAACTTTATTTCCTATGGATTAGGGTTTCAAGTCATCAAAGCAGCACAACTTGCAAAAAACGGTGCAAGTCGTGAAGACATCATCAAAGAAATGGATAAAATCCGCCATAATACAAAGCTTTATGTCACAATTGATACATTAGAAAATCTCGTAAAAGGTGGAAGAATTGGAAGAGGAAAGGCGCTGATCGGCTCACTTCTTCACATCAAACCAATTGCCAGCTTAACAGACGGGGTATACACGCCGGAAGCGAATGTGAGAAGCTACTCTGCTCTTGTCCGCTATTTGACAAAACAGTATGTACAGGCGGTGAAAGGAAAAACCGTTCAGGCGATTGGGATTGCACATGCAGATGCATTAGAGCTTGCAGAAAAGCTGAAATCAGCGCTGCTCGATCACACACCTGATGCGCTTGTTGATATCGCCTACACAACACCGATTATTTCCTGTCATACTGGAAAGGGAGCCATAGGCTTTACTTTTTATACCGATTGATTTTAAAAAGGGGATGGGCATATCATGTATAGAAAAAGGGGAGCCTCACTTGGTGCGCTTATGATGATAAGCGTGCTTCTTTTAGTATCGTGTTCAAATGGACAAATCAAGGATGCGCTAAATTATCAAATACAGCCGTTCGAGTATGAAAATCAGGATGGGCAAAAGGTGTCACTAGATGATTTGAAGGGGAAAGTATGGGTGGCAGATTTTATTTTCACAAGCTGTGAAACGATCTGTCCGCCTATGACTGCTCATATGACAGAGCTGCAAAAACGGTTACAAGAAGAAAAATTGGATGCGCATATCATTTCCTTTAGCGTGGACCCAGAGGTGGACTCACCGAAAAAGCTAAAGGAATTTGCCAAAGCATATCCTTTGTCCTTTAAAAATTGGGATTTCCTCACAGGTTACTCGCAGTCAGCAATTGAAAAATTCGCGATGAAAAGCTTTAAAACCATTGTGAAAAAACCTGAGGATGAAGACCAAGTCATTCATCAATCACTATTTTTCCTTGTCAATCAAGAAGGGAAAGTGATGAAAAATTATGATGGCATGCAAAATACACCTTATGATGACATCATCAAGGACATCAAAACGCTTAACCGAAGCTAGCATAAGGATGTTCAAATGAGCGAAAACATGATACACTTTTTTAATCAGAAAAAGGAGGGACATCATCGTTTGAAGGCTCGTTTGATTTTGATTGTGATGTCTCTAGCTTTTGTTCTTTCTGCATGTTCCGCGCAAGAGGCTGGCATAAAGGATAAACTAGAAGACACACAAAACGTAAAAGAACATATTACCATTGCAGCGGTTGGAGATTCCTTAACAGAAGGAATCGGAGATCAAAATAAAAAGGGATATGCAGGCATCACCCGTGACAAAATAGAAGCGGTGGACGGCGTGCAATCTGTTACATTAAAAAACTATGCTGTTAAAGGCAGTAGAACCGTAGATTTATTAAAGAGATTAAAAGAGAAAAAAGTGCAAGATGGACTGAAGGACGCTGATTATATTTTCTTTACGATAGGCGGAAATGACTTAATGCATGTCGTTCGTCAAAATGTGCTCAATTTGACTTTTGCTCCTTTTCAAAAAGAGCAAGGTCCATTTGAGGAGCGCTTTAAAACCATTCTTGCTCAACTGAGAGAACATAATGACCATGCGAAGATCATGTATGTAAGCATGTATAATCCTTTTAAGTTCAGTCTCACTGAGCTGAAGGACATTGATGAAGTCGTCAAAGACTGGAATGCCGTTGCCAAAAAAGAACTGAAAAAAGACGGCAACGCTGATATGATCAATGTGGCAGATTTATTTGAAGAAGATTCTGATGAAAAATTATTGGCAGATGATGATTTCCACCCAAACCAAAAGGGGTACTCTCTTATGGCAAATCGTTTATTCTCAGAAGTGAAAAAAGAAGGACTGCCGAAGGAATAGGGTGAACATATGAAAAAATGGAAAAGCTTATTTTTTATTTTACTTGCCATCAATCTATTGATTGTTCTTGCCTGCGGCATTTTGATGCTTCTGCCAGGCGGTCAATCCGCTTCAAAAAAGGAAGCGAAAAGCGAGTATGCATTTAATATTTCTAGCTCAAAAGAATCGCTGACCAGCTTTGTAAATGATTATTTGAAAAATCAAGGAACAAGCGATATGCCAGACTTTCATGTTGAGATTGATCAAGATGTGAAAGTAACAGGGGCAATTAAAGCCTTCTCTTCAACCATTGATGCAAACGTCTCATTTATCCCAACTGTTGAAGATAATGGTGATGTGCTGCTAAAAGTGAATGATTTTTCAATTGGGCAATTAAGCATTCCAATCAGTTTTGTTTTAAGCTATATGGGTCAGTTTTATGAACTGCCAGAATTCGTTCATGTGAAACCAGACCAAAAAACGGTGGAAGTGCGCCTTTCAGAAATGCCGCTGACGAATGATATGTATGTCAAAGCGAACAAAATTGATCTAGAGAACGATGAAATCGAATTCTCATATTATCATCCAAAGCAATAGAACGTGTTAGTCAGGAGTGAAATCATGAAGCGAGTCTATCAATATTTTAGTTTACTGTCATTTTTATTTGCTGCATACTTTGGCATTACGGCTGCCAATGATTTAAAAGCAGAAAATATCGATCAGTTTTACTTAAATATTGCCTACTGTGCATTATTTTTAGGCATCATGATTCTTGCTTTTGATTTTCAAAAGCAAGAAAAAGCTGAAGATGTCTCGTAAAGAGCCTTTTCCATGTGGAAAGGCTCTTTTATATTTGGTGAGACAAGGCCACCTTCGCCATGAGCTCTGGCTCCCCGTTTGCAAAACCATGAAGCAAAATGAGGTATGCGCGTTTTGTTTGCAGGTGAACTTTTGGGATATCAAGCAGTACACTTTGAGTACCAGCGGCCTTTAATTCAAAATGATATTTATTCGGGGAGAAATGATGAATGTGGGTACTGTTTACATAATCAAGCTTCTTCGATAGGATCCCTTGGTCTCGTTCATATATATCTATAGAAGGGAGGTCCGGAGACAGCTGTACAAATGTAAGTGCTGACAGGTCTTCTTGTTTGATCACAGGGTCCTGCTGCTCAGTCAGCAGTGCAAAGCCTGCACGAGCGCCTGTGATACATAGTGTGTACACCTCGCCGCTCTTAAATCGAATGCGAGAATGAAGAACTCTTTCATTTGTAGCCAGTTTGAATACTTCTATTTCATACATTCCCTCATCCCACTCCATATAAGCGGTCAAATGGCTGTAAGGCATCGTTTTCATTACCTGCTTCCGGTTCACATAAACAGCGAGCTCACTTAGATCTGGTGCAGCGTGAAATAATCGAATAAAGGCTTTTGATGAATGGCTGCTTTGAAGATGCTCGTAGGTGTCAGCGAATGGCCGATATGGAAAGTCATGATAAAAGAGCTGCTGCATGTCATCAATCCCTTCTTTCTCATACGATGGTGTTTTTTGTAGCGTATGCACGAAAAAGGCGATCTGTATAGGCAAAAGAAACATAGAAAAAAGCCTGACGGAAACGCCAGGCCTTCATGTTAAGAAGGAGAAGAATATTGATGATATTCAGCCAGCTTAATAAATGTTTTTTCATCCTCAATTAAACCGCAAACGCCGCACTGAACTTTGATTTCTGGACCTTGATAGCTCATGTGAAAAGGAGAAAGCTGACCTTTTTCGTATGTTTCGACAATTGCTCCAGTCGCCGGATCAAGCTTCACAGGTTCTGAAAGCTGCTCAATCAGATTAAAGCGCGTTCTGTTGGTTTTACAGTTTGGACATAGATAAGGGCTTGTCATGGTTCATGCACCTCTTTTTATCTGTAGCATGTCCTTACCGCTTAAATCTATGCTTAATCTCTTTGACTTTTATCCAGCTTTTTGAATAATTTGATCATCGTTTTGAGCTCTTCATCATCAAATGATTCAAATCGTTCCATAAAGTATTCTGTTTTCTTTTTCTCGAAATGCTCAGTAATTTCCTTACCCTTATCGGTTAAGTGGATTTTGATGATGCGGCGATCCTCTTTTGAGCGGATACGAGTGATCCAGCCTTTTTCTACAAGTGTGTCGGTCACTGCTGTAATATGGCTTGCTGACACCCCAAGAATTGAAGCGAATTCCGTTACTTTTTTTGCACCTTGCTCACGGAGTAGATTTAAAATGAGAAATTCATTCCGAGACAATTCGTTTTCGAGCAGGCTGTTAATTTCATAACGTATCTGCTTAAATACGGTTCTCAGTAAAGTATCCATTTCATACATCATTTGTTTTCTTTGTTCCAATCATTAAACCCCCATCATATTTGTAAGATACGACAGAATGCTTCTGTCATTTTAGGTACACAAGTCGTATCATTTTCATTATTTTCTATCATGTTATAATATGATGATACCATTTTTTAAATGAAGGGGGCACTAATATGTCTGAAAAACAAGAATTAGCCACATTTGCTGGGGGCTGTTTCTGGTGTATGGTTAAACCTTTTGATGAACAGCCGGGCATTATCAAAGTTGAATCAGGGTATACTGGCGGACATACAGTGAATCCGACCTATGAGGAAGTATGTACAAATACAACGGGGCATAGAGAAGCCGTTCAAATCACATTTGATCCTGACGTTTTCCCGTATGAGAAGCTGTTAGAACTGTATTGGCAGCAAATAGACCCAACAGATGATGGCGGGCAATTTGGTGATAGAGGAGAGTCTTACCGCACCGGTATTTATGTTCACCATGAGGAGCAGCGAAAGCTCGCAGAAGCTTCGAAAGAGCAGCTCAGTCAAAGCGGAATTTTCCAAAAGCCAATCGTTACAGAGATTTTAGACGCTGGTCCTTTTTATCCCGCAGAGGAATATCATCAGCATTATTATAAAAAGAACAAAATGCACTACGAACGATATCATGTCGGTTCGGGTAGAGCGGGTTTTATTGAGTCCCATTGGAGTGATAAATCATGACAAACGATAAAGAAAAGCGTCTAAAAGAATTAAACCGGATGCAGTACGAGGTCACGCAAAACAATGGCACTGAACCGCCATTTCAAAATGAATTTTGGGATCATAAAGAAGAAGGGATTTATGTGGATATCATTTCAGGCAAGCCACTGTTTTCTTCGTTCGATAAGTTTGATGCCCATTGCGGATGGCCAAGCTTTACAAAACCGATTGAAGACGAGGAAGTAGAGGAGAAGGTTGATACGAGTCATGGTATGGTGCGGACAGAGGTTCGTAGTAAAACAGCGGATTCCCACCTCGGTCATGTCTTCCCCGATGGACCAGGGCCAAACGGTCTTCGGTATTGTATTAACTCAGCCGCTTTGAGGTTTATCCGAAAGGATGATCTTGAAAAAGAAGGTTACGGTCATTTGACACATCTATTTGAATAATTGATTTAAAAATCGTCACATGGAAAGCATTTGCTTCCGTGTGACGATTTTTTATTTTTTATGATGCGTGTGATGTAATTGTTTGATGATCTGGAATAGCTTCTCTTTTGTAATGAGCGGTGCTTCATTTGATGTGTAATTGGTCAAATCGACTTTTTGAAAGGCAGGATGCAGATGTGGTCTCGGTAAGATCGCATAAAATTGTTCATGTTCAAACAGTGCATCTGCCTCGTGAGGGAATGTGAGCTCCTCGTGAAGTTTTTCTCCAGGTCTTTTCCCGACGACGAGAATATCAGGAGATGCTACGTTGATTTGACTGGCATATTCCTGAAATGCTTTTAGTAGATCAGCAAGCTGTAATGACTCCATCTTGAGAATGAAGGTTTCGCCGCCTTTCATCATGATCGCTGCTTCAAGTGTAAGGGATACAGCCTCTTCAATGGACATAAAAAAACGCGTCATATCAGGGTCTGTCACAGTCAAAGGCTTCCCGTTTAACAGCTGCTGGAGCATGATCGGAATGACCGAACCTCTTGAGCCAAGCACATTGCCAAAGCGTACAGAGCAAAACCTGGTTTTTTGATTTGGAATACTTTCGTTTGCTTGGAAAAATAGTTTTTCTGAAATCAATTTTGTTGCACCCATGGCATTTGTCGGAGAAACCGCTTTGTCGGTTGAAATGTTGACGACATGACTGACTTCATGTTCGATCGCTGCTTCAATAATATGCTGCCCGCCGATAATATTGGTTTGAACGGCTTCAAATGGATTATCTTCACAAGTGGGTACTTGTTTTAAGGCTGCTGCATGAAAAATCATATCAACACCTTTGACGAGCTGCCTCACGCGGCTTGCATCCCGCACATCGCCAAGAGCAAATACGACCTCAGGATGCTCTACATACTCACTTTTCATCATGTATTGTTTGCTGTCATCCTTGCTGAATACAATGATCCTTTTTGGAGAGCATGCTGTTAACTTTTTCACGATTTGCCGGCCGATCGAACCCGTACCGCCTGTGACTAAAATCGTTTTGTCACGAAAAAAAGTTTTCAAACTCGTTTCTATCTGTTTTGACATATCCAATCCCCCTACTCTCATTTCTCTACTTTGCATCATATGTGAAAGAGTAGGAAATGTTTGAGGAAAAGAACCACTTGATCAATAAATTAGGTGAACAGATTATAAACTTCGTTCGAATTTTTAATAGAATATGGAGAGATAAAAGAAACATTAGAAAGAACGAGAGATTCCACCGGTTCAATATTGCCATCAGTTCAAGTGCCTGTTAAAAAGGGAGGGGGCCTTTTCGAATGCACCTTGAGCTGCGTGCGAGAGGAGAAGAACATATATGTATTGGGGAAATCGTATTTTAGCCTTGATACCAGCTTTTCGTAAGGAGCAAGATCAGCACGATGAACACATTGTCCGAACACCCTTATACGTATGGCCGTCTAAATGGCGCTGTATATGCTTTTCATGCTCATTATGCGAAAGAATGCATACACTCCTTTTTAGAAGGATCTGTTGGAGCATATTTGATGGATCAGACACACTCACTTGTTGTGAAAAGTGAGGCAGACCGGAAAGCGGCAGCAAAAGTATTATTGGCTCGTCGGGATGTGGAAGGAACAACGTGAGGTGAGTATAAATAAGAAAAAGCGCCAGTTCATAGGGCGCTTTTTGCCATCTCATATAATCTGTATGGCAGTGTATCAAACGTATTCCAGCAAACGACTTGTTCATAATTTTGTAAGGCGATCGACCGTCTTTTCTCCTCATTTGATACATAATAGTCGACTTGTTCAATCAAATCGTCTTCATGAGTATAAAAGGCAAAGCTTGAAAATGCATCTGACGGACGTATATCCGTCAATTGAAAGCTTCCGTTTGCAGCGATATCAAACGCTCTGTTGTTCAGACTTATATTTTGAATCAGGGCTTTGTTTCGGTTATAGGCAAATTGAGCAGGTCTATGCGGATTTAGGACAATGGCTGACTGCTCATAAAGTTCGGCCATTTGCTGAGGACTCAGCCAATTGGTCATGAGTGTCAGATCACGATACCGTCTGCGTAATTTATTTAAGTGACGGTGCCATTCCTTGCCTGCAACGAGTATTCGCCATTTGTGCTGATGTAATAGCGCATTTATTGCGGTGATGCGATTTGGATAAGGATAACCAATGAGAGCGATGTCATAGTTGAATGACTCTGCTGGCGTCATTTTTTTCTGAAATATATGTGTGTTGGTCGGAATGGGAAAGTAGTGCGCGTGATCAACACCTAATTGTTTGTAAAAAGGCAGTGTGCCTTCGTCAATCGTTAAAATCATTTGTGCATCAAGCGCGCAGGCGGCTGACACATCTGTATAAAAAGGGTCTTCTGTCATCCATAGGATGACGGGGAGCTTTTCTTGTTTGAATAGCTGAAGCGCTTCTTTTGGAATACGATCGCCGATCATCATGAAAACAAAATCCGGAGTAAATGTCCGGGTTTTGTGCATGTGTGACTGTAGAGATTCTCTTTCCATCTTGATACATGAAAAGGGTGAATCTATGAAGCTTTCTTCTACCCATTGATCAAACATTTGATAGATCCCGCCGTAGCCAGAGCTGATATAAAGTAGCTTCATGATAATTCTCTCACATTAAGTTGTGAATGTAACACTTTCAACTTTATCTACATCTAATAGAGTTGTTGCAGAGCCAGTAGGTGTAACGGAACTTTCCTGTGTCACAAAAACGATACCAGCTGAAGCATCGAATGCTACAAATTGAACTGGGCCAATTAAGTCTCCAGAATCCATCACAATACTAATGACCGTTCCTGGTGTAAGTCTTGCGAAAATCCATCTTGCTCCTTGAGATGAATCAAGTGTTGCAGCAGCGTCTGAAGATGATGCTGCAGCTGCGACTTCGCTTAATAAATCGTTTAATTTATTTTCCACTTCTGCACCTCCCTCTTCGAGATTCACTGTTAATGCATGACTAAGCGGCTTAAAGAATAGTTTCAATAGCTCTTTTTTTAACTCGGTACGATTGTTGCTCATTTTATCCCCATCCTTCCTTCAACAATTGAAATACGCCACTATGTATTATATGCCGTTCATTTTTTTTGGTATAAGCAGAATGCTCATTCCTTGGTCTTTTTTCATTTCATCATTTCACACATTTTTAAAAATAGTTTCAAATGTTATGTCTAAATGATGAGATCTTCATACTCTAGTAAAGATTAAGTAAGAAGAGAGAGGGATTTTGAATGGAATTTGAACAATTATTAAACGACTGAGCGAAGAGTTACTAGAAGCAGAAGGTGTACCATGAAGTCATCTTCATTTTACTTCTTCTTCGTCTTTTAGAGGAAAAACAAGAAGAAGGTTCGTCAGAAATCAAAGAGTTGCTGCGTTCTTGGTTGGAACTTGGTATACCATTGCCGCATGTTCATTTAGTCAATGGTGAGGTGCTCCAAAACGTGATTGTCGTTCAATTGATTCATATAGTGGCGGTTTTTAAAATGCAACAAATCAGCTAAGAGTGAGCGTTCCTTACGCAAACATTGTTAGCTGGGGAGCTTTTTAATCTCTTAAAAAGGATCATGCCCATGAAAGTATCGGTGATTTTAACAAGTTACAATAAACCTGATTTTATTGATCGTGTGCTAAAGAGTATGGTGGAACAAACGTATCAAAACTGGGAGCTTTTGATTATGGATGATGGCTCGGAGCCAGAAACAATGAAAAAGATTCAGTCCTTTTTAAACGATGAGCGTATTCAGTTGTATCCGCATACCGTTCATCCTGCAAAAAGGCTTGAGACTGTGCGTTATGCGACGCTTATTAATGAGGCATTAACACGTATATCAGGGGAGCTTATTTGCTATTTAACGGATGATACCATGTATTGTAAAGATCGTTTGCAGAAGATGGTGGCGGTTTTTCAATCAAAGCCAGAGGTAGATATCGTTTATTCCTCGCAGCGTGTGATCCATGTTGATAAGCATCTGGTGGAAACAATGACCTTTGTACGTGAGGCAGAACACGTGTTAGACCATGCGTCCTTTCAAGTAGATCACTGTTCGGTCATGCACAGAAGCCGCTTGCTTCCATTGATTTATGAGAAATTTGGGCAATATTGGGATGATGAGCCGAAGCATTGGCATCATGCAGATTCTGTTTTTTGGATGCGGTTGAATCATTTTGCTGCATTTCATCCATTAAAAGAAGTACTTGATATCACATTTAAAACACCCCAATCCTTTCATCACATGTTTTCAAGTATGCCATATGATGTAATTGATGGGACGGTGATTGAAAGAGAAGGGGCCTATTTTCAACTGACTTATGGAAATCTTCATCAAATTGACAAGCGATGGGTGAATGATAAAAAGAGACGTGCAATTCGTGTTCCTTTGTTATGTACGATGAAATATGAAGTGAAAGATAGGCTGGTTGTGCCGAACTATACAGTAGTCACCGCAGATAACGGAAGAACGTTTTATTATATTGAAGATCAGAAAAAAAGACGATTTGCTTCAAAGCGTGATATGCAATATTTTCAGTTTCATCCAAAGGAAATGTGCGCCGTTTCAAACGAACTGTTACAGACGTTAGACGATGGCAAAATCATTCAAGTATCCCCTGAATTCAGCCCGCCAAATCGCCGGCTTTTTAAATGGCAGCGAGATGTATATTTACTCGTGCATGATACCTTCTGCCGTATTGCCCCTGAGGTGGTTAAGTTATTTGCGTTTTATCATCAGCCCATCAAACTATATCCTTCCCAATTTACTTTATTTCAAGAAGGGAAGCCCATTGTTCCACTTTATATGGAATCATTCCATGAATTTGATATGTCTCTTTATCAAACATCAGGGCAGAAGCACTCCTCATAGGGGTGCTTTTTTTCGCAATAGATGAAAAAAGCAGGAATTCGAAAGGAAAAAGCGAAACGTGAAAAGGACAGGGGAACCATATTGAAGATGAACAAGCCGCTGAAAACTCGGCAATAGATGCCGATTTTTTGGCACTGAAAGTGAGGGGGAAAGAATGGGGAAGGTTGTCGAAAGAGCGGATTGGTTTGAATTGATTTTAGAAGCTATTGATGAAGCCATTCACGTTGTAGATGATCAAGGGGTCACGATTTTTTATAATCACAATGCCGCTAAATTTGACTGTTTACAAAAAGAAGAGGTGATTGGCAAATACATCCTTGATGTGTATCCATCATTAACTGAAAAAACAAGTACGCTCATGCATGTACTCAGAACGGGGAAGCCCATTTATCATTCTTTACAAACGTATTTGAATAAAAATGGAGAAAAAATTGAAACACTTAACACCACTTTGCCCATTATTGAAGATAGCAAGTTAATAGGAGCAGTGGAAGTAGCAAAGGATGTATCAAAACTGTCGGCGCTTTCGAATCGTTTAGATCAAAAAAAGCGAACGAATGGTGTTTATGAGACGGATCAAATGCATGATTTTTCTTCATTTTTAACGAATGATCCGCTTTTAAAAGAAATGCTTGAGAAAGCAAAAAAAGCCGCTGCTTATCCGTCGTCTGTTGTCGTTTACGGGGAAACAGGGACTGGAAAAGAAGTGCTGGTACAAGCCATTGTTCATGAGTCTGACCGAAAAAACCAGGTGTTCATTCCGCAAAACTGCGCAGCGCTTCCAGAATCATTGCTTGAGAGTTTATTGTTTGGATCTGTGAAAGGAAGCTATACGGGCGCAATTGATCGCAAGGGGCTTTTTGAATTAGCAGATGGGGGTACGCTTTTTCTAGATGAGCTGCAAGCGATGCCGCTTACGCTGCAAACAAAATTATTACGAGTGTTAGAGGATGGCGTTGTGCGCCGTATTGGTGATGCAAAGGCGATTAAAGTGGATGTTAGAGTCATTACTGCGCTCAATATAGACCCATTTGAAGCAGTGAAAAAGCAAATTTTAAGAGAAGATTTATTTTATAGACTGCATGTGTCATCCTTCCATATCACGCCGCTTCGAGAGAGAAAGCAAGATATTACGCTGCTATCCCGCCATTTCATTCAAACCTATCATCACCAGTTTTCTAAAAACGTCATCCGCCTTTCTGAAGAAGCGGAACAACTGTTTATGGCGCACCACTGGCCGGGGAACGTCAGAGAATTAAAACATACCATTGAGCATGCCGTATTAATGATGCCAAAGGAAGCGGAAGACATCACCCCGGCATATCTTCCTGCTCATTTACGGCCCCAGAAGATTGATCATGCATCTCCGCAGTCCTCATTAAAAAGTCAGGTGACTTCATTTGAACAAACATTGATTCAAGAGGCTTTAAGTAAGCACAACGGGAATATTAAACAAACCGCCGCCGCCTTAAAGATTCCTCGACAAACGCTGCAATATAAACTGAAGAAATATGGAGATGCCGAAATGTAGGCACCCAATCATTGAATTAGGGTGGAAAAAGCTCCTTTTGTAAACAATAGGGGCATTTCCCCATGTTGGCACATAACTTGCATAGTATAAAGTGAATGCTGATAGGGGGAATGGATATGAATCAAAAACTGTATGAGCCGGCGCGTCACTGGAAGGACATTGAGCTTTGGAAAGATGTGCCCGAGGAAAAGTGGAACGACTGGATTTGGCAGCTGACGCATACCGTGAAAACGCTTGATGATTTAGAAAAAATCGTGAACTTAACAGAAGAGGAAAAAGAAGGGGTGAAGATTTCCACCAAAACCATTCCACTCAACATTACACCCTACTATGCCTCACTGATGAATCCAGACGATCCAAGATGCCCAGTACGCATGCAATCTGTGCCGATTGCAGAGGAGCTTCATAAAACAAAATATGATCTGGAAGACCCGCTACATGAAGATGAGGACTCACCTGTCCCAGGTTTAACGCACCGGTACCCAGATCGTGTGCTGTTTCTTGTCACAAATCAGTGCTCCATGTACTGCCGCTATTGTACGAGAAGACGTTTTTCCGGCCAGATTGGCATGGGCGTGCCGAAAAAGCAGTTAGATGCCGCCATTGGGTATATTAGAGAAACATCTGAGGTGCGAGATGTGTTAATTTCAGGTGGAGATGGGCTTTTAATCAATGATCAAGTACTTGAATACATTTTGAAAAACTTACGAGACATTCCGCACGTTGAGATCATTCGGATTGGTACCCGCGCACCGGTTGTCTTTCCGCAAAGAATTACAGACGAACTGTGTGAGATTTTGAAAAAATATCATCCGGTTTGGCTGAATACCCACTTCAACACAAGCATTGAAATCACAAAAGAAGCAAAGGAAGCGTGTGAACGTCTTGTCAATGCCGGTGTCCCTGTTGGCAATCAGGCCGTCATCCTTGCGGGTATTAACGACAGTGTTCCGATTATGAAGAAGCTGATGCACGATCTCGTGAAGATTCGCGTCAGACCTTATTATATTTATCAATGTGATTTATCTGAGGGTATTGGTCACTTTAGAACACCCGTTTCAAAAGGACTTGAAATCATTGAAGGCTTAAGAGGACATACGAGCGGCTATGCAGTGCCGAGCTTTGTTGTCGATGCACCAGGAGGCGGAGGAAAGATTGCCCTGCAACCAAATTATTTATTATCGCAAAGCCCTGACAAAGTCGTCCTTCGTAACTTTGAAGGCGTCATCACATCGTATCCAGAGCCAGAGCATTACGTCGCAGGGCAGGCAGATGCGTATTTTAATGAAATTTATGAAGAAAAACAAGAACCGGCCATTGGCGTCACTGCTCTATTTCAGGATGAAGCCAGATCCTTTACGCCGGAAAATTTAAGCCGAATGAAACGAAGAGAAGCATATGAAACAAATCCCGAGCATGATACGCTCAAAAACAAACGTGAAAAGCGGGACCAATTAAAAGAGAAGAAATATCAAGCGCAGCTCAAAAAAGAAGAAACGGTAAAGGAGGAGAAATAACCTTGCTGACATGTGATTGGTGTGAGGAAAACAAAGCAAACGCAGAGCAGACAACAGTCTTTTGGGAACTGATTACCGGCACACAATCAATTGAAATCATCGAAACGCCGTCCATTTCCTGCACGCACTGCGGTATGACCTATCAAAAGGATGAGACGGTCAAAGAGATAGAAGATCAATTAATTTTAGTGGACCAAACAAAACTTCCAGAAAAAATCTCATATGAAGAATTAATGAGCATGGAGCGGTTATTAAAGCGAAATTACTTTGATTTTTCATCATAAGTTGTCCCTCCGCCTATACAAGTCATTAAATTCCTGTATAATATAACAACAAAATAGAGTATCGCGGAGGGAAAAAACAGGTGAAGTCGTTTTACCACTATTTAATGAAATACAGACATCCAAAACCGAAAGATGAAATCAGTCATTTTGCAAATGCTGCTTACGAGGATCACAGCTTTCCTAAAGCTTCCACTGATTATCATGAGCTGTGTGTCTATTTAGAATTGAATGGCGATTATTTAAACTCGATGACTACATTTGACGAAGCGTTTGAACAATACGAAGTAGAAGTCAAAAAAAAATAAACCACATACAACCGCTTGTTCCGGATGGAGAAAGCGGTTTTTTGATGGAGAAATAAAATGGCATTTTGCATGGTGCGGTTGCCCATGCAGAATTCCTTGCGCCGGCATACGATACGTTAAGACCAAAAGTCGGGCAAGGAGGAGACAGAATGAAGGCGAAAGCACCAAAATATCAAGTAGGGGATATTGTCGTCGTTGTCATGTACGGCACAGTCGGAACGATTACAAAAGTCCATCAAATTGACCAGCACTATTTGTATGAGGTCAATCATAATGAGGTGCTTTATTTTGAAACATCACTTCAGCTTTACGATGAGTACGACGGAGTGATTGTGGATACAGAAAAGCTGGACATTGAATACGAGTTCCTCATTGGCGATGTCGTCTATGTAAAAGATTACGGAAAAGAGCTATTTAAAATCATTGGTCATCGGACTGAAATTTGGCGCTACCTTGAAGATGGCTGGGAAGATGTGATTTACGAACTCACGAGGCTAAAGGACGGAGAGTGGCTGGAAACAGAAGAGGAAGACTTAACGCTTGTCCTAAGGAAATATGAGATGGACCAGTTTGTTCATCAGCTTCTTTTTGTGCATTACGTTGGAGAAACCTCAAAAGAAATAGAGGAAGATATGGTACAAACGGCTCTATTACAGCTAGAAGAGAAGCAAGAAAGCGAAGCCTCACTAGAATTCCTCGCTGTATCTATAGTGGATGAGCTTCTTGATATTTATAATGATTATAAAATTCTCTACGAATTTTTCAAAGATCCAGAGTATAAGGATATGATGGATTTTATTTTGGAAAGTTTAAAAGAGCATTTTGGTTAAAGAAAGACTTGTCCTAACACGAATAAAAAATAAGGCACGCAGAAAAAGACAATCACATAAAACCATCCCCTCAAGATACGGCCCATCACCTGATCAAACGTTTCTCCATCTAATATACTTAACCAATTCATTGCCTCAAGCCCCTTTTCTTTTTGTTTACTGCATTTATATGTATGGAATGAGCCATTATGACAAACTGTAATAAAAAACAGGCAGCGTTCATACATCATAAAAAAGGAGGCGGAAAGCAATGAAAGAAGCAGATTTGGTGATTGATACAGAGGAAATTGCGGAATTCTTCTACATGGAGCTGGTCAAAAGAGGGTACATACCATCTGAGCTGGAAACGTTTGAACTAGCTGACATTACGTTTGAATATATGCTGAGAAAAGCAATGATAGTTGAAGAAGAGGCGTTGTAGGCACTATACTTTGAAGAGATTCTGAGGAGAGAGGGGAATTCTTTCACGTGTATATCCTATTTCTTTTCATTTTATTTGGCGCCATTGCAGCGCTCATAGGTTCTGGTGCAAGCCAGGAATTGGACAACCAGATCATCCTATGGTTTGAGAGCATCAGACTCCCTTTTGTAAATGATGTCATGCTAGCTGTGACGGACCTTGGCATCAGCGCACTGCTAGTTCCAATCATGCTCATCTTTAGTGTGGTGCTCGTCGTGTATAAGCGATACCACTCTATCATCCTGCTTTTTCTCTTATATCTCACAGAAAAAACAATTAATCATGAACTAAAGGGGCTGTTTGCTAGAGAGCGTCCGGCCTTTGATCGCCTTGTCAGTGAAACGTATTACAGCTTTCCGAGCGGACATTCAATGAATGCAGCAACGATCTATCCTTTTATCGCCTATCTATTAGTTGAGATGATTCCATGGCTGAAAGAAAGACAAAAAATCGTCTATCTCATCACGGGGCTAGGTGTTCTTTTGATTGGGATCAGCCGGATGTATATCGGCGTTCATTATTTGACAGATGTGGCAGGAGGTTTTGCCATAGGACTAGCTTTATTTCTCATCTGTAAAAAGATTGACGAAAGATTGCCTGTCATTCGACAAAAATAGAAGAAGGAGATTGACAGATCCCAGCCAATTTTATATAAAAGGGGAGGGATTTGAATGCAATTGACGTTGAGATTTTTTCAAAAGAAACCTTCAGTATATCACTTAACCATTTATCAGACACCTGAATATGGTGCTACAAGCGGGCATCAGCCTGTGTACCGGACAAAGATTGGTGGCAGATCACACCTTGATGTTCTGGAAAAAGCATTCTCGACATTTAATGTACATGATACAGTCCCAAATGATTACAACGCTCGGTTTATCACAACAGGGGATATCGTTGTGATTGATGATAGGAAAAAGGGGAAGTGCTATTATCAGCTCTTTCCGACCGGATGGAAACGCAGTGAACGACTGATGACGATGAGTTAAATAGATGATTTAAGATACCAGCTCTGAGATTCAGCTGGTATTTTCTTTTTTGGGCTCGTTCGTTTATAATAAATAGGATAAAACACATAGTAAACGTAAGTGGAGGCTAAAAAATGAGTGTACATATTGGAGCAGAAAAAGGACAAATTGCAGAAACGGTATTGCTGCCAGGCGATCCGCTTCGTGCGAAATATATTGCAGATACATATTTAGAAGATGTCGAGTGCTATAACGAAGTACGCGGGATGTACGGTTTTACTGGAACGTATAAAGGAAAACGCGTGTCTGTACAAGGCACTGGAATGGGCGTACCATCTATTTCGATTTATGTGAATGAACTTATTCAAAGCTATGATGTTCAAAACTTAATCCGCGTTGGGTCTTGCGGAGCAATCAAAAAGGATGTCAATGTGCGTGACGTCATTTTAGCTCAAACATCATCAACAGATTCTCAAATGAACCGTGTGGCTTTTGGACCGATTGATTACGCGCCATGCGCTGATTTTGGTTTACTGAAGAAAGCCTACGATACAGCAGAAGCAAAAAATGTAGCTGTGCGTGTTGGAAATGTGTTTACAGCAGACCAATTTTACAATGAAAAACCACTTGAGCTCATGGCTCAATACGGTATTCTAGCAATCGAAATGGAGACAACAGCTCTTTATTCGCTTGCTGCCAAATTTGATCGAAAGGCGCTATCGATCCTGACAGTAAGTGATCATGTTCTAACAGGAGAGGAAACAACTGCTGAAGAGCGTCAAACGACGTTTGATGAAATGATCTTAATTGCACTAGATTCTGTTTTATAATAGTATAAAGGGTGTGCTACGATGTAGCGCATCTTTATTTTTTTAGAAGAGCAAAAGGAAGGTATGTCATGAAGAAAAGCTATAAAATACTCTCAATCGCATCGATTCTTGGTTTGACGGCCGCATTATCAGGCTGCCAGTTGCTGGATCAAAAAAGCGGTACCACTGAATCTAACAAAACAAACGACCAAAAGAACGCAGCAAGTTCATCATCACAGCAAAACTCAAACGATACAGCAGATTCATCTAATCAAGAGCTGACGTTAAAGAGTGAATATTTCAATGACATCAAGGTAGTTAGCGGGCTGAAAACCATTCAAAACCCTGAAAATGTGCTTGCTTTAGTGAACAAGGAATATGCACTGCCAGGAACCTATAAACCTTCTGATCTCGTTGTACCAAAAGTAGAATTCTCTTTTTCAGAGGATATTGAAAAACGATATATTCGTAAAGAAGCAGCGGAAGCACTTGAGAAGTTATTCAAAGGCGCCAAAAAGGAAAACTTCGAGCTTGCTGCTGTATCTGGCTATCGCTCCTATGACCGTCAAAAAGTCATTTTTGATAGTGAGGTAAAACTAAAAGGAAAAGAAAAAGCCCAAGAAGCAGTCGCGATACCAGGTGAAAGTGAACATCAAACAGGTCTTGCCATGGACATTTCCTCAAAAAGTGCCGGCTTTGAGATCTCTGAAAAGTTTGGTGAAACACCCGATGGTAAATGGGTAGCCAAAAACGCTTATAAATATGGCTTTATCATCCGTTATCCAAAAGGAAAAGAAGACATTACGAAATATGAATATGAGCCGTGGCACCTGCGCTATGTAGGAAAAGAAGCCGCAAAAGCGATGCATGATCACGATTTAACATTCGAAGAGTATTTGAACAAAGTGAAGAAAATCTAAACCAATAAAAGGCCTCCCAATACGCTGGGAGGCCTTCTTCTATACTCCTTTTAAAAAAAGAGCAAACCTGCTAATGCGAAGCCAGTAATAAAACCGAGTCCAATGCCATAAGCTGGCCCCCAGCCATAATAGCCTCCGTAATACCCTCCCCAATAGCCAAAGCCAAAGCCCCCGCGGGACCCGCCGACTGGACGAATATAAACTTTGCGGTTTGTCACCCGCTCAATGCGTCCGACATGTACTCTGCCATGACGATCAGTGATTCTAGCGACTTTTCCCATATGCTGCTGACAAAGCTTGTAGTAGCGCTCCATGTTTTTCCTCCTTATGACAAACTCTTTTCACTCTTATCCTATGCGAGAGTCCTCATAGAGTTTGGACAAAACATATAGGAGTTTCGCTCATTTTATACTTTACATTCAAATAAAATGTGACTCAGATGTTCCCGGTGCGTTTGAATGAGATCATAGTGTGTTTGCAGCGTATCGTAAAGAGAGGGCGGTATGTGTTCTGATAATTCCATTTCTGTCGGCTCCTCCTGCACCATGTGCTCATCAAATGAGAGAATTCGAATGTCGCAGAAGCCTGCTTCTATTAGCTGCTCTTTCCATTCTTCAAGTGAAAAGAGAGAGTGGAAACCATAAAAATTTCGAACAACTGCCAGCTCTTCAGGTGCAAGAGGTGCTTTTAACACAGCTTCATTTGCGATCAATTGACTTCCAGGGGCAAGCACCCGTTTGATCTCAGTAAGCGCAGCAGGTAATTCGGTGAAACTTAAAACAGATTCACTGATCAAGAGAGTGAATGCTTCATCTGGAAATGGCAGATGTTCAACGGATGCTTGCAAAGCACGGATTGGCAGGTCCTCTCGCTCGAAACGAAGGTTGGCCTTTTCAATCATTAAAGGGTGCGTATCAATCGCCTCCACCTGATAACCTACATTTCCTAAATACGCGGCCGTTTGTCCTGTACCGCACCCAACATCTAGTATTCGTGCATCTGGCGTCAGTCTTATATGCTCAATCATCGTTTTCGTTAACTCAATTCCACCAGGATGGGCACCTGATACACCAAAATGGGCAAGCATATCTACATAATCACTCATGAAATCCCTTCTTTCCTTATCATGTTCCTCTCTAAAGATTATGCAATGCAGGGTCAAATGGCTTTTCTTTTCAAATAGAAGTTTGATCCATTGGTTGACGGATGGAGAATCGTCCTTGATAATAATGAAAGGAGATAAAGGTGGTGTTTTTTTGAAAAAACAATTTAAATTCGTGATAGCCATTCTGGTGACAGCTGCACTTTCCTCAGCGATTACATTTGTGATCACAAAACAAGGTGCTGTCAGTGTCTCAGGAGATGAGAAGTTTAGTAAACTCATGGCTGCCTATACGAAAGTAAAAGATGAGTATTACGAAAAAACGGATGATCAAAAACTAGTAGATGGTGCGATTCAAGGAATGATTGCATCACTTGATGATCCATACTCTACATATATGGATCAGGAGGAAGCCGAAGGGTTTAACAACACCATTTCTTCCTCATTTGAAGGAATTGGTGCACAAGTAGAAGAAAAGGATGGACAAATTTTAATTGTCGCACCGATTAAAGGCTCTCCTGCTGAAAAAGCTGGTTTGAAACCTCATGATCGCATTGTAAAGGTAGATGGAAAAAGTACAAAAGGCATGTCGGTAAACAAAGCAGTTTCACTCATCAGGGGCAAAAAAGGAACGGATGTCAAGCTGTATCTCAATCGGCAAGGTGTTGGCAATATTGATGTGAACATTACAAGAGACACCATTCCGCTTGAGACGGTTTATGCCAAATTAACAAAAGACAAAATAGGAGAAATCCAAATTACGTCCTTTGCTGAAACAACATCTAAAGAGCTAGATAAAGCGATTGATGACCTTGAGAAAAAAGGGGCAAAAGGATTTGTCATCGACCTGAGAGATAATCCAGGCGGTATTATGACAGAAGCGATTGAAATGAGTAATGACTTTATCGATAAAGGAAAAGTCATTATGCAGGTTGAAGAAAAAGGGAAAAAACAAGTGTACAAAGCTGAGAAAGAACGCAAGGTTCATCAGCCGGCAGTGGTCCTTGTAAACGGTGGATCAGCGAGCGCTGCTGAAATCATGGCGGCGGCACTGCATCAATCCTCAGGCATTCAAATTGTAGGAGAAAAGACATTTGGTAAAGGCACTGTTCAAAATGCGCAAAGCTATAATGATGGTTCTAGTGTGAAGTTAACCATTGCCAAGTGGCTGACACCGAACGGTTCATGGATTCATAAAAAAGGAATTGAACCACAGGTCAAAGCATCTCTGCCAAGTTATGCGAAACTGCCATATTTAAGCCCGAAAAAGACGTATCAGCTGAATGATAATGGTGATGAAGTCAAAGCGGCTCAAAAAATGTTCCAAGCGCTTGGCTACAAAGCAAAAGCAAACGGCGAGTACGATCAAGCATTCCAGTCGATCGTGAAAAGCTTCCAAACAGATCACGATCTAAAGGCAGATGGTATTCTCACAGGGGATACAACGACAGTACTCATGACAAAGATCCAAGATAAGCTCAAGAAAAATGATACGCAAATGAAAAAAGCCATTGACGTCTTGAAAAAAGAAATAAAATAAAGAAAAAGCAGTCCTCATCAAGGGACTGCTTTTTCTTATGCTTCATTTGCCATCGCTTCTGCTTTTTCGTTGTCCTTTTCAAATAGATCATTTGTCACTGAATTAGATGTGACATTCTTTTGGAAGAATGGATTCAAAATCAAGATGACCACAACGTTTGCTAGTAAACCAAGAAAACCTTCATAAAGTCCGAACGTGACTTGTGAGATATTCGCTGTAAAGGTGACGATGAGGCCAATGATCAGCCCGGCAATCGTTGCCTCTCTCGATTGCTTTTTCCAGAACAAGCTGATCGCAATCGCTGGGAAAATTTGCACCATTCCTGAAACGCCAATCAGTTGAAGTGTGACAAGTGCAGTCGGGAACAGCATCCCGAATAAAAGAGCCAGCCCGATGACGATAAATACCATCGAACGTGTAATCATGGTTAATTTTTTCGGAGACACATTCGGATGAATTAAGTCACGGTATAAATTATTCGCAAATAAATTCGATGCGCCAATGGCCATAATAGAGCATGGAATGAGGGAAGCTAGTGCAATCGTTGAATAAGCGAGTCCCTGCATCACGCCGCCGTATGACGTTTGAATTAAATGAAGAAGAGCAAATCTTGGATTTGTATCCTCTGGTAAGACTAAAAAGGCAATAAATCCAAGGAAGATGACCAAAATCAATACAATATTATAAAGAGGTAAAAACATGCTGTTTTTACGGATGGCATCTGCGCTTTTGGCTGTAAAAACCCCAGTTGCCGCATGTGCCCACATAAAAAGAGCAAGGGCAGAAACACCTGAAGCAGTGATGAACCATAAAATGCCTTTTGGGCCGCCTTCAGGTATCGTCAGAAGCTGCGGCGCTTCCTTGGCTAACGTATTCATCATCGGCGTCCATCCGTTAAAATGGATAATTGGTAGAGAAACGACCATAAAGAGCATGATCACCCAAACAAGAATATCCTTAATAATGGCTGTATATGTAGGGCCTTTAATTCCACTGAAAAATGTATAAAGTGCAACTAAAATAAATGAAATGATAACAACTGCATTCACATTAATATAATTCGTTCCAGCGACAGTTAACGTATCTTGAATCCCGCTCAGCTGAAGGCAAATATAAGGAATCAGCATAAGTACACCAACAATGGCAATCAAACTTGATAACAGCTTGCTGTCAAACCGCTCACGTGCATAATCAGCAAGGGTTGTAAGCTTGTGATTTTTCGCAACCGTCCAAAGTTTCGGTAAGAAAAAATACGCAATAAAATAAGCAAGGACCGAATAAGGGATAGCGAAAAAAGCGACACTTCCTGCCGTATAAGCTGTACTTGTCAGCCCTAAAAAGGTATAAGCTGTGTATAAGTCCGCGCCAACGAGGAACCAGACGAGCAACCCGCCGAATTTTCTCCCGCCGACAGACCATTCTTCTACCGACTGTCTTGACGATTTATCACGACCAGCGGCAAATCCGATGATCACGACGATGAAAATAATACTTGCAGTAATCAATAAAGCTGTTAAATTTCCTTGCATTCGTCAGTTCCTCCATTTGAATGTTGCATCCGGTAAATGATAAATGTGCAAACTGGTGTGAGAACAATCCATAGTAAGAGCCAAAAGTGGAAAAAGGGTAGCCCGATCACAAATGGATGAATACGATTCACAAAGGGAAGCAGTGCAAGCTGTCCGATGAAAGGAATCGATATAAGTAGTGCCAGCATCAATTTTTTATTCATGATTTCCTCCTCTAATATTTTGTAATTTCATAATAATAGCAGTTGTCAGATTAGATCACAAGACCATTTTCAGAAAAAACAATCATTTTTGAGAATATCATACTAATATAACGCTTTCATTCTCAAAAGGAGAGAATAATGAAGGCTAAAAAGAGCGTGAGCTTAAAAAAAGTATGGAGGAATAATATTTAAAGCAAATAAAAAAGCCCCAGCATGAAAGCTGAGACTCTGCCATTTTTTATAGGAAATCAGATACTTCTTCGATGTCAAAACGATTGCTTTTATGAGCTTCTTTTGCTGCTTTCCCAACAGAAATCAACATCACTGGCTCGTAGCGGCCGCTCACATTGAATTCTTTCACGTACGCTTCTTTGCTGAAACCGCCCATTGCGCATGTATCATATCCCATTGCTTTCGCCGCAATCATTAACTGCATAGCAGCTAACGAAGCGTTTGAATACGCAGCTTCACGTGCATACTGCTCGCTTTGGTAAGCACCATTGATTTGCGTCATCAGAGTTTCTTTAATGTCTTCTGTAATGAAACCTTGTTCAGCTAGCTCGCTGTAGATTTTTTCGCCATTTTGATTGGCTTCAAGATCACCTAACACAGCAATCACAGCCGATGCTTGAGCGACTTGCTTTTGGTTGTAAGCGATTGGAAGAAGCTTTGCTTTTGATTCAGCACTATGGAAAACAGTAAAATGCCAATGCTGAAGGTTCCAGGCAGATGGTGCTTTTGTTGTAATATCAAGAAGCTCTGTTAGTTCTTCTTTTGTCATTTCATGAGTTGTATCATACTCTTTTACTGAAGCTCTTTCTTTTAAAATGTCAATCGTTTTTTGATCAATCGCCATATGGATATTTCCTCCCGTTTTTGCAAATAGTATGGTACAATAACTAAAAAAGTGAGAAACTTACTTATTGTAACTAGAGATATTTTAAATTGTATACCATTAGTTTGTCAAACAATCATGAAAAGAAAGGCTGAAATTTATGGAATTCCAATTATGTCCACACATTCAGCAAGCTTTTTTACTTCTTGGCAAAAGGTGGAATGGTCTCATTATTCATGTATTGCTTGATGGTCCAAAACGGTTTAAAGACCTGACGGACATTATCCCATCCATCAGTCAAAAAATGCTCGCAGAACGTTTAAAAGAGCTCGAGCAAGAAGGTATTATAGAGCGAACTGTCCTCCCTGAGACACCTGTGAAAGTCATCTATTGTTTAACCGAAAAAGGGAATGCACTCAACGATGTATTCGGAGAGGTATCACGCTGGGCAGGGGAGTATGCAGATTCTCATGAAAAAAAGGAGCAAGCTTAGTTTCGGGTTTGCCCAAACGTTTTGACTCCTGATGAATATGCTGATGTTAGGCACATGACAAAGGAGGAGAAATGCATGTACCCTCATACTCCGTATTTTCGAGGCGGCGCCCCTGGCATTCCGCCATATGAATCCAGAGTCCCTTTGTTTTTTGGTTTTGGCGCTCCTTTAGTCGGCGGACTGCTTGGCGGATTTCTAGGAAGTGCGATTTTTAATTATCCTCGCCCATATTACCCGCCACCACCACCGCCTGTTCCACCGCCTTATGGCGGCGGATATCCACCATATTATTAAGAAAAAGAGTAAGCCTGCTTCAATATCAAAGCAGGCTTTTTATAATGGAATATCAATTTCAGAAATTCCCGGATCATCATGCTTTAAGAACATAATCTCCAAAATCCCGTCTTGATAAGAAGCCTTCGTTCCTTTCCTTTTCACAGCAGCAGGCAGGACGACCTTTTTTTGTGCATTCTCCTCAGGGAAATGATCGATAAACAGCAGATTGGCTGTATGTTTGATTTTTACTTTTTCCGTGTTCGGACGAGCAAGCTCAATTTTGACAAACACATGATCAGTTGTCTCGAACACTTCAACTTCGGGCTCCTTTTCTTTTTTGACGTCCGTTTCTCCCTTTTTTTGTTTTTGAGAGAGTGGGTCCTGAAAAGGGAACTGAGCAGGATAATTGGAGCCGAATACACTTTCCATCACTTGATTGACATACTGCTCAACGTCTTTAGGGTCCGAATTCTTTAAGGCTTCTTTCGAAAATTGCTTTTGAAAAGGGAATAATCGGTTCCAGTCAAACATGCAAATCATCCTTTCTAAATGCCCTGAATTAGTATATGCCCATTCAGCTGAGTGCGTGCTATAATATACGATAGGTTTAGAAAGGAATGGTTAGATTGAACGAACAGCAGCATTCAAAAGGTGTTTTGTATACGGCAGCATCTTTTACATTATGGGGGCTATTCCCGTTATATTGGAAGTTGATGGAGCATATTTCGTCAGGCGAAATTTTAGCGCACAGAATTGTCTGGTCATTTATTTTTATGTGCGGTATTCTCCTTTATCTAAAGCAAGTCCGTCCAGCGATGCAGACTGTGAAAGGGCTGATGATGGATGGAAAAGCACTTTTCTCATTACTTTTATCTGCTATTTTAATTTCGGTCAACTGGTATGTGTACATTTGGGCGGTCAACCATCATCTTATGCTAGAAGCAAGTTTAGGGTACTATATTAATCCGTTAGTATCCGTTTTATTAGGGATCCTTTTCTTGAAAGAACGACTGAATAAAATGCAAACGATCGCGATACTCATTGCCGCCGCTGGTGTGATCATTTCAACGGTCCAGTATGGCTCATTTCCTTTCGTTGCTCTTTTATTAGCCTTTAGCTTTGGTTTCTATGGACTGATTAAAAAAAGGATGAGCTTTACGAGTGCGATTGGGTTAACGATTGAAACACTACTACTCGCACCAGCTGCACTTATTTACTTATTCTTCTTCTTAAAGGAACCTGTGGTCACCATGAACCCGAGCAGCTTCGGATCGCTTGGCCTCTTATTTTTTGCAGGGGTCTTTACAGCTGTGCCGCTTCTTTTATTTTCTGAAGGTGCAAAAAGACTTCCTCTTTATCAAGTGGGTATTTTGCAATACATTGCACCGACGATTACGCTGTTTTTAGGTCTCTTTGTGTATCACGAACACTTATCTGCGGCAAAAATCGTGACGTTTCTTTGTATTTGGGTGGCGATTTTCTTGTTTACCACCTCACAATTACGAATGAAAAAAACAGCGAACTCTCATTAAATAGAACAAGCAGTTTGCTTTTTTTTGAAGGCGGATCATGTCATAATAAGTTGTTACCAAAACTGTAGAGGTGATCACATGTCATCAGCCAATGAGCTTACAGCCGCTTATCAATCTTTATGGAAAAATCGTCAGCTTGATGTCGATGATATGTCTTCTTTACTCGAGGCGATATGTGATGATTTACTCGACGCACGTACCCATCCGCGAGCGAGAAAATCATTACATCAAAAGTATGTGCTCGCTGTGGAGAGAATATTAGAAAGTGCTGTTCATCATGATCATCAATTGCAGCTGATCAGCTTACATACGAAAAAGCTGCGAGAATTAATTCAAAATGAAGGAAGGAACCACTCATGAAACCAATTCAAACGGAGGATGTCACTGCACATCTTGAATCGTTTTTAAATCGTCCAGTCTTCGTTCATCTTGAAACGACTACTGGTTCTTATTCAGCTCATGTAAATGAACAAAATATGACAGTTGTGGCGTATATCCGCAATGCAAAAGTCGTCTATTCACAGGCGAAAATAAAAGGACAAGGTCCGTACCGTGTTGGAATGAAAACAGAAGATGGCTGGATTTACGCAGAAGGATTAACCGATTATGAGTTTGATGACCAGGGCCGCCTTTTATTAGCAGGGCATTTGCCAGACGGAAAACTAGCGATCTCATTACAAATTAGTGAAACACCATTTCAGGTGTAGAAGAAAGGGTGACAAGTGATGAACGAACATGTACTAGTGATGCTGCCTCACCCCGATGATGAATCCTTTGGGGTCGCAGGTCTCATTGCACAAAGCAGAAAACGCGGAATTCCAGTCACGTATGCATGCGGGACGCTTGGGGAAATGGGCAGAAATATGGGCAGCCCAACATATGCCAATCGTGAAACACTTCCTGAATTAAGAAAGCAGGAATTAATCAACGCGTGTAAAGAAATGGATATCACGGATTTGCGTATGCTTGGCCTCCGTGATAAGACGCTCGAATTTGAAGATGATGAGTATTTGGCGGATGTGATGGAAAACATTATCGATGAAGTCAAACCAACACTTATTGTCACCTTTTACCCAGGACATGGTGTACACCCTGATCATGATGCGACAGGGGAGGCCGTCATCCGCGCTCTTTACCGCAAGAAAAAAGAAGACCGTCCTGTCACATACTGCATGGCCATTACGAGAAATAGAGAAGAAGTGCTAGGAAATGCAGATATTGTGATCGACATTACAGATGTAGCCGATATCAAATTAAATGCATTAAGAGCGCACAGAACACAAACAGAAGGCATGCTGAAAGAACTTGAGCAGAAGCTGAAAAATAAAGAACCAGTCGTTCAAAAATGGTTCGATGAAGAAATTTTCTGGACGTATCAATGGAATGACTAAATAAAAAGGAGGCTGTCGAAATCATATCGACAGCCTCCTTTTTTGAACTTCGAATTGAGCCAATTATTTTGCACGCTCATTTTCAAATGTATGGGACAGAGAATATCGTCTTTCAATCAATCTAAGACGGATAAAGAGAACGATGGCACCAGCAGCAAGCCCGGTAATGAGACCGATCCAGTAGCCAAACGCCCCAAATGAGGTATACGTGCCAATCAGATAGCCGGAAGGAAGACCGATGACCCAGTAAGAGACAAAAGCTGCAATGAGAGTATAGTTCACATCTTTATAGCCGCGCAGAGCCCCTTGAATCGGTGCAGCGATCGCATCTGACAGCTGGAAAAAGATTGCGTAAATCAAAAAGTGCTGTGTCAGCTGTAAAACAGGTGATTCAGTTGTATATAAACTTGCGATCTCAGGTCTAAATAACAAAATAAGTGCTGCTGTACATAAAGAGAATAAAACAGCAGTTGCAATCCCGATATAGCTATAGCTTTGCGCGTCCTTATACCTCTTTGCTCCCGCTTCAAAGCCAACGACGATCGTTAATGCCATTGAGATACTAAGCGGTAAAATATATAGAATAGAAGCAAAGTTCATTGCTGCTTGGTGACTGGCGATCGTCACGGTATCAAAATGACCCATTAAAAGCGTGACAGCTGCGAAAATACTCGTTTCAAAAAAGATTGCAAACCCAATAGGAATACCGATTTTCAGTATTTGCCCCATACGGGAAAGATTGAACCGAGGCAGTTTTTGAAATAAACGAAATGAGGCAAATGGCTCTGCCTTGATGACAATACAAATGCTCATGATGAAGATCGCCCAATACGTTATCGCAGATGCAAGGCCAGCCCCCGCACCGCCAAGCTTTGGAAAGCCAAAATTCCCAAAAATAAATACATAATTAAAAACAAAGTTAATAGGAAGTGCTGTTAACGTAATCAACATCGTCACACGTGTTTTCCCTAATGCATCAATAAACGACCTCAGCACTGAATAACCAAACAGCGGGATGATCCCAAAAGCAAGAAAGCTCAGAAAACTCCTGGCAATATCCTCTACGGTTGGCTCAAGTCCAAGTCCTCCTAATATGAAAGGAACGCTAATCGTTCCAATAACGATCACAACGACACTTAAAAGAAGGGATAAATAGATCGCCTGAAAGACAGCCCGGGGAACATCTTCTTTATGACCAGCGCCCATCAGCTGAGCCACAATCGGAGTAACGGCCATCAATATACCGGCAAGCCCTGTATAAACAGGTGTCCAAATGCTAGAACCGATCGCGACACCCGCAAGGTCTTCTGCACTTACCTTTCCAGACATCACTGTGTCTAAAAACGTAATAAGCGAAAGACCCGCTTGTGTGATTAAAATCGGGATCAAAATGGTTAAAAATTGTGCCAACTTTGCTCGAATGCTATTCGTTTTTCTCATCATCAGTTCCTCTCTGAACAGAAATAACGAGAGGAATTATATCACGCTATGTAAAAAAATCAATTCTCTGTCGGATTATTTTTCTTTGATGGCTTCGTTTTTTTAAACATTTGGGCATAAATAAAAGAAAGGCTGACAACACCTAAAATGCTGCAAGCATATTGAATGACTTTCTGAATGGTCATATTGAGTTCACCTCCATACAAATAGAATGTACACAATTTGTTATTTTATGACACAAGACCGGCGAAGGAGGGAAATGGTCAAGATGTTAAATCGTACAAATGAAGAAGCCAGATTTAAATTAGAGATGAAATCACATTTGATGCAAATCATGATGGATGCAAAAAAAATCGTCAATTCTCTTGATGAGACTGAACAATGTTTACTTTGTGACCTCGAATCATTACATGATGAGTTTAATGAAATGCATGCAGAGGCTTCCTCGTTTTATTTGCAATCGTATATGGAAGAATTCACGCCCGGCTTTGCTCAATTTTCATTAGCAATTGAGCATTTATCTAAACAAAAGCACGGAGCACTTATTGTGATTCAAAGGAGAGATGAAGTCGAGGATTTTATTCAAAAAGGGACCAACCTCCATGCGAAAATTAGTGCATCATTAATAGAAAGCATTTTCTATCCGGGAAACCCACTTCATGATGGGGCTCTTTTAGTGAAAGAAAATATACTCGTTTCCGCTGCAAATGTACTGCCGCTCACCTCAAAAAAAGTCAGTCCTTCTCTTGGCACAAGGCACAGGGCAGCCATCGGGCTCTCTGGTATGACCGACGCACTGGTTCTCGTCGTATCTGAAGAAACGGGTAAAATGTCGTTTGCTAAAGAAGGGGTGCTTTATCCGCTTACCGTAAAAGATCGGAAATAAGAAAATAAAAACGAACCGCTGCATTCTTCATTCCGAAGGATGCTTTTTTATTTGAGGAGAAAAAACAGTCAATTAAGTAAAAAGTCATTTGATACAGAAAAATTTGTCATGTAGAATAGAACTATGAAACTAGCAAAGTGCTTGTTTTGACAAATTTCTAAACGTCAACTTAAAAATTCCTTAAAAAATGTTTATAAATACAGCAAACAGCCGATAGAAACGATATGGCTTTGTTTTAGCATTTTGAGTTTGCTGCTCAAACCTATTTGTTATTGCCCAACGTCTTCATGTCGAGTAATATAATAGAAATAAAGATAAAATAGTGCAAGAGAAGCAGAACCATTAAATGCTAAACTCAAAACTAGTACATAAGTCTTATTGAACGAAATCATGAAAGGCGGAGATTCATACATGAAGAAAAAAGTAGTAACCGGCCTCACAGTTTCAGCGATCGCAGGCTCAGCTGTTATTGCTGCACCGGCAGAAGCACAGACGATCAAGGTGAAAAGCGGTGACTCACTTTGGAAGATTGCCGAACAGTACAAAACAAGTATATCGGAGCTTCAATCTCTTAATCAATTAAAAACGACGATGATTTTTGCTGGACAAAGCTTAAAGATTCCTGGTGCAAAAAGTACGAAATCCAGCTCGTCAACAGGTTCAAAGGCAACGCAATCCAGCGCTTCAACAACATCTAGCTATACAGTCAAGCTTGGGGATTCATTATGGCTGATTGCAAAGAATCACAAAATGTCAGTTGCAAGCTTAAAAAGCCTAAACAGCTTAAACAGTGACCTCATTCGACCTGGTCAAAAGCTAAAAGTATCTGGGAGCACAAAGTCGAGCGGAAGTCAGTCATCAAATTCAAACTCAACATCAAATTCCAGCTCAAGCAATAAGACAACGAACTCAAATAGTTCATCATCTAGTACATATAAGGTGAAATTAGGGGATTCTCTTTGGAAAATTGCGAATTCGTTAAATATGTCGATTGGTGAAATCAAAACATTGAACGGGTTAAAGTCTGATATGATTTATCCGAATCAAGTATTGAAAGTAAAAGGGACGGCTGCTTCAAAACCAAGTCAGCCGAAAGCACCTTCAAAACCAAGCAACTCATCTTCAAGTGGTAACTCGTCTTCAAGCGGTCAAACAACATCTTATACCGTAAAATCAGGCGATTCATTATGGAAAATTGCGAATCAGTTTAAGGTGCAGGTACAATCCATTCGTACGGCAAACAGCTTGAAAAGTGATGTGCTTAGAATTGGACAAGTATTAAAAATTAATGGAACGGCTTCTGGCTCGACTGGATCTAATGGTTCTACGACTCCGGTGAACAATAACAAAACCGATGTACCAATGAATGCAAAAATCACAACGATGATCCAAGAAGGTAAAAAGCTAACAGGAATTCCTTACAGATGGGGCGGTAATACACCAGCTGGGTTTGATTGCAGCGGCTTTGTTTACTATCTCATTAACAAGGTTTCATCTGTATCTAGATTAAGCACAGCGGGCTACTGGAATATGATGACGCCTGTCAGCACACCACAAGTTGGGGACTTTGTTTATTTTACAACATACAAAGCGGGTCCTTCTCACATGGGACTATACCTAGGTGGAGGAGATTTCCTTCATGCGAGTGACAGCGGCGTAGGAATCTCAAACTTAAGTAATCCTTATTGGAAAAAAGCCTATTTAGGTGCAAAACGTTTCTTCTAAAAAAGCCGATTTTCGGCTTTTTTTGTTTGCCCTCTCATGAGATTGTCCATACTGATCACAAAAGGGGGCAGTTATATGAAAAAATCAGTGTGGACGATCATGATATGTGTGGTCTTTCTCATATCAGCATGTCAGGCACCACCGAAAAAAGAAATGACAGAAGAAAGTCATGAAGTTGCAGCACCTAACCGTGCGCCAATCACCACTTCATTCATCAATGAAAGTGGACAAAAAATTGGAAGCATCGAAGTTAGAGCATCTCCAGTAAATGGCCTCGATCTTCATGTGAAAGCAAAGGGGTTACCACCAGGTCCTCATGGCTTCCATATTCACGAGACAGGTGTATGTGAAGCGCCAGATTTTGAAACGGCAGGTGCTCATTTTAATCCAACGTACAGGGAGCATGGTTTTGACAACCCAAAGGGGCATCATGCTGGAGATATGCCTAATTTAGAGGTAGGAGCAGATGGTCAAATTGATGTTGTCGTCAATGTACCAAATGTGACGTTAAAGGGAGGCCCTAATCAATTAATTGATCAAAACGGCCGAAGCTTTATCATTCATGCAGAAGCAGATGATTACTTAAGCAACCCTTCTGGAAACTCTGGAAAACGAATTGCTTGCGGGGCGATCACAAAAGAAATGGTAAAATAACAGAAGTCTAACCTTTATGTATTGAGTGCATAAAGGTTTTTTTAGTATACTTGGTGAGGAAAATGATCGAAGAGAGGAATTAATCATATATGTTCAACCAACAATCACTCCCAGAAGAAATTCAAGCAATGATCGAAGCGAAAGCAAAAGAGCTAGAAGAAGAATTCCGTCCGCTGATTGGAACAGGCGGCTATGAATCACAGGATACTACTATCATGCAAGATGCCATGATTGCACTAGCACTAGGAAAAAACGTTCTATTAAAAGGGCCAACTGGCTCAGGTAAAACAAAACTAGCAGAAACTTTATCCGCTTTCTTTCAGCAGCCGATGCATAGTGTAAACTGTTCGGTTGATCTTGATGCAGAAAGCTTAATTGGCTATAAAACCATCCACAACGATGGTCAGGTCGCTTCTATTGAATTCATTGAAGGACCCGTGACAAAAGCGATGAAAAAAGGTCATCTTTTATATATTGATGAAATCAACATGGCGAAACCGGAGACGCTGCCTATTTTAAACGGTGTACTAGACTACCGAAAAATGATGACAAACCCATTTACAGGTGAGGTTGTCAGAGCAGAAGAGGGCTTTGGCGTGATTGCGGCAATCAACGAAGGGTATGTTGGCACAGTGCCTCTAAATGAAGCGCTGAAAAACCGTTTTGTCGTTATAGATGTTCCTTACATCGGCGGCAGCATCCTGAAAGAGGTCCTGCAATCTCAATCTGTACTAAAGGATGAGCGGTTAATCGATCAATTCGTACAGCTCTCATCAGACCTCATTACACAAGCGCACAATGGACAGGTTAGCGAAGAAGCAGCATCGATCCGCGCACTTCTAGATACATGTGATCTTGCACAATATATTCCGCCGCTTCGTGCCGTTGAACGAGGGATTGTTGAAAAGCTAGAAGATGACCGGGAAAAAGCAGCGGTAAGAAATATCGCTCAAACTTTATTCGAGTGAGGTTCTGACTTTTGAAATTCATCAAATTTAATGACAGCAGAATCGATTCATTTCTATTTATGGAATTAACAGATTTAGCTAAAACATTAGCGAAAAGTGATGACGTCGAGCTTGAATACGGTGTGCAGTCCTACTATGAGCCCTTTGAAAAGAAAATTTTCATCAGTCATTTTTGGGATGATCGTAAACAAGAAGACATGACAGCTGGTCTGAAAAGTGATGTTTTCCTGCGTGCAGTAGGGACTGTGTATAGTGATCTGACGGTGTTTGAGGACATGATCCGCTACGCTCGTACATTAACAATCTCTGACCTATGTAAACAATTGTTTATGCTGTTTGAAGATATCCGGATTGAAGAGAGGATTAAACGCGACCGCCCAGGAACAAAAAAGGTGTTCAAACGTAGAAGAGAGCTTTATAGGCGTCACTTTAAGACGCAACTAACGATTAACCAAGAACGAAGCATTTTAACGGATGCCCTGTTTTGTGCGATGTATGTCAAGCTGACAGCAGATTCACCGCTTGAAGAGATTCCGCCCCTTCACGAACGCATCAATCCAATGATTCCGTTTATTGAGTCAAGTCTTGAACGTGTATATGAAGCACATTCAACAACTGACATCGCAGCCATTGTAAAAGAATTGATGGAAGGCTTCGATGAGCTTCTTGAAAAAGATATGCTGAATACGTATTTTTTCTTCCCAGAACTGGACTATGAAAAAGCGGCAAAAGAACCGCTGTTCCATGACTTAAAAAGAAAACCTACATTAAGTGAGGACATCAAAGTTGACCGGGAAAAAGAGGGGGATGAAGACATCCACCAAGAGTATATGGAAGTGTGGCATAGAGAAACTGAAGCGCCGTCAAAAAGCTTCCTTCAATTTGATTTACAGCATGGCGGTAAGAGTGACCTCGGCAAAGATGCAGCAAGAGAAGGTGACGATGGAGACCAGGCGCTTGGAACTGTTCAAGGCTCTGCAAAACAAACACATCGAAAAGATTATTCAAAGCTTGAGGCACTAGAAGAGGCAGAAGGCGAAGAAAGCGGAGCAGATGCTCATGAGAATGGAAAAGAGAACAAATACGCATTTCCAGTGATGATTTCACCAGAGCCGCCCGCGCCAGAACAAATAGACGTGTACAAGCAGCATGCAAAGGCGGTTGAGCCTTATCAAAAACGCTTAAAGCAAATGATTCAAAAAACACTTGAGCATAAAAAAACATGGCCAAAAACAGATCTTCATGCAGGCCGTCTAAGTAAAAAGCTCATTCGCTATTTTACAGAATCTAACCCTCGTCTTTTTTATAAAAAACAGGCACCATCTTCTCAAATTGATGCTGTTTTCACCTTATTAGTCGATTGCTCTGCAAGCATGTTCGACAAGATGGATGAGACGAAAAAAGGGATTGTTCTTTTTCATGAAGCCTTAAAATCAGTCCAAGTCCCGCACCAAATTGTTGGGTTTTGGGAAGATACAAACGACGCAACAGAAACAAGTCAGCCGAACTATTTCAATACAGTCGTATCGTTCAAAGATTCTTTATTTGATGCAGGGCCTTCCATTATGTCACTTGAGCCAGAAGAGGATAACCGGGACGGCTATGCGATTCGCCAAATGACGAAAATGATTTTAAAACGAAGAGAAGAGCAAAAGTTTCTCATTGTATTTTCAGACGGAGAACCAGCTGCGTTCAGCTACGAACAAAATGGGATCGTCGATACACATGAAGCGGTTCTTGAAGCGAGAAAAAAGGGCATTGAGGTCATCAACGTGTTTTTATCCAATTCGCCGATTGAAGAAGCACAGATGAAAACCATTCAAGATATGTATGGCAAGTTCAGCATTTTTGTACCAGATGTCGATACATTACCAGATGTATTATATCCATTACTGAAGAAACTGCTGCATAAAAGCATTGGGGCATAAGGTTTTGCCCCTCTCTTCAAAATATTTTTCGGAATGATTTAAATTTTTTGTTTTTCTGCGAATTTTTTATCTTTAATTGAACAAAGAATGTAGAAAGTAATCCGAAACAGTGGTAGAATATTATTGGAAGCGTTTTATTACATAAATTTGGTCATTGTGTTCTGGAAGTTATATCGAGATAGTGTTCAATCACTTGATGATCAAAGTTGGGGGTAGTGTTCAAAATGTTTCAAAATGATGTGAAACAACCGTTGAGTTGGGAAGAATTTCATGGTCCGAACCTCGGCTATGTGCTCGAGCTCTACGATCAGTATGTCCAAGATCCTAATAGTGTTGATGAAGATCTAAGAGGCATATTTGATGAACTTGGTGCACCACCGAGTGAAATGAAGGAGGAAATTGGGAAAAAAGAAAATAGTGTTGTTACTTCTGAACAAATCCAAAAGATAGCATCAGTCGTTAAACTGGCAGAAGACATCAGAACGTATGGCCATTTAAATGCTTCCGTCAATCCTCTTCGTAAAGAAAAGGAATTACAAGAGCTGTTTCCTTTAAAGGAGTACGGTTTAACAGAAGAAGATGTCAAGAATATTCCGATATCAATTATTAGTCCAGACGCACCAAAACACATTTCAAACGGCATAGAAGCCATTAACCATTTGAGAAATACGTATAAGCGTACGATTTCATTTGAGTTTGATCACGTGCATGACTTCGAAGAACGAAACTGGCTTTCAAGCTCTATCGAATCTGGTGAACTATTTAAGAAAAAACCAGCAGATAAACTAGTTTCTGTACTCAAAAGATTAACAGAAGTTGAGTATTTCGAGCAGTTCCTTCATAAAACATTTGTTGGGCAAAAGCGCTTTTCTATTGAAGGATTAGACGCACTTGTTCCAGTACTTGATGAAATTATCTCAGAGTCTGTTACACAAGGGACTTCAAATATTAACATTGGAATGGCGCATAGAGGCCGTTTAAATGTATTAGCACATGTGTTAGGAAAACCATATGAGATCATTTTCTCAGAATTCCAGCATGCACCAAATAAAGAGCTTGTTCCATCAGAAGGCTCTATTGGCATCAGCTACGGATGGACAGGGGATGTGAAGTACCATCTTGGAGCTGACCGTCAAATTAGAGACGAAGATACAAAGAGTGCGAGAGTCACACTTGCTAATAACCCAAGTCACTTGGAGTTTATTGATCCAATTATTGAAGGAAGCACACGCGCGGCTCAGGAATTGCGTACTCAAAAAGGCTATCCAGTACAAGATGTTGAAAAAGCGTTAGCCATTTTAATTCATGGTGATGCGGCATTTCCTGGAGAAGGAATTGTGGCAGAAACATTAAATTTAAGTCAACTTGTAGGCTATCAAGTTGGTGGAACCATCCATATCATTGCAAACAACATGATCGGGTTCACAACGGAAAGCAATGAATCTCGTTCGACGAAATATGCAAGTGACCTTGCAAAAGGTTTTGAGATTCCAATTGTTCACGTCAATGCAGATGATCCGGAAGCATGTTTAGCGGCTGTTCAGCTAGCTGTAGAATACCGCAAACGTTTCAAGAAGGATTTCTTAATTGACTTGATCGGTTACCGCAGATATGGCCATAACGAAATGGATGAGCCTTCTACAACTCAGCCAATGCTATATGATGCCGTCAGAAAGCACAAAACTGTCAAGAATATCTTTGCAGATAAACTTGTCTCAGAAGGTCTGCTGACAAAAGAGCAACGAGAAGAAATTGAGCAGGCTGTTACGACGAGGATTGAAGAAGCCTATAAAAAAGTGCCTTCAAAGAAAGAGCATACGATTCAAGAAATTGAACTTCCAGAGCCTGTCTCAAACGGCTTCCCAGCAGTGGATACATCAGTAGAATTTGATGTATTAAGAAAGCTGAACGAAGAATTAATTAGCTGGCCGAAAGATTTTCAAGTCTTCGGTAAGCTAAAGCGGATCCTTGAAAAACGTGCAAAGGTGTTTACAGATGACCGTAAAGTGGAGTGGTCACTTGGAGAAGCACTCGCATTTGCATCTATATTAAAAGACGGTACGCCAATTCGAATGACCGGACAGGATTCAGAGCGAGGCACATTTGCTCAAAGAAACCTTGTTCTACACGACAGTCAAACGGGAGAGGAATTTATTGCCCTTCATGAACTGAGTGATGTGAATGCATCATTTGCCGTTCATAACAGTCCACTGTCGGAAGGCTCTGTCATCGGATTTGAATATGGTTATAATGTCTATTCTCCTGAAACGTTAGTGATTTGGGAAGCTCAATTTGGAGACTTCGCAAATGCGGCTCAAGTGTATTTCGATCAATTTATTTCAGCAGGCCGCGCAAAATGGGGACAAAAATCAGGTTTAGTTATGCTCTTGCCGCATGGATATGAAGGACAAGGTCCTGAACATTCAAGTGGAAGAACAGAGCGCTTCCTGCAATCAGCTGCTGAGAATAACTGGACAGTGGCGAACCTGACAAGTGCAGCGCAATACTTCCACATTCTTAGAAGACAGGCAAAAATGCTGCTTCGTGAAGAGATTCGTCCGCTTGTCATCATGACACCGAAGAGTCTGCTTCGTAACCCGAACACATTGTCTGAAGTCCAAGAATTAACGGATGGACAGTTCCGTCCCGTTCTTGAGCAGCCGGGTCTTGTGCATGATCATGAAAAGGTATCACGCCTTGTTCTATCTAGCGGGAAGGTATCGATCGATATTAGTGATCGTTTTACTCAAATGGAAGAGCCAAAAGATTGGCTTCATATTGCCAGAGTGGAACAACTATATCCATTCCCAGCCAAAGATATTAAAGCAATTTTAACGAAGCTGAAAAACTTAGAAGAAATCGTATGGGTACAAGAGGAACCACAAAATATGGGGGCTTGGGGATACATTGAGCCATATTTACGTGAAATTGCGCCTGAAAAAATAAAAGTACGTTACATCGGCCGAAGAAGACGTTCAAGTACGGCTGAGGGTGATCCAACTGTGCATAAAAAAGAACAAGAACGAATTGTATCTGATAGCTTGACTCGCAAAAACTAAGGGGGAAATGAAAAATGGCGGAAATTAAAGTACCTGAATTAGCGGAATCAATCTCGGAAGGAACGATTGCTCAATGGCTAAAGCAGCCGGGCGATTATGTGGAGCAGGGAGAATACCTGTTAGAACTTGAAACAGATAAAGTCAATGTCGAACTGACAGCCGAAGAATCTGGTGTACTCAAAGAAGTACTGAAAGATTCTGGTGACACTGTACAAGTTGGAGAAGTCATTGGAACGATTGCAGCAGGTGAAGCTGGCGGAAGCGAGTCCGCAGCTCCAGCACCTGAGCAAGATTCTGCACCAGCTTCGAAAGAAGAACCGGCAGCTGAACAAAAAGAAGAAGCAGTGAAAGAAGAGCCGAAATCTGGTAATGGCAGAACCATCGCTTCTCCTGCAGCTAGAAAACTAGCAAGAGAGAAGGGGCTAGACTTATCTGAAATTCCAACCGTAGATCCGCTGGGCAGGGTACGAAAGCAGGATGTCGCTTCTTATCAAAAGAATGAAGCACCTGCAAGTGCACCAAAAGCCGCGCCACAAGCAAATGCTGCGGTGCAAAATGAACAAGCAGGAAAACCTGTTGAGCGTGAAAGAATGTCACGCCGCAGACAAACGATTGCAAAACGCTTAGTTGAAGTTCAACAAACGGCTGCCATGCTGACAACATTTAATGAAGTTGATATGACAGCTGTGATGGATTTAAGAAAACGTCGGAAAGATGCCTTCCTTGAACAAAATGATGTAAAACTTGGCTTCATGTCCTTTTTCACAAAGGCAGTTGTAGCAGCACTGAAGAAATATCCGCTACTTAACGCAGAAATTCAAGGTGATGAACTTGTCTTGAAGAAATTCTATGACATCGGTATCGCTGTCGCTGCAAATGAAGGACTTGTCGTACCGGTTGTTCGTGATGCAGATAGATTGTCATTTGCAGGGATTGAAAAAGAAATTGGTCATCTTGCGAAAAAAGCAAGAGATAACAAATTGTCCCTTAGTGAGTTACAAGGTGGATCATTCACGATCACAAATGGCGGAACATTCGGTTCACTGCTTTCAACACCAATTTTAAACAGCCCTCAAGTTGGAATTTTAGGTATGCACAAAATTCAGCTTCGTCCTGTTGCGATTGATGAAGAACGTTTTGAAAACCGTCCGATGATGTATTTAGCTCTTTCTTACGACCACCGTATTGTCGATGGTAAGGAAGCAGTTGGCTTCCTTGTCACAATTAAAAACCTGCTTGAAGATCCTGAGCAGCTATTGCTTGAAGGATAATGATCAACATAAAAGGCTAGCACCCGTTTAGGTGCTAGCCTTTTTCTTTTTATTTTCCTGATTTCCCCGTTTTGACCAATACGTCGCAAGCCAGGACCCGGATAAATTATGCCACACACTAAAAATCGCACTTGGGACGGCTGCGAGTGGTGAGAAGTGTGCTGTCGCAAGAGCTGCACCGAGTCCGGAGTTTTGCATGCCTACTTCGATCGAAATCGCTCTTCGAGAAGGAATATCCATTTTGAACCATTTTGCAATGGAGTAACCAAATAAAAGACCAAGCCCATTATGTAAAACGACAACTGCAAATATCAGCAAGCCAGATTGAAGAATCTGGTCTTTATTTGCACTAACGACCGCTGCAATGATCACCACAATTCCGGCAACAGATACAAGTGGCAGTGCTTGAACTGCATATGTCACTTGTTTTTTGAAAAACAACTGAACGATGACGCCCAAAATAATTGGAATCAGCACAACTTGTACAATCGACAAAAATAGAGCCGCCGGTGATACTGATAACCAAGATCTTGCAAAGATGAAAATAAAGACAGGTGTCAAAAAGGGGGCAAGGAGTGTCGATATGGTGGTTACGGCTACAGATAATGCTGTATTACCTCTCGCCAAAAAGGTCATGACATTGGATGCAGTGCCACCTGGGCAGCAGCCTACGAGAATAACACCTACCGCGATTTCAGCAGGGAGGCGCAATCCATATGCTAACAGAAAGGCAATAAGTGGCATAAGTGTGTACTGCGCCAAAACCCCAATCAGTACATAGAGAGGCTTTCGAAACAACTCTTTAAAATCTTCAGCAGACAGTGTAAGCCCCATTCCAAACATAATCATGCCGAGTAAAAAAGGAATATAAGGTCCAATCTTGGAAAATTCACTAGGAAAAGCAAATCCAAGACACGCAAAGACAATGACCCAAATCGCAAAGGTTCTTCCTGCAAAGTGACTAATGGTTAATAGAATCTTCATTCATTGCTTCAGCTCTCTTTCTTCACATATCTTTCTTATTTTAAATGAATTTTCTGAAAAAACAACCCATTTTTTACAGGGGTGTCTATAATAAAATTATGTAAACTAAATACACCACATAGGCATTTGCCTACATGGCGTATGGTTTCAGTAAGGTGTCCATTTCACTTGCTGCGCTTGCTTCAGTCTTGCTTCTGGCTCACGCCAATCGACGACATTCCACCACCTGTCTACGTATTGCGCCTTTTCATTCCGATATTGAAGGTAGTAGGCATGCTCCCATACATCAAGGGCAAGAAGAGGAATGACATCCCATTGTGATAAAAGTTGATGACGTTCTGCCTGTAAAATCTCTAAACGCTGTGACCTTGGCGCCCATACAAGAATGGCCCAGCCAACACCTTCTACTTGTTTGGCAGCTGCTGAAAATTGAGATTTAAATGCGTCATAGCTATCAAACGATTGCTCAATGAGACGGAGCATTTGACCAGTAGGCTTTCTTTTTCCGGAAGGACTCATGGAAAACCAAAAAATGCAATGTAAATAATGCCCCGCCCCATGAAAGGCAAGCTCTCGTTCCCAGTGCTTGATCATCGTAAAATCATTCGTTCTTCTCGCATTTTTTAATGCAAGCTCAGCTCGATTCAAACCATCGACATATGATTGATGGTGCTTCTGGTGGTGCAAATACATAATCTCCTTTGAAATATAGGGTTCTAGTGCTTCATACGGGTAAGGGAGGGGAGGTAATTGGTGGTCACCGGCTGCTACATCTCGCAGTGCTTCTGCGGCCTGATTCATGTCATCTGCAATACGTTCAGCCAGTTCATACCATTCTTGTTCACTGGTGTGCTCATCATTCATTTTTAACCATAAATGTTCTGCTTTTTGACGAATGGTGTCATCTTGAGCCATGTTTTGAATAGAGTGAAGCCACTCCTTGAGCTGTATTCGGTATTCTTCCTTATTCATTGATACGCCCCATTTCTTCTAAAAATGTAGAACAAGCCATCATTGGAAATACAAATGGATAGCTATGATAGGTGATGTAAAATTGCTTTGGAAGACCAATGCCCACTGGATAGTACAACGCTTCATTGGAATGCTGAGGGTTCACCAAAAATGAGATGGCTTTTAAAATCGATTTGTCATCTGCTTTCTCATATTGCAAAAGAGCCTCTGCTGCCCAAGCTGTTTGAACCACTGTGCCAAATGGAAGCGGGACATAGGTTTTCAGCTCAGCACTCTTGCACGATTCTCCGAAGCTACCATCTTTTAGTTGAATCTGTTTTAAAAAACGGCAAGCTTTCTGAACTGCAGGGTGTGAGGAGGGAATGCCGGCAGCTTTGAGTCCTGTTAACGCTGCCCAGGTCCCATAAATATAACAAACACCCCACCTCCCAAACCATGATCCGTTTTTCTCTTGATGATCAAGGAGCCATTTCACACACCGATCTTTTTGCCTGAGAAAAGATGGAGAAGCCGTGTTTTTCTCCTCAAGTCCAATCAAATGCAGCACACGGCCAGTAATATCAGGAGTCGAGGGATCAATCGCCGCATCCTCTGCAGATTCAAGCGGAAGATGACGAAGCAGGAAGTGGTCTTGATTTTTTTCAAAAGCAGAAAAGCCGCCATCACGGTTTTGCATGGATAGAAGCCAATCAAACCCTCGTTTCCATTGAACTGGTGCATAAGCTTTAGGAATAGCTTTTAACACAATTTGGGTATCGTCACAATCAGGATTATTTGTATTGATATGTGAGAAACCAAAGCCTCCTGGAGCGACATGGCGGTTATGAATCGCCCAATCTGCTTTCTTCATTTGCTGCCGGTTCAGCAAGTATGTGAATGACTTTGTGATAAGAGGGTCTTCTCGTTTTCTGCCTGCTTTTTGAGAAGCATAACTGACAAGTGCAGTATCCCAAACTGTGGATGTCGAATTCTCAGCATATAGCTCACCGTGACAGGAGGTAACAAGCTTTTTCATGCCTTTCACCGCTTTTTGGATGAGATGATGTCCCGGAGAGGCTCCAAGGCTCATAAGCGCATAGACCATAAAGATGGTCGCACTTAAGTAGCTGTAAAGCGTGCCATCCTTTTCAAGACGATCAAACATATATCGTTTAGCCGCTTCATACCCGAAAAAATCTAGACGGCTGTCTATGGCTGCATATGAACGCATATACGTCAAAAAGTGGTGAGTGGAACGTTCCTCTCTTACCATAAACCAATCAAATGGATTCTTAGACATGCGCTCATCAAGGTGTGCTAAGGATGGAAAGGTTACATGAGAGATATACCGCTTATTCAGTGCAATCATCATCGGCACAAAATGAATTCTTGCATATGCACTAAGATGGTAGAAGTGCAGTGGAAAGTATGTGGGAATGAGCAAAAAAGAAAGGGGTGCATAGAAGTAGGGCCAAGGGTGCATGCCGTTGACAGCGAGCATCCACTTTGTCATAAAATGAACGTTCTTTAACCCGCCTTTTGCTCGAATGTATTGTGCTGCTTTTTCCATATGAGGTTCGTCTTGTTGAAATCGGCCAGAAGTGAGCATTCCGCAATAGCCTTGCACTGTTGCAGTTAAATGTCCTGTTTGATCATGATACAAAGAAAAGGAACCATCCTCATTTTGCTTTCCGCGTATAGCTTCCGCCAATTGATGAATGAATGCCTGATCAGAATCGCCGACAGCCTTTAACAGCATAATCAAAAAAGCATTTGTCATCATCGGGCCTTCAAAGCAGAAAATAAAGGCACCATCTTCTCGTTGTCTGTGTTCTACTTGTTTGTGCAGTTCTTTCAAATACTCGTTTACTCTCGTTTTGAAATCTTGCATATTCGGTCATGCTCCTTTCCTTTCCTACTATATTCAGGAGCCTGCCTGTCACATGCAAACACAAAAAAGCCGATGCCATGGGGGGCAGTCCCATGATCACCGGCTTTCTTGACGACATTAGTCTTGGAGATTAATCCACACACTTTTGACTTCTGTATAGTTGTTAAGGGCGTATGATCCCATTTCTCTGCCAAGACCTGATTGCTTATATCCTCCAAACGGGGAGGCGGCATCAAAGACATTGTAGCAGTTGACCCAAATCGTTCCTGCTTCAAGACGTGAAGCAATGTCATGGGCATGCTTTAAGTTTTCTGTCCAAAGGCCTGCGGCTAAACCATACTCAGACTGATTGGCCCGTTCGACCACTTCATCAATGGAGTCGTATGGAATTGCAGATAAGACAGGTCCAAAGATTTCTTCCTTTGCGATGGTCATGTCATCTTCTACATCTTTAAAAACAGTAGGAGAGACGAAATAGCCTGCCTCATAAGGGCAATCACCACCAACAACGGCTGTTGCACCCTCTGATTTACCTTTTTCAATATAGCCTAACACGCGTTCGTGCTGTTCTTTACTCACAAGTGGTCCAATTTGCGTATCTTGATGAAGACCGGCGCCTTGCTTAAGTGATGTCGCGTATTTGGCCATTTGATCGACTACTTCATCGTATTGACTGCGGTGAACAAAGACCCTTGAACCTGCACAGCAAACTTGGCCTTGGTTAAACATGACGCCATTTAAAGCGCCTGGAATGGCTTTCTTTAAATCTGCATCAGGTAAAATAATGTTTGGCGATTTTCCGCCAAGTTCTAATGTGACACGTTTGATGGATTTAGCGGCCTTCTCCATGATTAATTTTCCAACACTTGTTGATCCTGTGAAGGCAAGCTTGTTCACATCAGGATGATCGGTTAATGCGTCCCCAGCTGTTTCACCAAATCCAGGAACGATGTTAATGACGCCTTCTGGGAATCCAGCTTGATCCACTAATTCTGCTAAATAAAGTGCAGAGAGTGGTGTTTGTTCTGCGGGCTTTAACACAATGGTGCAGCCTGTTGCGAGTGCAGCCCCCATTTTCCACATGGCCATTAGCAGCGGGAAGTTCCAAGGAATAATTTGTCCCACAACGCCAACAGGCTCATGACGGGTATAATTAAAATACCCCTGACTGACAGGAATGGTTTGTCCAGTCATTTTTGTCGTCCAGCCCGCATAATAGCGCATGTGCTCAATGGCGAGAGGGATATCCGCATTTGTTGTTTCATTAATTGGTTTTCCGTTATCAAGTGTTTCAAGCTGAGCCAGTTCCTCTTGATGTTCTTCCATTAAATCGGCAAGCTTAAACATCAGCCGAGCGCGTTCAGCAGCTGACATTGAACGCCAAGGACCATGAAAAGCTTTTTTAGCCGCTTTCACTGCCTCATCAATATCTTTTGCACCTGCTTCATATACATCAATAAGGGTTTCGCCTGTGGCTGGGTTAGGAGTAGAAAAGGTTTTGTGATCGTGACTTGTGACAAACTGACCGTTAATGTAGAGTTTTTTCGTCCCTTGGAGAAAAGATTCGAGTTTTGAACTAATTTGAAGTGTTGTAGAGCTCATAAATAAACAAACCTCCTTAAAGATATGGGTTGTTCTGCGAGTTCTAGGTGGAAAAAGCGGACATGAAGCAACTGAACCTGTATACGCATACATATGTAAACGTATACATTTATCATATTACACGACATGTTTGAAAGCAATCCATAACACTCATTGCAATTCGCGAAAAATTAGCTACAATAAATGTATAGATGAAAAAAGGAGTTTTTAAATCATGATCCATCAAAATTGGCAAACGGCTCAAACGTTAAAACAAGTAAAATGTGTACATACGAATGCGAAAAAATATATGGTCGACCGGGCTTTAACGGTTGGAAATACATATGAAGTGAAAAACGAAACAGAGGAATTTCTGTTTGTCGTTGATAATACGGGCAAAGTAGGCGGGTATTACAAGGAGTATTTCGAAGATATGTCTGCTGAATGATTTTAAGGCTTATCACTCATACTAAGAAAAACAGTAAAGGGTGATGATGATGAAAAAGCAGCAAACAGACGAGCAGAATCATCAAAATGCTTGGCATGACAATGAAGATGCAGATATGGCGATGACGCTTGAACAGATTTCCGATGTATATGCCGAAGGAACCATTGATACACCAAAAGACGAATAGCCATTGTAAAACAGTGATTTGAAAATAATCACTGTTTTTTTATTGGAATGATTCAGCATTTTTTCTCAAAAAGAACTGAAACTTTTTTCCTGCTTTAACAGTCTAAATAAGTAGAGGAAAGAGCATCGGATCAAAAAGAAAAAGTTAAATGAAATTTAATCTATTCGTAATAGAATAACGACCATTTATAGCGTATTCTATAAGTGAGAATAAAACGTACCCACAGAGCCGTGTGGCCGTTTTGTCATAAAGGAATTTGATGCAGGAAGAGGGGGTTTACGTGGGTATTTTTTCTGTCAGTAAACAAAATGATCATAAAAAATTCGAATCCTTATTGATTGAAGGGGAGAGAATTGAGGCTGTTTACAGACTGCGTCACGACCAAATTTGTTTCACCAATAAACGACTGATCTTTGGCGATAACCGCGTATTTTCTAAGAAGAAAGTTAGGGTCTCCTTGCCGTATCGATCAATTGAAAGTTTTGCTATTCAAGAAGCTGGCGTGTTTGATCAGGACACTGGTATATTGCTCGTCACAAGCTCAAAAGTATTTGAACTCGATTTTTCTAAAGATACTGATTTGAGTGATGTGCAAGCCATTTTAACAAAACATCTTTGCTGATCAACGTTGCGATTACATAGATCACATGCACTTTTCTCATTCTTCGTTCTTATCTTAATAGATCGCACATTGCCTGAGCCTTTTCCATATTTGATGGGAAAGGCTTTTTTCTGCTTGCGTGTTTGAATAAGGGCAAAAAAGGATAAACATGAAAAAGATACAGAAAGGAGAATGAACAATGAAAGTATTAGTTGCTGGAGCAAATGGACATACAGGTAGACTTGTCATTCGTTATTTAAAAGAAAAAGGACATGAGCCGCTTGCTCTCATTCGAGATGAAAAACAGGCTGATGCGTTAAAAGAACTCGGTGCAGCGCCTGTCATCGGTGATCTTGAAAAGGATGTTACCTCTGCTGTAAAGCAAGCGGAAGCAATCATCTTTGCAGCTGGTTCAGGCTCAAAAACCGGTGCAGATAAGACCATTGCGGTGGATCAAGAAGGTGCAAAGCGCCTCGTGGATACAGCCAAAAAAGAAAACATTCAGCATTTTGTGATGCTGAGTTCCTATAATGCCGACGATCCTAATCAAGGAAAAGGACAAGGAAGTATGGAAATTTATTATGAAGCGAAAAGAAAAGCAGATGAACATTTAAAACAGTCTGGTCTTTCCTATACGATTGTCCGTCCAGGTGCTTTGCTTCATGAAGAAAAAACAGGAAAAATCGAAGCAGCCGCACATATTCCAGATGATCGAAACATTGAGATTTCAAGAGAGGACGTAGCTATTGTTCTTGTGGAAAGCTTAACAGAATCCAATGTGAAAAATAAGTCCTTCGACTTGATTAAAGGCGACAAACCAGTAGAGGAAGCACTTCGTATGCTTTAAGAGAAGAAAGCTGCTGCCAGAGAGGCGGTGGCTTTTTTGATGTTTTCATCTCCTTTGTAGCGGGAAGGTAATGAGAAAGGAGTGATTGACCGTGGGCTTAACGAAAGAACAAAAAGCTGATTTATACGAAAGACTGATTCAATTAAAAGAAGATGTGACAGGATCAAAAAAGAAAGAAGAATCCATGCTGGTCGAATCAAGTGAGATTTCAAATGGTGTTGGAAATCACATCGCTGATCACGGGAGCATCTATTTAGACCGTATGACAGAACAAACGCTGGATCAAGTTGATGATCAGCTTGAAGGTGAAATTGATGCCGCGCTGAAACGAATGGAAGATGGAACATATGGGATATGTGAAAAAACAGGTAAAGAGATCCCGTACGAACGTTTAAAAGCAGTACCATATACACGTTATTCTATCGATGCGAAAAAGAACGAAGAAACCAATCAAGATCCGAATGAGTTTGACCGGTCGTTTTCCGATCAAATGCGTGATTTAACAAATAGAGAAACGATGGATCAGATGCATTCAGATACGTATGAAAGATTAGAGGAAGAGCAGGATGTTGATGTAGATGAGGAAAAATAAAGTGATGAGAAGTCGTTAAATTTTTTCAGAATAATATTTTCTTGTATACGCATGGTCAAATGTTTTGTATACATGAGTGATTTGATAGAAAAAAGATCTCTTGAAATTTAATAAACTTTCGTGTAGTATAGTTTAAAGGCTGCGATGCGCGTAATGTTAATTAAGTTTTAACCTTTAAGCTGTAATAGGGAGTTTTATATTGAAGCCGGAATGTCATGCCTCCTTAGAGAGGAAGACAGGAACGTTTCTGCAAACACCCACTTTGAGGAGTGGTGGTTTAAAACTTTCTTACTTAGATTACGGCATCCGCAGCTTTTCCTAGGATGATTCAAGCCATTTTCCATTTCGGAAAATGGCTTTTTATTTTGTAAAAAAACGAAATTGATTAGACGACATGTTGATGCATGAATATATGTTAAAATAGACAAAACAAATGACGGAGAGGGAATTTTGGATGTTAGAACAAGCAGAAGCACTTCTTAAACAATACTATGGCTTTGACGCCTTTAGGCGGGGACAAAAACAGGCCATTGAATCGATTGTGAACAAACAGAAGGATACCGTCTGCATTATGCCGACAGGCGGAGGGAAATCGGTTTGCTACCAGATTCCTGCCCTTATGATGGAAGGAACGACGATCGTTGTATCTCCTCTTATTTCTTTAATGAAAGATCAGGTCGATGCGTTAAATGAGATGGGGATACGGTCTTCCTTTTTAAACAGTACACTGTCAGCAGGCGAAATGAATGACAGGCTGAAAAAATGCGAAAATGGAGAATATGAGCTGCTTTATATCACGCCTGAACGCTTACAAAATGAGCGCTTCTTTCAGCTGCTTGATCGGTTGACGATCCCCTTAATCGCAATTGATGAGGCGCACTGTATATCAGAGTGGGGTCATGATTTTAGACCGAGCTATCGCTATATTCAAGAATGCTTAAACAAGCTGGCAAAAAGGCCTGTGATTGTCGCATTAACAGCAACTGCCACAAAGAAGGTTCATCAGGATATATGTCAGCAGCTTGGCATGAATGAGGAAGAAACCATCTTTACTGGTTTTGCTAGAGAAAATTTGTCCTTTCAAGTGGTGAAAGGAGAAAACAGCGATCGTTTTATTACCCAATATATGAAGAAAAACAGTCGTGAGTCTGGCATTATATATACAGCTACAAGAAAAGAAGCAGATCATATTTACAATCGTCTGAAAAAGCAAAAGATTAAAGCTGGCATTTATCACGGCGGGTTAGATGATGATGTGAGGGAAGAACAGCAAAACCTCTTTTTAAATGATCACATTCAGGTAATGGTCGCTACATCTGCATTTGGTATGGGGATCAATAAGTCGAATGTCCGTTTTGTGATTCATCATCAAATTCCAAGAGATATTGAAAGCTACTATCAAGAAGCTGGGCGCGCCGGTAGAGATGGTCTTGAAAGTGAATGTATTTTACTGTTTTCACCACAAGGCGTTCGGGTGCAGCGCTTTCTCATAGAACAATCGACAGAAGATGAAGTGCGGTACCAGCATGAACTGCTTAAACTAAGACAAATGGTGGATTACTGTCATACAGAGCAGTGTCTTCAGCAATTTGTCATGGACTACTTTGATCAATCAACAAGCATCCCTTGCCAAAAATGCAGCAATTGCCTAGACGAGAGAGAGCGTGAAGAGGTGACAAGAGAAGCGCAAATGGTTTTATCGTGTACGGTGAGAATGAATGAACGATTCGGGAAAATGATGATTGCCCAAGTACTGGCAGGCTCTAAAAACAAAAAAGTGCTTGACCTTGGCTTCGACCGGCTTCCTACATATGCTTTAATGAAGCAACATTCAGCTCAGCAAATTAGTGATTTCATCGAATTTTTAATTACGGAAGAGTATTTGCACATGTCTGATGGGGCTTATCCAACCCTAAAGGTGACACATAAAGGAAAGAAAGTGTTAGTTGGACAAGAAGCTGTCTATAAAAAGCAAGCGATAAAAGCAGAAGCTATTCAAGAGAATGATGCTTTATTTGAGCAGTTAAGAATGGTCAGAATGACGTTAGCAAGAGAACAGGGCGTCCCGCCATTTGTTGTATTTTCTGATCAAACTTTGAAGGAAATGTCAGCAACTCAGCCTAAAACGGAAGAAGAGCTTCTCAATATTAAGGGGATCGGCGCTCACAAAAGAGAGAAATACGGGGATGTTTTTCTAGAAGAAATTCGTTTATTTATAGAAAAAGAGAAAAAACAAAAAGTTTGAAGAAGAAAAATAATTTTTTTTGCTGCGATTGGACACGTTTTCATCAGAACGTTTTCCATCCTTTCAAAACCTTGATATGGCGGGTAATCGAGCTGTTTTATGGGCTGATTTACCAATGGAGAGAGATGTTTCATGTAAAGGAACTGTAACCTAAAACATATCGTTTTGTTATTGAAATGACATTTACATATGTTACGATAGCACTCGTTAGCCGCCATAAAAAGCTAACAAGGGAGGATTTACTTTATGAAGAAGACTATTATGTCCTTGGTTGCTGTTGCAGCAATCTCAACAACAGCATTTGGAGCGCAGCAAGCTTCTGCAAAGGAAATCACTGTGAAGAAAGGTGATACACTTTGGGGAATCTCTCAAAAAAATGATGTGTCTCTAAAGGACCTAAAGGGTTGGAACAATTTATCTACTGATATGATCTATGTAGGTGATAAATTGACAATCTCTTCAAAAGAGAAAACTCAGGAGCAGTATAAAATCCAGAAGGGGGACAGCCTCTGGAAAATCGCTCAAAAATTCAATGTGTCAATTAGCGATCTTAAGTCTTGGAATAACTTAAACTCAGATATAATTGTGACTGGTACAACACTCAGTGTTGCAGGTCAAGCTTCAGCTCCGGTAAGCTCAGAGCCTGTTCAAAAACAGGCACCTGTCCAAAAAGAGCAAACAACGAAAAAAGCTGCTCCTAAAAAGGAAACAGCTAAAGCAGAATCATCTTCTGCTAGTCAAAGTGTTCAAAAAGAAATGACTGTAACAGCTACGGCTTATACAGCAAATGATGGTGGCATCTCAGGTATCACTGCAACAGGGGTAAACTTAAACAAAAACCCGAATGCAAAAGTCATTGCAGTAGATCCTAATGTCATTCCACTAGGAAGTAAGGTTTATGTTGAAGGCTACGGTGAAGCCATCGCAGCAGATACTGGCGGCGCAATTAAAGGTAATAAAATTGATGTACACGTACCAAACAAATCCCAAGCGAAAAATTGGGGCGTAAAATCAGTTAAAGTAAAAGTACTTAACTAGTAGTCTATTGTATTTTGGAAGAAAGCATCAGGTGGCGGCCTGATGCTTTTATTATACCTTTTTTTGGTCAAAAATACACATATTTTTCAGAAAAATTTGCATTTTCGACAAAAACCAGCGCTTATCTTATTATACACGCTGGTTTTTGTCGTTAGCTGTCCACCCAATAAATTTCTCCACTTTGTTCTTTCCAATTGATTTGAACTTCAAATTGATGCTTTTCATAAAAATGAATCAAGCGGTCCACGTGATTCCAGTCTCTTTTCACGAGATCACCAGTAATGACTGGAATGTTCTGTTCTCTTGCGATTTCTTTTAAATGCTTCATACAGATTGAGCCGTAACCATTGTCTGGGGGCCCTTTAATATCAGCAATATGAATCTTTCCTTCTTCAGGATATTCCGCAATTAAGGAAAAATCAGATTTTCCACGAAAAGCTTTTTCACAATCGCTTAACATGATTTTACATGTATCAGCACTTTCAATGGCAGAGACGATCATCCATTCATCTTCTTTCGCTTGATCGATGCCAATGATCTTTGCTTTTTTTGAAATATCTTTCATATTTTCTTGCATTCGATACATTTGGAATTGCAATTGCTGTAATTCTTGCTCTAATGTCTTCACATCTTTGGTTGTTTCCTGTAAGATTGACAAGTCCATTGCTCCTTTCTTATAAGAGATCATAAAAACCACACAAATTCCCATTCTAAAGGAAGTGGATCGATCTTTCAAGCTAGTAGAATGCAGGCAATCGGCAAGTTTGTCTAAAATTCGACGAAGATAGCGAATTCATTGACTTTATAGAGAAAGTTAAATAACATACTCTTAGTCGGAACTAATAAAGAGAGGTTTTCAAACATGAAAGAACAGAATCAAAAACCGAAAAATTTCACCGGCATTGTTGTCTTTTTAACAATTGCCATAAACGGATTAATTGCTTTATTATTTTTCATGCCAAAAACAGATAAATTTAGTCATCTGGATATCACATTTCTGCCGTTACTCAATGCTGTGATGAATAGCTTTACGTTTATCTTTTTACTTTCAGCACTCATCATGATTAAACAAAAGAACATTAAAGCGCATAGACGATTTATCTTTGCTGCTTTTTCCACAACACTGGTCTTTTTAATTTCGTATGTAACGTATCATGCAATGGCAGCTGATACCCACTTCGGGGGAGAAGGGATCATTCGTCCGATCTACTTCTTTATATTAATTACACATATCGTGTTATCTGCCGTCATTGTGCCGCTTGCACTGATTACACTATTTAGAGGCGCACAGATGCAAGTCGAGCGTCACCGTAAAATTGCCAGGTGGACAATGCCGCTTTGGCTCTATGTCAGTCTAACTGGCGTCATTGTGTATATCATGATTTCACCTTATTACAGCTAACGTATGTCCAATCGGACATACGTTCTTTTATTTACAAGATGAAGCGCTTTGGATAAAATGGGAATTGGGTATCCGGCTTGCACGGTATCTTCCCATCTGTAGAACCACATCATTTCTGGCCGTTTGCTCGTTTGGAGAACAACAATTGAACGAAACGGGGGTTATATGATGACTGAACAATTGCAGTATAAACCGGGGCTTGAAGACATTGTGGCAAGCGAAACGTCTATTTCATACTTAGATGTGCAGCAAGAAGAAATTGTGATTCGCGGTTATGACCTCATCGAATTAGCACAACACAAGACATATCTAGAAACAGCCTATCTGCTTATTTACGGAAGATTACCAGATGCTATGGAGCATCACCAATTTCAGCAAGACATCTCCTCACAAACCAACTTACATCCAACCATTCAAACCATTTTGACAAAGCTACCAAAATCCACTCACCCCATGGATGCCATGAGAACGTGCTTATCTGCTCTTAGTGGGTACGATGACGCATTACATGATCGATCAGAAGCGTGCCAGCAAAGGCGTGCAGTTCGATTACTGGGTCAGCTGCCGGTCATTGTTGCTGGAAGCTATCATATTCTCGCAAAAGACGCCGCTATTTCTCCAGATCAGACCAAATCCTACACTGAAAACTTTTTAGCCATGCTAACTGGCCGCACCCCGACACAAGACGAAATCACCGCTTTTGACCAAACACTCACGTTATATAGTGAACATGAGCTGCCTAATTCAACGTTTGCTGCTAGGGTTATTGCATCCACTCATTCTGACATGTATGGCGCCTTTACCGGAGCGATCTCTTCATTGAAAGGGGACTTACACGGAGGAGCGAATGAAGCTGTTATGCACATGCTTCTCGAAGGAAAAACAACAGAAGGTTTCCTTGCGCTCATTGAACGAAAATTAGCCGCAAAAGAAAAAATGATGGGCTTTGGCCACAGGGTATACATGAGAAAAATGGACCCAAGAGCCGCTCTTTTAAAACAATCATTGAAAACGCTTACGGAATCGAAGGGAGATACAACGCTATATGACATGTGTGTAGCCGGCGAGGCATACATGAAAGAGAAGAAAAACCTCTATCCAAACCTTGATTATTATGCAGCACCTATATATTACGTGCTTGGGATTCCTATCTCCCTTTATACACCGATTTTCTTTGCTGCAAGAGCAAGCGGGTTAGCTGCCCATGTCATAGAACAGCATTTGCACAATCGTATTTTTAGACCGAGAGTTCGATATTTAGGGCCAAGAGGATTAAAGGTTTCACATGATGATGGAAAAACGGGGGAATGAGAACATGAATAAAACAGCAGTAGCCAATCAAACAGATCAGCTATTAGAAGAAATCGCAGTCTATGCAGTGGACGGAGAAATTACGAGCAAAGAGGCAATTGAAACAGCGCGCTATGTGCTCATGGACACGCTCGGCTGCGGAATGCTTGCGCTCAATTTTCCAGAATGCACGAAGCACCTCGGGCCGATTGTTCCTGGAACAGTTGTGCCTAACGGAGCAAGAGTGCCTGGCACTTCGTTTGTGCTAGATCCTGTTCAAGCGGCTTTTGATATAGGATGTATGATTCGCTGGTTAGATTATAACGACACATGGCTTGCACAGGAGTGGGGACATCCGTCTGATAACCTAGGCGGAATCTTAGCTGTAAGTGACTATATCAGCAGAACGCGGCTTGCAAATGGAGAAGAGCCGCTTTCAATGAATGATGTACTGCATGCGATTGTAAAGGCTCATGAAATTCAAGGTGTGCTTGCTTTAGAAAATTGTTTGAATCGAAATGGCTTGGATCATGTTTTATTTGTCAAGGTGGCGACAAGTGCAGTCGTTTGTGCGATGCTTGGCGGAACGAAGGAAGAAGTGCAGCATGTTTTATCGCAAGCCTTTGTTGACAACTCTCCGCTTAGAACGTACCGCCACGCCCCGAACACAGGGTCAAGGAAATCATGGGCAGCAGGAGATGCAACAAGCCGCGGGGTGAGACTGGCAATGATGACGCTGAAAGGGGAAATGGGCTATCAAACACCACTCAGTGCAGAAAAGTGGGGGTTCGAAGATGTTTTAATGAAAGGAAAAGCGCTCACACTTGCCCAGCCACTTGGGTCATATGTGATAGAAAATGTACTTTTTAAAATTGCTTATCCAGCAGAGTTTCATGCGCAAACTGCCGCTGAGGCGGCTGTTATTCTACATGACGCGGTAAAAGACCGTTTAGATGAGATTGACAGGATAGAAATTACGACACATGAATCAGCCATTCGAATTATTGATAAAAAAGGACCGCTCTACAACCCGGCAGACCGTGATCATTGCTTGCAATATATTACGGCCATTGGGTTAATCTATGGTGAACTGACAGCTGATCATTATGAAGAAGAAACGGCACAGAATCCGCTCATTGACCGTCTGCGTGATCAAATGGTTGTGAAAGAAGAGAAACGTTATACAGAAGACTATTTAGACCCGAAAAAAAGATCGATTGCAAACTGTGTTCAAATTTTCTTTAAAGACGGGACAATGACAGACCGAATCGAAATTGAATATCCGCTAGGTCATCGCAGAAGAAGGCAGGAAGGGATCCCGCTGCTTGAAAAGAAATGGGTGTATCATTTGAAGACAAGATTTCCACAAAAACAAGTCGATCAAATTGTGTCACTCTGCCAAAATCCAAATCAATTAAAAACAACGACCGTACCAGCATTTATGGACTTATTCGTGATATAAAAGGGGGAACTAGCGTGTGGATCGTGAATGATGAAACGAGTCAAGCTGATTTAGCCGCAGCTTTTAAAGAGCAAATGCACAAATCCGCTTTATTTCAAATCCCAGGCGTTCACGATGGAATGTCTGCGCTCTATGCGAAAAAAATGGGCTTTCAAGGGCTCTATTTATCAGGTGCCGCTTTTTGCGCGAGCAAAGGACTTCCTGACCTCGGCATGATCCATTCAACAGAAATGGCTGAAAAAGCGAAGGAAATCATTCGCGCTTCCCAGCTGCCGCTTTTGGTAGATATGGATACTGGTTATGGCGGTGTATTAAATGCAGCAAGGGCGGCAAAGGAAATGGTTGAGAGTAAGGTGGCGGCTGTTCAAATCGAAGATCAGCAAATGCCGAAGAAATGCGGACATTTAAACGGGAAGTCACTTGTTCCAGTAGAAGAGATGATCGCGAAAATCAAAGCGATCAAACAAGCGGCTCCTACACTTCTCGTCATCGCAAGAACGGATGCGAAGTCAGTAAACGGGATGGAGGATGTGATTCAGCGGGCTAATTTCTATCTAGAAGCAGGAGCAGATGCCATTTTTCCTGAGGCGCTGATCACAGCAGAAGATTTCACGTATGCTTCAAACAATATAAAAGGGCCGCTCCTTGCAAACATGACGGAGTTTGGCAAGACGCCTTATTATCATACAGACGAATTTTCTGTGTTTGGCTTTCAAATGGTCATTTACCCTGTGTCATCACTCAGAGTCGCAGCAAAGGCGTATGAGCGTTTATTTCAAGAAATCATGGAAAAGGGAACGCAGCAGGGAATGCTGAAGGACATGCAAACGAGAAAAGAGCTATATGAAACGATTCATTATGATGAATATGAAGAAATGGATCAGCATTTAGCGAAAACGATCCTGCCGGAAATTGGGAAGGAACATTCATAAAATGAAAAGAAGAAAAAGGGCTAAAATAAAGATCATTTTAGCCCTTTGTCAACAATTTGAAGCACCTTCTGATTGGAAGTGCTTTTTTTTACGATGATGGTGTGGATGATGAAGCCAATTTCATCTTTTCTTCAACTGTTTTCGTTTTTTCTTTTACTTTTTCAGCATAAGTGAAATCACCGTAACAATACGGATAGCGGAAGTTATCTTTGTTGCCCCCGCACGTATAAACTTCGGGGTTTCGTTTCACTTGCTTTTTGGAGTATTGCTTTGCCAATTTCTCGGAATGTTTTCCCCCGTTTTTTGCAACAAAATCAATATAGCCGATTCCCATGTTATAGCTTTGAATAATGGTTTCCAAATCAACGCCTTTTTTCTTTCCATGCTTGTACATGGTTGAAAAATGATGGATTCCTTGTTTAATGCTTTTCTGAGGGTCATTGATTTCATTTCGTTTCAAACCAAGAGATTCAGAGGACTGCATTGGATCTCCGCCTCTGCCTTTTGATTCTTGATACATCATACCGAGGATTAATGCGGTATATTGATCTAAATCTTGATCTCTTAACTCTGTTTCTACAAGCGGTTTGTAATCATCCAGTCTCGACAAAACAATTGATTCCGTATCAATCGGCAGCTTTTTTAACTCCTTTTGATTAAAGGAAATGACAATGGCTGCGAATACGCAAACAAACAGAAAAATCGTGAAACAGCCTGAAATGGCAAAACATCCTGTCTTTTTCTTTTTCAAGGTCAGTTCACCCCTGTTTTGCCCCGCTTTTAAAAGGGAAGTACAGCCTTTTTATTATGCCACATCCTGCACCGGATACCAAGTGAAAACCTTATGATCCATCATATCCAAATGTAAATTCGGGTCTTGTTTTCAGCCTGTAGCAGAAATAAAGGAAACCGATAATAAGCCAGCCCATTCCAATGATTAATGCATTTGGGCTGATGCTTGTTAACAGCCAAATACAAAAGACTGTTCCGCATAGAGGGATCATTGCATATCTCAATGTGTTCAGAACACCTCTTTGTTTTTGTCTAACGAAATAATATGCAAAAACAGACACGTTCACAAAAGTGAATCCAATCAATGCCCCGAAACTGATAAACGAATAAATGACTTCAAGTTCACCAATAACAGCGGTTAAAGAGAAAACACCAATTAATAAAATATTAAATACAGGGGTTTTGAATGTCGGATGAATATAACCGAAGAAACGTTTCGGTAACGACTCATCTCTTCCCATTGCATAGAGCAGTCTTGCTGCGCTCGCGTGAGATGATAAGGAGGAAGAGATGACAGCGACCATTGTGCCAGCTAAAAAGAACGAGTGGAGAAATGCCCCACCTACAAATTCTGCAATTTCAAGTGAGGCCGCATCTGGATGCTTGAACTGCTGGAAATTTGGAAACACCTGCTGCAAAAAATATGAGGTGAGGGTAAACAGAACACCTCCAATAGCAACTGTCAAAAAAATCGCAAGAGGGATTGTTCTTTTTGGCTTAATGGTTTCCTCCGACATAGTCGAAATCGCATCAAATCCTAGAAAAGAAAAACATAAAATGGTCGCCCCTGAAAAAATAAGCGCCGGATCTAAGCTCGCTGAATAAAAGGGTCGCGCTGACAATAATTCTCCACTGCCTGCGTTTTGCGTGAGTCCATAAATAATAAACCCAACAAAGGTGACGGCGACAATGACCTGAAAGGTAACAAATAGCGCAGTAATGTTGGCTGTAAGACGAATACCGATTACATTGACAGTCGTTATGGCGATAGCAAGTATGATGATCCAAATGTAATGAGGTACATCTGGAAAGGCTGCGGTTAAATAAGCACTTCCGATTGCAAAATTCACCATAGGCAAAAATAAATAATCCAGCAAAAGCGTCCAGCCTACAAGGAAGCCGACGTGAGGATGAATACTTTTTTGCGCGTATGTATAAGCAGATCCCGCTTTTGGAAAAGCCTTCACCATATTCCCATAGCTAAGCGCTGTCAATAGTAATGCTAGTAAAGTAAATATATAAGCTGCAGCTACGTGTCCTTTCGTCAGCTGAGCAACAATGCCGTATGAATCAAATACGACAAGTGGATCCATATAAGCAAGCCCGATCACAACAAGTGGAAAGACAGTCAGGCTGCGTTTTAGTCTTGGCTCTTCAGTCAATTTGCCTATCAGCTCCTCTAAAAAAATGAATAAATAATGCTCATTTTAAAAAGAATGCTACCAAGTGTCAATGCTATTTGAATAAATCTTTTCTCAGAGGGTGTGTAAGCTTTGCACGCCGCACGTTTTGTTATATGATGATACATAGAATAAGTCGTGAATTGACTGACAAGAAAGGTGAAGCAAAATGAAGGAAGAATTGAATACAAATCAAGAACAGGAGCGGATGGAGCTGGACGAAGAAAGTCTATTTCTTGTCTCCCAAACATTTAAAGCCTTATCTGATCCGACACGTATTCGTATCCTGCACCTGCTGTCTCAAGGTGAACACTCGGTAAATGATATAGCGGAGACATTGGACCTCATGCAATCAACCGTTTCTCATCAGTTGCGCTTTTTAAAAAACCTTCGTCTTGTGAAATCTAGACGAGCAGGGACCTCGATTTTTTACAGTCCTGAAGATCAGCATGTGATGGAAGTGCTTGAACAAATGATTCACCATGCGCAGCATGATTGATAAAAACCTTCCTATTTTCGTATAGGAAGGTTTTTATACATGATGCACATGCGTCGATCGTTTACTTGCTTTCATCATGTGATAAGAAAAAACAATATAGTAAGTAGCTAAAAGAAAGAAGCTGAGCATGGTCATGGCATCATTGCTCACAATATGCTGATACAGTTCAACGACACCAATCTTCGTCAACGAATGGTTCGTCAGCTCACCCAGCTTAAAACTAAGTCTAGATAAAAATAAGCATAAAATGAAGCTTTCAATCCATTTACTCGTTTTCACATAAAGACGGCCATTTTCCTCTTTCATGCGGATCGTCTCATAGGCATGAACGGCCAGACTGCTTCCAAAGAGCGTACCAATAGCGGCATAGATGAAAATGCTGTGATTTTGCCAGCCTTCTGATAGGAGAATAAGGGCAGTGAGTCCAAATACATACATTCTCATCAAAAGACTGATCGGGCGCACAAGCTGATAGCGTCTCATTCGATTCATTCGAAAGATGATGCAGATCACTATAATGCCCCCAATTATGAATAACTGCCACACGTGATGTGTCATGATGCAACCTCCTCCTGCATGTGCAGGGATGTAAACGAATGCTGGCTGTTACTTATCTTTACCATTCTTTCTTTTTTTATCAAATCAAAACCTACATTTATGAAAAAGAGGAAAAGACATGAAAATCGATCGCATTTTGTCTATTGTGATGGTGCTTATTAGCAAGAAGCAAGTACAAGCGAAAGACCTTGCTGAACTCTATGAGGTGAGCGTGAGGACCATTTATCGTGATATTGATACCATCAATCAAGCCGGGATTCCAGTTGTGACAACGCAAGGAGCAGGCGGAGGCATTTCACTTGTGGACGACTATCGTCTAGAGAAAAAATTATTCACCGATGATGACATTGAGCTTATTTTAACAGCCCTTGAAAGCATGACGAGTGCCTACTCCTTTAAAGAAAGTGAGCATGTACTGAAAAAAATCAAATCCTTGATTCCGCCACATACCGATGAAAGCGAAAAACAGCATCATGTCTTCATTGATTTGAGCTCCTGGGGAAAAGACAGTCAGGCAGAGAAGAAGCTCCAGCTCATACATACAGCTGCCTTAGCGCACCAATACATTCAGTTCACCTATCGTAATGCGAAAGGTGAAACACTTCCACGGAAGGTGGAGCCTTATACGCTCGTCTTAAAAGGAAGACATTGGTATTTGTATGCATTTTGTTGTATGAAGAAAGCCTTTCGTCTGTTCAAACTCACAAGAATGACAGACCTCATCACCATTTCAGGTTATTTCCAACCGAAAAGAGTCAAAAACGAGGAGAAGCCTTGGAATGACTCTTGGCACGAAGAACCTTCAGCTACCACACTTACGCTAAGGTTAACGGAAGCATCAGTGGGCAAAGTGAAGGAATGGGTGGATGAGAACGAATGGATCGTATGTTCAGACGGAACCTATCTTGCAACCATCACCGTGCCTCAAGATGATTGGTTATATAGTTTTCTATTCTATTTAGGCCCAGATGTGGACATTATCTCACCGCAGCATATCCAAGAAGCTTTTGAATTCCAGTTGAAACAATTTTACAAATGAAAAGGAACTTGACACAGTGTTGTCAGGTTTCTTTTTATATGATGGAAAAAAAGGAGATGAGAATGTATGTACGATATCGTGACATTACAGAAACAATGGATTAAAGGGTTGTCTATTCGAACAACGAACGAAATGGAGCGAACAAAAGAGCGAAAAATTGCCCCTCTTTGGGAGCAATTTTTCGCGCAGCAGCTTCATGGAGGACAAGCTCCAGTGATAGGTCTTTATTCAGATTATGAAAAAGATGAAAATGGCTCTTATTTGTTTACAGCGGGACAACTCGTGAATCAGCATACTGAGCAGGCAATAGAGATTCCTGCGTCTGCCTACGCAAGATTTCGAACGAGAAAGGGACCGATTGAAGAGGTAGTGCTTGAAACATGGCAGCAGATTTGGAAGTGGGATCAGCGTCATTTCCGCACATATACGGGCGATTTTGAATGGTATGACGAGAGATCAATTGATCCAAAAGAAGCACAAATTGATATTTATATTACGGTTGATGAAAAAATAGTTGCTAAAACTAATCACATTAGTTAATATAAAACTAACGACATTAGTTTTAGGAGGACACATGATGAGATTGACAACTTTTGACCGCCTGCACCAGCTCACATTGATGCCGCGACTATTTCCGGTAAATTGTTATGTATTTGAGGAAGAGGATGGACTGATATTAATTGATGCGGCTTTGAAAATGGCAGCCAATTCGATCATCGATTTTGCCCGCAAAAAGAACAAGCCAATTGAAAAGATTATTCTTACTCATAGTCATATGGATCATATCGGAGCATTAGATGAAGTCAAAAAGGCTTTTCCAGAGGCAATTGTCTATTTATCAAAACGCGATGCCCGCCTTTTTGCTGGTGACTTTTCCCTCCTGCCTGATGAGCCTCAGCAAAAAATCAAAGGCAGTTTTTCGAAAGACATTCTCACAAAACCGGATATGCTTGTCGAAGAAGGGGATGAGATTGGGCCGTTTAAAGTCATTGCTACACCAGGACATACACCTGGAAGCATTTCTTTATACGATGAAAGGTCAGAAGTTCTCATTACAGGAGATGCACTTGTGACAAAAGGCGGTTTATCTGTAACGGGTGAGTTTCGTTTGACCTTCCCGTTCCCGGCTTTTGCTACTTGGGATGCAGAAACAGCACTCAAAAGTGCTAAAAAATTGCTGGCCCTCCGCTTATCCTGTCTTGCAGCAGGACATGGTGATCTTATCACGGGGCCTCATGCAAAGCTTCAAGCTGCCATCGCAAAAAGGGAGCATCAATTAAAGAAAAGGGGGCGGTAAACCGTGTCTCCAAGAATGGGTATCACGCAAGAAAAAATCATGGATACAGCTGCTGCATTTGTTGATGAAGAGGGCTATTCTGCTTTGACAATTGCTACATTATCTAAACGACTGAACATCAGGCCGCCCTCACTTTACAATCATGTATCTGGTCTTCAAGAGATTCAAGCGGCTCTCGCAGTCAAGGGACTGTCAATGCTTTGTGAGGAAGGAATACAGGTAACGGAAAGGCTAGAAAAAGAAGCCGCCGTTTTAGCCTTCGCAAGACAATATGTTCGATTTCTCCGAGAACATCCCGGTCTTTATGAAGCCGCCTTTTCACATATGAATGAGAAAGAAGTCGGTATTGCTGCCGAACGCCTTGCTGAGTTCGTCCAATCCTTGATGTCACCATTTGGTGTAAAAGAAGAGGATATGACGCATGTAGTAAGGGGACTTAGAAGCTTACTGCACGGCTTTGGAGATATTTCAAATAAAAAGGGGTTTCAACGAAAAGAACAGCTTGAAGATAGTGTGAGTTATGCGGTTCGTCTTTATATCGCAGGCATAAAGAAGCAAGAAGATCTGTCTCACTGACAGGTCTTTTTTATGTATCTAATCGGTATCATAAAGGGGTGGTCTTTTGAAACAAAAAATCAATAAAGAATTGACAGTTTTGTGAAACATGATATGCTTGTTATGTGAAATAATTCACATAGAGGAGTAGAGGCAGATGAAAAGAAAGCCTGTTTATGTGGAAACAACCATTCATGCACCTATAGAGAAAGTATGGGAATATACGCAAAATCCAAAGCTGCATGAACAGTGGGATTTGCGATTTTCAACCATTTCATTAAATGGACCTAGAGACGAACAGCCTCAATCCTTTTTGTATGAAAAACATCTTGGATTCGGCATAAGTGTGACAGGGACAGGAGCGTATCGCACAAGAACAATGGATGAGCGCAATGAAAGAGTATCGTCGCTCAAATTCCAATCGTCACATCCCTTATCTTTCATTAAAGAAGGCGGCGGCTATTGGAAGTACATGAAAACGAACGATCACATTGTGTTTCAAACTCAATTTGATTATGAAACGAAAGAAGGACAAGGGTGGAAATGGGCAGACCGGTTCTTTTTTCGGCCAATGATGGGCTTTATGACCGCCTTTAGTTTTGGTGCATTAAAGACGTGGATCGAAAAGGGAACACACCCCCGGTTGTTACTAGAGAGAACTCTTGCTCATTACGGGATTTGTTTACTGTTTGCTATCGTCTGGCTATGCCAAGCGATCATTCCTTTTTCACATTCTGCTTTTGATCATAGCCCCTGGTTTCGATTGTTTTATGGTCTTTTAGGCGTTTCATGGCTCGTTCCCAAGCGATCAAAGAAATATGTCTTCATGCTGCAAAGTATTTTTCTTCTCATCATGCTTTGTATAAGGATCCTATCTCCAGAAATGACCCTTCATGAGCCACTTGTGTTGAGTGCATTTTTCATCTTGTCCATTGCAGGAATGATGAATTTAAAAGATTGTGTAGATGTATTTTCGATCAAACGAAAAAGGGGAGGAAGGCATGGTCGTTCATCGTCATCAAGTAAAAGATTACGATAAGCTGCATCCGAAACTAAAAGAGCGGTACAACCGCGCGTTTACTGCTGAAGGCATCATGGAGGAAATAGGCGGCGGGACGAGGCTCATTCGATTTATGTTTAGAATAGGTCCATTGTTTCGCTGTTTTTTCCATGAGAGAGGGAAAAACATTCCCTTTCGAATTGTTAATGAGCCCTTTATGACAAGTAAGGGAGAGGAAGGAATGCACTGGTTTCGTACGTTTTATTTCCCAAAGAAGGAACGACACTTTGATGCAGATATGATCATTGACGAGAAAAGTCATCAAGTACTAGACTATTTTGGGAAGCCTAGGCTTCTTATGTCAGAGCTTCATTTTACAGTAACAAAGCAAGGCTTCTTACATATTCAATCCGGCCGGCAGAAGTTTTTGATGTTAGGAGGAGAGTGGCCGTTGCCTTCATGGCTTTATGGTGTATCAGATGTCACGGAGGGCTACGACGAGCAAACAGGTGAGTATACCATTCATGTGCATGTGAAAAATCGCCTCTTTGGAACTCTTTTTACCTATAAGGGCCGGTTTCATGAAAGGGTGTCTCATGATGAATAAATGGCATTTGGCATCAAGCCTCATCTTCATGTCTTTTTTTCTCGCTATCCGTTTGATGACAGGTCCGATAGCAGAGTTCTTTGTTCTTCTGGCGATTTTGTTTTTTCTTCCCGCTGTAATACACTTTTTCGATCAGGAAGAGAAAAAGCGGCAGCAGGAGGTACTGATCGGCTTTATCATGAAAGCCTTTCCAGTTGCTGCTCTTTGTGCAACGGGTGCATTCATCTATCATTCTGCTTGGCTTGCAGCGGGATGGCTTTTTTATACCATCATACTGGCGTTATTTGGCTTCGCTCGTTTGTTGAAAAGAGGAACCTTTCCACTGCATGAGCTGATGATAGATGGTGCGTTTATATATATCGCTTTAGGCGGACTTTGGTTTTGGCTGTACACAGCAGATATACAAGTGATGACATTTTCACCACTTATTGTTCTTTTGACTGCTATTCATTTTCATTACTCCGCTTTTTTCATCCCGATTTTTTATGGGTTATTAGGGAGACAGCGGAAAACAGAGACGGTTTTATACAAAGCGGGCGGGTGGGTGATGTTGCTGTCTCCTGTGATGATTGCTGCTGGGATTAGCTTCTCCCGTCTGTTTGATACGTTCAGCGTCATCCTTTATGTGATCGCACTCTATCTGTATGGCATCCTGTGTATGAAAACAAGATTTCGATCAACTGTGGCTAAAGGGCTGGTTGTGTTTTCTAGCTGCGTGTTAATGGGAACGATCGTATTATCTCTTCTTTATTCCGCTGGTATGCTCATGCGCGTGACCTACATCAGTATTGATCAAATGATTTGGTTTCATGGCAGTATCAACGCATGTTTTGTTATTTTACCAGGTCTGATAGGGTGGCTGATCGAAAGGCCAGCTGATCGATTAAAAAGTAATCATTTTCCGATTTCGAGGGTACACGGCCGCTTTCATTTGATCTCTTTTCAAAATGAAAGAATGCTTGATCAGGAGAAGGTCGGTTTAGTAGATTCACTTGAAGAATTAAATGGAGAGTCGTTTTCAGCTGAAAGGGTGTCACCGGTAATTCGCAGATTTTATGAAAATCCCATGGCATTTACGTTAAAAGCAGCGGTATGTTTTCATTGGTGGGTGAGACCGTTTGTCTTTTTACTTCAACCAGCTTTTAAAAAAATAGGTCAGCTGTATTTGGGGGTATCCCGGATTCCATATCAAATGAAGGGGAGTCTGTGTCGATTTCAACACCCTAAGGAAGAAAGAGAGAATGTGCGTGCGTGGATTCGTCACAATGAGAAGGGCGAGCAAGTCTTTTTTGCGCTTTATGCTCATCATCACGATGCAGATGCGGGTTATATGAATATTGCGCTGCCGCTTCCGTATTCACAGCTTACCGCCATTTTAAAACCTGTTAATGAGCAGGAAGACTTTCTATTAAAAAGCACATGTCCAAAAGGCAGTACCGGTGATGAAGGATTGTATTTGCATACGCCTTTTATCACCATGAAACTGCCAATGGAAGAAAGCTTTCATATGAAACCAGAGACAGAAAAAAGTCTCACAGCGTTTCATCAAATGAAGCTTTTCGGTATTCCTTTTTTAACAATTCATTACGATATTCACAGTGAAAGTCATTCATCTTAGTCAATGATGTCACATGGTTCACCGTGCCGAATGATGTTCACAATCGCTTGCCCGTCACTCGGATGATGATCTGCATACTGTACTGGCAGCAGCGCAAAAAATACATAGTAGACTGAGAAGTAAGCAAATTGATAGAAAAATTGATGTTCTGGCAGGAAATCATTGGCGATCATCGTATTCAGTATGAGAACACTGAGCAGGTTGCATAATGATCCGCCTAAGTAGACAAGAATGTGCGACAATCGGTTATTTTTCCTCATTTCTTCATAATGGCAAAATGCATCTAGAAAATAGATTCGTCTAATTTCAACGACGCCTACTTTCAATACTTTTTTGCCTCTGCCAAGAGCAAAGGAAACCTTTGCGCCAAACATCCATGCGACCATAATATGGCCTAGCTGATGCAGGATGGCAACGATAGGAAGAATGACGAAAAACGACCAGCAAAACGTCCACATATCTGATAATGTAAACAAGTGTTAACCCTCCCTGAAATATTCGAGAGGAAGCAGTAGGATTATTTGCCATTTTACAGAATTCATTTTCAAGATGCAAACATTTAATAGACTACAATAAATTGATTATGTAAACTAAAGGGTGATATTGCCGCTACATCAACTTTTTGAACTCGATTACCTGGCAAATTGGATGTGCTACAATAGAGAAATCAACAAGAGATTAGTCGCCATCTAGCAGATGAGGAATTGAGTGCATGTATCTTTAAATGAAAAGGAGAGAGATTCATATGGCAGATATTGAACAGTTTTTGGCGTTAGATATTCGTGTCGGGACCATCATTGAAGCAGCATTTTTTGCAGAAGCCAGAGTACCTGCACTGAAACTAAAGATAGATTTTGGTGACGATATTGGGCTAAAGCAATCCAGTGCTCAGCTGACAAAGCGTTATACGGCTGAGAATCTCATCGGCAAACAAATCGTAGCCGTCGTTAATTTCCCGCCAAGAAGAATTGCAGGATTCAAATCAGAGGTGCTTGTCTTAGGAGGCATGCCGTCGAAAGAAGACGTTGTCTTGCTTTCTACAGATGAGCCGGTTGAAAATGGGACGAAAATAGGATAAGAAAAAAGACATCTTCAACAGAAGATGTCTTTTGCGTATTGAGGCGGAATAACCACACGCCACATTCGTGTGTGTCTCAAAGAGACGTGTTACCCGACTTACACAATTCAGCTCATCGCTTGATTAATATAGCACGAGATGCGTGTGAATGCAACCATTAAATGATTTCTCTCTGATGTTGTGACATTTTTAGTAGAGAGGGGTCCTTATATAAAAGAAAAAATGACAAGATATCGATTATTTGGATTATTTTTTCAAAAAATATTGAAAAGTCAGATCAGATTTTATAAAATGAATTCATCTTAGTTTGTTTAGTCAATAAACTAAGATGATGTTCAATTATTGATCCGATCATAGAGGGGATGATTCCATCATTCAAATGATTGACTGTGTATGTGGGCTAAGCTGAAAGATTGAGAGGTTCAGCTACATTTTTATAACAAAATTGAAAGCGCTTTATATTTTATGTATTGATTGCTGCTGCCCTGCACCATCTGTTCGTTAGAAGAGGCTAAGTGAAGAAGGGAGAAAGCTCATGGTTAGTGAAAATTTAAAGAAGATTCGTATGTCTGAGAAAGTGGGATATGCTTCAGGAGATTTCGCATGTAATTTAATTTATGCAACGGTCTCTACGTATCTATTATTTTTTTATACAGATGTATATGGTTTATCAGCGGCAGCAGCAGGGACGATGTTTTTGGTTGTTCGCGCCATCGATGCGCTTGCAGATCCTTTTATTGGCGCAATGGTTGATCGAACGAACAGCCGTTTTGGCCGGTTTAGACCTTATTTGTTATTCGGTGCGTTTCCCTTTGTGGTACTCGCCATCCTTTGCTTTACGACACCTGACTTTTCCGCTATGGGTAAACTCATTTATGCCTACATCACGTATGTCGGTTTATCGCTTACATACACATTCATCAATGTTCCTTATGGGGCTTTAACATCAGCAATGACAAGAAATAACCAAGAGGTTGTCAGCATTACGTCTGTTCGTATGGTTTTTGCAAATCTCGGCGGTTTGGTTGTTGCTTTTTTTGTACCTTTTCTTGCCACTTTTTTAGGCGATACAACAGGAAATACAGCACTCGGCTGGCAGATGACGATGGCATTTCTCGGCGTTCTTGGTGGTGCACTGCTGATTTTCTGTTTTAAAAGCACGAATGAACGCGTCACGCTTCAAAAGCCTGAGGAAAAAATTAAATTCAGCGATATCTTTGTCCAGTTACGAGTGAATCGTCCGCTTGTTGTGTTAAGTATTTTCTTTATCATTATTTTTGGTGTGAACTCGATTAGCAACTCGGTGGGAATCTATTATGTGACATATAACCTTGGCAGAGAAGATTTAGTGAAGTGGTACGGTCTCATTGGCAGTCTGCCAGCTTTAATGGTCCTCCCGTTTATTCCGCGGTTACACAAGGTGTTAGGAAAGAAAAAGCTGCTGAATTATTCATTACTTCTGAATATCGTAGGTCTTCTTGCTCTACTTGTGATACCGCCGAGTCAAATAGTTCTCATTCTCGTTTTCAGGCTCGTCGCTGCTGCTGGAAGTATTACAGCAGGTGCTTACATGTGGGCGCTCATTCCGGAAACCGTTGAATATGGCGAATATAAAACAGGGAAAAGGATGGGCGGACTGATTTATGCAGTGATTGGATTCTTCTTTAAATTTGGTATGGCATTAGGCGGTATTGTTCCAGGGCTTGTACTCGATCGCTTTGGCTATGTAGCGAACCAAATACAAACACCAGATGCATTGCTAGGCATTTTAATCACGACAACGGTCATTCCTGTATGCTTACTTATTTTAGCGATGATTGATATTAATTTTTATAACCTAGATGAAGAAAAACATCAAAAGGTCGTGAGGGAGCTTGAAAACAGGGATCAGGTGTATGTCGATCATATTGACGATTTTAAAATGTAAGAGGAGGGAATTCAGGTGAAGATGACCAACCCAGTGCTAAAAGGGTTTAACCCCGACCCGAGTATTTGCCGTGTAGAAGACGATTATTACATTGCGGTCTCTACATTCGAGTGGTTTCCAGGGGTCCAAATTTATCATTCGAAGGATCTCGTCCATTGGCGGCTCGTTGCGCGCCCTTTACAAAAAACATCTCAACTTGACATGAAAGGAAATCCCGATTCCGGCGGGGTATGGGCGCCGTGCTTAAGCTATGCGGATGGCCAGTTTTGGCTCATTTATTCAGATATTAAGGTAGTGGATGGTCCATTTAAGGATGGTCATAATTATTTGGTCACGGCGAGCGAAGTCGATGGCGAGTGGAGCGAACCCATTCGGCTCAATAGCTCTGGATTTGATCCGTCTTTATTCCATGATCAAAGCGGGAAGAAATACGTCTTAAATATGCTGTGGGATCATAGGGAAAAGCATCATTCCTTTGCAGGAATTGCATTGCAGGAATACAGTGTGACTGAAAAAAAACTGATCGGTCAGCGGAAGGTCATTTTTAAAGGTACTCCTATTAAATTGACAGAGGCTCCGCATCTTTATCACATTGGTGATTACTATTATTTATTAACAGCAGAAGGGGGTACTCGCTACGAGCATGCAGCCACGATTGCCCGGTCCACTCACATTGAAGGGCCTTATGAGGTTCATCCTGATAACCCGATTTTAAGTGCGTTCCATGCGCCTAGCCATCCACTTCAAAAATGCGGGCATGCCTCAATTGTCCAAACACATACCAATGAATGGTATTTGGCTCATCTCACGGGGCGTCCGATTCAATCAAGTAAGGAATATATTTTTCAACAAAGAGGCTGGTGTCCTTTAGGAAGAGAAACAGCGATTCAAAAGCTCGAATGGAAAGATGGCTGGCCTTATGTTGTAGGAGGAAAAGAAGGATCACTGGAGGTTGAAGCGCCAGCCATAAGCGAAAAGGTCTTCGCTCCAACGCACCATACAGTCGATGAATTTAAAGAACCTGTGTTAAATAGACACTTTCAAACATTAAGAATCCCTTTTACCGATCAGATTGGTTCATTGACGGAGAAACCTGATCATTTAAGGCTATACGGTCAGGAGTCTCTTACATCTAAATTTACTCAAGCGTTTGTTGCAAGGCGCTGGCAAAGTTTTTATTTTGAAGCAGAGACAGCGGTTTCATTCTTTCCAGAAAACTTTCAGCAAGCCGCTGGTCTTGTGAACTATTATAATACCGAAAACTGGACAGCGCTTCAGGTGACATATGATGAGGACCTTGGCCGCATTCTTGAATTATCTGTCTGTCAAAACCTTACCTTTTCTCAGCCGTTGACCAAAAAAATTGTCATTCCAGATGGGGTCACGTATGTGTATTTAAAAGTGACTGTGCAGCGAGAAACTTACACGTATTCTTATTCTTTTGATCAGCAAAAGTGGGAAGAAATTGATGTGCCGTTTGAATCAATCCATTTATCCGATGATTTCATTCGAGGCGGGGGATTCTTTACTGGGGCATTTGTCGGCATGCAGTGCCAAGATACAAGCGGCGAGCGTCTGCCTGCTGATTTTCACTATTTTCGCTATGAGGAAAAAGAGGAGTAAAAAAGACAACTCTGTCAAAGCTGTCTCTTTTAATCAGTCATTGTGAAAGGGTGACATTATGCAGGAAAGCTTCAGTGACAAGAGAGGTCATCCCTAATGCCGGTGCATTGTGTCCTAGTGATGATGAAAGCAGTTCAACCCGAGAGCTAAATTGTGCATCCATTCTCGAGGAGACCTCATCTTGAATAACACTTAGAACCGTTGGCTGTGATTCAATGACCTTGTTTCGTAAAATCACGGCTTGCGGGTTAAAGGTATGCAGGACGTTTGTGAGACCCACGCCAAGGTAGAAACCAAAGTTACGCAAGGCATTAAGCGTCTTCATATCATTTAACTTCACCAGCTGTTCAATGTCTTGATAGGATACGTGCTGGTCATCTGTTTGAAGTGACTGAAACAATGCTTTTTCAGAAGCATACAGCTCCCAGCATCCGCGGTTTCCGCAGCTGCATGTTGGCCCATTAAAGTCGATCGTCATGTGTCCCATCTCACCAGAAAAGCCGAAAGCACCTCTATATAAATGATGATTAATGATGATCCCAATCCCAATTCCAGTGCCGATACTTGCATATATCAGGTGGTCATAGTGTTTAGCAGAACCAAAGATTTTTTCGCCACATGCACCAGCATTTGCTTCATTCTCGATGAAGACCGGCACTTGAAAGGTATGTTGGAGCGTTGTTTTCAGGTCAACATTTTTCCATTTTGAATGAGGGGTAAACACGATTTGTTCATGCTCATCGACTAGCCCAGGTATACAAATGCCAATCCCAATAAGCCCGTATGGAGAAGAAGGGATTTGCGTGATCAATTGCTGAATCAATTCAATTAATATGCGTATCGTCACATCAGGAGAGCTAGATGGAAGCTTGATCTGCTCTTCATAAAGAATGGAGCCTTCAAGGTCGGTTAAAATGCCATGAACATAATCAACGCCGACATCAATACCGATCGAGTAGCCAGCACGTTTATTAAACATGAGTAAAACAGGTCTTCTCCCGCCGCTAGATTCACCTTGACCGATTTCATAGACGAGGTGTTCTTTCATTAACGTACTTACTTGGGAAGAAACAGTCGATTTATTTAAACCAGTGCGTTCAGATAATTTCGCTCTAGAAATTGGCGCATGTTGGAGGATTTCTTTTAGTAATAGCTTTTGATTTATCTTTTTCACAAAGTTCTGATCAGCGATATCCACGTTATCCACTCCATTTGTTTCGTCTTTAGATTAAGTTGAAAACAGGTACTTTTTTATGAATGTATTCTATGAGAATGATGATTTCAACTTTATTATAACGAAAATATTTCTAAAAAACTAAAAAATATGGAAAATTCAAAGACATTTGATGACAGATGATTCGTTAGTTTGTTGAATCAACTTACAAAGCGTATTAATAGGAGGAATCAAGTATGGTCAACTCAAATATAAAATCCTTACACAGCTTAGAGGGAATCGGCAAAATTCAATATGAAGGAAAGCAATCAAAAAATCCACTTGCTTTTAAATATTATGATCCGAACGAAATGATTGGCAAAAAAACAATGAAAGAACACCTGCGTTTCTCAGTCGCTTATTGGCACACTTTAACTGCTGATGGAACAGACATGTTTGGAACTGGCACCATGCAAAGAGCCTGGGATTCCTATAGTGGAATGGATTTGGCGAAAGCTAGATTAGAAGTGGCTTTTCAGCTTTTTGACCTATTGGATGTTCCATATTTTTCATTCCATGACCGTGATATTGCACCAGAGGGAGACACGCTGCAAGAGACAAACCAACAATTAGACATCATTTTAGAAAGAATGAAAGATTATATGCAGCAAAGCGGAGTGAAGCTTCTGTGGAACACAGCTAACATGTTCAAGCATCCTAGATTTGTACACGGTGCTGCGACATCTTGTCATGCAGATGTATTTGCCTATGCGGCCGCACAGGTTAAGAAAGGAATTGAAACAGCGAAAGAACTCGGCGCAGAAAATTACGTTTTCTGGGGAGGACGAGAAGGTTACGACACACTGCTCAATACAGATATGAAAAGGGAGCTTGACCACATGGCGACCTTTTTGCACATGGCTGTCGATTATGCAAAAGAAATTGGGTACACCGGTCAATTTTTAATTGAGCCAAAGCCAAAGGAGCCGACAACCCACCAATACGACACAGATGCAGCGACATCTATCGCCTTTTTAAAGCAATACGGATTAGATTCACATTTTAAATTAAATATCGAGGCCAATCATGCGACGCTCGCTGGTCATACGTTTGAGCATGAATTACGTGTCGCAAGAATTCATGGACTCCTCGGTTCAGTTGATGCGAATCAAGGAAATTCGCTTCTTGGGTGGGATACAGATGAATTTCCAACCGATTTATATGCCACAACCCTTGCCATGTATGAAATTTTGCAAAATGGCGGACTAGGAACTGGTGGTCTCAATTTTGATGCAAAAGTCAGAAGAGCCTCCTTTCAGCTTGAAGATATTTTGTATGCTCATATTGCGGGAATGGATGCGTTCGCAAAAGGGCTGCGGGTGGCTCATAGACTCATCGAAGACCGTGTATTTGAAGATGTGATCAAGCACAGGTACCGCAGCTTTGCTGAAGGAATTGGACGCGACATTTCAGAAGGGAAAGCAAACTTTCATACATTAGAAGAATATGCGTTGAAGCATCCATTGATCCGAAACGAATCGGGGAGAGAGGAACAGCTAAAAGCCCGATTGAATCAATACTTGTTAGAAGATTAAATGGAATGGGCGGACTTGTTTTGAAGGAGTGAAAACATGAAATATGTAATGGGAATTGATCTTGGAACGAGCGGAGTCAAAGCGATATTAGTAGATGCGAGTGGAAAGGTGTGCGGCGAAGCCGCTAAGCCTTACCGGCTCATTCAAGACAAACCTGGCTATTGCGAGCAGCATCCTGAGGATTGGGTAGAGCAGACAATAGCCGCGATGAAAGAATTAATGGAAAGGCAGCCTGTTCATTCAAAGCAAGTAGAAGGCATCAGCTTTTCAGGACAGATGCATGGTCTTGTTTTATTGGATGAATCCCGTGAGGTGCTCCGCCCTGCAATCTTGTGGAATGACACAAGAACGACAGAGCAATGTATACGTATCACAAAAAAGCTAGGGGATCGGCTGCAAAAGATCACTAAAAATCATGCGTTAGAAGGGTTCACACTGCCTAAATTATTATGGGTCAAAGAACATGAACGAGAGATTGATCAACAAATAGACATGTTTTTACTCCCGAAAGATTATGTCAGATTTCGATTAACCGGTGCCATTCATATTGATTATTCTGATGCAGCTGGCACTTTACTGTTGGATATCGGAGAACAAACGTGGAGTGAGGAGATTTGTCAGGCGTTTGATATACCTCCTCATATTTGTCCGCCGCTTGTCTCATCAGATGCAGAGGTTGGTACACTTTTGCCGCATATTGCACGTGAGACTGGGATCAAAGAAGGTGTGAAAGTCTTTGCAGGGGGAGCAGATAATGCTTGCGGGGCAATTGGTGCTGGTATTTTGTCATCCGGTGACACGTTATGCAGTATTGGCACCTCAGGTGTCATTCTTTCCTACGAAGAGGACCAGGCAAGAGAGCTGCAAGGAAACTTGCATTTGTTTCATCATGCAAAAAAAGACGCTTTTTATACAATGGGTGTCACTCTGTCAGCTGGATATAGTCTTGATTGGACAAAATCCTTACTGGCTCCGGAGGAATCGTTCCAGACGCTTTTAGAAGGTGTAGCGGATGTAGCGCCAGGAGCGAATGGATTGCTCTTTACCCCTTATTTAGTGGGGGAAAGAACGCCTTATGCGGATTCTATCATCCGCGGAAGCTTCATTGGATTAGACAGCAGGCATAAAAGGGCGCATATGGTCAGAGCTGTGCTGGAGGGGATCACCTTTTCGTTAAATGAATCCATCGCTTTATTCCGTCAGGCAGGTAAAAGAATAGATTCTATTGTGTCCATTGGCGGCGGTGCGAGAAGTCAAACATGGCTTCAAATGCAAGCGGACATTTTTCAGACAAAGGTCATTCAGTTAGAACATGAACAAGGACCCGCTTTAGGTGCTGCCATGCTTGCAGCGGTTGGCTCAGGATGGCATTCATCGCTTGAAGCATGCGCTGATCAGTTTATTCACCGAGCCGGCGTATATGAGCCGCATCAGCAGCATGTTGATATCTATGCTCATCTATTCTGTTTGTATCAAAGCATTTATACAAAAACAAGAGACATACATGCCGGTTTAAAGCAGTATCGTTCCACCTAGCAAGACAGCCGCTACATGAAAGGAGGTGATGGGGTCGTTTCATCTGAGAGATGACACAATAATATTGATGAAAAAGGGAGGAATAAAGAATGAATTTAAAAAGACTCAGGCTATTGATTGTGATGTGCATTGGACTCACGCTGACACTGACTGCTGTACCAGTTCATGCAATGACTATTACCAATAATCAAATGGGGAACCATAGCGGGTACGATTATGAATTATGGAAGGACTACGGAAACACATCGATGACACTCAATAACGGCGGGGCATTTAGCGCGCAATGGAACAATATCGGAAATGCTTTGTTTCGAAAAGGAAAGAAGTTTGATTCCACACAAACCCATCATCAGCTTGGCAACATCTCCATCAATTACAACGCAAGCTTTAACCCAGGCGGGAATTCCTATTTATGTGTCTATGGCTGGACACAATCTCCACTAGCTGAATACTACATTGTTGATTCATGGGGCACATATCGTCCAACAGGAACACATAAAGGAACATTTACGGTAGACGGGGGGACATATGACATTTATGAAACAACCCGTGTCAACCAGCCTTCCATTATTGGGATTGCGACCTTCAAGCAATATTGGAGTGTACGTCAAACAAAACGTACAAGCGGGACTGTGTCTGTCAGTCAGCATTTTAGAAAATGGGAAAGCCTAGGGATGCCAATGGGGAAAATGTATGAAACGGCATTAACTGTAGAAGGCTATCGCAGCAACGGAAGTGCGAATGTGATGACCAATCAATTGTTTATTGGACGTTAAAAAAGATGATAAAAAAAGCCGGCAGTCTCAATTTCACTGCTGGCTTTTTCCTCTTTCTATGCTCTCTTTTCAACCTCGACTCTTCCAGAAAAGAATGTGGCGCCGCCGCCCATATCTGCTAAACGATCAGGTGTTAGGCCATTGACCAAATGCTTTTTGCCTTTTTGATCTGCCCATAATCCTTGACTGACCACAACGCCTGGTAACACATTGTGACCGACCGAAACGACAAGCTCACATTCTCCACGGTCATTTAGGACACGCACCATGTCACCATCTTCAATCTTTCTTTCCTTTGCATCTTGTTCATTCATGTGAAGCTTCGGACATTTCTCAAGCTTTTGATGCTTTTCATGAAGTGAGAAGGTGGAATTAAGAAAATTATGGTTTGGCCCCGGTATAAAGATAAGCGGATAATCACTTTCCTGATAAAGGGGCACATAGGTTGGAAGCGCTGGATACCCGTCTTTTTTCATTTGCTTTGAATAAAGCTCAATTTTTCCGCTTGGTGTAGAGAGCTTTAAGTCCTGGAAAGGTCCTCGTTTTGCTTTAATCCATTTCTTTTCCTTTAATGCTTTGTATGAAATGTTCTCATAATGCGGGTTTTCAGGGTGATGAAGGGCTTGTTCCATGAGTTCCGCATCTGTCTCGCGAAAGGCGTCATCTTCAAAGCCCATCGCATGAGCCAAAAGGCGAAAAACTTCTGTGTTTGATTTGCTTTCTCCATAGCGTTCAATGACAGGCTCTTGAATTTGAATATAATGATGCCAGTATGATGTATAGAAATCCTCGTTTTCAAAGGCAGATGTCGCCGGCAGGACAATGTCTGCATATGTGGCTGTTTCTGTCAGGAACAAGTCATGAACAACTGTAAATAAGTCCTCTCTCAGCAAACCTTCTCTTACTTTATTTGCTTCAGGTGTGACGACAGCAGGGTTGCAAGAGTAGACGAAGAGTGAATCTACGGAAGGCTCTGCATTCGTCAGCACACTGCCTAGCTGATTCATATTAAATGTTCTAGGCGTGCGTTCCTTTAATAGATCAGGCCGCTGAAGAGCTGTTTCATTATAGCTGAGAAAAGAAGAGTTTGATTTCATCGCGCCGCCGCCCTTGTGCAGCCATTGACCAGTCAGGGCAGGGAGGCAGGCGATGGTTCGAATACTCATTCCGCCATTATCATGATGCTGTAAACCATTGCCAATACGAATCAGAGACGGTGATGTCTCTGCGTACATTCTTGCAAGTGTGATGATGTCGTCTTTAGGGACACCTGTGATATGCTCAACGGTTTCTGGATCATACTGCTTCACATGCTCGCGCAGCTCTTTATGACCGACCGTGTAAGTCTCTAAAAATGAAGCATCTGTAAGATCCTCTTCAAAAAGGACATGCATGATGCCGAGGGCAAGCGCACTGTCAGTGCCAGGCCGAAGCGGGATGAACCAATCAGCCATCCGGCCGGTTTGGTTTTTGTGAACATCAATGACAATCATCTTTGCTCCTTGCTTTCGCGCTTTTTGTGCCAGGGTGATTTGGTGCATATTGGTCGACACGGCATTGATGCCCCAAAAGATAAATAGTTTTGTATGAATGGTGTCCTCTGGGTCTGTCCCGATGCTTCCACCCATTGTGTATTTATAGCCAGTCGTTCCTGCCGACTGACAGATGGTTCGGTCTAACTGACTTGAACCGAGACGATAGAAAAAGCGGCGGTCCATTCCCTCTGCATTTAGATTGCCCATGTTTCCATAGAAGCTGTAAGGTAAAATGCTTTCCGCGCCTTTTTCTTCGATCAGCTTTGTCCATTTTTGCCGAATGGTTTCAATGGCTTCCTTCCACGTGATGGGTGCAAATTGACCATCGCCTTTTCTGCCAACACGTTTTAAAGGAGTGGTCAGCCGTTTTTCATCATATAAACGGGCTGTGACATTCCGTACTTTGTTGCAAATGTTTCCTTGTGTCACAGGATGGTCTGGATCTCCTTGGACTTTCACGATCTTTCCGTTTTCTTTATGTATTAAAAGACCGCACTGATCCGGGCAATCTAACGAACAAACTGATTTGAATATTCCGTCTTTCATAGCTGTATAATCGGTCATGAGTTTTTGGCTCCCTTTCTGCATTCCGTTATCACTTTGTATGGACTTTATTTTAGCATGTTCGAGGGTGGAAGGTAAGAAAGAGATGATGAACCTGAAGAAAATGAAAAAAAAGCCCCCCCTAAAAAGGGCCTTTTAAAAACGAGTAACCTGTACAGGAAATTCTTTTACCCCAAAAACAAACGTACTTTGAATGGGCTTTAGCTTTTCTGCGGCACAGGTGATGTCTTGAAACGTATGGAGTAAAACGTCAAGCGCAATATGGCTTTCGAGGCGGGCAAGCGGTGCACCGAGACAAAAGTGAATGCCAAAGCCAAAGCTCATATGTGGATTTGATTTCCGGTCAAGGCGGAACGTATCAGGATCTTCGAATTTCCGTTCATCACGATTTGCAGAAGCAACCCAGCTGATGAGGTAGTCTCCTTTTTCAATACGTGAGCCTGCGATCTCAACATCCTCTGCTGCGATTCGCCCAATGGCTTGAACAGGCGGGTAATAACGTAGCGTTTCCTCGGTCAATTGAGGAATAAGAGAGGGATCTTGGCGCACTGATTCGGCGATATGCGGCTGCTCTGTCAGCAGTCGTACTGCATTGGTGATTAAATTCGTCGTTGTCTCATTGCCAGCAACGAGTAAGAGAATACAAAAGCCAAGCAGTTCATTTTCCGTTAATCGCTCACCATCGATTTCTGCTTGGATGAGAAGAGAGATCAAGTCATCAGCAGGGGTTTCCTTTCGTTTTTGGATCAAATGGGCAAAATAAACGGACAGCTCTTCTTCTGCGCGTTTCTGCATGTCTACAACAGCCTGAATGGCTTGTGCTGATTCATCCTTAGCACCTGCCACAAGAGCATCAGAATGTTTTTTAATCAGCTCTCTGTCCTCTACCTCTGCACCGAGAAGCTCTGCGATGATCATCACAGGAAGGGGAGCAGCTAGATCTTGCACGATATCAAATGTACGTTGATCCTTGACTTGTTTTAATAGATCATGTGTCAGGTCTTTGATCTTTTCTTCTAATTGCTTGATTGCCTTTGGCGTGAATGCTTTATTCACGAGTGCTCTCATTTTTGTATGTTTTGGAGGATCCATTGTTAAAATGCTCGTTTTAGACGTGCTTCTTCCTCGCTGTGAAGAGAACACTTTTGGCTGCTTTAGAACGGACTGAATATCCGCATATCGAAAGAGGTCCCAGCACTTTCTTGTCTCATCGTATCTCAAATCACTCTGCGCACGTAAATCATTGTAAATAGGGAATGGGAAAAGAAGGTCATCCGTGGATCGGATTTCTTTCATTGGAATGACGTTGACGTAATTTTCTTTCACTTTCATTATGAACGCTCCTTTTTCACTTGATTTCACCTTCACGGTATCACCAGTAAAATGTCATTTCAACGGACATGTTTTCTAAAATATGTCAATAGTCTGATCGGAATATTCAAGCACATTCATTGTATAGGAAAATAGAAAGTCTCCAAAATGATAGCGCTTTCTAAAAAATAGAATTGAAGTCACCGAAACCAAAAATAAAATGGTGAATTCAGTCGAACGAAAGGGTACTATGATTCAAATTATACTAGTTCTTTTGATCTAAATTACTGAAATGAAAAAACGCAGCTAACATACATACAGCAAGCTGTTCACCGTGCATTCGGGACTTTTGAAAAGCACTGGCTCTTTCTTGACACGATTTCTCATCATGTTACGATAACTAACGTGCGAAAAACACGAACAAAACCGAACAAGGGAGAGGATCAATATCATTGATCAAAAGAAAGTGGCTTTCATTGGAGCAGGTTCTATGGCGGAGGGAATGATTGCAGGGATTGTGCGATCAGGACAGATGCCGCTAGACCAAATTTACGCCACAAACAGAAAAAATCAACTTCGATTGAATGAACTAACGAAACGATACGGGATACAAACACCCGCAATGGATTCATTGCCTTTTGAAGAAATGGATATCTTGATCCTGGCCATGAAGCCAAAGGATGCTGAAACAGCACTTGAATCATTAAAACCACATATTCAGCCAGATCAGCTGATCTTGTCTGTCCTTGCAGGTGTTAAGCAATCGTATATTGAAGACATGCTGCATGAAGGGCAGCCCGTTATGCGGGTAATGCCAAATACGTCAAGCACAATTGGGGCTTCAGCGACCGCTTTATCTGCTGGACGTTATGTAAAAAATGAACATGTGAGCATGAGTCAGGCCCTTTTATCTGAAATGGGAGAAGTCTATACCATTCAGGAAGAGCAAATGGATATTTTCACAGGAATTGCCGGAAGCGGGCCAGCCTATTTTTATTTTTTAATGGAAAAAATCGAAGAAGCAGGGGAAGAAGCAGGTTTATCTAAGGAAATGTCTCGCCAGATTGGTGCACAGACACTGCTTGGCGCAGCGAAAATGCTGCAAGAAACAGCTGAAACCCCTTCTGTCCTAAGAGAAAAAATTACGTCACCGAATGGAACAACTGCTGCAGGACTGAATGCATTAGATGATTTTGGCGGAGGAGAAGCGATCAAGCAGGCCGTCAAACATGCTGCCAATCGTTCAAAAGAGATAAGCAAGCAGCAAAAACAAAAAGTATCTATATAAATAGAGCTCATGTACAGGAGTGATAAGGTGTACGCAGATAAAGAGAGAAAACGAATTGTTGTGAAAATTGGAAGCAGCTCTCTTACTAGCTTTCAAGGTGAGATTAGTTTAAAAAAATTAGAAAACCTCGTCAATCAAATTGTGAAACTGAAAGATGAAGGACACGAAGTCATTTTGGTTTCATCTGGTGCGGTTGCAGCTGGTTACCGAAAACTAGGATTTATCGATAGACCGAAAACACTGCCGGAAAAACAGGCATCTGCCTCAATAGGGCAAGGACTTTTAATGGAATCTTATTCTACTTTATTTTTATCGCACGGCTATATTGCCTCACAGCTCTTAATCACAAGAAGTGATTTTTCAGATGAAACGCGCTATCAAAATGTGCGAAATACGATGAATGTGTTATTGGATAGAGGCATCATTCCCATTATTAATGAGAATGATACAGTGACGATCAATCGCTTGAAATTCGGAGATAACGATACATTGTCTGCAAAAGTAGCTGGACTCATTGATGCGGATTTCCTTGCCATTTTATCTGATATTGATGGCCTATATGAAGATAACCCGCATACAAACCCAAATGCGAAGAGAATTCTTGAAGTCACAGAGATTACAGAAGACATCGAAGCAGCGGCTGGAGATGCAGGAAGTAGCGTGGGCACAGGCGGAATGAAATCAAAGCTCGACGCCTTTAAAATTTCAATGGCCGCAGGCATTAACGGTTTCCTAGGAAAAGCGGATACGCCTCACATTTTAGACAAAGCGATCAATGGCACAGAGGACGGCACTTATTTTACAGCTGATGAAAATTTAGCGCCGCTGAATTATAAAAAGCAGTGGATTGCCTTTCATTCTGGACCTAAAGGCGAAATCGTTGTTCAAAAGAAATCACAGGAGAACCTCATGCACCGTGAGAAAAGCCTTGATTCCGATGGCATTGTAGATGTAAAGGGTTCGTTTAAAAAAGGCGATGTCGTCCGTATTTTAGATCAAGATGGAAGAGAAATTGGACTTGGCATTGTGAATTATCCGTCTGACGAACTCGCACTGAGCAGTAACTTGTTACAAGATGAAGTGGTTCATGTCGTCGATCTTGAAGCGTTTGTTTGTCATTTAGATTTATCTATACCAGTTTGCTAACCATAAGGGAGGAATTTCATGACACTGACAGCTGAAGTTGTCACATCGGTCAAAGAAAAAGCAAAAAAAGCAAAGCACGTTTCAAAAAAACTAGGTTTACTTCAAACAGAGGAAAAGAATGAGGCGCTGCTAAAAATAGCAGAAGCGTTAGAGCAGCAGAGCAGTTTCATTTTAAAGGAAAATCAAAAGGATTTAGAGGCAGGGAAAGAAAAGGGCTTCTCAGAGGCATTGATGGATCGATTAATGTTAAATGAAGAACGAATTCATGAGTTTGCTGAAAGCTTGCGGCTTGTGACGAGATTAACAGATCCTGTTGGAGAAATATTGGATGAATGGACTCTTGAAAACGGCTTACATGTGAAAAGCCAAAGAGTACCGCTCGGCGTGATTGGTATGATCTATGAAGCGAGACCGAATGTCACTGTCGATGCAGCAGGGCTTGCCCTCAAGGCAGGCAATTCAGTGATTTTAAAAGGCGGTTCCTCCGCTATTTCTTCCAACAAAGCCATTGTCAGCGTCATTCATGACGCATTAGATCAAACAAAGATTCCTCGTGATGCGGTACAGTTTATTGAACAAACAGACCGTTCATCGGTTCAAGCGATGTTTCATCTAAAAGAATGGATTGATGTCTTAATTCCGCGAGGCGGCGCGTCTTTAATCAAAACCGTTGTAGAAGAATCGACCATTCCAGTTCTTGAAACAGGGACAGGGAACTGCCATGTCTTTATTGATCAAACAGCGAATGTGAAAAAAGCCATTGAGATTGTGATTAATGCGAAAACAAATCGCCCGGCTGTTTGTAATGCGATTGAGACTCTGATCATTCATCGCGATTGGCTGAAAGAGAATGGGGCTGAATTAAATGAAGCATTGCTTCAGCATCATGTCACTGTTCATGGAGATCAAGGCGCACAATCCTTCTTTTCTGAAGCGGTTCCTGCGGAGGAAGTGGATTGGACAGATGAATATTTAAGTCTTGATCTTGCGGTGAAAGTTGTTGATTCAATCGAGGAAGCGATCAGCCATATCGATCAGTACGGAACCAAACATTCGGAAGCCATCGTGACAGAAGATGAAAAAAATGCACAAATGTTTCTAAACGAAGTCGATGCGGCGGCTGTTTACCATAACGCATCTACCCGCTTTACAGACGGCGGCGCACTGGGTTATGGGGCTGAAATTGGGATCTCCACTCAAAAGCTACATGCAAGAGGGCCAATGGGACTGCCTGCACTTACGACAACTAAGCTGCTTCTATCTGGTGATGGTCAGATTAGAGACTGAGAATGAATGTTAAAAACACTACCTTTTTTCATGGGGTAGTGTTTTTTTAGTGTATGATGAATAAATAGAGAAGAGAGGGGAATAAATTAACTCATCAATATATCGAAAAGACTTTATAGAAGACGATGCTAAAGTGCTGACATAACTTAAAAAAGTAGACAAAGGGCTATCTGAAGCCCTTAGTCAACAATCTAAAAGCTCTCCAGGGAGTTTTTTAACCTTTCATTTGTTTGCACACTCTTTTTTCATGACTTTCTCAAATTTAAAGAATTCAAATTCCTCAGGTGCTAAAGGCACGTTTTCTTGATCAGCTTCGCGAGGGGTGTTTGGGTCTGGGTGGTGTAAGTGATAGAACTCAACAATTTGAAACCCGCATTTATTGACATAGAAATGAATGTTGCGTTTTTCAAAATAGGGGGTCACCACCTCCCATACGATCGTTTCTGGATATTGCGCCTCAATGGCTTTCCATGCTGTCTGACCAATGCCCCGGCTGTGTGAGGATGAAGAGATGTATAGCAAGTCAACCGAGTTGTGATGTGTTTGTGGGTTGATGTTTAATACAACGCCGCCAGCTTTTTCGCCATTTAGTAAAATATGATAAACAGTGTTTCCATTCGCATGAAAAGATTCATCTATTGCTTCATCTGGAGGAATCGGTCCACCTTTTGCATCGCCAAACGCCTCGATCACGCCAGCTGTAAACGCCTCCTGTAACTCCTTTTTCATGGAAGGGAAGTCCTCTTTTTTTGCAAGTGATAATGTGACTTGATGTTGAGATATTTTGTTCATTTTTATATCCTTTCTCCACAGAAGTGGTCTTTCTGCATGTTATCATAAAGGATGGAGTAACTCCATAGTCAAGAGAGGAGCCCTAATCATGATGAATGAGGTACAAAAAACGTTTTTCACTGGGGAATTTGCCAAGTTATTTGATGTCAAAAAAGATACACTGCTTTATTATGATAAAATCGATTTATTTAAGCCGGCTGGTGTCCATGAAAATGGATACCGTTACTATACACTCGAGCAATTTGATCACTTTATCGCCATTCAATCCCTTCGAGCTGTTCAATTTCCTATTAAAGAGTTAAAACAATATTTCACAGAGCCTTCCCGGGACAGACTGCAAAGCCTTGCGACCGAACAAGTTGAAAAGGTCAAGCAGGAGATTGAAAAACTGCAGGATATCCAGTCTTTTCTTTTGCGCGTGATTGAGACGACGAATGAATTATCATCTGTGAAAACAGGGGAGGTCTTGTTTCAAGAACTGCCAGAAGAACCGGTCGTACTAAGTGCATCACACCCGATAGATTTAAGCACGCCAATAGAAGAAATCTCTCGTATTGTAGGAGAATTTCTAAAGGAGGTTGGCATTAAAGGTGCTGCGGCAAATGGTTCTGTGTTAAAAAAAGAGCAATTTCTTCAGCGTAACTTTCATCAGTCAGATGTGCTGTTTTGCCGAATGGAAGGACCAGGTGCAGTTAAAAAACCTGCTGGTATCTATGCGGTGATGTATGACCAAGGAACATATGAAGAGCTCGAATCAGCCTATTTACAGCTGTTAGATGGAATCGAAAAAGAGAACATGGTGGTGGATGGAGATGTATTTGAGGAGTATTTGCTTCATTCGCTCATGTCTAAAAATGAAGCAGAGTATATGACAAAACTGAGTGTAAAAGTGAAAAAACAAGCAGATTAAAAAAAGAGGATCGACACGCATTTTTCCATGCTGTCTTTCCTCTTTTTTGATTTTACCCCACTTGATGTTCGGCAAATTGACTCATATATAAGTCAGCATAGAAGCCTTTTTCTTTCAAAAGTTCACTGTGAGTTCCTTTTTCAATGATCGAGCCATCTTTCATGACTAAAATGAGGTCGGCATCTTTGATCGTCGAGAGCCTGTGTGCAATAACGAAGCTCGTTCTGCCTTTCATCAGTTCATTCATTGCTTTTTGAATGTGCATCTCTGTCCGCGTATCGACACTGCTCGTCGCTTCATCTAATATCAAAATCTTTGGATCAGATAAAATCGCACGGGCGATAGTTAAGAGCTGACGCTGACCTTGTGATAGGTTGCCAGCATCTTCTGTTAGGAGTGTGTCATATCCGTCTGGAAGCGTGCGGATGAAATCATCTGCATAGGCATGTTTCGCGGCTTTCATGACATCCTCTTTTGTGACGTGCTGCCTGCCATAGGCAATATTGTCGTAAATCGTTCCTTCAAAAAGCCACGTATCCTGAAGAACCATCGCAAATAAGTCCCGTACTTGCTGACGGCTAAGGTCCGTTGTTTTGACGCCGCCAATGCGAATGGAGCCTTGATCCAACTCATAAAAACGCATTAAAAGATTGATAATGGTTGTTTTTCCCGCGCCTGTTGGTCCGACGATGGCAACCGTTTGTCCTTCTTGAACATGCAAATTCAAATGTTTAATAATCGGATGATCTTTCTCATATCCAAATTGAACTTGTTCAAAGGTCACATCGCCTGAAAGTGATTCAAGATCAATTGCCGCATCCTCTTCAGCACTTTCTTCTTCCTCATCCAGGATTTCAAACACCCTTTCAGCAGAAGCAATCGCTGATTGAACTAAGTTTGCGACACTTGATGCTTGCACAAGCGGCTGCGACATTTGCTGCGTGTATTGAATAAACGCCTGCACGTCCCCAACACGAATATTCCCGTTAATGACAAGAATACCGCCGGCCACACTTACTGCCACATAGCCAAGGTTCCCGATAAAGGTCATCATTGGCATCATTAAACCGGAGATAAACTGTGCTTTCCTAGATGATTCATACAGTTTTTCGTTTAATTGATCAAAGGTATCAATCGCTTTCTTTTCATAGCCGTACGCACGAACGGTCTGATGTCCTGTGAACATTTCATTTATATGTCCATTGATCATCCCAAGCTCTTTTTGCTGCGCTTTAAAATGCTTTTGAGAAAATGACGTGATGCCGCGAATCGCAAATAGACTAAGTGGCAGCGTCAAACAAACAAGCAAGGTAAGCAGCGGACTAATGAAAAGCATCATGACGACAATTCCAATGACCGTAATAACAGATGTGATCACCTGGGTGAGTGCCTGCTGAAGCGATGTATTAATATTGTCGATATCGTTCATCACACGGCTCAGCGTGTCCCCATGAGTGGTTTTATCAAAATAACGAAGGGGGAGACGTGTGAGCTTGTCACTTGCCTCTTGTCGTAACTCAGCAATCGTCTCTTGGGAAACACCCGCCATCACGTATTGCTGAACGAATGAAAAGAGAGAGGCCACGACATATAAGAGGACAAGCAGCAATAAAATGCGTGAAATCACATCAAATTGAACGGCTGTTCCTTGTGTAAAGCTTTCAAATAGAGAAGAGGTGGCATCCCCGAGCAGCTTTGGACTAATGACGCTAAAGACGGTTGAACCGATCGCTGCAATCAGGACCATCATCAGCTGAAATTTCCTCGGTTTTAAATACCCAGTCAACCGAAGAAGTGTCTTTTTGAATTCCTTCGGTTTTGCGACCGGCCCCCTAGGGTGACCGCCTTTATGGCCCATGCCGGAAGACATTTTCTTACTCATCCTTGCTCCACCTCCTGACCTTCCTGTGATGCGACAATTTCTTGATACACAAGATTGTCCTTCAGTAATTGTTCATGTGTTCCGATACCTGCGATTTTTCCTTCATCTAGCACAATGATTTTATCGCTATGCTTTACTGTGCTGATTCTTTGAGCGACAATAATGAGGGCTGCGTGCTCCTTTTCGGCTTCTAATGCTGCTCGAAGCTTTGCATCCGTCTTGTAATCAAGTGCAGAGAAACTATCATCAAACAGATAGAATGAAGGCTTTCTAACAAGTGCTCTTGCAATGGAAAGCCGCTGCTTTTGTCCACCAGATAGATTGGAACCACCTTGGTCGATCTCTGCATGGATCCCGCCATCTTTTTGCAAAACAAAGTCTTCAGCCTGTGCGGTTCGCAGCGCCTGCCATATGTCTTCCTCGCTTGCATCCTGCCGGCCAAAGCGCACATTATCGGCAATGGTTCCACTGAATAAAACAGCTTTTTGAGCGACATAGCCCATCTGACTTCTTAGTTTCTCCTGAGGCAGCTCTCTGATATCTACACCATCTAGTGTAATCCGTCCTTCTGTAGCTTCGTAAAAGCGCGTCATCAGCTGGAGGAGAGTTGTTTTCCCAGAACCCGTACTTCCGATGATAGCAGTCGTTTCGCCAGTTTTGGCTTCAAACGTAATGTCTTGAACGACCGGTTTTTCAGCATTTGAGTAATAAAATGACACATCCTCAAAGCGAATGGATTGTGCGGGTTGTTGAAGCTCTGTAACAGACTGTTCTTTGTCTTTAATCTTCGGTTCCATGTTTAACACTTCATTCATACGTTTAGCTGATGCCTGTGCTCTTGGCACCATAATAAAGCTCATCGATAGCATAATAAGCGCCATTAAAATCATCATCGCATATTGAATGAAGGCAATAAGATTGCCAACCTCCATCTCTCCGGCATTAATTCGGTTTGCACCAAGCCAGACAATGCCAATATTCGTGAAGTTCATAATGATCAGCATAAATGGAAACAGGTAAGCCATTAACCGGTTGACCTTGAGACCCGTATCCTTATAGGAGGTATTGGCTTCTTGAAAACGCTCCTTTTCATCATCGACACGGTTAAAAGCTCGAATGACCCGGATGCCTGAAAGAGATTCTCTCATAATTAAATTCAGGCGGTCCGTTTTTTTCTGAAGCTGTCCGAATAACGGGATGGCTTTTCTTGAAACGAAATAGATAAACCCGCCAAGCAGGGGGAGGGCTGCTAAAAAGATAAGAGACAGGACAGCATCTCGAGAGACAGCTAAAATAATTCCGCCTACAAGCATAAGAGGAGCTCTCGTCATCATTTGTAAAATCATGATCGTGACATCTTGGACTTGCTTCACATCATTTGTTGACCTTGTAATAAAGGAAGACGTCCCGATCTTTTGAAATTCTTCTAGTGAAAATCGTTCGACATGCACGAACAGCTGTCTTCTCATATCACGCCCGAAGCCAAGGGCAGTTTTTGATGACAGGTAAGACTTCCAAATCGTCAGCAAGATGGCAAGTAAAGAACAGGCCACCATCCAGCCGCCAACCTTCCATATATAAGCGATATCTCCTTGTACGATTCCAACATCGACAATATCTGCCGTCAAAGTCGGTAAATACAGCTGGAGCATACTGCTTAAAAAGGTGAGGATGACAATGGACACAACGGATAGCCGATAGGGCTTTAAAAACGATAAAATTGATTTCATACGAATACCTTTCTTCCATATAGTCTGTTGTTCTGTAACCCATCATATACAAAGAGGGATTATTTCTACAAATGAAATGTCTTGTTTTAATGAATTATTTATATTGTTCAATTTTAGAAAAGAAATCCTTCACAAACACATAGAAATCATGGGCAGATGGAGACATCTCTCGTGACTTAGATGCGATAATACCAACGGTTCTTCTCACTTGCGGGAAATCGATCGGAATTTTCACTGTAAATCGTGGTGTTGTTTCATAAAAGGCACTTTCGGGTAATAAGGTAACGCCCATACCCGCAGATACGAGACCTTTAATCGCGTCCAAATCTTCTCCTTCAGATGAAATGGTTGGCTCATAGCCTGCCTGCTTGCAAGCATCTACCGCAATTTGTCTCAGCACATACCCTTCAGGAAATAAAACGAAATGGTCCTTTCTCAAATCACTTAAATGAATACTTCTTTGCCCGCTAAAGGGGTGGCTAATAGGCAAAAGGGCATAAATGCTTTCTGAAAACAAAATATTTCCTTCTATTTGAGGATCGTTTGTCGGTACGGGTCCTAAAAAGGCGAGATCAATATCTCGATTTTTTACAGCTTCAATGAGAAATTTATAGGATCCTTGACGAAGTAAAAAATCGACCTCTGGATATTCCTGCTTAAATGCGGATATGACAGAGGGAAGGACTTGGCTTGCTAGACTTGTAGGAAAGCCAATATTCACGGTCCCTTTGTGCGGGTCTAAGTATTCATCCACCTGCTCTTTTGCGTAATCAATGGCCTTTAGTGCAGTTCTGACATGATCTAAAAATTGTCTGCCGATTTTCGTTAATTTAATATTTCGACCTTCTCGTTCGAATAAAGCGACTCCAAGTTCTTCTTCTAAATTGGCAATCTGCCGGCTGATGGCAGATTGAGCAACATGTAGGTTTTCAGCCGCTTCTGACACGTGTTCACGGTCTGCGACTTCTACAAAATAACGTAACTGACGAAGCTCCATTTTTGCACTTCACACCCATCTATCTCAAAAAGAGATTGTTTTGATCTAAATTATATATTGTTTATATTAATTTGAAAACTTAAAATAAGTTACAGAGTTTGTGAGATTTTATTACTGTGAAAAAACGGATCTTTTAAACGGGGGAGAGAAACGATGACTTATAATCAACTACCACAACCACAAGGTCTCTACCGTCCTGAATTTGAACATGATGCATGTGGAATCGGACTGTACGCCCATTTAAAAGGGGAGGCGACACATAGCATCGTCAAAAAGGGATTACAAATGCTATGCCAGCTTGATCACCGCGGCGGGCAAGGCAGTGATCCGTATACAGGTGATGGTGCCGGTTTAATGGTACAACTGCCAGACGCTTTCTTTAGAAAAAGCTGCAAAGAATTTGCACTTCCTGAAAAGGGCCGTTACGGGGTAGGAATGGTTTTCTTTTCAAAAGATGATGACGAAAAAACGCGTCAAGCCATCGAACAGAAAATCAACGGGTTCATTAAGCAAGAAGGTCAAACATTAATTGGCTGGAGAACGGTTCCTGTCGATGCTGGGAAAATTGGTACGGTCGCAGCAAAGAGCTGTCCGGTTGTAAGGCAAGTCTTTATCGGAGCAAACGACAATGTCACAGATCGTTTGTCATTTGAAAGAAAATTATATGTCATTCGTAAACAGGCTGAAAACTGGGGAGCAGCAGAGGAAAAACAATTTTACTTTGTCAGCCTGTCGAGTCAAACCATTGTATACAAGGGGCTTTTAACATCAGATCAAGTCGATGCTTTTTATCTTGATCTACAGGATGAAACATTTGTTTCTGCATTTTCACTTGTTCATTCAAGATTTAGTACAAATACATTTCCTACATGGGAAAGAGCCCATCCAAACCGTTACTTGATTCACAACGGAGAAATCAACACATTAAGAGGAAACATCAATTGGATGAGAGCAAGAGAACAACAATTCGTGTCTGAAGCCTTTGGAGACGATTTAGACAAGATTTTACCAGTGCTGAATGCAGACGGAAGTGATTCATCCATTTTAGACAATGCCTTTGAATTCTTTGTGCTCGCAGGTCGTACACCTGCTCATACAGCCATGATGCTTATTCCTGAGCCTTGGACTGAAAACACGCACATGTCAAAAGAGAAACGGGCATTTTATGAATATCATAGCTCTCTCATGGAGCCGTGGGATGGACCAACAGCCATTTCCTTTACGGACGGGAAGCAAATCGGGGCTATCTTAGACCGAAACGGTTTAAGACCGGCAAGATACTATGTCACAAATGATGATCATATCATTTTCTCTTCTGAAGTCGGCGTCATTGATACAAATGAAGAAGATGTTAAATATAAAGACCGCCTTGAGCCAGGCAAAATGCTGTTAATCGATTTAGAAGAAGGGCGAATTATTTCTGATGAAGAAGTGAAATCAACGATTGCGAATGAACTTCCGTATCAAAAATGGCTCGATGAAGAAATGGTCCACGTCAATCGCTCGGAAGAAAATTCAGAAAATTCTAGTATAATGGATGATTTATTGACACGTCAGCGTGCGTTCCATTATACGTACGAAGACATTCAAAAATATTTAATTCCTTTACTAGAGGAAGGCAAGGACCCAATTGGTTCAATGGGAAGTGACACACCGCTTGCTGTGTTATCAGATCGTGCGCAGTCTCTGTTTAACTATTTCAAACAGCTCTTTGCGCAAGTGACGAATCCACCGATTGATGCGATTCGTGAGCAGCTTGTTACATCAACCATGACTTGGTTAGGCGCTGAGGGAGATATTTTACATCCAAATGAATATTCATGCCGAAGAATTAAACTTTATACACCCGTCTTAACGAGCGGGCAATTTAATGGCTTGAAAACAATTGTTCATAATGCCTTTAAAAGCAAGACGATTCATACACTTTTCACCGATGATCTAAAGCGCGGACTTGATGCGATGTTTGAAGAAGCGGAAAAAGCCATTCGCGCGGGCGTATCTTTATTAATTCTTTCAGATCGTGAAATGACAGAAGAAAAAGTGCCGATTCCACCACTTCTTGCGTTAAGTGCACTTCATCAGCACCTTGTGCGTCAAGGCTTACGAACAAAAGTGAGTTTGATCGTTGAATCTGGAGAAGTCAGAGAAGTCCATCATTTCGCTGCACTCATTGGCTACGGAGCAGATGCGATCCACCCTTATCTTGTCTATGAAACGTACAAACAGCTGATTGCAGAAGAAGCGATCTCTATCAGCTTTGATGAAGCTGTCACAAGGTTTGGTAAAAGTGTGACCGAGGGTGTAGTCAAAGTCATGTCTAAAGTGGGGATTTCCACTGTGCAAAGTTATAGAGGAGCACAAATCTTTGAAGCCGTCGGCATTAGTGAAGACGTCATTCAGGCATATTTCACAGGAACAGCATCGCAGCTGGGCGGAATTGATCTTGACACCATAGCTAGTGAGGCGAAGCTTCGTCATGAAGCAGGGTATCAGGCAGCTACTGATCAAACACTTGAATCAGGCAGTGAATTCCAGTGGAGAAAAAATGGAGAGCACCATGCCTTTAATCCAAAAACGATCCATACGCTTCAGTGGGCATGCCGCAACGAAGATTATGACCTATTCAAGCAATATACAAAGGCAGCGGATGAAGAAAGAATTGGCTTCCTTAGAAATCTATTCGCTTTTCATCCAAAACAAAAGCCAGTTTCTCTTGAAGAGGTTGAATCTGCTGAATCGATTGTGCGCCGCTTTAAGACGGGTGCCATGTCATTTGGTTCATTAAGTAAAGAAGCGCATGAGGCACTTGCGATTGCCATGAACCGAATTGGCGGTAAAAGTAACAGCGGAGAAGGCGGGGAAGATCCTGCACGCTTTACAGTAGATGAACACGGCGATGATCGCAGAAGTGCGATTAAACAAATTGCTTCTGGCCGCTTTGGGGTTAAAAGTCATTACTTGGTCAATGCAGATGAACTGCAAATTAAAATGGCGCAAGGAGCAAAACCAGGAGAAGGCGGACAGCTGCCGGGAAATAAAGTATATCCTTGGGTCGCCGATGTACGAGGCTCTACGCCAGGTGTTGGATTGATCTCACCACCGCCGCATCATGATATTTATTCGATCGAGGATTTGGCGCAGCTGATCCATGATTTGAAAAACGCGAACCGTGATGCCCGCATTAGTGTCAAGCTTGTCTCTAAAGCCGGCGTTGGCACGATTGCAGCAGGTGTAGCAAAAGGTACTGCCGATGTCATTGTGATCAGTGGCTATGATGGCGGCACTGGTGCTTCTCCGAAAACGAGTATTAAGCATACAGGACTTCCTTGGGAGCTCGGTTTGGCAGAGGCGCATCAAACCCTTGTCTTAAACGGTCTTCGCGAGAGAGTGGTGCTTGAAACGGACGGAAAGCTAATGACAGGCCGTGATGTTGTCATGGCTGCGATTTTAGGAGCAGAAGAATACGGCTTTGCGACAGCTCCACTAGTCGTTTTAGGCTGCGTGATGATGAGAGCATGCCATTTAGATACTTGCCCAGTCGGTGTTGCGACACAAAATCCAGAGCTTCGCAAAAAATTTATGGGTAACCCTGATCACATTGTGAACTTCATGATGTTTATCGCAGAAGAAGTAAGAGAAATCTTGGCTGAGCTTGGCTTTAAATCAATGGATGAACTAATTGGGCGCACAGACGTTCTAACAGTTAGTGAGCGAGCAAAAGCTCACTGGAAAGCAGGGCAGCTAAACCTTGAAACACTGCTGTATCAACCAGAAGGGGCGCGAACGTTCAGAACACCGCAAAATCATAAAATTGATGAATCACTAGATATGAATGAAATTCTTCCTTATGTACAGGAAGCACTGAATCATCAAACACCGGTTGATCTATCACTGAACATCCGAAATATCAATCGTGTGGCCGGAACAATCACCGGCAGTGAGGTGTCTAAGCGCTACGGGGAAGAAGGCTTGCCAGAGGATACGATTACACTGCGTTTTACTGGTTCTGCTGGACAAAGCTTCGGCGCATTTGTGCCAAAGGGCATGTCATTATATTTAACAGGTGACTCAAATGACTATATCGGCAAAGGACTCTCCGGGGGGAAAATTGCAGTTAAAACCTCTGATCATTTTGTGCAAAATGGACATGAAAACGTGATTGTCGGAAACGTTGCATTTTACGGCGCAACAAGCGGAAAGGCTTATATTAACGGCCGTGCAGGTGAACGATTTGCCGTTCGTAACTCAGGTGTACATGTGGTCGTTGAAGGAATTGGGGATCACGGCTGTGAGTATATGACTGGTGGACGTGTCGTCATTTTAGGGGATGTCGGGAAAAACTTTGGCGCAGGTATGTCTGGCGGTGTGGCTTATGTGCATACATCTGATGCGAAGCAGTTCAAAAGAATGTGTAACAGGGAAATGATCATGTTTGAAAAGCTGACAGATCATGAAGAAGAACAAGAAGTGAAGCAAATGATTCAGGAGCACCTTGATTATACAAACAGCTCAAAAGCATCAGCACTTCTAGAGAACTGGGCGCAAGAAAAGGATCAATTCATCAAGGTCATTCCGAGAAATTACAAAATGATGCTTGAAAGCATTGAAGAACAAAAACAAGCGGGTCTCAGTCATGAAGAAGCGGTGATGTATGCCTTTGAAGCAAACACAAAACCGAAAAATAAAGAAGCGGCAAACGGGCAAAAAGCAGCCCTCGCTCATTAAGAAAGGGGAGAGGACAATGGGCAAAGCAACAGGTTTTATGGAATATAAAAGAGAAAAGCCAAATGAACGTGACCCTCTCACTCGTCAAAATGACTGGAAGGAATATTCAGCTCCTTATACAGATGAGGTATTAAAGAAGCAGGGTGCTAGATGTATGGATTGCGGCACACCGTTTTGTCAAATTGGGATGGAAATCAGGGGCGGCGTGTCTGGCTGCCCGATCTACAATTTAATACCAGAGTGGAATGACCTAGTCTATCGCGGAAGATGGAAAGAAGCGCTCGAAAGACTACAAAAAACGAACAATTTCCCTGAATTTACTGGGAGAGTTTGTCCAGCACCTTGCGAAGGCTCATGTACCGTCGCAATCAATGATCCAGCTGTTTCGATTAAAAATATTGAACGCACAATCATTGATAAAGGCTTTGAAAATGGATGGATCACGCCAAGAATTCCTTCCAGTCGTACAGGGAAAAAGATTGCTATTGTCGGTTCAGGGCCAGCAGGACTTGCAAGTGCGGATCAATTAAACCAAGCAGGACACGCCGTGACAGTGTTTGAACGATCTGATCGACTTGGCGGACTGCTCACCTATGGTATTCCGAATATGAAGCTGGACAAAGAAGTCGTTGAGCGTAGAATCAAACTTCTGAGACAAGAAGGCATTGACTTTGTGACGAATACAGAAATCGGGGTGGATATCACTGCCGACGAGCTAAAGGAACAATTTGATGCGGTTATCCTTTGCACAGGTGCCCAAAAGCAGCGCGACCTATTAATTGAAGGCCGTGAAGCAAAAGGGATACACCTGGCGATGGATTATTTAACCCTCGCTACCAAAAGCATGCTTGATTCAGGATTTAAAGACAAAAACTTCATTGATGCAAAAGGAAAAGACGTGATTGTTATTGGCGGAGGAGATACAGGTGCTGACTGCGTAGCAACTGCACTTCGCCAAAAAGCAAAAAGTGTTGTTCAATTTGGGAAGCATCCAAAGCTTCCAGATACACGTGTAGGGGATAACATGTGGCCAGAGCAGCCTTATGTCTTCTCGCTCGATTATGCTTATGAAGAAGCACAAGCTAAATTCGGAGAAGACCCACGTCAATATTCAATTCAAACCACAAAAATGGTGGCAGATAAAAATGGGAAATTAAAAGAGCTTCATACCATTCAAATGGAAAAGGTGAAAAACGAGCATGGGAAGTTCGAATTTCATGAAATTCCAGGAACAGAGAAGGTATGGCCTGCTCAGCTTGTCTTTATTGCAATTGGTTTTGAGGGAACTGAACAGCCACTTGTGAAACACTTTGGCGTGGACAGCAAAAACAATCGCATTGACGCAAAGTATGGGGAATATACAACAAATGTAGAAGGCGTATTTGCAGCGGGAGATGCAAGACGCGGCCAAAGTCTGATTGTTTGGGCAATTAACGAAGGCAGACAAGTGGCACACGAGGTAGACCGTTATTTAATGGGGAGTTCGGTTCTGCCAAAATAGGTCAAACAAAGGGTGTTTACACATAGAGAAAAGCCATGACCAAAGAGTGGTCATGGCTTTTTATGATTCAGAGATGGTGTGATGGATGATGACTTTTTTACGTTTAAGCTGTGATACGACTAAACAAAGAAAGACGATAAGAACAATAAGGGAAATGGTCAAAAAGCCAAACGTATACGAGCCAGTCATTTCCTTGAAGCTGCCAAGAACATTTGGTAAAAAGAATCCGCCAATGCCCCCCGCGGCACCAACAATTCCAGTCACAATCCCAATTTCCTTATGAAACACTTGCGGCACAAGCTGAAAAACAGCCCCATTTCCCATACCAAGACACATCATCCCGCCAAATAAAAGGGCAATGACGACAGGTAAAGCTGGCAGACTGCTTACTGCTCCTAAGCAGATGCCGATGACTGCGAATAATCCAAGCAGTACCTTCATTCCGCCTATTTTATCAGCAATGAGACCGCCAACAGGCCGAAAGAAGCTGCCCGCCGCCACACAAAGAGTCACAAAATCACCAGCATGAATTTTCGAGATTCCATATTGATCGACAAAGAAAATACTTAGAAAACTGGAAAGCCCGACAAAGCCTCCGAATGTAATCGCATAAAGAAGGCAGAAAAACCACGTCGATTTTACTTGAAATACTGAAAAATACGATCGAAGCGGCTGAGGAGCAGGCTGATTGGGTGCATCCTTTGCTGTGAAAATAAAAAACAAAAAGACAAGACTTAATGGAATAAGGGCGAGCCCCATCACTGCATGCCATCCGTACATCTCGGCAAGTCTTGGCCCAAATAGCGTGGAGATCAGTGTACCGCTATTTCCGGCGCCTGCAATCCCCATAGCCACTCCTTGTAAATGAGGAGGATACCAGCGGCTTGCCATTGGCAAAGCAACAGCAAAACTTGCCCCTGCCACTCCTAGCAAAATGCCAATCAGGACAAGCTCTGAAAGGGTTGTACCAGCGATGAATCCCCAAATGAGAGGAATGGTGGTTAAAAGCATTCCCATCATCGCTGTCTTTTTAGGTCCTATCCGATCGGTGAATAAACCGAGCACAATTCGAAAGAAAGAACCAGATAGAATCGGGATGGCAACAATCATGCCTTTCTCTAATGTCGATAAAGCAAAGTCTTGTGCAATAAAAGCCCCCAGTGCCCCTAATAACACCCAAATCATAAAACTCACATCGAAGTATAAAAATGAACCAAACAATGTCTTAGGATGACCACTTGATTTTAACTCTGAGAGTTTCATAAAACGCCTCCTCTATTTTGAACTTTCTGACTTAAAGATAGCGAGTTTAACTAGAGAATGAAAGTATTGTGTTAGAATAATTGACATAAATAAACACTTTTTTACAAATACGTGCCATAATCTAGCCATACTCATGTTTTGGAGCAAGAGGCTTAGAAAGGTTGATCACACATGACAAAACGCAAGCTCGTGTTTATCGGAAACGGCATGGCGAGTATGAAATGTATCGAGCAGATCGTTCAAAAGCAGCCGGAACGCTTTTCCATCACAATCATCGGAAAAGAGAAGCACCTTGCCTACAATCGAATAAAACTTTCGTCAATTTTGCAAAAAAGCGAATCATTATCTCAAATTGAACTAAAGGAAAAAGAATGGTACACGAAGCATGGCATCAAAATGTACAGAGGAGAAACAGTTGTACACATCGATACAAAACGGAAAAGTATCATGACAGATGTGCGCCGCAATATTCCCTATGACAAGCTCGTGATCGCAACAGGGTCATCACCTTATTTCCTTCCCATTCAAGGCGTGTCCAAAAAAGGGGTTTACGCTTTTCGAACGATTGATGATTATGAGGCCATTTGTGCTGATTCGATGCGTTATCAACGAGCAGCAGTAATCGGAGGCGGTGTACTTGGTGTGGAAGTGGCGGCTGGTTTGCAGATTGCAGGGCTTGAAACAACCATCGTTCATCATACCGAATGGCTGATGCAGCGCCAATTAGATGAAACAGCCGCCGGTCTATTACAGCAGCAATTAACGCGCAAGGGCATTCAGGTGAAAATAAATGCCCATACCCTTGCATGCTTAGGCGGCGAGAGGGTAGAAGGGGTTCTACTCAAAAATGGCGATATCGTGGATGCTGATCTTGTTGTCTTCACAACAGGTATCCGTCCGAATATACAACTTGCAAAAAATCACGGCATTCACACGAGAAAAGCCATTGTCGTCAATGACGTGATGCAAACAAATGTCCCTAATATTTATGCCATTGGGGAATGTGCAGAGCACAAAGGTGTGGTGCACGGTCTTGTTCAGCCTATTTACGAACAAGCAAGCGTGCTTGCCAAGCATTTATTAGACGAAGAAATCTCACAGGCACCTCATCACATTTACTCAACAAAGTTAAAAGCAAATGACATGCTCATCTATTCTGCCGGATGGATTGAGAACCGTACCCCATATACGTCAGTGGTGACCTATTTAGACGAAGAACAAGAAGTGTATAAAAAATTCGTGTTTGAACACGAGGCGCTAAAAGGCTTTTTATTAGTTGGCGAGTTGGAGAAAGCTGATCAGCTTTTGCAAGATGTAAAAGTGGGACGTGATAAAAGTGTCGTCATGAGATCACTTCATGAAGAGCAGCCATCCCCTCTAGAGACATTAAAAACGGAAGATCTCGTCTGCCAATGTCAAACAGTGACAAAAGGCGCCATTTTAAAAAGCATATCGGTCCATCAGCTGACAAGCTTAGAAGAGATCAAAAAACAGACAGGGGCAGCAACTGGCTGCGGGGGCTGTCAAGAGCTTGTCCGTGCCTGCTTCCACTTATCATCAAATGAGCAAACAGAAGCGCCGGCCTCTTTTTGTCCATGTACAGAAGTAGATGAACAGACCATTCTTTCGTTTATCAAAAAGCATCTTCCGGTGAATGTTGAGGAAATAAGAAGACATTTTGATTGGAAAACGGATAACGGCTGCGGCATCTGCCAGTCTGCCATTCCATACTATCTCGAACAGTTCGAAGCACCGGTGGAAAACATCAGCGCTGCTGATCAAGAAGACATGTTGATTCCACAGTTATATGGAGGCCGTCTTGATCTGGATTTCTTGCAAATCATTACCTCTTTATTAGAGCAAAGGCTCATTCAGCAGGCGGAGCTGATCGAGCATAAACGAATACGGCTCATCGGCGTTTCAGAGCAGGCGGCACAGATTGTCAAAAAGCATTGGCCAATTATGCCGAAAGACAAAAAAAGGCTATCTCATGTCCTTTCATGTGATTGTCATCACGAGCCAGCTGTACCGGCACTAGTCATGGAGATGGAAAGACAATTAGAAGACACGCTTTTACCAGCCGTCACATCCATTCATGTCACCGGTCCTTCTTGCACGTGTAAAATCGGCCCAATTCATGATATCTGCATAAAGAAACAGCTGGATGAATGGAACATTTACATAGGCGGCGATGTGCGTCAGCCTAAGGCTGGTCAGCTTTTTTACACTTTATCTCATTCAAGTGAGCTCATTCCTTTTTTAAAAGCGCTGCTTGAAGATTATAGAAAAAGTGCTTATTTTCAGGAATCCATTGGCGATTGGCTTCTACGGCATGGGGATATTTCCATTCGCGAAAAATTACTTGATGAAGAAATAAGAGAGGACCTTTGTGAGCGATTTGACCAAAGCAGACAAGGGAATGTCAGACAAAAGGATGTGAAGGTATGAGTCAATCTTTTTTACCATATGCGCAGCACAAATTAGAGCAGAAAGAACGAAAACGAGTGTTTCCATCTCAATGTCCATTTTGCAGTATGCAGTGCAAAATGCAATTAGTCGAGCAGCATGTAGAGGGACGAACACGCTATCAAACGATTGGCGTTCACAATCCAACCACGCACGGAAGAATTTGTATGAAAGGACAGCATGCACACCAGCACGCACTGCACAAAGAACGCTTGAATCACCCGCTTATCAAAAGAGACGGACAATTTGTAAAAGCGACATGGCAGGAGGCACTTAATGAAATCAAAACAAACATTGAAGCCCTTCAGCTGGCACATGGCCATGATGCCATTAGTGTGTACGGAAGCGCATCCATTACAAACGAGGAGGCGTACTTACTCGGAAAGTTTGCAAGGGTGGCGCTGAAAACGAAATACATTGATTACAACGGGAGACTGTGTATGTCGTCGGCAGCAACTGCTGCAAACCAAACATTCGGACTTGATCGCGGGTTGACGTTTCCTTTACGAGACATCGAGCATACACGGGTTTTGATATTAGTTGGAACGAATATAGCCGAATGTCAGCCAACCTTCATGCCATACATCGAAGAAGCGAAAAAGAACGGGGCATTTCTGATTGTCATTGATCCGCGCAGCACACCAACAGCCAAACTAGCCGATTTACATGTAAGCCTGAAACCAGGATCAGATGCCGCACTGGCAAATGGCATATTGCACATCATGCTTCATGACAATTTAATTGATGAAGCCTTTATTAGAAAACGAACATCAGGTTTCGAGGAATTAAAGGAGCATGTCTTGCGCATGTCCCTCTCTGACATTTCAGAGGAAACCGGCGTACGGGCTGAAGTTATACAGAAAATAGCGAGGAAATTCGCCCAAGAAAAGACAGGCATGATTTTCACAGCAAGAGGCATTGAGCAGCAAATAGACGGAACAGCGTCCGTGCGGAATTTCCTGAATATTCTGCTTGTCACTGGGAAGATTGGCCGCGCCGGATGCGGCTATGGCGCAATAACTGGACAGGGAAATGGCCAGGGGGCAAGAGAGCATGGACAAAAAGCAGATCAGCTTCCAGGTTATCGTGATATCACAAACCGTGTTCACAGAAAGGAAATCGCCGAGATATGGAACATCGATGAAAAGGAACTGCCTGGAAAAGGCGTGTCTGCTTTTGAAATGTTTGAAAAAATGCAAGAAGGTGAGATAAAAGCGCTCTTTTTAATGTGCTCTAACCCTGTTCAATCGGCCCCGCATGCGCGCTTTATTCAACAAGCGATCGAGAAGTTATCCTTTTTTGTGGCGGTTGATTTATTTATCTCTGAGACAGCTGCACTGGCAGATGTAATTTTACCTACTTCGTCATATTTAGAGGATCAAGGTACCATGACAAACGTAGAGGGGCGCGTTACGCTGAGAGAAGCAACATATCCACTTAAGCACCAAAGAAAGCACGATTGGCAAATTATTTGTGACATAGCAGCTGTATTAGGCAAAGGCGGCTATTTTTCCTTTTCATCCGCAGAAGAGATTTTTGAGGAATTAAGAGCCGCAACAAAATGCTCAAAAGCTGATTATTCTGGCATAACCTATGAAAGGCTGAGGAAGGAGCAAGGCCTATTATGGCCCTGTACTCATGTAGAAGACCCAGGAACCGAAAGATTATTTGAAGATGAATTCTCACATTCTGACAGTTTAGCAAAGTTTGCCGTCGTCACACACGGAAAAATTGTGGCAAAGGAACCAGTCAGTCAAGCATATCCTCTTTATTTAACGACTGGCAGAGTGATGGCACACTACCAAACAGGCGTTCAAACAAGAAAAAGCACCTCTCTTGTTGCCCGGCAGTTTGAAGCTTATGCAGAGCTTCATCCTGACACAGCGAAAACATATGGACTTCAGCACGGGGAGCTCGTGACCATCCAGTCAAAAAGAGGCAGTGTCATCATGAGATGCCACATATCAGACACCATTCGCAAAGATACTGTGTTTGTTCCATTTCATTGGAGTAAACATCAATCGATTAACCAATTAATTGGTGAACAACTAGATCCGCACAGTAAAATGCCAGGCTTTAAATATTGTCCTGTTCAGCTGTCAGCCTACGTGAAGGAAAAAATATGTGAGAAATCATAACATGTATTTTCTATCTTTGTTTAGATGATGGTACGATCTAAAAAATGATCACATGAGGGGTGTTTTTATTATGAAAGAAAAACTCGTATTAGTTGGGAACGGTATGGCTGGTATTCGAAGTCTTGAAAACATTTTAAAAACAGACAGCGAGCGGTTTGACATGACGGTATTTGGAAGTGAACCGCATCCTAACTATAACAGGATTCTTTTATCAAAGGTGCTTCAAGGGGATACGAAGGTCGATGATATTACGTTAAACGATTGGAATTGGTATCAAGAGCATCATATTCAGCTGTTTACAAATGAGACCATCGTGAAGATCGATACAGTAAACCAAACAGTGGTCAGCGATCAAGGACGGACCGTGCATTATGATCGGTTGATATTAGCGACGGGGTCACTTCCTTTTATCTTGCCAATTCCAGGGTGTGATAAAAAAGGCGTAACGGCCTTTCGTACATTGCAAGACACAGAAGAAATGGTGAAGGCTTCCACAAAATATAAAAAAGCAGCTGTCATTGGAGGCGGACTTCTTGGACTTGAAGCGGCACGTGGTCTATTAAACTTAGGCATGGAAGTGACCGTCATTCACCTCAGCTCTCATTTAATGGAACGCCAGCTAGATCCTATAGCAGGTCAGCTTCTTCAAAAAGCGTTAGAAAAACAGGGCATGAACTTCCTGTTAGGAAAACAAACAAATGAGATTTTAGGAGATACAAGAGTGGAAGGATTAACATTTTCAGATGGCTCTGCACTCGAGACAGACCTGGTCGTCATGGCAGCAGGAATTAAACCAAGTAAAATGCTTGCAGAAATAAGTGGTCTTGAAGTGAACCGAGGGATTATCGTCAATGATTTTATGGAAACAAGTGTCCCAGGTATTTATGCCGTCGGAGAATGTGCAGAGCACAGGGGGCAGACATACGGACTTGTCGCTCCTTTATATGACCAAGCAAATGTACTCGCAAAACATGTATGTGACATGAATCCTGCACCGTATGAAGGCTCTGTTCTATCAACACAGCTGAAAGTATCTGGAGTTGACGTCTTTTCTGCTGGTGATTTTATAGAAACCGATGAGAAAAAGGCGATTAAGATTTTTGATGAACAAAAAGGGATTTATCAAAAACTGGTCTTTCAGCAAAATCGATTAGTAGGAGCCGTCATGTTTGGAGAAACAAGCGACGGACCTCGTTTATTCTCTTATATTAGGGAAGGGGTAGATATGTCGGATATGGAAAAGGTATCCGTCTTAACATCAAATGATCCTGCGCAAGAAAGCACGATTGAAAGCATGGCAAACGACCATATCGTTTGCGGCTGTAATGGTGTATCGAAGGGTCAGATTGTCGAAGCCATTCAGAAAGAAGGCATAACAACGATTCAAGAAGTGAAGCAATGTACAAGTGCCTCACGATCATGCGGCGGCTGTCAACCCGTTGTCGAAGAGATTCTTTGGCACACTTTAGGCGATGATACGAACCGAACGGTGCAAAAAGAAACGATCTGCGCCTGCACCACTCTTTCACGAGATGAAGTCATTCGTGAAATCAAAGAAAAAGGCTTGCAGCATGTCAAAGAAGTGATGAATGTACTTGACTGGGAGACAGAGGAAGGCTGTTCAAAATGCCGGCCAGCATTAAATTATTATTTAGGTATGCTTCATCCTCTTGAGTACAAAGATGAAAAGAGCTCACGATTTGTGAATGAACGCATGCATGCCAATATTCAAAAAGATGGCACCTATTCGGTTGTCCCGCGAATGTACGGCGGCGTCACAAATGCAAATGACCTGAGAAAAATAGCAGATGTCGTCGACAAATATGAAATACCGCTTGTGAAAATGACGGGCGGCCAGCGTATCGACCTACTAGGAGTCAAAAAAGAAGATTTACCTAAAGTGTGGGCGGATCTGGATATGCCCTCTGGTTATGCATACGGAAAATCTTTAAGAACGGTTAAAACATGTGTCGGAGAACAATTTTGCCGGTTTGGCACGCAGGACTCCATGGCTCTTGGAATTGCACTAGAAAAGAAATTCGAAGGTCTTGCGACACCGCATAAAGTGAAAATGGCTGTCTCTGCTTGCCCTAGAAACTGTGCAGAATCTGGAATCAAAGACCTCGGCATTGTGGGAATTGATGGAGGGTTTGAATTGTACGCCGGCGGAAATGGCGGCACACACTTGCGGGCTGGAGATTTATTGATGAAGGTCCATGCAGCAGAAGAAGTAGAGCAAGTGGCGGCTGCATACCTTCAATATTACAGAGAAACGGCAAATTATTTAGAAAGAACCTCTGCTTGGGTTGAACGACTTGGATTAGATCATATTCAATCAGTCCTTCTAGATGATGAGAAACGAGAAGCCTTAATCCAAAGAATGGACATCGCACTTTCAACTTATGAGGACCCTTGGCAGGAGCTTCGCGAGAGTCAAAAAGACACAAGACAATTGTTTCAAAAAGCGACGGCTTCCGTCTAAATCAATTGAAGGGATGAGATCATATGACAGTTTCAGGTGTAAAAGTTCACATTGGCACCCTCTCAGATTTCCCGCTGCAGCTAGGGAAAACAGTCGCAGTCGGTACGCTTGAATTAGCTGTTTTTCAAACTTCTAACAAGCAGTTCAAAGCCATAGAAAATCGCTGTCCTCATAAAGGCGGTGTGCTAGCTGAAGGTATGGTGAGCGGAGATCATGTATTCTGTCCAATGCATGATTGGAAGATCGATCTTACCTCAGGGAACGTTCAAGCACCAGATCATGGGTGCGTCAAAACATATGAAACATTCGTTGAGGGAGACGACATCTTTATTTTACTGCCTTCATAAATGGTTTAAAACCTTCCTTTCCTGTACATGCTGTAGATACATGCAGTAAGAAAGGAAGGTATGTTTGTGGCATTTTTTAATATATTTATTGAGCTCTTCATCGGATTTTCCGCCTTATTTTTCATTACAAAACTATTAGGAAAAACACAATTTGCACAAATCACGCCGTTTGATTTTATTTCTGCACTGATTTTAGGGGAAATGGTCGGTAACGCCATTTTTGATCCAGAAGTCAGCATTTTGCATATTCTTTTTGCAGTAGCGGTATGGGGCATTTTGATATACACAATTGAATTGCTTTCGCAAAAATTTAAATCGATTCGTGCCTTTTTAGAAGGAAGACCGACCCTTGTCATTGATAAAGGAAAGATTCGCTACAATCGATTAAAGAAAAATATGCTTGATTTAAATCAGCTGCAGACGCTTATACGAGCGAAAGGGCATTTTGCTCTTAACGAAATTGAATATGCGATTTTAGAAACGGACGGATCTGTGAGTGTGCTTCCGAAAATGAAATACGCACCAGCTACTGCCGAAGATGTAAACGTGAAAGGAAAAGAAGTCAAATTGCCTAGAACGTTTATAATCGACGGGGAAATTTTAAAAAAAGACTTACAGGAAGCTGGATTTGATGAGTCGTGGCTGCGTGAGCAATTAAAAAAGCAGCACATTTCTTCCTATAAGGACGTCCTATTCTGTGAATGGATTGAAAATGAAGGCATTTATGCGATGAAATATGATAAATCTGAAAAAACATCCACAACCTAACACAGTGGGTGTTTTTTTGTTTAATGCATGAATATGATCAAAAGGAATGTTTCAATGAAAACGTTCACAATATAAGGAGGAGATGTGTGATGAAGTATGGGAAATTACTGCTGATGATGGTATTGTCCTTACTCCTTTTGGACTTAGCTTCGCTGCAAGCAGCTGGACACAAAAATCAAACGAATCTCATTCTTGTAGTCGATCAAAAAGGAAATGGGTCATTCCGAACGGTTCAATCCGCCATTGATGCGATACCAGTGAACAATCAACAGCACACGACGATATATATTAAAAATGGGGTGTATAAAGAAAAGATTCTCCTTCCGCAAAATAAGCCGTACGTGTCCTTTATCGGAGAAGATCAGTACAAGACGATTCTAACGTATGATGATACAAATGCAAGCACTGGGAGCACGACCAATAGCTCTAGTACAATGATTCGGGCGAACCACTTTTACGCTGAAAATATCACCTTTCAAAACACAGCTGGCAGACATGCAGGGCAGGCGGTTGCCCTTTATGTGTCTGGAGACCGTGCCAGTTTCAAACAAGTACGTGTTCTCGGATATCAAGATACGCTTTATGCCACAGGCACAGGAAGACAATATTATGAAAACTGCTATATCGAGGGCACGGTTGATTTCATATTTGGTTCAGCAACGGCTGTGTTTAAAAGAGCTGAAATAAAAAGTCTTGGAAATGGGTATATTACTGCGGCATCTACAACAGAAGCACAAAAGTACGGCTACGTTTTTATTGATTCCACGTTAAATAAAGGAACGACTGCGTCTCAATCTGTTTACTTAGGTCGTCCGTGGAGGCCACATTCCGCTGTCACGTTTCTCCATACAAAAATGGATGATCATATAAAAGGAGAGGGATGGCATAATTGGGATAACAAAGAGAATGAAAGAACGGCTAGATATAAAGAATATGGATCGACAGGGGCAGGGAGCCATGTGGCAAATCGGGTGAAATGGTCAACGATTTTAACAAAAAACGAAGCAAGTCAAATCACAGTACATGCCGTTCTTAGCGGAACCGATGGCTGGAATCCTGAAAAGAGGTAAAGGGCTTGTCAGTTTTCGTCAAAGAAAGCTGACTTTTCTGTTTAAAAAACCTTTGAGAACAAACGTTCTTTTGTGTATAATGAACATAATCTTCTAAAATTGGTTGCCATAAAAAAGGAGGAATTGCGTGAAGCGTTTTTCACAGTTCATGTTTTTACAAATATGTATCCTATCGATTTTATTTCTCCCTTTTTCAGCGAAAGATGAACAATTAACGGCTCGTGATGATCAATTAAAATGGATCACTGCATTAGATGAATTCATACGAACAGCACCTGACTTAGAGGGCGCTATATCTGGCATCAGCGTCCGCGATACTTCTGACACCTCTCTTCTTTATGAACATCAAGCTGATATCCGGCTTACTCCTGCTTCTAATATAAAACTGCTCACATCAGCCATTGCCCTTGATATACTTGGAGAAACACATACATTCCCTACAGATGTCTGGATGGATGGTTCTATACAAAAGAAAACGTTACATGGCAATCTTTATCTTCGCGGTACCGGCGATCCGACTTTATTAGAGGAGGATTTTGCAGCACTTGCCAAGCAAGTCAAAAAGGCCGGAATACATACAATTCGTGGGCAGCTTGCAGCAGATGATACTTGGTTTGATGACACAAGATATTCCATTGACCTGCCGTGGAGTGATGAGGATCAATATTATGGCGCACAAATTTCTGCGCTTACAGCTTCACCGAATCAAGATTATGATGCAGGAACCATGATTCTCGAAGTCAAACCAGGAAAAAAGGCAGGGCAGAAGGCCACCTATGACATGATCCCGAAAACGGATGTCGCTCAAGTCATCAATCGAGTGAAAACTGTTCCAGAAGGCGGAAAAAAGAAGATCTCTTTTAAGCGCTCTCACGGCACAAACAAGGTGACATTGACTGGGACTATTCCGCTAAAAGCATCTTCGTCTAAACAATGGGTAGCATTATGGGAGCCGACAACCTATGCTTTAGACTTAATGAAACGAGCGCTAAAGGCTGAAGGGATTCAAGTGAAGGGACCACTCAAAACAAAACAAGTTCCTAAAAAAGCAAAAAAAATCGCCTCCCATTCATCGATGCCTTTATCAGAGCTGCTTGTACCCATGATGAAATTAAGCAACAATACACACGCAGAAATTTTGCTAAAAGAACTTGGAAAGCAAGTGAAGAACAAAGGAAGCTTTGACGATGGGCTGGACGTAATGAAGGAACGGCTTCCTGCTTTTGGCATCGATCCTTCGCATGCAGTGCTGCGTGATGGATCGGGCATATCACCTATTAACCTTGTCTCTGCCAACCAGTTCACTTTCTTTTTGACAAACATTCAAAAGAAAAAATGGTTTAAGACCTATCAACATGCGCTTCCATTAGCAGGAGCAAGTGAACGGATGGTGGGAGGGACGTTAAGGAACAGATTGAAAGAGCCAGCTACACGAGAAAAAGTACGTGCAAAAACGGGGTCATTAACAACGGTCAGCACACTTTCTGGGTATATTGAAACGAAGAGCGGAAAGACGCTCGCTTTTTCTATCCTATTAAATCATCTTGTAGATGACGAAAAAGGAAAGGATATAGAAGACCGTATTGTCAGCATCTTAGCTGAGGATCTTTAGACAAAAAAGGAGAACCATCATGACGTTAGATAACAATCAATCTTTAGTAAAAACCATGTCCATTTTTCTTATTCCACTTTTGTTAAGTAATATTTTGCAATCAATCGGACAGCTTGTGTCTATTGTACTTGTCGGCAGATGGATTGGGGAGGATGCAGTAGCTGCTATTTCTGCATTCTTTCCGCTTTTCTTTTTACTCGTTTCATTTTCTATTGGAATAGGATCAGGTAGCTCCATCCTTATTGGACAAGCCTATGGAGCAAAAAATGAACAGAGATTAAAAGAGATTATTGGCACAACGCTTTCGTTCACCTTTTTGATCGGACTTTCTTTAGCGGTCATTGGAGGTTTATTTGCAACTGACATTCTAAACCTCATGGGAACACCTGCAAATATAGTGGAGGAAAGTGCGGCTTATGCCAGAATTTTATTTATTTCAATGCCGATCTTATTTCTTTATTTTGTTTATACGACCTTCCTGCGAGGGACAGGGGATTCGAAAACGCCTTTTTACTTCTTAATGATTAGTACGGCAACGAATATATTGCTCCTGCCGATTTTGTTATTCGGCTGGCTAGGGCTGCCGGCGTTTGGTTTGTACGGCGCTGCTTATTCTTCTGTGATTTCAACAATTGTGACGTTTATCATTCTACATATCTACTTATATAAGACAAAGCACCCACTTCGCATTGATGCGTCGGTGAGAAAGCATTTATTGATGAAAGGGGATCTATTAAAAACGTTATTAAAGCTCAGTATTCCTTCAAGCATTAATATGATCCTCATTTCTTTATCAGAAATTGCTGTGATCTCTTTTGTCAATGATTATGGATCACAGGCGACAGCTGCTTATGGTGTTGTCAATCAGGTCGTGAGCTACGTGCAGATGCCGGCAGTGAGTCTTGGCATTGCGGTCTCTATCTTTGCAGCACAATTCATTGGGGCAGGGAATATGAATCGTCTGAAAGATGTGATTAAAATTGGACTAGGACTCAACTTTGCGATAGGCGGATGTATCATTATTTTCGTTTATATTTTTGCACCGCAGATTTTATCCATCTTTTTAACTGATCCTGAGACGATTGACATTGCATATAGCTTGGTCATCATTACATTATGGAGCTATCTCATATTTGGCACGGCTCAAATCGTTGCAGCCACGATGAGAGCTAGTGGAACGGTTCTATGGCCGACGATCTTTAGTATTTGTTCTATATGGCTCGTTGAAGTTCCAGTCGCTTATGTGTTGTCACACCACACTTCACTTGGCATAAAAGGAATCTGGATCGGTTATCCTGCGGCTTTCTTTGTGAACTTACTCCTTCAATACGGCTACTACCAGCTCGTCTGGAAGAAAAAACAGATCGTCGCGCTTATTCAATCATAATGCGATGATATTGATCAGCATATACATACGAAGATCCGTTACTTTTTAGAAGGTCTGATCTTCTATGTTTTTAAATCAAAGAGCTTGTATGATATCGATGACTTTTTAGCGTGACATGAAAACCTTTGCAACCCTAGGAAGGACGAGTACCAAAGCAAATGTGCCATTCGTAAGCACCTGTATCTGCGCCCAGGACTAACGCAACATGCGAGGATTTGCTTACACGCTGAAGAAAGGCTGAAAAAGCCTTTATTTTTAGTTCAGCTGAGACGTATGATGGTTAAAGATTGTACCACTTTTGGACTTTTAGCTGGGTCAGACTGCTTCTGAATCAATCATTACTGTGCTTTTCCATGTTGTTTCCACATCAAACATTCCTCATTTCGATAAACATCGAATCAAATTATTTAAAAGTTAAATGATTTTATGTTATGGTGTTGAAAGTATGAAAATAGTATGATTTTTGACAGAAATGGGGACATCATTCATGAGTCAATCAGTTTTACAGCGCACAGCCTATTCCGTATTAAATTTATCCTCTGTGACAGAAGGCGGCACCATTAAGGAATCTTTTGAGAATAGTATGGATTTAGCGAAGAAGGCGGAGAAGTGGGGCTATCATAGATACTGGCTTGCAGAACACCATAACATGGAAGGGGTAGCGAGCTCTGCAACGTCTGTCTTGATTGGATATATTGCGGGAGGAACCGAAAAAATTCGGGTGGGTTCTGGCGGTATTATGCTTCCAAACCATTCTTCACTTGTCATTGCCGAACAATTTGGGACACTTGAGACATTGTATCCGGGAAGAATTGATTTAGGTCTTGGCAGAGCACCCGGAACGGATCAGTTAACGGCAAGAGCTCTCAGACGTAACCTTCATAACGGAGAAGATTTCCCTGAGCAACTTGAAGAACTTCGTCAATATTTCAAACCGTCAGGTCAGGTGAAAAAACATGTCAGGGCAGTACCGGGTGAAGGTCTGGACATTCCCATTTGGCTCCTTGGCTCAAGCGGCTTTAGCGCAAGACTAGCTGGAGAGCTTGGATTGCCATTTGCCTTTGCTGCACATTTCTCACCTAAAAATACAATTCCCGCTTTAGAATTGTACAGACAGTCATTTACACCTTCTGACGTGTTAAAAGAGCCTTATGCGATGGTGGGTGTGACAGTTTTTGCTGCAGACCAAACAGAGCGAGCTGAATATTTGGCAACCTCTCATTATCAGCGATTTTTGAGTCTCATTCGCAATACACCAGGAAAACTCAAGGCACCTGTTGATAGTATGGATGGCCTTTGGAGCCCATATGAAAAAGCGATGGTTGATGAACAATTAAGTTCGACGATAATTGGAGATAAACAGAAGGTGAAAAAAGAATTAGAAGCCTTTATTGAAGCCACTCAAGCAGACGAAGTGATGATTAATTCGGATATGTTTGATCACCAAGAAAGAATGCGCTCTTATGAAATCATCGGAGAGATCTTTCAAGAGGAACAAGAAAAATAAGCAACAAAAAAGAACTGCACAGAGCAGTTCTTTTTTTATTTATGCTTTTGTAAAAATGCGAAATGGTTGTCCAATTGGCAGCACAGTACGACCAAAATGTGTATTCAGGACAACAGCTGCTGCACCATAAAACGAAAGCAGAGAAATGATCAGTTCTGACACGCCTGCAATCGTATGGGTCACATCGTACATCACACCAAACGAGCTAAGGGAAAGGCCGATAAATAAGAAATCAATAAAGACGAAAATCAAAAATAACACTTTATGTGTTTCCATTGCACCGATCGTCATAAACAAGCTGAAAATCAAATAACCAATAAAAGCAAAACCTAGTTGTTTTGGGTCTGCAGCTTCCGCAAGCGTTTTCCCAAAAACGCCAGCTTGAATGAGCCAAGTCGTTCCAACGCCCATCCAAAAAAGACCGAATGCGCCAAAAGCAGTGGCTCCAAAAATATTATGATGCTTTGAATCTTGTATGGACGCGATCAACTGCGCGATTCCTCCAAGGAAGATAGCCCATGGTAAGATAAGGGACGTACCATCTGTGATTCCTAGTTTTTGTGAGGACGCAACGAGCGTCACCATTGCTAAACCAAACAAACCAAGTGGTGTTGGGTCTGCAATTGATAATCGAATTGCTTGAACATTCTGTTTTTCCATAATGACCTCCTACAATTTGCACTTACAAAAGATACTTGAATTCCACAGAAACGTCAAGCTCTTTTTTAGTAGACACTTGCAACCTCTTCCAAATAAATCTATATTTAATACATATTATATGTGATAGAAAAAGAGGGATAAAATGAGTAAAGGCTTAGCTGGAAAAACGATTGCCATTTGTGGAACGAGAAAAACCGAAGAAATGCGTACACTTGTTGAAAAGCAAGGAGGACAAGCCGTTATTCGCTCTCTTCAAGGAACAGTGTTTTTAGCCAAAGAAGAGTTAAAACCAGGTATCGAAACCTTTGTGAAACAAGGGGCTGACTGGGTGATTTTAACAACGGGTATTGGGACAAACACATTAATTGAGAGTGCAGAAGAACTGCAGCTTGGGGAAGCTTTTATGAATATTTTAGCAAATGCCCACATCGCTTCAAGAGGGTACAAAACCTTTGCTGCTCTCAAAAAACACGGAATTCAGCCAGATGTTTCTGATGAAGATGGAACCGTTCGTGACCTCATCTCAAAGCTTGAAGACAAGGAGTTTCAAGGCAAACGGGTGATGGTACAGCTTCACGGCGAAAATGCGCCAGCTCTTATGCAGTTTTTACATGATAAGGGGGCAGATGTTTTGCCGCTATTACCCTATCAGCATACGCCTCCTGAACCAGAGGCTGCTGAAACTTTGCTTCAAGAAATGAAGGATAGGAAAGTCCATGCCGTCTGTTTTACAACTGCTGTCCAGGTTCACGCCTTTTTCAAGCTAGCATCAGAATGGGGCAGAAAAGAAGAGCTTCAAGATCTATTCGAGCAGCAAGTACTGGCAGTCGCTGTCGGAAAGGTGACAGCTGAAGCTTTAAAAGAAGAGGGAATAGACCGAATTCTTGCTCCGTCTCTTGAAAGAATGGGTGCAATGATTATGGAATTATCCCAATATATGAAAAAACAATCGACACATTCATAGAAAAAACGCCTTTCACCATATCAGTGGAAGGCGTTTTCGTTAGATTGTCCGTTTTCGATTCGACCGAATTTTTTTGAACACGAAATAGAGAACGATCAGGACGATGGCAATAGCCATAATCGGTGTTGTATAAGCGTGGGCAACACTTTGAATGTGATCCCATTTTGTTCCAAGCTGCATCCCGAGATAAATAAATAAGATGGACCAAGGGATGGCGGCTAACCCGGTCAAGAGAACAAATTTCAAAAAGGGCATCTTGGCAATACCCGCTGGGATCGAGATGGCATGGCGAACTACAGGGATAAAGCGTGCTGTGAACACCACACCTGTTCCATATCGGTCAAACCAGCGCTCAGCAGTGGCAATATGATGCTCATGGATGAATAAATATTTTCCATACTTTGTTAAAAAAGGTCTTCCGCCGTAAAGCCCAATCCAGTAAATGAAGCACTGAGCCAGCGTACCTCCGATGACCCCGGCAATGACAGCTCCAACAAAACCAATTGTTCCTGTTGATACCATATATCCGCCGTAGGCAAGGACAATTTCACTCGGAATGATTTCAATCATGAGTCCAAGTGCAACACCTACATAACCAAGGCTTGTCAGCCAGGTTAAAATTTCATTAAAAAAGGTTCCCATTCATTTCTCACACTGCCTTTAAATACGATTTTCTTCAAGCACCTTATAAGAGCCTATGCTTGTTTTGCTTCTCTCATGAGTATGCTTTGCATAAATGCTAGCATGGCTGGCCTCATATCATGACGCATTAATCCAATTTCAGTCGCTGCTTTAAAAGAGCCAAGCTTGTCTCCAACATCAAATCTCAAACCATCTAATTGTCTTGCATAAATGGGCGATTGATGGGCCATTTCTTTCAGAGCATCTGTTAGCTGTATTTCGTTGCCAGCGCCTCTGCCGATTCTTTCTAACACAGAAAAAATTGATGGGGTTAAAAGATATCTGCCCATCACGGCGAAATCGGAAGGTGCTTCATGAATGGCTGGCTTTTCCACCAAGTCTGAGACTTCAAACACATCACCTTCTAGTCTAGCTGGTTTTATCATACCATACTTACTGACATCTAGACGATCTACTTGCTGAACACCAATGACCTCGGTTTGTTTATCTTCATAGACTTCCATAAGCTGAGAGAGGGCGGGTTTGTCTGATACCATCACATCATCCCCTAACAGAACAGCAAAAGGATCATTTCCGGTAAAATGACGTGCGCATAACACTGCATGTCCGAGACCTAGAGGTTCCTTCTGACGAATATAATGAATATTGGCCATATCCGAAATATGCTTGATTTCAGCCAGCTGCTGCTTTTTCCCTTTTTCGAGTAAATTTTGTTCTAGCTCAATCGACCGGTCAAAGTGATCTTCAATCGATTTTTTATTCCTGCCTGTAATAATAAGAATATCTTCAATTCCTGATTGAACGGCCTCTTCAACAATATATTGAATGGCGGGTTTATCGACGATGGGCAGCATTTCCTTCGGCTGTGCTTTAGTTGCTGGTAAAAAACGAGTGCCTAATCCGGCTGCTGGTATGACGGCTTTTTTAATGTTCATTTTATGATCGCTCCATTTCTGATTGTTGATTTCCTGTTTGAAAGACCCAAAGACGGCTTCCAGTAAAAGTGATGATCATGCCAAGAAGAGTGCCGATGATTTTGCTAGTGAATAATGGAAAACCTGCTATCTGCATGACATATAAGACTAGATAGGTAAGGAGACACGCTGCGCCATTGACAGTGATCCATTTGATCCATTCCCACTTGTCAGCTTTCTTTTTCACCTGAAATGTCCATTTTCGATTCCAAAAATAGCTGTTCATCATCCCTGCACTATAGGAAAGGCACTGCGCGAGGAAGGGGGGCACAAAGCAGACTGTTAGTATGAAGAACAAGCTCAAGTCAATAAGCGTATTGCCCGCACCTACAATTGAAAACGCGGCATAGGTTCGTATGTTTTTCCTTGTCATGTGAAGAATGGCCACCTCCTATAAATTGTGTATATGAATACTGTACAAAAGGGAGTTGACGAATCAGTGAAGAAAAGATGAAAAAAACATGAACAGGCCGTATCCGTTTTTTTAGCAGCTCGTGATATAATTTGTAAGATGAAACGAACGGGTGGTGCACATACATGTATTTAACAATTGCAGAAACAGCTGAATACCTAGAAGTATCAGAAGCGTATATTGAAAAATTAATCCAGCAAAACAAGATTCGCTTCGTATTTGACGGAGAATCTTACCTAATTAATCAAGGGCAGTTTCAAACACATATGAAGCAGCTTGAACAATATAAAGAGCTCGTCCAAGAGATCTTAAATGAACCGATACCTGATGACCCAGATGTAAAGGATGAAGATTAGAAGATTGTTATTTCTTCACTTTCATATTAAGCAATGTCTGCGGGTGATCGAAAGGGTGATCTCTCATCCACCGTCACTCTTGCTTTTCCTCTACTGAAACATTGAAGATAAGGAATGACAATAAAAATTGCCCTAACCATTTGCCAAACACATATTGTGTGATGTCACTAAATTCAGGAGAAGGGGCCTTGCGAAACATCAAGTAAATGAGAAAAATCATGAAATTGACACTGATCCCTGCAATAAGGATCGCAATCCATCCATCATTATTGACTGACCGAACAAGGTTCGTTTGAAAATTTAAAATGCCAACACCAACCTGATTGGCATTGATTAAAAACAACACAAAAAAAGGGGAGATTTGAAATTTTTCTTTAACAGAAGAGCCCACACTTTCACTTCCTTATTCGTAAAAATCATTTTTCCCCTTCCGGCCTTGCTTTGGCTTTGGCTGGTGAATGGTTCTATTTTGTCCACGTAAATTTTCCGGTCTTTTATTCAAAAAGCGAAGCTGAGGACGAATCAAACTGCCCTTTAAATCAGCCAAACGAAGTGGATAAATTGGTTCTAGATACGGCCGGCCAATAGATGTTAATTTCATTAAATGGGTGATCAGAAAAGCCCCCATTAGTGTCATACCTAATGCACCCCAAACCTGCGCTGCGAAAAGAAAAGGAAATCTCTAAAAATAAAGCCTCGATAATCGGAGGAAATGGCACAAGATAGCGCGAGGCCACAATCGTTTCTAATAAATCCTTTGGGATCAGTTCATAATGAAAGGTTAAAACGGCTACATATAAAGGCGTCGCAAAAATGGAAAATATGACAGCAAATATTCGTAACAGCCTAAAGCAGGAAGCCGCAATCCACGACATATTATAATCTTCCATTGTCGAAAAATACTCAAGTAAAATCGTTGGAGCAAGCAAGACATGAGGCGATCCATCTACCATGATGGCAATTTTTCCTTCCGTAAGACCTGAAGATACGCGATCTGGTCTTTCTGTATTTAAGAACAATGGAAAAATCGTATTGGACACATCATAAAGCATTTGCACAAGATAATTCGCATCTAAAATTTGATCATAATCAACATCTTCAATTCGCTGAAGGACGGTTTCTATGTTTTGCGGGTTGGCGATTTCTTCAATATATAAAACGGCTACTTTTGTTTGAGAAAGGGTGCCAACCGTTTTTTCAACCATTTTGAGATCTGGCGTTGGAAGCCGCCTTCTAAGCAAATTTAAGTTTGTATCAAGAACCTCAACAAACGCTTCCTGCGCACTAATGATGCCAAACTCAATCTCAGGTGGACCCACTTGTCTGCCTTTCTTTTCTTCAATCGGTAAAAGAAGCGTTTTGCCCCAGTCCGTTTCGAGCCGAATCGCCATATTGCCCAGATGAAGAGCTTCTTCCACTTTTTGAAGGTCACTTGTGATGACAGCCTGTTCAATGGGTATTCGTTCTTTCAGCTCTTCAAGAGTCGGTGTTAGGTGCAATTCTTTCATACAGGGCAGAATTTGTTCATGCAGGAGATGTCCATTAATTAAAGAACGAAAAAAAGAAATCCGATAAAGAAAACCTTCACTGCGTGATAACTCATTTGTAAAATCAGCGGAACGTGACAATGCCTCAAATACTGAATTCGGGTCCTTTTGATCTTGTTTGTTTTTCTTCAGCACTTGAACCATCTCCTTCCGCGATTTGCCTCTATTATCCAACCAATTGTCTGAAGATATGCATGAAAAAAGCGTTCAGCCTCATGAGCTGGACGCTTCTTTTCCATATTGGACGGCTTCTAATAAAAAGACAGCAAGATGAACGGCCCGCATGCCCGGTGAGTGCCCTGACCGCCTGATGCCTGCTGCCATTTGCAGCTCACAGCCTGGATTAGAGGTGACAATGGCAACCGCCGCTGTTTGATTTGCTTCTGTCATTTTATGATCTAAAATTTGCATCGACATCTTTGGCTGCAAGATGTTATAAATCCCTGCCGAGCCGCAGCAGCGATCGGCATCCTTCATTTCTTTGAACGTAACACCATGAACAGCCTTCATCAGCACCCTTGGCGCACGCCTTACACCCATTCCATTCCGTAAGTGACAGGAATCTTGATAGGTGATGACTTGCTCAGGCAAAGCCAATGGCATGCGTTGGTGAAACTCAAGCTCCACAAGAATATCTGATATATCCATAATCTTCTTTGAGAAGGCTTCACTTCGCTTTTGAAAAGCCGGATCATCCTGAAGCAAATGATCGTAATCACTTAAAAAGGCACCACATCCACCTGCATTCATGACAATCACATCGGCATCTATCTCCTCAAAGGCTTCAATATTCCGCCTTGCTAACTGCTTCGCTTGCTCTTTTTCTCCGCTATGGCCATGAAGGGCTCCGCAGCATGTCTGAATAGGAGGCACGACAACGTCACAGCCTGCCAGCTGTAGAAGCTGGATTGTCGCTGCATTTGTACTGGAAAAAACCGTGTCCATTAAACAGCCTGAAAAAAATGCCACACGTTTTCTTGCTTGGCCGGCGGCTTTGTATTCAGTCAAACGACTCTTTTTTTGTCTCGGCACCCTTGGGAGAGCCTGTTCCATCAGCTGTAAATGCGGCGGAAGCACCTTCAGCATACCCGTCTTACGGGCAGCCGTTTGCAAACCAGATGTTTGATAAAACCGAAGAAGACCTGCCGCTTGCCGCATTCGGCTTTGAGAAGGAAAGAGACCTTTAAAAACAGCATGCCTCATCAATTTGACAGGGATAGATTGTTTTTTATGCTGCTGAATGATGTCTCTTGCATCCTCGAGTAACTGTCCGTATTTCACGCCGGAAGGGCAGACCGGTTCACATGCACGGCAGCCGAGGCAAAGATTCAGTGAATGCTCGACCTCTTCATCTGGCTCAATGATGCCGTCTCTTACCGCCTTCATTAACGCAATTCTTCCGCGGGGAGAGTGTGTTTCTTGTTGACCAGATTCAATATAAGTGGGGCAGGAAGGGAGGCAGAAGCCGCAGCGCATGCAATTGAGCAGCTCCTTTTCATCCATTTGCTGCTGAAATTTTTGCTGAATCTCTGTTTGTTTAGTGGAATTCATGAAACCACCACCCGCTTTCTTGCTGCTTTTCCAAATACTTTATCAGGGTTCATGATATTTGCTGGATCTAGCGCTTGTTTAATTGCTTTCATTGCCGCGATTCCTTCTTTTTTGACCTTTAGCTCCAAATAGGGGGCTTTCATAAGGCCCACGCCATGTTCACCTGTAATGGTGCCACCAAGTGAGACTGCTTTTTCGAAAATGGCCTGAAAGGCTTCTTCTACTCGTCTCATTTCTTCTTCATTTCTTGCATCTGTTGCGCAGGTAGGGTGTAAGTTTCCATCACCTGCGTGCCCAAACGTACAAATTTTCACCTGATACTTTCGCGCAATTTCCTCGATCGCACGCACCATGTTGGCAATTTCAGAACGAGGAACTGTCGCATCTTCTAAAATCGTTGTCGGGCTTAACCTGGCGAGAGCAGATAAAGCAGAGCGTCTCGCTGTTAAGAGCGCACTTGCCTCTTTTTCAGATTGTGCGATATTGACGCTTTTGGCACCATGCTCTAGGCAAACCTTTGCGATTGTTTGCATATCGCGGGAAACCGCCTCAGGGTTGCCGTCCTGTTCGATTAATAGCACCGCTTGAACGTCAGTAGGCAGACCAATTTTCGCAAATTCCTCAACAACTTCAAGGGTGGGCTGATCCATAAATTCTAACGTGGCGGGGATGATCCGCTCTGCAATAATGGCAGAGACAGAAGCAGCGGCTTCCTCTAGGCTGTCGTATAAGCAAAGCATCGTTTGTTTTGTTTCTGGAAGCGGCAAAAGCTTTAGCGTGGCTTCTGTAACAATCCCGAGCGTTCCTTCTGAACCAACGAATAATCGGGTCATATCATATCCAGCCACGTCCTTTGCGAGCTTGCCACCTGTTTTGATCAAGTCACCGTTTGGCAGAACCACTTCAAGTCCAAGGACATAATCTCTTGTCACACCATACTTTAAGCCACGCAGACCACCTGAATTTTCATTGATATTTCCGCCTAGCGTAGAGATTTTCATAGAGCTTGGATCAGGGGGATAGAAAAGACCTTTTGCCTCTACTTGCCGAATGAGCTCCTGTGTGATCAAACCAGGCTGGACGGTTGCGGTGAGGTTTTCTTCGTCTATTTCGATTAATTGATTCATTCTTGTAAACAACATCACAAGTCCGCCTTGTGTAGGACACGTTCCTGCACAAAGGTTCGTTCCTGATCCTCTTGGCACGATCGGTATGTTGTATGAGGTGCAGAGCCGGACAATTTGCTGGACTTCCTCTGCCGTGCGGGGCCTTACGATGGCATCTGGCATGTGCTGAAAATTCGGCGTTGCATCATAAGAGTAGGCAACTCGATCCGCCTTGCTGTCCTGTACATAAGACGCACCGACAATCTTTTTTAATTGATTTGAAAATTCAGAATCTAGCATGTACATTCACTCCCACTTTGTTGACGTATCATTCCTTTCAGTATAAAAAAAGAATCGCCACATGCCTATGGACGATTCTACAAAATATTGGACTGTTTTCTTGTTTTTTTTGGATGATGATCTAACAGCATCAAGGCTAAATAAAAAAGCATCGCATCTTGCATGCGTTTTGGATCAAGTGTCGTTAAATCTTGGATGCGTTTTAATCTGTAATGCAATGTATTAATATGTATATGCATCGCTTCAGCTGCATATTTCAGTGAATCATCTGATGTCATGAGTACCCGCAATGTTTTCATCAGTTCAGGATAGGGGAGAAGGGGGGCAATCGTTCGATCAAGAAACACTTCTTTTGTTTCCTGACTCACTTCCTCCATAAAAAGCTCAAGTGTCAAATCTTCATCAAACACAATCGGTGTATCCGTATGCGCCAATTTTAATGCACGAAAGGCTTGATGAAAGGATTGCTTCATCGAATGAGAAGCCGCGGGTTTTCCCGTACCAATCAATATGTTCGAGGAGGACAGCGCTGAGAGCGAGGTATGCATGTGAAAAAGGCGCTGCTGCAAAGCGTCACGATCTTCCGCATTTGATTGCAGCATCAGCAAAAAACGCGCATGCCCCCAGCGCACGATGATCTCCTGCTTCGTCAGCTGCAGCACCGCCTTCATCTTTTTGAATTGATCATGCTTCATAAATGATTCATCCTGACAATCGATCAGGACAACCGCACGCTGCTTGTTGATATCAAGCTGAAGCCGCGATGCTTTTTCAGTGAGGTCAATCGCTGTCTCCGGCAAATGAAGCCAGTCGAACACAAACGCTTCCAGTTGTCGTTCATCTGTTTCAGACTCTTGAAAAAATTCATGTTCTTGTATGAGCAGCTCTGTCATTTTTCGTAATATTTCGCCAAAAGGGGATACATGTACAGGATTTCCTGTCATCCCAATCACACCAATGACCTCTTGCTCAAAGTAAATAGGCAGATTGATACCAGCTTTGACGCCTTTCATATGCCTTTCATCATCCTTTGTCAGGATTCGTTTCTGCCCTTCAAAGGACGTAAGATAGGCCCCTTCATGAAATTGACCAATACGCGCTGGATCTGTTGCCGCAATGATGGTACCGTTTGTTTGTGCAATGATGACTTCCTCAGTCAGCACCTTTTTAACCTCGTCTATGATTTTTTCTGCCAGTGTCATTGTGAGCAAAACGTACCCCTCCGAGATGTTTCTTTTTACACTATGATACCATCATATACTGAGATATATCTTTCTTTTCATGAGTTATGCTAAAATAATAAACGCACATGAAGGAGAAGAAAGGAGACATAGCCATGTCGCTTAAAAATCGCTTACAAGATTTATTGAAAGAAGGGCAGGCGCTGACGGACTTTGAATATAACGAAGCTGCGCGTCACAATTGGCCGTTAGAAGGTGCAAGAATAAAGGAAGAAGCGCGCTTTAGCGATGTATATATAGAGCGTGTGGACAAGGAATCAGAGGAAATGATTCAAACCGAAGCCGCCTCATTTTTAAACACACCGCTTACATATGTAAAACAACAAAAAAAAGAATTCATTTATATCGAATCGAAGTGGTTTGATGTAGTGAAAGTCGATGGATTAGCCATTGAATGGGATGAAGTGTTTCAAACGTATACCGTGTTATTCGGATTAAAACGTCCTAAAAAAGATACGGGCATTCTAAAGGATATGCTGTCTTCATTAAAGGGTGCTCAGCTTCAATTTAATGGACAAGACGGCTTATTCGATGTGAATTTACCGCTTCTTGAGCTTGAGGGCATCCATGAAGATACGTCTTTCATAGATGTCATCTCGTCCATGTATCAATTTTTATTCCACCTCATGATGCAGCTTGAGATAAATGAATGAAAAAACGGCTCAAATTCCTGAGCCGTTTTTTTAGTCGTCATTCTATAAAACTGGTCCAAGCATTCGTGGCTCCTAAGTTGATGAAGGCGTGATAAAGTGCACATCGTGCTCTTTTCCATATTGAAGATAATCTTCATTTGGTTCTTTATTGGTCACGACGACATCAATATCTTGTAAGTCACAAAACGTGGTCAGTGCATAATGATCGAATTTACTGTCATCGACTAATAAAAACGTTTTTGCACTTTTTTGAACGAGTGTTTTTTTAATATCTGTTTCAAGCGGGGAAGAATTCGTAACCCCGTGATCAATGGATAAACCAGTTGACGCAATAAACGCTTTATTCACATTGTATGCTTTTAGACGCTCTACACTTTGATAGCCGACGAAAGAATTCGTTTTTCGCTCAAGCATCCCGCCGGTCGAAAAGATGGTAAGATTTTCATAAGGCATCGCCTGTGTAATGAAATCCACGTTATTTGTCACAACGGTCACCTGTTTTTCCGCCAAATACGGAAGCATTTCGAGCGTCGTCGTACCAGAATCCACAAAAATCATATCTCCATTTTCAACAAAAGCGGCAGCGGTCTGACCGATCAATTGTTTTTTACTCATTTGACGGGTTTTACGCTCGTGATACACCACTAACGTTGAGTGGTTCACAGCCACACCGCCGTACACTTTCTTTAGCACGCCGGATTCGACCAATGCTTGTACATCTCGGCGTATCGTGTTTTTTGAGACGCCAAAATGCGCCACAAGCTCATCAAGTGAGGCAGATTCCCGGTCAAACACATACTCTTTGATTTGCTGGATGCGTTTTGTTTTGATCATGCTACAATCTCCAATCATTCCGAATGTCCTTTTTTTCATTATACCAATAATTCCTCTTACATGATGACCTAGTCGTTTTCTCCTCTTTTCTCCTATTCTATAAAAGCGTATGATAGAGAAAGGAAAAATGAAGGAAGAAAGGATTAATAACTTCTATGAATCAGTCAAACAATCAATTTTCACAGCTTGCAAATTTTAGAGAAGTAGGAGGACTTGAAACAACAGACAAAATGGTCATGAAGCACGGAATGATTTATCGATCCGCAGATTTATCCCGCCTGACGAAACAAGATATCACGATATTCTCGAAGCTTGGGATTCAAACCGTTTGTGACCTCCGTACAACCTCAGAACGTAAATCACATCCAGCAAAAATCAAGGAACTTGACAAAATTGTTCATATCCCTATGCAGCCTGACAGCATGATGCCAAGTAAATGGAAGATGTTTCGTATGCTGATAGCAGAAGGGAAGTCTCTCTCATTTACGCCAATCATGAAAAATTTATATCAAAGCATGCTCACCGAGCGTAAAAAAGAGATTCAGCAGCTGTTTGCACTACTGTCAGACGAGAGCAATTATCCACTGATGCTTCACTGCACGAGTGGGAAGGACCGTACAGGGTTTTTATCTGCTCTTATTCAATTAGCTGCAGGTGTACCGGTGCATACCGTTTTAAGTGAATACATGCGTTCCAATGAAGGCGTGCAAATGCTTGTTAGAAGGCAGCAGCGATTTATTCGAATGATGAGTTTATACCGGGTATCAAAAAAGCAAATTCAGCCGCTTCTTGGTGTGCAGCAAGATTATCTTGAAGATGTGCTAAACGAGATGATGGAGACATACGGGAGTGCAGAGCAGTATTTAATCGAAGCCTGCGAAGTACCTGAAGCCCAGCTCAATGAAATGAAAAACATCATGCTGACACCATCTGCTGGTATTCCATCACAAAACGCAGAATAAACTTGTTATGAGGTGATGCAAAACATGTTGAAAAAGAGCAGTATGACGGTTCTAACACTCATTTTAATGTTTGTATTCTTATTGATTCCTTCTAGCAGTCTAGCTCGTCCAATGCCAAAAGGGAAGCTTGAAAGCACAAGAGAGATGCGCGCGGTGTGGATCGCATCGGTTTATAACTTGGATTGGCCTTCAAAGAAAGGACTGCCCGCAAATGAGCAGAAACAAGAGTTTATTCAATTGTTAGATGACATCAAAGCAATGAATATGAACGCCGTCATCATGCAAATTAAACCAACAGCAGATGCCTTTTATCCTTCGGCATATGGGCCGTGGTCCGAATATTTGACCGGGACACAAGGGAAAGATCCTGGGTATGATCCGCTTGAGTTCATGATAGAAGAAGCACATAAACGAGGCCTGGAATTTCATGCATGGTTTAACCCTTATCGAATCACAATGAATCATACCGACCTCAGCCGCTTATCAGCCGATCACCCTGCAAGAAAACATCCTGATTGGACGATTGCCTACGGAAATCAGCTTTACTTTAATCCAGGCATCCCTGATGCTCAGGACTTCATTGTCGGCGGCATAGAAGAAGTCGTGAAAAACTACGATATTGATGCGGTCCATATGGATGATTATTTTTACCCGAATAAAATAGCCGGTGTGCCGTTTCCAGATCAAGAAACGTATGAAACATATGGAAAAAAAGAATTCACGAACATAGAAGATTGGCGAAGAGATAATGTGAACCAATTGGTGCAGCAAATCAACGATACGATAAAGAAAGAAAAGCCGTATGTGAAATTCGGTATTAGTCCGTTTGGTGTATGGCGCAATATAAAAGACGATCCAACTGGCTCAAATACCACAGCAGGTATGACCAATTACGATGATTTGTATGCGGATACTAGAAAGTGGATTGAGCAGCACAATATCGATTACGTCACCCCGCAAATTTACTGGAGCATCGGCTTTCAGGCAGCCGCCTATGATGTACTAACGAAATGGTGGTCAAATGAAGTGAAGGGTGAGCCCGTTCACCTATACATTGGTCAGGCGACTTATAAAATCAATCAAAATAGTGACCCTGCTTGGTCTGACCCAGAAGAATATTTTAGGCAGATCAAGCTGAACAGGCAGTCGCAGCTCGTACAAGGAAGCATGCATTTTAGCCTGAAGGATATCAATCGCAACCCTTTGAATGTAAAGGATCGATTAATAGAAGAAACCTATCATAAACCAGCACTCATTCCAGAAATGCCATGGCTTCATCAGAAAGCTCCAAAAAAGCCAGTCATCCAATCTGTGAAGAAAACAGGAGATGGCGCAGCTTTACAGATCAAAAATGATCCGCATTCTACTGCTTCCTATTATGCGGTCTATCGATTGACGAATAAAGGAACATATGAATTACTACAAACGGTCAGAAAAGAAAAAGGCCCGCTGACCTCTGTCAAAGACCTTTCAGTCAATCAGAAGCAGCGAGATACCTACAAAGTAACGGCTCTCAATCGCCTTCATCATGAAAGCAAGCCTTCTATAAAAACAGTAAAATAACGAAAAAAGCATGAATGAGGATATATCTTCATTCATGCTTTTTTATTTTCTACTTTTCTTATTTTAATTTTCTGAATTCAATCAAGCTTGGCATGAAGCAGCTACCTGATTAATAAATATGATAGAAAAGAGCCAAAGGAGGAAGCAGGATGGACTTTGAATTAACGAAAGAGCAACAAATGATCCGCCAGATGGTCAAAGAATTCGCCAAAGCAGAAATTGCACCGCTCGCTCAAACGATTGATGAACAGGCCGTATTTCCTATCAAAACATTTCAAAAAATGGGGGAGTTAGGCTTTATGGGCATACCCTTTCCAGAAAAATATGGAGGGTCGGGAGGAGATACGATATCGTATGCGCTCGCTGTAGAAGAGATTGGAAAGCAATGTGCAAGTACAGGTCTTAGCTATGCCGCAGCCGTTTCCTTAGGTGCAAGCCCGCTTTATTACTTCGGTACTGAGGAGCAAAAGATGGATCACCTTGTCCCGCTAGCATCTGGAACAGCACTCGGTTCCTTCGGATTAACAGAGCCAAACGCAGGATCTGATGCAAAAGGAACGAAAACAAAAGCGGTCAAAGACGGACAAGAGTATGTCATCAGCGGAGAGAAGTGCTGGATTACAAATGCTAATTTTGCCAGAACCATTATCGTTACAGCTGTCACAGATCATGATGAGCACGGCCGCCCGATCATCTCGGCGTTCATTGTAGAGAAAGGGCAAAAAGGGCTGTCCATTACCAATCCATATGACAAAATGGGGGTGCGCGGTTCAGATACGGCTGAAATCATTTTAGACGGCGTACGTGTACCAACACATCACATATTAGGAGACCCAAACAAAGGGTTCAAGCAATTTTTATATACATTAGACGGGGGACGAATTTCGATTGCTGCCCTTTCTGTTGGCATCGCGCAAGCGGCACTTGATGCCTCGCTATCCTACGCAAAGGAAAGAAAACAATTTGGGCAGACGATCTCCTCCTTTCAAGCCATTCAGTTTAAGCTGGCAGATATGGCGATGCAAATAGAACTCGCCAGACAAATGGTATGGAAAGCCGCTTGGCTGAAAGACAGCGGCAAGCCATTTACAAAGGAAGCTGCCTATGCCAAGCTTTTCGCTTCTGAAATGGCGACAAAAGCAAGTCTTGATGCGGTCCAAATTCACGGAGGAACAGGCTATATGAAAGAATGCGGTGTAGAGCGACTTGTAAGAGACGCCAAGCTGATGGAAATCGGAGAAGGAACCTCTGAAATTCAGCGTCTAGTCATCGCAAGACAGCTATTAGCGTAACCTCATGATGAAAACGCTTACTATTTATGAGGGAGGAAAGCAATGATGTCGATTTACCCGCAGACGATCGGCTCCCTATTAAGAGAGAAAACGGAGCAGCACCCAGCACATGAAGCCATTGTGTATCCAGAACGTTCTTTACGTTATTCATATGAAGCGTTTTATAGGGAGGTCAAGGAAATAGGGAAAGGTCTTATGGCATTAGGGGTTCAAAAGGGCGATCATATCGCCATCATGGCACCAAATGTACCTGAATGGCTCATTCTGCAATTCGCCTGCGCCTCCATTGGAGCCGTTCTTGTCACCGTGAATACAAATTTTCAATCGCAGGAGCTGGCTTATTTACTAAAGCACTCTGATAGCAGCATGCTGTTTATCGTAGACGGCTTTAAAGAGACATCCTATGTCAAAATGCTTGAAGAGCTCATTCCAGAGCTGCAAACAGCTACTCAAGATGAGATCACATCCGCATCTTTTCCTTATTTAAAAAGTGTCGTCTATATTGGCGAGCACATGCCAAAGGGCATGCGAAGCTGGGACAGTATTCAAGCCGCTGCCAAAAGAACAGAGGATCATGAGTGGGAGAAACGAATGGATGAGCTTGTGCCTGATGACGTCATTAATATGCAATATACCTCAGGCACAACCGGCTATCCAAAAGGAGTCATGCTTAGCCATACCAACATCGTCTGCAATGCCAGTCAAATCGCAGATTGTATGAAGCTCACCCAAAAGGACCGAATGTGTATCCCCGTGCCATTCTTTCATTGCTTCGGCTCCGTTCTTGGCGTGCTTGCTTGTCTGACAAAAGGGGGAACGATCATTCCAGCCGAATTGTTCCATCCTGAGCGAGTCCTCCAAACAGTGGAAAAAGAGAAGTGCACCGTTCTTCACGGCGTCCCGACAATGTTTATCGCAGAGCTCAATCATCCGAATTTCCATCAATACGATCTGTCCACATTACGAACGGGCATTATGGCGGGATCTCTTTGCCCATCCCATGTGATGAAGGCAGTCATTGAAAAAATGGGATTGAGGGAGTTGACAATTGCCTATGGTCAGACCGAAAGCTCACCTGTCATTACCCAAACAAGAACCGATGATTCATTTGAAAGACGGGTTCAAACGGTCGGTCGAGCGCTTCCTCATATCGAAGTGAAAATCGCCAGACCAGGCACGACGAGTGAAGTACCAAGAGGAGAGCAAGGAGAGCTGTGTACAAGAGGCTACCATGTGATGAAAGGCTACTATAAAAACGAAGAAGCCACAAATGAAGTCATCGATAAGGATGGCTGGCTTCATACGGGAGATTTAGCTGAGATGGATGATGACGGCTATGTGAAAATCACAGGCCGGCTGAAAGAGATGATCATTAGAGGCGGAGAGAATGTTTACCCAAAAGAGATTGAGGACGTTCTTTACACACATCCAGCGATTCTCGACGCACAGGTTGTTGGTATTCCTGACGAGACATATGGAGAGGAAGCAGCCGCATTCATTCGGCTCAAACAAGGTAGGTCAGTCACGATTGAGACATTAACCAACTTTTGTAAGGCGCAAATGGCACGATACAAAATCCCGAAATATTTTTTCATTACAGATGAGTATCCAATGACCGCCTCAGGGAAAATTCAAAAATTCCGACTAAAAAAACAGGCGCTTGATCTAATAAAGGAGTGAAGACAGCAATGTTTAAGCAAGTACTGATTGCCAATCGAGGCGAAATAGCCCGTAGAGTAATTCGGACCTGTAAACGGCTCGGGATCAAAACAATCGCCGTTTATTCAGAGGCAGATAAGCATGCGCTTCATGTGCAAGAAGCAGATAGCGCCTTTCCGATTGGAGGCGCAAAAGTATCTGAGAGCTATTTAAACATAGAAGCGATTATTGAGGTCGCCAAACAAACAAATACAGATGCCATCCATCCTGGATATGGTCTTTTATCAGAGAACGCCGCTTTTGCTGAACGCTGCCGGAGCGAAGGAATCGCCTTTATTGGACCATCTGCACAAGTCATTCAGCAAATGGGGAATAAAATTGAAGCGAGAAAAACGATGGCTCGTGCGGGCATCCCAATTGTACCAGGCGTTTCAGCCCCGCTGCATGACGCAGATGAAGGGGTGAGTAAAGCGCAGTCACTCGGTTATCCCATCATGCTCAAGGCATCAAGCGGAGGCGGGGGCATTGGCATGCAGCTCGTTCGAAATGATGAGGAGCTGCATAGGGCTTTTGAAGGGAATCAAAAAAGAGCGCAAAGCTTTTTCAACGACGGGACGCTGTATATGGAAAAGGTCATTGAAGACGCGCGGCACATCGAAATCCAAGTTCTCTTTGATTCCTTCGGCCACGGGGTTCACTTATTTGAGCGTGACTGTTCACTCCAAAGAAGACACCAGAAAATCATTGAAGAAGCACCGGCCGCCTGTCTCGATGAATCAGTCAGACATGAAATGGGGCAAATGGCCGTCAAAGCAGCCAAAGCGATTGGCTATGAAAATGCAGGGACGATTGAATGTTTAGTCGATCAAAATCAACAATTTTATTTTCTAGAAATGAACACGAGATTGCAAGTAGAGCACCCTGTCACAGAAGAAATCACAGGCATTGATCTTGTCGAAGAGCAGCTGAAAATCGCTGCATTAGAGCCGCTTTCCTTTAATCAAGAGGATATTCATCAAATCGGGCATGCCATCGAGGTCAGAATCTATGCAGAAGATCCAGTCACCTTTTATCCATCACCTGGAACAATCACTAGGCTTTCTATGCCTGAAGCTCCCTATATACGCCATGAGTCAAGCATCACAAACGGGAGCGTCATTACCCCATTTTACGATCCAATGATGGCGAAGATGATCGTTTACGGCAATACACGACAACTCGCAATAGGACGATTAAAAGAAGCTTTACAAGCATATGAAATAGAAGGGATCAAAACCAATTTACCACTTTTAAGAGAAATGGCCGGATCAGCTGCTTTCTTACATGGCAGCATCACAACCGATTTTTTGATGAAAAAAAGGGAGGAAAACCGCTCATGAAAACCGTCACGATACAAATGGCCGGGAACTTATGGAAGCTTCTTGTCAAACAAGGCGATGAAGTGCAAAAGGGACAGGAGGTCGCCATCTTAGAATCGATGAAAATGGAAATTCCAATTCTTGCAGAAGAGGCAGGTGTAATCAGTAAAGTATATAAGGCAGAGGGTGAATTTGTCGATGAGGGAGAGGTGCTACTAGAGCTGACAGAATAGGAGGGAAGCAAATGGCATTACCAAAAAGTGTGTTTATCAGGGAAGTCGGCCCGCGGGACGGACTACAAAATGAATCAGCTTGGCTAGACACAAGCGAGAAGCAAACGTGGATTGATCTGCTCGCAGCAGCCGATCTCCCTTATATTGAAGTCACATCGTTTGTCCATCCTAAATGGGTTCCAGCCTTAAAGGATGCTAAAGAATTAGCCCAATCCTTACACAAAAAAGACGATATCACCTATGCAGCACTCATTCCTAACGAAAAAGGCTTAGCCCATTTTTTAGAAGCAAATCTTGACACAGGCGCTATGTTTATCTCATCGAGTGAAACTCATAACAAGAAGAATATGAATCAATCCATCCATGAAACCCTTCCTGTCATCAAGCAAATGACAGCAGATTTAAAAGCAGCAGGAAAGAACTCACGCGCGTATATTTCCACCGTGTTTGGCTGTCCCTATGAAAAACAAGTGCCAATGGATCAAGTCCTGCGGTTAACAGATATTCTGCTCTCTTATGGCATTGATGAAATCTCTCTCGGCGACACCATCGGAGAAGCTCATCCACTGCAAGTAGAACGGCGTTTAGACATTTTACTTGAACGTTTCCCTGCTGATAAAATCGCCCTTCATTTTCATGATACGAAGGGGATGGGTCTTGCCAATATCTATACCGCATTAAAGGCTGGCATCACGACTTTTGATTCCTCTAGCGGCGGGCTTGGTGGCTGTCCGTATGCACCTGGCTCTAGCGGGAATGTGGCAACAGAAGATGTGGTGCATATGCTTCAAAAACTAGGGGTTGAAACAAATATCAATTTTCCTGCATTGATAAAAGCGGCAGAATGGATTGAAACAAAAGTAAATCGAACCCTGCCTAGCCACTGCCTACGAGCTTTTCACTCTCACAATAATTCATAAAGGATGAATGATATGACATCAATGGTTCATTTTTCGATACTAGATGAGCAGATTGGCATCATGACCTTAAACAGACCAGAGCAAGCAAATTCCCTATCCGCTGCGATGCTGGAGGAAATCAATCAAACCATCCAAGAAATCAAACACGATCAAAGCCTCCGCTGTTTGCTCATCACAGGAGCTGGCTCTAAAGTCTTTTGCGCAGGAGCAGATTTAAAAGAACGACGATTAATGACAGAAGAAGAAGCAAAGGAAGCCGTTCTTATCATTCAGCAAACCTTTACAGAGATTGAATCCCTGCCTATACCTGTCATTGCAATGATGAACGGACACGCACTTGGCGGAGGCCTTGAGCTAGCCCTGGCTTGTGATCTTCGCATAGCAAGAGCCGGGATAAGACTCGGTCTCCCGGAAACAGGACTAGCTATTATACCAGGGGCCGGGGGTACGCAAAGACTTCCGCGTCTGATCGGACTTGGTAAAGCAAAGGAACTCATTTTCACAGGTGCTTCATTAAAATCCGAAGAAGCCATACAAATCGGATTAATCGAGCACATCTCCTTAGCAGACTCACTCATGCAGGATGCCATCTCTCTCGCAAAACAAATCACCAAAAATGGCCCGATAGCTTTAAAAGAAGCGAAACAAGCGATTCAATTAAGTCTTGATCATGATTTGCGTACAGGTCTGACGAAGGAATACGAAGCCTATTTACGGCTCATTGATACAGAGGACCGAACGGAAGGTCTTCAGGCTTTTCGTGAAAAACGAACGCCTCATTATAGAGGCAAATAGCAGGGAAAGGGGAATGAATATGATGGAGGAATATGAATTAAACAAACAGCGAATTCTTAAAGGCGGGGCCGAACGATATCATCAAAAAAACAAAGAAAAAGGGAAATTGTTCGTCCGTGATCGGCTCCAGTTGTTATTAGATGAGGAATCGTTCCTTGAAGATGCCATGTTTGCAGCGTGTAAAGATGAACACTTACCAGCAGATGGTGTCGTCACAGGGACGGGGCGTATGAATGGACAGACCGTTTGCGTTATGGCAAATGACTCGACCGTCAAAGCAGGGTCGTGGGGCGTCAAAACGGTCGAGAAAATCATTCGAATCCAAGAAACAGCCGAGAAGCTCAACTGCCCGATGCTTTATTTAGTCGACTCTGCGGGTGCAAGAATCACCGATCAAATCGCCATGTTTCCAGGCAGAAGGGGGGCAGGGCGCATTTTTTATAACCAAGTCAAGCTGTCTGGACGTATCCCGCAAATTTGTTTACTATTTGGCCCTTCTGCGGCCGGCGGTGCTTACATCCCTGCTTTTTGTGACATCGTCGTCATGGTCAAAGGGAACGCCTCCATGTATTTAGGCTCTCCGCGAATGGCCGAAATGGTGATTGGAGAAAAAGTATCCCTCGAAGAAATGGGCGGGGCAAGCATGCATTGCAGCATTTCTGGATGCGGAGATATTTTAGCAAAAACAGAGGAAGAGGCCATTCACATCGCCCGTGACTATTTAACCTACATGCCTGCCAACTATACGGAAAGACCAAAAACGAGAGCCGCCAAAGCACCTAAACCATCTGAGATCACCATCCAAGACCTCATCCCTAAGGGTCAGAATACCCCTTTCGATATGTATCAGCTCATTGACTTACTCATCGATGAAGGATCATTTTTTGAAATCAAAAAGCTGTTTGCCGCAGAGCTGATTACAGGCTTTGGCCGCATGAATGGTCAGCCTGTCGGTCTTATCGCAAACCAGTCAAGGGTGAAAGGCGGCGTCTTATTCCATGACTCAGCTGATAAAGCCGCCAAGTTTATTCAGCTATGTGACGCCTTTCATATCCCGCTTCTCTTTCTTGCGGATATACCGGGGTTTATGATTGGAACAAAAGTAGAACAAGCGGGCATTATCAGGCACGGGGCGAAAATGATCTCCGCTATGTCAGAGGCGACCGTTCCGAAAATATCTGTCATCGTGCGTAAAGCATACGGTGCAGGTTTATATGCAATGGCAGGCCCTGCCTTTGAACCGGATTGCTGTCTTGCTCTTCCATCTGCGCAAATTGCTGTGATGGGGCCAGAAGCCGCAGTAAATGCTGTCTATGCGAATAAAATTGCCGCACTGCCTGCTGAAGAAAGAGCTACATTTATACAAGAGAAACGAAAGGAATATCAGGAAGATATGAATATATACGAGCTTGCCTCTGAAATGATTGTCGATGGCGTCATCCCATTTGATCATTTAAGAGCTGAATTATGTCATAGATTACAAGCTTATACCTCTAAAGAGATGACATTTACGAGACGAAAACATCCGGTCTATCCGGTCTAAAGGGGGCAAGCCTCATGATAAACCTAAAGCCAGCATGGGTACCGGAGGAGCAGATGATCCAAAAAACACGACTTTACAAATGGATGCACTCACTTGGTTTTTCTTCTTATGATGCGTTCTATCAAGCTAGTATCGAGCGTACCGATTGGTTTTGGAGAGAAGCTGAAAAAGCCATCGGCATACAGTGGAAGGTGCCGTATGAAGCTACATTAGGTCAAGAATCATTCATGTGGCCAAAGTGGTATAAGGGCGGTCTACTAAACGTGACCGAAACGGCCGTGGACAAATGGGCAGAGAAAGAAGAGACCAAACATCAACCAGCGGTGATTTGGGGAAATGAAGCAGGGGAAGAGAGAAGATGGACGTACCTCGACCTTCAGGAAAAAGTGAATCGCCTCGCAGCTGGTTTTTTGAAAAAAGGGCTTCAAAAAGGGGATATAGCGATCATCTATATGCCGATGCTTCCTGAAACGGTTGCCGTCATGCTTGCCTTTGCAAAGATTGGCGTGATCTTTAGTCCGGTCTTCTCGGGCTACGGAAGTGAGCCTCTTGCCGTACGTATTCGTGCGTCAGGTGCAACTATTGTCGTCACAGGCTCCGGCATGATGCGCCGGGGGAAGACCATCAACATGCGAGAATGTGTAGCGGATGCGATTGAAAAAACAAATACCGTCAAAACAGTCATTGTGCACGCTACCTCTCATACTGGATATGAAGATGATGTAAAACTAAATGATTTATTAAAAGAAGAACCGATGAAGGGTACGACCTATGTCACAAATGAAGATCCTCTCATGATCTTATACACTTCTGGAACAACCGGTACACCAAAAGGAGCCGTTCATACACACGCAGGCTTCCCTGTGAAAGCGGCTTTTGATGCCGGTCTTTGTATGGATGTCGCAATTGGAGACCGCTTGTTTTGGCTCACAGACATGGGCTGGATGATGGGACCGTTTCTCGTCTTTGGCGGCTTGATCAATGGAGCCGCGATTGTTCTATATGACGGTGCACCCGATTATCCAGATGAAAGGCAGCTTTGGTCATTCATCCACAAGCAAAAAGTCACCCAATTTGGGCTTTCACCTACATTTGTTCGTTCTGCGATGCAGCAAGACCTTGCAGGTATGAAGCTGCCACATGTCAAAGCCATCATTTCTACAGGTGAACCTTGGAATGAAGCACCGTGGCAATGGCTTTTTGACACAATCGGCGAAAAGAACATTCCCATCTTAAATTACTCCGGAGGGACTGAAGTCTCTGGCGGCATTGTGGGAAGCACGCTGCTTCGTCCAATCAAACCAATCCTTTTTAATGCGGCAATCTTAGGAATGGCAGCAGATGTGCTGAATGACGCAGGACAGAGCGTCACGAATGAAGTAGGAGAACTTGTTGTGAAAAAGCCATGGGTCGGCATGACATGTGGTTTTTGGAATGAGCCTGAGCGTTATGAAGATACGTATTTCAAACGATTTGCTGGCGTATGGACACATGGTGATTGGGTGATGCAAACAGAGGACGGAGAATTCCATATCACCGGCAGATCGGATGATGTCATTAATACAGCAGGTAAACGCATCGGCCCAGCAGAAATTGAATCCATCCTTGCCTGGCATCCGGCCGTGCATGAGGCCGCTGTCATTGGGGTAAAGGATGAGGTGAAGGGGGAGGCGCTTGTCTGTTTCATTGTGAGCGGTTCACACTCTTTTGAAGAAACAAAGCTCATTCAAGAGCTCAAAGCACATGTTGCTTCACATGCGGGAAAAGCGCTCACACCAAAGGAGATTCATCTTATTTCAGCTTTACCGAAAACTAGAAACGGAAAAATTGTCCGGCGTTTACTAAAAGCAGCATATGAACAGCAGCCTTCACCAGATCTTTCATCACTAGATAATCCAAATGTGTATAAGGGCATTTGCGAATACTTGAAAAGGAAACAGAATCAATAAAAAAAGACAGGGATGATTCCTGTCTTTTTTTATTGCACATGAAAATTCGTTCCATCTGTTGTTTCTTTCACAATCCCTGCCCGTATCACAAAATCACCGAAATGTTCATTTTCTTCTCGTTCTTTTGCATAGCGGGGGAGAAGAGAGCCAAGTTCTTTTAAAATATCTTCCTCACCCACATTTTCCCGGTACAGTTTACTTAACCTGCTGCCATCAAACGCAGCACCAAGATACATGTTGTATTTGCCAGGTGATTTTCCGATAAAGCCAATTTCACCTAAAGCATGACGAGCACATCCATTTGGACATCCAGTCATTCGAATCGTGATTTCTTTATCACTTAAGCCGTTTTCCTCGACAATGTCTTCGATTTTATCAATCAAACGCGGGAGGTAGCGTTCTGCTTCAGCCATCGCTAAGCCGCATGTTGGAAGAGAAACGCAAGCCATTGAACTACGGCGCAGTGCAGAGTGCTGCTGGCCATCTGACAAACCGAATTCCTGAATGAGCTGCTCGATTTGTTTCTTTTTATGAGATGTGACATTTCCAATGATCAAGTTTTGATTCGCTGTTAAGCGGAAATCACCCGTATGAATCTTTGCAATTTCACGAATGCCTGTCATTAGCGGATAATCATCATAATCTGTGATACGTCCACCTTCTACAAACATTGTATAATGCCATCTACCATTGATGCCTTTTACCCAGCCATAACGGTCCCCGTTATGGTCAAAGTGATAATCTCTTGCATCTAAAAGGGAAAACCCAAGGCGTCGCTCTAGCTCTTCTTTTACATTCTCAAGTCCGAGCCGATCCACCGTATATTTAAAGCGGGCATTTTTTCGCACGGAACGGTTTCCGTAATCACGCTGAATGGTGATGACCTGTTTTGCAATGTCCACAACCTGTTCAGGTAAGCAAAAGCCGATGACCTTTGCCAGCTGAGGGTAGGTCGCAGTATCACCATGCGTCATACCCATTCCGCCGCCAATTGCGACATTAAAGCCGACCAATTGATCATTTTCAATAATGGCAATGAAACCTAGATCCTGCGAAAAGACATCAATATCGTTAGCAGGAGGGACCGCCACCCCAATCTTGAACTTTCTTGGCAAATAAAGCGGACCATACATCGGCTCAACCTCCGTATCAGGCGTTGCCGCTACCTTTTCCTCATCAAGCCAAATTTCGTGATACGCTCTTGTTTTTGGAAGCAGGTCATCACTTAATTTTTTGGCCAGCTCGTACACGTCTTGGTGTACTTCTGATTGATAGGGGTTTGACGTACACATGACATTCCGGTTCACATCGCCGCAAGCTGCGATCGTATCAAGCATAGTGGAATGGATGTCTTGAATAGTCTTTTTCATGTTCCATTTTAAAATACCGTGAAGCTGAAAGGTTTCACGAGTTGTCAGCTTTAACGTACCGTTTCCGTATTTATGAGCAAGCTCATCCATCACAAGCCACTGCTTGGAGGTAGCGATTCCGCCAGGCAGACGTACACGCAGCATAAATTGATAGGCGGGCTCAAGCTTTTGTTTTTGTCGTTCATTTCTGAGATCACGATCATCCTGCAAGTAGCTGCCGTGATGCTTCATCAGACGGTTGTCATCATCAGGAATTCCCGCTGAAATTGGATCAAGCATCACTTCTTTTAACGTTCCCCGTAAATAATCACTTTTTTCTTTAATTTCCTCTACGTCGCTCGGAGGTCCATCCGGCGCTGTTAATGCTGTCTTCACCATGTAAGTAAAAGCTCCTTTCTTTCAAGCATCAAATCAATAAACGTCACGCTGATAGCGTTTTTGCTGCTGCAAGTTCGCTAAATAGCTTTCTGCTTTCTCTTTGCTCATTGCACCTTCCTCTTGGATGATCGATAGAAGGGTACGATGAACATCATGCGCCATATGCTTTTCATCTCCGCAAATATATACATAGGCACCTTGCTCCAGCCATTCGAATAATTCTTTACTTTGTTTCTTCATTTGGTGCTGGACATATACCTTTTCCTCTGAATCTCTTGAGAAAGCCACATCCATTTTCGTTAAGACACCATCTTTTAACCACTTTTGCCATTCTGTTTGATATAAGAAATCCGTCACAAAGTGCTGATCACCGAAGAATAACCATGACTTTCCGTTTGCACCAATTTCCTCACGCTCCTGCATAAACGAACGGAAAGGAGCGATGCCTGTGCCTGGTCCGACCATAATAATCGGTGCATCAGGATCGTCAGGAAGCTTAAAGTTTTGGTTGTGCTGAATATAAACAGGCAGCGTATCACCTGGCTGCAAGCGCTCTGCACATAAGATCGAGCAGACACCTTGACGTTCTCTCCCGTGCGCATCATATCTGACAGCACCGATTGTCAAATGAACCTCATCTTCATTTGCTTTGAGGCTGCTTGCAATCGAATAAAGACGTGCAGGAATTTTTCTTAAAATAGACGTAAAATCTGCTGCTGTTCCTTCAAAAGGACCGAAATCACGAGCTGCATCTATTAGGTCCCGGTCAGCTATATATTCTTTCAGTTTTTCTTCGTTTCCTTCTTCTAAAAGGGCATGCAAGGCTTCGCTTTTTGTCAGTGCAGCGATCTTTTGAAGAAGTGGTTTTGTTAAAACCGTAATCTCAAAATGCGAGGTGAGTGCTTCTTTTAAAGGAAGAGTGTCTCCGTTTTTATGAATGGTGACGGCTTCCTCTGCATTCCATCCGCATGTTTTAATCAGTTCATCGACAAGCGCAGGATCATTTGTCGGGTAAATGCCAAGGCTATCACCTGGCTCATAAACGAGGCCCGATCCTTCAAGAGAAAGCTCTAAGTGACGTGTTTCTTTATTAGATCCGCGTCCATTTAGGTTGATATTTTCAAGCACTTCAGCATAAAAAGGATTGGTTCTTGAGTATTCAGAAACGGCTTGATTGTTTACTCCTTCTGATTCTTGCGGCAGTGATACAGCTTCACCTTCACTCAAAGAGGAGGAAACGCCTTGAAGCCATTCTGAAAACGGCTCATCATAATCAAGGTCACAGTCCACTCGATCAAAAAGACGCGTTCCGCCAAGTTCTTTTAAACGCTCGTCAAATTCTTTTCCTGTCTGACAGAAGAATTCGTAGGAGCTATCACCTAGTGAAAGGACAGAATAGCTTAAATGGTCAAGCTTTGGCGCACGTCTCCCATGAACATATTCATGGAAAGAAAGGGCATTATCAGGCGGATCGCCCTCGCCATGTGTGCTGACGATGATCAGTAAATTGTTTGTTTTTTTCAGATTATTTGGTTTAAAATCTGACATAGAAGCGAGCGTCACTTGGAAGCCCTTCTTTTCAAGATGCTGTGCTGTCTTTTTTGCTAACCCTTCGGAATTGCCGGTTTGTGAGCCATAAAGTACGGTCACATCTTTGCTGACAGGCTGCGCAGGTGCTGCGGCAGAAGGGACCTGAGTAGCAGTTTCTGATCCGGCTAGAGCTGTCTGTGCTGATAAATAACCGGTAAGCCAAATTTTTTGTTGATCTGTTAAAGCCGGAAGCAGCTGATTGAGTAGCTCTGCCTGCTCCTGGCTAAACGGACTGTTCAATACATGAAGTTGCAACGATATCCACCTCACAAGGAATATAAACATAGATTAATTCGATAGGAATTATATATATAGGTTCAATTTGAACTTTACCGAAAGTTTGCCATTAAGTAAAATATATAATATTGATTGTCATGATTAAGATTTCTAATGACCAAAAATGCGCAAATAGGGGAGAAGGCATAAAAAAGGAAAACGGATCACCGTTTTCCTTCACATTGGTGACAAAGGGCTAAAATAATGTTGATTTTAGCCCTTTGCCTTCTTTTCCTTTTTTCTATTTCACTTATGCTGTTGGAAGTCCCATCACAGCTTTCACTTCTAAATATTCCTCAATACCGAAGTCTCCCCATTCTCTTCCGATACCAGATTGCTTAAAGCCGCCAAACGGGGCATAGTAATCTGTTTCGGCATTGTTAATGGTGATTTGGCCAGCACGAATATGTTCAGCGACATATTTTAATGTTTTTTCATCTTTCCCAACCACATACCCAGCAAGGCCATAAACCGTATCATTGGCGATTTCAAGGGCATGATCTAGATCTTGATACGTGATCACACTCATGACCGGTCCAAAAATTTCTTCTTGCGCAATGGTCATATCATTTTTCACATTGGTGAAAATGGTATGCTTGGCGAAATATCCTTTATCTATTCCGTCCGGCTTTCCAGTTCCCCCAGCAAGCAGGGTAGCACCTTCTTCAATTCCTTTTTCAATATAAGATTGCACGGTATCCCATTGCTTTTTGGAGACAAGCGGGCCAGTGGCATGATCTTCTCTCGGGTCACCGACTGTAAATTTCGGCAGGGCATTCAGCAGCGCTTTTTCAAATGCGTCTTTCATTGATTCTGGAATAAGCACACGTGTAGCTGCAGAGCATACTTGACCTGTATTCATCGCAATATGATGAATGGCGGTTTCGGCTGCCTCATCCACATCTGCATCATCTAAGACGATCAGAGGGGATTTTCCGCCAAGCTCAAGGGCCACTTTTTTAATATTATCAGCAGCATTTTCCATAATTTTAGAGCCGACGGCACCTGAACCTGTAAATGAAACAAAATCAATATCAGGGTGTGAGCTAATGCCGTCACCAATGACGTCACCAGTTCCGTTTACTAGATTAAAGACACCTTTTGGTACACCTGCTTCATCAATGATTTCCGCAAGAATCATCGCGGCAAATGGGGTAATTTCCGCAGGCTTTAAAACGACAGGTGATCCTGCTGCAGTGGCACCAGCAATTTTAAGTGATGTTTGATTTGTTGGGAAATTCCACGGTGTAATGAGTCCACTGACACCAATGGCTTCCTTTATAATGGTATGTCCGCCGCGGTCCTCAGTAAATGTATAAGATTTAAGTGCCTCCGCTGCTTTAGAAAAATGTTCATGACCCATTTTGTAATGAACCTCTTCTGATACTTTAAGTGGTGCACCAAGCTCTTGGGTCATCACTTCTACAAGTTCATCCTTACGCTTTTCGTACCCGCGCACGATGTTTTCCAGCATATCTACTCGTTCATGTCGTGATGTTTTTGAGAAAGAAGGGAAGGCGGCACGAGCTGCTTTCACTGCTTTATCTAAATCTTCTTTTGTTCCTAAGCTAATGGTGCCAATGACTTCCTCTGTAGCAGGGTTGATGACCTCCGTCGTTTCGTTTCCTGTTGATGCAACCCATTCTCCGTTAATAAAATGTTTCTCTTGATTTCTCATTTTGACATGTCTCCTTTTTATATGTGATTCATTCAATATTCTGTTTTCAGCTCATATAAAACTGTACCCACTGTGAAAAATCTAAAACGAAGAAACTGCAAAAGAAAAAGTTTCTGATATAATACGCAAAGTGGGACATATGTCCTTTTCAACATCAGGGCATCTATCATTTAATAGAACTAGACTGAAAAAAGAAGGAGCTTTTGAACGAATGAAAGGTGTTATTTTCGCTTTATTAGGAGGCGCTTGTATTACACTACAAGGCGTAGCCAACGCCAGAATTAGTCAAGATATTGGGACGTGGCAGGCGGCAACCATTACGCAGCTGACAGGGTTTATCATCTCTCTCGTCATTTTACTCATCGTACGGGATGGCCACTTTAAGGAATACAAAAAAGTGCAGCCTCTTTATTTAATTGGCGGTGCATTTGCAGCCATTATTATTTTTAATGAGGTCACTGCCATTCAAATCATTGGTGTAACACTCACGATCGCTGCTTTACTCATCGCACAGCTTGCGTTTACCTTTGCCATCGATGCAAAAGGATGGTTTGGTGTACAGAAGAAGAAAATGAAATGGCCTCATTATGCAGGAATACTGTTGATGATCGCAGGCGTGATCATTTTAAAGCTATAAAGGAGGGCGTTAAATGGAAGAGCTTCATGATGAATCTCTTTTTTCCTCTTATCTCAAGGCACATCAATTACAACATATCTTTCATGAGAACTTAATGTCACATGTGACGTTGTGGCACTTTGAGCAAGGTGAGCTGATTTGTTCGAAAGGGGATAAGAGGGAGTACATGTACTTATTAGTGAAAGGAAAATTAAAGATTTTCACCACCACAAAGGAAGGAAAAACCTTTATTCTTTGCTTTAAAAACCCTCTTGAAGCGATTGGAGATATTGAATACGTCCAGCAGACAGATATGGTCAATACAGTCGAAGCCGTCACAGAAGTACATATGCTCAGAATTTCTCATCAAGCACTCATGCGCCATGCGAAGGATGACCCCCGCATTTTAACCTTTTTGCTAAAAGGCATCACAAACAAATTTTATACGAAATCAAACGATTTGAGCTTCCACCTTTTATATCCTGTGGAGGTCAGGCTCGCAAGCTACTTATTGTCTGTCCTAACAGGTGATGACAGTGCGAGCGAACGCCCACTTCGCCTCACTGATGCGGCAAGCTTAATTGGAACGAGCTACCGCCATCTTAACCGAGTCATTCAGCAATTCACGGAAAAAGGGCTGATTGATAGGCAAAGAGGGAACATTACGATTCGTGACCGGAAAGGGCTCTTAGAAATAGCAGAGCACAACATTTATGAATAGAAGAAATGAAGGGATGTCTATATGATCATAGGAATACTATTAGCAATCACTGCTGGCGCACTCGTCAGCCTACAAACCATTTTTAACAGTAAAGTCAATGAGCATACAGGCTCTTGGTCCACGACGACCCTTGTCCTTGGAATGGGCTTTATAGCTTCACTCTTGATGGGCCTTATGTTAGAAGGAACTGGCATGTTTCAATTAAGACATATGGAAGCTTGGTACTGGATAAGCGGAGCCATTGGGGTAGGGGTGGTCATCTGCCTTGTTCAAAGCATCAAACGTCTTGGCCCCACTTATGGGATTTCGATTGTCCTCACCTCACAGCTAGGCTGCGCGCTTTTGTTTGATTCGCTCGGCTGGCTCGGGTTAGAGAAAGTGGAATTTTCTTTGACAAAACTAATAGGTGTGATTGTCATTGTCGCTGGGATCTTGGTATTTAAGCTGACCAAATTAGAGCCAGCAGACGAGAATCCATCGCAAGAAAAAGGGCTGCTACAAAAGTAGCCGCCCTTTTTTAGATCAATCGCCGCCATAGAACCGTTATCGCGGATAAACCATTTAAAAGGAGCCTTTTCATCAAAGGCTTTTTTTTATGCCCGTACGTGCTCGCCTTATATTCTGTGTGGTCCTTAGCGACAAGAACACTATAGGCGATTTTTCGCTCTATTGCCTTCGTAAGCGATAATGCAAATGGTGCACTATCAATCACCAAAATCGATTCCGTATTTAAAAAACTGGATCTGGCATCTAAATTATATGTCCCGATAATACTTAAATAATCATCAATTACCATCGATTTTCCATGAATGGAATACGGACCTTCATATTCATACAAATGAACGCCTGTTTTCATCAGTTCCTTTTTCGTGCTTAAATATCCTGCAAAAGCTAACGGATTTGGTGTCGCTGTAAGAGAATTTGTGACAACTGTCGTTTGAATCTCACTAGCTAAGGGAGTGAGTCCGTCTTTCATCGGGCGTGTTGGGATGACATAAGGTGTTTGTATGAGCACAGACCGCTTTGCCCGATGAGCGAGATCGTTTAGCTTTTTGAGCAAGAGAGGACGCTTATTGAATCGCTCCACTGGATTTGTGAAAAAGGCAATCTGTTTCACAGGAGTGGCATCTGCTGCCCAATCAAAGGAGGACATGACAAAGGGTTCTTTCGTGCGCATTGCTTCTTGATAAGACCTAAGAAGCTGTTTGCGCAATTTTAACCCTTTTTTCGCTTTTTGCTTAGAGAACACATCTTTTGTTCTTTTCGTAAAATCATGATTCCATAAATAGACGAAATATTGCTCCATTTCATCTAATACTTTTCCTTTTTTGCTGTTATAAAGAAGCACATCGCGGTCATAAGCAAAGTCCTTCGGCGGCTGATCTGCAAAGTATTTATCACCGATATTTCTTCCGCCCATTACAGCGACCCTTCCATCTGCCAATAGCAGCTTATCATGAAGGCGATTATGCCACGTCCATGGCTTGAAAAAACGAAAGGGCTCATAAAAACGAATCGACATGTTTGGATGATTTGCCACAGCATAACGCAAATGCTTCAGCGGTCCGCGCAGGCTGTGGCAGATGCCATCTAACAAAAGCTGGACTTTCACTCCTCGATCAGCAGCTTCAATTAAAGCCCCTAGTATCCATTCGGCTGTTTTTCCCTTTTGAATGGAATAATAACTTAGACGAATGATCTTTTTAGCCTCGCGAATCATTTGGATTCTGACCTGGCCAGACTCAAACCCGTCGTCAAGAAGCATGACTTGATTTGTGCCTTGGTCGTCTCCTGAGATCGATGAGGCTTTATAAATGCAATGCTCCTTGCATGCTTTTTGTACCGGTAAATAAAACAAAACAAATGCGGTCAAAAATACATATACGACATAGAGAAGAATCAGAAAAAATAACAGATGAAGCATAGGTATCAGCTCCTTTCAAACAGACACGGCTTTTTCGTAGTTTATGTTAAAAATAAAATTTAACTCATATCACCTTCTAATAAAAAATACAGGACAAAAGAATCACCTTGTTTTCATAGGGCATTTAATTATAGTATGAAATAAGTAAGGGGGAATCCAAATTGAATGAACCATTATTTAATATTCCAAGTGATGTGTATCAAACATTAAGTGAAACAGAACGGTACTTACTCCATTATATTCACCAGCATTTAGAGGATATCTCCACCTTATCCATCGTCACATTAAGTGAACGAGCCAATGTGTCGACAGCCACGATTGTCAGACTGATGAAGAAAATTGGTTACAACGGCTATACATCCTTTAAATATCGTTTGAAACAAGAAAAGAAAATGACTGATGAAAGCGACCAGCTCAAAAATATCGATGAAGACATTAAACTCGCCATTCGAAAAAATGAAGAAGAGGTTTTAAAGACGATACAGCTGCAAAGTATTGGGCAAATTGAAGATGCCGTTCAAAAAATACATGATGCAGATAAAATTTATATTTTTGGCAGAGGCTTTTCAGAGATGATTGCCAAAGAGATGACCATTAAATTACAGCTCATCGGAAAAATATGTGAAGTACATGACGACCCGAATATCATTCGGTTAAAATCGCGAGACATTGACAAAAACGAACTGGCCATCTTTGTTTCATTAAATGGTGAAACAGCAGAGCTCGTGGAAGCTTGTCAAAATCTCAGTATGAAGCAGGTCACGACCATCACCGTCACAACAAGAATTGATTCTACATTAAGTAAAATATCTGACATGACACTAGTCGGATATAAAGGCGAACAATCTTTCTTCCCAGATTATGAAGTGAGGTCCCGTCTTTCTTTGCATGTTATTGCCCGCATTTTATTAGACGCCTACGTGATCCGAATGAAATAGCCGATAAGAAAGCCTTCTAGACTTTGTGCTGGAAGGCTTTTCCTCATGAAAACCTTTACACAATCTGAAAACATTTTGACTGAATCGTATGAGATACTTTCTTTAGAGAAAAGAAAGAAGGTGAAACCAAATGATTTATACCTGCACCTTAAACCCTGCTATTGACCTATATATTGCATTAAAAGAAATGCGGGCAAATACAGTGAACCGCACGGAAGATGAAGATTATCAACCGAATGGAAAAGGCGTCAATGTGTCGATTATGCTAAAAAAATATGGTGTTAACAGCACCGCATTAGGCTTTATTGCCGGGTTTTCTGGTTCTTATATAGAACAATCCTTAAAAGACCTTTCCATTCGAACAGATTTTATCCCAGTTGAAGGAATCACGCGCATTAACGTATTTATCAATACAACAGAAGAATACAAGCTCGTGAATCAAGGTCCTGCCATTCAGGAAAAAGCACTTCACGCCTTTCGTGAGAAAATTGTAGCAATCCCGCAAGGCGGTATCCTCATTATGTCAGGCAGTCTGCCAAAGGGCGTACCAGCCAGCATTTTTTCAGAAATTGCGGCAATTTGCCATCAACAGAGCGTCAAATTCATTTTAGATACAAGCTCAGTAGCGGTTCTTGAGACGCTTCAGTACAAGCCGTATTTATTAAAACCGAATGAAGAAGAAATAGCCGCTTTTTTCGGCAAAACACATCCATTGTCAGAAAAAGAACTCATTCAATCAGGAGAAAAACTTATCGAGATGGGTGCAGAGCAAGTGCTCATTTCCCGCGGAGGAGAAGGAGCTTTATTCATGGCGAAGGACGCCGTAATAAAAGGAAACGCACCAGCAGGCACAGTGGTAAACACTGCTTGTTCAGGAGATGCCATGCTCGCAGCATTTATTAGTAAACAGCTTGAAGGACATTCACCTGAAGAGTGCTTACGCTACGGCATTGCCACGGGAGCATCTACCGCATTTTCTAAAGGCCTAAGTGATTTACATGACATTCATGAATTGATTGACCAAATACACATTCACAAGATATAAGGGGGAATAAACATGAGCCGTAAAAAAATTGTCGCTGCAACTGGGTGTCCCACAGGCATTGCGCACACATTTATGGCAGCTGAGGCATTAAAAATCGCTGCTGAGCAATTAGGGGTCGATATCAAAGTCGAAACGCATGGTCAAGTTGGAATTGAAAACGCTTTAACTGATCAAGACATTATGGAAGCTGATGGGGTCATTGTGGCAGCTGACAAAGATGTGCACACAGACCGGTTTCACGGAAAACCACTCATAGAAGTGCCTGTATCAAAAGGCATTCGTACGCCTGATGAGCTGATCCAGAGCATTTTAAATGGAGATGCTCCCGTTCATCAAGTGAAAGGAAGGGCTTCTGTAACGGAGAAAACATCTGCTCCTTCACCCTCTCAACAAAAGGCGGCAAATAAATGGATACACACCATCTATAAACACTTAATGAATGGTGTATCACACATGCTTCCATTCGTCGTAGGAGGCGGGGTCTTAATTGCCATTTCTTTTCTATTCGGCATCTATTCTGCTGATCCTCAGCATGAAACGTATCATCCGTTTGCTGCCTACTTGAAAAGCATTGGCGGACTCGGCTTTAGCTTAATGGTGCCTATTTTAGCAGCATTTATTGCTGATTCAATCGCTAGACGCCCAGGGATGGTTGTCGGATTTATCGGCGGTCTGCTTGCAAACGATGGAGGCGCTGGATTCTTAGGTGGTATTATCGCAGGTTTTGCAGCAGGGTATATCATCGTACTCCTTCAATTCCTGCTTCAAAAATTACCTGCATCACTTGACGGATTAAAATCAATCTTCATCTATCCTGTCATCGGTATTTTCTTCATTGGGGCTGTTATGACCCCTCTATTAGTTCCTATTACAGGGCTAAATAATTCATTAATGGATTTCCTCTCATCCGTTCAATCCACAAATCCGCTGCTCTTAGGCTTAATTGTTGGAGCGATGTGTGGATTTGATATGGGTGGTCCTTTTAACAAAGCAGCCTATGTGACAGGAACGGCTTTACTTGCACAAGGCAATCTTTACTTCATGGCGGGTGTGTCAGCAGCATGTATCACACCACCGCTTATCATTGCGATTGCCACAACGATTTTCCGAAAACATTTTACACCGCAGGAACGAAATGCAGGGGCCATCAACTATATTCTAGGAGCGACACATATAACAGAAGGGGCTATCCCATTTGCGGCTAAAAACCCGATTGTTGTCCTGCCAATTATCATGTTTGGTTCCGCCATCTCTGCTATATTGACGTATCTCTTTGGCGTACAGGTTCCAGCTCCGCATGGCGGGTTCCTTGTCCTTCCAGTCGTCACAGGCGCATTCCAGTGGGTGCTTTCCATATTAATCGGATCACTTGTAGGTGCCATTTTATACGGACTTTACCGCAAGAAAATAGACAAACCGGCCGTTTAATAGGGAGGAAGAGAAATGATGGAACATATTTATATGAATCTTCATGAAACCGCGTCGTCACAGGCTGGCGTTTTCGCTGCCATTGCTGACATTGCTTATAAAGCAGGTATTTGTACATCACTAGAGGATGTTAAAAAGGGCTTAGCTGAAAGAGAAGCACTAAGCACAACTGGATTTCAAGATGGATTTGCCATTCCGCATACACAAACAGACGCCATCACAAAACCAGCACTCGTGATCGTCCGCACTGAAACCGGCATTGAATGGGACGCTTTTGATGGAAAGCCTTGCTTTTTCTTCTTATCCTTACTGATCCCCAAAAATGAAGCAGGGACCACTCATCTAAAGGCTCTTTCTGCTCTTTCACGAGGATTAATGGATGAAGCGAAACGACAAAAGCTGCTCGAAGCAAGAACAGATGAAGACATGCTTGCTATCTTAAAAACAGACATATTGACTAGAGAGGATGTTTGACAATGCCTTTACTTTCAACAACACCGATGCTAGAAGCCGCAAAAAAAGAACAATACGGAATCGTTGCATTCAATGTGCACTCCTTTGACAGTATCTATTGGGTGCTCGAAACGGCCGCAGAATTAAAATCACCTGTCATTTTGCAAACAACGGTTGGAACAGTTCAATCTCTTGGAGCAAAAGCGATTGCAGATACAGTCAAGGCGGCGGCTGATCAATATCAAATCCCAATCGGTCTGCACCTGGATCACTGTACGGACTTTGATGTGATTCTCACCTGTATTCGAGCGGGGTATACATCCGTTATGATTGATGCATCCATGCATTCATACGAAGAAAATGTACGCCGCACAAAAGAAGTCGTGAACCTGGCATTAAAAGTAGGTGTGAATGTCGAGGCAGAGCTAGGCAAGGTTGGCGGAGTAGAAGATGATATCGTAGTAGATGAAAAGGATGCTGAAAAAGCCATACCATCTGAGTGCCGTCAATTTGTAGAAGAAACAGGGGTACCCACTTTAGCGCCTGCGATCGGCACCGCCCACGGCATTTATAAAGGAGTACCGGATATTGACTTTGACCGTATTGAACAAATTGCATCGCTTGTCGATGTACCTCTTGTCCTGCACGGTGGTTCCGCTGTACCAGACGAGGACGTCAGACGATGTGTCGCACTTGGTATGGCAAAGGTCAATGTCTCAACTGAACTCAAAAATGCATACTCCGAGGCCATACGTGATCATTTCTCAAACGAGCCTGAAAGCTTAGATCCACGTATGTATTTACAAAAAGCAAAACAAGCAGCAAAAGACATGGTCACATCGAAAATACGAATCGTTGGCAGTGAAGGAAAAGCATATCCTTTATATCAATAAGACAAAAAAAAAGCAGAGCCGCATCGCTCTGCTTTTTCACATCATTCGCTTTCTTTCATTTCATTTGATGTGCGTACTCGTGCATTCCCCATAAATACGACCGTAATCGCCGCAAGCGCAATCGGGAATAACGCAATCAAAAATACATACGTAATACTTTGTGACATCGCATCAATGACTTTATTTAAAATATCAGGCGGAATTTGTGAGCGGGCACCCTCTTGGAAAATGGCTTGTGGATCGCCAATTTGAGAAGGGCTTCCTTTCATTCCACTAAAGGCATCTGTTAAGCGATTCGATAGGACATTGGTTTGAATCGTCCCAAAAATCGTGACACCAAGTGTCATGCCAAGTGATCTCATAAATGAATTGGTCGAGTTTGCACTGCCGCGGTAGCGCGGAGAGAGATCATTCATTGAAGCTGACGGCAGAAGGGAGAAGCTGAAGCCGACACCAAATCCTGATATCATCATAAAGATTGTGAGCCACAGTCTAGCTGTATCTGGTGACATATTGGCAAGCAGCAGCATCCCAGCGAAAAATGAAATGACAGAAATGGTCATAAGCCGTCTAAATGGCACCTTCGTCTGCATCGTTCCGCCAATCATACTGCCAATGACAGACCCAATCATCATCGGTGTTAAGATGAAGCCTGCACTTGTCGCAGATTCACCGTACACCGCCTGTACGAAAATAGGGATAAAGACAGCAAGAATAATAAATGTCCCGCCATATAAAAACGCCAAAATTTGAGATGTCGCAAATAAACGATTTTTAAACATCCAAAATGAAATAATCGGTTCCTCCGCTTTACGCTCAACAATAAAGAAGATGGTACCAAAGACAACAAACACAGCAAATAGTGTCAGGATTTGCACCGAATCCCACGCATAAGATTTACCGCCAAGCTCTAATGCGAACATCAAGCTCACTACCGCCACGACAAGTGTGATAGCACCTGACCAGTCAATTTTTTGCTTGCGATGTTCTAGCGATTCCTGATAGTATCTGGCAATCAAGAACACACTAACAATACCAATTGGCACGTTAATATAGAAAACCCAATGCCAGCCGATTGAATCTGTGATAATAGCTCCTAAGAGTGGTCCTAGTACACTCGATAAACCAAACACTGCACCAAACATACCGGACATTTTTCCGCGCTTTTCAGGCGGGAAGATATCAAAGATAATGGTGAAGGCGATCGGAAGAAGGGCACCGCCGCCAAGCCCTTGGATAGCTCGATAAATAATGAGCTGATCCATCGTTTGTGCGATACCGCACAGCGCAGATCCAATTAAAAAGAAAATAAGTCCAAACAGAAAAAAACGCTTTCGACCATACATATCAGAAAGCTTTCCATAAATCGGCATTCCAGCCATTACTGCCACCATATAAGAAGCCGTCACCCAAGCAAATTTATCAAAACTGCCCAAATCTGCTACGATGCTTCCCATTGCTGTTGCTACAATGGTATTGTCCATCGCCGCCATAAATATTCCTAACAGCAAACCGATGACAACAAAGCGAGTGGATGCCTTGCCTTGATCCACAGTATTCATTTCATTTACCTCCTGCTTACGTTCTCTCCTTATTTTTGCTATGATCAACTTAAATATAAAGTCAGAGAACATTTATCTTGATGATCAAGATAAATTGATTTTAAAGGGAGGAGAACAAGTTGTCAATAAAGAACGAAGCAGAAGACAAAGCGGATCTGATCATACATACGATGAGGCGCCTCGCCACACGAACAGTTTTATTCCACCAAGCGGCCGCTCAATCGCTCGGCCTTTTTCCAACAGATCTCAAATCAGCGGATTTATTAAACGAACTCGGCCCCCTCACAGCAGGGGAATTAAGTGAAAAGACAGGCCTTAGCTCAGGTGCCGTCACAGCTCTTATTGACCGGCTTGAAAAAGCTGGCTACGCTAAAAGAGAAAAGGACCCAAAAGACAAACGAAGAGTCATCATTGTCCCGCTAACAGCGGGGAAATCACAGGTAAAAGAACTCTTCCAATCCTTATCGGCATCAACAAAACAGCTTACAAACGAATACACACGAGAAGAATTAGACTTGATCATTCAATTTATTACCGAAGCGGCAGATATGATGGACCAAGAGCTGCAATTGCTTAAGTCTAAGTCGTAAAAAGTACACTGATGCCGGTGTGCTTTTTTATGGAAAAAAGGATCCAAAGGCTACACACATTTTCTGAAGATGTGTTCAGCTGAAAGTATGACTGATGATAAAAGGAGGATTGAACTAAGAAAGATAACGCTCAAACAATCAAAACCGTGGTTTCTGTTTTATCGCATTTATTAGATGGATACTTTGGAATCTCATGCGAGAAGGAAGATAACAGAAAAGGGGCTTTTTCCTTCTCTACTGAATGAGGAATATCTAAATGAAATTAAGGTCCGGCAGATAGAAAGAGCGCTAGAAAACAGCAAAGGTTGATATTATTTTAATGTCATTTGGCACAATAAAACATGGAAGACCTGCTGTTCTACATTATCACGTTCCACCTAATCTAAAAGATCACCATGTTATTTTCTAAAGGAGAGATCAACGTTGCTTAATTTAGACGATACAATGCATTTACATGTAGGTTATTATGAAAATAATTTAGATTACGAAGGTGTGTTTTTTAAAAGTTTAGATTCAGGAAAATGGTTATTGTTTTTTGATCAAGAAAGCTATGGTGTAAAACTTGGACAAAAATATGAAAAATACGATGATTTTGGTTTGTTGGTTGGAGAGTATACTATTGATGATGAACATATTGAGGATAAAGGTGATGAATTATTCGAACGGTTTCTAAAGGAGAACGGTTTAATAAAGGCATAGAGTGTTGGTGTAATACGTTACAATAAAACAACAGGATATAGAAGAAGACAAAGCCAAATTGTCAAATAATATCTAAAGTTTCTTTTTTGAAGAGAGCTACTTGATAACAAATAAGGAAAAGTCTGAGTCTTTTCTGTATGAAGACGCTTTAGAAAATAGGTTGCTTGATGGAGACTTTGAAACTGTCCTTCAGAAGTATATTGATTCTGAAGGGGATGCGTTTTGGGAATAATAGAACTAAAGTGTCCATGTTTATGGGCACTTTTTTATTTGTATTACCGAGAAAATATGGTGCCTTTTTTCCTGTTTGGAGCATCATATGATAGATACATAAAAAACGAACGAAATATTCTGTCCAGAAGAAAGAGCCTGCGGATACTGATTCATTGAGCACATTTAGTGCCTTGATTAGTGTCCGCTTTTTTATACAGAACTAAGCTGTTGAAAAATGCGACCAAACGAGAGGAGCATGCTCAGCTGGTCTACGGCAGCCGTATCGAGGACAGCGTTTCTTTTATGAGGATCGACTGTACTTGTCGTCCTCTCGAAGTATAGTCATCAAAGGGTAAGTAAGCTCACTGAAAACAGCACATTCATACGGGTGTGCTGTTTTCTTATGGCAAAAGAGCACCCAAAAACCTGCACAACATTTGCTGAAGACATTTGGGCTTCTTTGACGCATGTGAGTTGATTAGACTTATAACCAAAGGGAAGAAGGGAGGAATTCCAACTGCACTTAACCAAAAGGGGCACTACTTTACTATCAATGCTGCTTCACGCGACATCTTATTTATCAATAGAAGATTTACAGAATCGACTAAATGTCTCTACTCGAACCGTCTACACTGAAATCAAACGCATGAATAGCTGGCTGGAAACTCATCAGCTTAGTGGTGTTCAGCGAAAGGATCAACTTGGCTACTATTTAAACCCACATGAAAAAGAAGTCATTATTCAAAAAGCCGACACCATTCTCGTTGGCCATGATTATGAACCATGTGTAAAGGAAAGAAGGGCCATCCTGCTCTTATCCATTGCATGCAGTGAGAAACGCCTAAGAATTGATGATTTTATGAAGATGACAAAGGTGAGCCGGAATACATTGCTTGAAGATATGAAACAGCTAAAAGAAGCACTTTCAAAGCAGCAGCTCACACTCCACTATCAGGCAGCCTGTGGCTATTTGATTTCAGGTGAAGAAAGAGCGATTCGATTGGCGCTGAAACCCTATATTCATTTCATTCGCACAATGATAAAAAATGAAAAAACGTTTCCATCGTTTTGGTTAAAGGGGCCTATTTCATATAAACGGTTACACCATCTACTCGAGCAGTCAGAACAAGAGCTTAAGCTCGAGTTTGCAGATGACATGCTGGATCAGCTGTCTTTGGATCTCTTTTTCTACTTCAAACGGATAAAGCTAGGACGTGCTGTACATCTTTCAAACGAAGAAAAGCGTACATTGCAGGAAACAGATGAATGCTTGGCGGCTATTCGTTTCATGGCACGGATTCAAAAAGAAACCGGCCTTCATGTTCATGATGATGAAATCTATTTCCTTAGTACGCTATGGCTTAGCGCCAAGAAACAAAAGCTTCCATCAAGTAAAAAGCCAGAAGAGCATCTCATTCGCACCATTGCCAGACAAATGATTTTTGACTTCCAGCGGTATGCATGTATTTCCTTTCAAGAGTACGAAGCCTTGGAGCAAAACTTGACGATGCATCTCATCCCGGCCTATTACAGACTCATCTATCACATTGATATCATCAATGAATTAACAGATTCTATTAAAAAAGCACAGCCAGAGGTGTTTGACATGACTCAAAAGGTCGTATGCCATTTAGAACAGGCGACCTGCTCAAAGATGAGCGACCATGAAATTGCATATGTGGCGATGCATTTTGGTGGTTGGATGAGAAGAGAAGGGATTTCACCAATAGTGCGGCGTTCTGTATACATTGTGTGCGGTGAAGGAATTGGCACAAGTCACATGCTGAAAACACAGCTTATCGAATTAATCGGTTACATCGAAGTACGTGAGCTATTATCAAAGCGTTCATATGAAGACATGTCATCCATTGATGTCGACTTCGTTGTATCAACAACACCTATTTCGTTTAAAGGAAAACCCGTTCACCTCGTTCATCCTATTCTCACTGCCTATGAGAAAAAAACGTTGCTTCAATATGGGGAAGGCGCAGAAGCCAGGCTTGATGAGAAAAATGTGGACGCTTTATTCAACATTATTCAGCAGCATACCATCATACAAAATGAAAAAGCACTGCTTCGTGATCTTAAGGAGCTGCTTCATCCCGCATATGTATCCCATCAGAAAGGGTGGAAACCAGTGTTAAACGATTTATTAACAGAAAAAACCATTCAGCTCCAGCAAACGGCAGAAACGTGGCAAGAGGCCATCGCCAAAGCAGCACAGCCTTTACTCGATCAAAATGCCATTCAGAGAAGTTATGTGGAAGCCATGATTCAGTCCGTTCATCAAAATGGTCCTTATATTGTCATTGCACCACAAGTAGCCATTCCGCATGCTAGACCAGAGGATGGCGTGAACAAATTAAGCATGTCACTCATGTCATTCGAACCGCCCGTTTTCTTCTCTAACGATGAAGAAAAACAGGTTCGCCTCATCATTGTACTAGCAGCCATTGACAGTATGACCCACCTGAAAGCACTCAAACAGCTGACCATGCTGTTAAGCGAGGAAAAACGGATTCAACAATTGGTTGAAGCAAAGGAATTAGCATCAGTTCAAGAACTAATTGATCAATTTTCACAAATATAAAGGAGGAAAAAGAGAATGAAAAAAATTCTTGTTGTGTGCGGAAACGGATTAGGAAGCAGCTTTATCGTAGAAATGAATGTCAAAAAAGCATTAGAAGAGTTAGGCCTTTTTGCTGAAGTGGATCATACCGATCTCAGCACAAGTAAAAATGAACAGGCCGATCTGTATATCGGAGCAACAGATATTATTGACCAGCTCGATGACGGCACAAGAAAGGTCGCTGGATTAAATAACTTGTTAGACCAGGAAGCCATTAAAGACGTCCTTCGCAAACACATATAAGCCACGAAAAAGGGGGATTCACATCATGATAGAACTGATTATGAACGATATATTGGGCACACCGGCAATTCTCATCGGTTTGTTTGCACTGGCCGGTTTACTTTTACAGAAAAAATCGGCCGCAGATACTGTGTCAGGCAGCTTGAAAACAACCATGGGCTTTTTAATATTAGGAGCGGGTGCCACAGTCGTGTCTGATTCACTTGGGGTTTTCAGGAAAATGTTTGAAGCAGCCTTTCACATTCAAGGGGTTGTCCCAAATACAGATGCCATGGCGGCCATTGCTCAAAAGGAATTCGGTACACAAACGGCTCTCATTATGATTTTTGGCATGCTGGTTAATCTAATACTGGCAAAATTCACGCCCTTTAAATACGTCTTTTTAACAGGTCACCATACCTTGTATATGGCCGCAATGCTTGCAGTCGTTCTCTCGACAGCCGGCATGCAAGGAGGATTTCTTGTCACCACTGGTTCGATTATATTAGGCACAGCTATGGTCATTGCACCCGCTATTCTTCAGCCATTCACAAGGAAAGTTACCGGAAGCGATGATCTCGCGCTTGGACACTTCAGTACCCTCGGTTATTTTACAGCGGGAATGATCGGCAAATGGGTCGGTCGTCCAGAGAAATCAACGGAAACCATTCAAGTGCCTAAATCACTCGGCTTTCTAAGAGATACATCGGTTGCCATTTCGATTACGATGGCTTTGCTGTTCTTTGCGATTGCGCCGTTTGCAGGAATTCCCTTTATAGAACAAATGAGCGGGGGCACGAACTTCGCTGTCTTCATTCTCATTCAGGCTATTACCTTTGCCGCTGGTGTGTACATTATTTTAGCAGGGGTGCGGATGGCAATCGGTGAAATCGTGCCTGCTTTTAAAGGAATTGCCGATCGATTTGTGAAAGGTGCAAAGCCGGCACTTGACGCGCCAACCGTTTTTCCATTTGCTCCAAATGCCGTCATTATCGGTTTTTTATGCAGCTTTGCAGGAGGCATCGTATCCATTTTTCTTTTACCTTTGTTTGGTTTAACGGTCATTGTCCCTGGTCTTGTCCCGCACTTTTTTTGCGGCGCTACAGCAGGGGTGTATGGCAATGCAACAGGAGGGGTGAGAGGTGCTGTCGCCGGGGCCTTTGTGAATGGATTACTTCTTTCCTTTTTACCTGCTTGTTTACTCCCTGTGTTAGGAACCCTTGGCTTTGAAGGGACAACTTTTGGAGATACAGACTTCGGGATCATCGGAATTTTAATTGGATTGATCCAGCTTTTATTTCATCTTTAAAAAAGGAGGAGCCTGAGAATGACAGCCTTTTTTTCACCTTCACTGATGTGCATGGATTTAACGCACTTCCGTGAACAAATACATCTTCTTAACACGAGAGCAGATCGGTACCATGTCGACGTGATGGATGGTCATTACGTGAAGAATATCACCTTATCCCCCTTTTTCATTGAACAGCTTCGAAAACTGACAGATGTACCGATTGATGTTCACCTTATGGCCGAACATCCCCAGGAATTTTTAATCGATTCATGTATTGATGCAGGCGCAACGATGATTTGTTTACACCCAGAAGTCGTGCAAAAAGACAGCTTTCGAATCATCCGGCATATCCACCAAAGAAAATGTGAGGTTGGCTTTGTGCTAAATCCCGCCACACCAGTTTCAGCATTAGATGCTTATATTCATTTAATAGACCGAGTGACCATCATGACGATCGATCCTGGGTTTGCCGGACAGCCTTTTATCCAAGAAATGGTTCAGAAAATCAAAGAGGTGAAGGATGTAAAAGAGAAGGGAGGATACTCGTTTTCAATCGAAGTAGACGGCTCTTGTAATGAAAGCACCTTCCGCCTCCTTGCTGAGGCTGGAAATGAGATCTACATCATCGGCACCTCAGGTTTATTTGGACTTCACGAACAACTTGACATCGCTTGGGAAAAAATGAAGCAATTGTTTGCAAAAGAAACTGCCTCAATTGAATTTCCATAGTAAAAAAGAGGATGAAAACCGTCCTCTTTTTTACGTAAATTTACTAAATGCCTTACACACTCATCAACACATACTCGAAAACGAAACGAAAAGTGCAAATTTATAATTGAAAGCGCTTTATTTATGTGTTATTCTTCAAATATCTTTAGTAAATATTTAGTCAAATAAGCCATGAGGAGTTTACCTATGACCACACTCAAAGATATTGCTCATGATGCAAAAGTGTCCGTTTCCACTGTATCCCGTGTATTAAATGGTGATCAAACACTTGCCGTTTCAAACGCAACGAGACAAAACATCCTAGGCATTGCTAAGAAGTTAAACTATACCCCAGTGAGAGCAAGAAAAGCCGAGCAAGCAGAAGGAAAAAGCCCATCTGAATCCCCATCCCCAGTCATCGGTGTCGTTGTTGCACAATCCATTGACGAAGAATTAAATGATCCCTTTTTTTCATCCATTCGAAAAGGAATTGAGAAAGAATATGCCAAACAAGGTTTGTCCACCCTCCATACATTTCGCCTGAGAAGCATGGACAAAGGAGTGATGCTAAAGGATATAGACGGTTTGATCGTCATTGGTCGAATCAGCCCCGATACGGTTGAAAAAATGACAAATCGCATGGAGCACATTGTTTTTATCAATCATTATGCAGATGAAGATTTGTATGATTGCGTACATGTGGACTTTGTAAGAGCGGCAGATCGAGCGATTCGTCACCTGCAATCTCTCGGCTATACACACCTTGGCTATATTGGAGGAAAAGAGCGAGAGCATTATTTCGAAGGAAACGCTGTGATTGAGGACGAAAGGCAAACAACTTTTATGAAAAGAATGCAGGAGGCGGGAAGTCTTCATACGGAGGACATCCACATTGGTGAATACTCCATGCAAGAAGGCTATACGCTGATGCAGCAAGCCATCAAAAAAGGAAAACTGCCACAAGCCTTTTTCATTGGAAGTGACTCTATGGCGATTGGTGCTATGCGCGCTCTACATGAAGCCGGTCTCCGTGTGCCTCTAGATGTATCCATTGTTGGCTTCAATGACATCGAAGCCGCTTCATTTTCAAGCCCGCCGCTTACAACCGTCAAAGTATATACAGAAGAGATGGGGGAAGTCGGCCTGAAGCTTTTGCTTGAGCGAATAAACGGAAGAAAGATCCCTCTAAAAGTCGTCGTGCCAACAAAACTCATTGAAAGAGGCAGCACATGCCTTATCCATGAAAGGGGGTGAACCATGATTTCAGCAAACAAAAAAGAGACAAAAAAGCAGGAAGGAAGCGGCTCAGCATGATGGCCAGATCATGCTGAGCACAAGGCAGCCTACCCGTATGCTCTCTTATCTCTTTCAAAAGAATAGAATTCCAGTATAGTGGACTTCTTTTGTTTCCGCAACTGCATGAATTCTACCTGTTATCGTCAGAATTTTCAGTGATTAAAAGGAGGAACACATGAATAAAAAAATCATGATGCTGACTGTCGTTTTTATCATGGCCATTATTTTGTCTGCTTGCGGCAATAACGGCTCGTCTGAAGTAAACGGAAAGGTCACCCTGACGCTATTTTCGACGATGAGTAACAGCGGGGAAAGAAAAGCGTTTGAAGAAGTGATTCGCGATTTTGAAAAGAAGCATCAACATATTCGAATCGATGCCAATTTCCCCGGCAACAGCTATGAAGATATGATACGCGTCAAAATGGGGGCGAACGATATGCCCGATCTGTTTGATACGCATGGCTGGGCGAAACTGCGCTATAGCGAGTATGTGGCTGATTTAAAGGATATGGATTGGGTCAAACAGCTTGATCCTTCACTCGACCAGATTTTAAAGGACAAAGATGGCAAAGTGTACGCTTATCCGCTAAATCAAGCGAAGGACGGGATAAGTTTTAATGCCAGTCTATTAAAAGAATATAACATGAAAGTTCCTAAAACATTGGATGAGCTCAAAAATGCTTTGCTGACAGTCAAAGAAAAGAGCAAAGGAGAGGTTGTACCGCTCTGGATACCAGGAGGAGATAACTCAAATATCGCCCAAGTCTTTGATGAGCTAGCCACACCTTTATTAATCACCGATCAAAAACATCAATATGGAAAAGAACTTGAAAATGGATCATTTGATTGGTCTTTCTATACACCACTTGCACAGTTTATGAAGGAGCTGAAGGATCAAGACCTTTTAAACAAAGATGTGCTCACTGCGAAATTATCCCAAGCCCCTGAACTGATGGCGCAAAACAAAATCGCCTTCACCTTTGTTGGAGGCTCTCTAGGGCCTGAAGCAACAGAGCTCAATCAATCGATCAAAGTAGGCACGATGCCAGTTCCAGCCATTCATGAAGGAGATGAGCAAAGCTGGATTGGTGGAGAACGCTTTACTGTTGCTGCATGGAAAGACTCAAAGCATCTAAAAGAAGCAAAACAATTCATCGACTTTTTAGCAAAACCAGAAAATGCGAAGAAAATCGCAGAGGGCACGTCCTCTGAAACAGCCTTAAAAGAAGTGAAAGCCAAAAACTATTATTCTACATTTTATGAGCAATATGAACAGATTAAGATTGAACCCTATTTCGATCGAAAATACTTACCAAGCGGCATGTGGGCTGTCATGGCAACGACTGGTCAAGAATTATTAGCAGGCTCCATCACACCAGAACAACTATCAAAGAAAATGGAAGAGGAGTATAAGCGTCTGAAAAAACAATAGCCGGCTGATGCTGAAATAGGAGTGAAGCCAATGAGTGACATCACTAAAACAAAGCAGGCGGCGACTTTCACCTCTTTCTCAAAACAAAAGGTGAAAAAAAGTCAACATTCATCACTTTGGTGGATGTACATGCCTGCTGTTCTCGTGGTCAGTACCTTTATCATTTATCCCTTTTTTAACGGAATTCAGCTTTCTTTTACGAATTGGAACGGTTTCTCACAAAACTATAAATGGATTGGCCTTGATCAGTACAAACGGCTGCTTCAGGATCCAACGACATGGCTTGTTGTCAAAAACACCCTTCTTTATGGAATCGGGAGCACAATCTTACAAAATATCATTGGACTTGGCTATGCTCTCTTATTAAATCAAAGCTTAAGGATGAGAGCCATCACAAGAACGGTGATCTATTTACCCGTCATGATTAGTCCGATTGCCATGGGCTATATTTGGTATTTTGTGTTTGCTTACCAAGGCGGCGCCTTAAACGATGTGGTAACGCTTTTTGGATTTGACCAAATGAATGCGCTCGGCAATCCGCAATTAAACACATGGATCATTGTGCTTGTCAACACGTATCAATTCGTCGGTATTGCGATGATCATTTATTTAGCAGGACTTCAAAGTATTCCAAAGGATTATTATGAAGCGGCACAATTAGACGGCGCATCAAGCCTCCAGCAATTCAGGCGGATCACATTGCCTTTGCTTATGCCGTCCATCACCATAAATGTTGTGCTTAATGTCATTGGCGGGCTCAAGCTCTTTGATGTCATTGTGGCACTCACGGGCGGCGGTCCTGGGGATTCCTCGCAATCCATGTCGACCTTTATGTATGATCTGTATTTCAAACGTCAGGATGCAGGCTATGCAGCAACGCAAGGGGTCTTTATGGCAGTGATCATTCTTGTCATTAGTGTCGCAGCGCTGATTTATTTTAAACGAAAGGAGACAGAGGTGTGATGGATAACGCCTATAAACGCAAGAAAAGATGGTACTCCTTCCTCGCACTATTAATTACATTGCTTCACCTCATTCCATTTTATATTTTGGTGACGACATCATTAAAGGGGATAGGAGATTTCAGTTCAAAATGGCTGTTTCCAAAAGCGCTGCATCTTGAAAACTTTCACGCAGCATGGACAGAGGCTCAGCTTGGTCAATCCTTTTTGAATACAGTGATCATAACGTTCAGCTCCGCTGTATTACTCATCATTCTAGGATCTCTTGCAGCCTATCCGCTTGCAAGAAGGGTCACAAAGCTGAATCAAGCGGTTTATCTTTTATTCATTGCCATTATGGTCATTCCACCACTCACAGCCCTTGTCCCGCTCTATAAAATGGTCGTTCAAATCGGAATGATGAATACGTATCAAATCGCTATTTTAAACAATGTAGCCGCTTTTTTGCCGCTGACGATTTTTTTATACGCAGGCTTTATCCGCTCAACGATTCCAAAGGAGCTTGAAGAAGCAGCCCGTATTGATGGAGCGGGAACACTCAGAGTCTTTTTCACCATCGTTTTTCCACTTCTGAAGCCGATTACCGCTTCTGTTTTAATCATTGCCTGTGTGTATATATGGAACGACTATCAATTTGCCATCTTCTTTTTGCAAGATAAAGAGATGCATACACTCACTGTCGCCTTATCTAATTTTTTTGGTCAAAATCAGCATCAACTTCAGCTCGTTGGCGCCGCCGCTCTCATTGCGATGCTGCCAATGGTCACGTTGTTTTTACTTTTGCAAAAATATTTTATCGCAGGTCTTTCACAAGGCTCTGTCAAAGGATAGTCCAATATTGATGTAAAAAGGAGAGTCGCCCATGTCTAAAATTACATTTATCGGTGCAGGAAGTACCGTGTTTGCTAAAAATATATTAGGAGATTGTCTGTTCGTCCCTGCACTTGCTGGGTTTGAATTCGCGTTATATGATATCGACCACAGCCGGCTGAAAGAATCAGAAACGATGATGCGGCATTTAAAAGAGAACTACGGCGCAAATGTGACCATTAAGCCCTATCACGACCGGAAAGAAGCCTTAAAGGGTGCGAAATATGTCATCAATGCCATTCAGGTGGGAGGCTATCAGCCAAGCACTGTCATAGATTTTGAGATTCCGAAAAAATATGGGTTAAGACAAACGATTGCCGATACGGTTGGCATCGGCGGCATCTTCCGCTTCCTTCGAACGATTCCTGTGATGCTTGACTTTGCAAGGGATATGGAAGAGGTTTGCCCAAATGCCTTATTGTTGAATTACACGAATCCAATGGCCACACTGACAGGTGCCATGCTGCGCTATACTCAGGTTCAAACGGTTGGTCTTTGCCATAGTGTGCAGGTGTGTACAAAGGATTTATTTGACGCACTTGAAATGGATCATGAAGGCATTGAGGAAAAAATTGCCGGCATTAACCACATGGCTTGGTTATTAGAGGTGAAACGGGACGGAAAAGACTTGTATCCAGAAATCAAAAGAAGAGCAAAAGAAAAGCAGCAATCGCGCCATCATGATATGGTTCGTTTTGAACTGATGGATAAATTCGGCTACTATGTCACAGAATCCTCAGAGCATAATGCCGAATATCATCCTTATTTCATCAAATCACGCTATCCAGAACTGATTAGTCAGTTTAACATTCCGCTCGATGAATATCCAAGGCGCTGTGAGGAACAAATCAACAACTGGAATACAATGAAGCATGACCTTGTGGGGAACACACAGATCACACATACTCGCTCTAAAGAATATGGCTCACGTATTATTGAAGCGATCGAAACCAATATTCCCTTTAAATTTGGCGGGAATGTACTGAACACAGGAGGTCTCATTCACAATTTGCCTGAAAAAGCCTGTGTAGAAGTACCGTGTGTTGCAGATCGAAGCGGTATCATGCCATGCTATGTCGGAGAGATCCCTGAACAATTGGCTGGACTCAATCGGACCAATATCAGCTCACAGCTCATGACAATCGAAGCAGCGATCAGCGGCAAAAAAGAGCACATTTATCAAGCGGCTTTACTAGACCCACATACAAGTGCTGAACTTTCGATTGATGACACCATTCAATTATGTGATGACTTAATTGAAGCGCATGGAGAGATGCTGCCAAATTATACAGAACCGAATCAATATGCTGCAGCATCCAAATAACCGAAATGAATCAGCCTCTACCTGATGCAAAGCGCATCAGGTTTTTCTTATGCTACAAAAAGAGGATTGACTGAAAACGTTTTTAATATTATGATTTTTCTAAAGTTAACCAACAGTTAACCAAAAACAGATCATAATTTCATTACATTACGGCATCCTATCGCCCAACAAACGGATCTTAAAGTGGGACAAACCTGCGGCAAACAAGGGCTGGTAGCAATTGACCTGATAGCTTAAAGAAAGCTGTTGATCACAACGTAAACCGAAACAGCCGTTTGATTTGACAAAGAGTGTATACAGATGAGCGCCCACAAGATGAGACAATGGCGATAAATAAACGCCTTATATCATGACAATCTAGACAAAAGGAGAGAGGGAACATGACCAGAACAGAAGTACAAACGTTGAAAAATTATATTGGCGGACAATGGATTGAGGCAGAAACAAGCCAAACGGAGGCTGTTTATAACCCGGCTACGGGCGAAGTCATCGCAGAAGTACCACTTTCAACAAAAACGGATGTCGAACGTGCGGTACAAGCAGCACAAGAAGCGTTTACCACTTGGTCTAAAACAGCCGTTCCCCAGCGTGCACGCATTTTATTTAAATACCAACAGTTACTCGTTGAAAAATGGGATGAGCTGGCAGAGCTAATCACAATTGAAAACGGGAAAAGTGTAACAGAAGCAAAAGGAGAAGTGCAGCGCGGGATTGAATGTGTGGAATTTGCTGCGGGCGCACCGACCTTAATGATGGGAAAGCAATTGCCAGATATCGCAACTGGACTTGAATCGGGCATGTACCGCTATCCAATTGGCGTCATTGGCGGCATTACACCATTTAACTTTCCGATGATGGTCCCATGCTGGATGTTCCCCCTTGCCATTGCATGCGGCAATACATTTGTCTTAAAACCTTCAGAGCGAACTCCTATTCTTGCGGCAAGGTTAGCAGAACTATTTGAAGAAGCGGGGCTACCAAAAGGTGTTCTTAACATTGTCAATGGGGCTCACGATGTCGTAAACGGCCTGCTTGAACATCAAAAGGTTAAAGCCATTTCATTTGTTGGCTCTCAGCCAGTCGCAGAATACGTCTATAAAAAAGGAACAGAGCATGGCAAGCGTGTCCAAGCACTTGCGGGCGCAAAGAATCATTCCATTGTTCTAAAAGATGCGGATTTAGACGTGGCAACGAAACAAATCATTGGGGCTGCCTTTGGATCAGCGGGAGAGCGCTGCATGGCCGCAGCTGTTGTCGCAGTGGAAGAGGAAGTAGCGGACGATTTGATTCAAAAATTAGTTGATGAATCGAACCAGCTCGTGATTGGAAACGGAATAAATGAAGATGTTTTTCTTGGGCCAGTCATTCGAAAGGAACATAAGGAACGGACGCTTCAGTACATCCAATCAGGGATTGAAGAAGGGGCAAGACTCGTTCGTGATGGCCGGCAAGATCACGAAACAAATGGAGCAGGGTATTTCGTCGGGCCGACGATCTTTGATCATGTCACAAATCAAATGAAAATTTGGCAGGACGAGATTTTCGCCCCAGTCTTATCAATTGTCCGTGTGTCTTCACTAACTGAAGCAATCGACCTGTCCAATCAATCAACATTTGCAAACGGTGCCTGCCTGTACACAGACAGTGCATCAAGCATTAGAGAATTCCGCGAAAATATCGAAGCGGGTATGCTCGGCGTGAACATCGGTGTGCCTGCACCAATGGCATTCTTCCCGTTTTCCGGCTGGAAAGACTCTTTCTACGGGGACTTGCATGCCAATGGAACAGATGGAGTGGAGTTTTACACAAGAAAGAAAATGGTGACCGCTCGGTATATGTAGTCTACATTCATCATGAGAAAAAATGCAGCTCCAACATGGAGGACTGCATTTTTTTGTTGTTTTCTAGTTAAAAAGTAAGGGTTTTCATTGTGATTATTGCAGTGATTTGCACTAGAAATCATCCTTTGTATTCATTCTTCATTAGCGCATATCAACATAATTTGAAATTGGGCGTAAACCCCAATATTAGGAAGATGAAAACAGGAGGAAATGACACGATGAGGAAGAGGATGAAGTGCGGTGTAGGTTTTTTGATTCTAGCTTTGGTACTAAGCTGTATACCTGTATATGATGCGAGTGCAGCAAGTACCCCCATTGCAAAACGAGTAGGAAATGCAAACCCGCTCATAGACCACCACTTGGGGGCAGATCCGTTTGCGCTCACCTATAACGGCAGAGTGTACATTTATATGTCAAGTGATGACTATGAATATCACAGCAACGGAACAATTAAAGATAATTCATTTGCAAATTTAAATAGGGTGTTCGTCATCTCTTCGGCGGATATGGTGAACTGGACAGATCACGGCGCCATTCCAGTAGCCGGGGCAAATGGGGCAAATGGCGGCAGAGGGATTGCCAAATGGGCAGGTGCTTCCTGGGCTCCATCAGCGGCGGTGAAAAAGATCAATGGGAAGGATAAATTTTTCCTTTATTTCGCAAACAGCGGCGGAGGGATTGGCGTTCTTACAGCAGACAGCCCGATTGGTCCATGGACAGATCCAATCGGAAAAGCGCTTGTCACACCAAGCACACCAGGTATGTCCGGTGTTGTATGGCTTTTTGATCCAGCCGTATTTGTCGATGATGACGGTACTGGGTATCTATATGCCGGTGGAGGCGTTCCAGGCGGTTCAAATCCAACGCAGGGACAATGGGCCAATCCTAACACAGCAAGAGTTCTGAAATTAGGGCCTGATATGACAAGTGTTGCCAGCAGTGCATCGACCATTGATGCACCTTTTATGTTTGAAGACTCAGGGATGCACAAGTATAACGGAACGTATTACTATTCCTATTGCATCAATTTTGGCGGCTCCCATCCAGCTGATAAACCACCTGGTGAGATCGGCTATATGACGAGCTCAAACCCTATGGGTCCCTTTACGTATAAAGGACACTTCCTGAAAAATCCGGGTGCATTTTTCGGTGGAGGCGGTAACAACCATCATGCTGTGTTCAATTTTAAAAACGAGTGGTATGTTGTGTATCATACACAAACGGTCAGCTCTGCATTATACGGAGCAGGTAAAGGATACAGATCTCCCCATATTAATAAGCTTGTGCATAATGCTGACGGCTCCCTTCAAGAGGTAGCAGCCAATTATGAAGGGGTGAAACAGCTATCCAATCTGAATCCATATCAGCGGGTAGAAGCTGAAACATTCGCTTGGAATGGACGCATTTTGACAGAGGCCTCCTCAGCACCCGGTGGACCAGTCAATAACCAGCATGTCACAAACATTCAAAACGGAGATTGGGTGGCAGTCAGTAACGTAGATTTCGGATCAAGCGGTGCTAGAACATTTAAGGCCAATGTAGCATCAAGTACAGGCGGAAAAATAGAAGTACGCCTTGGCAGTGCAGACGGCAGACTCGTCGGAACACTTAATGTCCCTTCCACAGGCGGAACGCAAAACTGGCGAGAAATAGAAACAGCGGTAAACGGCGCAGCAGGTGTGCACAACGTATTTTTTGTCTTTACCGGAACAGGCACTGGAAACCTATTTCAATTTGATTCCTGGCAGTTTACGCAAAGGTAGCATATGAGGAGAAAAACGGAGATTGCTATTTCCATAAACGTTTGGTGGGGAGTGGGGAAACTTGATGTCAATTGTGAAAAAGCCAATTTGTACTTTATTGGTCTGCTTTACGATGCTATCAGTCATGTTCATAGGACCCGGATTGACTGAGGTTTCAGCAGCAAGTGATGCAAACATTAATATCAATGCGGAAAGGCAAGTGATTCGCGGCTTTGGTGGAATGAACCACCCGGCTTGGATTGGTGATTTAACGGCTCCTCAAAGGGAGACTGCCTTTGGCAATGGACAGAATCAGTTAGGTTTTTCAATTCTTAGAATTTATGTAGACGAAAACAGAAACAATTGGAACAGAGAAGTCGCTACAGCCAAAAGAGCGATAGAGCATGGCGCTTTAGTGATCGCTTCACCTTGGAATCCTCCAAGCCATATGATCGAGACCTTTAACCGTAATGGCGCATCTGCAAAGCGGCTTAAATACAATCAATACGCAGCATATGCTCAGCATCTAAATGATTTTGTGACGTACATGAAGAATAATGGTGTGAATCTTTATGCGATTTCCGTACAAAACGAGCCCGATTATGCACATGAATGGACATGGTGGACCCCTCAGGAAATTCTGCGTTTCATGAGAGAAAATGCCGGCTCTATTAATGCCCGCGTCATTGCGCCAGAATCCTTTCAATACCTGAAAAATATATCAGATCCTATTTTAAACGATCCGCAGGCACTTAGTAATATGGACATTCTCGGTGCCCACCTGTACGGAACCCAAATCAGCCAGCTTCCATATCCTCTTTTCAAACAAAAGGGAGGAGGAAAAGAGCTATGGATGACAGAGGTATACTACCCGAATAGCGACAACAATTCAGCGGACCGCTGGCCAGAGGCATTAGGAGTTTCAGAGCATATTCACCATTCGATGGTGGAAGGAGACTTTCAGGCGTATGTTTGGTGGTATATCCGCAGATCCTACGGCCCTATGAAGGAAGATGGGACCATCAGCAAACGCGGCTACAACATGGCACATTTCTCAAAATTTGTGCGCCCTGGCTACGTAAGGCTTGATGCAACGAAAAGTCCTGAACCGAATGTATTCGTATCAGCCTATAAAGGCGACAATAAAGTCGTCGTTGTAGCGATTAATAAAAACAACACCGGGGTGAATCAACACTTCGTGGTGCAAAATGGATCTGTTTCCGAGGCGTCTAGATGGATCACGAGCAGTAGCAGCAACCTTCAGCCTGGAACAGATTTCAATATATCGGGTAATCAATTTTGGGCTCATCTCCCGGCTCAAAGTGTGACAACATTTGTTCTAAAACGATAAATACCTCCGAATCTTACAAAGTCAATTTTCTCATTCAAAAAAGAAAATTGACTTTTTTCTATGTCACATTGAAGTTGTTTTTCACTTGTCATTCACATTGGGTATAATAATGACAATGACTTCAGGAGAGTGAGTCAAGATAACTGAAAAATCGCTCAACAAAAACAGCCCCATATATTTTCTTCATATGCGCCATGTTAAAAATATATTGTTCCATTCTTCAGAATCTTTTAAAATCGTGAATACCTTTCAGCAAGTTCATTCTCATTTCACTTGGCATTTGGTCTTGATCATGATTATATCACAAAGATATATACATAAAGACGATGGCATCAGTACAGGTTTTATCCCTCAATAACAAACTCTTAACACAAGGGACAATCTCGACATATTGGTTTGAATGCTTATAGCGCAATGTGTATTTCACAACCGGCACTATCATTCATGAAGGAGGAACAAAAGGATGAAAAGCTATGACACATTCCCAGAACCAATCGGTGGCTATACTGCCGGACGCGCAGAGGCGAACGGAATGTTATGGACATGCGAAATCTTGTTACAGACTATACGAAGACTTTTTTTGATCATTACATACTCAAGAAAGCGGCATGTGTAGAAAGTCTGGCTTACGATGGCGTGAATTTGATCAAGAAGACCAGAAACAAGTGATATACCTGAGGGGTTGCTGATAAAAAGCTCACACTTAAAAAAGTAGAAAAAATATTATATAAAAAAGTCTACATATTGATTTTTTATATAAAAAATTATATAATTTGGTGAAATAAAAAAATGAGGTATTTAGATATGGAAAATATTCAGAATTTATTAGAGAGTTATATTCCTTTAGCAAAATCTACTGCAAAAATGTTTGGATCAAATTGTGAAGTGGTGATTCATGATTTAACGAACCCTCAAGCATCTGTCATGTTTACAGTAAATAACCATGTGACAGGAAGAGAAATCGGCCAATCATTTGATCATCTAGTAAAGACTGTATTACAATCAGAAGATTTTAAAGAAGATTATCTGGCTGGTTATACATTTGTAACAGAAGATAATCGTACGATTCGTTCTTCGACTTCATTAATACGTGATTCAAAGCAAAAAGTGGTTGGTGCTTTATGTATTAATTTTGATATTGAAGCCCTAAATCAAATGCAGCAATTTATGGATACTTTTCTTACTACACAGGTGGAAGCTCAAGAGACAGAAACAACATCAAATGATGATCTTGAAAATGTGGAAGAAATAGTAGATCAATTGATTCAACAAATCATTCAAAACAGTGTTCATCCAGTCATGAAACGTCAAGAAAAAATTGAATTAATAAGATTCATGGACGAAAAGGGGATTTTTTTAATGAAAGGCTCTGTTGAGAAGGTCGCATCTATGTTAGGCATTTCCAAAGTAACCGTCTATAGCTATTTGGATGAAATCAAAAATAAATCGAATGAAGGTGAAACGAAATGAAAAGCATCCTTGAGGTAGGCAATTTAAAAGCAAATGGACACTATGCATTCGCAACCATTCATCAAAACATGGTCTATGTTTCAGGACAATTTGCCATCAATCCAGAAACGAGAGAAAAAGAATTCGGCCCCATTGAAGAAGAGACATTACAAGCGCTTAAGAATGTGGAGATGATTGTAGAAGCTGCAGGAAGTAAAAAAGAACAGATTTTGCGCATGACATTATACATTTCAGATATTGAATTATGGGACAAAGTAGATGCTGTTTATACTGAATTTTTCGGTCAACATAAACCAGCACGTACGATTGTACCAACGAATGAATTACATTTTGGTTTCAAAATTGAAATGGATGCCATCGCATATATTTAGAATATTTTTTTGACCATTCTATATAAAAAAATATATTTTATATAAAAAAATATTCAAAGGGGCAGATGATGAATGAATCAATTAATTTGTAACCATTGCGGGAAAAAATATGAGATGACACGAACTCTATGGAAATGTGATTGTGGTGGAGTATTAAATCTAGTAAAAGATACCCCAAAAATAGACGTCGCAGCTTGGGATCACTATCCAAATTCATTATGGCGTTATGTTGAAACTATGCCATTTTCAAAAGGTTCTAAGACTTGGGAAACTGTCACAATGGGGGAGGGTCAATCCCCTTTAATCGTTCTAGATCCTAATGAGCTAAATACTTATGTAAAAGTTGATTATATGATGCCGACATTATCCTTTAAAGACCGAGGAGCCGCTGTGTTGATGACACATGCGAAAGAATTAGGGGTATCAAAAGTGATTGCTGATAGTAGTGGGAATGCAGGAACGGCGATTGCAGCTTATGCAGCACGTTGTGGTATCGCCTGTGACATCTATCTAAGCGATGACACTTCACCCAAAAAAGTCGCTCAAATAAAAGCCCATGGAGCAACGATTAAAGAAATTCATGGGACGCGAGAGGACATTGCAGCTGCGGCCCAAAAGGCAGTAGACAATGAAAACGTTTTTTATGCAAGCCATGTCTATAACCCTTATTTTTTTGAAGGCACTAAAACATACGCCTATGAAATCTATGAGCAACTAAAAGGAGCACCTGATGCTTTAATCATTCCGGTTGGAAACGGTACTCTCCTCCTAGGTGCATATTATGGCTTTAAAGAATTATTTGAAAATGGTCTCATTCATAAAATACCGAAAATCGTTGCTATTCAAGCGAAAAACTGTGCACCCCTTGTGAAAGCGTATCAAAATGAAGAGGAATCAGCATCACCTGTCACGAATAAAGGGACCTTAGCAGAAGGGATTGCCATTGCTGCCCCGGCGCGCTCCAAACAAATTTTAGAAGCTGTACAAGATACCAATGGTACGTTTATTGATATTGAAGAAGATGACATTCTGAATGCACGTTCTAAACTAAGTGAGAAAGGATTTTATGTCGAAGTGACATCTGCAGTCAATTTTGCTGGCTACATGAAATATCAAAAGAAACCAGAAGAAACCATTGTCATCCCTCTTTGTGGTGCAGGAATTAAATCAAAATAACCTTAGAGAAAAATCACGCAGAACTCGAGTTGCGTGCCTCGTTGACCTATTATATGATCAATCAGGAGTGATATTTGCGAGTGTTGAAACGACCATTACAATTTGAAAACGATTGATATAAGATGAGAAGAAAGCTACTTTAGAAAGCATGTTTAAACCGTAGTAGCTTTCTTTCCAGTCTACCTAATTATTTTTCATTTGTTCCTCTCCCCAATCACATATCTCATCTAATACAGGTATCAGTGATAATCCCTTTTCAGATAAACTATATTCTACTTTTGGAGGCACTTGAGGATATTCTTTACGATTAATTAAATGATCTGCTTCAAGTTCTTTTAGTGTGTTGGTTAATGTTTTAAAATATTTACAGTACCAACAAATTCGATAACGGAGCAAGAAGATCAAAAAGGCCCAACTTCTACGACCGATTTAATTTATTGAGAAGGTCGTAGAAGCTTTGAAATTTAAAAGAGATGAGATTTAGACAAACAAAAGTAGACTTGTACAAGAAAGTAAATGTAGATCCATTGTATGACCTGATAAACAATAGCCGTATAAGAATTCCACAATTTAATGAATCCACTCTAAGTAAAGCTTTGTAACCTAAGTTCTACACGTCAGCAGACTCTTTTTCCCCAGTCATTTAAGCAACAACAAATCGAGCCTGCTCATAACTGGTGACTAATACTAATTGACCTCTTGCAGGCAATTGATCATTGCTTTCTCCTTAAAATACCCCCATTATTTAAATCCATATCATTTCTGTGTTTTTTGATGTTTCTTTTAGCTACTTTAAAATGGCTAAAATAATTGATAATTAACATCAGTTTCATTAAAGAAAATACTTACTCATGCCATTTTTAAAGATAGGCATGGTCTTAGTCACTAGCTCTTGTGGTGAAATAGGTCTTCCATCCTTATTCCATGTGTATGCAGCTCCGTATATCCCCCAACTTAGCATAGTAGATAGGGTTGTTACCAATTGTTTATCCTCTAATTCAATGGTATTTTCAGTTCCTTTTAGCACAAGGTCAGCTATTAGCTTCTGTAACTCCTCTTTAATTTTACTTTCTATAATAGTTCCTAAAGAATTATAACCTTTAGGACATAGGTCGCTTAACTCTTTATGGTGATCACACATGGCTAGAAAAATATTGGCAATGACTTTTTCATTGAATCCATCGTGATCATTTAGTCTTTTTTTCAATTTGTCTGTAAATGTATTGGTGATTGTAGAATGTAATAAATCAAATTTATCGTCAAAGTGCGCATAAAATGTAGCGCGGTTAATAGTAGCCTTTTCTGTGATATCACGGACCGTTATATTGTTGAAATCTTTTTCACTAGCTAACGAAAGAAAAGAGTCTACAATCAATTGTCTTGTACGAAGTATTCTCGGATCTTTTTTTGGCATAATCATTTTTTCTTCTCCTTTTAGGGTTCATCATCGTGTCTAAAAACGACAATACAATAGAAGTGTTGTGTAAACAACATATTGGCTATTTTGGTTGTTGTTTATTATTCTTTTTCATCTTATCATCAATTATACAACGCGCGTTGCTTAAATAACACATGTTATTACGAAAGAGTTTTGATCAAGGAAATCATTGTGATCATTCAGAATAACAAAAGGGGATAGAAGATCATGAACATCACTATTTTTGGGGCAACTGGTGCAATCGGTCAACTTTTAACACGGTTTGCATTAGAAAACGGAGATTTCGTTACGGTATATGTTAGAAACCCTGAGAAAATCAAGCGAAAGCATTCGAATTTACGCATTGTAACAGGGGAACTAACGAACACTTCAGCTATTGAAACGGCAGTTTCAGAAGCTGATGTTGTGTTCAGCACCTTAGGTCCCGGCATTGATTTGTCACGAAAACGAAAAGGCACACCGATCGCCGACGGACATAACCGTATTGTCAAAGCGATGAAGCAGTTCACCAAAAAAAGATTGATTACACTCGCAACGCCAGCCTTGCAATCTGAAGACGATAAGAAAAGCTTATCGACGATATTGCCGAGAATATTGCCTAAACTTCTCATGCCAAATGGTTATGCCGAAATGAAGAAGATAGGTGAACTGATTAAACAATCGAACCTGGATTGGACAGTCGTTCGAATCATTAATCCTAATATCAAATACAACGGGCAATCTTACGGTTATTCATTCGGCGATCAGCCAGCTAAAATGTCCGTATCTAGGGAAAATGTCGCTAAACTCATGTATGACGCCGCTAGGCAAAGCCAATTAATCGGAAAAATGCCCATTGTCTATAATCATTAAATCAGCTTTCATACCGAAAATATTGTTCAGATGAAGCGTGTAAATTTTTTAATAAGTATTCAAAAAATGTTTTAGAAATACAAACATTCATCAAAATCATAGAGGAGAAATGATCATGTCAAAAGTATTATTTGTTAAAGGAACACCTCAAAGTGAGGAACAATCAAGAAGTACGCAAGTTGCTAGAGCATTTATCAATGAATATAAGGAAGTAAATCCAACGGATGAAATAATGGAAGTAGATGTCTATTATGCAAATGTGCCATTAATCGATGCTGACTTTTTAACTGGACAAAAGAAGTTAAGAAGTGGGGAAGTGCTAACAGATGTTGAAGCACAAAAAATAGAAGCAGTGAATGCATTTACAAGGCAATTTATGGAAGCAGATAAATACATCATTCAGTCTTCAATGTGGAATTTAGGAATCCAACCCTTATTAAAAGCCTATTTTGATACAATCATGAGTGCTGGAAAAACGTTTAAATATACATCAGAAGGTCCAGAAGGATTGATGAAAGGAAAAAAAGCAATCCATATTCATGGAATGGGAGGATTTTATTCGCAGGCAATTGGAATGGAACATTCCGATTCTTACGTGAGAGGTGCGCTAAAGTTTGTTGGAATTGAAGTGGAACCAACGATTTTTGTTGAAGGTATTGACTATGATCCAACTACGAAAGAAGAAATTGTTGGTGCAGCAATTGAAAAGGCAAAAGCGGTAGCACGAACGTTTTAAAAAAAAGTATTGGTGGGATTAGTTAAAAAGATTTTTATTCACATAATCCCACCTCGCACGTTCAATTGCACTGACAAGCGTAATAAAGAATAGACAAAACACATTCATCAAAATCATAAAGGGGGAACATATTATGATGAAAGTAGAAATTTGGTCTGATTTTGTTTGTCCGTTTTGTTATATTGGCAAACGTCAATTTGAAATAGGATCAGAACAGTTTGAACATAAAGAAGAGGTCGAAGTCTTATTTCGTCATTTTCAATTAGATCCATATGCGAAAAAAAATACAGGAATGGATATCCATCAAGTAGCATCTTCCAAGCATGGTATCCCATATGAAAAAGCAAAAGCAAGAAACAATCAATTGAAACAGAAAGCAAAAGAGGTTGGGTTAGATTATCAATTTGATACAATGATTCCTACGAATTCATATGATGCACTTCGTCTTTCTTATTATGCAAAAGAGAAAGGAAAGATACGGGAGTTTATGGAGCGTATTATGAAAGCTCATTTCACAGATTCACTAGATATCGGTGACCACGCCACACTTGCTCAACTTACAAGTGAAATAGGTCTTGATAGTAACGAAGCTTTGGATGTTTTAGCAAATGATCAATATAGCGAGAATATTGCAGCTGATAGAGCCGAGGGATCAAAAATTGGGATTCAGGGCGTGCCCTTTTACGTAGTGAATGATAAATATGTCATCTCAGGAGCACAACCTAGCGAAGTATTTTTAGAAACATTACAACAGGTTTCGAAAGAAAAGTACGCGAATCCTAAGTTTGAAATATTTTAATGTGTATTTCTTGTTTATTGCTGGAAGAGGCTTATGTCATTTTATCGATATAAGTCTTTTTTAGTTTACATAATATATATTCTAGGAAGTTAAACCAAAAATCCATTTTTCCTGTCTCAAAATTAAGTATACTTTTCTTATTGAGATAAAAAAGAAAAAATCAACATCCAACATTGATTTGCCAGATGTTGATTTATCAAGATATTTAATGATTTTCGCAGGATTTCCACCGACTACCACATTTGCCGGAACATTTTTCGTGACAACGGCGCCGGACGCAATGACAGCATTGTCGCCAATGGTGACACCTGGATTAATTATAGCGCCACCGCCAATCCACACATGGTTTCCAATTGTAACTGGTTTTCCGAATTCAATGCCTTTTGCACGTTCTACTGGATCAAGCGGATGGCCAGCCGTATAAATATGTACATTCGGACCTAATAAACAGTGATGTCCAATCGTGATTTTACAAACATCTAATAGCACAGCATCAAAATTCGCAAAAAAATGCTCACCGACCTCAATATTGTATCCATAATCACATTGCAACCTTCCTTCAAAAACCACATCTTCACCGCAAGCGCCTAATAATTCCTTTAAAATGGCTTGTCTTTTTTCTGGCTGGTTGGTTTGCTCATACGCAAAAGTCAATTGTCTTGCTCTTTCTCGATCTGCCATCAGCGTTTGGTCGTTAGATACATAATGTTCTCCTTGGATCATCTTTTCTTTCTCACTTTTCATGTTGATCCTCTCCTTTCTTCTATTTATCCTGATTCATCCTTTGAATGAATGCCTCTGTGAATTGTGCCGTCGTCTCTTTTCCTCCTAAATCCTTCGTTTTAATGTTCTTTTTCAGGATCTCATGAAGTGTACATTCGATAAGAGCTGCCGTCTTTTTTAATCTCTCATCATGATATTTCACATATAACCAGTCACAAAGCATCTTTGTAGAAAGAATCATGCCCATTGGATTGGCGATATTTTGCCCAGCGATATCCGGTGCTGATCCGTGTGCCGCCTGTGCCATGGCTTGGTCTTTGTTACAGTTTAATGAAGGCGCTATTCCTAAACTTCCGACAAGCTCCCCTGTTAAATCAGATAAAATATCACCAAACATATTCTCTGTCACAATCACATCAAAATCACTTGCGCGTCTCACTAGGTGAGCTGCCATTGCATCAATATGTACATCCTCTAATGCTACTTGCGGATACGCTTTTGCTACCTCTTGGCATGTTCGCAAAAATAAACCAGATCCTAATTTGATCACGTTTGCCTTATGAACAATCGTCACCTTTTTCCTGCGCGCCATTGCACTTTGAAAGGCTTCGTGGGCAATGCGTGTAATCGCCTTTTTAGTAAACACACCTGTAGATATAGCGACATCTGGTGTAATCATCCACTCTCCTACCCCATGATACATGTTCCGATCTGGATAGAAGCCTTCTGTGTTCTCTCGAAAAATCACGAGATCGACGTATTGTCCTATGCTTTGTATCCCTGGTAATGATTGAGACGGACGAATATTCGCAAATAGATCAAACGTATGACGGAGCTCTCCGCTTGGATTTCTCCTTTCTTTCCATCGGTCTGGATAGGATGCAGAATCATGAGGTCCTAATATCCATCCATGGCACTTTTTTAATTCTTCTATTGTAGATACTGGTACAGGATCATGGTGAGAATGGATGGCTTCAAAGCCGATTGGACATTCTACAAATTTTCAACAAAAGACTCATGAAACTGCGACAGTGCAGCCTTTAAGATGCGCATACTTGCTTGCACAATTTCTGGTCCAATCCCATCTCCTTTCATTACACCAATTCGATATGACTTCATACATACCGCCCCCTTTGTCTTTATTTTACCTTCTTAGCAGAAAAATTGTGAAGATATGTTTTTTTGACTAGAAATTTCATCATGCTCCTCCCTCATGTTATTTACGAATCAGGAACTCTCATTTATAATCAAGTAGATTTGTTCAGTAACATATACATCTTTAACATGTGAGGGATTAGATGGAATTAAAGTGGTATCAAGCCATTATTGTCATTTTTACGATGTCTGGGATCTCCATCTCTACATGGTTTTCACGGACACCGGAAGTCAGAGATTTATTACAAGCGAATACAGGAACAATGGGACTTATTTTACTTGGCTTATCTATTGGTTCGATTGTTGGACTTGTTCTTTCCAATATATTCGTTCGCCGAAAAGGCGGCCGAGTGGCCATTGTGATCAGCGCTTTTTTAATGTTCATTGGATTCACCACTCTTGCCATTGGTTCTGCTCTCTCTTCTACTCTTGTTGTCACTGCCGGTCTTTTTCTTTTTGGAGCTGGCTCGGGCATGTGCAATGTGGCCATGAACTTAGAAGGGACGGAAATTGAGTACAGCATCAGGAAAACCATCCTGCCTATATTGCACGCTTCCTTCAGCATTGGCACTTTAATCGGTGCAGGTGCTGGAATTCTCTTTATCCATCTAGGGGTATCCGTATTGATTCATCTTCTGAGCATTGCCATTCTTTTCTTTCTCAGCATTCTGATATGTACACGGTTTATTCCGCATGGGACAGGAAAGGATCAGCATGAGATACAGCCAGAAACAACGGACGGTTCTCATGCACCATGGCTGAACAAACGGACAATATCTCTTGCGATGATCGCCCTATGCCTTGCATTTGTAGAGGGCTCTGCAAATGATTGGATTCCACTTGCGATGGTCGATGGCTACCAGGTTTCACATTCTATGAGTACGGTCATCTATGCTTTATTTTTGTGCGGAATGATTAGCGGCAGACTCATCAGTGGACGTTTAATTGATCGCTTCGGCAGAGTGTTATTGTTAAGAGTCGCTATTTTATCAGCAGCTACAGGACTATTCCTGGTCATTTTAAAAATTTCACTTGTCGTGTGTATGATATCGATCTTTTTATGGGGACTTGGCGCTTCTTTAGGCTTCCCGCTGACCATTTCGGCAGCTGGTGATGATAGCCGCTACGCCGTCAAACGCGTCAGCATTGTGACCTTATCTGGTTACACCGCCTCTCTTTCTGGCCCGCCTATTTTAGGACTGCTTGCCAATGAGGTAGGACTGCTTCATGCCTTTATATTTGTTCTATTCGCCATTTGTATTGCAGGAATCTTTACAAAAGCTGTAGCAAAGCCACATTCATTTAAAAGTGTCTGATCCTTGATCATGACACTTTTTTAAATTTAAAAAATAAAATTGAAACCTTTCATGAAGTGAAACAGTCCTATAGATGTCCTGATGTTTATCGCTTTTTTAAAGAGGGAAAGTAATTAAATAAGACTTTTCAAATAACTGAAAACGTGGTAAGATCATGAAAATAAACAGGAAGGGGTGAGAAAAATGAAAAAAAATATGCTGTTAAAATTAGCAGTCTTATTCATAGCACTTGCAAGTTTTCATTTATTCTCAATGCCTCATTCCGTTCAGGTATACCATCATGCAAAGGTGGTTGCCGATCAAGAATCACATGAAATGAAAATCGTTCAGACAATGGGCGATGAAAAGAAACAAAAACATGTGAACGCAGTATTTGCCGCATTTACAGCACTTTTGATCATTGGCAGTATGACAGCTGGATTTGCACGCATCACTCATACTGATCGATTTGACCGGAAAAAGAAGCATTTACTTGCAGTATTCTATCAATCTTCTTATTTCCGACTAGCCCGTGTTTAACCCAACCATTTAAATCAAAACAAAAATTGGGAGGTTTTACACGATGTTATTTTTCTTAAGATTATTCATTCTAGGTCTGTTCTCTGTCACTTCACTTTCTCTTTTCGTCTACCAAGGAATTGAAGTGGTTCACGCCATTACTAGCATGTTTGGCAACCATGAGAGCTAAAAAAGGACCCGCATATAAAAGAACCCCCCTGCGATAAACAGGGGGGTTTTCGTTTGCTTATTTATTGTCATCTAAAGTTGGTACAGGTGACAGAAGGACATGAGTCACTTCTCCCTGTTCTTCCTCATCTACAACAAATGATCCATTGCTATAGCGATCATTCGCTCTTAGGGTAGAGATATGAAGCGGAATCGTTGTACCCTTATCTGTATCCATCTCAATTGTATCATGCAAGGATGCAGCGATCACAGCCACAATACGGTGCGGGTTTTTCTTTAATTCTCTTAGCATGAGAACTCCGCGTTTCGCTCTTGATGTCTTATCAAATTCAGAGAGGTTCATTCGCTTCACAGCACCTCTTTGTGTCGTGAGCACAAGCACATCGTTCTTCGGATCAATGATTTGTCCAGAGACTACCTCGTCCCCTTCCTTCAAGTTGATTCCTTTGACCCCTGCCGCTCTCGGGCCCACAACGCTTACTTCCTCTTCATCAAACCACAATCCATAACCATTTCTCGTTGCAATAAACAATTCCTGCTGACCTGTTGTCACATGGACATCTACAAGTTCATCGTCACCTTTTAGGTTCAAAGCGACAAGCGGTTTCGAATATCGCTGCGCTTTATATTGAAGAAGCTCTGTTTTCTTCACCATACCGCCTTTTGTAAAGAACAGAAGATAGGACGATTCATCAAATTCCTTAATTGGAATCGCTTTTTGAATCGATTCATCACGATCAATCGAAATAATATTCGTAATATGCTGACCCATGTCTTTCCATCGTATATCTGGTAGCTGATGAACCGGACAATAAATATAGCTTCCTTTATTCGTAAACAAAAGAAGAACATCCGTTGTATTCATTTCAAACTGATGAATCAGCCGGTCTGTATCCTTCATACCAAAGTCCTTACCGTTAGATGCGGCATAGGATCGCTGGCTTGTCCGTTTGATATACCCATCCTTCGTGACCGTAACGTATACATCCTCTGATGCGATCATCACTTCAAGGTTAATCTTAATTTCCTCGATTTTCTCCTCAATGACAGATCGTCTCTCATCAGCATAGGTCTTTTTGAGCTTTTTCAAACTGTTCGTGATCACCTTTAGTAGCTTTTTCTCGTTCCCTAAAATATCTTCAAGTTCTGCTATACGCACGTCAAGCTCTCTTGCTTCGTCTCTTAATTGCGTAATATCTGTATTTGTTAAACGATATAATTGGAGAGAAACAATCGCTTCTGACTGTGCCTCTGTAAAATCATATTTCTCCATCAAATTATTTTTCGCATCACGCTTATCATTAGACGAACGGATTGTGGCAATCACTTCATCTAAGATAGAAAGGGCCTTAATTAAACCATCTACAATATGATGACGTTCCTTCGCTTTTCGAAGCTCATATGCTGAGCGATTTGTCACCACTTCCTTTTGATGGGCAATATATGCATCAAGTATTGTTGTGAGCGTCATTAAGGTCGGTCTTCGATTATGTATCGCAACCATATTAAAGTTATACGGAATTTGCAGGTCTGAATTTTTATATAAGAAATTCAAGACACCATTTGCGTCTGCTTCTTTTTTCAGCTCTACAACGATTCGAAGGCCCGTCCGGTCGGTCTCATCCCGAACCTCTGAAATCCCTTCTACTTTTCTTTCAATTCGAAACTCGTCCATCTTTTTCACAAGGTTGGCTTTATTGACTTCATAAGGGATTTCTGTGATCACGATTTGCTGACGTCCACCGCGAATGGTTTCAATCTCCGCTTTTCCGCGAATCATAATTTTTCCTTTTCCCGTTTCATAAGCCTTCTTAATGCCGTCCACACCTTGAATAATACCGCCTGTTGGGAAATCTGGTCCTTTGATGACTGTCATTAATTCATCCACCGTACAATGCGGCTGTTCGATTCGTTTAATGACCCCATCAATCACTTCTCCCAGGTGATGCGGAGGAATGTCAGTCGCATAACCTGCTGAAATTCCTGTTGATCCGTTCACGAGAAGGTTTGGAAACATCGCTGGTAATACAACCGGCTCTTTGCTTGTATCATCAAAGTTTGCGACAAATTCGACTGTTTCCTTGTCTAAATCCTTTAAAAGCTCAGAAGCAATCGCACTAAGTCTTGCTTCTGTGTAACGCATAGCAGCAGGAGGATCTCCATCAATACTTCCGTTATTCCCATGCATCTCAATCAGCACATTTCGTACTTTCCATTCCTGACTCATTCTCACCATAGCTTCATAAACAGATGAGTCACCGTGCGGATGGTAGTTACCAATGACGTTACCGACTGTTTTGGCGGCTTTACGGAAGTTTTTATCTTGTGTGTTACCTTCTGCGTACATCGCATATAAAATTCTTCGTTGTACAGGCTTTAGGCCATCACGTGCATCTGGAAGCGCACGATCTTGGATAATATATTTACTATAGCGACCAAACCGGTCCCCGATCACTTCTTCTAATGGTAAATCATGAAATCGTTCTTGTTGTGCCATGTTTAAACCTCCTCAGCTAGCGACAAGTTTTCATTTTCAAGAATGTTGCTTTCCTCATCAAGTCCAAAGGCGACATTCTTTTCAATCCATTTACGGCGCGGCTCTACTTTGTCACCCATAAGTGTCGTGACGCGGCGTTCCACGCGTGCAGCATCATCGATTTTTACCCTGACAAGAGTTCTCGACTCTGGATTCATTGTCGTTTCCCATAGCTGGTCGGCATTCATTTCACCTAAACCTTTATAGCGCTGGATCGTATACCCTTTTCCTACCTTCTTTAGTACGCCATCCATTTCTTCATCAGACCATGCGTACTCAATGACTTCTTTTTTCCCTGAGCCTTTGCTGACTTTATACAATGGCGGAAGTGCAATAAACACTTTTCCATGCTCAATCAGCGGCTTCATATAGCGATAAAAGAAGGTAAGCAGAAGAACTTGGATATGCGCTCCATCCGTATCAGCATCTGTCATGATCACAATTTTGTCATAATTGATGTCTTCTACATTAAAATCGACACCGACGCCGCCACCGATTGCATGGATAATGGTGTTGATTTCTTCGTTTTTGAAAATATCAGCAAGCTTCGCCTTTTCTGTGTTGATGACCTTCCCTCGAAGCGGAAGCACTGCTTGGAACTTTCGGTCACGTCCTTGCTTTGCTGATCCACCCGCTGAGTCGCCCTCAACTAGATACAATTCGTTTCTTGCCGGGTTTCTCGATTGAGCAGGTGTTAATTTCCCGCTCAGCGTCGCTTCGGACTTTTTCCGTTTCTTTCCGCTTCTCGCTTCTTCTCTTGCCTTTCTAGCAGCTTCCCTTGCTTGCTGGGCTTTAATCGCCTTTTTCACAAGAAGAGTCGCCGTTTCCCGATTTTCTTCAAGGAAATAAGCCAGCTTTTCAGAAATAACAGTATCAACAGCTGATCGAGCCTCGCTTGTCCCAAGCTTTCCTTTTGTTTGTCCTTCAAATTGAAGCAGCTCTTCAGGAATTCTGACGGAAATAATGGCAGACAATCCTTCTCGAATATCAGTGCCTTCTAAATTTTTGTCTTTTTCTTTTAAAAGGGTCACTTTACGTGCATATTCATTAAAGGCTCTCGTCATTGCTGTTTTTGCACCAGATTCATGCGTACCGCCATCTTTTGTTCTCACGTTATTCACAAAGGAAAGAATATTCTCTGAGTAGCCATCATTGAATTGGAAAGCAAAATCTACTTCAATAGACTGATGCTCCCCTTCAAACGAGACGACCTCACTGAGTACATCCTTTTCTTCATTTAAATAAGCAACGAATGCCTCGATACCCGTCTCATAATAAAAGGTTTCTTGTACATCGTGGCGTTCATCGATCAGCTCTATTTTTAACCCTTTTAATAAAAAGGCTGATTCTCTTAAACGTTCTGATAATGTATCGAAATTATAGGTCGTAACACTGAACATTGTTGGATCCGGCTTAAAATGGATCAGTGTTCCTGTCTTTTTCGTTTTCCCGATTTTTTCAAGTGATGTCGCTGGCTTGCCGCCGTTTTCAAAACGCTGGTGATAAATAAAACCATCTCGTTCAATTGTGACGGTGAGCCATTCTGACAGCGCGTTTACAACAGATGCCCCAACCCCGTGAAGTCCGCCGCTTGTTTTATATCCTCCTTGACCAAATTTTCCGCCTGCGTGCAGGACAGTTAAAATGATCTCAGGTGTCGGTTTTCCAAGCTTATGCATACCTGTAGGCATTCCTCGTCCTTTATCTTGGACCGAAATGCTGTTATCTTTATGTATTTTGACAATGATATGGTCTCCATGGCCAGCGAGCACTTCATCGACAGAGTTGTCTACAATCTCATAGACAAGGTGATGAAGACCGCGTGAATCCGTAGAACCAATATACATACCTGGACGTTTACGGACCGCTTCAAGCCCCTCTAGCACCTGAATAGAATCATCGTTATAATCCACTTGCTGCTTTTTAACCAAATGCTTAATCCCCTTTCACTAACAAACATAACCGGCTAATCATCAAATGATCTCTCTAGATTTAAATGATGATCATGCTGCTCATTAATGTCCACTTTAATAAGCTGCATCATCACCATGCATGTGTGATTCAGCTATACATGCTCTTTTGCACGGCTATGAGAATGTACTCCGTTCTGAAATCAGAACTAGAAGTCCATTATAAACAAGACTGTTTCATAAGCCAAATGCAATCATATGATGGTTTTAGCGAAACAGAACAAATGTTCTATATTTATCTTATCGCTCTTTTTCTCGATATGCAAGGTCATCGATATGTCCCTGTCGCCTTATTTTATCGCTTTCTTCTAGAATCGCAAATATATTTCTACAACAAAAAAGCAAAAATCCTTGAAAAACCAAGGATTTTTGACGATTTAATGCGTTTTTGTCATAGCATGAGCCACTTTAATACATAAATCCATGATGGCCACTTTACCTTTTTCCTCAATCAGTCTTTTCGCTTCTTCATGATATACACCTTGCTGTGCCCAAAAAACAGGTGCATCCATATCAAGAAATTCTTTTGCCACCTCAGGCAGAAATTCAGAACGTCTAAAGACATTCACAATATCAACAGGCTCTTTCACGTCTTTTAAAGACGCAACCGCTTTTACGCCAAGTGCTTCATCGATCGTTGGATTCACTGGAATGATGTCATAACCGGCATCCTGCATCGCTTTTGAAACCATATAAGACGTTCGGTGCGGCTGATCTGACAAACCCACAACAGCAATTCGTTTGCTGCTCTTTAATATACGACCAATTTCTTGTTTAGTAGGATGATTCATCCAGACACTCCCTTTCCTCTATTTTAGCGAAGTTTCTTCTGAAAAACAAAGATCAATTCATTCGCCTTCTATTTTTTCAAAAAAAGATCGCCATGTTTTTCATAAGATCATGTTAAAATGTAAGACAAGAGGGAGAATATAAAGGAGTTATGCAGATGTTAATTGCTTTGATGTTTATTTTGGCTTATCTACTCGGCAGTATTCCATCCGGTCTCATTGTCGGGAAAGCTGCAAAGGGAATCGATATCCGTGAACATGGCAGCGGGAACCTAGGTGCGACAAATGCATTTCGTACGCTTGGGATAAAAGCAGGGTCTATCGTTATTACAGCTGATATTTTAAAGGGGACTCTCGCTTCAGCTCTACCGTTTTTCATGCAACTGGACATTCACCCCTTACTAGCAGGAGTTGCTGCTGTTATCGGTCACAGCTTTCCTGCCTTTGCAAAATTTAAGGGTGGAAAAGCAGTCGCTACATCAGGTGGCGTATTGCTATTTTATGCCCCGTTCTTATTTATCACGATGATCGCTGCTTTTTTCTTATTTTTATACATTAGTAAATATGTGTCTTTATCATCAATGCTGACTGGGATCTATACATTCATTTACAGCATATTCACCCAAGACCTATTCTTAATTATTGTTGTAGCTGTTCTTGCTGGCTTTGTGATCTTCAGACACATCGCGAACCTCAAACGAATTCTCAACAAAACTGAACCGAAAATCAAATGGCTCTAGCCGTTTATGACGTTTAAATATGTGGTAAAGTACAGAAAAGCTGTTTTTGCATCCTGCATTTTAAAAAAACAGCATGACTTTCAAAAAGGGGCGATCACATTGAAATTAACGATAAATGATGATGCACTGAATTGGTACAAGGATGAACTGGATTTAGAAAAAGGTGATCATGTTCGCTTTTTTGTGAGATATGGCGGGTGCAGTAATGTACAAAAAGGCTTTTCTCTCGGCGTCGCAAAAGATGAACCTCAAAATGTAGGCGCAACCGCTGAATTAGAAGGTATTACTTTCTTTATTGAGGAAAGTGATATTTGGTATTTTGACAACCATGATCTGCATATTGATTATAACGAGTCCGTGAAAGAACCAGAGTTTCATTATGAATAAGCAAAAAAGATACCTCATCCCTCGGGTATCTTTTTTGTTTTATACCTCAATATATAGCCCATACTCCTGAATGTTTCCTAAAGACCGCTCCTTTTGCAAGATCCTTTCTTGCCATTCACCGATCAGGTCAAAGTGAGGAAAGCCTTCACGAACATGAATCCATTCTTTTTTTAAACCATGTGTTTCTCCCCAAGCAATTAATTGCCCTATATCCTGACAAGCTGCCTTTGTGACTGTATTGGCATTTGGAAAACGGTCATCCAGCCAATAGTGTGTTAAAAGGGCGACTTTTCCTTGCCTAACAGTTGATTTCCACGCATTCAAATCGCTTCTTTTAATACCAAATGCCATAGATTAACCCTGCTTTTTCGACTGTTCGTATACTTTGTGCCAGGCAGGGAAGGCTTTTCTAAATTGAATAGGCCTGAAGGTGTCTTTGTCTACACAAATATGTGAGGTTGTCCCTGTAATCGCCGTTTGTCCATCTGGCTTTTGAATTTCATAGCCATATACTGTTTTGACACCATTGTATTCTTCAATCCACGTATGGATGATTGCTGTTTCGCCGTAGAGTAGCGGCTTTTTATATTGAACCTGAAGATCTACAACAGGTGCAAGGACACCGTCTGCTTCTAGCTGCGCATAGGAAAATCCTAGTTCTTTAATCAACGCAGTTCGGCCGACTTCCATCCAAATTAAATAATTGGCATGATAAACAATGCCCATTTGATCTGTTTCTGCATAACGAACTTCTATTTCTTTTTTGGATACATACACGTTTTCATCGCTCTCCTATCGAAACCTAAGGTCTCTGCCATTTTACCACATTCCTAAAGGTTCTTCTAAAAAGAGACAATAAAATAAACCAGGAATCCCTGGTTTATTCGGTATAGCCATTCTTTCTTGCTGCTTCTTCGTCCTTGATCTCAGAACGCATCGCGTCAATACTCATTTTTCGGTTTTCATTTTTTTGCTTGATCATTTGCTTTTCTGCATCCGTCGAAAAGGCCATTGCTGCTTCAGATTCATCTATATTTTCGAGGCTGTTCTCGATCATATCTTGCAGCTTTTCAACATTATCAGAACGATCATCTGGATTGGATTGATATGACTCGTTATTCATGATGATTCCCTCCTTATTATTCGCCCTTCGTCTGTATCACATCAGGCTGTTCATTTGTTTTATTATGCATCTTTTTACCTTTATTGCGTTTGTATGCTACAGGTTTTGTCCCTAAATGGTCTGGTGTAAACTGCGCTTGTTTATCATGCTCTCTACCCATCATTCATCCCTCCCTCTTCTTTAGGATGAACGAAAACGAATAATTCATAACTTATTTCTGTCTAAATCGCTCTTCCAACTTTTCTTCAAGCTGGTTTAAAAATTCCTCATTGCTTAATAATTCTTTCTTATTTTCAAGCACAAGCTCTTCAAATGTGCGGCGTTTTCTTCTTCTCATTCCACTCACCTCCAGTATATGCATAAATTCATTTTCGCCAAAATATTTAGAAAATAAGCAAAAGAGCTGAATCATTATAGATCCAGCTCTGTTTCAATTTCTTTTTTTGTCAGCATTTGATGCTTCACAGACATGATGCGTCCTTTTTCATCTAATATGTATGTAGTTGGATATGAAAGCACCTGATACCTCGCTTGAATGCCTTTTTGGTCCAATAAAACAGGAAAGCTCAGCTTTAATTCATCTCGAAATGCTGCGACATGATCTACACTCTTTTCAGTGGTCGTCAAATTCACTGCTAGTACTTCGACTTGATCGTTTTCACTTCTAATCGCATCTAAATCCGGCATTTCCGCTTTGCATGGCTTACACCATGTCGCCCAAAAATTGACGAGCACCTTTTTCCCGCGATAATCAGATAACGATACGGTTTTACCGTCAAGTGTTTTGAGCTCAAAATCAGGGGCCTGATCCCCTTTTTCAAGACCAATGGCCGGCTCTTTTGGGCCAAATAAATTCCACGCAAGTAAACCAATCAACACAAGTAAAACAGCGCTTGCCATTCCTTTTTTCCACATGATTGATCCTCCACTATGTTAAAAAAGAAGAGAAAGCTTTCGAGCGCCTTCTCTTCTTCGCTTTATTAGTTGCTTGCCAATTTTTCGCGCAGTACCATTTGAAGAATACCGCCATGACGATAGTAGTCAATTTCGACTTCACTATCAAAGCGAACAAGCACTTCAAATGTTTTCTCATTGCCATCTGTATCAATTGCCTTCACAGTGACAAGATCACGCGGACGAACTGTTTCATCAACATCAACTTCAAATGTTTCCGTTCCTGTGAGTCCATGAGTCTCTGCACTTTCTCCGTCCTTAAACTGTAAAGGAAGTACGCCCATGAAGACAAGGTTACTTCTGTGGATACGCTCAAAGCTTTCAGCTAGAACAAATTTGATGCCAAGAAGGTTTGTTCCTTTTGCAGCCCAGTCACGTGAAGAACCCATTCCGTAATCTTTACCCGCTAAGATCGCAAGACCCGTTCCATCTTCTTTATAACGCATGCATGCATCATAAATTGATGTCACTTCACCAGTTGGCCAATACGTTGTATATCCGCCTTCTGTGCCTGGTGCAATTTGGTTCTTAATACGGATGTTTGCAAATGTGCCTCTCATCATCACATGGTGGTTACCACGTCGAGATCCGTATGAGTTAAAGTCTCTAGGCGATACGCCTCTTTCTTGCAAGTATTTACCTGCAGGTGTGTCCTTCCCAATCGCTCCAGCTGGAGAAATATGGTCAGTTGTGACAGAGTCGCCGAACTTCGCGACTACGCGCAAGCCTTTAAGCGGTTCAACTTTACCAGGTTCAACTGATAGGTTCTCAAAGAATGGCGGGTTCGCAATGTATGTGGAATCTTCATCCCATTTATACAAGGCATCATCCGTCGTTTTAATTTCATTCCAGCGGTCATTGCTGTCGAAAACAGTTTCATACTCTGAGCGGAATAACTCAGGTGTGACAGTGCTTTTCACGACACTATTGATTTCGTCCATTGAAGGCCAAATGTCATTGAAATAAACGTTTTCACCATTTTTATCCACACCGATAGGATCTTTTGTTAAATCAATATTCACCGTTCCAGCAAGTGCATACGCCACAACTAATGGTGGAGATGCAAGGTAGTTCCCCTTCACAAGCGGATGGATACGCCCTTCAAAGTTACGGTTACCTGATAAAACAGAAGTGATCAGCAAATCATTTTCAGAAACAGCATCTTCGATTTCTTGTGCAAGAGGCCCTGAGTTTCCGATACATGTTGTACAGCCATACCCGACAATGTTAAATCCAAGGTCTTTTAGATATGGAAGAAGTCCTGAGTTCACAAGATATCCTGTTACAACCTTTGAACCTGGCGCTAGTGACGTTTTCACATAGTTTGGTACCTTCATACCAAGCTCACTTGCTTTCTTCGCGACAAGACCTGCTCCGATCAATACATATGGGTTAGAGGTGTTCGTACAGCTCGTAATTGCTGCAATCGCAATCGCGCCTGTCTTCATCACAGCTTTTTCGCCGTTTGCAAGATCAAATTCGATTTGTTTATCCAGCTCTGATTTTTCTAAGCCGAATCCTTGGTTTCCTGCTGGGCTTTCAATATGTTTATGGAACGTCTCTTTCATTTCAGAAAGTGGAATCAAATCTTGTGGACGTTTTGGACCAGATAAGTTTGACTCGATTTTAGAAAGATCAATTTCCACAACATCAGTAAAAATTGGCTCTTCTGCATCTGGCGTATAGAATAAACCATTTGCGCGAGAATATTCTTCAACGATATTAATTTGCTCTTCATCACGGCCAGTGAGACGTAGGTAAGCAAGAGCTTCCTCATCTACTGGGAAGAATCCGCAAGTAGCACCGTATTCAGGCGCCATGTTCGCAATCGTTGCACGATCCGCTAACGGCAACTGTGCAACACCTGGTCCGAAGAATTCAACAAACTTGTTCACAACGCCTTTTTCACGTAGTACTTGTGTGACCTTTAATGCTAAGTCAGTTGCAGTTGTTCCGTTTGGAAGCTCTCCAACTAATTTAGCGCCAATCACTTCTGGTACTGGGAAGTAAGAAGGTTGACCAAGCATACCAGCTTCCGCTTCAATACCGCCAACGCCCCATCCAAGTACACCGATACCATTAATCATGGTTGTATGAGAGTCAGTACCAACTAGCGTATCTGGGTAAGTAATGATCTCACCGTCTTCTTCAATCGCATGAACAACACTTGCAAGATACTCTAAGTTCACTTGGTGAACAATCCCTGTGGCAGGCGGAACAGCTTGATAGTTATTAAACGCTTTCTTTGCCCAGCTAAGGAAGTTATAACGCTCTGCGTTACGTTCGAATTCTAAATCCATATTAATGTTTAGCGCGTCTTCAGTTCCAGCTTTGTCAACTTGTACTGAGTGGTCAATGACAAGGTCAACTGGAATTTCAGGGTTGATTTTATCCGGGTCTCCTCCGACATCTGCCATTGCTTTTCTTAAAGATGCAAGGTCAACGACGGCTGGTACACCCGTAAAGTCTTGTAAAATAACACGAGATGGTTTAAATGGAACGTCAATCTCTTTTACCTCGGCAGTTCCCCATTTTGCCAAGTTTTCAACGTGTTCCTTTTTGATCACTCTACCGTCTACTTGGCGAAGCACTGATTCTAACAGTACCTTAATGGAATAAGGCAACTTAGAAACATTTCCAATTCCTTGTTTCTCTAGTGCTTCTAACGAATAATAGTGATATGTTTTCCCGTTTGTCGAAAACGTTTTTCTAGATTGAAAAGCGTCTTGTTTAGCGACTTGCTGCTGTTTCGACATGTCCAAAATCCCCCTTTTGATGATCAAGATCAATTTCAATTCTCAGAAAAATCGTCGTATTTCACCACAATTTTCTCACAATTTCATCTTAAAACAAATTCATACATAAGTAAATAACAATGCTTTTATTAAATTCAATAAGTTTATCTTATCATTAGGAAATGATTACTCTTCATAAACCAAGCGGTGCGGGGTCAGACTATATATGAGGTGATAGAACATGACAAAACGAAAAGCAAATCATGTGATTGACGGCATGAACGCAGCCAAAAGCCAAGGAAAAGGTGCAGGCTATATTGAAAATGATCAGCTCGTTTTAACAGAAGAACAAAGGCAAAATAATAAAAAACGCAAAAAGAATCAATAAGAAAGGAGCAAAATCATGACGAATAAAAACTCAGGGAAAGACATCCGTCAAAACTCTCCTAAGGAGCATCAAGGCGGACAGCCTGAGCCATTATCAGGCAGTAAAAAAGTAAAGAACCGAAACCATACAAGACAAAAGCACAATTCACATCATGACATGTAAACATCCCCCTCTCATCCCGTGAAACAAACGGGATGTTTTAGGTCTTTCACACATTTCAGTTTTCAACATATGATTTATTATGAGATGTGATGGAGGAGTATTTATGGAGAATGAACAGCAAGCGAATGCCTCTGATTTTCTGGAAATAGATGATTGGCTTAATGTCTTAATGGATGATCCATTTGCCTGGTATGATGAACACCTCCCAATTGATCTTTATGAAACAAGCCGTGACTATATTATTGAGATTGATGTCTCCACCCTAACGATCACTGATGTAAAGCTGACCTTCGCCGGCTATGAGCTCACTCTAGCTTTCACGGCACAAAAGCCAAATGATGAAGGCGAACAGCAAATTGAAAAAAGCGTCATGCTCCCTTTTTATTTGAATAACAAAGACATTAACACAGTATACGAAAACAGAATCATATCAATAAAAATTAGAAAATATTCTCGCCATCAAGACGGCGCATTTTCCTTTCAAATGCCGCATATCAAACATTAAGAGCCCACCTTCATGTAGGTGGGCTCTCTTCCGTTCAGTTCAAGTCAATCCCTTTTGCGAACCACCATGGCCAAATAGTAGAGTCGCTATACGATAATGTATTCTTTTTCTACCAGATGGTTTGGGTCATTCTAGTAAATAGGCGGCAATCAATGAAAAGGGGCGTTTTATAGAGATGAGAGACATACATTTTTGTTATTTTCTTCTATCATCTCTTCATGTAAAATAAGATAGAGAGATAAGGGGTATAAGGAGTGAGAACATGTTAAGCGGCTGGTTTTTGTGGTTCATTTTATTTTGGGGTACAGTGATGATCGGATTACTTGCAATCGGTGGCTTTTTTATGTTTCGAAAATTTTTAAAACGATTGCCGAAGGAAGACGGGAAATCAGAACTTGATTGGCAGGATGAATATATTCAAAAGAGCCTTCATCTATGGCGGGATGAGGACAAACAGCTTTTAAATGAGCTAGTATTACCAGTTCCAGAGCTATTTAGAGATGTCGCCAAAGAAAAAATTGCCGGTAAAGTTGGCGAGCTGGCATTAAAAGAACAGGCCGCCAGTATTAATTTAGACTTAATCATCCGCGGTTATATCATCGCTACGCCAAAGCGGGATCATAAGTTTTTACTTAAGCGCCTTCAAGAAAAAAATATCGATCACACGCCATACGAATCGCTATTTAAATAACCTCCTTTAAAAAGGAGGTTTAATTCATTTGAGCCTGCTGCAAGTCTAATTGTTTAGACAGCTTTCTAAACGACAAATACATGGCGACCCGCCAAGGCACGATCATGCCAAATGCAAGAATCCAAAACATCCCGCTTAACGCACCATAATCAATGGAAGAACTCAGAATGGTCTTCATGCCAATACGAATAACAAGAAGACCAATGAGAATAAACACAAATGCTTTTGAACGCTTCAAATAGATTTCATTGCCTCTAATTTCAAATTTCGATGTTTTAATTAGGAATATAGAGAAAAACATCCCCACTGTAATCGCCTCAAGAAATTCGGCTCCAGTGACTTGAAACATAGGAATCAAAAACATCAGTGCACCAGTGCTCATGAAAATAGGAGGTAAAATAATTTTTTTCGCGGTTGCAGGTTTTGCAGATGATTTAATGCGAATAAACATGACGGCTACCGCCATACATACCGCAATTATAGAAGAGATTATGATCATCATATCAAATCATTCCTTTATTCTTTAAGGTCAGTCTATGTATAATATACTCCAATTGACGAAAAAAAACCATTCGCCGCGACTGTAGAAAACGATTTCAAAAACCTGTAAATCCTCCAAACAACGATGAGAACATAATGATAATCCATGTTAGAAGATCAAAGAACAGTAAAATTCCAACCACAATCATAATGACCCCGCCGATTCTCATGATGAGCTGCTGACGCTTTCTGATCCACGCCATTTTCGTGATGAAAAAGGAAAGAATGAAAAATGGAATGGCAAATCCTAAAATATACGCAATCATATACATCACAGCCGACTCCGGATTGTTACTCGCAAGTGTGATGACGGCGGATAAAATAGGGCCTGTACAAGGAGTCCATCCAGCAGCAAAACCCATTCCGATGAGGATCGATCCAAAAAAACCAGCAGGACGATTTTTGAACTGCATTCTCTTTTCTCCCATGAGAAAAGAAGGCTGAAATATACCAAGAATCATAAAACCAAAGAAAATAATGAGAATGGCCCCAATTTGACGAATCGCTTGATGGTATTCAATGAAAAACGAACCAACGAACGATGTCCCAAAGCCAATCGCAATAAAAATGATAGAGAAACCAATTAAAAAGAATAATGTATGAAGCAGACTTCTTCTTCTCAGCATCACCTTCTCAGATTTCACTTCATCTATACTAACGCCCGTAATATACGATAAAAAGGCTGGATAAAGCGGCAGACAGCACGGTGAGATAAAAGAAAGAAACCCTGCTCCAAAAGCTAAAAAGTAATTCAAATCTGACAAAAGAACACCCCCTTCTTACAATATACAATAAGAGATGACAAAATCATTTCATTTTTTTTACATCCTCTCAATAAAGATGGTCTATTCTCTTAAAACCTTATATAATTTAATTTGACATTGAGATAACGAATCCTTTAAATTTGAAAATAAACCTTAATATGGATATAATAGAATCGATTCTTTTTATCAAGATTTGCATGAAAGGAACATGACTTTGGTAAAAACATCATTATTAACTCAAATTGAAGAAAAAAGAGAAGAGCTGATGAAAGTTGTCTTGGATAATGGCATGACATCAACTGTGACCATCGAACATAGCCAGCAGCTAGATCATCTCCTCTTACAATATCAACGACACTTACACTCAAACTCAGCCAACTAATCATATCTCATGATATCCATCATGCCGCACGATTTTTAGAACAGTTGATATGTGTGACCATAAACGAAACAAAAACCTCTGATCACAGGGGTTTTTTGTTGTTTAACATGATGAATGACGCCATAATAAAAACCACCTTCCCTGCTTCATTCATGCAAGTACAGTGGTTTTAAGCGTCTGATGAAGGTGAATTCAATAAAGATAGGACAACGCTTGTCCATTCTTTATAACCATGTTCCATCTATGATCATAATATCGTACGTATTATTTCGCTTGGTTGTTCATGGCTTTCATCATTTGATTGATTTTCTTTTGGGACGGTTTCATGCCCATCTGCATCATCATCATTCGAAGCATTTGTTCATTAATTGGTGGATTCTTTTTCAAGTAGCTCATCATATACTTACGAGCAATAAAGAATCCGAGTGCAACTCCTGCAAGCAGTGCAACAACGCCTACAAGGATGACAACCCATAAATCCATAATTCTTCCTCCTTCATGTTGTCTCGTATAAAGTGTACTAAACAAAAGGCTATTATACAACATTTCGCGTTCAATTTTATTTTTTTAAACAAAATTCCTCACTTTTACCGGATTGAGCCATCCATGCTTCTTTGATCCAAAGTCCATCGCTAGGAAGCAAGGACTAATTTTTCTAAGCACCTCAAAAAACACCGCTTCTGCCTCATAACTGCCCGTGGCAGACATTTGGATATAACGATCTTTGATAATGAATGCAGCTGTCCCTTTTCCATCTGGTAGTGAGGCGCTGTAAATCGAGCCTATTTGTGTATAGTGAATGTTCGTTAAGTTGTTCAATAATCGCTGATGCATATGAAAAGCAGGGATTCGTTTCGTCACGTAATCCACTTGCTTAACAAGCATGACTAACTCATCGTCCGTACGGTTCGTCCAGTGTAACGACTCAAACAAATGAAATAAAATCGATTCTCTGCCAAAATAATGATGAGCAAACTCATCCTCAATCCAATAAATATAATAATGGCGTTCCATGTCTATCCCTTCCTTTCACATTTCGTCAATCTCATTTATTGCTTGTATTATACAAAAATGTGAAGGAAAGAATTGTCTATATATGAAGCAAGAAGAAACTAGTTTTGTCAAAAAAACAAGAAAAAGAAAAAAGTTTGCAGAGCGGGTGGAAATGCTCTGCAAACAGATGACAAAAATTATGATGCTTGGAGATCGATTATTTATTCAGCTTCGCTTTCACGCGGCTGACCACATTGCTGACAGTAAATCCGTATTTCTCAATAATGGTTTCACCTGGTGCAGAAGCGCCAAATTTATCAATTGCAATCACGTCACCATCAAGGCCCGTGTAACGCTCCCAGCCAAGTGAAGCACCCATTTCAATCGCAATACGTGCTCTCACTGCTTTAGGAAGAACTGATTCTTTGTATTCGTCTGACTGCTGATCGAAGCGATCCCATGCTGGAAGGCTGACAACAGATGCGCGGATACCCTCTTTTTCAAGTGCCTTTTGCGCTTCAATCGCTAATCCTACTTCAGAACCTGAAGCGAGCAGAAGTGCTTCAGGCTGTGCATCAGCAGCTTCAACGACGACATATCCGCCTTTTTCTACTCCCTCATACGCCTTCTCTGGTGCTTGATCAATCGTTGGAAGGTTTTGACGAGTAAGAACTAGTGCTGTCGGTTTATCCGTTGATGATACAGCCAGTTTCCACGCTGCAGCAGTTTCGTTTCCATCTGCTGGGCGAATGACAGAAAGATTAGGCATCGCACGTAATGAAGCAAGTTGTTCAACCGGCTCATGTGTTGGCCCATCTTCACCGACAGCGATACTATCATGCGTAAAGACATAAGTCACTGGAAGACCCATTAAGGCCGCAAGACGAATAGCTGGTCGTAAGTAATCTGAGAATACAAAGAACGTTCCACCGAATACACGAAGGCCGCCGTGAAGTGCCATACCATTTAACGCAGCACCCATTGCAAATTCTCTAACACCGAACCAAATATTCTTGCCAGCATAATTATTTTTACCAAAGTCGTCTGTGTTTTTAATCGTTGTTTTATTTGATCCAGCAAGGTCAGCAGACCCACCAATAAAGAAAGGTACTTGTTTCGCAATGCCGTTTAATACCTCGCCAGAAGAAGCGCGAGAGGCAAGACTTGAGCCAGCTTCATAAACAGGAATTTCTTGATCCCAATTCTCAGGAAGCTTTCCTTCGATCGCAAGCTTCAGCTGGGCTGCTAGCTCTGGATATTCTTTTTCATATTGCTCGAATAGCTCATTCCACGCTGCTTCTTTTTTCTGGCCAGCGTCTTTTACAGCTTCTTTGAAATGATCGTACACTTCAGAAGGGACATGGAAATCTTCTTCAAACGTCCAAGAATAGGCTTCCTTCGTCAGCTTTGCTTCCTCGCTGCCAAGCGGTGCACCATGCACACCAGAGGTTCCCGCACGGTTTGGAGATCCGAAACCGATCGTTGTTTTCACTTCAATAAGTGTAGGTTTGTCCGTGCTTTGTTTCGCTTTTTCAATAGCAGCCGTCACTTCTTGAATGTTGTTGCCGTCTTTAACGTAAAGAACTTCCCAGTTCATCGCTTCAAAACGATTCTTCACATTTTCAGAGAATGAACGATCTAGGTCGCCATCTAAAGAAATATCATTTGAATCATATAGAACAATTAATCGGCCTAAGCCTAAGTGACCAGCAAGTGAAGCAGCTTCAGAGGAAATGCCCTCCATTAAGTCTCCATCTCCGCAAATGCTGTATGTATAGTGATCTACAACATTATAGTTGTCTTTGTTATACGTTTCCGCAAGATGTCTTTCTGCAAGTGCCATTCCAACAGCCATGGCAATCCCTTGTCCTAATGGACCTGTTGTGGCATCTACGCCTTCTGTGTGTCCAAATTCGGGATGTCCAGGTGTTTTGCTTCCCCATTGGCGGAATTGTTTTAAATCTTCAATGCTAAGGTTGTATCCGCTTAAATGAAGCATGCTATATAGAAGCATAGAACCATGTCCAGCAGATAAAACGAAGCGGTCTCTGTTAAACCAATTTGGGTTTTGCGGACTTACGTTTAAGTGATTCGTCCATAAAGCGTATGCCATTGGTGCAGCACCCATTGGCATTCCAGGGTGACCGGAATTTGCTTTTTCAATTGCGTCTATGGAGAGAGTACGTATTGTTGCAATAGATTTCAATTCAATCGTTTCCATATAAATCCCCTTCCGTATCTTGTGTACACCATTATCATAAATCTACTGTCCTTTTTTCACAACTATTTCACGCTGAAAAAGAAGGATTTTGTCACATTTAGTTTATCGATCACCTAAAAACTTATACAAATAAGAAAAAAGATGAGAATATTCTTCCCATCTTTTCAAAATTCAAGAAATCACAGCCTTTAATGAAGGTTTTGATCTCTTTCTCTTTTTAGTTTTTCTGGTGTGACATCGTTTCCTTCAGGATCAACGATTTTCACGGTTTTGAGTGTATTTTTCATAGAAGAACGAAAAGCTTTTAAATATTCTTCTCTTAAATGCTTTTGTTCTGTTTTTTCAGTGTCTGACAAACCAGTCTCTTTCGACTTTTTTGAAAGCTCATTGATTCTTGCAAGCTGTTCTTTAGAAATCATGACAAACTCCTTTAAAACATTTTCTCTACATACTACTAAATATCATTCAATTTGACAACAATTCGCGCTTCAGGTGGAAAGACCTTTCTCGTATTCTTGATACCTTCTATGTACGGTCGCCTTTGAAATATCAAAGCCTAGTGCTTGAAGTGTTGCTGCAATTTCGGAGAAAGTCATGTTGTTTTTTCTTAATCGAACAATTTCAGAAATCGGTACTTCAATACGCTCTCGCCCAGGTGCCTGCTCCTGGTGTTTTAAATTGAGTTCAGGCTGATAACCACGTTCAACAGCCCTCTTCATTCCTCGCTTTATTTTAAGGTTATGAATTTTTCGTTGATACTCTTCCACAACGCCTACAATTTCAATGACCATCTCATCTGCCTCTGAAAGCTCAAGCTCTCCTCTATGAAAAACGCTATAAACCCTTACGTTCTCTTTAAAAAGACAATGAAGAAGCGCAATTTTAGCTTGTCCTCTTCCTAGGCGCGTCTCATCCTGGATAAGAACAGCCTCTATTGACTCTTCCTTCAGCGTAGCAAGCATATCAAAAACACCATCACGATCTAGATCGTATCCACTTGCTTTTTCTTTAATCACTTTGACCACATTCATCTTGTGCAAAGCAGCTAATGCTAGCAGTTCTTCTTCTTGTCTTTTTAGTGAGGTTTCCTGTTCATCTTTAACAGTACTGACTCTCGCATAAATGATTGCGTTCATGTCTTTAATCGACCTTTCTACTGTACGGTTGCAAGTTGATATACGACTGGATGCTCTTTTTTGACTGGTATCACAAGGATGTCTCCAGGCTGAATTTCAGTTGAAGCAAGATCATTGTGTTCGGTTACCCAGTCAATAAACGCATTTTTGTCGATTGATTTACTATCGTTTACTTGATCAGCTAACCCCCAAAGAGTATCACCTGATTGAACCTCTATTTTAACATATTGATTTGGATCATTATGGCTAGTGACTGCGATAAGTGAGAGAAATATGCCAACGATGAATGAGAATACCCCAATAAAAATAATAGATTCTTTTAACCTCATAATGTCATCTCTCCTAACAGAATATGTGTTCGTCTTTCTGTTATTCATTATAAATACGAACAAACGTTTCTGTCAAACGTTTTTTTCGAACCTATGTTTGTACTGTTAGGAAAAACATGCTATAATTTCTTTAAAATTGACGTTTTGAGGTGCAAAAGATGACGAAGCTATCAAAAAGACAACTCGATATCCTGACATTCATCAAAGAGGAAGTAAAAAGCAAGGGCTATCCCCCATCCGTTCGTGAAATTGGAGAAGCTGTCGGTCTGGCATCGAGCTCAACTGTCCATGGACATTTAGCCCGACTAGAAACAAAGGGCTTAATTAGAAGAGATCCGACGAAGCCTAGAGCGATCGAAGTACTAGATGAAGAGGAAATGAATATTCCAAAGAGTGCTGTAATGAACGTACCAGTCATCGGAAAAGTAACAGCCGGCTTGCCTATTACGGCTGTTGAGAATGTAGAAGAATACTTCCCTCTTCCAGAGACTTTTGCAGCGCCAGATGAGCAAGTATTTATGCTTGAAATTATGGGAGAAAGTATGATTGATGCAGGTATTTTGGACAAGGACTATGTTATTGTCCGTCAGCAAAGCACCGCCAACAATGGAGATATTGTGGTCGCCATGACAGAGGAAGATGAAGCCACAGTGAAACGTTTTTATAAAGAAGATACACACTTTAGATTACAGCCAGAGAACCCATCAATGGAACCGATTATTTTACAGAATGTGAGTATACTAGGTAAAGTGATTGGCGTATTTAGAAATATTCATTAAAAAAAGCCGGTATTTCATCAGTTGCTGATGAAAGCCGGCTTTTTCTTTTATGAGCAAGAATAAGCAAGTATACTCGAACTTGGGAATGAACCAAATGTAAAATTCGGCCATATAAAGCCTGTTGTGCGGCCAAAAGGCTGTGAGGAAAGGACATACATTAAAAATACTTGCCCGTTTCGAAGGAACACAATCGTCCATCGTCTATTACATCCCGCTGCAAATTGAACAGTTTGCTGGCCTCCACCTACACTTTGCCCTGAAATAAGTGACTGCATACTTTGAGGGTGAGAGACTGCTTGCTGATACTGCGAGATGATATGCTGCGGCGGAGCTGGCGGGGCTGATTGTCCGCCTGAACCTTGCCCAGATCCAGGACCTCCCCCTCCGATTGGAAACCCAGGAAACCCTCCAACCTGAGAAATAGGAAGCGATGGCATCCCCTGTACATGCCTATCGTATAAGTATCCATTCCACATTCCTTCATAAGGATGATACATATTAAACACCACTTTCTTAGACATTCATCACGACAGTATATGTCATCAAATGAAAAAGAGTGTTGAGCATCCAAATAGAAATTTTTCCAAAAGACGTTTTGTTCTCCTTTAGAACGGTTAAATAATAGTGAGGAAGAAAAAAATAAAAAAATGAAAACTTTTTGTCTCGCTCAAACGTTATATAGGTAGAAAGAAAAGAAATAAAAAACATTTAGATTTAATACTTGTAATATCGCTGTAATTATTGTAACATTTGTAACATAAGAAGTTTTCATTGAGAAAAGGAGGCAATCGCCTTGAAAAAATTATTGGTTTTATTAACTGCTATTATGCTTATGATCTCATTACAAACAACAACACTGGCCGCTTCCAAAAAACCAGCCGCTTTGACAAATAAAGAAGCGTTACATATTGCACTTGATGCTAGAGAACACTTCTGGAGTGCGATGTCAGGCTACAAAATTAATGAACATTCCGATTACAAATTAAAATCATTTAGTTATAAAGACATGACATACAACTATCTTTCTAAAACATTTGATACAAAGAAAAAACTAAACAGCTACCTATCTCAAGTTTTCACACAAGATGCGATCACTCATGGTTTAAAAGACTATCAGTTTATTGTTCATAAAGGTAAAATGGCTGTTCCAGTCGGAGACGGAGACAATATGCTCAATTGGGAGAAAGCAACACCAAAACTTGTCTCTAAAAAGAATACAATCCGCACATATGAATTCACAGTCCCAACGCTTGATGGACGTAAAGTAAAACGATCTGTTACTTTTGAAAAAGTACAAAAGGATTGGAAAGTTACAAAAATTGACGCTGTGATTTAAATAAAAACCAGGCCCGTTACTAGGCCTGGTTTTTATTTGGGAGCAAATTCTGTCATGCGATCTAGCGCGTGAGCAAGTGAGGATGCTGTGCGGAATTCATTAAAAGGAAGCCCCAGCTGTACAGCTGTTTGAGCAATCTCTGGTCTAATCCCTGAAATGGTCGCCTCCACCCCAATTAACCGAAGTGATGTAACAAGATCAAAGATTTGATGAGCCACCATTGTGTCAATAATGACGACGCCCGATAGATCAATACATAAATGCTGAACACCTTTTTGCGAGCACTGTTTTAATGTATTTTCTAATATAATTTTTGCTCGCGCTGTGTCAATGTCACCTACTAAGGGTAATAATGCAATATCGCTTTTTAAGACGATCACAGGTGAGCTCAGCTCATAAATCATCTCTCTTTGTGCAACGAGCTTTTGGTTAGTATTTTTCACATATTGCTGAATGAACACATGGATTGAAATGTTAAACGCCTCTGATATTAAATCATACCAATAAAAAATGCGATCAATATCAATTTCATCTTGACGCTGTTTAATAAATTCTTTTAAGTAATGAAGAACTACTCTTTGATTGGACATGTATTCTCTCACGACATAATCTAATGGTGTATTTAAATGCTTCGGATCACTTGCTAAGTCTTCCGACCATTTTTTAAACTCAGTATGTAAATATGTCTTGTCTTCAATAAGAGCACGTATAAAATGCTGATAATAATCTTGATTTTGCCGTTTCAGCTCTGCTATGATGCTAGAATCTGTCGTACGATAAATAGATTCTGGATCATCATCCTCAATTGATTCATACCACGTTTCAGTTAATTTCTCTGCATGTTGCATGAAAAAATCGTATAATGCACGGTTCTTATCCATAAGCGTATGTCCCTTCACATTTTCTTCTTGTCAGTGTTTGTACCTTAAAGATTAATTGTACCACTGAATCTTTTGTAGCTGCTAGATCGAATACGCTCTAATTGTAAACAAAAAAGGCTCTCACGAAAGGAGCCTCTTATCTAGGTTTATTTCACAATAAATAAAATTCTTTTCCCATCAGGATAGCCGCTTATTTGGTGACCGATCCATGAGCCTGCCCCTCTATTATCTGATGGACTGACATATTGAACACTTGCACCCTTTCCTCCCTCAAGACAAACCGCCATCGGCCATTCATCCCGGTCAAAGCCAGGTTTTGTCGGAATTCCTTTTAACGATTCTTGTCTGCGAGCATCTGCCCCGTTTCGATCAATGGTACACACATCTGAATGCCCTTTTTGTATGGCTTCTTGAATATGACTGCCTGTTTCAGGATACCGTTCCTTTGGAAATTGAATGACATGATCATATCGATCAGCCCCTTTTGCCGCTTGATCCTCTCCAAATCCACCTAATAACGTACCCATCCATATCACAAAACATATTGCGACAGCACCGAACCAGCCTCTTCTCATCTTCAAAAGCTTTTGACCTCCTCATACAGGCATGATCTTGACTTTAAGGAAATGAGTCATTTTTAATGTATGAGTGGATGAGTGATGACATGTGAAAAAGATGAGATGAAGCTGTCGAGCGATTTCTCCATGAGAAAAGGCGAATGATTGAGAAATCATTCGCCTTGCCCCATATTTAGGATATTCCATCTACTCTATATAATGTTTCATTTTGCGAAGACATGTTTGGCATTCCCTCAGCAGTTGATGAGGATTGGTCCTTATACTCTTCTGTTGAGATCACTGTACCATGGGATTTGATCCAGTTGACCAAATCGCTGTTAGCTGATGACTGATTGTCTGGTAATAAAAAGTATTTTACTTTCCCTTGTTGAATCAGTGCTTTTAATTTGTTTACAGTCAAAATTGGATCCGTTCCATTAAATCCGCCTAAGGCCATCACATTCTCATCTTCATCAATGATATATGGTGCTGCGGTAACGGTCGTCAGCGTCGCAAATAAATACGTTTCACCTGTTTGATGAGCCTTTAAATAGGTGAGTAAATCTTGATCGACACTAGATGTAAACATATTTCCTCCTCGTGAACTAGATAGCTGAACACCTGCCTCAGGAAGAACACTGTTCCCTCCATAAATGATAGGCGTTGCAGCCCAATAACCAGGAATCAGCAATAGGGTTGTCAAAGCGATGATCGTCAACCGTTTTTTGATCAATTGTTTTTCTCTATACATGAGCAATAAAATAGCGATACTCAAACCTGCAATCGCAATTGTATACATCCACACACTACTTATTTGAGACGTATAATTGCTTAAAATATACCCTTGAAAGATCGCTGTAACAGCGATTGCCGCTGGAAGTAGATAGGCGGCCATTCCTTTGTTCGCCGTAAATAACTCACCCATCTTTTTGGCTCCTATGCCGCATAGTGCCGCAATTGGCGGGGCAAGCATGATGAGATAGTAGTGGTGGAAAAAACCAGCAATGCTGAAAAAGCCAGCAACAGGAATCAGCCATGCTGTCCAAAACAGCGTTTGTTTCCACTCATTTAATCGAGCTTTACGTTCCCTCCACCAGCTAATGACCATCCCTAACAATCCAAATAAGGCGAAAGGCAGCATCCAGCTGATTTGACCTGACAATGCAGATTGAAATAAACGAAAAACACCTGGATTTCCAGTCCCATACATATTCATACTTTGACCACTAACGGTGCTGCCAGGCGGGCCTCCACCAGCTGGCCCCTGATGAGATGGCATCATCTGATTTTGTGATGGGGGCGGCTGATTTTTATTTGATTGACCACCTGACGTTCCATTGATTCCAGAACTGTCTGGCATCATAGCACCTGCTTGCTGATTCATCTCACCAACGGATTTGCCGGTTGTCTGTCCAAGTAGCCGCTCTGTGCCGTTATAACCAAAGGCAAGTTCTAACACAGAATTTGTTTGGCTGCTGCCCACATATGGACGATCACTTTCAGCCGTCATATCAACAGCAACTGCCCATGATAAAGATAAGCAAACAAGTACAACCAGTGAGCATAGGAGAGAGACGATTTTCTTTTTCCACGATACGCGAGCAGCAATCACATAATAGAAAATAAATGCTGGAAGAACCATAAATGCTTGCAGCATCTTCATGTTAAACCCTATGGCTATTAAAACGAAGGACATGAGGAGCCAGCGCATCCTTCCATTTTTCACAGCTCGCATTAAGAAATAAGCACCCGCAAGTAATGTAAAAACGAGCATACTGTCTATATTATTGGTTCTGCTAACCGCTGCCGCAATTGGAGTGAGAGCCATAACTGCCGCTGACACCCTTGCAGCCCCCTTGCCAAAGGCCGGTTTTATCATCAGATAAAGAAGAAGAACGGAACCAATTCCAGCAAGAGCCTGCGGTAAAATCACACTCCATGTATGGAAGCCAAAAATAAGCGCACTAATGGTTTGAATCCATAAAACGACAGGTGGTTTATCAATTGATACGAATCCAGTTGCGTCAAATGAAGCGTAAAAAAAGTGATGGAAGCTCTTGGACATACTTTTGACCGCGGCTAAATAATATTGATTGGCACTATCATTCTGCCAAATTTGATAAGTGTAGAGAAATGCGGCAATAAGCACAATCATTACCAATATCATATCTACTTTTCTGTTTTTCACTCATATCTCTTCTTTCTTTTTCATTTATTTCATTCAGCATAGCTTTTAAATATGAAAAAGTGATGAATAAAAAAAGAAACTTTTCTACACATTCGACTATGAAAAAAAGCTTGTCCCCTTAGAAGGAAACAAGCTTTATGTTTATTGCGCTTTCGCATAGTTGATAAATTCAACAAAGGCAGCTGTCGCTTTTGGACCGCCATTAATCGTTCCATTTGAATACCCTGCGTTATGAACCCCAACGATTTGCTGGTTCTGATCTAGCATCGCAGATCCTGAATTTCCGCTAAACGTATCAATTGTATAGTATGCTAGATTCGTATCTTCTCTTGTCACAGGACCTGACATCTCCCACTGTGACACCTTACCAGTCGACCTCATTTTATCTCCTGGATATCCAGAAATTTTAATCGTTGTTCCAGTCAAATTGGTCACCTGACGGATGGAGCGGTAACCGACCGTATTTCCGATGTTCGTATCTGTTTTAATGACAGCGAAATCATATTGGCTCGCACCTGTATTGATATATCCGCTTGGCACATAGAATTCGGTCATGTTTGCTGAGCCGTTCACGGCAGTGCTATCATTCATGCCTGGATACACTGACCCTTTTGCACTATAACTTCTTGATGCTGTATTGTACACGCAGTGTCCGTTTGTCAAAATTTTGTTTGGAGCAATGAGTGTCCCCGTGCAGCTGGAGCCGCCAAATGTAATATAAGCAATCGAATTGTATGGCGCAACTCTTGTGTTCGCTACTTTTGTTCTGCCGTCGTCTCCAATGACAACTTTTGTTTGAAAGTCTTTTAAGTATTTTGTTAGAGGTTTTACTTTTTCACCAACAGTAGAAGAAAGATCATCCACTTTATCAAAGGATGAGGGGGCTTTCGTATCATTGTGGAAATCACTTGAAGAGATCACCTTTCCATCAGAAGTCACCATGTCGTAATCAGACGTTAGTACTGAATCCGATGCGGCATGGGCAAAACTAGGCACACTAAAAACACCAAAAACGAGTAGAGATGGGATGAACATTTTCACCTTTTTCATTATATTCCTCCTTTATGTCCTATATCAAAAATCATACGATTGTTTCATATTGGAGTAAATGAGAGAATATTCTTATTTTTACAAAATATTTCATTTTTAAATTAGGTGTTTTGTATCTTCCCAACAACCATTCTATTGATCTCTCTATGTCAACTTAAAAAAACCGCCAATTTGGCGGTTTTCGCTGCTTTTAGCTCCACACATCTTTTACATATCTATTGTTATTCGAAAGTGATGTCAGCCAATTTTCAGCTGCTTCCTTCGAGCACTGCTTCTCGGCTTGATACAGTCCGGCAAGTGTAGCCTCTACGTCTGGTGCCATGACCTTTCCGTCCCCGCAAACGTACAGATACGCACCTTGGTCAAGCAATTCAATCAGCATGTTACCATCCTCTTTCAACAAGTGCTGGACATATACTTTTTGCTCTTCGTAGCGAGAATAAGCCCGGTGGATGTTGACAACTCCTTTTTGCGCTGCCTGCTGCATTTCATCAAAATACAGATCATCTTCATGAGGGTGACGGCAGCCAAAGTAAAGATGGGCTTCACCAAGTTGTTTTCCTTCATTCTTCCACACTTCTCTTGCCTGAACAAACCCTCTAAATGGGGCGATTCCTGTTCCTGGTCCGATCATGATCATCGGTACATCAGATGAAGGCGGAAGCTGGAATCCTGCCTGCGCTTCATGCAGGAAGCAGGCCACTTCTTCTCCTTCTTGCACACCACATAAATAGTTGGATGCGACACCAGCATATTCTCCGCGGCCACTCCACGCTTTACCCTTCACAACTGCTACTGTGATACTAAGCCTCTCTTCATCGACTTTTGGCGAGCTGGAAATCGAGTAATAACGCGGCTTCAAGCCTGGTAAAAGCGCTAAAAAGTGTACAAAGGGTAGCTCACACGCTTCATATTGCTCTAATAAATCCAGCATCGTTACCCGTTTCTTTAATATGGTTTCCTGATAGGATTCACCAGCCATTTGTTCAAGCTCTATGCGGTGAGGCGGACATACTGTATATGCTGCAAGCTCTCTTAGCTGCGTACGTGTCGCAGGCTCTTGAAGCTCAACATGTGACGCGAGTAATTCTCTGATTTGAATTGGCTGGTCTAATGGTAAATGACTTGCCTCTTTTTCAGAAGAAAGCTTAATGTGCTGCTGAGGATCTAGTTGAAAGCGACTGGTCACCCGCTGAACGAGTGCATCACTATTTTTCGGTACAATCCCGAGATGATCCCCTTCTTTGTATTGTTTCCCTTCAGGCAATTTCAGTTCAATATGTCTTGTTTGCCGTGGGCTTTTTTCAGATTGTAATTCTTTATTTCTCAATACAACAGCTGAAAAGGCACCATATGTTTTCGCCACAGGACGTTCCACAAGCTCATTCGTATAAGCAACTGATAGCTTTGGCTTTTCCTGACTTTTCTCTTGAAAAGTTAAATGAAATTCTTTTGCAAGCTCTTCGAAAACAGTCTTCTGGAATATTTCTTTATCCTCATCTATGTCACCGCCTGCATCGCCTTCCCCTAAATCAGTAACACGCTTTGCTCCTTTTCTTTCAAGTGCTTCATCAATGAGACGCGGAATACGCTGATACGTACTCGCCCAATTTCGATCTCCGCATCCAAAGACTGCAAAGGTCACGTTTGATAAATCCTGCTCCTCATCCTGCGTCACCCAATCCACAAATTGTTTCGCATGATCAGGCGGATGTCCGTTGTATGAAGCCGTCACGATTAAGACAGCACCTGACTCTGGTAATTGGCGTGTATAATCATCAAGCGGGGCAGTAGTGACATCAAACCCTTTTGCTTTTCCATCTTCAGCAAATTCGTTGGCCATCTGCTGCGCTGTACCAAGATTTGATCCATACAAGACAAGCAGAGGTGTACCGTGACTGGTCACTTTTGACTCACTAGATGTAGCGTTTTTTTTCGGTTCCTCTTTCGGAGGTGCCATAAAGAATTGCTGCTTCCTTGGCCGTACTTTGATTTTAAAATCGTTTGGCTTAATTGTCAGAGATTCTTTTAAATCAAGTTCATATGATGTGTGATCAATCAATTCAAGATTATTTAGGACCATAGCTAGAACCATCGTGGCTTCATGAAGTGCGAATTGCATCCCAATACATGCACGCTGGCCATTCCCAAAAGGCTTATAAGCATGCTGCGGGATTTTTTCAGGATGCATAAACCGCTCTGGTTTAAATTCTTCCGCATCCTCTCCCCAAACCGCTTGATCACGGTGTAATTTAGGAAGCAGCACAGTCACACTTTGATTTTTCTCAATCGGAAATTCCCCTCCGATTACTGTGTCCTCTTTAGCGTAAACTGAGAAAGAAGGCGCAGTCGGCCAAAGTCGAAGTGCCTCATGTAACACCATACGGGTGTAGCTTAGCTTTTGCACCTGCTTAAATGTCGGCAGACCGTCCTGTAGAACTTCATCTGCTTCTTGGACGGCTTTCTTTAGTTTCTCTGGATTCTTTAATAAGAAATAAATCGCAAATGATAGCAGACCACTTGTCGTTTCATGCCCCGCGATTAAAAAGGTAATGATCTGATAACGGATATTTTCATCTGACAGACGCTCACCTGTTTCAGGGTCCGCAGCATGCAACATAAGGGACAGCAAATCATCGCCCGTTTTATCTTGTTTTTTCCGTTCCTGAATAATATCATCTACTAATTGCTTCATAAAATCGACATTTTGCTCAAATTCTTTTCTTCTTTTGATCATGAGTTTATCTGCAATCGGCCATCTCTTCGATTGGTCCATCGCTTCATTTAAGCCTTTCAGCATGCTTTCGATAAATGGATGCTGATTCTCTTTATAAAAGCTGTTAAACCGGAAATCAAAACCGCAAAGACCAATTGTATCTAAAGTGAGCTTTGTCATATCCTCGGCTACTTCAATTTCTTCATCGCGACCTGTTCTTTGCCATTTTTGCACAAGCTGCGTTGCAATATCGAGCATCATCTCGTGATAGCCCTTCATCGCCTGCTGGCTAAACGCCGGCATCAAGATTTGATGAGCTTTTCTCCAGTTTGGTTCTTCTGTCCAGCTTGTAAATAGGCCATCTCCTGCAAATGCTCTTGCTTTATCAAGACTAATCCCGATGAATTTATCGAATCGGCTCTCATCACATACTTCTTGGACAAGCTCATGACTGGAAACAAAAACACCGGTTGTTTCTGAAAATTCAAATCGAAAGATCGGTCCTAATTCATCTGCCAGCCGCCAAAAAGTTTGAGAAAGCTCTCCCTTTTTCAACAGAGGGATATTTTTTAGCGGTCCGTATGTTTTTGGTTTTGGAATGATTGATGTTTGTTGCATATTCCCACTCCCTTTATTTCATTAAGATGCAACGCTAATGGCGCGCCATAAGCATTGCTCAATTTCCTCTATAAATTCAATTGTTGGCTCTATTTCCTCTGCAAGGATCTGTTTATGCAGCTGCACAAAGGCACCAAATACAATCGATAAAATGGTTCTACCTGAAAGATTCGGGTGAATCCCATCCTTTTTCCCTTCTTCAAAGATAAGGAATAGCTCATTTAACAAATGCTGCATTTTCTCTTTGCTCGTCTCGTCTAAGTAATGGGACCGCTTATCAATTTCTAAAAAATATAGCCCGCTTGGATTCTCCTTTGTAAACAAAACCAAACAATAAAATACATGCTTAAAGTAATCCCTGATACTTGCTTTTGGATCTGGACTGTTTGTGTTCATTTTTTCGATAAATGCAGTGAGGCTGCGCTGGTACAAAATATTGACAAGTGCCTCTTTACTATCAAAATACCGGTAAATGGTTCCCGCTCCGACGTTTGCCCTTTTTGAAATCATCGGCATTGTCGTGCCATCAAAGCCTCGTTCAATAAATAAATCAAGTGAAGCCTTCATGATCTGCTCTTGTTTATCCGTAACTGCCGGCATGTGATCCCCTCCTCTCTTTTTAGGAATGAACGTTCATTCCGCTTGAGGTATATTATATTAATATTTTAATTTCTTCTATTTATACTTAAACACACTTATTTCCCTCAGTCATCACATTTTCTGAAAATAATAATAATTGAGACATGATACCTAGTTAGGTTGCATCCAAACGACTTATAAATATTGGCAGCTTTGTGACATACGGGTGTCCTCGGCACTACACATTCATTCCTGATCGATTGGAGAATGGATGTGATCGTCATATGTATCAATATATAAGCGTCCATTACTTGAGCGTACAGCGTATACAATGTCCTTTAAGGAAAGTTGCCTTTTTTGAAGCTCTTCATGTATCCATTGCTCTGTTAATTGATTTTCATCAATGTTTTTCATAATGAGCTTTCCGTCCATGATGACCTCAATAGGCATGTAACGCTCTGCCTCCTTGAACAAATGAAGGTCCTTTCGTGTTACATTTTCAAACGAGGGGTACTTTTTCACTGACATATGTCCATCTGTTTCAATCATCGCAAATTCAACCTCGCTAATGTCAAACACGTCTTTTTCTCTCAGCTGCTGGTTTAAATAATCAAGGGTATATCTCATCCCCTTCATATTCTCTTCAAGAATTTTGCCATTTTGTATAACAAGGGTTGGTTTGCCAGCCATAAACCCTCTCATCTTCCGGCTTCTTAAAGCAAGCAAAGAAATCACATAAATGATCATGACAAGTGACACAAAGGAAATCGTTGTGTGATGAAGCGGAAGCGTTGTATTAAACGCCAAGTTCGCTGCAATGGAGCCTAAGCTGATAGCCGCAATAAAATCAAAAATATTCATTTGTGCAATGGTTTGTTTTCCAAGAAGACGTGCTCCGCCAAATAAAATAGCAAAAGCAAATATCGTCCGAAGAATTACTTCAATATGGTCAGGCATATAAACGTCCACCTTTCAATCGCATGAAAAAAGCCTTTTCTTTAGAAAAGACTCTTTTTTAGATTATGCATTTATTCCATCTTTATTCAATTGGACAGCATCGCTTTGCTCAAATTGTGATCGCAGTTCAATAATTGAACTATTTTTCACATGCTTTGCATCTTGCTCAAGAAGCCACGTATAGAATCTAGCTTGCTCTGCCGTTTGCAAAGCTTGCATATATTTTTGCGAGGAACGCTTCTCTGCAACGCGCTGCTTTATCGAGCGCATCTGTTTCCAGAATTGATAATAAGGAAGCTTGAGTTTGGTCATAAATCCGCGATTATCCTCAATGACATATCCTTCTTCTTTGATCGAGTCGTCATGAGAAACTGCCTGATACCATTTATAAAAAGACGTCCAATCTTGAAACGCAGCTACTTCCTTTTTGCATGACATTCCAAGCTGGCCACTTAATCTTTTCACTTCAGCGAATGGCGCTTTTTCATAGCTTAGCTGCCGTTTCACAATATCAAGTAAAATAAGTTGATCTTGATCATATGCGATGATATGTGGATCTTTCTCTGGCAAAATGACTTCAAACACAAGAGATACATTGTGGTCACGTACGTATGATTTGATGTAGCTTGCCTGCACATCGTCAAAGGTTTTATAAAATAGCTCTTCGATCCAGGAAGCATGCGGATTTTGTTTGACATGTGATGTATACGATTTAGACGTAAACACCAATTCATCCTCCATTTCGTTATACCCGACAGTTCCTAAGTATCCATTTGCTTTATCATATACGGTGACAGGGAATTGAAGGTGATTCACTAAATGCTGCATTCTTGTCTCAGGTCGCTCATCAATGTTAAAAAATTTATTATAGCTTCTAGATACAATTTGCTTTGAAGCCATATTGACAAACAAACCTCTTGCCTTCACATTCACGTCGTCCCATTGCCGTTCACTAAAAGCTTTTTTCGTAAAATTAAAAGATGAAATATGGTGCGGCAGCTTTAATTCCTGTACATACTCATGCTGATCTAAATGATCTAAAAAATCATCCAGCGAAATATCTGCTGGTACAGAAGTCGATTGTTTTTTCTCGGAGACTCTATAAACAGGATTGTTAATTTCATGTGTCTCAATCCCTTCAGCTGTGATTTTCAACACCCGCAGCTGTCCTCCAAATTCAACCTGACCTTCGAGGTTATAAGACCTTTCTGCCGCTTGAATAGGCAGCCTGTATAAATTGCGATGCCCGTGAATTTGAATGACATCTAATCCAGCTGTGTTTTGAACAAATAAGTGGTCAATGTCATCTGAATATTCACCAACGCCGTGAATGAGCTGCTGGGTCGAGACATGCAGAAGCTCTTCTGGCAAATGAGCAAGCCCCCCGTGGGTCACAAGATATGTCTTGCCATGGTACGTAAAATAAGTAAGCTGATGAAAGGTTCTGACAAACTTTCTTACTTCTTTTAAATCAAAGTCTGCTGCTTCGATTTCAGGTGCAGTATGACGGGTAAACATGTTGCTTCTTACTTTTTCGCCATGTGCAAACCGGTATAAATGCTGATCATGATTGCCTTCAATCACGATGACATTCCGGCATTCTCTATGTGCGAGCATCCATTCTAATATTTCTTTGTTCTCTATTCCTCTATCAAGCAAATCCCCTGCAAAGATATACAGCTCATTTTCTTTGATGTCTCCTTGCAAATAGGTGGTAAGAGCTGTATAACAACCGTGAATATCTCCGAAGACATGAATGGCATCATATTGATCAAAGGATCGAGGCTGATAGGTCATCACGTGCGGATATTCCTCCGGCTGCAAAACGGTCACCCATGACGGGACCTTTTCTGTTTTTAACCGTTCGTTCATTTGATACAAAACAGACTCCCGCACAACTTTGTGAGGTTCTCGTGATCGATTTTGCAGGAGGGCTGTTTCCAGCGGCACGTGCGTGAAATCGACGACATACACCCTGTAACGATTTGTCGTAGCTAACGACTTATATTGAGATATCGACTTGCTTGTAACATGTGTCGCGTCAATGACAGTAAAGTCTCCGCGTTCCAGTCGGGCTGTGAGCAAATCAAATAATAATGACCAGACTTTATGATCATGCTTGCTTGTAATTTCCGGTTTCCCATTGACTGATAACTGCGGCGGTTGGGTCAACAGACGGATCTGATCAGCTGATAAAGTATACGGCTCTAAGCCTTGCTCTTTGATCCATGTTGATTTACCTACACCTGGGAGACCTCGTAAAAGGACTAAAGTTCTCATATTGGTTCTCCTTTAATGAGTGATATTTTACCTATTATAGATAAATTATGAATAAATCTCAATCTTTTATTGAATATGGTAATATATAGATAGAGAAGGAGGTTTTACGCATGTCTAATGAAGAGAATGTTGTATTTAACATTGGAGATATCCTATTTCAAGTGTTTTCACTTCTATTCATCGCATTTATCGTGACAATGATTGTCATCGCGTTTCGAATGATCAGAAAGAAAAGGATGGAATTGAAAAAGGTCGAGGCTAGATTAAACCAAGTCATTGAAAGAAACCATTTAAAAGAGTAAAAAATCCGGAGATTAACCGGATTTTTTTGATTTCATCACGATGCCTTGACGCTGCTGCATTAAAAAGAAAAAGACACCTAAAAGGACAAGAAGACCGCCCATCATTTGCAGCAGTGTGACTTTCTCTCCAAGCAGCCATACAGCAAGTATCGTAGCCCCAACGGGTTCACCGAGAATACTCATTGAAATGGTTGTGGCATTGACATAGGTTAAAAGCCAATTGTTAATGACATGAGACATGGTAGGGATAATGGCGAGTAATAAAAAGATTCCCCATTCTTTTCCCGGATAGCCTGTGAAAGGAGTTTGCTGAAGCAGGTTGAAAAGAATTAAAAAAAGGCCGGCAAAACCAAATACACAAAAACTATAAATCCAATGAGATATTTTTCTCACAGCCTGTTGACCTATTAATAAATAACAGACAACAGCGATCACACTTAAAAAGGATAAAATGTCTCCTATAATTGCCGCCTCGCTATGCCCTATATCTCCCCACCCAATCATGAGTGCTCCAACAATCGCTGCACACATCGTGAATATCGCAGACCGTGTTGTCCGTTCACGGAAAATGAGAAATCCACCTAATAAGGACACCATCGGCTGAAGAGCGATGATGATCGTAGAGCTTGCCACTGTGGTTAGCTTCAGTGATCCAAACCACAACACAAAATGGAGCCCTAAAAAGAAGCCTGACATACATAAGAAAAACCAGTCTCTACGCTTAATTGAGAGAAATTCCTTTTTACGCGGCAGGATCAACGGCAGCATGAGAGCCGCTGCAAAGAGCATTCGATACATACTTAAAATAGCAGCAGGAGCACTCGACCATTTCACAATGATGGCAGAAAACGAAATAGCAATAATTGAAATCACAAGCGGTAGTGCGATGGACTTCTTTGGAGCAGTTGTATTCATTTCCATAAGCAGCTTCCTTTACATCAGCAGTAGATGAGCTTCTCACCTTGTATGTGGTCATCTTACTATGTCCATTCACCTAGAGGCAAGATGATTTTTTTGATAAAAAAAGCTTTCATCATAAAAGCCTTCATTCATCATCTATTAATAGATAAACGGCCCGAACTGGACCATGAACTCCAACCACTAGATTCATCTCAATATCGGCAGAATTACTCGGGCCTGATATCAAATGAATGGCACCTTTCGTCTGCTCTCCCTCCTCTACTGAGCGATTGAGAGCCGAAACAGCCTGAATCATCCGTGGAACAATTGAGCTTTTTTCTATACACACGATATATACCATCGGTAAAAAATGAAGTGCTCTTCCTTGACCTTGATGAGATGAAAGAACAACCGTTCCAGATTCTGCAAGTGTGTAATCACTAAACACAACGGCATATTTTGCTTGTTCTGCCTGCCTTATCTTTTCATCCCTTGATGCATCTGCATTCCAGCTGGTGACTGAGATTCCCTCTTTTTGCAACCCGTTAAACATAGGGCGGAATCCATATTGTTCAAAACGACGATCTTGTGAGGTTATCACGGAGCCCTCTCCATACTCTGTCATCAATAATTGTAATGCAGAAGGCGCTTCCTCAGGCGTTGTCTCTATCACTCTTGTATGAATTTGTTGACATTGCTTCTTCAATTGCTTCACCAATTCTTCTTTAGACAGAAGACCGTTTGTTTCCCACTGTACTCGATGCTTCCATTCCGGACGCTGAATAGATGGAGATGGAGATTTACCTAATTGCTGCTGAATATGGGCTAAAAACGAATCTCGATGAAAAATGGTTCCCTTCATGATCGCTCCCCCTTTTGTCTCTTTTTAAACCAATCCCTAAAGCGTTCTTTGCTTGGAGCTGGCAGGTCACGAATATCTGTCCAATTCTTTAAAGGACCCATGCCTTTTGAAATTTGTCCGTTTGAAGCCATACGATTCATGAAAAAAGGAGCTGCTTTTGTCCCGAATTGATACATCATAGGAGTCGATGCCCCCATTCCGAACATTTTCATCGCCATCATTTCAGCTTTAGGCGCTCTTCCCTCTTTTTCAACGATGACTTGTCTATGTTTAATTAATAGCTCGTGAAGTGGAATCTTCACTGGACAAGCATCTGTACAGGCTGCGCACAGGCTTGACGCAAAGGGAAGCTCTTGATAGTCATCATAGCCGCCAAGAAGCGGCGAAAGAACAGCGCCAATTGGCCCTGGATAAATCGATCCATACGAATGTCCACCAACATGCCGATAAACTGGGCACACGTTGATACAGGCTGCGCACCGGATACATTGGAGAACAGGCTGAAAGTCTGTACCTAATATATTCGACCTTCCATTATCAACAATGACCAAATGGAATTCTTCTGGGCCATCTACTTCTCCCTCTCCCTTTGGACCGACGATAGAAATATAACTCGTTAACTTTTGACCGACTGCACTTCTGCACAAAAGACCAACAAGGACATCTAGCTCCTCCATCGTGGGAACAAGCCGCTCCATCCCCATCACGGCGATATGCGTTTTTGGTATGGCCGTGACAAGATCCGCATTCCCTTCATTTGTCACAAGACAAATGGAACCTGTGTTGGCCACAGCAAAATTACAGCCAGTCACACCTATATCTGCTTCGAGGAATTTTTCTCGTAAGATGGCTCTCACAAAGCTCGTCATATCTTCAGGGGTTTCTGACATCTCATATCCGAGCTTTTCGTGAAACACGTCCCTTATTTGTTCTTTCGTCATGTGAAGGGCAGGTGCCACGATATGTGACGGCGGTTCATGATCATCTACTTGCAGAATATATTCGCCAAGATCGCTTTCAACTACCTCACAACCGATCTCTTCCAGCGCTTGATTCATTTCAATTTCTTCTGTGACCATTGATTTTGATTTGACAATCTTTTTGGCCGCTTTTTTCTGTGCCACATCTTGAATATACGCTGATGCCTCTTCCTTTGTTTTCGCAAAAAAGACATGCCCCCCGCGCGCACTCACGCTTTCGCTTAATTGATATAAGTAGTCACCTAGGTGCATGAGCGTATGCTGTCTGATTTCCTCGCCAAGTTCACGCCATTTTTCCCAGTTGCCAAGCTCTTCGCTTGCAGATAGCCGCCTTTCATACAGGCGTTCCTGCGCTGAGGAAACAGCGCCTCTCATGACAGTGTCTTCCAAGCCTTCCCCGATCCGTTCTTTAAAGGCCTTCTCTCCAATTTTCATACTCATGTGCCATTCCCCCTCTTTTTGTCAGCGGCTATTTAATACTTCTGCGATATGCATCACTTGTATTGGTTTATTAAGGCGATTCAGCCTCCCGCCAATGTTCAAGAGACATCCACAGTCAGCACCAATGATATATTCAGCACCTGTTTCCTCTATGCTTTGTACTTTTTCATCGACCATCTGCTCAGAAATAGGTGTCATTTTCACTGAAAAGGTTCCTCCAAATCCGCAGCAATTTTCTGCGCGGGGCAATGGTTTCATTGTCAAACCTTTGACATTTGACAACAGTGTGAAAGGCGCTTCCTTAATTCTTAGCAGTCTCGTCATATGGCAGGATGTATGATAGGTTGCTTCTCCTTTCAGGCTCGCTCCTACATTTGTTACGTGCAAAATATCTACAATAAATTCCGTTAATTCATACGTTTTCGCTGCAAGTGCCTCAGCTTTTGCTGACCACACTGGGTCTTCTTTTAAAAGATGAGGATATTCTAAAAACATTGCCTTACAAGAACCTGATGGTGTCACAACATATTCAGCTGATTCAAAGGCTTTGATCATGTTTTTTGCTGCTTTGATGGTTTCTTTTGTATAGCCGCTGTTAAAGGCTGGCTGTCCGCAGCACACTTGCGCTTCTGGAAATTCCACTTCTACACCGAGCCGCTCTAGCACCTCGACTGTCGACTTTCCTACATTTGGCTGCATGGTGTCAATTAAACAGGTGATGAATAAACTGACTTTCATCGGTGAACACCCTTTCTTTTGCTGCACTTTGATTTATATCTGGTCATCTGATGACTAAATAATATAGACTTTAATTTCATTTTAATCCCAAATTTCTGAAATTTCAACGAAGGGATTTGTCTAAGATTTGTACATATTGCTTTTGTGGCTGAATGAAAAAACGCCCTTTTTACAGGGCGTTTGAGGATATTTATATTGAAATCAATTCTTGAATTCTTTCTTCAATAGGTGTTAATGGCCGGCCTAATAATGTTTCAAAATCATGGCTTTCAACGGCTAAGGCACCATTGCGAATGCCGCTTTGAATGGCTTTGACAAATGGTACAGCTTCTTGTGGTACACCATTTGAGGCTAAAAATTCTCCAAATGTGTCGACATCGATTTGCTCTATTTTAATCTCTTTTCCGCTCACCTCACTGACAATTTGTGCAAGTTCAGTGTGTGTACGTAGCGGGCCTGACAGTTCATATATTTCCTTGTCATGTGCCGGAAGTGTTAACGCATTTGCTGCCGCTTCTGCGTAATCATTTCTTGTCGCCCAGCCAACCTTTCCTTCGCCAATAGGGCTTAAAAATGGTGCTCCGCTGACGGACGACAGAATCGTGTCTTTTTCGTTTTCTACGTACCAATTGTTTCTTAAAAATACATGAGGAATGCCAGAGGACAAAATGGCTTCTTCTGTTTTTGCATGGTCATGTGCAAGAACAAGCTGACTCTCTCTTGCATTGACAACACTTGTATAAGCAATAAATGACACATTCGCTGCTTTTGCCGCTTGGATGGCAGCCGTATGCTGCTGCACGCGGTCTCCATCCGCAGTTGAAATGATCAAAAGACGGTCAATGCCTTGAAACGCTGATGCAAGAGTGTCTGGCTGAGTAAAATCTCCATGACGTACATCCACCCCAGCTTCCTTCAAATGTGTTGCTTTTTGCACGTCTCGAACACTGACTGCAATTTGTTCAGCTGGTACCTTTGTGAGCAAATGCTTGACGACGAGTGATCCAAGCTGTCCTGTTGCACCTGTTACTAATAATTTCATTTGTTTGACCTCCTCATTTTGTGATTCGACGGTGATGTTTGTTGGATGGAACAGCTTCCGGTATACATCAGTTCTTTTGTTATAATCATACTGATTACAACAATGGTGTAAAAAAGCTCAGGGTGCTGCCTGAGCTTCTTCTATTCTGCCTCTGTCAATAATTGCTTGATGGTCACTTGTTTGAGATGATTCTCAAGAGCAGTCTGTGCTTCTTTTAGTTCATTGCGCAGTTTTGTATCCATCGCCTGACCAATCGGGCAGGCGATGACTGGCTCGTGGAAGTTAAATAACTCTTCATCCGCGCTTACATCTACAGCTCGGTACACATCAAGCAGTGTAATGTCCTCTGCCGGTCTTTTTAAATATGCACCGCCTACTCCGCGGCGGATCTCAATGAGACCCGCCCGTTTGAGCATTGCCATCATTTTTCGAACAATGGCTGGGTTTGAATTGACACTCTCTGCAATAAAATCACCAGTACATTCTTTTGGAACACCTGCAATAAATGACAAAATATGAACAGCAATCGAATACCTGCTGCTAATTTGTTTCACAATCCTTCACCACCGTTGTAATCAATATAGTTACAATTAGGGGGTTTGTCAATCAATAAACGGATTTTTCTTTCTATCCCAATCTTCATATGTCGTCATATCGTAGTCTCCTGCTGAATCAAGCTCTAGCGGTGCTATGCATTCAAGCAGATTGCCATCTGGGTCAAGAAAGTATATAGCAGCATGAAATTGCGGTGGATTATCAAGAACTAAAGGCTGCTGCTCTTCCGAAAAGCCAAACATCGGATGAATGCTGATCCCTTTTTCTATCAGCCAGGCTTTGATTTGTTCGATGCTGGACGTAGTAATTTGAAAGGCAACGTGCCGAGTCGATGGATGGTATGGAAAGGCGTTTATATCTACTTTCCACAGGCCAATCCAGCTCTTTCCTTTCTCAATCCATAAAAAAGCAACTCGTTCATTTTCATGAGCAAGTGTCAATTCCAATTTTTCATAAAACGCAATAGATGCCTTCAAGTCACTCACAGGTAAATGTGCTTCATACAGACCTTTCATCATCATCAAAATCCCTCCTTTTCTATCTTCTATTCTGCGGGAATTGATGAGATGCTGCCTCAGCAAAACGATGTATTTTACTCCCCGTCATTCGTTTGAGAGGACTTGTATGTTTGATCGATTGCAGATCGGGGAAGGTGTTCAAATAAAAGAAAGGAGCGTTTCAAATGCCTTGGACGATGAACGATTATCCAGCTCCATTTCAATCGTTAGACAAAGTCATTCAAAAAAAAGCACTTGAGATTGCCAACAAAATGGTGCAGGAAGGCTATGAAGAAGGTAGAGCGATTCCAATTGCGATCAATCAAGCGAAAGAATGGAAAAAGAATGCCATTGAGAAAGAAATAGAGGATTTTCACTCTCATGGCTCTGTGACTCCTTCTAAGAAAAGCAGCTCTGCACGACCTGAGCTCATGGACCATGCGCAGCATGTTGTCAAACATGGAGACGGCTGGGCGGTTCAAGCTGAAAAAGCGAAACGCGCAAGCGAGGTCAAAGAAACGAAACAGGAAGCTATTGACCGTGCGAAAGAGATTTCATCTAATAAAGGAACGTCCGTGGTCATCCACCGAAAAGACGGGACGATTCAGGACGTGATAAAGCCGAAATAAGGCCGCCCGTAAGCGGTCTTATTTATGCATTCTGTTCTTTTTTCGCTGGTGCTTTTCTCTTTTTAGGCGCTGCTTTTTTTGCTTTGGCTGGTTTTGATCGGTCGATCGAAGCCTGAAGAGCTGCCATTAAATCCGTCACATTGGATGACGGATCTTTTTTGCCTGTCGTTTCTGGCTGAACCGTATGTTCTCCAGATATTTTATCCCCTATTAAATTCATTAGTTGCTGTCTGTATTCATCCTGATAGGCGGCTGGGTCGAATGTTGTGGTCAGCTGTTCGATTAAAAGGAGCGCTGTATCTAACTCTTTCTTGACAATGTTTTCCTCTTGCGGAATATTCGGTACATCTGATACTTGTCTAATTTCGTCAGGGAAATGAATGGTTTCCATCAGCAAAATATGTTCATAGCATCTGACAATCGCTAATTGCTCCTTTGAGCGGATCATAATCTTGGCAACACCTATTTTCCCCGATTCCTCAAGTGCTTTTCTGAGTAGTGAATAAGCCTTAGCACCGCCCGTATCTGGTGATAAAAAATAACTTTTTTCATAATAAATCGGATCAATTTCTTCTATCTTCACAAAATCAATGATTTCGACGGCTTTTTCTTCATTTTCTTTTCGCAATTTCTCTAACTCTTCGTCGTCCAATTCAATAAATTTATTTTTCGCATATTCATACGCTTTCACGATTTGTTCTGGCGCTACCTCTTCCCCGCAATTGGCACAAACCTTTTTGTAATTAATGGGGGTATGGCATTCTTTATGCAGCTGTCGTAATTTAATATCTTTGTTCTCTGTAGCGGTAAACAGCTTGATTGGAATATTGACCAATCCAAAGCTAATGCCGCCTTTCCAAACTGTATGCATCGCGTCGCCTCCGTTCTTTTCTCCTTACTATGTAATGTTTTCATCAGACTTATGTATGTGAATGAAAATTTCATCCCACTCTAAGAACACATGATATGAGGGAGTGAGATGCACAATGAAACCTATGCGATTAACGTCTGCACATGATATTCCTGCCGGTGCAGACTGGCTGTATGAATTAAAATATGATGGCTTTCGGGCCATTCTTTTGTGGGAGGAAGATGACGAGATTCATTTAGAGAGCAGAGCCGGAAAACGGCTAAACGAACAATTTCCAGAGGTGATTGACCAGTGTGTTGAATTAAAGGACCGGATGGCTCCTTTTTTACCGCTGACGCTTGACGGAGAATTGGTCTTTTTACTGAGTGAACAGCAAAGCGATTTTACGAGGGTTCAGCAAAGAGGCAGGCTGAAAAACAAAGATGCTATACAGCAACAGGCCAAGCGGTTTCCATGTCATTTGATTGCGTTTGATCTATTAAGATGCAAAGGGAAATCCCTTGTTGATTTACCGCTGATGGAAAGAAAAACCCGGTTACAAAAAGTGTTCCAAGAGGCGAAGCTCCCGTCATCTGTTCAGCTAGAGTACCCCTCCCTTCTTCAAATCATTCGTACAGATCCACGCCCTGAGTATATAAAAGAGCTGATGACGACGTATTTAGCGGAAGGACTAGTTGCGAAAAAAAAGACGAGTAAATGGCAGGACAATACCCGTTCAAAAGAATGGCTAAAAATCAAAAATTGGCGGTATGTCTCTGTCATTGTGACCCGTTTTGATAAAGAAAATGGCTATTTTCAGGGCTGCATTTATCAAGATAAGGTTCTTATCGAGGTTGTCCAATTCAAGCATGGTTTTTCTCAAGAAGAAGAACAAACACTCCGTCAGCTATTTCAAACACAAGGCGATCTCATAGGAGCATCTGAATATGAAATTCCACCATCTATTGTTGCAAATATTGCTTGTATATCCTTTGATGGGTCAGCGTTAAGAGAGCCACGTTTTTCTTCTTTTTTACTAGATGCAGATCCGGCAGCGTGTACATTTCAGCAAATGCTCAAACAGCTGTATCCGCTCCCTGCCATCATTGAGGTCACTCACCCTGAAAAACCAATTGTGCCAGCCCTTCATCTGAACAAGGCAGATTACTTACTTTATTTAAGACGAGCGGCTCCCTATTTATTGCCCTTTTTACGCGAAAGGCGTCTTACTTTAATTCGCTTCCCTCATGGCACTGGAGGCGAATTCTTTTATCAAAAGTCAACACCTGATTATGCGCCAGATTTTGTTGTAACAGATCAAGTTGAAGATATTCCTTACACGGTCTGTAATGATCCTAACACATTACTTTGGCTCGGTAACCAGCTGGCGATGGAATTTCATATCCCTTTTGAAACAAGGGATACCGATCGACCAGCGGAAATTGTCTTCGATTTAGACCCGCCATCTGTCAAAGAATTTCACCTGGCCATAGAAGCTGCAAAACGCATCAAAGCGCTTTTAGATGGACTCTCTCTCACGGCTTTTATCAAAACAAGCGGTGGAAAAGGACTTCAAGTGTATATTCCATTAAAGAAAAACGCCTTCACTTACGGGGAAACGAGACAATTCACAGCATTTATCTGTCAATTTTTATGTGAACAAGCACCTGAACTTTTTACTCTGGAACGTCTAAAGAAAAAACGTGGAAATCGTCTGTATTTAGACTACCTTCAGCATGATGCTGGAAAAACAATCATCGCCCCCTATTCCCCAAGAGGAAACGAGCTTGGACTCGTTGCGACACCACTTGAATGGGACGAATTGAATCGCACTGAACTTCATCCTTCTCTGTTTACCATGCCGGCTGTCATTGAACGGCTAAAGGAAAAAGGCGATCCGTTTCGCCGCATGAGGCACCATGTGAATGAGGAGGCTTTTAGACAAGTCTTGCATCAGCTTCAAGACATTTTACCAGCTCATAAGATGGACATTCGCGGCCATTAAGCGTTACACTTATTCATTAGAGAGTATGAAAGGGATGACCATTTTGACCGCACATTCATTTCGAAACATAGCACTAACCTTCTTATGTCTTTCCGCAGGAATTGTGGATGTGATTGGCTATTTGAGCCTAGGACATGTGTTTACAGCAAATATGACGGGTAATATTGTGCTACTTGGCATTGCAGCAGGAAGTTCATTGCAGCTAACCGCCCTGCATTCCATTACCGCACTGAGTGGATTCGTTTTAGGGGTATTACTTGCTGCTGTGATGGGCGGGAAGCATGAAAAGACATTTTGGCCAAAAGCTGTTACACGCATCTTTATCATAGAAGTGATGATTTTGCTTCTATTTGCTCTTATGACCATTTTTCCTGATACGCAGGGTGCTTATTTTATGCTGATTATCCTTTTAAGTATGGCCATGGGCATGCAGACGACGGCCGCGCGCAAATTAAATGTCGCTGGCATTTCCACAACTGTTCTAACGAGTACACTTGCTAACCTATTTGAAGACTTGGCTCAGCGCTTATCAAATCGAGAAAAAAGAAAAGCCCCTATTCAGCATGTGAGCTTGTTGCGAATCGGTTCTATTGTCTTTTACTGCCTAGGTGCTGCTTTAGCTGCGTACACGGATGCTTACGATCCGTTTATCATCATTTGGCTACCTATCTGCATCCTAGGGGTCATTGTGATCACGGCTACATTTAAAAACTTTCACCAATTGAAATAGCCAATCTCTAGGTGGCTATTTCAATCACTGTGATGAAACACTAATAACTTCTTACATAAAAACCAGGTGGACGCCCCATAATGAACGTGGAGCCATATGGAGAATATCCAGAAAATGTCCCGAATCCGCCATAACCAGGGTAACCTCCTAAGCCAGAGTACACACCAGGGCTCACATAATACCCGCCAAAGCCGATATGAGGGCCTACTGCTCCTCCGCTAAAACCGCCTCCGTGAAAGCCTCCATAAACCCGTGGGTCCATACAATCACCTACCTTCTAGATACACTTCATCTCATCATATGCATGACAAATGGAGCGGTGTTCACGCTTTTTCTTTCAATTCTATGTACAATAGACCAATTTGTTAAAATTTGAATGAAAAGTCCTGCAAAAAATTAAATTAAGCAAAGAAAGGTGACCTTTTTAACTTGTTGCTTTGCCCTATGTTTATTTAGAATAATAGGGCAGGTAACAAATTTGCACACCCCCTTTGTTGCGAATTCTTCTTATTAAACGTTCTTGTAGCGTTTAATAAGAAGAGCCTATTTAAATAAAAAACCCTTGCTGACGATCATCATCAACAAGGGCAAGATATAGATTGGTCATTAACCACCAATGATTTTTTCTGCTACTTCGAAAGAACCCGCAACGTTTTGAGTCAGAACAGACGCAGCGATCGCTAAACCCACAACGAATAAAACTTTTAATCCTGTTTTCATCTTAAATCAACCCCTTTCTTTTCATATGTAAATCCGCTTCCAAACTTTTGTTCAAGTAAAAAACAGATTGCTCATAAAATGCTTGCCTTTCACAATATTTTGCCGCAAAATGTGAAAGCTCCTTCACTTCATGATATTCATTCTTTTCTTCTAACTTTCTTAATTTCTCATCAATTTGCTGAAATCTTTGTGGTGCATTCGTTAAGTAAAGATCATGTACGATACCTATTTTGAGCTGAAACACTTCATGAGAAGCATCTTTCATTCTGGCATATGCAGCCTCTATATATTGGCTTGCACGCTGCTTTTCACCAATCACACAGAGTTCCCGGCTGATCAGATACGTAGAATGGAAAAAGAAATCCGAATCATAATACTCTTGATGGGACAGCGCTTTTTCAAGATGACGTATTGATTCCTTCGGTTTGTTCCAAAATGAATATAAAATGGCCACATTGTGGTGATGCTGAGCCAGCATAAAGTCATCCTGCTCGCTTGTCAAAACCTCTTCCGCCAGACGATAATTCTCAAGCGCCTCTTCGTACCGGCCGATCTCTGTGAGATTAGCAGCAATAAGAGAGTATGAAAGTGCTGTTCTTCTTTCATAATGCTTGTGACGTTTATAGACGTGGAGAGCTCTGCGTATATAGCTTAATGAGAGCATAATATGACTAAGACGATAGTAAAGCCATGCCACCTTAAAATCAAAATCAGCACGTTCTATTTCACTTGGAATTTTATCTAAGAGCTTTTCAGCACTTTGATACATTTGCAATGCAACCTCATAATTCCCTTGGTGCTGCTCATACACACCCTCATAAAAATCAAAATAATAGGCGAGGCGATTCGACAGATCCTCATCTTTTTTCCCAGAATGACCTTCTATACTTTTCGTTGGTACATTGCCCTTTTGTCCTCTTAAATTGTACATGAGAATGTGATGCCTCTTCTCAAGAAGAGAATAGTACATGAGGATTTCAGCATCGTCAATTTCCTCTACTGCTTGTTTCGCTTTTGCAAATAACCGCTCTGCCTCATCTGCATGATCTTTTTTGATTTCCATGTTCCAGTCATTTAATAGTGATGCCAATTCCGCAACAGGAACTTTGCTCATTCTACACCCCCAATCACCTTCAGCTACATGACATGATTTCACTAAATATGGAACTTCTATTAGCAATTGCTAATTAGTCCATTTGACATCATTTTAATATGAATCACTTGAATCTTCAATAACCGTTTCATTTGAACATGCGTTTATTTCTTCTAGACAATGATGTTTCTTTACTAGGAAGGACGAGTATCGGAAGAAATGTAAAATTCGTGAGCACCGGCACGCAGGAATGAAACCGAATGCAAGGGTCTGTGTACACGCTTTTACGCATCAACAGGTTCATCCCTTTCCCACTTCCATGCTGGAAACAAATCTGGACTTTTATTATAGTCCTTTGACTATTTTGTGAGATTTGTCTAAAAGATCAACGGCACCAATGATGAGCGTAGCTTTCCATTTATGAAGTTTCTTTATATAATATGGTCAAGAACTTCAGTGCTTTACTATCTCTAGGAACAGCGCATGAGGTCGATGGAAATGGAGGATAAAACATCATGCATGTGTTTGAAGAATATGTAAGCAATATTGGTAACCCAGAGCTAAAGCAGCGCACGCAAGACATCTTACAATGGATTGAAGACACATTCCCTCAATTAGAGCCAAGAATTGCATGGAATCAACCCATGTTCATAGATCATGGCACATTTATTATTGGGTTTAGCGTCGCAAAACATCACATTTCTGTCGCGCCAGAAGGAAAAGGAATTGATCGCTTTTCAGCTGACATTGTACAAGCTGGTTATGATCATGGAAAAAAGATGTTTCGCATGAAAGAAAGCTTGCCCATTGATTATCCTCTTCTAAAAAAAATCATCGAATTTAACATCGAAGACAAAGCGGATTGTTCAACGTTTTGGAGAAAATGAAGAGTACCCCGATCTGAGCCAATAACAGATCGGGGTATTTTGCTGCAACATGTTATTTTGTTCTCTTCCCTACCAATTTTTGTTCAAACCATTCATAACATGACAAGATGATGTCAACGCTCCTTTGAAATATCGGCAAACCTACAACAGCGACCGCTGTTAAACATGCTATGACAGCACCTGCTAAGACATCAAATGGATAATGAACACCTACCCAAATCCTTGAAAAACCAACCGAGCACGCAATGATCAGCCAATAAATATGGCGTTTGTGAAACAGCCAAAAGATCAGGCAAATCGAAAAAATAAAGATGGTATGATCACTTGGAAACGAGTTATTCACTTCCTTTTGAATCAAAAGATTGACGCGGCTCATTTCTGCAAAGGGCTGCTGATTAACATAAAAGACCCCTGCGATTTTCCCAAGTATCTCTGCCAATATGAAAGTAAGTCCGGCAGATACGACCATCGCCCTATTATACCTGCTGCGATTTTGAAACCATATGAACAAACACATGAGTGCCGCTAACAGCACTGTATATTCAGCTAATCCAATGAATATCGGATTCAAGTGACCATGATCGATACTGAGCTGATTCACCCACCTAAATAAATCTTCATTAAATCCCCGCAACTCATTTCATCCCTTTTTACTTGATTTATGACAAGGATAATTGAAATGAGATGTCTGCCTCCATCGATCGAACGAACAAAACATGGAATCATATGACATGTTTGTCACTTTTCTGTCACTTGAACCTCATGTACTAACTTGTCTAACGAGCGTGATGTTGCTCCCATTCCTTTTTTAGCAAAGCATATTGATACGTGTTTTCATATTTAGGTGTGCCGTCTTCATGGTTCGTAAATGAAATAAACTCAAGAAAAAGGCCTTCTTTCCGCATGCCTAATCGCTCACATAATGCCTGTGAACGGACATTATCATCCTCTACATAGGCATAAAGCCGCCTTGCTCCCTTTTCAACGAATAAATAAGACAAGAATGCTTCAGCACTTTCACGTGCATATCCCTTCCCTTCATATGCCGCATTGAAATTCCACCCGATTGAATACGTATCAGGCTCCTCTTTTAGATGAAACAACTCACCAATAACTTGCCCACTTTCTTTTAAACAAACCGCTACATAAGAGTGATCTTCTTTTCTCTTTTGCACCTTAGCGGCCGCTTCCTCTAATGTAGAGATTCGATCATCGAGAAAACAATTGACTCTTGGATGAGCCAAGTACTCAAGCATTCCTGCCGCATCTTCATCGCAAAACGGTCTAAGAATTAACCGATTCGTTTCTAATAGATTCATATGTTACCCCTCACTGTTTCTGCTTGATTTCGCGTTTGTAGCCTCTCCATATTCTAGATGACATGTATCCACTTTGACAATCAGATCATGTTGAAGTGTCTTCAATTAAACGCATCAAAAGCATTTTGGCTCTTAAATCACATGATCACAACTGTTATAATAGAACATAAGTTTCTATTTTATCAAAAAGGGGTTACATCATATGCTCAAAACGGTGGATGGCAACATTTTAGAGGCAAGCGAAGACATCATCTGTCACCAGGTGAACTGTAAAGGGGTCATGGGAGCTGGACTAGCCAAACAGATCAAAAGCAAATATCCGAATGTGTTCAAAGATTATAAACAGCTATGTACAGAACAAGGAGATAACTTGTTAAGCTCCGTTCAACTCATCACAACAAAAGACGGAAGAACAAGAATGCAAACTGACTACGATGCTTTACGCAGCTGCTTTCAACACCTAAAGGATACAGTGACACATTCACCTGAAGAGAAAAACCAAACGTCCATCGCCATTCCATACGGGATCGGTTGCGGATTGGCTGGCGGCGATTGGACGATTGTTGAAGAGATGATTGAAGAGGTACTGGGTGATTGTAAGGTGACGGTTTATCGGTTTAGATAAAGGGAATGAGGTTTATATGAAACATATATGACAAATCCCCTCCTTAATTCGGAGGGGATTGCGCGTTAGTTATCGTCTTTATTTTTTAAATAATTTAATACGGCTTCTTTATCTTCCTCATCTTCGGGTAAAAATCCGAACGTTTCATATTCCCAAACTGCTATTCTTTGATCACCATCAATGCCTAATGAATAAATATCTTCGTACCCATACTCAATCGAGAATTTCCCTGGTTGCTCCATTTTTAAAATTGCTGTCGACCAATCTCCAAATCCACTTTTTACATATTCCTTTTTTAAGTTTTCAAAAAAATGGAGAAGTTTTAATAATAACTCTTTATAAATAGAGTTGCTAACACTATACTTTTCAGGAATATTATGACCATATATCAATTCTTCATTGCCTGGGTTGCAGAAATAAAAATTCACTTCTGACGAATCATCCACGATTTCTGCATACATCCAAACTTTATCCCATTCTACAGGAATCATTTCATTTATTATTTCTGCTATTTCTTTATAGTTTTCTTCTATTTTTTCCATACTTCAACCTCCTGGCTTATTTTTAATAGTTCTAAATCTCTTTTGGTCTCCGATTTTATATTCTACAAGAAACTCTGCAGGTCTTAATGAATCATTCATATAGACAGGTTCAATTTTAACCTCTACATGCTTTGGAGGGTCAGCCATTAATGCTTTTTTCCACTTCTGCTCCATCTCATACCATTTCCCACCACTACGATTAATCTGTGAATTCATCGGAAGACGGTTGGCGGTGATTTTGGTGCTGGTAATCGTCTGCCTGTCTTAGAGATTCCGTATCCTGAATTGTTGTCTAGACGCTTTGCCATAGAGAGGAGTTTATTTTTGAGATTTTCTCCGTCAAACACGTTATACGGAAGCTTTGTGCCGCCCGCCATTTGAAACTTTGGTGAGTATGGCAATAGATTCGGAATAGAGACTCTGTCTAATGATTTTGCTCCTTGTTCAAGGCCTTTCTTCACCGTTGTTTTGTCCGCTGTTGTCCCCGTTTTTGTAATGGCACCTGCCCCTTTAGAACCAAAGGCCATTTCTGCTAGAGAACCAGTCGCATAGGCGAACCAGTGTGATCGAGAATATGCATCACCATAATAAAAAGCCTTCCCTTTGATGACATAGATTTCAGCAAAATATATCTATATAAAGCAAAGTTTGGTGAGTGCGAATATATTAATTTCAATGATATCAACGAAGAAGATATTCATTGTTCCCTAATAAAACTTGCTGAATACTTCGTGGGTAAAAGTTCTATAGCTAATACAAACTAAAACACCCATTAAGAGTGTTTTTTTAAAAAAATAAAAAGGATGCACTTTAGCACCCTTTAAACTTGAAAGTTATTCAGATTAGAATGAATTTCCATATAGATAGAAGAAATGTCATCATCATCATCTTCTACAATAAATAACCCTTCAATAAATTCAGTAAAAGTATTAGCAATCAGGAATAGGTCTTGTTCGCCATCTCCTAGTTCATGATCCCAGAAATATATTTTCCCTTGATTTATTTCACTAACATCTAAACAAATTAGGTCTCCGCCATCTACATCTGCGATTTCTGGCAATTGCTCTTTATATGTTTTTATGGCTTCTCGTATATCATAATCATTCTGCTCTAACCCATAAAACAATTCGACTGGCACTGATTCACCAACTAACCACACTGGTTTTTCTCTTAGATAGGTATATACATTGTCCTCAATCCAACATTCCCCGTATTCATTAATAAAACTTTTATAATCAGAAGAAAATTCGTTTAATGAATCATTTGTTTTGGTTGATCTAATATCGATAGTGTATTGATCAAATTTGTCTTTAATTCGTTTAAAACTAATTTTAATAACCTCCTCTTAAATCTGATGCAGCACCAATATGCGGTACATTTTTATGTAAGTCAGTCGGAACAAGCTGTATCTTCTTAGCCTACTTTTTCTAGAACCAATTCGTATCTAATACAAAAACCCTCCAAATTTAAAGAGGGGGGTAATGTGTTAGTTATTGTTGTTTTCTTTATTTTTTATATAATTTAATACAATTTCTTTGTTTTTTTCATTTTCAGGTAAAATTCCAAAAGTTTCGTATTCCCAAACTTCTATTCTCTGAATGCCATAAAGCCCTATATTGAGAATGTCTTCATAACCATACTCAATTGAAAACTTCCCTGACTTCTCAAGTTGAAGGGTAGCTGTTGTCCAAGCTCCCAAATCATTTTTTATATATTCATTTTTCAATTCTTCAAAGGCTTCACAGAGTTCAACTAATAAATGATCATAAACGGAGTCACTTACTTTATATCGTTCGGGAATATCGTCTCCATAGACACGTTCTTCACTATTAGGTTCAGTGAAGTAAAAAGTAATTCCAGCTGAATCATCTAGTATTTCTGCATACATCCAAACTTTATCCCAATCACACGGGATCATTTTATCAGTTGATTCTGCTATTTTTTTATAGTATTGATCTAATTCTTCCATTGAGTTTTAACCTCCATGTTGATTTTTAATAGTTTCACGTTTGGCACGTTCTCCAATTTTATATCGCACTACGAACCTTTCAGGTCTTAATGAATCATCTTTATAAATAGGTCGAATACTAACCTCTACTTGTTGAGGCGGAACCTCTTTCAAGGCTGCCAACCATTCCTGCTCCATGTTATACCATTTCCCGCCACTTCGATTAATCTGTGAATTCATCGGAAGTAGGTTATCAATATCGCCTGATCCTTTAAAAATAGACGCAATCAAGTGCCCACCATCATCATCTAACAATCGATCTGGCTTGCCTGAATTGGATTGGGCATATTGGTTTCTTTTGACCTCTCCGTATTTTAAATCACTTGCTTCGACTTTGACAATACGTCCGTAGTGATCGGTTGTAAAAGTTGAGAAAAATTTAAAAGGCAGGGAAAAAGGGAAGGTAAAATATCCGGGAATAAAAATGGTAATATATGACGATTTTTAAGAAATTCATTAAATAGGGCATACAATTTAAAGGTGTTGTACGTACTAAAAATTTTGTTAAAACATCAGATTGGGATTGCAAAGATTATCTCTATTCAGTAAGTAGTAAATAGTTTATTTCGTGACGAGGTATCTCTTCAACAAAAAAACCTTGAAAGGCACTTTGCCAATCAAGGTTTCACATAAATTACATTATATCAATCTCTTTGCCTGTAGTCTTGCTAATCAGAACCTTTAAGGGTTCTCTTATTTATAATTTGTAGTAGCAATAAAATCAAAAGCACCAGTTGAACTAATTTCATTGTTATATTCAAAATTATATATTAAAATTACTGCGTTATATGATTTCTTTAGGTTTATACTTTTCTGGATTTTTGGGATGACAATCTCTTCATACGAACACCCATCTAATAATGATGAAATATCACTACTACTATTCTTATAGACTGCTTTTTCTATTGTATCCTCATCTGTTTCATCCATATCAATATTAAAATCAATGAAAAATTTGGAAGGTACAGACTCGCCATCCTCATCATACTTTAAATCTACATACTCTTCTATAGAGTCCCCTTCTTTAATAGTACCTAGCCAAATAGAAACCCATCCTTGTTTTTCCATTATAATATCCTCCTACTTTAATTTAAGACCTTCCGGTAAAGATGAAACCCCACCCTCTAGTCTATAATTAGCCCAATTATTAAGTCGTCTTACAAATGTATCATAGTCGCTAGAAGTATCTATTATTGCTAACAATTCATTATGTGCCTTAGTTGAGCCTAATCCACCATGGACACCGTTTGGATTGACGAATTTAACATCAGATATTGCTGTTCGTAAATCTTTAATCTCTTCCGCACTAATATTCCAATGCTTAAATTGCGGCGCTCTTGAAACTAAGTGCCACTCATGTAAACCTCCAGGTTCTCTAAGCTGACGTTCAATTTTCTTTCTAATTCTTTTATCTTTCCAAAGTTCGTCTAGTTCTTTACTTGTAAGGGAATTGAAAAATTTATTAAAGTTCCCACTTTTTGCAGTTGGTATATCATCGACAGTTAATTTGGTTATATCATTAGCATTGTCTATACCCTTATATCCTTTATTAGATAAGGTCAAATGACCTCCATTACCTTCTGAATTGTCTAGTCGCTTCGCCATGGAGAGAAGCTTATTTTTGATATTCTCACCATCAAACACATTATAAGGCAGTTTCCCTCCACCTGCTAGTTGAAACTTTGGTGAATATGGCAATAGATTCGGAATAGAGACTCTGTCTAATGATTTTGCTCCTTGTTCAAGGCCTTTCTTCACCGTTGTTTTGGCCGCTGTTGTCCCCGTTTTTGTAATGGCACCTGCCCCTTTAGAACCAAAGACGATTTCTGCTAGAGAACCAGTCGCATAGGCGAACCAGTGTGACCGTGAATACGCATCACCAGCTATGACTTCTTTTTCGAATGAGTCTGAAATCGCTTTTCCTATTGCTTTCGATGTTTCAATTGGATGAGAAACAGCCGTTACGACAGATTCAACGGCACCACCAGGGTCTGTTACAAGATCGTAGATGCCCACTACTGTATCTTTGGCCACATCATATAGACCCACTGCTGCACCTTTTACGCTATCAACGAATACCTCTGATGCTTCTTCCTGCGCTTTGATTTGGAGCAGCTGGCTATAATACATTTTTTGATTGTAAGAAAGATTTTCATATCCAATTTCGTCTACAATCTCAAAGTATTTCTCAACTGATATACAAGAAGGATCATTGAGCTTTTCTTTCAATTCTTTGATTCTTCGTTTTTCTTTTTCTTCTTTTTTCACCTTTAAGTAAGCTTTCACCTGTGCATCAATTTTATCATGATTCTTGTAGACATCTGTTTCATGAAATGCTTTTGCATCGTAATACATTGGTTGCGCATTTTTCCCTTTTCCTGTAGCAGCCATCATTTTTGTATAAAAGGTTGCAAGATGTTTCTCAATCGCTTCTGATTTTTCGTATTCAGTTTTTAGGGCATGATCTAATTTATGTACAGCATCAATTGCCTCTTTTCTTTTTTTGTTCGCATCATCTAAATGTTCATTGACCTCTTTACTTGAAAATACATTCAGTTCTATGAGATCACTGATGTCATCAAAAATAGTGGATAGAGCTTCTTTTTGTTCCTTGACCATATCTTTATTATTCTGAATCCCTTGTTTCAGTTGAGCGTCTAAGAAATGCTCATCAATAAATGTACTCCCGCCTAACGATTCATCATCAAGCTTTCCTTTTACCCCATCTAAAAAAGCTTTTTGCATATCAATAAAATCAAGATAAGTGTCCGTGTAAAGCGCAAGATCCTCATAAAAGGCTTTGATATTGTCTGCACCTTTTCCAGTAAATTCATCACCTAACCCTGACACACTTTTTAATGCTTTTTTCACATGCTGCATTTCGTCTCGAAGCTCCTGATAGACTTTTGACCTTTGTTCGACAGCTGATAGTAAAGATGGAGCATCTAATATTTTCATATAAAAAAGACTCCTTTTATGGAATATTCTTTTACTAGAATACCATAAGGAGTCTGACACTTTAATCCACTTTATCGTTTTTTAACCAATTATCTTCCGTAGTGGTGGATTAAAACTCTATCCCTTTTATGATCCTGCACCTCTTGAGGAAAGTAACACTACCTCATTTTTAGCATCTGCCTGAGTTTGTTGTACTACAGGCATTCCTAGAATTGTACCTATTAGCAAAGCAGTAGTAATCATCATCATTATTTTTTTCATGATCATATGACCTCCTTTCCTATAAGCGTACAAGATTTCAAAGCCAATTCCAAGAAGTAGTTACTTTCTTCATAAAGATTTAACTTTTTATATATGGAGGCTACATCAGGAGCTAAAGCCTCTATATCAACATATGCTTTTCTTTCTTCCAAAAGACATAGCCCTTTCTTGATGTCCTCATAGCTTTCCCGTGGTGTTGTATAACATTTCTCAAGGATATTGAATTTCAAAATAAAGTTTGTGTTTTGCTGTTCTTTAGAGAAGCTTTTCCCCTCAGCAACCCAACTTATTGCCTGATCCAACTGATCTGATTTGTAGCTTGATCTTGCAAATTCATACGCACATTGTAAGTATGAAACAGGAGCTGACTGCTTTAGATTATCTGCGGAAATTGCTTTGTTGAAATATTCAATTGCTTCTATATGGTGATCATCCTGAATTTTGAGAAATCCCAAATCATAATAAGCCAACGCTAACAATCTCTTATCATTCTTTTCAATCAGTCTATCCACACAATCCAAAAGCATTCGTTCAGCTTTGTCTAGTCTACCGTCATCAATCAAATTCAGTGCCAATAACATATTACAGTTTATGGTCTGTATGCTGTAGCCTTCATGACCTTTGTAGATGTCCTTTGCTGTTTGTAGATGATGATGAGAAAGGAGCGTGACCTTATTGAAATAGTAGAGTGTGCCAATTTTATAATGGAACTCAGCCTTTTCAATTTCATCATGTACCTTGTCCAATTGTCTCTCAGCTACTCTGAATAGAACTAGAGCTTCTGAATAGTTATTCTTTGCACTCTCATACATACCTTTGAAAAGATAAAAATAAAACCTTAACATGTCATCTGTTTTGACTCTTTCACTTTCTGTTATTGTTGGTTGCCCCACTAAATCTTCCATCAGTACCTTAAATCTGTAATCAAGAATATTGAAATAGAGTAACACATCTTGATCTTCTTCCATTTCGCCTAACATTTCTTGAATCTCATCCCTCAACTCTACTGCTTGTGAAACTTCCCTCTTTTTAATATGTAGATACCATTTGTTGAGAGTGTTTGCTACATCTACAGAAGAAATCAAATTCGACATCCCATTACCCCCTTGCTATCATTTCCCTTGTATAATTTTAGCATGGTATTTACAACATATGTAAAGTCAAGGTGTTCATTTTAAAAGTTTTCGGTATCCGGCAAAATGCAAACATACTTATCTATAAAAGGTATGTTTTATGTAGAGTGCATTAAAATAAAAGAGGAACGACATAGCAATAGAAAATTAAACTTAGGTATCCTGTAACACAAGAAGTAACAGAGTTTTCTAAAGGATATAATACAAAGAAGAAGCGCAATTTGCCGCTTCAAAACATGAAGAATTGCTTAGAAGGGATATTACAGTTGGTGGCGTAGAAATTAATTTTAAAACATTTTCTTTAGAAACACTAATTCTCTTTTTGAACATAGATTTACATCTCGTTTTCTTCTTTTGTGAATATAATTTGACCAAAATCAAAACCCCCTGAAGCCAATGGCCCCAAGGGGTTTCTTTATTAATACTGAGACATATACTGATCGCGTTCCCATGGGTGAACTTGGGTGCGGAACATATCCCATTCGATTTCTTTTGATTCGATAAAGTGCTCGAATAGGTGATCGCCTAGTGCGTTGATCATGACTTCGTTTGATTTTAGTAGCTCAAGTGCTTCTGCAAGTGTTGCAGGTAGGTCAGCGATGCCGTTTTCAAGACGCTCTTCTTTGTCCATGACATAGATGTTTCTATCGATTGGCGCTGGTGCGTCTAGTTTGTTTTTGATTCCGTCTAGACCTGCTGCAAGTAATACGCTAAGTGCAAGGTATGGGTTTGCAGATGGGTCTACGCTGCGCACTTCTACACGTGTGCTGATTCCGCGTGATGCAGGGATACGGATTAATGGGCTACGGTTTTGTGCACTCCATGCCACATAGCAAGGTGCTTCATAGCCAGGAACAAGACGCTTGTAAGAGTTCACCGTCGGGTTTGTGACCGCTGTGAAGCTTGTTGCGTGCTTGACGATACCTGCGATAAAGTGTCTAGCAGTCTCGCTTAATTGTAAATCTGCTTTTTCATCAAAGAATGCGTTTTTGCCATTTTTGAATAATGATAGGTTACAGTGCATACCAGATCCGTTTACACCGAACAATGGTTTTGGCATGAATGTCGCATGAAGACCATGCTTTCTCGCGATTGTTTTCACCACAAGCTTGAACGTTTGAATGTCATCACAAGAACGGATCGCGCCTGCATATTTGAAATCAATTTCATGCTGCCCTGGTGCTACTTCGTGGTGAGATGCTTCAATTTCAAAGCCCATTTCTTCAAGCTCAAGCACGATATCACGGCGGCAGTTCTCACCTAGGTCTGTTGGGGCAAGATCAAAGTATCCACCTTTATCGTTTAGTTCAAGCGTTGGCTCGCCTTTTTCATCTAATTTAAATAAGAAGAATTCTGGCTCAGGTCCTAGGTTGAAATCACTAAATCCTAGTTCTTCCATTTCCTTCAAGATACGCTTTAAGTTGTTACGAGGGTCACCATCAAATGGCGTCCCGTCTGGCTTATAAATGTCACAAATAAAGCGTGCAACTTTACCTTTTTCTGCTGTCCAAGGGAAAATAACAAATGTGTTTAGATCTGGGTATAGGTACATATCTGATTCTTCGATACGTACGAACCCTTCAATCGATGAACCATCAAACATACATTTGTTATCGAGAGCTTTTTCTAACTGGCTCACAGGAATCTCAACATTTTTAATCGTTCCGAGAATGTCTGTAAATTGCAGACGGATGTACTTTACGTTTTCCTCATTTACTAATTTTACGATATCTTCTCTTGTGTACTTTGCCATTTCGTAAAACTCCTCCCCTACAAAAGGTAAAATGTGTATAGCAATGCTTTTGCTAATCGGTTAACGGAAGAACCTTGACATATCCCCCTGCCTAAAGGTCGTTCCTTGTTGGAAACGTCCAGCCTGAATGAGTTCCTTCTTCAGTAGCTTCCTGAGTTCATCATCTGTCAAGTTGTGCTTGGCTGTGGTTTTCTCCTCGGTCTTTGTTGTAGACGCTGGATTCTCCGCCTCAGCTTTGGCAAAAAGTTTTTTGATTCCTGCCATGTTTACACCTTGTTCGATGAGGTTTTTAATTTCTAGTAATTTATCAACATCATGGAAAGAAAATAATCGGCGATTCCCATCACTTCTTGCTGGGAATATTAAACCATTTTCCTCATAATAGCGAATTTGCCTTGCAGATAATTCTGTTAGCTGCATGACAATCCCAATTGGGAATAAAGGCATTGAGCGGCGAATGTTATCACTCATCTCAACTGTCTCCTCCTCTTTGCTTAAATTTATTATATGTCATGTTATATTATGTGTCAACGAAATGTTAGGAATAATAACATGGATTTTTTATTGAGCAGGTACTTCAATAAAACCTTGTTCCAATAAGGCGTCGACAGCACTGCAAATCGCATTTTTCACATGGGCATAGGTGAGTCCGCCTTGAACGTAGGCTGTATAAGGCGGTCTGATCGGTCCATCGGCTGACAATTCGATACTAGCTCCTTGGACGAAGGTGCCCGCTGCCATAATGACATCATCCTCGTAACCCGGCATATAGCTTGCATGCGGTGTAACGTGGCTGTTGATCGGAGATGCATATTGAATAGCCTGGCAGAACGCAATCATTTTGTTAGGATCTCCAAATTCTACGGATTGTATCAAGTCCGTTCTTTTCGCATTCCACGCCGGATTTGTTTGGAACCCAAGCTTCTCAAGAAAACGAGCTGTAAACACTGCGCCCTTTAAGCTTTGCGCCACAACATGCGGTGCTAAGAAAAAACCTTGATACATTTCCTGGAGCGCATACAGCGATGCACCCGCTTCACTGCCGATGCCTGGAGATGTCATTCGATAAGAGCAAGCTTCTACCCATTTCTCTTTTCCAACGATATAGCCACCTGTTTTAGCAAGACCGCCACCTGGGTTTTTAATGAGAGAGCCCGCCATAAGGTCTGCTCCCACATGACATGGCTCTTGTAATTCAGTAAATTCACCATAACAGTTGTCAACAAACACAATGATTTCTTCATTAATCTCTTTCACAAATGAAATCATTTGCTCAATTTCTTCTATTGTAAAGGAGGGTCTTGACGCATAGCCCTTTGATCGCTGGATGCCGATGACTTTTGTTTTAGAGGAAATAGACTCTTTTACTTTGTCATAATCGACGGTCCCATCTTGACGCAAATCAATGGCTTTGTAGTCAATCTGGAAGTCTTTTAATGAGCCTGTCCCTTCTTTCCCGCGAATCCCAACAATTTCTTCTAGCGTATCGTATGGCTTCCCCGTCATGTAGATCAATTCATCGCCAGGTCTCAGCACACCAAATAAGGCAATAGAAATCGCGTGTGTTCCGGAAATGATTTGCGGGCGCACAAGGCCGCTTTCTCCTCCGAAGACATCCGCATAAATCTTTTCTAACGTGTCTCTTCCCATATCATCATAGCCATATCCAGTGGTTGGATGAAAGTGAGAGTCGCTCACTCGATGCTTTCGATAGCTTTCAAGCACCCGCCACTCATTTTGTTCGCTTTTTTGGTCAATTTGTTGATGCATGCGTAAGATTTCTTGTTCTGTTTCTGCTGCTACTTTTTCTAAAATGGTGCCATGTTTTAACGTGTGAAACATCTTTATTAAATTCCTTTCCTACAACATATACTTTTTGATTTGGCCTAATATGGTCTGCTCCTCACCACTAAATCCGGTGATGTCATAAAGCTCTGCTTCCTTTTGAAATTCTAGTGATTCCACGAGCGTTTCTGATTTTAATGCGGAGATGAGCTTCCCTTCATATGCTGGAATCTTCACATGGTATGGCTTTAAAAAAGCTTTTTTCAGTTCAGCCATTATATCCGCCTTTAATCGCTTCACATCTTCCTCGCGTCTTGCACTGATTAACAAATGGCGGTGCTTTGAAGATGGGATGAAATCTGGTCTAATTTGATCTTCTTTGTTATAGACTGTCAGCATCGGAATCCGGTCTGCTTCTAATTCTTCTAAAAGCTCATGAACCGTCCGTTCGTGTCCTTCATAATCCTCATTAGAAGAATCGATCACATGCAGCAAATAATCGGCTTCCTTCACTTCTTCAAGAGTGGAACGAAATGCGGCAATGAGTGTTGTTGGAAGGTCTTGAATAAAACCAACTGTATCTGAAATCAGCACACTGTAGCCAGATGCTAATGTCATCTTACGTGTCATTGGATCAAGTGTCGCAAATAGCAAATCCTCTTCATGACTATCAGCATCTGTTAACTGGTTAAACAAAGTAGATTTTCCGGCATTCGTATACCCGACAATGGCAATTTGGAACACACCATTTTTCTTCCGTCGTTCTCGGTACCTCGTACGGTGTTCTTTTACGGCAGATAATTGCCCGTTAATTTCGTGAATGCGGCTTCGAATATGTCGTCTATCTGTTTCAAGTTTTGTTTCACCTGGACCTCTTGCGCCAATTCCGCCTCCTTGTCTTGAGAGGCTGATCCCTTGTCCACTTAGTCTTGGCAAGGCATACTGAAGCTGGGCAAGCTCTATTTGGAGCTTCCCCTCTCTTGTACGGGCTCTTTTGGCAAAGATGTCTAAAATCAATTGCGTGCGATCAATTATTTTCACATCTAAGGCAGTTGCCAACGCTTTTAGCTGGCTTGGAGAAAGCTCGTCGTTAAAAATAATGACATCACATTCGAATTCCTCGCAAAGCACTTTAAGCTCTTCTACTTTCCCTTTTCCAATGTATGTTGCGCTGTCTTGTCTATTTCTTTTCTGCGTCATGACGCTGACAGCTTCACCGCCAGCGGTTTTGGTTAAGGAAGCTAATTCTTCCATTGAGTATTGAAAGCGTTCATCCGTTACATGCGGCAATTGACAGCCGACAAGGATCGCTTTTTCAGTCATTTCATGTTCATTCAACGTCAGTTGTTTCCTTTCTGTACTTAAGTTTTCAGTATCACCATCATACCAAACACATCACACGTATACCACTATTCGGAAGGTTTATTTTAGCGTCTCTTCACAAAAAGGATACGCCATTTCAAGAAGGCGTATCCTCTTTCATTTGAAGATCATGACTTTTAATGGTGAGCAGATCTTTTTTATCATAATGATCCACAAGCAGCAGCCTCATCGCCTGGGTTCGGATCGCCTTTTCAATGGTGTTTCGCACAAACCTTCCGTTGCTGAATTTTGCAGGACTCGTGGTGCTCTTAATGTGCATCAAATAATCTCGCAGCTTCCATTCTGCTTCTTGGGTAAAGATATATTCCCTGTCAGCCATCATTCGTTTTGCAATATCCATAAGCTGATCGACTGTATAATCAGGAAAGCTGATATTGATTGGAAATCTTGATTGAAGGCCGGGGTTTAAAGATAGAAAATGATCCATTTCCTTGGAGTAACCAGCGAGGATGAGAATGAATTCGTGCTGTTTGTCCTCCATATGTTTCACTAATGTATCAATCGCTTCTTTCCCAAAATCCTTTTCTCCACCGCGGGCCAGAGAATAGGCTTCGTCAATGAACAAAATACCGCCTAGTGATTTTTTAATTAAATCCCTTGTTTTCTGCGCAGTATGCCCAATGTATTCCCCAACGAGATCACCGCGTTCGGCTTCAATTAAGTGCCCCTTAGAGAGGACATTCATTTCAAAGAATAGCTTTCCGACAAGCCTTGCAACCGTTGTTTTCCCCGTTCCTGGATTCCCTTTGAACATCATATGAAGTGCTTGTTTTCCTACCTTTAATCCTTGTTCCTGTCTTTTCTGATTGACAAAAATCCAAGCATAAATCTCTTTTATGTTTCGTTTCATTTCATCCATACCGACAAGGCTGTTCATTTCACGCTCTATTTCCCGCAAGATGCTGTGTTTTGCCTCATTTTTCTGCAAGGCTTCTAGGTACTCTGCCTCTGAATCTGCATCAACCAATACTTGCTTTTGTCCGTTAAGTATAATATTGATTTGGCCGTTATTTTTATATGTGACAGCTCGCTCCAACGTATTCACCTCTCGCTCTTCTCTCTTTATTCTATTCGGGTGGAGCTGTAATCGTGACAATCGCCCGCTTAAGCCCAAGTTTGCTGTCAAAATGACCCGAGATACCGAATATTGTAGGGATTTCTGCGGTTTCCCAGGAAATGATGTGCTATTTCCATTGTATTCATCCCTTTTAGGCGGACAAACCAACAATTTGCTTTTTCTTAGAAAAATGTAGCTTTCTCATCACAAATTGTGCAGAAAAGAGTCTCAATGATTTCCGCATTTGGTACAGGCAATTCTTCTATTTCCTCATAAAATAAAGATGAGGTGATGAATAGATGGTGAAAATTTTTATTGATCCTGGCCACGGAGGAACAGATTCTGGAGCTAGTGCTAATGGACTTTTGGAGAAAAATCTCACACTTCAAATCGCACTTTTACTGAGAGATATATTGATTAGTGAATATGATGGGGTTTCCGTCCGCTTAAGTCGTTCAATTGACCAATCCGTCACTTTATCCCAGCGTACGAATGCAGCAAATAGCTGGGGAGCTGACTATTTCGTGTCTATTCATATTAATGCTGGCGGGGGTACAGGTTTTGAAAGCTATGTGTATCCTGACGTTTCAGCACCAACAACCACGTATCGTCATGCCCTCCATGATGAAATTGTCCGCTCGGTTGATTTTGCCGACCGCGGCAAGAAAACTGCGAACTTCCACGTTCTTCGTGAAACTTCTATGTCCGCTATTTTAACAGAGAACGGTTTCATTGATACAACAGCTGATGCAAATAAGCTCCGGAACGCTACTTTCCTTCAAGGCATCGCTCGTGCTCATGCCAATGGATTAGAGAATGCCTTTCAGTTGAAGAAAAAAGCAGGTAATCTTTATAAAGTGCAGGCAGGGGCTTTCAAGGTGAAAACCAATGCGTATGAGCTAGTTGCTACACTTAAATCCAAAGGATTCGAAGCACTCGTCTTACTAGAAGGCGGGATGTTCCGGGTACAAGCTGGGGCTTTTCGTTCAAAGCAAAATGCAGATGACCTCGTTGCTCGATTGAAGCAGGCCGGTCACGATGCATTCGTTTTCCAATAACAAAAAAACAAACCGGCTCAAGGCATCTTTAGAGCCGGTTTGTTGTCTACCCATTTATGCTAAGATGTTCACGACAAATTGAGACCATGTTTCAAGACGATCGAAGTATTCAGGCTTTTTCAAGTCTGCTACTTTCATCCATTTTCCTGCGATTTGATCTGTTTCTTTTACTTCTACATGAGCACCCGGCGATAATTCAAGGGCTGATAACAGGCCAATATGCACACGGCCGACACTGTTGTCATCATCATTGATGAGTCCAAGGGTTTTCATCTCAAGTTTGTCTTCTTCTTGAATCAAAAGTTCCTCGTCCAGTTCACGATCGGTATTTTCTTTAAGGATCTCAGTAAAATCTTTTCCTTCGATAAAATTCATATGACCGCCAAAGCCAAGAGATAGCTTATGATGTAATCTCGATTCTCCCCCGCCTTGAAGTCTTTCATATACATACACTTCGTCCTCACGCTTAATGACAACATAAGGAATCGGCTGCTTGAAGTCAGGATTTTCTTCTGCATCGCCTCTTCGCATCTCTTCAAAGTGCTCTTCGATTTCTTTCATGATGGTGTTGATTGTTTCCTCTTCACTATTCACTCCATTAAACGCAAGTGTTTCGTTTTGGAAAACGCGCGCGCGCGGTGCGACTAAAATGATTTCATCCATTTTTCCCATGTTCGGTTACCTCCAGTGTGTCACTTGTTGTAAGAAATGGCAAAAAGCCAAAACGAATGCTGCGTTTTGACTTTTGCGTTTTACTTATGATTCATCTCCAAAGAAGAAGTCGTCATCTTTTAACGGCTCAACTGTTGCTTTTTTGTAGCCGTTCCCTTTCATTGAGAAGAAGTCATGTGACTTTGTTTTTGTATTGAGTCCGTTCAACACAATAGGGTTAATCTCTTCTTCTTCAAAGTAAGGGGCAAATCCAAGGTTCATTAACGCTTTATTGGCATTGTAACGAATGAACTTTTTCACATCATGCGATAAATTGACTTGGTCATAAATATCTTCAGTGTAATGTAGCTCATTTTCATAAAGCTCATTGAGCAGATGGATAGAGAAATCATATAGCTCTTTTTGCACGTCCGGTGTTTGTTTGTTGTAAATTTCTTGTGCTAATAATCCGACGTACACACCGTGAATCGCTTCATCGCGCAAAATCAAGTTAATGATTTCACCACTTTGCATAAGCTTCCCTTGTCCATAGAAATAAAGCGGGTAGTAAAAGCCGCTATAAAATAGGAAGCTTTCTAAATAAACAGAAGCAACCATTGCTTTAAAGAGGGAGATAGGATCGTCTTTTTGAATCGAACGGTATAAACTGACAATCATATCTGCTTTCTTTTGCAGGAATTTATTCTTCTTGACCCATTCAAACACTTCACTAATGGTTTCAGTTGGTGCAAGTGTCATGAAGATATTTGAGTATGATTTCGCATGCACCGCATTTTCCATCATGGCCATAAAGTTCAACACCGCTTTACGCTGATGGCCGTCTACATGTTCTGCCACAATCGGCATACCCGTATTTCCTTGTTCTGTATCAAGTAAAGTCAGTCCAGCAAGTACCTTCATGTACGTATCCCGCTCTTCTTCACCTAAATATTTCCATGTTAAGAGATCCCCGTTTAAGGAAATTTCTTCAGGAAGCCAGAACTGCTTTACATTTTGGTTGTAAAACATTTGTGTAAAATCATCTTCGTGTTTTGACCAGTTGGCTGCATCATAAATTTTTGTCACGTTAAACTCTCCTTTAATCAAACAACACAAGAAAGACAGCCTTCCTGCCCTGTATCCTTCGTTCTTGCATAATAAAGTGTCTTAATGCCTTTATGGTGTGCATAAAGATCAATGCGGTTTAAGTCACGCGTTGTCATCGTATCCTTTAGGAATAATGTAAAGCTGATTCCTTGATCGACGTGCTGCTGAATCGTTGCGATCATATCGACCACTTTGAACATGTCCATATCGTACGCTTCTTTATAGAAGAACCAGTTTTGCGCTGAAAGACCTGGCATTGGGTAATAGGTTTTGCTGTTGCCGTATGTTCTTTCTTCGATACGTTCCATAATTGGCATAACAGATGCTGTTGCCGATTGCACATAAGAAATTGAACCTGTTGGAGCAATGCATAAACGGTAGCTATGGTACATGCCATTTTCTGCTACAAATTCTTTGAGTGCTGCCCAGTCTTCTTTTGTTGGAATGTGCATGCCTTCAAATAATGCTGCTGCTTTTTCTGTCTTTGGTGTGAAATCATTCTCCACGTATTTATTGAAGTACTCACCAGTTGCATAACTTGAGCCCTCATAACGATGGAATGTTTCTCCTTTTTCTTTTGCAAGCTCACTTGAGCGTTTAATCGAATAATAGTTCACCATCATAAAGAACGTATTCGCGAAATCTCTTGCCTCTTCGCTTTCATAGGCGATTTGGTTTTGAGCTAAGTACCCATGAAGGTTCATCGCGCCAAGTCCAATTGATTTCATCGCTTTGTTCGCTTTTCGAACAGCTGGTGCATTGCGAATATCTGTTGTTTCAGACACAAGCGTTAGTGAGTCTGTTGCAAGCTTGACTGTTTTTTCGATCGATTTGTTTTTCATGACATTCATGATATTTAATGAACCAAGGTTACAGGAAATATCTAGACCGATCTCATCTTCTTGATCATAGTCCGTGTAAGAAGATACCTCTGAAGCCTGAAGCACTTCTGAGCAAAGGTTTGAGAATTTCACTCGTGAAATATGGTTCAATGCATGCTCTCTGTTCACATTATCTTGGAACATGATATATGGATAACCTGATTCTGAACGTAGAACAGCCAATTTTTCAAGAAGCTTTCTCGGATTGACCTTTTCTTTTTTGACATTCGGGTTTTCCACAAGCTCGTCATACATTTCTTCCATATCCATCTCATCAAGATGCTGCCCATATTCTTTATAGACTGTATGCGGATAGAAGGTGTAAGCTGTTTTATCTTCTCTAGCAAGCTCGATAAATTTGTCCGGGATGACCACACCAATGGACAGTGTTTTCACACGAACATCTTCATCAGCAGAGATTTTTTTCGTATCTAAGAAGTCATTGATATCTCTGTGGAAAATATTGAGGTAGGCACTGCCTGATCCTTGTCTTTGTCCCATTTGATCTGCATACCTGAATGCATTATCAAGAAGCTTCATCACGCCTACGACACCTTTTGTCGCGTTTTCTACATCTTTGATCGCTTCACCTTTTGCCCGAAGCTTTGACAGGTTCAAACTGACGCCGCCGCCTAGTTTCGACAGCTGCATGGAAATATCAATCGCTCTTGAAATATCGTTTAAAGAGTCATTCACTTCAAGCAAGAAACAGCTTACGAGCTCACCGCGTCTTTTACGCCCAGCGTTTAAGAATGTTGGTGTACTTGGCTGATATTCTTGATTGATCATCAGTTCTACAAACTCAAGTGCTTTTTCTTTGTCTCCGCCTGCGAAGAAAAGAGCCACAACTGAAATACGGTCTTCATAGCGTTCAAGAATTTTCTTTTTATCATTTGTTTTCAGTGCGTAATCATTGTAAAACTTAAACGCACTCATAAATGATGGGAATCTAAATTTCTTAGCATATGCAGCTTCGAATACTTCTTTAATATCTGCCATGCTGTATTGTCTTAAAAATTCTTCCTCATAGTAGTCGTTTTCTATTAAGTAATCAATCTTCTCTTCTAAATTGTGGAAGAAGACCGTGTTTTGATTAATATAATCTACGAAATAACTATGTACAGCTTCTTTGTCCTTATCAAACTGAAACTTTCCTTCTTTTTGAATCATAATCTCGTTATTTAATTGTATCCACTTTGGAACCTGATTTTGTGACAATTCTTTCTACCTCCTGTGTAAACAATTCAACATCCCTTTTTGTTCCGCTTAGTTCAAAGGTGTGCAAAATAGGAACTTGATATTGTTTAGAAATCGTATCGGCGCTTTTTGCAAAATTATCTCCCCACACTTTGTTGCCACTCACCGCTACACCTAGTAAAAGATGCGCATTTTTCTCTAAAAAGGACTGAGTGGTACTAGGGACTTGTCCAAATCCTGTCGTAAAGGTGACGAGAATAAACGGCGTATCCAAAAACTCTTCTCCAGTCAATTTTCGTTTGTCTGTAAAAGGGGTCTTGTCCAAAAAGCGTTGAACATTTCCTGTTTTTGAATCAAATACGATTTGAATCAATTCCATCACGACCTAGTTTTTAGTATTGTTGATCATTTCGTTATTCACTATATATAGTATACTATGTTTTTTTAAAACACAACATATAGATGTTCGAAACGAAAAAAATCAACCAACCCGGCCGAACATTCATAGCCGAACTCGTACGTTCAAATAAATAGAGCAGAGCAGGATCTAAAAATAGACTGCCCTACTCCCTATTCAACTGAAACCGAAATCTATCATAACATGAAAAAAAATCGCTTAGTAGACTAGACTTTTTGTTTTATTTTTTGTAGGCATCGCACTGTAAATCTTCTGACACTTCTGTAATTTCCACTTCAACACCTAATTCTTTTAGCACCGCTTCAAGCGCAGAGACGATTGAAGCTTCTCTCACTAATTCTTTCCCATTTACAGAAACGCTTGTTCCATATTCGAAACAGGAGTCGTCTTCACAAGTTTGTTCCCAGTGATTAATTTTAATTTTGTGTATCATGAACTCATCCTTTTCTGCCCTAGATGTCTAATGCATGATTATAGTGTAGCGACTTCACATTCATTTGTAAATTTACGTGCTTACTCTTCATCAGAGCCATCATCATTTTCTTCGTCCCATTCATCTATGTACTTCGTTTTAACGAGGGTCAGCTGCCCTTCTTTTTCATCAAACCGGTACACAAGTACTTCGTCCTCTTTGACAACAGCAAAGTGATTATTTTTTAGCGCAACAGCTGATTGCATCATGCCATCTATATTTCCATGATCATCTTGATGAGAATAGTTGTACCAGCTTTCTTGTCTCGTTTCGATGTTTGAGATGGCACATGATCCAAATAAGACAACAATCCCAATCAAAAGAAGGATCACTCTAATCCTTCTTAATTCAAGCTCTGCATTTTCCATATAAATCCCCTCACCCTTTTAAATGTCCAATAAGGAATCATACGCAAAATGGACAGAAAAGTTTCACGACATGCAAAATAGCCCCTCTGCACTGACAAAAAACGTAGCGGGTTCCGGCCGGTTTATTCGCAGATGCATGGGGCTATTGGGTACAAAATGTCCTATTCTAATTCTAGATTTACATTTTTTTGAGGTGCAAATGTAGAAATGGCATGTTTATAAATAAGCTGCTGCTTCCCTTCTGTCTCAAGCAGCACTGTGAAATTGTCAAATCCCTTCACTTGACCGCGAAGCTGAAAGCCATTCAGTAAAAATACGGTGACAAATGTATTGTCTTTGCGGATCTGATTCAAAAATTGGTCCTGAATATTAATCGGTTTCATGTTTCGTCCTCCTCGATTCTGATAACTACAGTTTCGCTTTAAGTCCTAGCTTTCCTGCTATATATGCGAAAATTTCCTCTTTTTTGTCTGAAAAGTGGCAAGGGGGTGTCATATCAAACCAAGTGACATCCATTTTATTACGGAACCACGTAAACTGACGCTTCGCATATCGCCGGGAATTTTGCTTTAATTGCCGGATGGCTTCATCAAGAGAGCAGTCACCTTGAAAATAGGCATACAGTTCTTTATAACCAATCGCTTGAACAGATTGACAATCCTTCAAACCAGATTGATATAGCGCTCTCACTTCTTCAATTAAGCCTTCATCTAACATCATATCAATTCTTTGATGAATGCGCTCGTACAAAAGCTCTCGCTCCATTTTCAGCCCAATGAAGGCTGTGTCATAAAGAGGTGCTTCCTGATGCCCGTTTTGCATCTCAGACATTTTCTGTCCAGTTGTATGTATCACCTCAAGCGCCCGGATCACACGCCTGACATTATTCGGGTGGATCGCTTTTGCAGCGTCAGGATCTACTGCCTTTAGCTTTTCGTGCAGCTGAAGAGGTCCATGCTGCTGTTCGAACAGCGTCATTTCCTCTCTAAAAGCAGGATCACTTTTCTCGTCGGTAAATGTGTAATCATATAAAACAGATTGAATATACAGGCCTGTTCCGCCGACAATCATTGGCGTTTTTCCTCTAGCGGCAATCTCTTTGATTTTCAAACGGACAAGCTGCTGAAATTCAGCAGTAGAAAATGATTCGTCCGGCTGTTTAATATCAATGAGATGGTGCGGGATGCCTTCCATTTCTTCAGGGGTGATTTTTGCTGTTCCAATATCCATTCCTTTATAAATCTGCATAGAATCCCCGCTGATGATCTCTCCATTAAATGCTTTGGCTATATCAATGCTCAGCTTTGTTTTGCCAACAGCCGTCGGTCCTACTAACACAATCACTGGTTGTTTCGCTTTCTTCATAACATCACTCTCTTTTACAAACTGCCTACAGTATAGCATAACTTCTCTTTCTCTCCTATATACTGCTCATCACCAGCCGAATGGTTCATTTCCGACCACTTCATAAGTTTTTCCTTTTAAACGATGGGTATGTGTTGGCCGCTCTTGATCTGGACTATAGACGACACCTCCGTATCGGATGGGGACAGGATCTGTATAAGCAGAATACGTGACTTCCTCAATCTCGTGATAATGCGTTCCATCCACTCTAGGGATAGCAGGCCCTGTGATGCCATAGTATCTGTGGAAATGCCCCCTTTCAAAAGAGGTGATCCCGCGATAATAATGCGTATGCTTGTCAGTACTGCTTCCATTTACAGGCTGAGAAATACCTTCTATTAAATGATCATGCTCTTCTGTTACATCCGTACGTGCTTTATATGCATGAGCATGCGGCGGGCATTTTGCCCAATCAGATGGATACAGGCCCATTTTTGACATTCCTCCTTATATTAGGCGGTCACCCAAACACATGTAGGCCATTTGAATACACTGATGTCAGTTACAGTGATTTTATGTGAGAGGAGCCTTTTTTTATGAATTATTTTGACACACCGCCGTTTATTCAAGAAGACATGAGAAGACCTTTTGGATTTGGATTTGGAAGACCTGGATTTGGTTTTGGGAGACCTGGATTTGGATTCGGACGCCCTGGATTTGGTTTTGGGAGACCTGGATTTTTTGGACCTCCATTTTTAGGTGGTTTTGCCGGAGGACTACTTGCTGGATCCTTGCTTGCCCCAGGATATGGCTATGGATATCCTTATCCACCGCCATACCCACCATATGGACCATACCCTTATTATTAAGATTTTTTAGTGAAAACACCCTTTCATAAAATGAATCGATTGACACTCTCGTTTTTCATGAGTTAACATTTACTTTACCGACCGTTCAGTAAAGTAGGTGTTTTTTTTATGTCTAAAACGAAAAAAGAGCAAATTTTCGAGGCCGCTGCTTGTACGATTTTAAAAGAAGGATTAAGCGGGCTGACCCTTCAGCAGGTAGCAGAGCATGCACATATGACCAAAGCCGGCCTGCTTTATCATTTTTCAAGCAAGGAAGAGCTTATTCAAAAAATGAATGAGCATGCGATCCTTTGCTTTCGTCAGCAGCTCGAGTCGTATCAGGAATCCTTCAAAACCGAAAAGGCTCCTTATGTACGGGCATATATTTTGGCGACATTACATGATCTGGATATGCAAAACACAACCCAGTTATGTACAAGCATGCTAGCCACCATGTCTTTTGATGAAGCATTATTGAACCCATGGCGTGATTTTTATGCAGAGTTCAAGGAGAAAGCAGCGGAGGAAATAAATGACCCTGCGCTGAGCCAGCTGATCCGCCTGGCATGTGATGGGATTTGGTTTTCAGAGATGTTTCAGCTTGAACCCCTAAACCGAGAGGAAAAAAACCTTTTACTTCATCGGATTTTACACTTATTAGAGGAGGGATGATGATGATCCTCGGGTATCTTTTTTTGGCTGTTGCTATTTTTTCAGAAGCGATTGGGGCCGTGATGTTAAAACGATCAAATGGCTTTACACGCTTAAAGCCTAGCGCTGTTGTTGTCGCTGGCTATACACTTGCTTTTTATATGCTGTCATTAACACTTAACATCATTCCACTTAGCATGTCGTACGCAACATGGTCTGGGGTTGGCACCATCCTCACGGCTTTTTTTGGTGTGCTCTTTTTCAAAGAAACCTTGAACCAGAGAGCCATCATTGGAATGGCTATGCTTGTCTCAGGGGTCGTACTTTTAAATATGTCATAAAGGATGTGAGAAGATGAAAGGAATGCTTTATTTAACAGGGGCCATTTTAACGGAGGTTTTTGGCAGTACGATGCTGAAGCTTTCACAAGGTTTTTCACAGCTGCTGCCGAGTATGGGGGTGCTGATTGGATTTGGATGTGCCTTTACTTTTCTTAGCTTGGCCCTTAAAACAATTGAGCTCTCATCCGCCTATGCCACATGGTCTGGCGCCGGAACAGCACTCACCGCTCTTGTCGGGCTCGTGCTCTTTAACGAAACCATTCATATGAAAGGCTTTATCGGTCTTGCACTTGTTATATGCGGTGTAATTGTCTTAAATCAGTCAAAGAAACAAAAGGAAGAAAACAAAGAACAAATGGATCAAACTGAATGGACGTCATAAAAAAAGTCATTTTCTCCAGGTAAAAAGAGAAAATGACTTTTTTGTCTTAACGGCCAACTTGAATGGTTTCTTCTAAGGAAATGTCCACATTTCCCTGAACAGCTCTTGAGATCATACATGAGCTTTCGGCTTTATGTGCAAGCTTACGAGCTAGTTCAATATCAAGTGCAGAAGCGGACTCTTTGAGGATGATGACAGGCCGATGAATGATTTTCTCATAAGTAAACACACCATTTGTCACATCTACGACTGCTTCAGAGCTCATCGATAGATCCTCTTTCTCTAATTGACTCCGCTCCATCATGGCCGCAAGTGTAATGATATAACACGTGGCCGCTGCACCTAAGAGCATCTCATCTGGATTTGTTCCAATGCCCGGGCCGTCCATTTCTTTTGGAATCGAAATCTTCGTTTTTAATTGCTCACATGCAATTGTACCAACATCGTTACGCAAACCAGGCCAGTTCGCCTGAAGATGAAAATGATGACGCGCCATATCCCGTCTCTCCTTTTGTTATCACTTTTTATAGTGTAACAAGAATTCATCCTGCTTGTCTTCAGATGTGCACCATTCTTATGTATATTCTTCATCAAGCACCGTCCGAATCGCCCTGACATAACGGTAGAACGCTTCATTTTTCGTACTCGACCGCCTTCGATAATCGAAACTGTCAAATAAAGCTTCACGCTGACTTCTACTAATCTCAAGCTGCACACTTTGCCCTGTTTTTGTAAGATTATTAATATTATGATTGCTCGTTCCGCTTAGGGTTGCGTGTGCAACAGCAAGTTCAGCAGAAAATCCATTCCGCTCTAATGAATTCACAATTTTCTCTGCACGGTCGTAGTCGGTTCCGCCTACAAGAGTATGGTCAATCCCTTCCTCACCTCTATATCCGTGCACTGCTAATACATAATCATGCGCTTTTGCCTGTGCGACTCCGATTGGTTCATCAAAATTTGTGCTTGTAATATGAAGTTCTGATGCATTCTCTCTTAAGCCTTCAAATAAATACGTAGAAAAATCGTTATCAAAAAAATGGACGATCTCGCTAACGCCGCCTTCAATTCTCCCGCCATGGGGGGACATCACAAGAAGCCGGCTTCCAGGCACTGGGTTGGCTGTAATTTGATAATTACTTGTTGATTCGTTCTCTTCCAGTTCTTTAAAATTGCGATAAATATCGTTTGAACCGCTTTCGTCTTCCCCACCTGATGACACTGGCTCATCATGTTCCTGTGCTTGCATAGTATAATAAACGCCCCATCCAATCGCAAGCAGGAGAAGCAAAGCAAAAAACTTCTTCATTCCCGTTCTCCTTTAACAGATTTCTAAGCCGCTTCTATGATTAATAAGGAATCATCAATTCTTTTCATTTTTTCCACTTTTTCTCTTCAAATTTGATCATAACACTCTAGATCATGAGATTCCTCAAAAATAAGATAATTGCATTTATATACACAGAAACGTCTCTCCTGTTTGAAAACAGAGTTAGAATAGTATGACAAACAAATGAAGTTATGTTTAAAATGACCTAGTCCTACCCAGTCTGTTTTCTTTAATTCGGCTTTTTTTTATGCGGATTTGATTTTTTTCTTCTGTGACGCATCACATTTGTATGAGCATTGACCCTGTCTCCCCCCCTTTTTTTTCTGCAAAATCCATTGTTTCACTGGTTCTCTAAGAAGAACTCTCCCACCTATCATCGGCAGATTCTACATCATTTCCACCTTTTTCTATTATTTTACAAAATGTAAGCGTTTTTCTTTTTAGAAGAAATGAGCAAGCCTCCAAGAAAAGGAGGGACAAGAATCCGAACAAAGCAGCTTGCATTCTCATAACGTATGAGTGTACAAGAATTGATAGCTAGAATGGAGGGCATCACATGTTTGGATTTTCTATGGTGCAAATGGTCAGAACGCATGCTAGTAAACTGGATCAGCCTTTAAGAGAAACCGTCCTTCAGCTTTATAAACCTTTTAAGTGGACGCCTTGCTTTCTTCATCGCTTTTTTGAAGGAAGATTAAAGAAGAAAAAGAAGCTTCGTGTGATCATAGAATTTAAGGAGGATGCAGTAGAAGCAGGTATTCAAAGCACAAAGCAGCTAATGAAAAAAAGTAGAAAAACAAAGATAAAACGCCATTTTTCACATATCGATTGCTGCGCAGCTGATCTGACACCTGCTGCATTAGAGGAACTGTTTGCAAATGGTGAGCACATTCGCAAGATTTATTTAGACCGACAAGTTCATGCGCTACTGGATGTGGCAACACAAGCAAGTCATGCTGATGAAGTCATCCGGAATGGCAAAACATTAACCGGGGAAGGTATTACGGTGGCCGTCATTGACACGGGGATTTATCCGCATGAAGATTTAAAAGGACGGATTCGTGATTTTGTGGATTTAGTCAAACAAAAAACGAAACCTTATGATGATAATGGGCACGGTACTCACTGCGCTGGAGATGTGGCTGGAGACGGAGCCGCCTCAGACGGCTTATACAAGGGACCTGCTCCAAAAGCAAATCTCATTGGGGTGAAAGTGTTAAATAAACAAGGTGCTGGATCACTTTCTACTATTATAGAAGGTGTCGAGTGGTGTATACAGTTCAACGAAGACCATCCAGATGATCCGATTCGTATCATGAGTATGTCACTAGGCGGAGATGCTCAGCGTTATGATGATGAACAAGATGATCCGATGGTGCGTGCTGTCAATGCTGCTTGGGATCAAGGCATTGTTGTCTGCGTCGCTGCTGGAAACTCTGGACCTAACAGTCAAACGATCGCGAGCCCGGCCGTCAGTCAAAAAGTCATTACAGTCGGAGCCTACGATGACCGGAATACACCAGAATCAAGTGACGATGTCGTGGCACCATTTTCAAGCAGAGGTCCAACTGTTTATGGTGAAGCAAAGCCTGATATCCTCGCACCAGGAGTAAACATCGTCTCCCTCAGATCACCAAGATCCTTTTTGGATAAACTCGATAAATCAAGCAGAGTCGATGATGATTATACGACGTTATCTGGTACATCTATGGCAACACCGATTTGTGCTGGTATTTGCGCTCTTCTTTTAGAGCATTCACCAGATTTAACGCCTGATGATGTCAAAACCCTGTTAATAGAAAATACAAGCAAGTGGGCTGGAGATGACCCGGTAATTTACGGTGCAGGTGCAATTGACGCAGAAAAAGCTATCAAAGAATAAATAAAAAAAGCCCTTTACGTTTATTCGTAAAGGGTGTTTGTTTGTCTGTTTTATGTGTGAAGTCTTTCATCTACTTGAGCAGCTGACATGTTATGCTTCGTTCTCATACATCTCATCTCCTTTTTGAATGTGCGTACGCGCTTCGATCACAATTTCAAAAAAAGTGGAAGATTCCTTGTACATGTCGCGTTCCTTATAATAATTAGCCGCATCAAGTGCTAATTCCTCTAAATCAGCAAACATTTTTTTGCTTCTTAGACCAAAAAGTGTCGATTTCAATTGATCACAGCTGTCTTTCTCTATATAGAGCGCCTGTAAAAATTGGAATTTCAACTGATAAATCTCATCTTCCAATAAACAAGCCTGATTCATTCCTTTGGTTATGGCCTCACTCGCTCGCTCCATATCTCCAAGTTTGAAATATGTAAGAGCAAGTGAAAACAAGGATTTGATCATCGTCGCTGCCTGATCTTTTTGATAAAGTGAAATGGCTTGTTCAAAAAAGACAGTCGCTGTATGGTACGTGCCCATACTATAATGACAAGTTCCTAGGTTATTTAGAGCCATCGCTTTAAAATATGACGTGCATTCTTGTCTTTCCATCGCTTCACAGACCTTTAACGCTTTTTCTAAATAAGGAAGCGCTTTTTGATGCTGACTCACATCTATCCAATTACCTGCCATCACAAAATCACATTGAATGCTTCTTTTTCCATATAGCTGATGTTTTTTATAGATGTCTCTCGCTTTTTTGGCATAGTGCATAGAGAAATAGGTTTGTTTCATATGATAGTATACTTCAGCGATTTTATAATAAAATTCCGCTTTTTCGATCTCATCTGTCACTAAGATCAGCTGATGTTCCGCATGCTTGTAATATGAAATGGCCTCGATATATCGGCGCTGGATAAATGCATACATCCCATGGAAAAAATGAAAATAATAGCCTAGTAAGCCCGTCATCTCATCTTCTGCATCTTCAATTTCTTTAGGAAAGGACACCGCTTGAAGCGCTTCACTGCCTGCATGAACTGGCGTTAAGTGCTGAAGCATCATTTGATGGCGAAAATCCATTAGAGAATAATAAAGTAATAAATCTTGATCCTCTTCCATCTCATGAATGTCTTCTTCAACAAGCCGCTTCATGTCGTTTGCCTGTTCGACTTCAAATTTGCAAATATGCGTGTACCACTTATTGATCTTTACACCTACTTCGGAAGATGGTATTTTGTGTGCCATCCACTTCAGCCCCATTCTATCATATCAAACTGATAACTATTATTTTACATAATTTATGTTTTTAAGGCAAACTGTCATTTATTACATATTTTATCTTTATTTTGCGCATTTATATCTTTTTTACCAAGTTGAATTAGAGCACTTTTTCCCATCAAAACCTTTTTCTACGAAGCTGGATCAAATTCTCTTATCACTTCTTTTAAGGCGCTGATATAGCGTCTAAATGCTTTCTTCTTTCCTTTTCTCGTATCAAAATTGTCAAAAAAAGCTTCTCTCTGCGCTGTACTAATTTCTAGCTGAACACTTTCACCACTCGCATTTTGATTATTAATGTTTTTGGGATCTGTACCAGAAAGCCGTTCCCCTTCTTGCACCATTTCTGCGGAAAAGCCGCGATCTTTTAATGCTCGTACAACAGCTTTTTGCATGTCTTGATTCGTCCCGCCAACTAGCGTATGTCTTTTATCACTTTTATAGCCGTGGATGGAAATAGAAAAAGGATATGTTTTAATCATTTGAACCAAAATGGGTTCATCAAACTTTGTACTCGTAATATGCAAGTCCCGATTATTGTCTTGTTTCGTACCTTCAAACAAATACGTAGAGTATCTCTCTTGAAATGCTTCTACAATTTCACTTGTTCCTGGTTCGATTTCACCTCCATGAGGAGAAAATACGAGTAAATCACTACCACCCTTTTCGTGAAATTCTATCTCATAGCCGTCTTTTTCATGCCGTATCAGCTGTTTAAAACTTTCATATTGATCCCCTTTTTTTCGCTCTTTCTTATACTTTTCTACTTCTTCATGATGTTGTTTTTGCTCTTTTTTTTCTTGAACAGAATGGCTGCATTTCACCATTAAAAGAGCACACAGGATCAGAAAGATGAATCCACATATCAGTAGCCTTTTCATTTCACCGCTCCTTTTCATTCTCTTAGGTGCCATCTTATCGCTTTATTTTACTATCAATGGTGAAGAGAATTCAAAGAATGTCCGGCTCATTTGAACGGATCAGGAGAACTTACCTGTTTTTTTATGTTGTCTAGGTATTTCAGACTTCTTTCACTCGCCCCTTTTTCAAGGGAAAACTAAATCTTATGACCTCATTTCATTTTTAGTCAAAACATCCTGCAAAAATGGAAATATTGCACTTTTTTCAAACAAAAAAGCTGTAAACAGAAGGTGTATCCCCTTCTGTTTACAGCCTGTTACTGTATATCCATCATTAAACTCTTAGTTCATTCTCTAAGACTGTAAGCACTTCATCTTGCGATAACCCTTGTGCAAGGGAAATTTCACTCACTAACATACCTCGTGCATCTTCAAGCATCTTCTTTTCACTTGAATTTAATGCTTTTTTCTGATTTCGTCTCATCAGATCCTTCACAACATCTGCACCATCTTTGATCTCACCTGTTTTTAGCTTTTTCATATTTTCATCATATCTTTGCTTCCAAGTAAGCGTTTCGTCGTTTGTTTCTTCTGCAAAATTGTTCATCACAACTTTCAGCGTTGCTTGATCAGCGACCGGACGTATACCTAGTTGATTGATTCTGCCTCTTGGGATCATCATCTGCATATTCGGCATTTGAATCAGAAAATATTCCTCTGTCTTACCTAAAATTTCTTTTTCTTCCATTCCTTCAATCACACCGGCTCCATGCATTGGATAAACAATTTTATCACCTATTTGAAACAAATCCGCCACCTCCGAAAGTATTCACCATTTGATTATAACACATTTCATCAGAAGATAAAAATTTATATTTTATCATGTTATTTTAGCACTAGTCAATTCTTTTTAATTGAGTTTTTATAGAAAAAGCCTTTTTTATAAAAGAAGCACCACCATCCAGTCCTCGTGCATCTTCCGTGCATATACTAGCATTGAGTCACATTTAGGAGGGATGACAATGTACAAATGCAAATGCAAGTGCAAGTGCAAACATTCCCACTCAAACTGTTATAAAAAGCATGACGATCATTGCCATAAGGATACATGTAAAAAGAAGAAGTATTATCATAAAAAAGATGATTGGTTTGAGAGCGATTTTTGGGATACTTCTAGAAGCTACGATCCCTATTATTATCCTAAAAGTGTCTGCAGCAGATGTAAGAAGCGTCGCAAAAGAAAACACAGCATCTCATTTTAGTGTTTGACGTTTCACCTGCTTTTGTTTTCCCGGCTGAAAAGCCGGTTTTTTTTCTTGTCTACTTTATTTTTTCTTTCATATGGATAGGCTCATGAATCGGATGATCCTCATAGAATATGGCAACCTGACAAAAAGGATGAGATGCAAAATGAACAATATGAATAACCCGACCAATCATTATCAGCAAGGAAACCCTTATCACACGTTTGAAAATGTGTATACAGCCAATCATGAACATGTGATCGCACCAAACATGAATGAGCATCTGAATGTGCCTAACCATTATCATACTGGTAAAAAAGATGCTTATAGCGGACACTTCCCGCACCACCATTCACCATATTCCCCGTATACGAATCAGCATGGTTCATTTTCCCATGTTCCAATGAAGGATCACCATCACCTAGGCCACTATGGTGGATATGGAATACCTCCATATCAACAGCCATACGGGTATCATGATATGAATATGATGATGCCAAACCAATATATGACAGGCCACGCCTATGGAATGAATCAACCTAATGCATTCCTCCCCCGCTATTACTAAACAAAAAGACAAAATAAGGGTATAATATCCCATTTAATGACATATGGGAATATGGTAATCTTATAGGTAAATAATGGATGATATCGTCTATTATTTACCTATAATCAACCAAGGGGGAAGGAAAAATGAAAAAAACATGGACAATCTTAATGCTGGGGATGCTTACACTGGTTATGACACTATCGGTACCGCTTGCCGCATCCGCAGAAGGAGCCAAAACGGAGGAAGGCACAGCATCAACAAATGCAAGACCAGCTGCCCTTTATGCGAAAATTACAGGAGCAAGTAAGCAGGAATGGTCTTTTTCTGACATTGAGCTGACGTACCGTCCAAATTCTGTCCTAAGTATTGGCGCCATTGAGTTCACATTACCTGCAGGCTTTCAAGCGACAACAAAAGACATCTTCAACGGAAAAGCATTAAAAGACAGCTACATTTTGAACAGCGGAAAAACTGTCCGCATCCCGGCTAGAATGGATTTATTCGGAAGTTCACAATATACATTACAGCTTTCACATAAAGTCCTTCCTGCGGCAGGTACATATACGTTCCGCGCAGAAAATCGTGCGCTCAGCATTGGTTCCACATTTTATGCAGAGGATACGATTGATATTAACAAACGACCAGTTGTAGTGACACCACCTAATCCTTGTGGATGCTAAATAAAAAAGCGCTCTAAGAGCGCTCAAGCGTGTAGATAAACCCTCGCATTCAGTGTCAGGTTAGTGCACCGGTGCTCGCTCTTCCTAGGGCTGAAAAGGTTTTCATTCACGCTGAAAAAAGAAGAAAAAGTGCTAAAATCAAGATCGTTTTAGCACTTTTTCTCATTGGTCACATCACTCGTTTAAACATCTTCTCCATTTCATATGTCGAGTGATGAATGATGATCGGCCGGCCATGTGGACATGTGAATGGGTCCTTCGTTTGCCGGAGTTCATCTAATAATGCTTTGATTTCATCATGACGCAAATGGCGATTTGCTTTAATAGAGCCTTTGCAGCTCATCATGATGGCTGCTTCTTCTCTTAGTTTTTTTATATCCACACGCTTCTCATCAAGCACTTGTTGAATGATCTCTTCGATTAGTTCCGCTTCTTCCCCTTTTGGAAACCACTGCGGGTGCGACCGAACGATGTAACTTCCTGATCCGAAGGGTTCTAAAAAGACGCCTACTTTTGCTAAAATATCTTTATGCTCTTCAATAATCAGTATGTCGTTTTTAGAGTAGTGAAATGTTAATGGAACGAGCATTTCTTGCACTTCCTGTTCGATCTCTCCCACCTTCTCACGGTAATACTCATACTTGATTCTCTCTTGAGCTGCATGCTGATCGATAATATAAAGTCCTCGTTCATTTTGAGCCAAAATATATGTGCCATGCATTTGACCGATTGGATACATGACAGGAACGCGTTCGTTTTCTGGAATGGTTTCTGTCACATCGTCTTTCAGTACCGTCTCATCATATTCAAGTGAAGCTGCTGATTCCTCTAAATGCGAGGCTTCTTCATAAAATACTGGTGATGACGTTCCCGTATTCTCCTGCTCAGACATCTCGTATGATTCGGTTTGACTTGTCTCGTATACGACCGATGTGAGCGGCTCCGGCTGATAGGATAAAGGTGTTTCCGTTCGATCTGTATTGGCTTGTTTTGAATCAAAGGTTAAGGATTGCTGCTCATTTTTTTTAGCTGGCATTGGTGCTTTTTTAGGCACAGAAGCACTTGGAATGAGCTGCTGCTTTTGAAACACTTCCTTAATTCCTTGTTTGATCAACTCATGAAGTTCCTGCTCTTTACTTAGTCTCACTTCAAGCTTTGACGGATGAACATTCACATCTACTAAAATCGGGTCCATCTTCATCTCAATAAATGTAATCGGATGACGGCCAATCGGAAGCAGCGTGTGATACCCTTCATGGATGGCTTTCACGAGCGGGAAATGCTTCACATATCTGCCGTTTACAACAGAAGACATATAATTCCTCGATGCCCTCGTCACTTCTGGTAAGGAAATATACCCCTTCACTTCAAAATCAAGTGATTGTACATGAAGTGGCAGCATTTTTTTTGCCACAGCCGTTCCATAAATGGCTGCAAGCACATGCCGCACATCTCCGTTTCCATTCGTTTGAAGTAAGACTTTTTCTTGATGACGCAAGCGAATCGATACTTCTGGATGAGCAAGTGCAATTCGGTTGACGACATCCGATATATTGCCAAGCTCCGTATGAACGGTTTTCATATATTTTAAGCGGGCTGGCGTATTATAAAATAAGTTGGTGACCACAATTTCGGTGCCGCGCCGGCCAGAGGTTTTTTTCTCTGAAATGATCTTCCCGCCTTGGAGAGCTAAGTGCGTTCCAGCACCTTCTCCGGTACTTGTCTTCATTTCTAGGTGAGAGACAGACGCAATACTTGGCAGTGCCTCTCCCCTGAAACCTAAAGTTCTGACGCGGAACAAATCATTTTCATCTTTGATTTTACTCGTTGCATGGCGCTGGAAGGCAAGCTTACAATCTTCAGCATCAATTCCAACACCATTATCAATAATTCTAATAGAAGAAAGACCTGCTTCTTCTACATCGATTTCAATCACTGTACTGCCAGCATCGATTGCATTTTCCACAAGCTCCTTTACAACAGAAGCCGGACGCTCGACCACTTCACCAGCAGCAATTTTATTTGATAGGTCATCAGATAACTGAATAATTTTTGCCATTTCTGCTCACCTCACCTTACATTATAATTTCTTTTGCAATTCATATAGCTTTGTCATGGCTTCCAGCGGTGTCATGTCCATTAAGTTAAATGACTTTAATTCTTCGATCACCGCTTGATCTTTGTTTTTGAGGACGGCTTTTGTTTTCGGTTTTTCTTCCACTTCAAAGAAAGAAAGCTGCTGCTTCTCCTCAAGGCTTTCTGGTTTTGGAGCTGGAGCCACGCGTGGAATCATTTCCTGTGATCCGCTCTCAAGCTCCGTTAAGATGGTCTGTGCTCTGTCAATGATAGCATCAGGTAATTCAGCAAGCTGCGCTACATGGATACCATAGCTTTTATCAGCTGCCCCTTCTTTGATTTGATGTAAGAAAACGACCGTTCCTTCATGCTCTTCAGCTCGTACATGGACATTCTTCAGCTCACTTAATTGAGACTCAAGGACTGTGAGCTCATGGTAATGTGTAGAGAAGAGGGTTTTAGCACCAATATGATCATGAACAAATTCAATGATCGCCTGTGCAAGAGCCATTCCATCATAGGTGCTTGTCCCGCGTCCAATTTCATCAAATAAAATCAAGCTGTTTTTCGTTGCATGCACCATCGCATTTTTTGCTTCGAGCATCTCTACCATAAAAGTACTTTGACCAGAAATCAAATCATCTGCCGCACCAATACGTGTAAAAATTTGATCGAAAATCGGAAGAGTCGCCTTTGATGCCGGTACAAAACAGCCAATTTGCGCAAGAATCGAGATGAGCGCCATTTGTCTCATATACGTGCTTTTTCCCGACATATTCGGCCCAGTAATGAGCAAGGTTTGTCTGCCTTTCCCCATAAGACAGTCATTTGGCACATACTCCTGATGATCCATCACTTTTTCAACGACAGGGTGACGACCATCCACGACATCCACCTCATCCTCTGAGAATTCCGGACGGACATAGCGGCGTTTTTCGCTCACAGTGGCAAAGCATTGCAGCGCATCCAGCTCACTCATTTGTTTTCCGAGCAGCTGTAGTCTAGGAATATATGTTTTTACTTGTTCCCTAAGAGCTGTAAATAGTTCATATTCCAATTCGCTAATATTTGATTCTGCCTCAAGGATCAGGGCTTCTTTTTCTTTCAATTCAGGCGTAATATACCGCTCTGCATTGGCAAGGGTTTGCTTTCTTTCATAACGACCTTCTTCCAGCAAATGCGTGTTCGCCCGGGTCACTTCGATATAATAACCAAAGACTTTATTAAAACCGACTTTTAAGGAGCGAATACCTGTATATTCTCTTTCCTGCTGTTCAAGCCGTGCAATCCAGTCCTTTCCGTTTCGACTGGCATCACGATATTCATCTAATTTTGCATTGTAGCCATCTTTAATTAAGTTGCCTTCTTTTAATGTCATCGGCGGATTCTCATAAAGAGCCTCTTCTAATAAATCAAGCAAGTCACCACAAGGATCAATATTATTCGCTCTTGATTTCGCCATTTCCTCTGGGAGAGAAAGGACAAGCTCTTTAATAGCCGGGACTTGCTTTAAGGATTCTTTCAGTTGAATGAGATCACGGGCATTCACATTTCCAAATGCCACACGGCCCGCTAGACGCTCAAGATCATATACTTGCTTTAATCGTTCACGCAGATCTTCACGTTCAAAGAAATGATCCATGAGAATTTGCACCATTTCCTGACGCTCTTTGATTTGTGAAAGTCGAATGAGCGGCCGGTCGATCCATTGCTTGAGCAATCTGCCGCCCATCGCTGTTTTTGTTTCATCTAGCAGCCATAATAAAGAGCCTTTTTTGCTTTTTGAACGGATCGTTTCTGTTAATTCAAGATTTCGTTTTGAGTAAAGATCAATTTTCATTGTTTGTTCAAGCTCAAACACTTGAACTTCCTGAAGGTGATCAAGACTTCTTTTTTGCGTTCTTCTTAAGTAGGCATATAGTGTTAAAAATGCTGATCTCAGTTTTTCATCCAAATGGGAGACGAGTGGTTCAGCTTCGTCCATTCGTTCGCCGCTATCTTCGTATGAAATCGTTGCATGACAGCGCTCTTTCAGTGTCTTCACTGTGTCCTCATCGAGCTGCTTTGACACCACAATTTCCTTTGCACCGACAGAATAAATTTCTGATACAACCTCATCTAATCGATCGATGAAAGCAGCCATGTTTTCCCCTGTGGATAAATCGGAAAGCGCAAGACCATACCCATTTTCAAAGCGTGTAACAGACGCAATAAAGTTGTTCTCGTTTTCACTCAGCCCTTTGCCATCCATGACCGTACCTGGTGTAATCAGTTGAACTACTTCTCTTTTGACCACACCTTTTGCCGTTTTAGGATCTTCCACCTGCTCACAAATCGCGACTTTGTAGCCCTTTGTAATCAACTGTTCTATGTATGTAGAAGCAGAATGATAAGGAACACCGCACATTGGAATCGTCCCGCCATCTCTGCTTGTTAACGTAATTTCTAGTTCCTGTGCCGCTTCTTTTGCGTCATCAAAAAACATCTCATAAAAATCGCCTAAGCGAAAAAATAAAAAGGCATCTTGATAATCTGCCTTGATCTTTAAATATTGCTGTATCATGGGCGTATAACTTGCCATATTTCTAATCCCTCACTATATCACTTTCGAATTCATACCATCTTATATTATAGCATAAAAAAGCACCTTTTTTCTCCTAGATCATGGGCGCAAAAAAACTAGGGAGATATGCGCCCTAGTCATTCATTACTCTTCTGGATCACCCGCTAGAAATTCCGGATGAATATCCTCTAGCTCCTCATCCACTTCCTCTTCCCACTCGTGATCATCTTTTTCCTTCCAGCTTGAATTGACCTCTACGACAATTTTTGTTTCTCCTACCACTTCTGCAATGAACTCCCGCTCTGCCTGAACGACAATTTTATTGCCATTAGGAGAAATGGTCACTTCTAAACAGTTAGGCTGCTGCAGCACTTTCGCAATCACTTCATGTTCATCATCAAGGAAATTTTTATCTTTATATCTCAGTTTGATGATGTCTACATATTTCACACGTTCTGTGACGACTTCTGTCTTCGTGTTGTCAGCGTAAGAATACCACACGTTAATATCAAATGTTCCTTCAATCTCAACAGTTTTACCGACCTTTTCTGCATCATACTTATGATTAATGATCCAACCACCTAGGATGCTGGTTGGTTTTTGCGATGGAGAAATGGTGTGTGTGCTTTGGGTGAATTTCCTCCCTTTTGCAACCACCGCTTTTGTAATAATCTCTCTGTATTCAGACATTCCGGCATGCCTCCTTGTACTTGATCGTTTTATCTTATGCTGGGCATTCGTCTAGTGTGTCACGATTTTAAGCTTCATGTTTCAATTAAATTCATTTCTGTTTCAGTGTATGCATGGTCGCCCATAAACTTGCCTTGAAAATTGGAAAAGTTGGAGAGTACGAGAATGGGGGGATGAAGCCTCCAATTAGAGCGGAGAATTCGATTCTTTCATTGTTTCAAAATTAAATATCAGCAGATACAAAAAAACCCCGCATCTGCGGGGATTTCTCATTTAATGGAGCAACTGGGGGATGAGTTTTTCACTTTTGAACCGGTTTCTCCTAATAAAAGGTCACCGCCGGTTGAAAGAATGATTTCATCTGTTACTTGATTAGAAATCGTGTGCGCGACAAGCTGAAGCAGGGAATTAACCTCCATTTGTGATTCTTTGAATTCTTGAATTACTGGGATTTCATCCAGTTCTTCTTGCAGGGCATCGATTTTTTCTTCGACTTGCTTTAAGGCTTCATGTTTGCCATAATGCTTTAAATTCACAGCTTGTTTTTGAAGCGCCTTAATTTGATTAATAATCGTCGCAATCTTTGTATTTTCATTGATTTGCGCTTCTGCTTTTTTGAAGAAATCTACTTCTTCTGTTTCAGAAATCATTTTAGCGAGCTCTCTTGCACGCTCGACAATTTCTTTCTTTGAATAAAGCGTCATTTTAATTCACCTCGATAGCTTCTCCAACCATTTCTCCGTCAAGAGACCAAGTTTTCGCTTGTGTGATTTTCACTTTGACGATGTTGCCAATCGCTTCTTTTGGTGCTTTAAAATTCACAAGCTTGCTTTTACTTGTATATCCGGCTAGGATTTCAGGGTTGTTTTTACTTTCACCCTCTACTAATACTTCGACAGTCTGCCCTTCGTATTCCTTCATTTTTTTCGCGGAAATTTCATTCACGAGTGCATTCAGGCGCTGAAGGCGTTCTTTTTTTACGTGCATTGGTACGTTGTCTTTCATTTTCGCTGCTGGTGTTCCTTCTCTTGGAGAGTAGATGAACGTATAAGCCGCATCAAATTCAACCTCGCGATAGAGAGAAAGGGTTTCTTCAAACTGCTCATCTGTCTCATTGGGGAACCCAACAATAATGTCCGTTGTGAGGGAAGCGTTTGGCATCGCTTCTTTGATTTTGCGCACAAGATCAAGGTAGCGCTCACGGTCATATTTTCTTGCCATGAGTTTCAGCACAGAAGAACTTCCGGATTGAACTGGCAAATGAATATGATCAAGCAGGTTGCCGCCCTTGGCAAGGACCTCAATTAAATGGTCATCAAAATCACGCGGGTGACTTGTTGTAAAACGAATCCGCGGAATATCGATTTTACGCAGCTCATCCATCAGATGACCAAGACCATATTCCATGTCTTCAAAATCTTTTCCATACGCATTCACATTTTGACCAAGAAGGGTAATTTCCTTATACCCTTCTGCTGCTAAACGTCTGACCTCTTGAATAATTTCATCTGGCCGGCGGCTTCTTTCCTTACCGCGTGTGTAAGGCACGATACAATATGTACAGAATTTATCACAGCCGTACATAATATTCACCCAGCCTTTGATTTTACCTTGGCGGGCTCTTGGAAGGTTTTCAATGACATCCCCTTCCTTCGACCAAACCTCAATGACCATTTCTTTAGAAAGGTAGCATTCAGATAAAAGCTCCGGAAGGCGGTGAATGTTGTGCGTTCCGAAAATCAAGTCAACAAATGGATGTTTTTTCAAAATGCGGTTGACGACAGATTCTTCTTGTGACATACATCCGCAGACACCTAAGATCAAATCTGGCTTTTCGCGTTTTAAAGCTTTTAAATGACCAAGCTCTCCAAACACTTTATTTTCAGCATTCTCACGAATGGCGCAAGTGTTTAATAGGATGACATTTGCATCTTCAGTAGAATTTGTTGGTTCATAGCCAAGCGCCATAAAAATACCAGCCATCACTTCTGTGTCATGCTCATTCATTTGACAACCATATGTGCGAATATAAAACTTGCGGCCGTTCCCTAACCCTTGAAACCGCTCGTCAATTTGAAATTGATTGTATTCGACTTCTTCTTTACCCCGTTTTTTTGCATCTTTTAAGGAAGGCGGAATGTAAACAGCTTCAAAATATTGGCTGTAGTCCTTCTCGGATTTTTTGTCCGATGAACTTACTTGTCCGCTCGCTTTTCTCTGCTTTTCATTCATGAATTTGTACTCCTTTCAAACCAAGCTCCACCCTACAGTATAGACTATTTTGTGATGAATTGAAAATAAATTCATATGTGTTATCACTTTTCAATCCACCCGGATTCTGCACGAATATTGAGTAGGTTTCAGATGTAGATCGTCTTTGCCTAAAGGATTTTGTATTTCTTTGACAATCTTCATATGCTGTGTACCAACATTCTCAACTAAAGTAATCACATACGCTTCTTTTTCCTCTTCTGCTACCATTCTTTCTTGTTCAGACAAGAAGAATGGAAAGTCTTGATGAGTAAGTTTAGATCCTTTCACCTCAATTAATTTCTCTTTTCCATCAGGGTAATAAGATTTGATATCAAATCCATGACCATCTTCCGTTTCAGCCACCCAATTGACAGCTTCAGCTAATTGTTCCTGACCCACTGCTAATAATTGCTCTACTTCCATGTCATACACATATTTCTCTGCTATCCTGCCTGTCTCTTCATTTTGCTTTGATCTTTCCTCTCTTAATTGTTTATACACGTCTCGATGAATGATTCTTTTTCTTTTAAATTTGTTCTGATGTTCCACTTTTGGAGTTATTTCCTGATTCAAATACACTTCATAAATAAAATCATAAAAAAAATCATTTAAAGAATTGATATCCTTTATAAAACGGTGATGGTCAAAATTAAAAATATTATACTTTTTATAGACTAATGAACTTGCTACATATTTTCTAGGTCTTGCTGACTTGCCTAGATAAAAATCACCTATATAAAATCCCTCTAATCTTTTATGATCTTTCAATTCTGGCTTTAACCGCTTTCTCCAAAAGTCTGTCTCTGCCTTAATTTCAGATAAAGGTAAATTTTCAGTTCCAGTCTCAATTGTTAAATAAAAATCTTCACCGTTCTCAGCAAATAAAATAACAATATATATCCCCTTTTGTGTAGTGGTTTTTTTAGAATTAAAATTCGTGGTCAATCGTTTATCTAAAAGCGCAATCCAAAAGCACTCTGCAACTTTCCCATTTCCTGTAGATGCTTTAATATCAATTCTATCCAAATTTCTCATCTGACGTTTTTCTAATTCATATTGAATTTTGTTTGGTATTTCTTTAATAAACATTTTGTGAAAAGGGTGATTCTTATCTGTTCTTTCATTGTTCTTATAATCTATAAATTGCTTATAAAAATCTTCTTTATTAAATAACATTTGTCTCATCACTTACCTCAATAGATCTTTTTACATACATTATACATAACAAACGGTAGATTTGATGAAAAATGGAAAGAATATCACCAAAAAAAGAGAGCCCGCGCTCTCTCAATCAAGTATGCTCAGTTTTTTCGCTTCTTCTTCAATGATCGTTAGTGCACGGTCTAGTTCTTCTTTAGTGTGCTCTGCTGTGATGATGGCTCTAATTCTCGCTTTTCCTTTTGCAACAGTTGGGAAGGCGATGCCTTGAGCAAACACGCCCCGCTCTATTAATTCCTTTGAGAAACGGAAAGTAAGTGCCTCGTCTCCAATCATCATCGGAATAATCGGTGTCTCTGTTGGGGCAACCTGAAATCCAAGACTGATGACCTTTTCTTTAAAATAGGCAGCGTTCTCCCATAGCGTATCGATTCGTTCTGGTTCGTCTAGCAGCACTTCAATCGCTTCTTCACACGCCCTAGTCACAGCCGGCGGGTGAGAGGTGCTAAATAAAAACGGTCTTGCTTTATGCTTTAAGTAGTCGATTAAAACCGCTGAACCCGCCACATAGCCGCCAAGCACACCGACAGCCTTACTAAGTGTCCCAACCTGAATGTGCACTCTGCCGTCGAGTTTAAAATGATTGACTGTCCCGCGTCCATTTTCGCCAAGCACGCCAGAGGCATGTGCATCGTCAACCATTACAAACGCATCATATGCCTCTGCGAGCCTCACAATCTCAGGAAGAGGTGCAATATCTCCATCCATTGAGAACACACCATCTGTTACGATAAGCCGGGCGCGGTAATTCATAGACTTTTTTAAAATTTTCTCAAGCTCCTCCATATTAGAATGACCGTAGACCTTTTTATCTGCTTTTGTTAATCGAATGCCATCGATGATCGAGGCATGATTGAGCTCATCTGAAATCACAATATCATCTTTTGTTAAAATACTTGATAAAACCCCTTGGTTGGTCGTAAAGCCTGATTGGAACACAAGGGCTGCCTCTGTTTTCTTAAATGCTGCAAGCTTTTTTTCAAGACGTTCATGCATCGTCATTGTGCCGGCAATGGTTCGTACAGATCCTGTCCCAGCACCAAATTCATCAATCGCCTCTTTTGCTGCTTTCAAGAGCCTTGGGTGCGAGGTGAGACCTAAGTAGTTATTTGAGGAGAGTTGTATGGCGGGTTGGTCATTTAATGTGACCGTGGATGATTGCTTTGAGTCGATCTCTTTCAAAGTTTGGTGAGTGCCTTGCTGCTTCATTGTGTCTAGTTCATCTTGTAAATACGTGAATTCTTTCATCATTTCTTCCCCCTTTGATATGATGGCATCGTCAGTACGACCTTTCCGCACGTACCATTTCTCATGAGTTCAAATCCCTTTTCGAACTCTTCAAATGGCAACGTATGGGTGACAACTGGCTGTACATCGATGGTATTCGTTCTTAATAGCTCAGATACTTGACGCCACGTCTCAAACATTTTTCTCCCCGTGATCCCTTGCACGGTTAATCCCCTAAAAACAATTTGATTCGTAATGTCAATGGTCACAGGCCGCTCTGGCAAGCTTAGTATATTGACTTTCCCTCCATTCGCACAAGCTTCGAGCGCTTGATGAATCGCAACTGGATGACCTGACATCTCGCATATTACGTCTGCCCCTTCCATATGCGTGAGCTGCTGAATGATCGCAACAGGATGACTTTTTCCAATATCCACGATATGGTCTGCCCCCATTTTTCGAGCAAGATCCAGCCTGTATTCGTTTTTATCAACGGCAAATACTTGAACAGCACCGGAAGCTTTCGCGACGGCGATGGCCATTAAACCGATGGGGCCGCAGCCAAAAATCGCCACTGACTTACCTGAAACGGGTGTGTGTAAAACCGTATGAACTGCATTTCCAAGCGGCTCCTGAATGGTTGCAAGCTCTACTGGCATTTGAGCTGGATTGTGCCACACATTTTGTTCAGGCACTTTGACATATTCAGCAAAGCAGCCATCAATGTCTACCCCTAAAATTTTCGTTGCACTGCACAAATGCTGCTGCCCTGTTAAACACATATAGCACTGATTACATACAATATGCGTCTCAGCCGATACAAAATCCCCTGCTTTTGCTCGTGAGACTTGCTTCCCCACTTTGACAACTTCCCCTGTAAATTCATGTCCGAAAATGTAGGGCGCTTTGACTCTTCCCTTTGCCCAATCATCCCAATTATAAATATGCACGTCTGTTCCGCATATCGATGTGGCTTTCACCTGGATCAATACCTCATGATCATTGATTTCTGGCATCGGCATATCTACCAACACCGCTCCGTAAGCGCTTTCTTTTTTAACAATTGCTTTCATCGTTCCACACATGACGTACAACCCCTTTGTTAAAAAACTTCTCCCAATCAGAGTTTAACACGTCTCATTTTAGTCGTAAATACCACTGTCTACTCAAGAGAGACAAATGAACACTCCACGTATTTTTTATGGTATTTTTCTAAAAAAAAAGCAAATCTCCGAATAGAAGGAGACTTGCTTTAGCTGTCAGCGTTTTTTTGAAACTGCAACATATAGGGCTGGTACAATGAATAGTGTCAGAATCGTTGAGAAAAAGACACCTGATACAATGCAGATCGCAAGCGGCTTAAAGAGTGGATCATTACTCAATGCAACAGGCATAAGCGCAACTAGCGCTGTAAATGCCGTTAATAAGATGGGTCTAATCCTTGCTCTCCCCGCTTCAATCACGGCTGCTTGTTGATCAAGTCCTAGCTTGCGACGCTGTTCAATAAATTCGAACAAGACGACTGCATTTCGGACCACGATGCCAGCTAATGAGACAATCCCCATTGTTGCCATAAAGCTGAACGGTGTTTGTGTGACAAACAGTCCAATAATGGCTCCTGATATCGCTAAGTAAACGGTTCCTAGTACTAAAAGCGGAAGCATCAATGAATTGAACTGGAAAGCAATCGTCACATAAATCAGCAGCAATACAACCCCAAATAAGAGACTAATTTCAATAAAGAATTGGGTTTGGTCTTCATTTTCTCCACCTTGAGAGATGGTCAAGTCTTTCGCTGCATCACTTTTTCCAACTTGATTGACGACCTCTTTCATATCGTCTATAAATGTATCAGACGTTCCAGGATATGCCTTTAACGTGATAGTCGGCATTCCATTTTCATGCGGAATGCTCTCGTACTGCTTTGTTTCTTTTTCATTCACATATCGGCTAAGTGGCTCTAATAGAGGCATTCCCCCCTCATTTGTATTCACGGGCACTTTGATTTCCTTTAGCTTCAGTCCGTTTTGATGTGCTCCCAAATCCTGTTTGACCACGAGATCCATGTCTTTTGTTCCTTGTTTAAAGGTACCTAATGGAATTCCTTCTGTCACAAGGCCAAGCTGTCTGCTGATAAATTGAGCGCTGAGCCCATCCTCTGCCATTCGTTCTCGGTTTAATTCAAAGGAGATGGTTTTCACCGGCTGATTGACATCGTCTGTAATCAAGCGGGCCCCTTTTTCTTTCATTTCATTTGTCAGCGTTTCTTTGACATCAATAAGCTTTGAAAAAGAGTCTCCCGCAATGGTGACTGTCACAGGCGCTCCGGTTGGCGGTCCTTGGACAATGGTTTTCATAAAGATTTCAGCATTTTTAAATTTCTCTCGTAAAGGCTCTGTCATACGATCTATCAATTGTTTACTTGTCATCTGATCATTGTCTACTCTCACGACAACCTGACCCGTATGATCACTTGCATTTGAGATGCTTTCGTTAAATAAGTTCGGCACACCGCCACCTGCAAAAATGGCCGTCTCTTCAATGCCTTTTTCCTGTTTGATCTCTTGTTCTATTTTCTCTAAAGTTTCATTTGTTTTGTTTAATGTCGTTTCACTTGGAAGTGTGACAGTGACAACAACCTCTTTCTTATTCGCCGCAGGGAAAAATTCAAATGGTGTGACGAAAATGAGTAAAAAGGCAAGTGTTGCAACGAGCATACCAGCTAGTCCTATGAGAAGTGGACGTCTCACGATTTTTGTCAGCACGCGGTCTGCATAAAAATCGGCCAGTCTTTTTAATGGTTTTCCCAGGAATCCCGGCTCTTTTTGAATTTTTTTGTTCTTTCCTTTCCGGTTCACAGTATATTGATAGACTGGCACAAGTGTCAGAGAAATCACCATAGACGCAAGCACAGTTGTCACTAGAACAGACGGTAATGCGCGAATAAATGAACCATTCGCACCAGATAGGAAAACAAGTGGTAAGAAGGCAAACACAACTGCAAGTGTTGATGTCAAAATGGACCCTGCGACCTCTTTTACCCCTGCAATCGTTCCTTTAAGCGGGCTTTCGTATTTTTTCATCTGCCTTAAAATATTATCGTTGACGACAATGGCATCATCCACAAGTATTCCTAAGGCAATGATAAAGCCGATGATTGAAATTTGATTAAGGTCCACTTGTAAAAATGGCAGCGGAATGGTTCCAATCGTGATCGATAATGGGATCGCTAGTGAAACGATAAAGGCACCACCAATGGTAAGACCAAGTGTTGTGACGATAATGACAGCAATCACTGCCACGATGGCTTCTTTAATTAAATCATTAAAAATAGCATCTACTTCACTTTTTTGTGAATAGTAGTCTACCCACTCTACACCATTTGGTAGTTGCTTCTCTTTTTCAATGACAGCACTGACTTTGTCATACATTTTAGGGATATCAAGCCCTGGTTTTATATTGACTGTAAACGAATAGGCGGGCTTTCCGTTATACGACACCATATCCTTTTTCTCTTTTTCTACTTCTTTTAAGCGGCCAAGCTGGCTAATGGTGACTGGCTCTCGATTTGTTTTTGAGAAAAGCTCAATCTTTTTAATTTGATCTAAGCGGTCATAGGCATCAATGGACAGCTTGACCTTCTCTCCGTCTGCCTGAATCTCACCTAGTGGATAAGTGCCGAATTCCTGAGTGATGGCATTTGTGACATCGGTCACATTCAATCCCTCATCCTCAAGCTTACTTGAATCTAAGTTTAATATCGCTTGTTTGTCATTGAAGCCTTTGATGACGACGCTATCAACACCTTTGATGTCCTCTACTTTTTCTTTCAATGCAGTGAGCGATTCCTGACTTTTTGCTAACTCAGATGCTTGACTCGACACAATCATGTAAGAACCAACCGGCACATTGCCAAACTCATCCTTTACATCTGGTTCCATCACACCTTCAGGAAAGGAAGATGCTGCATTCGTGGTTTCATTTTTAATTTGACTTGCCACCTTTATAAAATCGGCTTGATCATCAATTTCAAGCACAATATTTGAAAAACCAACGGCAGAAACAGAGCTCGTTTTCTCTACACCATTAATATCAGATATGGCTGATTCCAGCTTATTGGTTACATCACTTTCCACCTGTTTTGCATCAGCACCAGGAAAAACAGTGGAAATCGTGACGATATTCGCCTGGAATTCTGGCAGTTCTCGCTTAGGTAGCTGTGTAAATAGATAACCTCCAGCAATGAGAACGATAAAAAACAAAATAAAAACAAGCTTTCCTCTTTTCAAAAAAGCTTCGATCATTATTTCACCTACTTAAATATTTATTTTTGATGAAGTATTTTCAACTTAATCTTAATTTATCATCATGGTGAAAAAATGCAAGCTCTAATATGTAGTTTTTTTCTATTTCATGAACTGAATATGTTATATAAGAAATGTATAGCGGTAAACAAAAACAACCTGCTTACATGATGTAAGCAGGTTGAAAATAATAAAATTAGAATTATCGTGGCTCAACAATCAGTTTGATTGCTGTTCTTTCTTCTCCATCGATAAGAATGTCAGTAAAGGCTGGAATGCATATCAAATCTACTCCGCTAGGCGCAACAAATCCCCTTGCAATGGCGACAGCCTTGACCGCCTGATTCAGTGCTCCAGCGCCGATTGCTTGTATTTCTGCTGTACCGCGTTCACGCAAAACGCCGGCTAATGCTCCTGCTACCGAATTCGGATTTGACTTTGCTGAAACTTTTAAAATTTCCATTTTTGCTCCCCCTTAAATTTACAATGGATAAGTGAGTGTTCATTAGAACAATCTTTGTTAGATGATGCTATTTTTTTGAAAATCCATCCCCAAAATGTTTTTCAAAAATAGCAGGCTACCTACCATTTTTACTATATTCACGATAGAGGGCGCATATTCCTTCTTTCTGATTAATATTTTTCTGAAATAAATATGTGAACATTTATTCAAAGAAAATATGGTCATCATTTATCAAAATTCGATCAATTTTGACAGCTTTTTTCGACTGTTCGTCAATTTCTACGATGACTGCACTTAATGTCGTGCGTCCTTCTGCAATGTCAAAGCGGACAGGAAGGCTCGTTTTGAATCGTTTAATGATCGTTTCCCGGTCAACACCTAAAATGCCATCATAAGGACCTGTCATTCCAACATCTGAAATATACGCAGTTCCTTTTGGCAATACGCGGTTATCTGCTGTTTGAACGTGTGTATGCGTTCCAACAACACATGATGCACGACCATCTGTATACCAGCCCATGGCTAGCTTTTCACTTGTGGCTTCACCATGAAAATCAATAAAGATAAATGGTGTGCGTTTGGAAGCTTCTGCAATTAATTCATCTACTTTTTGAAACGGGCAGTCAATTGGAGGTAAAAAAGTACGTCCTTGTAAGTTGATGACAGCTAATTCTTTTCCTTGCTTTTTAATGAAGGTGAGCCCTTTTCCAGGCGTACCTTGCGGGAAGTTGGCTGGACGAACAATGTTCGGTGCATCATCGATAAAATCGAAAATGTCTCTTTTATCCCATGTATGGTTCCCCATCGTGAGCACGTCAGCCCCTGTTTGCAGCAGCTCATGATAGATTTTCTCAGTAAGGCCTTTCCCGTGAGCTGCATTTTCTCCGTTGACAATGGTAAAGTGCGGCTGATATTTTTTCTTCAGCTTTGGCAAGTATTCTTTCAGTGTATCTCTGCCAGGTGAACCGACGATATCTCCAACAAATAATATTTTCATGCGTTTTGAACCCTTTCTCTTATAAATTGATCTTCCTATCAGTGTTGCATATTTACACAAAAAAATAAAGCGGCGCTAAGCGCACCGCTCTATTTTGCATACTCTACTGCGCGAGTTTCTCGAATGACCGTCACTTTAATGTGACCAGGGTAATCGAGCTCGTCCTCAATTCGCTTACGAATATCCCTTGCTAGACGGTGAGCTTCAAGATCATTAATTGAATCTGGCTTCACCATAATACGTACTTCACGTCCAGCCTGTATCGCAAACGATTTTTCAACACCTTCATAAGATTCAGAGATATCTTCTAATTTCTCAAGTCTCCGAATGTAATTTTCAAGCGTCTCACTTCTTGCACCAGGGCGTGCTGCAGATAATGCATCAGCTGCTGCAACAAGAACAGCGATAATAGATGTCGGTTCTTGGTCACCGTGGTGAGAGGCAATACTGTTGATGACAACAGGATGCTCTTTATATTTCGTCGCAAGCTCAACGCCAATTTCTACGTGGCTTCCTTCTACTTCATGATCAATGGCTTTTCCTATGTCATGCAGAAGACCTGCTCGTTTTGCAAGCTTTGCATCTTCTCCAAGCTCTGAAGCCATGAGACCTGCAAGATGTGCAACCTCAATTGAATGCTTCAGGACATTTTGTCCATAACTTGTACGGAATTTTAAGCGACCGAGAATTTTGATGAGATCCGGATGCAGACCGTGAACACCGACTTCAAATGTCGTTTGCTCACCCATCTCGCGGATATAATCATCGACTTCACGGCGTGATTTTTCCACCATTTCTTCAATTCGTGCAGGATGAATGCGGCCATCCTGGACTAACTTGTCCAGAGCTATCCTCGCTGTTTCACGTCTAATCGGATCAAAGCCCGATAATATGACAGCTTCAGGTGTATCATCTATGATCAGGTCAATACCTGTTAGCGTTTCTAACGTACGGATATTTCGTCCTTCACGTCCGATAATACGACCTTTCATTTCATCATTTGGAAGATTGACTACAGATACCGTTGTTTCAGCTACATGATCAGCTGCACAGCGCTGTAACGCAAGTGAAAGAATGTTTTTCGCCTTTTTATCAGCCTCTTCTTTCGCCCGGTTTTCAGATTCTTTCGTCATGACTGCAATGTCGTGGGAAAGCTCATTTTCAACTTGATCCAGAATGATTTGTTTCGCTTCATCTCGAGTTAAACTAGAAATGCGTTCCAACTCGGCTTTCTGCAAACGAATCATATCATCCACTTTGCTTTCCATCTCTTCAATATGTTGTTGTCGTTCATTCAGAGAATGATCTCTCTTCTCCAACAGGGACTCCCGTTTATCTAAAGATTCGTCTTTGCGATCAAGATTTTCCTCTTTTTGAAGTAAACGGTTTTCTTGTCTTTGAAGCTCATTACGTCTTTCACGAACTTCTTGCTCCGCCTCTACACGAAACGAATGAATTTCATCTTTCGCTTCCAAGAGCGCTTCTTTCTTCAATGCTTCCGCATCACGCTTTGCATCCTCAACAATTTGTTCGGCCATGTTTCTTGCGCCGGATATTTTTGCTTCTGCAATGGTTTTACGAACAAAGTAGCCAACAACTAAACAGATTAGGCTCAGCAAAATGGAGATGATCGTAAACATCGTAGGCGACATATTTTCACCTCCTCTTGCTATGAACTTGGTTTTACAAATAAAGTGTCGGCATGTACATTGTTTTGTGTCTCAACATACAGGGCCTTCACAGGGAATGAGATCCTCACTGCCCTTGTCAAGTTTAAATTAGTTATCAATCATGTTAAGAAAAACAAGTGATACATTTCCATTGTAATTGTGTCGGAAATACTTGTCAAGCTAGTCAGACTGAGGCGTAAGTCGTTATTTCAAGCGAAGACAGAACTTTTGACCCGCTATCTGTTATGTAATTGTAAAAAAAAGACGCTTTTCAGCGCCTTTTTTAGTCTTTAAATTCCAATTCTTCTTGTCCTTCTTCTTCTTCGGGTGCTTTTACTCCGTTTGTATCCAAACCGTAGTGTTCTCTGATTTGTTCTTGAATCATGAGAAGGATATCTTTGTTTTCTTTAAGGAACTGTTTCGCATTTTCGCGGCCTTGCCCAAGACGCTCCTCCTGGTAAGAATACCAAGCGCCGCTCTTTTGTACGATATCGAGTTCACTTCCAAGGTCGATGATTTCTCCCTCTTTCGAGATCCCTTCACCGTACATGATGTCTACTTCTGCAATACGGAATGGCGGTGCAACTTTGTTTTTCACCACTTTAATTCTCGTTTTATTCCCCATAATGTCATTGCCTTGTTTCAGCTGTTCAGCACGGCGCACTTCTAAACGAACAGACGAATAGAACTTCAGTGCACGTCCACCAGGCGTTGTTTCAGGGTTACCGAACATGACCCCTACTTTTTCACGAATTTGGTTAATAAAGATCGCAATGGTTTTCGATTTGTTGATAGCACCTGATAGCTTACGAAGTGCTTGAGACATTAAACGTGCTTGAAGGCCAACGTGTGAATCACCCATGTCTCCTTCAATCTCTGCTTTTGGTACAAGGGCAGCTACTGAGTCGATAACCACAATATCAACTGCACCACTGCGGACAAGTGCCTCTGCAATTTCAAGTGCTTGTTCTCCTGTATCCGGCTGAGAAAGTAACAGCTCATCAATATTGACACCTAGTTTTTGAGCATAAACTGGATCTAGTGCATGCTCTGCATCAATGAATGCTGCTTGTCCTCCCTGCTGCTGAACCTCAGCAATTGCATGAAGTGCCACTGTTGTTTTACCAGAACTCTCTGGACCATATACTTCAATAATACGACCACGAGGATATCCACCTATTCCAAGCGCAGTATCAAGTGCTAACGAACCACTAGGTACTGTTGAAATACGTGTATCTGTTTGCTCTCCTAGTTTCATAATAGAGCCTTTACCAAACTGTTTTTCTATTTGTTTAAGAGCCATATCTAAGGCTGCTTGACGATCACTCATTCTATTGTTTCCTCCTTTATCAATTCCACTATCTATACTATACCTTGTTTTACGTCATTTGCCAAGAAAAAATCGAACACATATTCGATTTTTTCTTGGCAGATCTTTTAAGAAAAGAGCCGTTTCTATTAGAAAAAACACTCTTTTATAAAGGAGTAAACCTAACAAAAAAGAAAATTAACTCTCTTTTAATAAGTTGAGCAAATGATGCAGGCCATATTTCACAGCGCGTTTTCGAATGCCCGACCGGCTGCCTGTAAACATCCATTCAAACACATCTGTCTGATCTTTAGTCGACAGCCCAATGAATACTTTTCCGACCGGCTGTCCCTCCTGGCTGGAAGGTCCTGCCACACCAGTAAAGCTAATGCCAATATCGCTTCCTGTCAGCTTTCTAACGCCCTCAGCAAGCTCTATCGCGCACTGTTTGCTGACAGCACCATGAGAAGACAATGTTTCCTCCCGGCAGCCAAGCACCTCTTGCTTCATTTGATTGGTATAACAAACCACACTACCGTTCAAAATCGATGATGCCCCTTCGAGATCTGTCAGCCATTCGGAGAACATTCCGCCAGTGAAGCTTTCAGCTGCTGCTACGGTTTTCCCGTGTTCGTGCAAGGCCTTGGAAGCTTCGCGGACAAGAGAGGTCTCTCCATATCCGTAGAAGTAATCACCAACCCGCTCTAGAATTTGCGCTTCAGTTTCTTTTAACAGACGCTCCGTCTCTTTTTCATTCTCATGCTTAGCTGTGAGCCTTAGTGTCACTTCACCGTCAGCTGCAAGCGGTGCAATTGTCGGATTGGTCTGAGCATCGATTAAATCTTCAAGGTCTGTTTCAAGCTGTGATTCACCGATTCCGAAGAAACGTAGCACAACAGACACGATTTTTTCCTTTAAGCCAAGTTTCTCAGAAAGCAGCGGCTTCGCCTCGTTTTCGAACATCGGGTGCAGTTCACTTGGCGGCCCAGGAAGTAAAATATAAAACGTATCTTTTTCTTGAATAAACATACCTGGTGCCATCCCAAACCGGTTTACTAGCACATCAGAGCCTTCTAGAACGAGCGCCTGCTTACGATTGTTCGGTGACATGTCACGTCCGGTCTTTCGAAAGTAATCTTGAATTGATTCAAACGCTTCTTCATTTAGCACAAGCTCTTTTCCGAGCGTATTTGCAATGGTTTCTTTTGTTAAATCATCTTTTGTTGGTCCAAGACCGCCTGAGAAGATAATCAAATTCGATCTTTCCTGCGCCACTTGAATGGCCCTTTTTAAACGCTCTGGATTGTCACCAACTGCTGTGTGGTAGTACACATTCACACCAATTTCAGCTAGCTGTTTGCTGATGAATTGTGCATTCGTATTCGTAATTTGCCCTAGCAAAAGTTCGGAACCGACTGCAATAATTTCTGCTTTTCTCTCTGACTTCAAAGCGTACACGTCCTTTTAGTTAGAATTCTTTAATGCTTCCCAGTTTTTCGCAAAGTAATCCCAGCCTGAGACAACAGTGAAGAACACGGCTACCCACATCGCAAGGTCACCAAACGGGAATGATACAAGCTCAAACGGCAGGTTATGCAATAGAAGGGCTGAAATCGCAATGATTTGCGCCCATGTTTTCACTTTTCCAAGCATATTGGCCGCTACCACTTCACCGCCTCCGGCTAATACGAGCCTTAGACCTGTTACAGCAAATTCACGGCTAATGATCACAATTGCCATCCATGCCGGTGTGAGGTTGTATTGAACAAGTATAATTAAAGCAGCTGAAACAAGCAATTTATCTGCAAGCGGATCTAAAAATTTACCAAAATTCGTCACCAAATTGAGTTTGCGTGCGTAGTAACCATCAATCCAGTCAGTTGTCGAAGCCACAATAAACAAGATCGCTCCGACAAGATGAGTCACTTCAATGCTGACATCCCCAAAGCGTGCAACACCCCAGTCAAAAGGTGCAAGCATAATGATCATAAAAACAGGGATCAAAGCGATCCTAGAAAGAGTTATTTTATTCGGTAAGTTAAACATGAAATCCAATCCTCCAATAAAGCAATTTTTTATGTATATATAATAGTAGGAACAAAAGAAAAGTCATCTACTTGCTTAAGATGACTTTTCCTTTCCTTTATTCACAATCACAATGTTTTGTGTCATGGTGCTTTTAGGGTCTAATTCGTACTTAAGCGTCTCGTCATTGACCTTGATGTCAATGCCAGTCGCATTCCCTAGACGGATATCAACCTGCGAAAGCTCTGATAGGTCTGTTTTAAATGATTCGCCATCTTTCAGTTCACCCATCTTCAGCACTTTTCCAGATTCGTCTCTCACGCGCAGCCATGAAGCTTGTGTGGCAGAAATGGTTAACTTCATCTCATCTGCACCTGACACTTCATACGTTGTCGTCGAGCCTTCTGTATTTGTCGCCTTCAAAGATACAGTTTCATCGTCTTTTGATGAATCGTCTTTTTTAGATGATTTTTCTTTATCATCTGATGAGGCGGCTTTTTCTTTTTTCTTTTGATCCTTTGCAAGGGATGAATCCTCAGACACTTCGTATTTTGATTCTGTTTTCTGAGGAGCCGTCTGATTATCCTTCTGTCCACTATCCTGATTGACCGCTTGAACGATCACATAAATAATGGCGATCACCACAAGTATGCCTCCAATGATTAAAATCGTTGGCAATAGCTCAAGTAATTTTGAGGCAGGCTTTGGCAGCTCTCTTTGCGGTTTAATATTGGATAATTTATCAGACACTTCATCGTTATACGTGCTTGGTATATCTTTACGAAATTCTTCGAACAGTTGCTCAGGATTTAGTCCAACGGCTTCGGCATATTGTTTAATAAACGCTCTGACGTAAAATTTACCTGGAATAATATCATAGTTCCCTTGTTCGATTGCTAGCAAATAGCGCTTTTGGATTTTGGTAGCCGTCTGAAGATCCTCCAGCGACATCCCTTTTTCCTCCCTGGCCTCAACGAGCCGTTTTCCCAATTCAGTCAAAACAAACACCTACCATTACCATATTAAAAATCGAAGCCGGAAAAACCAGAATGATCAAACACTTGTGGTTCTTCAGCGTGCTCATATGTAATTTCTTCATCTGCACTATTGCGCAGCTCAATGATATAGTCGAAATCATCCATTGTATATTCTGAATTTTGAATAAAGATATCAGGATGCTCCACCACTTTTGTTGCAGGTAGTCTCATAATTTCTCTTAAAAGCTGTAAGTGCTTCTCAGAGCCTCTTCTTGTCGACACAATCCCATCAATGATAAAGACGTTATCTGGGCTATATTCATCAGCAATCAGCTGACTGCGAATCGTTTGTTTCAAAAGAGTAGATGATACAAACAGCCACCTCTTGCTTGCACAAACACTTGAAGCAACAATTGATTCGGTTTTTCCAACACGCGGCATTCCGCGAATCCCAATCAATTTATGTCCTTCTTTTTTAAATAGTTCAGCCATAAAATCAACAAGAAGACCAAGCTCGTCCCTTTCAAAACGGAACGTCTTTTTGTCATCAGCATCCCGCTGGATGTATCGTCCATGACGAACGGCTAAGCGGTCGCGAAGTTTTGGCTGTCTTAATTTTGTTACTTTTATCGTTTCCATTGTATTTAAAATTGATTCAAGGCGCTTAATTTGTTCTGTGTGGTCACAGCGCAACAGCATTCCGCGTCTTGATACATCAACACCATTAATTGTCACAATATTAATTGAAAGCATCCCCATTAGAGAAGAAATGTCTCCTAAAAGTCCGGGACGGTTTACCTGTATCTCATATTCAAAATACCATTCGAGCTTTGCCAAATGATATTACCCCCTTCATTGTGGCAAATTTTTACCTTCCTTTATCATAAAGCATTTTCACATTTTTAGAAAGCACAATGTTGCTAAACGGTTAAAATAAAAAGAGAGGCACAAACGACCCCTCTTTTTGTTTAGTGCGAGCTATTATTTTCAACAAGCTTGACCATCATATTTGCAATGGCACGCTGCTCATCTTCTGATGCAACGCTCCAAAGGTCAGCAAGCACTCTTTCCTGCTCGTTCTTTGCATCCACTTCGTTCGCTAGATATCCGCCAATTTCATACGCAAGGTTGTTGATTGTATCATCTGATAAACCTTTATCCTGCGCGTGATTTAAACGGTCACCTAAAAAGTTTTTCCAATGGTCCCAGCTCTCAAGTACAGACATGTCGATTCCTCCATTCGAAAAGATGAATTACAGCCATAGCTTTTGTCATGGAGTGAGTAATTATACACGTTTTTTAACAGTACCAGCCGCCATTTACGGATAAAATTTGCCCCGTGATATAACTAGACTGTTTTGAGGCGAGAAACCAAATGACATCTGCAATCTCCTCGGGTGCTGCAAGGCGGCCGAGCGGAATCTCATCTTCAAGCATCGAAATATCTTCTTGCGTGAAGCTTTGCATCATGTTCGTTTGAACAGCACCTGGCGAAACAGCATTAACTCTAATTCCGCTTGGTGCAAGCTCTTTTGCAAGTCCTTTAATAAACGCATTTTGCGCTCCCTTCACCATGCTGTACAGCACTTCACACGAAGCGCCCGTTTCTCCCCATATGGAAGTAACTGCAATGATATGGCCTGCTTTTTTTTGAATCATGGCAGGCAAAAGGGATTGGGTGAGCTCATATGGACTTGTGACATGAAGCTGCACCATACTGGCTAAAACTTCTTTTTTAGTATCTGTCACTAAACCGACATGGCTAATCCCGCTATTTAAAACAAGAATATCTGGATCAAGCGGCAGACGACTGACAAGCTCCTCTGCTCCGCCCGTTTTCGCTAAATCAGCTTGAACAACGGATGTCTTTCTTTCATATGTCTCTTCCAGATGAGCGGAGAGACGCATGGCTGCCTGTTCATTTTGATGATAATGGAGTATCAGGTGGCAGCCTTCTTGGGCAAGCTTTTTGGCTGCCGCCTGCCCAATCCCGCCACTGGCACCAGTAATAAGCGCCCAACGACTCATACATGATTCCTTCTTTCTTTTTGAAATACCTATTCTTTTCGTTTAAATGGGAACCAGTTTGCTGATCCGAACAATTTGACCATAACAGGTACGAATAATGGTAGCACAACGAGTGCATACAGTAAAAGTCCTGTCAGGACAAGTGTTGCAATCTGTAAGAGAGACAGCACACCTGAAGGCAGCATCGCTGCAAATGTTCCTGCCAAAATGACCGCAGCAGACATGATGACAGATCCCATATTCTTCATTGATTCAGTCATGGCAAACTGAATGTCTTTTGTTTTGTATTCATTGAACCGCTCCATTAAGAAAATCGAATAATCTACTCCGAGCGCCATTAATATGACAAAGCCGAAGAATGGAACAGCCCAGTTAATGCCCGGGTACCCAAAGAAATGGGTGAAAATAAATTCTGTTACACCGATTGCTGTAAAGTAAGTCAAAATGAGTGAACCAACCAAGTACAGCGGCATGACAAGTGACCGGAACAAAATCACCAATATGAGGAAAATACCGATCATCATGTAAAGAACCGTCTTATTGAAATCTTGGTCTGACAGCTGCTTTAAATCAGCATTCATACTTGATACGCCAGAAACGCCAAATGACACATCTTTTAGATTTGTTTCAGGAAGTGCCCGCTCGACAGAAGCTTCTACCTGCTTAATCGTCGACAAGGCTTCATTGCCATATGGATTTTTTTCTAAAATGACATCAATCTTTGTCATCTTGCGATCATCCGACATGTAGGAATCAAATACTTGCTTGAATGCTTTATTTTTTAGGACATCTTTTGGAATAAACCAGCCGGCCATGTCTTGATCTGGTGCATTTTTCAGTTCGTCTAAATAATCACCTGCACCCATTAAACCACTTGAAATTTTCTTTAGTCCATCTACACTTTTGTTCAGTCCATCTGTCAGCTTGGTCAGGTCATTACCAAAGCCGCCAATCTTTTCTTTCATCTGCTTTTGACCGTTAATGATATCGCCAGCTCCATTTGCAAGCTTTGGCATATTATCCGCTAACTGTCCCTGACCTTTAGACGTTTGATCGAGGCCAGTTTCAACTGCGTCTAAGCCAGCAATGAGCTGATCAATCTTATTTGTAAAAATCTTTTGCTGCTCTGAAGCTTTTGCGATAAAGGCATCAGCTGCTTCAAGCTGTTTTTTTGCTTCTTTTGCTTGTTTTGCATAGCTGTCTGCTTGTTTGGATGCTTCTTGCAAAGTAGTAGCTAGTTCATTGTATGAAGCTTTGATGGCTTGATACGATTGGTTTTCTTTTACTTGTGGAATTTGCTTTTCGAGTGTACTGAATTGTTTATTCGTTTGTGTGATCAACGCTTTGACATCCGCTGCAGCAGAGGATGATGTATCGACTTGCGCTAAGGCTGCCTTTAATTCTTTGGAAATGCTTTTATATAGCGCAACTTGCTGATTCACTTGGGCGACTTGAGCCGTCAATTCCTTTTTCGCACCCTTTATTTCCTCTTTAATCTTTGCTACACCTTTTTTGTTTTGATCAATTCCGTCTTGCAGTTCTCTTAATGATTTCTCGACGTTTTGAATGCCTGTTTGCACAGATTCGGTACCAGAAATCAGTTTGTTAATGCCTTTTCCAGATGATTTGATTTGTGGCGTTTGATCCTCAATGGATTTACTCATTGTCGTCAGTGCATCTTGGATTTTTTTCAAGCCTTCGTTACTTTTATCAAGTCCGGTATTCAGCTCTTTGGCTTGTGACTTTACGTACAGATCACTCAGCCCTTTACCAACAGGACGCGTTGCACTTCTGACTTTACTTACGCCATCTGTTTGCTCAATCGCGCGGCTGAGCTTTTCGACGGCAATCAGCCCTTTGTTATTGTCTAGAAGGTCAGATGATTTCACCACAACTGTTGCTGGGAGTGCTTCACCTGGTCCAAATTTGTCAGAAATCGTATTGAACGCATTGACGGACTCATATTTATTACCGATCTCATCTAAGCTGTTATAAGAAAGGGTTCCTTTATACATAAAAATAGACGGGAGTGTAATAATCGCTACGATTAATAAACTGAAAAGTGGTTTCTTAAAAGAGAAACGGCCCGCTGTTTCCCACATTTTTGACTGCGGGTGGGCAATATCACCTTTAATCGGCCAAAATAACACTTTTCCTAAAACCGCCATAAAGAACGGGACAATCGTGAGAAGGGCCACAATGAGCACAGCAACCCCAACTGCTACTGCAACCGCTGATTTATAAAGCTGGAATTGCGCAAAGCCAATACATATAAAACCGATCAGGACAGCAATTCCGCTGAAAAAGACGGTCTTTCCTGCTGTTTTATACGTAATCAGAATCGCTTCAATTTTGTCTTTTCCGTGCGAAATCTCTTCTTTAAAACGGCTGAGAAGCAGTATGCAGTAGTCTGTTCCAATTCCAAACATGATCGCGACCATAAAGATCTGGGTAAAGGTCGAGAGCGGAAAGTCTAGATATTTGACTAAATAAGCCACGATGGATTGACTGACCAAGTAAGACAGTGCTACTGCGACTAAAGGAACGAAAGGCGCCACCGCTGATCTAAAGACAAGCACTAGGACGATTAGAATAAATCCAATCGTAATGAACTCTGTTTTCTTCAGACCTTCTTGGGAGCTTGTGATGACATCATCATCAATTAGCGGCTGTCCTGTCATTTCAAATGTCAGGTTCAAGCTCTTCAGCTTTTCATTGACTTTTTCTTTGAAATCGGATGCTTTGATTTTGTTCGAGTCGTATGTAACTGGAACAAGCAGTGTCGTTTGATCTTTAGAGAGCATTTGTTTTTTGATATCTTTGTTCGCTTCAAAATAAGAAGTGATGTCTTCTATGTGGAGATCTTTATCCTTTTCTAAAATTTCCATTGCCTTTTTTAATGATGTTTCTCTTTCTTTGACAATGTTTTTTTCTTGAAAGACGATGACGATTGATTTTTCTGTATCACCGTTTTCAGACATTTTCTTTAATAACTGATTGGCATATGAGGACGGATAACCATCTGGTACAGAAATTTGCCCTTTTTCTTTTGTTAGTTGCGCCATATTAGGAGCGGTGATGAGTAACACTGCCGCTAAGACGACCCAAAGGATCGTAATCAGCCATCTACCCTTTATGATTGCTCTCATTATTACTTTGTGCCTCCTCTTCGATGATCACTTGATAAATCTTTTCATATGTTTGAATAAATGATTCCATTTCCTTTTCTTCTAGCTTTTCAAAATAGGATCGAACAAGATCCTGAAGCTGTTTTTCCATTCGGTTGACCACATCTTTCCCCTCAGGGGTGACGTACAGGTGAACATTTCTTCGATCGGCTTGATCGTGCTCACGGACAATATAGTTTTTCGTAAATAGACGATTTGTCATGGATGTGACAGCACTTTTATTCACATTACATACATAAGCAAGGTCCGTTGATGTACACCCTGGATGTAAATTGATGTATCGAAGCGAGTAATACTGATCAAGCGTCAGCTCTTTATCAAGCTTTTCAGTGATCATACTCGATACTTTTTTCTCCATCATGAGATAGACGTCTGCATATCTCTGAATGAGCTGTGCAATTTTATTTTGTTCCATACGCTACTCCTTTTTAGTTTAAGTGTTTAACTATTAAAGAGTTTAACTAATAGCCAAAACAATTGTCAATCCATATCCTCATAAAGAACATGTATTTTTTAATTGGACATAAAAAAGACAAACTCTTTTGACCTGAGTTTGTCTTTTTTTATTTATTTTGTTTTTGGGACGACTTTGAAAACGGACATCCGTTCTTCGTCAATTTCTTCGTCTAATATTTGTTGAATATCGGATAATTGGATTTGTTCAAGCACAGTCACGACATCAAATAAGCTCATGTCCAAGAATGCATATCGAGTGAATTGGTTCGCAATGTATTCTGGAGAGTTCATGGCTTTTAAAAAGCTGCCGATTTTCTTCTTGCGTGCAAGCTCAATTTTTTCTTCTGTGATCAGGCTTTTGGCTTGAAGAAGGGTTTCTTTTAATTCTTTTGCCAGCTGATCAGGATCATTTGTATCTCCGCCAACTGAAGTGAAGCCAAAGCCGCCTTCTTCCGTATAATCGTAGCTGAACGTTTCATCAATTAAGCCTTTTTCATACATCTGTTCATACTGTAAGGAGCTTTTGCCAAACAGCGTCTCTAAAATGAGATTCATCCCAAGCTCATGCTTTAGCAGCTGATTTCCTTTTTTATGAGGGTTCTTTGTTTTCAAACCGAACATACATTTAGAGCCTTGTACGTTCATTGGAAGTTCGTATTCTTTCCGGTACACACCTTCGGGCTCATTGATGTCTTTTCGTTTGATCTCAGGCTGGTCTGTAAACGGCTTTTTCGCCTGATTCGCTCTGACTTGATTTAATATTTGCTTCGGGTCAACAGGACCGACGACGAATAGAAGCATATTGCTTGGGTGATAGAACGTTTCATAGCATTCATACAAATGGTCCTTTGTAATTGGAGCAATACTTTCGACTGTTCCAGCAATGTCAATTCTCACTGGATGCTCTTGATAAAGATTTTCAATCAGACCAAAGAATAAACGCCAATCCGGATTGTCATCATACATATTGATTTCTTGACCGATGATGCCTTTTTCTTTTTCAACCGTTTTTTCGGTAAAATAAGGCTCTTGAACGAAATCAATAAGTGTCTCAAGGTTTTGTTCAACATTTGAAGTGCTTGAGAATAAGTAAGCCGTTCTCGTAAACGTTGTAAAAGCGTTTGCGGATGCTCCTTGTTTACTAAATGTATGGAACACATCGCCATCTTCTTTTTCAAACAGCTTATGCTCTAAGAAATGAGCAATTCCGTCAGGCACTCGGATCATGTTTTCTTTGCCGAGCGGGACAAATTCGTTATCGACAGAGCCATATTTTGTTGTGAAGGTCGCATAGGTTTTGTTAAACCCTTGCTTTGGCAGGACATAGACATCAAGTCCGCTGTCCATTTTTTCGTGATAGACCGTTTCCTGCAGCTGATCGAATTGAATTGTTTTCACTGTCATGAAGCACCCTCCGTTCCTTTAAGAAAATAGGTCGTATCCCATTCGATTTTCTGACCCACTTTGATGATATCCTCTTTTGTCACTCGGTCTAATGCTTCTAAAAAGGAATCAAGGGTTTCCCCTGTCGGCACAACGGCATGCTGATACAAATATTCGGCAGTCCCATAAGACGTATCAATCGTTTCTAGCAGCTGATTTTTGACGACAGCCTTTGTTTGATCAATCGCTTCATCTGAAAAATCACCTTTTTGCATCGCTTCAAATTGTTCTTTAATGATGTCTACTGCCTGCTGGTAGTTTCCGACTTCAATGCCTGACATGACCATCATCAAGCCTTTAAAGCTCTCAAGTCTAGACACAGCGTAGTACGCAAGACTTGCTTTTTCCCGAACATTAATAAATAGCTTGGAATGCGAAAATCCGCCGAATATGCCATTAAACAAATGCAACGCAGGATAATCTTCATCTGCAATCGTCGTATGCGTGCGAAAACCAATATTCAGCTTTCCTTGTTTTACGTCTTCTTCATCAATGACCTCTTTTGGTTCTTTTTGTGATCTTGATGATTCGGCATTTTGTGTCACTGGCTCTCTTTCATTTGTTTTGAAGTATTGAGAGACCATTCGATTGATGTCTTGTTCGTCAACATCTCCCACAACATAGAGGTCAAGCTGGTTTGTTTGAAGCGCATGCTCATAAGCTTCAAAGAGCGTGCTTGCAGTGATTGCCTCAATATCTTCCATTTCACCATTGACGTGCAGCGCATATGGTTCACCTTTACACATTTCCTGCACAAGCCTTAAGTTTGAATAACGCATTTTGTCATCATACACTGCTTGAATTCGCTGTTTTAACGTGCGTTTCTCTTGCTCTACATATAAATCACTAAACACACCATCTTCAACGTGTGGATGAAATAATAGATCAGATAGCAAAGCAATTCCTTTTTCTAGTAAGGGTGTTTGATCCTTTAAATATTTTTCATTCGCCATTTCGAGGCGGAATGTAATGATGTGATTTTCTCCTTTTTTCGCCATGTCAGCCGAAACAGTTGCACCATAGAGCTCATCAAAATAAGCACGCAATTCTCCTGTTTTCGGCATTTTTTCTGTTCCTCTTAACAGCACATGCGGAAAAAGAGAACGCATGGTGACGTCATCTTTTGATAGAGGCGCAAGCATTTTAAAAAGGATCGTCACGGTTTTAAATTTTTCTGTTTTGACAATATGAGTATGAAGACCAGGTGTACGAAATGTCTTCTCTTGTAAGTACGTCATGAGAAACCTCCTTTGTTCATCCTATTTATTATGTATTAGAACATAGCTGATATATACGTGAAACAGCCATTTAATAGTCATTATATCAATCAGAGGAAAGGATAGGAAATAAAAACGCCTCTGCTATGAGCAGAGACGCAATTCGTTATTTCATTCTAAAAGGCCACCAATTCCATTTACCAAAAATGCGAACCATGACCGGGATAAAGAGCGGTAGAACAACAAAAGCATATAATAATAGTCCAATGAGGACGACCGTGGCAATTTCAACAAGTGATAACACACCCGATGGCAGCATGGCGGCAAAGGTTCCCGCTAAAATGGCAACTGCTGAAATAATGACTGAGCCCATATTTCTCATCGCTGATATCATGGATGCTTGAACATGCTCTCCCTTCCATTCATTAAAACGATCCATGAGGAAGATCGAATAATCAATGCCGAGTGTAACAAGAATGACAAAGCTGAAAAATGGGACAGCCCAGCTAACACCGTCGTAGCCAAAAAATGTTTTAAAGATCCACTCTGTTAATCCGATGGATGTAAAATACGTTAAAATAAGTGAAAGTGTTAAGTATATCGGCATGACGATTGACCGTAATAATAAAATTAAAATAAAGAAGATACCAATTAACATGAAAATGACCGTTCTAATAAAGTCACCGTCAGACGTTTCTTTTAAGTCTACATTTAAGCTTGATATACCGGATACACCATAATTGGCATGTCCGAGTCCACTTACAGGTAAATATCGATCAAGGGTGTCCTCGATTTTCGCTACACCTTTCATCGCTTCATTGCTGTATGGATTCACGTTTAAAATGACTTCAAAGGTCGTTAATTTACGATCTGGAGACATATACGTATTAAATATTTGCTTAAATTCATGGCGTTTTAATACTTCTTCCGGGATAAACCAGCCTGTTACCTCTTCATCTGGCGCTTGCTGAAGCTGTTTTAAGTAGCTGTCAGCCTCGGTGAAGCCGCTTTTGACTTGCTCAAGCCCTGAAATACTTTCATCTAAACCATCTGTTAATAATGTTAGTTTTGATGATAGCTGGTTAAATCCTTTTTTGATGGCTTTTTGACCATCTGTTAGCTGATCTGCGCCATCTTCGATTTTAGGCATTTCTTTAATCAATTGTTTTTGCCCTTCATTTGTTCGATCAAGACCATCATAAATTTCATCCAGCCCTGTCATTAGAGCCTGTACTTGACGTTGTACTTGCTTTTGCTTGCTTGATAATGTTTGAATCACTTGATCTGCTTTTTTGATCTTTTGTTTAAACGCAGATGCTTCCTCTTCATACACACTCATTTGATCTCCAGCTTGATCAAGCATTCCTTTTGTGTCTTTGAATACCTTTTTGATTTCCTTATATTCATCCATATCCTTTACTTCTGGAAGCCGATGTTCAAGTGCCTCAAATGATAGATTGTCATAGGATTGCTGTACTTTCTTAATGGTTGTCATCAGCTGCTGATTGGATTTCGCATGACGTTCCAGCGTATTCACCACTCGCTTAAGCTCTTCAATGTTGGCTTCACTGCTGCGATATTCTTGCTCTAATTCTTTTTTTGCTTCTTTGATTTTCTTTCGAATGGTACCTACTCCATCTTTACTGCGCCTGACCCCATCCTCCAAAGAAATCAGAGATTTCCTTACTTCTCCGATGCCACTTTTGATGGCTTTTGTCCCATCAATCAGCTGGTCAATACCTTTAGCAGATTCTTCAATTTTTGGTTTTTGTTTGAGAAGCGCTAGGTTTGTTTCGGTCAAGCCATCAGAAATTTTCCCAATTCCCTCTTGACCTTTTCCAAGCTCTCCTCCAAGCTCTTTCGCTTGTGAAGTGACGTAAAGCTGGCTTAACCCGGCTCCAACAGGACGTGTGACACTGCGAACTGCTTTTACTTCCTCAATGTCATTTAATTTACGGGTCAGTTTTTCAATCATGACAATCTTTTCTTGATTATCTAGCTCTTTGTCACTTTCCACAAGTACATTCAGCGGCAGGGCTTCACCAAAGCCGAATTGCTCTGAGATCGTATTAAATGCAGACACTGACTCATACTTTGCCCCAATCTCATTTAAACTGTTATAAGAAAGGGTGCCGTCATACATCAGGATAGGAGGTACAGTGATAAGTGCGACTAAACCTAAGCTAATCAGCGGCCTTTTGAAGGAAAAACGGCCAGCCCATTCCCATATCTTGCTTTGCGGATGCTTAATGTTTTCTCTTTTAGATGGCCAGAAAAGGGATTTTCCAAAGACGGTCATAAAAAAGGGAACAATGGTGACAAGGGCAATGAGCAATATGCCAACCCCTACGGCAACACTGACGGCTGATTGATACAATTGGAATTTAGCAAAACCAATACTTGAGAAGCCGACTAACACGGCTAAGCCGCTGAAAAACACCGTTTTCCCAGCACATTGATACGTGATGATTATTGCTTCTTTGACATCACGTCCCTGGCCAATCTCCTCTTTAAAACGGCTTAAAAGCAATATACAATAATCCGTTCCTATCCCGAACATAATGGCTACCATAAAAATCTGAGTAAAATTAGATAGAGGAAATTGTGTATATTCTACAAGAAAAGCCACAATACACCGACTGACAGCGTAAGAAATGCCAATCGTAATGAGCGGAACAACAGGTGCCAATATCGATCTGAATACAATTATTAAAATAAAGAAAATAAAAATCATTGTAATAAGTTCAGTTTTCTTCAGACCTTCTTGAGAGCTTTTAATGACATCTGAATCCACAAATTTTTGACCCGTCATTTCATATGAGACGTTGTAGGGCTTTAAAACTTCCTCAATTTGTTCTTTAATCTTCACAGCTTTTGTTTCGTAGTGATCGAATTTGAATGGAACAAGAAGTGTACTTTTATCCTTTGATAAAAGTTGTTTTTGAATGTCCGGATCTACATGAAAATACGAAGTAATTCCGTCAATGTGGAGTTCTGGGGCATGTGTATTAAGTGCAGCTAAAGCCTTTTTTAATTCCTGCTCTTTCGCAGGGAACAGATGTTGTTCGGAGAAAACAATCACACCAGTATCTTTTTTCCCATTATGATCTGATAGCTTATCCAATAAGTGAAGTGCCTCAGCTGTTGGTGTCCCCTCCGGAACCTTTAATTGCCCTTTTTCTCTTGTTAATTCCTCTAAATCGGGCGCAGTAATAAACAGAATAACAGCTGTTATCATCCACACCACTAATACAATCCATCTTGCTTTAATAATTTGCAACATAGCTGCTTCAAGCTCCTTCTAGTTCATCAATCATTTTGCTGTCGTTGAGCGTGTCTGAAGTGCTGACTGCTTCTCCTTCAACTTGCTAATGGCAGGATGACCTATTCAATTGTCCTTTCGTGTTGAAGAAACACATATCCATCATCAGCCACGATCTCAATTTCTGCCTTAAGTAAGACAGAAAATGAATGTTTTTGAACACCTCCTATTTGGGATATTTTAAAAGATATTACTATACATTAGTTTAACTATCAAAATTTTACATGTCAATTTATAAAAAAGAAAAAAGATGGCAAAATACCGTCTTTTTTCTAAGTTTAAACCGTTTTCAATTGTTCACTTTCATCCTTTTCATCTGGCTGGATGAAAAAGAGGACCAAAAATAATGAAATGAGACTGCATATGGTCGAGAGAATAAAAACGATGGAGTCTCCTTTATCCATGAGAAAGGCGTAAATTGGAGGCCCTAAAGCGACTCCGATAAACCGCATACTGCTATAAAATGACGTAATGGTTCCGCACTGCTCTTTTTCAATTCCTTCTGTAATCAACGCATCAAGTGCAGGAAGAACAATACCGATCCCCACTCCCCCAATGCTTAAACAGATAAACAAGACGTAAAAACTGTGATTCCACCATAAAAAAAGATAGGAAATTGATAAAAGAGCCATGCCAGCAATTAAAAAGATTCTCATTTTCCCCTTTTCTTTTCCGATCGTTTTCCCAGCAATGAAGGAGCTGATTGATAAAAAAAGAAGCGGGATACTAAGCAGCAGCCCTTTTTTGACACCCTTTATTTGATACGCTGCCTCTAGGTTATCGGATAAGTAAAAGAGCACACCAAAAAGAAGAAACATAATAAAACCGCCAATAGCAAAAATGGCATAAAGCCAGCGTCCCTCATGCTTAAAAATGGTCTTAGTTGATTTTAAAAATTCTTTAAATGTAGGCGGCTCCTCCTCTTTCTTCGCAGACTCCACCATAAAGAGTACCATGAGAAAGCTGATGATCGAAAAGAACGGAATGAACCAAAACGGCACAAACCAAAACCATGAAGCAAGAAGTGCCCCTATAATAGGGCTTAGCACCTTTCCAGCTGTATTAGAGGTTTCAATGGCGCCAAGTCCCGCACTCACCTCTTCATCATCATGAAACAAATCTCCTATAAACGGCATGACAACAGGTGCCGCTCCGGCTGAGCCCACACCTTGAAGGACCCTGCCAAACAGAATCCACATGTAGGGTTCTTTCATAATGGTTGAGGCAACAGCTGCCACAGCTCCTCCAAGTCCTGCAATTAAGAGGCACGGTAGCAGGACCTTTTTCCGCCCAATCCGGTCAGATAAATAGCCGGCAATTGGAATACATAAGATCGCCACAACGGAGTAAACCGTAATAATGAGTGAGACTTGAAAGGAAGTGATGGAAAGTTTCTTTTCTATCTCAGGCAATACTGGTATTAACATCGAGTTCCCAAGTGTCATGATTAGAGGCACTGATGATAATGCAATAATATTCTTTTTACTGACGGTTTTCTCGCCCAACATCATTCACCCAATTCTATATACTGTTACGTATTAGTGTGGCAAGTTTTACGGGTTTTATGTATGGACAAACTAAAAGCAACCGCCTATGATAGCGACTGCTTTGTTAAAATCGTTTACGTATGACATGAAAGCTGAATTTATCCGCTCGAAAGTAATTGAGTGAGTATAAGACCGGCTGATCATCCTGATCATAGTGCATTTGTTTCAGTAAAAGTAACGCCGTTTCAGGATCACATTCAAGTATCGGTGAGGCTTGATCGTGATAGCCAATCGGTTCAATGTCAGCAACTGCATATTTAATCCCGCTGTGTGGTTCTCTTCCAAACAGCTCAAAAAGCGATTCTTCTTCATGGGTAAAAGAAGCAGGAAGATGTTTGACCGGAATTTTATCTAAACAATAAACAACTGGCTGTCCATCTGCTGTTCGAACTCGTTCCATTGAAAAAATCTCATCAGATTCATCACACTGAAAGCGAATGACATCATTCTCTGTTGGCTCCCCTTCTTGTGAGGATAAAAAGATGGTGCCTGGCGTCATATTGACCTGCTCTATCATTTTCGTGACACTTGTCAGCTGCTCAATACCTGTAGAAAAGAGAGGTCTTGAGTTGACGAACGTTCCCACACCGTGCCTTCTAATTAAATACTTCTCTTCTTCTAATATACGAAGGGCTTCACGCAGTGTCGCTCTGCTCACGCCTAAAAGTTTTGAGAGCTCAAACTCTGAAGGCAGCTTTTCTTTTTCGGCATATACGCCTGTTTGAATATCTTCTTTAATACGGTCAATCACTTTCAAATATAAATGGCGATTGTCTGTTTTGGTCGACATGTTTTCCCTCCGTCTAATCAATGCAAATGATAAGATGAGAAATCTCTATTCCGAGATAAGATGAACATAACTATATCATGTTTTTGTAAATAAATAAATAGTCTGACATCGAGTCAACATCATCATACTATCGTTGACTTTATTTTAGGAAAGCTCTCTTCGATTTATGAAGAGAGCTCGTCATATTGTTCTTTGGAAAGCAGAACTTCTCTCGGTTTACTTCCTTCATATGGACCTACAACCCCGCGCTCTTCCATTGCGTCAATCAGGCGTGCCGCTCGTGTATAACCGATGCGGAATCTTCTTTGAAGCATAGAGACAGAAGCCGTCTGCATGCCAATAATTAGTTCAACCGCTTCATCATATAAATCGTCATCCACAGCCGTAAGCTGATCCTGCGTTTCTTCAGTTGGTATCATTTCTTCTTGATATTGCGCTTTTTGCTGCGTGATGACATGATCCACAACATGTTCCACTTCTTCATCTGATAAAAAGGCACCTTGCACACGGACCGGCTTGTTTGCTCCGACAGGTAAAAACAGCATATCCCCTCTACCGAGCAGTTTCTCTGCTCCTCCCATATCAAGGATCGTTCTTGAATCTGTTTGTGAGGACACACTAAAGGCGATACGGGATGGGATGTTGGCTTTAATGACCCCTGTAATGACATCGACAGAAGGTCTTTGTGTCGCAATAATTAAGTGAATACCTGCAGCACGTGCCATTTGGGAAAGTCTTGTAATGGAATCTTCCACATCAGAGGAAGCGACCATCATTAAATCGGCAAGCTCGTCTACAATGACGACGATATAAGGAAGTTCTGGCTGCTTTGCCTCCTCTGATTGATTCATTCGTTTAATGTAATCATTGTATCCTTCAATATTCCTTGTCCCAGTATGAGAAAACAATTCATACCGGCGCTCCATCTCACTGACAACTTTTTTGAGTGCCTGAGAGGCTTTCTTTGGATCCGTGACAACTGGAGCTAAAAGATGCGGGATGCCATTATAGACATTTAGCTCCACCATTTTCGGGTCAATCATCATCATTTTCACTTCATGAGGTTTCGCTCTCATGAGAATACTTGTGATAATGCCATTGATACAGACACTTTTTCCACTTCCGGTTGATCCTGCTACAAGTAAATGCGGCATTTTGTTCATTTCAGCGAGAACGGCTTCACCGGAAATATTTCGGCCAAGTCCAATGAGGAGCTTTGCATTTGGACGGTCATTTTGCTTCGATTCTAAGACTTCTTTTAAAGAAACCATGGCAATTTCTGCATTCGGAACTTCAATTCCGATGGCTGATTTCCCAGGAATCGGCGCTTCAATCCGAATGTCTTTTGCTGCTAGAGCAAGGGCTAAATCATCACTTAAATTCACAATCTTACTTACCTTGACGCCGACATCTGGGTAGACTTCATATTTGGTCACAGCCGGCCCTAAATGAACCTGAGTGACCTTCGCCTTTACACCAAAGCTTTGAAATGTTTTTTCTAGCTTCCTTGCATTTTCATATATATTTTTCTTATCTGTTTGCTGACCTGAATGCTGCGGCTCTGCCAAAATATCAAGAGACGGCAATTCGTAATCTTTGTTTTCAAGTTCAGTAAACGTCATCGGCGGAGCTTCCTTTGCTTCAACAGCCATATCTTCAGATGGTGCATTTTGCATGGTCTCTTGAAGCGGTTCTGACTCTTTTATTCCCCGCTCTTTTTGAACCGGCGGGGTGAGGATGTCATCCCGGTCTGCAAAGCTTGAAATAATGGGCTGACTGTTGTCAGGAGAGAGTGTTTCCTCCTCGATCAACATATCATCTTCTTCGTCATCTTTTTGAATGCGTGAACGTTTTTTCTTTTCACCTGTTTTCTGAGAGGATGCACTCTTTTTCGCCTGCCTGATCCCTTTCATATCTTGAACAAACGCCTTCCACTGCTTTACCATAAATTGTGATACAGGGAGTGTCACTTTTTTGACCATTTCTTGCAGTGATCGATTTGTGATCAGAACAATTCCAATCAGCATGAGAACAATCGCCATGATTTGAGAGCCTGCTTGTGCAAATAAGAAATACGAGGCTGCAAATAATATGGCACCGATCATACCGCCCCCTAAATCAGGCGTTCCAGTCTCACCTTTCATGTCCATTAAGAAAAGCTCAAACGTATTTCTGATCACACTTTGAGAGCCTATGACTCCTGCAGATGACAGGTGCTGAAAAAGCTTCACATGTGACAAAAGCAAGATGCTCGCAATCATGCAGTATAGACCTGCTTTTCTTCTTGTTAGCATATCTGGGATTTGTTTTTTCCAAAAGATTGTCACACCAAAAAGAAATAATCCGATAAGGCAGAGAATAAACCATTCACCTGCAAAGAATCGGAATAGATGTACAAAGGTTTGTCCAACAACACCTAGCTGTAAAATGGCAATGATCGCTATGGCAATACAGACTAACCCATTTAATTCATATTTCAGTTTTAGCTGTTTATTTTGTTTTTTTCTCGTTTTACGTTTTCTCTTTTTAGCCATACTCATCACCTTACTACGAAAGAAAATATAACCTACTGAAAGATCAGAAAGAAAGCAGCCTGGTTTCGGCTGCATCTTGTTGTAAGTTTTCCCTTTATTATAGCATAGAATCATTCTTATGAGTCGGTTTGATTGGTGCCTAAATGTAACTTCAATCGCTTGCCTGGTGCAAGCTCTTCATTTAAAAAATCCATTGGGTTGGTGCTCATCACTTGAACAATTTCAGCTTCATCTTCTTTCATTTCAACCATCACTGGTACGCCTTGAATGTTCACCTGCTGCAGTTTACGGTCTCCTTGGTCCTCGGCATAAATGGCTTCATAGGGCATAGGGGTATATAAAATCATTGGACCAGCCCCTTATTTTGAGATGCCTTGTCTCCAATGAGTTCGTTCAGCTTTTTAATCGCTTGTCCTACGCCGCCTACTTCATTCATAAGTCCGTATTCCGCTGCCTCATGACCAATGACATTTGTTCCAATGTCTCTTGTCAAATTGCCTTTTGAGAACATCAATTCTTTAAACTTTTCTTCTGTAATGTCTGAATGGCTTGTGACAAAGTTAATGACTCTTTCCTGCATTTTATCTAAGTATTCAAAGGTTTGCGGTACACCAATGACAAGACCGGTTAAACGCACGGGGTGAATAGTCATCGTGGCTGTTTCTGCAATATATGAATAGTCACATGATACAGCGATTGGAACACCGATTGAGTGTCCGCCGCCGAGCACAATCGATACAGTCGGCTTCGATAGTGACGCTAGCATTTCCGCAATGGCTAGACCCGCTTCTACATCGCCGCCCACTGTGTTTAAGATAATTAAAAGTCCTTCGATTTTTGGGTTTTGTTCAACTGCTACGATTTGCGGAATGACGTGTTCGTATTTAGTTGTTTTATTTTGTGGCGGAAGCTGCATGTGTCCTTCAATTTGTCCAATAATCGTCAGACAATGTATATTCGTATCTTGCGGCAGCTGTGGCACTGCTGTTTCACCAAGCTGCTGTATTTTGCTCATGATGCTATCTTTTTCTTCTGGCTTACGCTCAGGCTGCTGTTCATTCTTTTCGTCCATTTGTCTCCATCCTTTCCTAAAAACTCTCCTCCTATTATGAACAAGAAGGACTTATTCCATCCGCATTGCTCACGCCACATCAAAAAAGCCCAAAGAGCTTGTGCTCCTTGGGCTATCTCATCACACTTCCATAATAATTGGAATGATCATCGGCTTACGTTTTGTTTTTTCATATAGGAATTGATTTAATACATCACGCATGGATTGTTTCAGAGTTGACCATTCAACGATAGAGTTTTCCGTTTGCTCTTTGACAACTCCTTTTACCATCTCTGTTGCTTTCACAATCAGTTCTTCGGATTCTCTTACGTACACAAATCCTCTTGTGATGATTTCAGGTCCAGAAATTAATTGTTTCTTTTGTTTATCAAGCGTAATGACCACAATTAAGATTCCATCTTGAGACAATAGGCGTCTATCGCGTAGCACAATGTTACCGATATCACCAACGCCAAGACCATCAATCAAAATGTTACCTTGGTGAACTTTTTCACCGATCTTTACGTTCTGTCCTCTGAATTCAACCACATCTCCTTTATCAATCAAGAAAATGTCACTGCGTTTCATTCCCACTTCTTCAGCAATACGAGAATGTGCTTTTTGCATACGATATTCGCCATTCACCGGAATTAAATACTTCGGCTTTAGTAAGTTCAGCATCAGCTTTAACTCTTCTTGACAGCCATGTCCAGATACATGTACGCGTTTTTGAGCAAAAATCACCTGTGCTCCGCTTCTTGTGAGGAAGTCAACTGTTTTTGAATACGTGAGTTCTTGTCCTGGAAGAGGTGTAGATGCAATCACAACGGTATCACCTTTTTCAATATGAAGCTGTTTGTGATTTTGTTTGGCCATTTTTGTTAAAGCCGCAAGGGGCTCACCATGGCTTCCCGCCGTCAGGATGACCACATCATTTTTCGCCATTTTCTTGACTTCTTGAACTGGCACAAATAATTCTTCGTCTGCTGTGACATAACCGAGCTTGATGGCCAGCTGAAGAGTTGTCATCATGTTCTTTCCTGCTACGGCAAGCTTACGGTCATTTTGAATGGTTGCATTAATGATCTGCTGCACGCGGTTAATATTCGATGAAGATACAGCAACTATCACACGATTCTCAGCATTGTACATCGCATTTGAGATTTCGTCTTGCACGATCGCCTCAGACGGTGTATAGCCTGGTTTTTCAGCATTCACACTATCTGAAAGAAGTGCTAAAACGCCATTGTTTCCGATTTTCGCAATCTCTCCGATGTCACAGGCTTGATTAAGCGCTGGGGTTTGATCAAATTTAAAATCACCTGTGCACACGATGGAACCAAGAGAGGTTTTGAAGCTGATCCCGACTGAATCAGGAATACTATGATTCGTTCTAAAGAATGATACCTTTGTTGTTTCAAATGTAATCACCGATTTCGCATGTACCTCACGCAAATCAGCTTTTTGATTGAAGCCATATTGCTTTAATTTTTCTCGAAGTAACGCAAGGGTCAGCTTCGTCCCGTAGACTGGTACAGACAATTTACTCAAGGCATGGAATACGCCTCCGATTGCTTCATCATGTCCGTGGGTAAGAAAAATTGCTTTCACCCGATCAGCTCGTTCAGTTAAATAAGAGATATCAGGAATGACCACGTCAATGCCTAGCATTTCGTTTTCTGGATGCATTAAACCTGCATCTACAACATATATGTCTGAATCAATTTCAATGACATATAAGTTTTTCCCGATTTCTCCAACGCCTCCCAGTGCAATAATTCTTACGTTCTCTGTATTTTTCTTTTTCAAAATTCTTATCCTCCTAGTCTCAAGCCCGTCCATCATCGCTTAATGCTATTATAACTGAATCTAATTTTAGAAAACAAGATGAAGTCACATTTTAAGAAAGTGTTTATGTATAAAAAACGGTCACACTCAGGGGCATCTGAGAATGACCGCTTACGAATATTTTTGTTTTGATCAGCTATTTAATACGCCGCTTAAATCAAGTCTCTCTTCTTCTGACAAAGGCAAAAGCGGGAGACGAACAGATCCGACATCTAGTCCTTTCAGCTGAAGAGCTGTTTTGACAGGCGTTGGATTTGGCGCTGAGAAAAGCTGTTTCATGATTGGAAGCAGCTGTTGATGAATCAATGCTGCATTGGCTGTTTGACCGGACGCATAGCTTTTCAGCATTTGCTGCATATCAAGTCCTACGATATGAGATGCCACAGAAACGACTCCTTTTGCACCAACAGCTACAGCAGGAAGTGTTAAGCTGTCGTCACCTGAATATACATCGAAATCTTCTGGCGTCTCAGCAATGATTTTTGTCATCGCATCTAAGTCGCCGCTTGCTTCTTTGATCGCGACAATGTTTGGTATTTGCGCAAGTTTAATCGTTGTTTCTGGTGCTAATGAAGCAGCTGTTCTTCCTGGTACATTGTAAAGCATGACAGGAAGAGATGTAGACTCGGCAATTGCTTTAAAGTGTGCATACATGCCTTCCTGTGATGGCTTGTTGTAGTAAGGTACGACAAGCATCACTGCATCAACGCCCGCTTCTTCTGCTTTTTTCGTTAGTTTGATAGACGCATTTGTGTTATTACTGCCTGTTCCTGCAATGATTTTACAACGACCATTTGCTAATTTCACCGATTGCTGAAAAAGAGCGACCTTTTCTTCATTCGATAAAGTTGGCGATTCGCCTGTTGTCCCTGCAACGACTAAAGAGTCACTGCCGTTTTTTAACAAGTAATCAATGAGAATTGATAGTTTTTGGAAATCAATGTTGCCCTTTTTATCAAAAGGTGTAATCATAGCTGTTGCGATATTTCCGAAATTCATTTTTTTCACCTCATCATGATTCAATCACATTTATCTTGAAAGTTCAAACACTTCATGCAGGGCATTGACAGCCGCTCTCATGTTTTCTTCGTGCACTAACACCCAAATGGTCGTATGACTGTCAGCTGATTGTAAAATCGGAATGTTTTGCTCTGATAAAGCCGATACAATTTTAGATGTGACACCCGGCACACCCATGATGCCTGCTCCAACAGCTGATACCTTTGCGCAATTTGTTGTCACAGACGGTATATAGCCGAGGTCTTTTAGGATCGACGTTGCCTTTTCAGTCATTGCACCTGTCACTGTATACACAATTTCACTCGGTGTAATGTTGAAGAAGTCAACACTGATTTGTGCGTTTGCCATTGCTTTGAAGACTTCTGTTTGGACGCTGTACTGCCCTTCTTTTGCCGGGACTTTGATTTGCGTTACATCATTAACATGTGCAATACCCGTAATCAGGCGGTCATACACATCATGACTCATTTTATCTGAGTAATGTGATGTCACAAGAGTACCCTCATCATCAGAGTATGTTGAACGGACCCTCATTGGTACTTTTGCTTGCATCGCAATTTCAACAGCCCGCGGGTGAATGACTTTCGCCCCTTGATATGCGAGGTTGCAAATTTCTGTATACGTCACAACTCTTAGTGGCTTTGCATTTTTTACAATGCGGGGATCTGCTGTCATAACCCCTTCTACATCTGTAAAAATATCGATAAAGTCTGCCTGAAGGGCAGCGCCTAAAGCAGCTGCTGATGTATCACTGCCACCTCGTCCGATTGTGGTCACGTCTCCATTTTTCGCGGCTCCTTGAAACCCTGCAACAACGACAACATCATGCTCAGAAAGGGCTGCTTCAAGACGTTCACACTTCATGTCAATAATTTTTGCATTCGTATGCTCTTGATCTGTCACAAAGCCTGCCTGAGCCCCTGTCATCGCTACAGCCTTTAGCCCGTTTTCATTCAGCATACTTGAAAACACAACAGCTGAAATATTTTCTCCGCAAGAAACAAGTAAGTCTTTTTCGCGGTTTGTCATGTGCTGCGCGCTGCCGTAAAGCAGACTAAGCAACGTATCTGTCGCATAAGGATCGCCCTTTCGTCCCATTGCAGAAACGACGACAACCGATTTATAGCCTTTCTCTTTTGCAGATAAGATATGTGCAAGTGCCCTTTTTCTACCTTGATCATCTTTGACAGATGTACCGCCAAATTTTTGGACAATTATTTTCACTGTTTTCACTCCAAGTTCATTCTGACGTAACAGAAGAGAGCAGGCGAAAGATGCCTAACTCTCTTCTGTTCGTCCTCATCATCCATTGAATGTTAAACTAATTTTAATGCTTTTAAGCTTTCTGCAATTTGAATTGAGTTCCATGCAGCGCCTTTCAGCAGATTATCAGATACAATCCACAAATGGAACCCATTTGGACGGTCCAAATCTTTCCGAATGCGGCCGACAAATACGTCATTTTTTCCAACAGCATCTGCAGGCATTGGATAAATTTGCTGAGACGGATCATCTTGCAGCGTAATACCTGGTGCATCTTTTAAGATTGATTTGATGTCATCAACCGTTGCGTCATTTGATTTTAGTTCAACGTAAACAGATTCTGAATGACCTGTTTCAATTGGAAGTCTCACACATGTTGCCGCTACTTCTAGCTCTGGCAAATGCATGATTTTTTTCGTTTCGTTGATCATTTTCATTTCTTCGAAGGTATAGCCATTGTCTTGGAATTTATCAATTTGCGGAATCGCATTAAATGCAATTTGATAAGGCATGACTTCTGGTGTTACATCTTCTTTATTTAAAATGGCCTGCGTCTGGCTGTATAGCTCGTCAATGGCTTCATGTCCTGCACCTGATACTGCCTGGTAAGTGGACACGATGACTTTTTTCATTCCATACGCCTGACGAAGCGGTTCTAATGCCGCCACCATTTGAATCGTTGAACAGTTAGGGTTTGCAATGATCCCTTGATGGTCATGTAAATCTTTTTCGTTTACCTCTGGTACGACAAGAGGGGTATTTTCGTCCATACGAAAAGCGCTTGTGTTGTCTACAACAATCGCACCTCGTTTGACTGCTTCAGGAGCTAGCGCCTTGGAAACATTTCCTCCAGCACTGAATAATGCAATGCTTACCCCTTCAAAGCTTTCAGGTGTTGCTTCTTGAACAGTATACTCTTGACCTCTGAATGTCACTTTTGTTCCAGCAGAACGTTTTGAGGATAGTAGAGTGAGTGTATCCATTTCAAAATCTCTGTCAGCCAGTGTTTTTAACATTTGTTGACCAACAGCTCCAGTCGCTCCAACTACAGCTACATGCAATCCTCTTCCCATCAGTAAAACTCCTTCCGACCCATCCATCATTCTTTACTTTCGGATGGCCATCCTATGACTTTTTACATTTTATTTTACCATAGAAAAGCAAGGCTTGAAGCATCTTTTTTGAATCTTTCATGATTTTCTAGTGAATCTATTATACATTTGATCCAATTAAAATCGGCTGAATTTGTCTATGCTGGAGCGCCTCTTCCACTGTTTGAGAAAGAAGGTCCATATTCGCTACCATGGATGTCGGTTTTTTGAATGGATCATCTTGACCAAATGGAATAAAGAAAATGTTCTTTGTCGACATCAGCCTCATGAGATTTGTACCATTTAAGCCTAAAGCATCGTTTGTCGAGATACCTAACACGACAGGACGATGATTTCGAATGGTTGCTTTGGCAGCCATTAAAACAGGACTGTCTGTCATCGCATTTGCAAATTTCGCCATCGAGTTTCCTGTTAAAGGCGCAATGACCATACAATCAAGTGGAAGCTTAGGTCCGAGCGGCTCTGCTTTGACGATTGAGTCAATTGCTTGAAATCCCGTCAGCTTCTCGATCCGCTCAATCCAGTCGGCTCCTTCTCCGAATCTCGTATTCGTGCTTTGCACCGTGTACGACACCACAGGACGCACCTCTGCCCCTTCTTTCACAAGTGCTTCGATTTGCGGAAAAACGGCCTCATACGTGCAGTGGGAACCTGTTAATCCAAAGCCGATTCTTTTTCCTTTTAATGTTGTCATGATTTCATCCCCCTTTTTTCCTCCGCAAGTTCACATAAAAGCCCGGAAAGCACTTTTGCGATGATCTGCCCTGCTGTTTTTGGTGCCACAATCCCTGGGAGACCTGGTGCAAGAAGCGCCTTTACTCCGTGCTTTTGCGCAAAGTCAAAGTCTGTTCCGCCTGGGCGGGAGGCGATATCTAAAATCAGTGTCTTTGGTGTCATGCTGACAATAACCGATGAATCTAATACAAGGCTTGGAATGGTATTGATGATAATATCAACGCCTGCGACTTCTTCTTTTAACTGGTCCATTGAAAATGGATCGAGTCCCATTTCAAAGGCTCGCGCTAAATGAGCTGTATCTGCAGCACCTACTTTCACGTCCGCACCTAGTGCCCGGAATGTGCGGGCAATGGTGAGCCCTGTTCTTCCAAGCCCCAGGACGGCCACATGTGATCCATGAATCGTATAATCCGTTTGCTGAATGGCCATCATGATAATCCCTTCAACTGTTGGAATAGAGTTATATATGGCAATATCATCGCGCTCAAACAGCTTCACAAGCTTCCGGTTCACCTGCTTTGCCAGATTGTCTAAGTACGTATTAGAAATACCTGAGTACAAGGTACAATGTGCAGGGGTTCTTTCTAAATATTCTGCTTCCAGCACGACCTGCTCATTTGAGAACACCGTGGCGACGACGCCTTCATCTGTTGCACCTGATACCGGCAGAATCATGCTGTCTACCTGTTCAAAAGGAAGTTCTGACATTTTTAGTTTTTCAGCACCGATAAACCCATGATCCAGCTGATCAAATCCGACCAAAAATACTTTGGCATGCTGCTGTGACAGCTTGCGAATGATTTCAAGCTGCCTTGCATCTCCCCCGATCACCGCAACCGTTAAACCGCTCAACATACTGACCGTTCACCTTCTTTATTTAAAAAAGTCTGTAATATTTTCTGAATCTCCCTTTCAGCATATGAGGGGAGGATTCAGCCTGTGAACAAATCGGGAAGAGAAAAGAAAAAGAGCACCCCTTTTATGATGGGTGCTCTTTTTCCCGGTGTGGCTGAAGTTCTTCAGGCACATCGAGAATGATCATATCTGATCCTATTTTTTGAATGTGATTCCACGGAACGCGGATGTCATTTCCTTGTTTTCGCAAGCCAAACCACTTGACGGAAGGTATGATGAGTGCTGTAATCTGACCGTCCTGTTCATTTATTTCAAGGTCGGTTTGTCCCAGCACGCCAAGCCGCTCCGCTCTTTTGATATCGACAATCTCTTTTCCTGACAGCTCACTTAGCCTCAAAACCGCATCACTTCCCTTCCATAATATATATGCAGGAGGACAAGGGAATAGACCGGATGCATTTAATGAACAGATGGCAGAGGAAGACGTGCAGACTTGATATAGTGATCATGCCATAATTCCAAATTGTAGAGCATCCAAACTTTTTGGTCTGCTCCATTTTTATTTTTCTGATTCGGGTCATTTCTTAAGAATTGTTCAAGCGGCTTTCTTTGAAACAATTCAGTTGCAAAGCTTTGTTGATCAAGAAGCTTCTCTTCAACTTCTCCCATCCTTTTGCTCATCCAATGATACACAGGAACTGGAAAGCCCATTTTCCTTCTATATAATATACGCTTATCTACCGTTTGCTCCATTGTCTTTTTTAACATATATTTCGGAATATCTTGGACCTCGCTCGTTTTGAGACTCGATTGAAAAAATGCTTGCAGCCTGCTAGCGAATCCCTTGTAAGGAAGTTTATATTGAAAAGGCATGTCATTGACAAATTGGATGATTCGATGATCAAGAAACGGAACACGCGCTTCAAGCCCATGTGACATTGACATGATATCAAGCCGATCTAGCAGATTCGGTAAATGGATCTGCTGAAATAAATAAAGCAGTTTGTTTTCGTACGACTCTCCCTCCATTTTTTCAAAGCACTGCGCGATAAATTGATCCATGTGCGAATTGGAAGAATCGAATGAGGCAGCGTGATGACCTAAAAGCTGCTCTTTTTCTCCTTCAGTAAACCACGCATACCTTCTTTTGTAATGATCCATTTCATCTTCAAGGTGAATATATTGATGCAATTGCTGCTGAAAGGATGAATCAAATAATAATCTTGAAAGCATTGGTGACAACTTTCGGCTTTTTTGAAGCAACAGGATTTTCCGCCAATCTGCGGGACTTCTAAATACGCGCCCATACCCTGCAAACAATTCATCTGCTCCCTCGCCACATAAAACAACCGTCACATGCTTTTTTGCTTCCTGTGACATACGGTAAAAAGCGACTTCATGAGGAATGGAAAGGGGGTGATCTCTACGCTTCACAACTTCAGGCAATAAGCGAAAGTACTCTTCTTCACTCATTCGATGGGAGTGGAGCTTAACGTTGTATTGGTCTGCTGCTAACTTCGCATAGCTTTCTTCAGAAAAGCCTTCTTCTTCAAAACTGGTCGAAAAACAATGAATATTCTCGTTCGCATATTTGGACATGAAAGCAACAATAGAAGTCGAATCCACCCCTCCGCTCAAAAAAGCACCAACTGGCACATCTGACATCATCTGTTTTTGTACAGAATCTTGAAGTAATTCAAATAAGACTTTTTGATAATAACGTTCCCCTCGATCGATCCTATCCGACGGGAGAGGATATACCCAGTAGGCCTCTTTTGTTATTCCTGTTTCATCCATTTTCAAGCAGACACCTGGAGGTAATTTTTGAATTCCTTGAAAGAAGGTTTGTTCACCGATCGAATAACGGAATGATAAATAACTAATGACAGCCTCAGGCTGAACGGCAGTTTTTATATCAGGATGCTGAAGAAGTGACTTCATTTCTGATCCAAAAACCAGCCCACCCCGGCATTCAGAAAAATAAAGCGGCTTAATCCCAGACCGATCTCTAAATAAATAAAACACTTGCTTCTTTTGATCCCATATAGCAGCAGAAAACATTCCATTTAATTGCTCAATAAATGAAATTCCGTATTCTTCATAGCCATGAACAAGTACTTCTGTATCTGTCTGCGTACGAAACGTATGACCTTTATTCCATAAGTCTTGTCTCAATTCTTGAAAATTATAAATCTCTCCATTTAAAATCACAAAAATAGAATCGTCTTCATTCGTTATTGGCTGCGGGCCAGAATGAATATCAATAATTGAAAGCCGCGTATGAACCAAACCAACTGATTCATCTTGATACACACCACTATCATCAGGTCCACGCACAGCAAGCGCGTTTTTCATATTCAGTAAGATGTGAGGGTCAAGTGGCGCTTGGTTAAAATGACAATAACCTGCAATGCCGCACATAGACATGTCTCCCTTCCATCAATTGTCTGACTGCTGAATTGTCATTGCGAAAATATGCATAAAAGGATTATCTTGAAAGCGGATTTCATCAAAAACTACTGTATGTGATAACAAAAGAGAATCCAGCCATAGCCTTGATGTTAAATGACGATTGATACCCGCTACCGTATGAATATAATCAAATGCATATGCAGTTCGATCATTAAATGCAGGTTCATGTTCAATGACATCGGTTAAGGAAAGCCGAGTTTCATACACAACTTTCCCCTCTCGTAAAAATGAAATATTTTCGTATAAATTGCCATTGGAAGAACAGCCAATGACATGAAGTGCTTCTGCTTCCAAGAGCGGAAGGTGAATAGATTGACCCTCTAATTCAATATTGTCACCTTGATCTTTATAAATGAATTGAAAAGGGATACCTTCGACAAGAGGATGCTGCAGGTTCATGACTAACTCAGCCGGTAAAGAGGCTCCGCCAATAGTTAATTGGCCTTTGTCATATTCATTTTGATACGTGATGCCTCTATTATTCACATAATCATCAAGAGAGATGGTTTGATAGGTCTTCATTTTGAATCACCTCTTTTAGTTGTGAGAGCAGGCTTGTTTCAATTTCTAATGTTTTCTGAAACCGGTTTGACGTCCGTTCAATCATGCTGCGGGGGTTCTTGCTGAGACCTACTCTAGCCGTGAAATTGGCGAGCACTGTCCAGCTTTGATATGCATCTTCAAAGGCTTGTATTAGAGGCTGTAAATGTTCATTTTCATAAGAGGATAAGAAGGTCACCATATGTTTTCTCGAGTTGGCTACATCCTTTAACCCTTCAAAATAGACATTATCTAATAGGTTTCCATTTTCGTTGTCTTTTATACTATCAATATAATCTCTTTCAATGATTGAAATAGCTTTTAAGCCTGTGATGGCGCCAGGCAATTCAAAATGGGGAGGTGCTCCTTCTAAAATGGCAGTATGCTCTTTTAAAATCGTCAGCACATCTGGTTCTTGCTGGTGATCCACATGTTTAATCCATTTATATCGATTTTCAGTTCGAGGCGTATGATCATATATAGAGCGGGCAGCTTTCATCAAATGGTCTTTACTTAAGGTGCCATGATATGAATATGCGTGATCACTGACCACCACATCATCACCCTTTACCTCAAGTACCTCTAATGTGTGATACCCATGCTCCCTTTCATAAAATGGGCAGTATGGCAATTCAAAAATATCCAGTGAAACAGACACAGTCCCGTTGCTCGGATGCTGTTTGAACACCCTGTTGATATACAGATCTACTTCCTCTTCAGGATAAAAAATTTCTTCTAAATGGATGCCATTATGGTGAAAAATATCCTCACGGAAATGCTTAAAGGAACCCATAAGAACAAATCCTTGGTCTTGTGATCTATACACAATGCCAGCTTGCCTCCAAATCCTGTCGATTTCAATCCCTTTTCTAAGAAGCATGGCAGCAATCGTTAATTGAGAGCAGTTCAAATAATTGTTCCGAAAGATAGGCGTTACAATAGTCAAATGTATCTCCTCCCTTTTTTCTTGCCATCATACCCAGCGGTTTTTTAATGGGATAATGCCAAGCTCTTTTTTTGCGATCACTTCTTTTAATACATCTTCAGACGGCGGATGGAATTTAGCTGCTTTGACATCTCGGCTAAGACGTTCCAAAAAAGACCCTTGCTGTAATGAAGCAAAACCCTCTACCTGAGAGGCCAGCTGCACAATTTCTTCTGCAGCCTGCGCGACGAAATGTTTTGTAATAAGCGTCTTTGTATACAACTCACTTGTGTAATGATTTTGTGCTTTTTCTTTATCTGCTTGCTGAGCACAGGACATGAGCTGAGAGTGTGCAACATCTAACTTGATTTTCATATCCGCGATACGAAATTGTTGACCCGGTAAAAAAGCTGTCTTCTTTTTGGAAATTCGGTCTTTTTTTTGATAAGCCATACCGAGGGCATGTTCATATGCTGCTTTTGCAATGCCGTAATAAACGGCTGTAACAGCTAAACGAAACCAATAGATCAAATTTTCAGTATCTTCTATTGCGTACCCTTCTCGCCCGATGAGATGATCATCGGGTATAAAGACTTGATCAAAATGAATGTGATGACTCATGGATGCTCTCATTCCAGAATAATTCCATGACTCCTCAATTTCGGCCCCCTCACTCGGTAACGTCATTAAAAGTGCGGTCATTCCGTATTGAGAAGTGCACGATGAAGGTGCATATTGACAATAAATGGGCAAATACTTAATGCGCGGTGCACCGGTTACAGTAAATTTTGTTCCACTCACTATATATCCGCCAGATGTTTTTTCTGCTGTAATGGTTGGGATTCCTTCCATTTGCTTTCGTTGATAAATAAAAATCACATTCGGGTCGCTAACAGATGCAATTAACTCTCCTGAACGGCGGATATCATTAAAAACGGAGGACTGTTGCTCACTTGACAGCACTTCAGAAAAGGCGCCAAGTGAATAGTAATGCATCGCCATAATTAACCCTGTCGATGCACAGCCTTTCGCTATTTGTGACAAGAGGGTCACAGTTTCTTCAAAACCATACCCAAGACCCCCATCTTGTTTCGGCATATTGGCGACATGTAAACCACATGCAATAAGTTCGTCAAGGTTTTGATGTGGGAATTGAAATTCAGTATCATGCTGCCTGGCTCTTTCAGAGAAATGGAGAACGAGATGATCGATCGTTTCTTGACGAAGCTCAGTCAGTTTCACATTCAACCCTCCTTTGTTTAAAAAACGGCATGTTCTGTTTTAATAAGAGATCTTCTGGGTGACCTCTATCTCGAATAATATAATCGTCTCCTTCAAATAAAAGCAGCTCTAGCGGAGAAGAATGGCCTAAAAATAAGGTAGGACTGTAACAAAGTCCATATGCGCCTGATTTCTCTATACAAAGTAGATCACCTGGTTCACCTTGAGGGAGTTCTACCTGCCTACCAATTAAGTCTTCCGGGGTGCAAAGTGGACCTACAATCGTTTGTTTCACTACGTCCACAGGTTGATTGGAATGCTTGATGAGCCGCATTGGATAATTATTGCGCAGCAGCCTGCCTCTAAATGTCATCGCTTGATGATGATGCATTCCACCATCTGCAATTAAGAATGGTTCCCCTTTTGAATTTTTCACATATTGAATGGCTGTTAAGTAAACACCACATTCCGCTAAAAGGAAACGTCCCATTTCGATAATAAACCTTGGGAAATCTAGCTCAGATTCATACGCCTGAATCATTTCAGCTACATCTTGAAATAGCCTTTCAGCATGGAGGGGTGTCTCATGCTGAAAATATGGAATCCCAAATCCTCCGCCTAAATCAACCATCTGGCATGTTAACCCGTATTCATTCTTGATTCGAACAGCTGTGTTGAGCGTATATTCAAACGATGATAATAGCGACGTTTCATCAAGAACTTGAGTTCCCAAATACATATGAATGCCTTTAAACAACAGCGTGTCTTCATACGCCTGAAAAAGATCAAATACTTCTCCAAGTTTCGATTCATCTATCCCAAATGGACTTGGAACACCGCCCATTTTTATTTTTGCCCTTGACTCAATTGATTCAGGATTGATACGAATTCCTACTGATACTTGCTTTCCTTGCTGTTTTGCAGACTCCGCGATATAGGTTAGTTCTTCCTTTGATTCTGCGATAATGCAGTATATTTGATGCTGAATGGCTGTATCTATTTCTTCTTTTCGTTTACCAGGTCCAGAAAAAATGATGTGTTGCGGAGAATATCCGGCTTTTACAGCCATTAAAAGCTCGCCTACAGAAGCAACTTCTATCCCTGCCCCAAAAGACCGTAACAATGAAGCAATCGAAAGATTACCATTAGCTTTAAATGAAAAGAACACCTCTGCTGATTGATGGAGCCATGACATAATGCGATCATAATGATCTTTTAATTCATCCCCATCGTACACATACATCGGCGTCCCATAACGATTCGCTTTCTCTACGAGCGTCATGTCATTTTTAGGCAAATTCTCTCCTCCTTTCTCAAGAAAATTCCATATCATCAAAAATGGCCATCATATGGTCCTGCTTGTCCTTCTTCATATGGTAAAACAAGATAAATAATCGATAGTGCCACATATCGTCAGCTCTCGTCTTACCAAATGTATAAATAAAAAAGCCACCATCTTCTCCTGGGTTGAGTGCTTTCGTGATCTCTGTTAAAACCTCTTCAAATGGCAGGTCAGCGCTGCTTGAGAATTTTTTAAAGCGGCTCTCGATATATTCATTCGCTGAAAAAAAACGGCAAATGATTGAGAGTAAATACGTAACCTGCGTGAACCGAGCATTTATTTCAATAATCGGTATGAGCTGTTCATTTTCATCAATAATTGAATCGACTCCAACCACACCTCTATATCCTTCTTCATAAAGAAGCTCTATGACGCGATGCATACTTTCTTCGTATTCACGTTTTTTGTCCATTTCATAAACAGGAACAAAATCGGTCCCTAAATAAATGCCGTCTTCATTGATTTTCTGCTCTGTAATTGACAGTAAATGTGACTCTTTATCCTGAATAAGCAACTGGGCATTTAATGATCGTTTAATCGGATGCCACCCCTCTAATAGCAGGTCTGTTTGGATCTTTCTTCTTTCGATAAAGGTGAGAAGCTGCATGAATTCTCGTTCGTTTTTTAAAATACGAAGCCCCTTCCCAGATGATCCATAAGGTATTTTAAGTACCATTTTCGAGAAGTTCTTCGCCTTTAATTCTTCATACGTCCGTTTTAACTCATCCGCATGATGACAGATAGCACCGCAAGTGACTTTAAATTGATGTTTTTCTGCCCATCTTCTAGTGAAAATTTTATGATTTAACCGCTTAACAAGTTTTGGATCTGATCCATATATCCTTCTATTTTCAATAAATGCTTCTTGTTCAAGTGATTCATCAAAAAGATAAGGTACAATGAAGCCCTTTTGGTTGAAAGCCTCCTCTTTTTGAACCATATGTGGCAGCTGGATACCTCGTTTTTTCAAATAGCTTAAAAAAGCCGCGTCAGGCTGATGGTGAAAAATGACATGATGATCCTTAGATGCAATCAAAAGCAGCTGTTGTTCTTGCTGAAGGACCAGTTCATTTTGTACATGGTCTGTCATCACAGGTAAAGCTTTTGTTTGGTCCCAGCTTTGTTCTTGATTCATATTCCCAAACCATATAACGTCGCTTCTTCCCATAAAATCAAATAGCGCTGCCGGATCTTTCATCACATTACTCCTTATGAACAGAATGCTTTTTAATATCTAATGACCGGTTTATATGAAAGAATCGTTTGCGAATCGGCTGATCCCAAGTATGAACGACATCATTTGCATCTAACACTTCGGATAAATACGTAAGCGATTCTGGTTGAAGTGCATCCATGACAAGATCTGAAATGGTATGTGGAAAGACTTCATTTACATAATGCAAAGCGAAATAGACCATCTTTTCAAATCCATATGTTTTCGTTCGATTGACAAATAGATCTACATCAACAAGGTCTTCCCTCATAAACATTCCATATATATCAAGCAGTTTATAAAGAAGTAAGTCTTTCATTGCTTCGACTTCATTTAAATAAATGGCCTCTTTGTAAAAATGAATACATAAGAAAAGCAGCATATCTTCTTCTTTTAATGACCATACAAGGTGTTGATCAACGGATGTTTGAATTCGTCTAGACAGCATTTCTTGGACAATTGAATCCGTCCGGTTTCCTGTCATGAGGTCAACTGAAAATTGAACATCTATTTTATGACAATCAATAAAGCGGCATTCTGGTGTAGGTTTCATATAGGTGTAGGTTTGATGTGAGTTCATGATGAGGTAAAGAATGTCTTTTCGTTTCGCAGGTGTGACTGTCTCGTTTTCATAGTCCCAAGAACCTTGAATATACCCTAGTTCTTTTAACACATGTCCCGTTTCCTGCAGTTGATCCTGCGAGATAAAGAGATCGTTATCTCCAAATAAGCGAAGCCCTACATCGCCATACGCCCACTCGCCAATCACACTTCCTTTTACAATGGCATACTCAATTCCTTTTTGATCAAGCGCTTGGAATAACTGATCGTTTAACGAGATATTGTCTCGTGCTGTTTCCAACTGACCCTTGTACATAATCTCTAAAGACTTTAAAAAATAAGTCGCTTTAAAATCTTTTCTTAAATGAATGGCATATCGTTTAATATTTTTCCATGCAATACCTGCTGTCCGGTGAACATGTAACATTCCGAGAATAACATTCCAGTCTTGTTGCTTATAGAGAAGCTCCTGCATCTCTTGAATCTGATGATCTTTTAAAAAAGGGGTGGATAAGATCAGGGCTGTGTGTTCTTCTTGAGTGAGATTACTTTGCAACATAGGTCCCCTCCTTTATACGAAGCATGTCTTCAGGCCAATTGTTTCGATTTCGACCGTACGTTTGTAAAAATACTTGAACCCATCGATCGATACCAAATGCGGCACAGCCAGAATAAAGGGGCATACCATCTTCTCCTTTGATCTGGAACCTGTCACAAAGCATCTCTCCACAGTCATTAAAAGAAGCGATCGATACATCTTTCTTTTCTGTGACCGCCACTAATTCATATTTGCTATTAGCCATTAATTGATAATTTGCTTTATCCATATCATCATAAAAGAAAAAGGGATCATTTGCTGTCGTCACCTTTCCACTAAGGCCAAGTTGATGAAAGCATTGCCATGTGTTTTCAAGAAGTGCTTTTCTTGTTTCATTGATATATTCGTTATCACCAATAAACACAATTTCACGCATACTAAACTCTAGCTTCCTTAGTGGATCAACTTTCCAAGAAATTTCATGTCTAAAGCATTGACCCGAAGCCGTCATGATTTGATTTTCTGAATACGTTTTTCCTTCCCATTCTTCGTAACAGTGATAACAAATACACGGCTGTAAAAAGCGGCCTGCCTGCTGAAAGTGTTCTGGAAGAAAGCCTTGATGTTTCTCTCGAATATCATCAATGATTTGATAATCATGAGGAATTTCAAAAACCGAATAAATATTTTGCGGAAAATTCGTATGATATTTACATTTCTCCATTAACTCTTTACTGATCGTAGAAGGATATCGTCTTTGTTTCGCTCCTAGTGAAGCCCCTATGTTTAAAAACAATTGGTCAAAGTAGTGTGAGAGTTCCATTTCAATTTCATCATAGAAGGTTCTCTTTTGGTCATCCCCACTTAGTTTCGAATGAACAGGCCCACTGGTTAAATGAATATTTGATTTCATTTCTTTTTCACGAAACCTCCGTAATTGAGCCACGTTCGACGATAACTCAAAAAACGCAGTTGATATTGCATCCATATCCCCCTTTTGATCGACTGTGACTTCAATGACAGACTCCTCTTCGCGAAGGGCAACGTGCAGAATGTGGGCAGAGAGAAATGACACCCTTTCCATAAAATCCGGAATCATTGTATCTTCTAGTGTGTCTGGTAAAGGCAGTTGAAGGTTCCTCAACTAAATACCCCCCTTTTCATTGATTACGTGTGGTGATTCGAACGTTTGTAAAGCTTTGTGAAGATAGTCATCAATAGGCTCTTTTAAATGAACATCACATAGCTCAATCGCTGAGGGGTGACTATCTTGAACGGCTATGCCCCACTTCGACTTCTTCAACAGCAGCCTGTCATTATGACCATTTCCAAACGCAATCACACGACTTAAATCACTTTCCCCAAAATAATCTAATAAATGGCGCTCTAGCATATCTGCCTTACAAATTCCTTTCGGAGAAATCACTTGAGCATTTAAAAACTGGGCATCTGCTACATCACAAAGACAATCTCTTAATTTATGGGCGATCTCTATTTTTTCTTTTGGTAAAATAAATAATTTTGTCACACGGTCAAAGCTGAATTCTTTCTTATGACCAACTTCTATCTTTTCTCGCGGAAATGTGTAAAGCATGCAGTATTTCAACTTAGCGCTTTTACTTGATGCCACGTGTTTCCCATTTGATTCCATGACAAATTCAGCTTTTCCATCAAGTAATGAGAAGATTTGTTTGCATAAAGCCGAATCTAAATATTGTTTGACGTCAAACGTTTTCTGTTGATGATGGCAAACGACATTTCCATCATTCAGCAAAACATGAGGATGAAATAAAGCAAGTAGCGATGGATCTAAGTTCAGAGAAAAGAAAGAATCATAGGTTCTACCTGTCACAATTATTGGAATAATGCCTCTTTGGCGCAGCATGTTCACTGCGCCATGGACATCACCAATGAGTTGACCTCGATCGTCAATTAATGTTCCATCCAAATCAAAAGCGGCAAATTTTATCTCACGAAGGTTTCGTCCCGCTTCCACTTATTACACCTTTTTCAGCTCAGCATTTGCTACATAATCATTGAACAGACGCAATGATTCTGAATCTACTTGTCCAATTGGAGGGCTTTTAAATAAGAATGGGCATACGTCATGAATGACACCACTATGATTTACGTCTTTAGCTGCTTTTGCTACACGCATCGCATTCGCAATTACTCCAGCTGAATTCGGACTATCTTCTACTTGCAAGCGGATTTCAAGTGAAATCTCAGAATCTAAAACTGAATTTCCCTCTAATCGAAGAAAGCAGACTTTATGATCTCCTAGATAGCTAACATATCCATTTGGACCTGCTGCGACTTCACTGGCATCAATACCAGAGGCGAACAATGCTTTTCGCTTCGATTTTTGTTTACTCGTTGATCTCATTGGATTGGCAAGGTTTAAAAAGTCTGTGTTGCCTCCGACATTCAATTGGTACGTATTGGTGATATCAATCCCGCGGGATTTCAATAGCTCAATTAACGCGGTATGCAATGTCGTTGCACCTAGATGACTTCTTAAGTCGTCTCCAAGGAGCGGGGTACCTGAGTCTTCAAACATTTTGACAAATTCAGGATCATTTGCCACTGGTTCTGGTGTCGCATTAATAAAGGCAGTATGTGAATGTGCACACGCCTCTGCATACACACGAACAGCTTCAAATGAACCGGTCGGTAAGAAGCAGACAAGCACATCTGCCTGAACGTCCTTCAGTCTTTGCACCACGTCATTTGTGCTCATTTTCAGTGAATCTTCATGCGGCTTAATACAGTTGGACAAATCTCCTTCAAGCCCATCACATAAAGGACCTGCTTCAACCGGCACTTGAAGAAAAGGAACATCTATATGTTTGACCGCAGCCGTTGGTTTAGTAAAGATCGCCTCTGATAGATCCTTTCCTACTTTATTTTGATCCACTTCAAAAGCTGCAATAAATTCCACGTCAGATAACTGATATCCTCCAATGACTTCATGCATGACACCAGAGAGCGTATCCATTTCCCCCTTTGCCATTTCAACAAATTGAACGATACTTGAAGCACATGAACCCACTCCTGCAATTGCTACACGAACTTTTGTCATTTTCATAACCCCTTTTTTTAAAATTTATAGAGCCAATTTGCGCTTTTGACGAGATTGAAAAATGCACCATTCTTGATAACCCAATGTCTTCAACGTATTTTTCACTTCTTGCCAATCATCTGCCACGCGAGCTGGCTCATGTGCATCAGAGCCAAATGTGACATCAACACCATAAAACCTGGCACGTTCTAATAGATCAATTGATGGATACCACCCTCCGCAGTCTTTTGTTTTACCAGAGGTATTCACTTCAATGACAGAGCCACTCTCCGCCATCACTTTAAACGCATCATCGACAGCTTCTGTTTTGATATGAGCAATCTCTGGATAACATCCTTTTAAGGCGTCAATATGACCTAAAATATCAAACATACGACTCTTTGCGGACATTTGAATCAGCTGGTAATACACTTCTTTTTCAATGATGGCTTGTTGCTCTGTCATACGTTCCCATCGCTTTCGGTTAAATAGGTCATATCCATTACTGACATGGACAGAACCGATGATATAATCAAATGGATAATGTCGATACACGTCTCGATAGAGGGTCTCGTGCTCAGGAAAATAGTCAGATTCAACACCTAATAGCACGTGAATTTTCCCTTGATATTCTCTTTTCAAGTGGAGGACTTCCTCTACATATGAATGAAATTCACTTTTAGCCATCGCCACCCATGGTTTAAAGTGATCGACCTCTTCACCAAAAAATGGTGAATGATCCGATATTCCAATAAACTCTAGACCTAATTTGACCGCCTCATCTATATATTCTCTTATATGACCTTCCGCATGACCGCAGCGATGATGGTGTGTGTGCAGATCAAATTTCATGAGATTTTTGCTCCTCTACATGGCTGTATAGCCCCCGTCAACCATTAAATTTTCTCCTGTAATAAAGCTCGCTTCATCTGAAAGAAGGAAAATGACAGCCGATGCGATCTCCTCTGGATCAGCAGTTCGTTTCAACATGTGCATTCCTCCAATATCAGGGTGCTGATTCGCTTGTTCTCTTGTCAGACCAAGTTCTTCTAAATGAAACCGTTCGTTATTTTTATTCCATACTGTACCTGGATTCACTGCATTTACACGAATCCCTACATCAGCCAAATCCATTGCCATACATCGAGTCATATTCGCAACGGCTGCTTTCGTTGCGTTATATGTTAAATATTTCGGCTGGGCAATGTGACCTGAAATTGATGCTATATTGACAATGGACCCTTTCCCTATTTTCTCCATGTAGGGTGCAGTGTGTTTGACGCAAAGAGCTTGTCCCATAATATTCAAATCCATGATACGCCGCCATTCTTCAACAGTTGCTTCAAGACCTCGCATAATAAAAACCGCTGCACAATTAACGAGCATGTCAATTTGATTAAAATGATTGACTGTTTTTTCTACCATTGAAACGATTGCCTCTTCATCTGCAATATCAGCCTCGATAAACAACACATCATACCCTTTTGCTTTGAGCAGGCTTTCTGCTTCTTTCCCGTATTCTACATGGTGATCAGCTATGACGACTTGTGCGCCTTCTTGTGCCGCACGTTCTGCGACCGCATAGCCAATTCCTTGTGCTCCACCTGTGACAATGACCGTCTTTTCTTTCATACCTCGCATGTAGCTGCCTCCTCTACCACTGAAGTCTATTCCCATCTCTCCATAATTCTCCTGTTGGTCCATCTCGAGGTAGCTTCGCTGCCCAGACAATCCCTGATGCACCTTCCTGCACGGTTTTAATAGCTTCTGATGTTCCCATGTCAGTTTGCACCCAGCCTGGGCACACAGCATTGGCAAGGATTGAATAAGGGGCTCCCTCTAATGCTGTGACTTTTGTCAGAACATGCAAAGCAGCTTTTGACATCCGATAATATGGCCCGCTTTTACCGTCACGCCTGACATCGTCTGATGGGCAGATGGCTGAGAGCCTTCCCATACCGCTAGATACATTGACGATCCGTCCATACCTAGCCTCTTTCATGTAAGGAAAAACGGCCTTCGTCATTCTGACTGCACCATATAGATTGACATCCATCGTTTCTTGGAGTGTCGATACAGAAAGGTCTAGAAAAGATGGAAATCTTTCATTCCTCATATTGTCATGAAAAATTCCAGCATTATTAATCAACACGTCTACTCTTCCGTACGAATCCTTAATAAATGCCGACAATCGTTCAATCGTTTCTATATTTGTGACATCCAGTTGAAACGGAATAACCTGCTCATTCATTTCAGAAGCCGCTAATTGGGCGCTTTCAAGCTGCCGAGCTGTCAAAATCACGAGCATTCCATCTTGAGCAAGCTGTCTGCAAACTTCTTTCCCTATGCCCCTATTTCCACCTGTGACAACCGCAACTTTCATATCCTCATCTCCTTTTGGAGATACCAATCTTCCTTCAGCTGGTGCGATGCAGATTCTAGTGCTTCAAAAGACCAATCAATATACCAGTTAAGGAAGTGGGGCGTATGCTGATGCAGGAGCATTAAATATCGACCTGTTGGAATATATAATAGTCTGATAAAAGCAGAGATAGAGCGCCATTCGTTTTTCGATAAATTTTCGTCATAGGCCTTTAAAAATTGAATCGTTTTTACCATATCTAGTTGAAACGTCCCGCGCTTGATTCTCGTTAACAAAAAAGCAGAGATGGCGGCATCATATATTCGCGGTCTATAACTTGCTGTATCAAAATCAAGTACCATGGCCAGCTTCTTGTTACGCATAAGGAGGTTGCCAGCATGAAAGTCACCATGTGTGACAGCATGAGGCAGTGCCTCATAAATACTTGGATTTAACAATGTAAGGACATTCATAAGCTCCTGTTCATACACTTTGAGTAAAGCAGCAGCCTTTTTAGAAGAAACAATTTTTTTTAGTACACAAGCTGTCTGGTTCAACGTATCGTCAGGATAAGTCAACCAGTTTTTCAGTTCACAATTTGGATTCACAGGACCTTTCGGCAAATTCTTCAATGAATGAAGCTTTTTTAATACCAGAATGGCTTCTTGTTCATCTGAACGATTTCCCATTTCATATGGTCTTCCTTCAAAAAATGGTCGCAGCTGCCAGAAGCTCTCTTTGTATAAAATGGTTTTATGCTGGTTCTTGGCCTCAATCATAGGTTGAATCGGATAATCATGGTCAAGCAGTGCATCTGTTAAATCTTCTAAATAACGAAGCCATTCAGCATCATGATTCCTAACACATTTTTTTAATACAAATCGTTGTTTCGTGTATTCTACTAGCCATCCGGCATTAGGGCTTCTTCCATTTAAAGGTGTTACACGGTGAGGCTGTTCCGAGAACCAGCATTTCAGGACATTGTAAGCAACATGTAAATTCGTCATGGCCTCACCCCTTTTCTTTAAGATGATTGATTTTCTTTATCACCTGTTCTACCTCTTCTCGCTTGTTTACTCGTAGACATGTCACATGTGATGCTTCCTTTAATTGATGAAAAAGCTTTTCGTTATGATGGAGGACCTCTGGATACACATGAAAGGCATATGAGAAAAATTGCAGCGCATTGCCAATCCTCTCCCTATTTCCATTCCAAAGCTTCTCTTTTGTGATTAGACGTTTAAACGTCCTTTTGATGAGACTAGGAAACGTCTGTCTTCTCTTCACATCGAGCCAAATGATCGTATCAGCATATTCAGCCAATATGTGATGAACAGATGAATATTGTCCATCGACAACCCATTTCCTTTGTTTGACAATTTCATGAACGTTTTCAATAAACAGCTTTTTATCTGTCTTGTTCCAGTCTGCTTGCCAGAAAAGGGCATCGAGCTCATAGTGAGGTAAGGATAAGTCCTGTTTCAATCGGTTTGCGAGTGTCGTTTTCCCTGATCCAGGTGGACCAACAATCCAAATGCGCTGGCTAACTCCTTCTTTACTCAAGTTGTTCCCTCCGTTACAGAACACGTTCATGCTTTTGGATGTCGTTTTTCACTTTTAATAGTAAAGCAAGCGCTTCATCCCAGTTTAGGTTTTCAGTTAATTCAAATACAGGTGTTTCTCTTGTACCACTTGAACTGATGGACACATCTTCACATAATAAATCTAATTCCTCCGCCGAAAAGCCTTTTTCCCTTAACAGCTGGCCAAAAAGTGTATGCGAGGGTGACAACCTTTTTCCAGATGTACTAAAATAACGAATCATTCCGGCCATTGCCTCTATAGGACCTGGTGAAAGATGTATGCCGTTAAACCGTGTACAAACGTTTGTTAAGCCGAACCTTTTTTGCTCTGTGAGCAGCATGTGTTTAAAGGATCCTTCTCTCGCTTCGTGAGGATCAGTTGCACCAATAAAGTGTTCTCTCATCACCCTCATTGGCTTTTGAGTAAAACATTCAATGACAATAACAGACCGCCTAGGGGTAGTGAACCAATCAATTTGACAAGGATGGAATGAATTGAGCAGGAGCATCTTTTCTCCGTCCACCTCTACCTCAATTGCATATGTCCCTGCACCTAACTTATCCACCTTGACATTTCTTGTTAAAAGCTCTAAACCATATGGCGTGAGCTCTTGATACTTTTGTAAAAATTGATGTCCTCCATAAATCAAATGTTCCTTCGTTCTATACTCCGGGTATTTTGTTGACAGCACCTTTTTTGCTGCTTCTGACAATTCACTCAGACCGTTTCTAGAAATTCGATTGAGCATCCCATATTGATTTTCTAATATTTTCTCTTCTTTCAAATATAAGGATGATAAAACGCGGACGGCCCCTATTTCTACATCATCATCAGCTAAACGGTTCAGTAATTCATCTAGTATTCGATCCAGCTGAACCCCCTGATGGATGTTGGTTAATTCAGGCTTGAGCATGATGAGAACATGATGCTGATTCATATCCTGATGTTTTTTGACTTCGTATGGTTGAATTGTCACTGTCAAAGGCTCTTCTGTATTCACACATGCATGGACTGCATCAATGACTTTTTTTTTCATCTTTTTTACCACATTGTAATGCCTTTAAAAATTAAATCTTTTGTGACATCGCCCATTGAATGTACAGCTTTCATGACAAGATCTTCAATTCGCCTTCTTTCTTCCTCATCTCCATCCCATTGTTGAATACGAACCGCAATTTCATCAGGGTTATGGAGAGGTGCCTCTTTTGAAGTAAAGATATGCACTTCTGTTGGCTTTTGAATGGTTTCAAAAATTTGATCTGCCAACCTTTGAGCCAGCACTCCGTACAATTTCCCTGTGTGATCAAGTGGGTTTTTTCCAGCTGGAGCTTCAATACTCATTGATCGCATTGGCGTGATAAGTCCATTTAATCTATTCCCCCTGCCAACTACTCCCACATCCCCAGTATCCGCCACAGATCCAAGTGCTGTTAAATATGGACGACCGTTGCGATCGGTTGCGTTTAGCATGAGATCCGGTTTAAGTCCTAACGTTTCATCAATATACTGCGCGATTTGATCCTGGCATTCTTTTTTACGAGCAAAATACTCATCTATGCTATGAATATCTTTTGCTAAGAAAGGCATATTCACAATGAGTTTGAATTCTTCATGCCGCCTGCTTCCAAATATTTTCACGTCCCAGCCAGTATCTGGGTTTACCCTTTTAAAATCTGGTCCATTTACATAACGCTCTGTATAAAGAACCAACTTTTCAAGACGGCTTAATGGTGCATGAGCATGTAATAAGTTACAGTCATTTGAAACAAGCTTTGGATCACCGATCTCAATCATGTCTGTTTCGACCATCGGACGATATCTCGAGTCTTTACGACCAGCCCCTTGATGATCTACTATTCGGCAATCAATGACGAGATGCTCGTCAGGATCGAATCCTGTTGTCACTTCTGATAGCACATCCTTAGCTGCATCAAAAAGGATTTTCTTAAGAGGAATCGGCTCCTCGCCGTATGCATACGCCCCTTTTCCAGCAAATACAACTTGATAAGGCTTGACCATCGTTCCTTTCCCATACTGTACATCTGCATCTCCGCCAAGAAGCATGACTTTGTCAAACCAGTGATGTGCCACTCTTCCGAAATGCTCCATGCAATATTGAGAGTAGTATTGAGAAGCTCTTTCTGCTATGGCATCACACATTGTATCTGGATGCCCTACGCCTTTGCGTTCTACAAGCTCATATGGAATTTGTTCAATATCTTGGCCATCGCCTTTTAAAATATCAAGAATTGTTTTTTGAATTGTTTTCATTATCTATCGCCCGCTCTCTTTTAAAATATAAAAAATATTGATAGATCACCTTAATTCCGCATGAAACATTTGGTAATATATATATATTCTGTATGAAAGAGGTGTCTATTTTGATCAATGAATTGATCATACAGCGATTACAAGAAAAAACCACTGATATTAAAAAGTTACTGAAACAACATCAAATCCCTGGCTGCTCCGTGTGCATTTCCCATGAAGCTGAGCAAATTTGGTCATGGCATGAGGGACTAGCTGATCTGGAAAGTGGCACTCCAGTCACAAAAGACACAACCTTTCGAATTGGCTCTGTGACTAAACCTTTTACTGCAATGGTCATGATGAAACTGCGAGATGAGGGGTTGATTCAACTCGATAAGCCCATTCAGACTTACGAACCTTTACTATCTTTATTAAAAAGTCATGTATCTGAACCAGTTCCTCTCACTTTCCGTATGATTGCCTCTCATATATCGGGCCTGCCCAAAACACTAGATAAAGCGAGCCAGATAAGAGATATAACATTAGCTGAGTGTATTGACATGCTCACCATATTCACACCACCTTGGTCTATCATCAATTATTCTAGCCTTGGCTATTCTATTTTAAGTAAAGTACTAGAGAAAGTAAGTGGCCAACCATTTAGAGAGTTAATGCAATCCCAGATTCTAGATCCGCTCCATTTGAAGCAAACTGGGTTTATTGAAACACCATCCACAGCAAAAGGGTATACAATTTCTTCATCTGGCTTATCTGATATATCCTATCCAAGTGCTGAAACACCATCTTGGGAAGACGGTTCAAGTGGACTCTTCTCTACCGCAGATGATTTGATTCAGCTCATCCAAGCTCAATATGACGGAAGCCGCCTGCTTCATCAGCATTCGTTAAAGGAAATGCAAAGCCCCGTTATGGTTGAAGAAGATTTCAGCAGAGGCGTTGGCCTTTCATGGTTCTTAAGACCTTTCAACGGATACACCCTAGCTGAACATAGCGGAGAAATTAAAGGATTCACCTCCTATATCGGATTCATCCCAAAACAAAAATTAGGCATTTGCATTCTATTAAACTCTGACGAACGGATCGCAAGACCAATCGCTGATATGCTCTTTCAACTCATGCTTCCAGCAGATAATGAAAAGATGAAAAAGCGTGAAGACCGGCTCAAACGAATGTTTAGACAATCGTCTATTTAAATTGAACTTGCTTTTTTGTTTAATAAATCTGGAATCGCTTTCTGCAGCTTTCGCGGATCGCCCTCTAAATAAAAACATGGCATGTGAAACAAGTGATGGATGAGCTCAGATGCCTTTTGTTCAAGAAAGGTATCTGAAACACTTCGAAGCCCGAGCCAGCCTTTTAAATAATCAGGATCTTCTGGCTCTCTTATATTTGCTACCATAATGTCTTTCGCTTTTTGATCATCTTTTTTTACTGGCACCAGCCTAATTTCACCTGAACCTATTTTGAGTGAGGGAAAAATCACCATATCTACCTTGGTTGAGCTTCGAATGGTTGTTCCAGTCATTTCAGCAGCTTCCTTTGGCGTAATTTCAAACTTACAGCCGCTCGCCCATTTTTCTTTCGCTTCTTCTTCTGTTGAAATGGTTTCATCCCATATTCTTTCATCCTGAGACCTGCTAAATGTTCTATTTTTTAATTCCTGTATATTTGTTGTTGCTTGGACAGTTCCTACTCCAAGCGCTAAGCACATCGGCCACCCATATACAGTAAGTTCCTGATCTTCAAGCATCGAAATGGACCGATCATTTGTGATAAAGTCAGCTCCTCCATTATGCAAAAACTGCCACATAGTGGTAGACTTCCCTGCACCTTTATCTCCTATAATTAATGCGCCTTTTTTACCTTCTTCAAAAGAGACAGCTGCTGCATGCGTAAAGCATCCCCCCTGATTTTCTAACGTTCTAAGCGCGATTTCTCGAACGATTCGCAGTGGACAGCGTATCGCAGACTCATTTTTATTTTTTCCGATCACAGCATAACGTCCTTTAACAACCGCCACACTGTGCGGCTCGTCACCTTCATGTGATGCAAAGAAAATTTGATCGTCTGACTTGAATCGTTTGTAAGTAAACTTTCTTTTTGCTGTAATCGTTTCACCTTTTTTGAAGCAATCGCTGCGAATGGATTGTTCGAGCACCGGATCAATGATAAAACGTATGTCAATCTGTGAAGGGATATCGCCGATATGGCTGACTGGCTCTTTCGGTATATAATGTTCAATATCTTCAATAGCAAGCGATTCTGTTGATAAAATTTTAAAATGAATCCCTGCAAACACAAATGATTTCTTATATGGAAACGCTTCCTCAGACTTTTCAAAGAGTGCCTTTATATCCATTTAGATTCCTCCTTTTTCATTTGCTATTGCCTTTCAGGAAATAGCTGTATGGCCGGTTCCTCTTCAAGCTCATCGCGATTATCCAGACTAAAAAAACGATCGACAAAGGATTTTTTCCAAAGTTTCAAAGAGCCGAAATCATTTTCACCATACGTTTCTAAGAAAGATTGATCACTCATGTCTAGCTTCTGCAAGTGGTCGATATAGTTCGTTTGATATAATAAGTCTAAAAAAGTAAACGTGTAAAAAAGTGCTTTTTCAGCTCCTAGTTCCTTCGCTCTTTCTTGTAAGGCATGCCAATCGAGTTGGTGTTGCTTTTCAGCGTACATGACATATTCCCTTACATCACAAAACTTGATCAAATTAAGATCTGCATGTAAGTAGACATACTGTACATTTGTTGCCTCCTTGTATAAATGGAAGGCAAGATGGATGAGAAAATCTAAAGGTTGAAGCAAATAGGTGTCCGTTTGAAAAAATGACTTTTCTTCAGAAGCATCCAGCAAAGCACTTGTTGCCTGATAGTTTTTCTTCAGCTCAACATCATAAGAAAAATCGACGCGGTGTACCTTCAAAAAGTCTTCTCCACTCCGTTTAATATGAGAATAGAGATTCCCCGCATTGATTCTCCACATCATTTCTTCTTCTCGAGAAATCGGAATTTCTTGATCGGTTGCCCAGTCATATTTCCCAATGATAAAACCTTCATTCTTGAGCAATAAAGATGCACTCTTTCGATCATCTGGGTGAATCAGGAAGTCAAGGTCTGACATCATTCGCAGTCCATAATCTTTGTATACAAGCGGTGTTAATATGGCTCCTTTAAGAGGGACCGCTTTCAGCTTTGCCTCTCGAAATGTTTGTAAAAGACGCTTGAATTCTTGAAATCTCACCATGTTTTTTTGACGATTGCCTATATAGTGATAGTGAAGCAAAAATTTGTACGTTGTCGTTATGTCTTTTTCGACATCAAGGCGAATCAAATGGGGTGTAACAAGCTGAAGCACCTTATGTCTAGATGCAAGTCCGATAAACTTCGGCATATCTATACCATCATTTAATAAGTCTCTAATGGACTCTTCTTCTTGTTCATCTAATTGAATACGTGAGCCAAGTAATAATAGCCTCTGCTCATTTGAGAGAGTGGATTGATCCAAAACAGCCCGCATGCTTGACTACCCCTTCCCATATAACGATTTAAATCTTGTGATAAATCGAGAACGTTTCCCTTTTCGATTGGCTGGCATGTCCAAATCACCAGTTAATGTATCAAACCATTTATCTGCCTCATACGCCTTTTCACTGTCATATTCAATTTCTAATTCATAATCTGTCATCCCAAGATAGCTGCTTTGATCTAAGTCCACTTTTACGCCTGTCTCCATGTAAAAGGTTGTGCGTTCAGTTACTAATAAACCTAATAATTCTGGATGTTGAGTGAATGTAAAAGGCAGAGACGTTATTATGTTCTTTAAATCTAACTTTTGCGGTAAATCATCAATAGGAAATGAAGTTTCTTCTCTTATTCTTTTATATCCAGAGGTTTGACTGGGACTTTTTATCTCAAGTGTTAGTTTATCGCCGATTTGTCGGATACGTATCGTATAGCCAAATCGCTTAAATAAAAAATCAGGGGTGTCGTAGTAGTAATTGAAGTTAAGTATATGAGTAGGTTGATGACTTCGACTTAACGTATCGTGTATGTGCTGAAAATCTGTCTGTGACAGCAAATATTTATACTCTTGCTCAACCATGATTCACCTCCAAAAAAAACTCAAACCACAATGTCGGATTGTTCAAGTAGCTCTTGAAGTAAAGCCGTTCCTTTTTCTAAAGAAGTAAATGCCTGCTTTAATGAATAACAAGGGATCTTTTTCGCAAGTGTATCAAGAAATGGTTCTAACTCTTGAGGTGTCGGCAATGTGAAATAAGGTAGTAAGAACTCATTATGTCTTCCGGGATTGATCACCGCATGCTGCTTCAGGCGCTCCGCTGCCTCTTGTGGAGTGATTTTAGAAAGCTCTGCACCGGTTTGTCCGTGAGGTAAAAATTCAGGAAACACGATCACATCGATTTTCCCCTTTGTTTTAACTGCCCGCGAAAACCATTTTTCTAATTCCTCTGGATATACAAAATGATAGTTCTTATCATCTTCATTAAATGGATGACTCGATGTTTGGAGCCTGTATTGAGTACCGAGCGCTTCGATTGCTTCAAATGAATCTTTACGGATGCTCATTGATCTCGGCCATCCAGTGCCTGTGTACTGATTGTCCTTGTATTCAATACCTATGTCATCATTTGTTATATAACGGGCATCGGTTAAGGCTAACATGGATAAAATTGTGGATGTTTTCCCCGCTCTAGACCCTCCTATCAATGCAACACCTTTATGATTCATCTCCATTATGCCGCCGTGCAAGTAGATGAGTCCCTTTTGATAACACATAAGACGAAGCAGAACTCTTATTAGCCGTAATGCGTGTTGCGCCACCCACCGCACATCCTTTGGCTCGTCAATGACGATCACTTTTTTCTCTCCATGATAAAGGTAGCGGCAACGTGGCTCCAGCTTGGTTTCGTAAAATACTTCTTCAAGTGTCATTTCCTTTTGAATTTTTTGTGCGTATTCACCTGTTAAAATCGTCCAAACTTCTTCATGTGTCCCTGCTGTTTTGTTCCAATCAATATAGGGATGGACTTTACTCATAACTAGATTCTGTATGGATTCATCTGCACCTAATACTACGCGAGCATCTTCTTTCTGATAGCTTACATATGACAATGAATGCAACCCCTTATGATAGATTTGTAAAAACAATTGCATTTTTTTCCTGAATCAACCAAAATGTAAAGTGTATCGATCTCTTAGAAAGGAGCCACGACATGAATGAACTGACATTAACAGAAGTTGAAGAACAGATTGTCGAACTAGTGATGAATAAGTTGTCACTCACTGAGCAGCCAGGTCGGGATGATAGTTTAAAAGCTTTAGGGTTAAATTCTGTACAAATCGTCTCATTTGTTATTGCACTTGAGGATACCTTTCATGTTTCGTTTGAAGACGAAGAATTACACCCGGACCACTTCCGCACCTTAGATCGACTCTTTACTTTGGTTAAAAACAAACTAACTAAGACGCTGTAATGACTTGTGCCATAAATAAAGAGCGGTAATGCGAGGAGGCTTCCATCAGCTCCTCGTGGGTGCCGCAGCTTTGAACTCCACCGTCCTCCAGTACATAAATCATATCTGCATTTTGTATGGTCGATAACCTGTGCGCAATGACCAGCATGGTGTTTCCCCCTTTGGCATCGTCGATTCCTTTTTGCACCTTCCTTTCTGTCTGCCGATCAAGTGCGGATGTCGCTTCATCTAATATAAGTAAATCAGCTTGTTTTAGAAGAGCTCTGGCGATTGCTAAACGCTGTCTTTGTCCGCCTGATAGGGAAATTCCTCTCTCTCCAATCACGGTATCAAATCCTTTTTCAAGCCCTTTTATGAAGGAAAGAATTTGCGCGATCTCACAAACTTGTTCAAGCTGTTCATCTGTAATATCTGTTAATCCCATGATTAAGTTCATTCGTATAGAGTCCGGGAAAAAATAGGGCTCTTGGGGCACAACTGCTACTCGTTTTAAAAAATGAGATGCCTCGATGTCTTTTAGATCAACTCCATTTACTAGCACCCTCCCACTATCAGATCTATAGAGTCCTACTGCCAACTTTGAAATGGTCGATTTCCCGCTGCCGCTCGCACCAACAATGGCGACTTTCTTTCCCTTTGGAATATGGAGATTCAGCCTGTCTAAAGCTCCCTTTGCTGTCTGTTCATAAGAGAAACAAACCTCTTCAAACAGCATATCTTCCACATCATCTATACGTTTTGTTCCTTTTTCCTCCCTTTCCACATGCAATACTTCTGAGATTCGATGAATCGATGCACGCTGGTGGAAAAATTCAAATACATACTGAAATAATTCCTGATAACTTTTCATTAGTTGAGATGCATATTGATAAATGACGACAAATAAACCAATTGACATTTTCCCCGCTGCTACTTGATGAGTCCCAAACAAAAGCACAGACAATATGCCTACCCATTTTAGTGGCTCTGTCAAAAAAAGAAGCTTATTTTGAAACTTCCCTTCTTTGATTACGCTATCCATCATTTTGTTGAATAGCTTTTCATACAAATGGATCTCCCATTTGCGCCTGTCAAATGCCACAATCTCTCTTGTAGAAGAAATACCTTCTTCAACGTGCACAAATAAATCTGATTTTCTCTCCTGCACATCTTTTGCTATGAGGGTTGCCTTTTTCGCCATTGTTTTACCAACAATGAAATAACAAGTGCTTGCAAAAAGAAGCAGGAAAAATAAAATAGGACTCACAGATAGTAATATGACGGATAAAACAACAGCCATGAAAATTGTTTGGACAATTTTCGGTATATGTAAAGCAGCAGTGACAGCGACTGTCTTTACATCTTGATTGAGCTTGTGTAAATAAAAACTAACAGGATGTTTTTTATAGGTTCTCATCGATACTTGCTGGAGCTGATCCATCATCTTTTTCTGTAATGAATGGTGGATAGAAAGATAGTTTTTATGCATCACATATGGGCTAACGACAAACATCACAACATATACGAAGAAGACAATGGCAAACAACATGAGAATATAGTTAAATTGTTCACCGCCATTACTCAGAAGAACATCGTCAATCAGCCACTTTTGCAGCCCGATCATTGCTAAATTCGCTGTAGCCTCTATCAAAACAAATAAAAGAGCGAGGAAGAGCAGCCATTTTTGTCTTGCGATCAAAAGAAACAGCCAGTTTTTTTTCATTTTACACCTGCCTCCTTTTCTGATCGGTCAGACGCTAATTGATAAAAATGACCCTTTTTCCTCATCAATTCGTTAAAATGCCCAGTCTCTAAAATGCATCCATCTTCTATTAAAATAATTCTGTCAAAATGTTTCACTGTTGATAGCCGATGAGCGATTGCAATGACAGTGGAATCTTTGAAAGTTTGATGCAATGCTTGCTGGACTTTTTGCTCACTGACACTGTCAAGAGATGCTGTTGCTTCGTCGAGCAAGACAATGCTTGGATTCTTAGCAAATAGTCTAGCAATGGCTATCTTTTGCTTTTGACCACCAGAAAGCTTTAATCCCCTTTCACCAAGTATGGTGTCATACCCATGCTCTAGTTCTCGTATAAACGAATCGCAATCAGCTTTTTTTGCGGCATCAATGAGTTGTTGATCTGAAAGACTTGTATCTCCAAAGCGAATATTGTCCTTTACACTCATATTGAATAAAAATGTTTCTTGAAAGACAAACCCCATGGCCCCTCTTATTTGACTAGTTGGTAAGCGGTGCAAATCCATTCCATCAATTGTAATGACCCCAGATGCAGGGTCATAAAAGCGGCCAATGAGTTTAAGAAGTGAGGTTTTCCCTCCCCCGCTCGTACCGACGAGCGCTACTTTTTCGCCACGCCGAATCTGTAGATTCATCCCTTTTAATAAAGGGGGATGGTTTGGATAGTGAAAATGGACTTCATGAAACACGATATCGCCTTTTACATGATCAAGCAGGATTGGCTGCTCAGGTTCTTTAATATCGGGTGTTTTTTTCATAAAATGATATAATGGTTCAATTTGAAAGGTTAAGATTCGTTGTTCTGTTAAAAGCGTGACAATGGAAGTGAGCATATGCATCGCAGAAAAATAATACAGTATATATGCCACAAAACCGCCTGTTGTCAGCTGGCCATTTTTCACAAGATAGATACCGACAGCAAAAGTAACAAGAGCGCCAATATAATATGTGAGACGGCGGTTGCTTCCTCGTAAATAAGCGAAAAAAACATTTTTTTCATGATCATGGTGTACCTTTTCATGAAGTTTTTGAATCCGCTCCACATCCCATTTCATATACCCTAATATTCTAAGCTCTTCCATCGAAGCAAGACTTTCGTATAATTTTGTTTGTAGCGTGCGAAAGCCTTCAGCACTTTGTCTACCATAGACGGTTGCCTTTTTTTCAAGCCATGGGCCAAAGATATAGTAGAGAATAAAACTGGGAATGATGATCAGTGTGAGTAAGATAGAAATTTGTATCATAAAGTAAAGTGAGATGGTGATAAATAATGTCTGGTTGATAAATTGTGGGAAGTATCGTCTGTAAATTTCTTGTACAGCTCGTGTTTGTGTGTTAACAAAGGAGAGTGTTTCACTAACAGAATGTTGTTCGTAGTATGAGAAACCGAGTTGACGGATTTGCTGGAAGGCAGCAAATTGTGAATCTCTTGAGGCTTGTTCAATTAATTTTCTTTGCCATAAATTACGTGCGGCAGTCAGTATAATACCAATTGCAATTAGGCCTGTTAGCCCTAGCAATAATCCATTCATTTTTGAAAAGTCTTTCGCTGGCAAAATGGTCTCAATAAAATATTGAATAAATTTAGGTATAATGAGTTCGCTCAACGTAATAACGAAACCGCTCATAATGACTAGAATGACTTTACCTGTATAAGGTTTTAAGAATGAAAGTGTCCATAAATAAACACGCCATAACTGTTTTGAATCCTTATCGTTTTGTTTCAATCCATCACCAGCCTTTTGCTCTTTTTCAACAAAAAACGGAATTTTTTTACAAGTTTTTCGATCCTTGTTTGGATTATATAAAATGTTTTTAGTCATGACAATGTGTAATTTGGATCATTATAATAAAAATGGCAGTGACTTCCATCACTGCCTAATTGTCCTATATTTCAGTCTTGACTAGCGATACTGTGTATACCAATACGGTTCAATTTGATGAAAATATTCATGATCTTTTAACACATTTTCTAGTCTTTCAATCATCTCATCCATTTGACCTGGATCGAATTTAATGACCCACATAATCGACGAAAAGATGCTCATTGCGACATAAACAGAATAACGAAGCCAAAAATCATCTGGCACTTTCTCATCAAAATAACCATTTATTTGACCAGCCGAAAAGGCATGACTTGTTTCTCTACTGAAAAGGGCGACTTTATAAAAATCGTGTACGGGATCTCCCCAATCAAAATTGTTAAAATCAATGACACCTGCATATTGATTTTTCTTTATGATAATATTCCCTAAATGAAAATCATCATGCTGAAATTGATTAGGTCTGCCTTTTACAACATCTATATGCTTGGCAATAAATTGAGCAATTTCTTCATCCCCTTCTAAGGAAATACCACTTGCTCGATAAGCATCTAAATACCGATGATGCTTTTTGATCACACGATCTTCCCAAGGTTCGATGGACGATGGCGCTGGATATTTATGCATGTTTCTTAAATCCTTTCCAGCACTTACTCCAATAGTATACTGCTCTTCCTCTGTGAATTGAGTGATGATTTCTTTTGCTTCCTGACCTTCTACAAACGATAAAATATAGTAAACTAACTGTTTTTCTTCTAAGTAACCCATATTGATCGGGGCAGCACACTGAACCCCGAGATGTCTTAATTGAGAAAGCAACTCAAACTGAGTCTTTATTTTTTCATATTGGCCATGCTCTGTGAATCGAAGGACATATTTTTCACCTGATGACAGGGTCACAATCCATTTTTGATCTCGAGAATATCCTTTATCAATCTGGTCTATTGAGACCGCTTCGTTTAATAAGGGAATGTGCTGCGCAAGGTCTGTTTTATTCATCTATTGATCAATCCTTCCCAGTCTCTTTTCTTCTCACTCTACCAAATATTTCATTTGAAGAGAATGATCAACAATTCCTATTTGTGTAGAAACTGCTTTACAATGTTTTTTCGTTCTAATATAGTTAATTTATGTAAATGGTAGAAAATTTGTAAAAAGGAGCGTTGCAGATGAATGAAACGACGGATGCCCTTTCACTATCAAGTCAAGTAAAAGATTTGGTCCTGCGTTCTTTGGGCGATGAAAGCAAGATTTCTATTGGTGCAGACGAAGAGTTAACAAATCACGGTCTCGATTCGATCAAAGCAGTTTCTCTCATTTTGGAACTAGAAGAGGTTTTTGATATTCAATTTGCAGATGAAGAATTATTGACAGAAAATTTTTCGACAATCACTAAAATTGTCCAGCAGCTACAAATCAAATTAGCTGATTAACCTTTATGATTTTGGACATAAAAAAAACGGCATCTCTTAAAAAGACATGCCGTTTTTCGCTTATACAGAAGGAACATCACCCGTCGGACTAATAAGCGAGAGCGCATAATCTTCTGTAAAGAGTCGTTTAGATAAGTTATTCACGCCATCTAATGTGACGTTGTTAATTTCATCAATAATTTCATCGAGCGTACGATGTTTTCCAAGGAGCAATTCATTTTTACCATTTCGGCTCATCTTGCTGTTTGTGCTTTCAAGACTAAGCATGAGGTTCCCTTTCATTTGCTCTTTAGAGTTTTCAAGCTCTTTCTGCGTGATTCCATCACGTTTTAAGACGTCTAATGTTTGTAAGATGGTTTCAGAGAGCAGGTTTAACTGCTTCGCTCCAGTCCCGCCATAGATCGTCAGCATACCATTATCTGCAAATGAACTGTGATAGCTAAAGACGGAATAAGCAAGTCCTTTGTCTTCTCTTACATCTTGGAACAAACGGCTGCTCATGCTTCCGCCAAGAACATTATTTAAGACGATTAAGTCATAGATGTCTTTATCTCCAGCAGGAAGACCATTAAAGCCCATGCATAGATGCGCCTGTTCAGTTTCCTTTTTGCGCGTGAGCTTTTCATAATGAAATTGCGGAGCTTCTACAGGCTGCTTTTTCCCTTTTCCTTCATAAGAGCCGAACAATTTTTCAACCTCGTGAATGAAGGTATCATTTACGTTTCCTGCAACTGAGATGACAACGCGATCCGGCGTATAGAATTCATCCATATAGGCTCTAAGCGAGTCGCCATTAAAGGTGGAGAGTGTTTCTTCCGTTCCTAAAATAGGGTACCCTAATGAATGATCACCGTATATGGCTTTGCTTAACAGATCATGAACGATGTCATCAGGTGTATCCTCATACATTTTAATTTCTTCATACACTACATTTTTTTCTTTTTTCAGCTCATCTTCATCAAAAGCGGAGTGAAAGAACATGTCACTTAATACATCGAGGGCGTAACCAGCATGAGAATCAAGCACCTTTGCATAGTAGCAAGTGTATTCTTTTGACGTAAAGGCATTTACTTGACCACCAATGCGGTCAAAGGATTCTGCGATATCACGTGCAGATCTCGTTTTGGTTCCTTTAAAGAACATATGCTCTAAAAAGTGTGAGATGCCATTCATCTCTGCTGTCTCATGTCTAGAACCTGTTCCAATCCAGACGCCAATTGCGACAGATCTTACTGTGGGATTGTTTTCAAGTACAATTCTTACTCCATTTTGGCATGTATACGTTTTGACCAAGTTTTGCTCCTCCTATTCAACAAACAGATCGCATCACGGATGTCTTTTTTCACTTAGGAGGTCAGAAACCGTTCCTAATTCATATCCTCTTTCCTTAATTTGAGTGATAAGTGCGTCAAGACTTTTAGCCGTTGCATCTGTTGGATGCATTAATATCATCGCCCCATTGTGAATTTTCCCAAGTACCCGTTTTTGTAAAGTGTCTGGTGATGGTTTTTGCCAGTCAATGGTGTCTACCGTCCACATAATGGTTTCCATTCCTTCTTCCGCGGCAAGCTTCACTGTTTCTTCTTTAAAGCTGCCGCTTGGAGGGGCAAACCATTTCGGTTTTTTTCCAAGGGATTCTTCAATTTGACGATTTGTTTTGGTAATCTGCTCTAATGCTCGTTCTCTTGTCAGTGTGCGCATATCCGGGTGATTGTATGAATGATTTCCAATTTCATGACCATCTGCCACGATTTTTTTTGCAAGGTCTGTGCTCTTTTTCACCCATTTACCTTCTAAGAAAAAGGTCGCCTTCACTTGATGCTTTTCTAGCGTATTCAACATCTTTGTTAAATGCTCGTCACCCCAAGCCACATTGATGAGGAATGCATTCATTTTTTTGTCTGGATGCCCTTTATATATGGGCTCAGCACCAAGTTCATGTAAATGAATAGATGGTTTTGTTTCATTGAAAACAAGCAGCTTTTCATCGAATGTCCCAAGTTTCTTCATTTTTTCATAAGAAGCATCGATATCGACAGTCTGTCCATTTAAGCCAGGCATCTTTTTCCACACTTTATCAATCTTAGCATTTTGCGCCTTCACTTCATAGTCAGAAGACTTCGATTCAATCTCTTGATACAAAATATCTTTTGACACAGATGCAACCTCAGCATGCTCTTTCATTGATTCAATATATGTGACAGCAGCCGGCTGCTTCATCGTTTGATATGACGCGAGCAGTAAAAATACAAACACAATGATTGGTACTGTTTTTTTCAATGGTTGTCCCTCCCCTTTATCACAAATTATGATGGGGAGAAACAAGCTAGAACTATTGTTACCCGTAAGAAAAGAAAGAAGCCTGGCACGAATACCTGGCTTCTAACGCATTTTATTTGTTCTCACTTAAGACTGCTCTTCTTCTTTTTCCTTTTCTTCACGTAAAACAGCTTTGCGAGAAAGATTCACTCGGCCTTGTTTATCGATTTCAGTGACTTTGACGAGTAATTCGTCGCCAATCTTCACGACATCTTCTACTTTGCCAACACGCTCAAGCGCAAGCTCAGAAATATGAACAAGTCCATCTTTTCCACTGAAGATTTCAAGGAAAGCACCGAATTTTTCAATGCGTTTTACTTTACCTAAGTAAAGCTGACCTACTTCAACTTCTCTGACAAGATCTTCAATGATTTTCTTCGCTTTTTGGTTCATGTCTTCTTCTGTAGAAGAAATAAAGATTGTACCGTCTTGTTCGATATCAATTTTCACACCGGTATCTTCAATGATTTTATTGATTTGTTTACCGCTCGGTCCAATGACATCGCGAATTTTATCAGGATTGATGTTCATCGTTAGGATTTTTGGTGCATAACGTGACAATTCTCCTCTAGAAGCTGGAATCGTTGACAGCATGCTCTCTAAGATTTCCATTCTTCCTTTTTTCGCTTGTTGAAGAGCTTCTTCTAAGATGTCTTTTGATAGACCGTCGATTTTAATGTCCATTTGAAGCGCTGTGACACCTTTTGATGTACCTGCTACTTTAAAGTCCATATCTCCAAGTGCATCTTCCATTCCTTGAATGTCTGTCAGCACTGTGTAGTAATCACCAGATTTCACAAGTCCCATTGCAATCCCTGCAACTGGTGCTTTAATTGGAACACCTGCATCCATCATGGCAAGTGTGCTTGCGCAAATACTTGCTTGTGATGTAGATCCATTCGATTCTAATACCTCTGAAACAAGGCGAACCGTATAAGGGAAATCTTTTTCTGATGGGATCACTGGCTCTAATGCACGTTCTCCTAGTGCACCATGTCCGATTTCACGGCGGCCTGGGCCACGCATTGGGCCTGTCTCACCGACACTGAATTGCGGGAAGTTGTAATGGTGCATGAATCGTTTAGATTCTTCAACACCTAGACCATCAAGAATCTGTACATCGCCAAGTGCACCTAATGTACAAATGCTTAGCGCCTGTGTTTGTCCTCTTGTAAATAATCCTGAACCGTGTGTTCTTGGCAGAAGTCCTACTTCTGAAGAAAGTGGCCGGATTTGATCTACTCCGCGTCCATCTGGACGTACTTTCTCTTCAGTGATGAGGCGGCGAACTTCGTTTTTGACAAGCTTATTGAGTACATCCTTCGCTTGTTTGATCGTCGCTTCGTCACGCTCTTCTTCTTCAAATTTCTCAACGACAGCTTTTTTCACAGCACTAATCGCATTTTCACGCGCATGCTTCTCATGTACTTGAATCGCCTTTAGCAGATCAGCTTCAGCAAGTGCTTTTACTTCGTCTGCTAACGTTTGATCCACTTCATATAAAGGAATATCGATTTTTTCTTTACCGACTGCCTTGACAATTTCCTCTTGGAATTCAATTAAGCGTTTGATCTCTTGGTGGCCATACATGATCGCTTCAAGCATCGTTTCTTCTGGTACTTCATCTGCACCAGCCTCTACCATGTTGATCGCATCCTTTGTTCCAGCCACAACAAGGTTGATGTCGCTTTGTTCAAGCTGTTCAACATTTGGGTTGATGATCAGCTTTCCATCAACTCGCCCTACTGTAACGCCAGCGATTGGTCCCTCAAATGGAATGTCAGACACGCATAATGCTAACGATGAGCCAAACATTGCAGCCATTTCAGATGAACAATCTTGATCCACACTCATGACAATACTAATGACCTGTACTTCGTTTCTAAATCCATCTGCAAATAGTGGACGAATTGGTCTGTCAATTAAGCGGCTCGCAAGGATTGCTTTTTCACTTGGGCGCCCTTCTCTTTTAATGAAGCCACCAGGAATTTTACCTACTGCATATAATCTTTCTTCGTAGTTCACAGTAAGCGGGAAAAAATCAAGTGGTTTAGGTTCCTTAGAAGCTGTTGCTGAGCTAAGCACAGCCGTATCTCCGTAGCGTACGAGGACCGCTCCGTTTGCTTGCTTTGCAAGCTGGCCAGTTTCAACTGTCAGTTGACGTCCAGCCCAGTCTATGGTGAAGACATGTTTCTCTTGTCCCATTCTGAGAAAAACTCCTCTCTTGTCGTAAAATTTTAGGTTATTTCTTATTATGAACAAAATGATTTTCACATATCAATGTGAAAGCTGTATGTAGAAGGGTTTTGCCATTCTTTCAACATTTTAACCATAAAATATTAGTGATTATACGATAAAAAAGCGGGAATCCTCCCGCTTTTTACGATTATCGACGTAAGCCTAGTTTGTTAATTAACTCACGGTAACGAGTTACGTCTTTATTACGTAGATACGTAAGAAGATTACGACGTCTACCGACCATTTTCAAAAGACCGCGACGTGAGTGGTGATCTTTCTTATGAGTACGTAAATGCTCGTTCAAGTTGTTAATTGATTCTGTTAGGACAGCGATCTGAACTTCTGGAGATCCAGTATCAGATTCGTGTGTTTTGAACTCATTAATAAGTTGAGTTTTACGCTCTTGAGTAATTGCCATCCTGTTTCACCTCCAAATCATGTTAGCCCCATCTTCCTCGCAACCGTCGGTGAAGTCGGCCTGCCAAGTAAGTGGTTTTAAAGCTACAGGAATTATCATACTAAAAATATGCTGAATTTGCAAATGGTAGAGCCATTTTTCTATGATTTTTTTGTTTGATTGAGCTGATCTCGAAAAAACTGAATCGCTTCTTCTTTATCTAGACTAATTTGAGCCGTTAATTCCTGGATTCCGTTAAATTTTTGTTCACTGCGAATACGCTTGTACCATTGTAATTTAATCGGTTCACCATAAATTTCATCGTTAAAATCAAAGAGATTCACTTCAATGGCGGGCTGATCAGGACGCTTTTCATAGAATGTTGGTTTATAGCCAACATTACAAACGCCGTCATACACTTTGCCCTTCACTTCTGCTCTCACTGCATATACACCGGTTGGAGGAATAATGTATTCAGCAGATAAACCGACATTGGCTGTCGGAAAGCCGATCGTCCGTCCGCGTTTGTCTCCATGGATGACAATGCCGCGCAGCTGATAAGGTTTTCCTAAAAGCTCACTCACATATTCAACGTCCCCATTTTTTAATGCGGAGCGTATGAGGGTAGAGCTGACTTTCCGGTCTTGATTAGACAGCTTAGACACGATGGTTGCCGCGATACGCCCTTTCCCGTATTCATCGAACGTTTCCATTGTGCCTGCACCAAACCGGCCAAACGTAAAATCAAAACCGGCTACTGCATGCTTCACATTCAGTTCGTCCAAATATTGATCCACAAACTCCTGAGGGGATAGCGCTGCAAAGCTTTCGCTGAATTGCACAATGTATAAATAATCAGCGCCGAGCTTTTCAATAAAATCAATTTTATCCTCAAGCGGGGTAATTAAGTCTTTTGGTTCACGTGCTTTTTGTAGCACATGTGATGGATGCGGATGAAAGGTCATGACAGCTAAGGCCAATCCTTCTTTTTCCGCAATCCTTTTTGCTTCGTCAATCACCTTCTGATGTCCGAGGTGAACACCGTCAAAATACCCTAAAGCCATCACAGACGGGGGTTGTTCCTTTTGATTCAATGTATGTGGGTGTGAAATATGTATAGTCTTCACGAGATGGTCACCTTTTCTTTAAGATTGCTTGTCCTGAGATAAGATCTTCGCCGGCTTCATCAGATTCTGCTTGGTTGGATGCTTCATATAAATTGCCATACAACGGCCAGAAGGAGCAAAGACAGCGACACGATCCTCCTCTGCAAAATGAGCAAATTCATCAGGCATTGGCAGGACTGCACCGTTTTCCACTTTACTTGCTAATGTATCATTTATCTCCCATTTCGGCAAATGATTGAGCGCACGCTCGATCGGCACAAGGTGCTCATCTATCATTCCTTCCTCGCTCATATCACGAAGCTCATCAAGGGTGATACATTCATCTAGTGTAAAGTCACCTGACCCTGTGCGAATGAGGTGTGACATATGAGCCGGGAACCCTAATTTTTTCCCGATATCCACCGCTAAGGTTCTGACATACGTTCCTTTTGAGCACAGAACGGTGAATCTGAATGACACATGGCCATCTTCAAATGTGACTGGTGTCGTCCGCTCGATGCGGTGAATCGTAATCTCACGGCTTGGCCGCTCAATTTCAATTCCTTCTCTCGCGTATTCATAGAGCTTTTTCCCGCCAATTTTCACAGCAGAAAACATGGGAGGAATTTGTTCAATGGTTCCTTCAAACTGTTTCAGCGCAGCATCAATTTCTTCTTCTGACATCGGTTTTTGTACCTTTTTTTCTTCTACTACTTCACCTGTTTGGTCTTCTGTCGTCGTAGAAAAGCCAATCGTGATTTCTGCATCATACGTTTTCGATTTATCTGTTAAGTACTCCACAATTTTTGTCGCTCGTCCAATACAAATGGGCAAAACACCTGATACCTCTGGATCGAGGGTTCCTGTATGTCCGACTTTTTTTGTGTGCAGTATCTTTCTTACTTTGAACACACAGTCGTGAGAGGTCATTCCTCTTTCTTTATGTAATAAAAGAACACCATGTATCATCTGCGTTCTCTCCTTTCATAAACGATGAAAAAGGACAGACGATCATCGCCTATCCTTATTTCAACGTCTTATTCGTGATCTTTTGTGTTTAGTTCAGCAATCAGGCTTTCAATTCGGTTACCGTAATCAACGGATTCATCGAATTCAAAGTGTAGTTCTGGTGTTTTGCGAAGTCTGATTCGATTGCCAATTTCAGAGCGGATATACCCTTTAGCCTTTGCTAGGCCTTTTAAAGTTTCCTCTCTTTTCTTCTCGTCGCCAAGAACAGAAATGTAGACTTTGGCAATTTGCAAATCACCGGACACTTCGACATCGGTTACAGTCAAAAAGCCGATTCTTGGATCTTTCAGCTTTCTGCCAAGGATGTCGCCCAATTCTTTTTTCATTTGCTCACCCACACGGGTTGCTCTCATACTCATGATCTTATCACCTCTAATTAAAACCACTCAGTTTTCGTGATCGTTCGTTCAATTTCAGGAAAAGAATCAATAAAGCTTAATATACGCTGAAGTTCCTTTTCCACTTGAACCCGAGATGAGGAAATCACGGCGATTCCAATTGATGTACGCTGCCATGTATCCTGATAATCCATTTCAGCAATGGTCACATTGAATTTATGGCGCGTTCTTGTCAATATTCGCTGAAGAACCGCACGTTTTTCCTTCAGTGAGGATGCATCATAAATGATGCACTCACATTCGGTATAACCGATCATTTTCTTTCGATTTCTTGCATAACGAAGGATTCTAGAACATCACCTTCACGGATATCATTGTATTTCTTAATGGTAATACCACATTCATAGCCTTGTGAAACTTCTTTCACGTCATCTTTGAATCGTTTTAATACGTCGACTTCACCTTCGAAAATGACGACACCATCACGAATTAATCGGATACCACTATCTCTTGTAATCGTTCCTTCAGTAACATAGCCACCAGCAATTGTACCGATTTTAGATACTTTGAACGTTTGACGAACTTCAACTTGACCAATGACTTTTTCTTCATATTCAGGGTCAAGCATCCCTTTCATCGCAGCTTCAATTTCATCGATGACTTTATAAATAATGCGGTGTAAGCGGATATCTACGTTCTCCGTTTCAGCTGTGCTCTTCGCATTTCCATCAGGACGTACGTTAAATCCGATCACGATCGCATTAGAAGCACTTGCTAAAATGATATCAGATTCTGTAATCGCTCCAACACCCGTATGGATGATTTTCACTTTTACGCCTTCTACTTCAATTTTTTGAAGAGCTGCCGTCAGTGCTTCAGCAGAGCCTTGTACGTCTGCTTTCACGATCAGGTTGATATCTTTCACTTCGCCTTGTTTGATTTGCTCAAATAGGTCATCTAGAGATAATTTTGCTTTGTCTGAACGCTGTTCATCAAGCTGTTTTGAAGCACGCGCCTCACCCACTTGACGAGCTGTTTTTTCGTCTTTGAATACGAGGAACTGATCGCCCGCATTTGGTACATCATTTAAGCCAGTGATTTCAACAGGTGTAGATGGTCCTGCTGTTTTCACGCGGCGTCCGACGTCATTGACCATTGCACGTACACGGCCAAATGTATTTCCGACAACGATTGGGTCACCTACATGAAGTGTACCAGTTTGAACAAGAAGGGTTGCAACAGATCCTCTTCCTTTATCAAGCTCAGCTTCGATGACAGTCCCTTTTGCCGCACGATTTGGGTTGGCTTTCAGTTCTCCAACTTCGCTGACAAGAAGAATCATTTCGATCAGTTCATCGATGCCTTCACCTGTTTTTGCAGATAGTGGAACGAAGATCGTTTCGCCGCCCCAAGCTTCTGGTACTAGACCATGCTCCGTTAATTCTTGCATCACACGGTCAGGGTTCGCTGTTGGTTTGTCAATTTTATTGACAGCGACAATGATTGGCACCTCTGCTGCTTTCGCATGGTTAATGGCTTCAATCGTTTGCGGCATCACACCATCATCTGCTGCAACGACGAGAATTGTTGTATCAGTAACCTCGGCACCACGTGCACGCATCGTTGTGAATGCTGCGTGTCCAGGTGTATCAAGGAACGTGATTTTCTTGCCGTTTTCTTCAATTTGGTATGCACCGATATGCTGCGTGATTCCACCAGCTTCGCCTTCAACGACTTTCGTTTTACGAATGCTGTCAAGAAGGGTTGTTTTCCCGTGGTCAACGTGTCCCATGATCGTCACAACTGGAGGGCGTACTTGCATATCTTCTTCTTTATCTTCAACTTCATACTTTTCAAGTTCAGTTTCTTCTAAAATGATGACTTCCTCTACTGGAACACCATATTCAGAAGCGATTAATTCAACTGTATCTTTATCAAGCTCTTGGTTAATAGTTGCCATCACACCAAGCATCATCAGCTTCTTGATGATTTCAGCGGATTCTTTTCCAAGCTCTTCGGCAAGCTGACCAACTGTCATTGAATTTGTAAATTCAATTTTTTCAGGAAGCTCTTTTTTAGGCTTCACAGGTCTAGCTTGCTGATGCTGCTGTTTGTTGCCGCCACGTTTGTTTTTGTTTTTATTTTGGTTGTTGTTTTTTTTGTTTTTATTAAATTGATTATTCTGCACGTCATTCTTCTTTCTATCATTGATTTTGTTAGATGATTGTTTTTTTTGTTCTGTGGGTTTCTCGTTAGCTGTCTCTTTTGCTTTGGCTTTTTTGTAGATAGCGTCTAGCTTTTTCACAGTGTCGTCTTCAAGCGTCGCCATGTGGTTGTTCACTTCAACGTTCATATCCTTAAGCGCTGCTATAATATCTTTACTTGAAACATCTATGGCTTTTGCGTATTCATATACTCTCACTTTAGCCATTCGTTCACCCCCAAATAAATTAATCGAGCAAGCTTATAAGCTTCTTAGCGAAGCCTTGGTCAGTGACAGCGACAACTACGCGAGCTTCTTTCCCAATAGAACGTCCGAGAACGGAACGGTCTTCAATTTTTCTAACCGGAACATTATAAAATTTGCATTTGTCAGATACCTTTTTTTCTGTGTTCGGCGAGGCATCTGCTGCAAGAAGAACCAGTTTAGCACGCGCATGTCTAACTTCTTTGATCACTAGATCTTCTCCTGACACGACTTTACGAGCTCGATTTGCTAGACCAAGCAAAGGATACCACTTAGATTCAGTCATTTGGTTTTTTCACCTTTTCAGCTAGTTCTAGTAATTCTTCAAATATGTGTTCGTCAATCTGTGTCTGAAACTGCTGCTGTAAACTGCGTTTGTTCTTTGCCGCAAGAATGGTTTCTTTATCGAGAGAAAGGTAAGCTCCGCGCCCGTTCATCTTTCCGGTTGCGTCAACAGACACTTCACCTTCTTTAGAACGAACAACACGAATTAGCTCTTTCTTTGGCTTCATTTCTCCCGTCACGACGCATTTTCTAAGCGGGATTTTTTTTCGGCTTTTCACCTTTTATATCACCTCTTATTCGTCAGATTCCTCAGCTACTGGTTCAGCCTCTAAGAAAAGAGATTCAGAGTCTTCAGTTCTTGGGAAAATACCGAGCTCCCTTGCATCTGTTTCGCTTTTAATGTCAATCTTCCAGCTAGTCAGCTTCGCTGCAAGGCGCGCATTTTGACCTCTTTTCCCAATGGCTAATGATAGCTGATAATCAGGGACAATGACTGTTGTCGCCTTATCTTCTTCATTCACAATCACATCAAGCACTTTTGATGGGCTCAACGCATTGGCAACAAATTCAACTGGATCATTAGACCAGTGGACAATGTCAATTTTTTCGCCTTTTAGTTCATTGACAATTGCTTGTACACGCTGACCTTTTGGCCCAACACAAGAACCAACTGGATCAACATCAGGATCATCTGTGCGAACAGATATTTTAGAACGGTCCCCAGCTTCTCTAGCAACCGATTTAAGCTCTACAGTACCATCATAAATTTCTGGCACTTCAATTTCAAATAAACGCTTTAAAAGACCTGGATGTGTTCTTGACACATAAATTTGTGGTCCTTTCGTTGTTTTTTCTACTTTTGTAATGAATACTTTAATACGGTCATGTGGTTTGTAGTCTTCATTAGGCATTTGTTCATTGACCGGAAGAAGGGCTTCGATTTTGCCAAGTGACACGTAAATGAATTTACTGTCAATTCGCTGAACGATTCCCGTCATAATGTCTTCTTCGCGATCGATAAACTCAGTGTAGATTACTCCTCGCTCTGCTTCTCTCACTCGCTGCGTGACAACTTGTTTTGCTGTCTGAGCTGCAATGCGTCCGAAATCTTTTGGTGTGACTTCAATCTCCACGACGTCACCTACGACGTAATTCGGGTTGATGCTGACTGCATCATCTATAGAGATTTCAAGGCGAGAATCATACACTTCATCTACAACATCTTTTCTTGCAAATACACGAATCGTTCCCGTTTCACGGTTTAAATCAACACGAACATTTTGCGCTTGATTAAAATTACGCTTATATGCAGAAATGAGTGCAGCTTCTATCGCTTCAATAATAATTTCTTTACTAATACCCTTCTCTTTCTCAAGAACAGTCAGGGCATCTAACAACTCACTACTCATTTTTATGGTTCCCCCTTATATCAATGGAAAGGTTAATTGAACGAAACTGCTAATCTTGCGTTCGCTATTTTTTCATATGGAATATTGATCTCTTTCTTTCTTGTCTTGATCTTCACTGTCACTGTTGCAATCTCACCATCAAAGCTTGTAAGCTCACCTTCAAACGCTTTTTCACCATCAATTGGTTCATATGTTTTCATGAAAACATTTTTTCCAAGTGCTTTTTCAAAATCAGCTTTTTTCTTTAATGGGCGCTCCGCTCCAGGAGAGGACACTTCAAGAAAGTAGTTTTGGCTAATCGGATCTGCCTCATCAAGCTTTTCGCTCAAGGCTTCGCTCACTTTGGCACACTCTTCGATATCGACGCCTTTATCAGAGTCAATAAACACGCGAAGGAACCAGTTTTGACCCTCTTTGACAAATTCAACATCAACGAGTTCAAGCTGTAAGCCATCTAAAATTGGCTGTACCATTTCGCTTACGACATCCACTACTTTTTTGCTCATTCTCTTCCTCCTTGTGCTTTCGATAAACGCTCTTATCAATCATTCTGCATAAAAACCCTGCTTTATGTGAGCAGGGGGAGCAGAAAACGGATGAATAATGTCGAGACAAAAATTGCCTGTTCAATACAAAAGAGCGGGTTTCCCCACTCTTGTCTCGGTAATCGTTAGCATTTCCATAAAAACTATACCATATCCATTTTTTTTATGCAAATGAAGTTCCTTATATACGGGCACTAGGGATCAGTTTTTTTCATTCATTCTTTTGGCATGTTCACTGATGAGAGCTGCCTCACTGCTCCCCTTTATGATGCGGAAACCGTCATAATCAGGATAGAGTGTATCATCGTCTTGAATACTCGTCAAAATCCAAAATTGACTGCCTGCCCCTCCAAGTCGTTCAACGGTCGTGAGCCAGCTTCTGTATATATCCAGACGAGCTGATTGATTTTGATAGCCAAACTCTTCTAGCACAACAGGCTTTCCTAGCGCCTTTCCGCGGGCGATATGGTCTTCAATCCATTTCACTCCCCAGAGAGCTGATTTGTTCCAATGATCCGGGTATAAATGATAGGTTCCATAATCGATGTTCGGAAGAGCCGTCAAACGATCCCAATCAACACCTTCTCCGCCCCTGTACAGCCAATCTTCATGACCTTCAATACGAAAGAATCCTTCATCTCCTACTGCGACAAGATGGTGCCGATCAATCGATTTGATCCATGTACTCATTTCATTTGCCCAGTTTACTAATAGATTTCCTGTAGGATCAGACTGCACACGCGGCTCATTGGCAAGCTCCCATGTCATAATAGCAGGGTCATCTTTATATTGAACACCTGTGTACGTATTGGTTCTCTCTAAAACATAGCGCACATAATTTTTGTAAGCATTTTTAATACGAGGATCTGTATAAAAGGCATCATGTGATCCTGCCTGGAACCACTTCACGTATTGATTCATCCCGCCAAAATCATCCCAGTTGTTCACTAGTGGAATGACAAGCTTTATCCCTTCCTGCCCCGCTTTATAAATCGCATAATCTAGTTTTTGAAAACCTGATTCTTCATAAACCCCAGGACTAGATTGTAAGACTGAGTTTTCTTGAGGGACCCCGTCGTGAAATCCCCAAATACGTATGACCTTTAAATTCATTGCCTTCATATCATCGAACACAGCATCTACCATCTTTTTTGATTTGTAATGGAAATAGTAATTATTTGTGCCAGCGAAGTAAAATGGGTGATTGTTCAACAAAAAATGGGTACCAGATGTTTGTACATAGGAGGCGGCTTTTACGGTAAGAGAAAGCCAGCCTGCCCATACAGCGATCAGCAGGATAAAACAAGACACCCTTTGAGTCCATTTCTTCATTTAAACTCTCCTCACAATCTATCCTTCTACAGGTACGATCACATCTAGTTGAAGCGGTGTTTGTTCATTTGAATCAAGTTCAATTGTCTGCTGTTTTAACACTTTACTTTCTTTACCGATTCGAATTTCATATGTGCCGTGAAATGCTGGACATGTCACATTGCCATTAGCATCTGTTTTTTCAACTTTTTGTGTCGTCCACTCATTTAGAAGCTTTTCATAACGCCTGCCTGCTTCATTTAAAGACCAATCATAATTAACGATGGCCGCATGCTCCCCTCTCCAATGGGCACCTGCCCAAAATCCCCACATTAGCACTCCTTTTACGACAGGATGACTAAATGCAACGCGATATAAAGCCTCTAGGTTATCCGCTCTTCTATTAGCGTCTGGCTGAACAGAGTCGTACTCTGTGACCCAAATAGGGAGACCAAGCTCAGCAAGCACATCGAGCCTCTCTTTTACAATGACTGGATCGACCCGTTCTCCAAAATGTCCTTGAACACCAATTGCCTCAACAGGTGCGCCTAACTGACGAAGTTCATTGATATGCGCTTTATAAGCATGGTGCTCACCATATGAGATCACATTATAATCATTCACAAACAATAATGCTTGAGGGTCAATTTTTTTCGTTTCTTCATACATCCACTTCCAAATATTTTTCCCAAAGCGGTCTTTAAAAAATGAACCATGCATCATTTCATTGTTTACATCCCAATGACGGAATCTTCCCTTAAAATGATTGCCCGCATGCTCAAGCCGCCTTTTCATGGCTTCATACACTTCATGATTCGGCAGTGACCTCAGCCAGCTTGGATTCGCATCCTCTACCTCCCAAAATAAAGCGTGACCCCTCACTGGAAGTTGATGTCTATCTGCAAAGTTCAGCATCGCATCTGCTTTTTCGTAGGTGATTTTCCCTCTTTCCGGCTCATTCGCATACCATTTTGCCTCATTTTCAAAAACAGCCCAATTAAAATATTTCACGAAAAAATCAGCATATTGTTGATTAAATAACACTTGGTCATTCATCGCTGAACCAAATGCAAATTCATGTCTGATTTGCTTTATTTCAACCTCTATACCTGCTACTGGCTTTTTTTCGCCATTTGTAACGTTGATCACAAGATCTCTTTGTCTATGCTCTGAAATTCGATCATTCGCCTCTTTTTTCCACAACAGATTTTTCTGCCCATCTTCGCCTTTGTTTAATGAATGATGAATAAAGCTTCTTTCTTTGACCATGTAAAAACACCCTTATCTTCACTGGATTTATATTTCTTATTCAGACTGCCGGCTTAAAAAAGCCGACAGCTTGATGTTGACCTGCTAGTTGATGAGACGATGATATTCAGCATAGGCAGTCGCCATATCAACTTGTGACCAGAAGCGATGGTAGGTGAAAACCGGCGCTCCATTCTCCCACTTGCCTGTTGATTCATTAAATGATGCTTGATACTTACTCTCAAGTGCAGACCATGCCGGATCTTGTTTGATTTTCGGACGAAGATCTGCAAAACTCGTATAAACTCCGTTACCTCCTCGCTGTGGATCGGAAGGAATGGTGCTGGTCCCTGGGATCTGATTCCCTTGACCAAATGTTCCGTTCCAGCCATTTGGGAAATACACTTCTTTTTTAAAGAAGCGGTAGTAGTCTTCTCTTTCTTCCTCTGTGACAATCCCTACGCCATCATTGTAATTCCACGCAACCTCAAGAAGCTGTGCAGCTGCCTCTTTTGCTCTTATGCCAAGAGCTGTATAGTTTCCTGTCTCTTCCTTTGTCGCAGCAGCAAAGAATGTTAAAGCTTTGATCAGACTGCCTAGTACGCCCGTATCTTGAGTTGGATCTTTCGTGACAGCCGTTAAGTTTGGATTGCCTGTTGCAGATTGGAAACCGCTCCAAGTGTCAGGCTGGCCGCTCCATGCGATATTTCCTGGAAGCCAAAACTCTCCTGGCGCATTCGTTGTCGCAACAGAAACATTCGTCCCTCCTAAAATCCGCTGCCTCTGACTATCTAAAAAATAGCCCTCTTGATCCGACACTGGACGCCTGCCAATAAAAATGTAATCTAATGCATAATTGACCCATTTTGTCATGACAGATTTGGCCATTTGAAAGTTTTCAGAAGTTTTATCTCCATCTTTCGCAAAAATGTAATAAAGCTCTGCTACGCGCTCCATCGGCCATGCCTGCATCCCAAACCAGTTATTAGACGGGGGATCATGGTAAACAGGTGCTTCTTCATATGCCATTTCGTAAAATGTGCTTCTTCCTGCTGGATAAGCACTATAATCTCCATTCCAGCTATTGGTGGCGCCTCCTGCAATCGCCCCCTCTTTCGATTGAAGCCATACATAAAACTCAAGCTGTCTCTTTAATGTTTTCTCCCAATCACTTGCTCCTGTAGCTGATGATGGCTTTAAGCCTCCTTTATCTGAGGATAAAGCATAAGCAGCGACAGGGTTTTGATACCCCTGGTGACAATGGCTTGCTCCAATACGCCATGACCAGTTTGCATACTCTCCAAGTCCTCCGCCCCAAGAGGTATACCATGCCATTAAGTGATGACAGGCACTCTTCCCATTCCCAGGAGACGGATTGCCCTGCTTTCCACTCCCAATCGTTTGAAAATATTTATCGTACATGCCGTAGCGGAGGAAATCACCCATTTTTTTCGCTTTATTTAGGTAGGTTGACCGATTATAGCCAAGTTCCTTTGCCCAATACATTGCCTGTATCGCACGCGCATCAGCGTCCGTCGCATTTGTGTAGCGCCACTGGGCGGCTGGCGCTTGATTTTCTTTTGTGAACAAGCTCATAAAACCTTCGTTCGGCTTACCCGTTGTTTTATCATCTTGTGATGGATGAGGGATCGCCTCCCATACTGATTCCTGCGGGCCACGCTGAAATGTGTTTACATATGCGGCTGTATGTGATGAATTGAGCAAGTTCCCATACTCATACCAGTTATCTACATCAAGGAGCCAGTGCATTAAATACGTTTCATTCGTTCCATAGGTTGACTTCAATTCCCCATCAATTGGATCTTGCCCAGCAGGACGAGCACCGCTTAGCTGGCTCGGATATTGATCTGGATATGGTTTTTCTGAAGCGTATGTGGCTGGACTAGAAGGATTGTAAGCGTTCATATGAGGCTGTTCATCATGCCCATCTTCATTTACTGGGATGATATACTTCTCCATATTGTCCCAAGCTGCTTCTAATTTGCTCCAATCCCCTGTGTAATGTCCGTACAAAACCTCAAGCCACAGCCAATAGCTATAAGCTTCAGAAGTCGTCATATGCCCGTAATCAGGTGCCTCGCAAATGAGCGTCTCGATTGAATGATACGGAATACCTTCTGGTGAAAAATATCCATTCGCATCGCTTTTAATTTGATGATAAAGTGTTAAAAAACGTTCTTTGTTTGTCATGTCCTTCACCCTTTGATTGTTGATTTTTTATTTGTCTGGAAGTGTGCCAAATACTAAAGCACCATTATCAAAAACAGGAATCCTCGCTGTTTTTTGCATATTGGATGTTAGCCCTTGAAAGGAATAATCATTTGAGGCATCCCATATATTCGCTTGATTCGGCGCGGATAATCGAAACTGTATTTCCTTCTTATGCTGAGACTCACCTCCTGGAAAAATAGCTACGCCCGTAAAATCGATTTCTGTAAAATATATATAGGATGATGCGTCATATGCCGTTAGTGGAGATAAGAAAGCGCCTTCATTATAAGCTGATGTCACTTGAATATCTTTTTCAGTGAATCCCTTTGCAAAAACCTCACTAAGATTGACGTAATATCTAAAAGAAAGTGTTTGGCTGCTTCTTGCCGGCCAGCCTGACCGATTGTATAAAATCGCTTTTACCTGAGTTGATGTTGCATCGTTATTCATCACAGCTGCCTCTACAAAAAACTCTTCCTCCACCTTTTCTTTAGGCGGAAAATTCGGTAGCTTTGATTGCCCCTTACCAAATAGCTGCACCATTTTGGCTATATTTCCAGTAAAGGCGGCATTATAGTCAGTCGCCACCTCGTTTGATACATAATCAGAGATGTCATCGACATATTGATCCTGTGCATTAGGTCCCCCAACAAGCGCTCCATAAAGAGTGTGCCGATGATATGGAGGGTTTGTCAGCTGGTTTGACCATGAGCCATGTGCAGTTCGGTGATGTGGATGCTTCGGCGGGTTCTGGCCAAACCCAACGACATAACTTCTATTTAGCGGATTATCACCTAACATATAGTGCGTTTGCTTGATCGCAAATGATTGGTATCGATTCTTTTTTTCTTCATCTGAAACCCAATCAGCGTAGACAAAGGCTAAAAATGCTGCATTGGCTGTATACCGAAGAGATCCCCATTGATCTAGCCATGCCAAACCGCCAGGCGTATAAGTGATTCTTTCTACTTTTCCATTTTGAACAAAACCTGTGGTCCAGTAATCAAGATTACGCTCTGTCGATTCTATAAATCTTTTCTCCTTCGTGATTCTTGCGAGTAGGATTTGTGAAGCAAAAAAAGTATTGTCCCAAGACATGGTAAACGTATAATCCCAATCCTTCGGCCATTCCTCTACTGCTTTTAGGGCCTGATTTAAATAGGCTTCTTCCTTTGTCGCCAAATGCAGCCATATTCCTCCCCAAATGAGTTCATCAATATAGCCGCTCCATGAGTTGTAAAACGGCTGAGCATTGGTGACACAATCTGTATACTCGCTGCGATACCTGTCAGCAAATGCATAAAGCTGTTTGGCATGTGTGAGAAGCTTTGCTGCATATGCCGCATCTGTCTCTTTAAAAATGATAGAGCTTGCTGCTAGAGCTGCCGCAGTTTGTGCGGCTACTTCTGTTCCTGGACACTGTTCATCAATTTTAAAAGCTGGCCGGCTCATTGGCATCACTTCTGCTGGACCCCACCAGCCATGATCAGCGTTTCCATCACCTACTTGCGCCCAAAATTCGTTCGGACCTGTATGTGCTTTCAAAAAATAATCAGTGGCCCATTTGATTTGATCTAATATATCATCGAGCAAGTCTGCCTCTTCATAAGCTTCTCGGTATTCATAGACTGTCCAAGCAAGAACGGCTGCAGAGTAAGCCATTGGAAGTCCAAATTTCACATGATCACCTGCGTCATACCAGCCGCCTGTTAAGTCATGGCCAACGTCCTTTCCGTCCTCTAGTTCAGAATCCCCCCGCCAGTTGAGACGGTTGCTGCTAGGAAGCCTGCCAGACCTCTGCGCTTCGTAGAACAAAATTGATTTTTGAAGAACCTCTACATAGTTATAAGATGACATTTCCCTACTGCTCACCCCTTCTTCTTAGTGAAACGTAACTCATTGATCAAAATAGACGAACCCCCTCCTTTTTATTTGGTGCGTGATCTGTACAGTTTGGAAAGGAATCAAACATGTTTCAAAAATAAGCATAGTAAACAGCAATCAGCTTTACACTCATCGAAGGTTTTCTCTTGATTCTCCTTTTGACTGTACCCAGAATGATCATATGTCGGATGAGAACATTTCAGACGGCGAAATTCTCTTTTTTGCTCTATTTGGGTAGAAAGAATGACATACAATCTCTTCTCTTAAAACATCACGTTAAATCAAGATATATGAATCATTAAGAAAATAATTCCAATTGCTGAAAAATGTTTATTAGTTAACATAATAATATTATTGTATACATAAAAAAGAACGCCCTTTTGAGGACGTTCTTTTTTGATCACATTAAAACAAAGAAAGCTGGTTTTGATCAGGCAGTGCTTCTAAGCAGCCTTGACGGTCCAAATACTCAAGAATGGTCTTAGAGACTTTCCCGCGTTTTTGTAGATCTTCTTTTGAAAGGAATTCACCATCTTGACGTGCGCGTACAATATTCAGCGCAACGTTTGTTCCGAGTCCAGGGATCGAGTTGAATGGCGGAATTAATCCGTCTCCATCAATGATAAACTCCGTTGCACTTGAGCGGTAGAGGTCGACTTTTTTGAAATGATAGCCTCTTTCGCACATTTCAAGTGCAAGCTCTAGTACAGTTAATAGGTTCTTTTCTTTCGGTGATGCATCGAGACCTTTTGAGTTAATATCGTCCATGACAGCTCGAATCGCATTCGATCCTTTTGTCATCGTTTCGATATCAAAGTCATCCGCACGAACGGTAAAATAAGCTGCGTAGTACAAAAGTGCATGATGCACCTTGAAATAAGCAATCCGAACAGCCATTAATACATAAGCAGCCGCGTGGGCCTTAGGGAACATGTATTTGATCTTTTTACAAGAATCAATATACCAGTTTGGTACGTTATGATTCTTCATTTCTTCTTCCCATTCAGGAGGAAGTCCCTTCCCTTTACGAACTGATTCCATGATTTTAAAGGCCAGTGACGGTTCTAGTCCTTGATAGATGAGATAGACCATAATATCGTCACGACAGCCAATCACTTCGCTTAGTTCACACGTTTTATTGTGTATGAGCTCTTGTGCGTTCCCGAGCCATACATCTGTACCGTGTGATAAACCCGAGATCTGAACGAGCTCTGAGAAGGTAGTTGGCTTTGTATCCTCAAGCATTTGCCGAACAAATCTTGTCCCAAACTCTGGGATGCCAAGTGTTCCTGTTTTACAGCCAATTTGCTCTTCTGTGACACCAAGAGGCTCTGTCCCTTGGAAGATTTTCATGACTTCAGGGTCATCTGTTGGAATGGTTTTTGGATCGATTCCGCTTAAGTCCTGAAGCATCCGAATGACCGTTGGATCATCGTGTCCAAGTATATCTAGCTTCAGCAAATTATCATGGATCGAATGGAAATCAAAATGCGTTGTTTTCCAATCGGCTCCTGTCGCATCAGCTGGATATTGAATGGGTGAAAAATCGTAGATGTCCATATAATCTGGCACAACGATAATACCACCTGGATGCTGACCCGTTGTCCGTTTTACTCCTGTGCACCCTTGCACGAGCCGGTCGATTTCTGCGCCTCTCATATGAAGATTATGATCTCCTGCATAGCCTTTCACGTACCCATATGCCGTTTTTTCTGCAACGGTACCGATTGTCCCTGCGCGGTATACATACTCTTCACCGAACAGCTCTTTTGTATAGTTATGTGCGAGCGGCTGATATTCTCCTGAGAAGTTCAAGTCGATATCAGGCACTTTATCTCCTTTAAAACCTAAGAACGTTTCAAACGGAATATCATGTCCGTCTTTTTTATACGGCGCACCACATTCTGGACAGTCTTTATCAGGAAGGTCAAAGCCTGAACCAACAGATCCGTCATTAAAAAACTCAGAGTGCTTACAGCTTGGGCATACATAATGCGGTGCAAGTGGATTCACTTCGGTAATCTCTGTTAAAGTCGCCACAAGGGATGATCCGACAGATCCCCTTGAACCAACAAGATATCCATCGTCTAGTGATTTTTTTACGAGCTTATGAGAGATTAAATAAATGACGGCGAAGCCATGACCAATAATACTCTTTAGTTCCTTCTCAATACGGTCTTCTACGATTTTCGGCAGTTCATCACCGTAGATGCTGCGTGCCATTTGATAGCTCATTTCCCGTATTTCTTCATCTGCACCTTCAATTTTTGGTGTATACAGATCATCCTTGATTGGTTTAATGCTTTCGACCATCTCAGATACCTTTTTCGTATTCGTCACGACGATCTCTTTTGCTTTCTCGTCACCTAAGAAGGAGAACGCTTCAAGCATTTCATCTGTCGTTCTAAAATGAACCTTTGGCAGTTCATGACGGTTAAGTGGATTGGCACCACCCTGTGATGAAATTAAGATTTTACGATAAATTTTGTCTTCTGGATGCAGGTAGTGCACGTTCCCAGTCGCCACAACCGGTTTATTCAGCTTTTCACCAAGCTTCACAATGTTTGTGATAATTTCTTTTAATGCACGTTCATCTCGAACAAGCTCTAGCTGTAGCAGGTGCTGATACACTTCTGGTGGATGAACCTCTAAATAGTCATAAAAGGCTGCAATGTCTTCCACCTCATCAGGTGACTTTTGCATCATTCCTTCAAAAACCTCACCCTTATCACAAGCAGACCCAATTATCAAACCTTCTCGATATTTCTCAAGCTGTGAGCGCGGAATACGCGGCACGCGGTAGAAATAATGAATATGAGAGAGTGAAACAAGCTTGAATAAATTCTTAAGTCCCGTCTCATTTTGTGCAATCACGGTCGCATGGTAAGGACGTGAACGCTGGTAAGCATTAGACTGACCCATGTTTTCATTCAGTTGATCATGGTAGGCAATCTCTTTTTCAGCCGCATCTTTTAGCATTTTCAGCATGAGATAGCCCGTCGCTTCTGCATCATAAATGGCGCGGTGATGCTGCGTGAGTTCAATATCAAACTTTTTACAAAGTGTATTGAGCCGGTGATTTTTAAATTCTGGATAAAGGAATCGGCCAAGTTCAAGTGTATCAATGACAGGATTTGATGCTTTATCTGTTTTTAACAGACGTTTATACGCTGCATTTAAAAAGCCCATATCAAAGCTCGCATTGTGCGCAACAAGGATATCTTGACCAATCCACTCTTTAAAATCTCGAACAACATCAACGACATCTGGTGCATCTCTGACCATATCATCGGTAATACCGGTTAACTCAATGGTCGTCGCTGATAACGGGTGGTGAGGATTTGCAAATGCCTCAAAGCGGTCAATAATTTCCCCGCCTTTTATTTTCACTGCTGCAAGTTCAATGATCGTATCATAAACAGCAGAAAGCCCGGTTGTCTCTACGTCAAATACGACAAACGTCGCATCCTCTAACAAGCGGTGCTCAGGGTTATATGCAATCGGCACCCCATCATCGACTAAATTGATTTCCACACCGTACATCATTTTGATGCCATGCTTTTTACTTGCCGCATACGCATCTGGAAAGGATTGCACAACAGCATGATCTGTCAGGGCAATCGCTTCATGTCCCCATTTTTTTGCTTGTTCAACAAGCTTGCCGATGCCGGTGACAGCATCCATTTGACTCATTGGAGAATGCAAATGAAGCTCGACACGCTTTTCACCCTCTGGTGCTGTATCTTCTTTCAGCTGAGGTTTCATTTCATTGACGTCATTGGCGATCATGACAAGATCTCTGACGAACGTATCATTTTGAATGCTGCCTCTCGCTTTGACCCACATGCCTTTTTTCAACGATTTCATCAGCTGGGCATCTTCTTTTTCTCTCGCAAACATTTTGATCAAAATACTGTTTGTATAATCTGTGATCTTAAAGATACAAAGCGTTCTGCCGCTTTTTAATTCACGCGTTTCTGCATCGAATACGTAGCCTTGGACAGTAATTCTTCTTTCCTCGTCCATAATACTATCAAGCGTACGAATTTCTTCATTGTCTTTGATTTGATACCCGATCATGAGAGGGCCAGATGGCGCTTCCTCCTGATCCTCACTTTCTTTCTTCTCCATCTCAGTGAGGGCTTGCATCGCTCTTTCTTGGTCTTCAGCAAGCTTTTGTTCTCTGAACTTCTGAATCTCTTGATCTGATACAAAAATTTCTGTATCAAATTGCAGCTCTGGAAAACCAACTTGTTTAAATGCAGCCTGTAGCATTGGGCTGTACTTCTTCTTGATGGCTAAAGCCTCTGTTTCGCTTTTCGTTTTGATGATGATTTTATGCCCAGACAGCGCCGGTTTTTGCTGCTGAAGCAAGCTGATGATTGGGGGAGAAATTCCTTGTAGCTCTTCCACACAATGTGACCAATACGACTGAACGAGCTCCTCGGATATGTGCGGATCATTGACTTCAATCGTACAAGTGACTTGTGCAATGTGAGAAAATGCATTTGTCAGCCTGCTCAGAAACATTGCATATACCTTGTAAGGCAGAAGTGCCTTGAATTTAAAAAGGAAATGCCACGTTTTCGTCGCCTTATGCACCGTCAATTTGACGATTTCACCTTCTTCAAAGTAACGACTGAGGTCATCATCTGTCATTTGAATCTGATTGAGTAAAATATGAAATTGCCGCCGGGTAATCGGTAATTGTTCATCCAAGACAGGACCCTCCTTTTGTAAATCAGAAAGGTACCTCTTTTCTACAGGAGGTACCTTCATTTATTTGTTCGTTTTATGCTCGGCGTATAAATGAAATCAGTTCATCTACAGATACTTCGTGTGATTCACCTGATTTTCTAAACTTCACTTCAACAATGCCTTCTTCTGAACGTTTTCCGCAGCTAATACGAATTGGCAGTCCAATTAAATCACTGTCTGCAAACTTCACTCCTGCACGCTCCTGACGGTCATCGAAAAGGACATCAAAGCCCTCATCTTCTAAGCGCTCGTATAATGTTTCAGCGAGTTCCTTTTGTGCATCGTTTTTCATATTTAATGCAAGGAGATGAAGGTCATATGGCGCAACTGTTTCTGGCCAGATAATGCCTTTATCATCGTGATGCTGTTCGACAATAGCTGAAAGAGTTCTAGAGATACCGATGCCATAGCAGCCCATGATCATTGGCTGCGCGCGTCCATTTTCATCGAGGTACGTTACGTCCATTGCCTCAGAATAACGAGTGCCGAGTTTAAAGACTTGTCCAACTTCAATTCCTTTTGCAAACTGGATTGTGCCTTCTCCATCTGGTGAGACGTCGCCTTCTTGAATCAAGCGAAGATCTGTAAATTCCTTCACTGACACATCACGTGCTGGGTTGACATTGACATAGTGATGATCCGCTTCGTTTGCACCTGCAACTGCATTTGTCATTCCTTTGACAGCAAGGTCTGCATAAATATCGACTTCTGCCTCTAGGTTCACAGGTCCAACAAATCCAGGCTCTGTTCCAATGATTTCTAGTACTTCTTCGCGTGAAGCGAGCTCTACAAGCTGTGCTCCTACTAAGTTCTTTACTTTCACATCATTTACTTCATGATCACCTCTAGTAAGGACAAGGACATACGCATCATCTGCTTTGAACAAAACAGACTTGATACATGCAGAAGGAGCGACCTCTAAAAATGCAGCAACATCCTGAATCGTTTTCACTTGTGGTGTGTGGACTTTTTCAAGTTCTTTAAAGTCCGCAGGATTTGCTTCTTCTCCGTCATACACAGCCTCAGCCATTTCAATGTTCGCTGCATAGGAAGAAGTATCAGAGTAAGCGATGGTATCCTCCCCTACCTCTGACAGCGCCATAAACTCATGCGTGTCTTTGCCTCCCATTGCACCAGAATCTGCAATGACTGGTCTAAAGTTAAGACCCACTTTTGAGAACACGTTAGAGTATGCTGTAAACATTTTGTTGTATGTCTCATCAAGGCTTTCTGGTGAAGAATGGAACGAATACGCATCCTTCATAATAAATTCACGTCCGCGTAGCAGTCCAAAACGAGGTCTTTGTTCATCGCGGAATTTTGATTGAATTTGATAAAGTGTCAAAGGAAGCTTCTTATACGATTTCACTTCGCTGCGTACGAGTGATGTGATCACTTCTTCGTGCGTTGGGCCAAGCGCAAACTCGCGGCCATGACGATCCTTCATACGCATGAGTTCTGGACCGTATGTATACCATCTTCCTGACTCTTGCCACATTTCTGCCTGCTGCAGCACTGGCATTAACAGCTCAGCTGCTCCTGCCTTTTCCATTTCCTTACGAACAATAGATTGAATATGCTGGATGACTTTATGAGCCAGCGGCAGGTAGTGATAGATTCCACTTGTATTTTGTCTAATGAATCCAGCTCTTACTAATAGCTGATGACTTTTTGCCTCTGCATCTGCTGGCACCTCTCGAAGAGTTGGAATGAAAGTCAAGGATTGTCTCATGTCGTTACACCTCATTTATGAAATAGGACTTCTCACAAAAACTCTTGTTTCCCGAAATGAGAAACAAGAGACATTGGTTTTTATAAAAATAATCGCTGGATGTCATTCCACGTAACCACTAGCATGAGCAGCATGAGGAAAGCAACACCAATGAAAACAACAAGTGCTTCTTTCTCACGATTAATGGGTTTACCGCGAATGGCTTCAACAAATAAGAAAAGTAAACGTCCTCCATCTAATGCAGGAATCGGTAATAAATTCACGATGCCTAAGTTAATGCTGAGGAACGCCGCAAACTGCATTAATGTTAACACACCTTGTTTGGCTACTTCTCCTGTCATGTCATAGATCCCGACAGGACCTGCCAGCATATCTAATGAAAATTGCCCTGTGACAATTTTTTGCAAGTTCGTTAAGATCAGACCTGCCGTTGATATTACCGTCGTTCCTGAAGATGAAATGACTTTTAGAAATCCATTTTCCGTTGGCGGGTATGATCCAAAACGGCCAATGTTTTTCCCATCTGCTTTCACAGCTTCTGGTACAACCTGCACGGTGCTTTCTTTGCCGTCTCGGTCAATGACAACATTCATTTTTTTCTCAGGGTTTTTTTGAACCGTTTGAACCACATCTGTCCAAGAATTCATTTTATCCCCGTTAATCGAAACGATGTGATCACCCTGCATGAGTCCAGCTTGCGCCGCTCGGCCATCTTTCGTCAGCTTACCAAGCACAGGATCATCTACGGTTACACCTTGAATAAAGCCTAAAGCGACTAAAATCACATATGCCAGAATAAAGTTCATAATCGGTCCAGCTGCGATCGCTTTAATACGCTGCCAAACAGTTTTTGAACCAAATTGACGACTGTATGGTGCGATTTGAATTTCTTCACCATCTGCAATATAGAAGCTTGTTTGACTCACATTGTAGCCAGTCAAAATATCTTCATTTCCAGATTCATATCCTGAGATTCTCATGGCATGATCTAAATCAATCTGCTCGACCTCGATGACCAGTGCATCAGGATATTTCTCTTTATCATTTAAAATGATTTTTTCTACTTCATTTTGCTCATTGAATAAGAGACCCACTGTATGACCTGGTTTGATTTCAATGACTTCAGGGTCCTCCCCTGCCATTTTAACAAATCCGCCGATAGGGAGAAGTCTAATGGTATAAACGGTTTCTTTTCGTTTAAAGGAGAAAATCTTTGGCCCAAAACCAATTGCGAACTCGCGGCATAATATACCCGCGCGCTGCGCCATAATTAAATGGCCGAGCTCGTGGAAAAAAACGAGCGTTCCAAAAATAATAATAAACGCAATCACTGTATTCACGAACATACCACCTTATGTGAGGATTGATTGAACAAAGTCTCGTGTATCTTTGTCCACTTCATGGATATCTTGCAAACTAGGCGTTGAAATCACATGATGTCTCATTAGTGCCTTTTCAATCAATTCTTCAATTTGCAGGAACGACACTTTGCCTTTTAGAAATGCATCGACTGCCATTTCATTTGCTGCATTGAGCACAGCAGGCATTGTTCCTCCTATTTTACCTGATTCGTAAGCAAAATGTAAGCAGCGATACCTGTCAAAATCCGCTTTTTGGAAATTCAATTGTCCAATCTCCCAAAGGTTCAATGATTTCGCTTCTTTTAATGGCGCCCTATCAGGGTAGGTGAGTGCATATTGAATGGGCACTCTCATGTCGGGAGTCCCTAACTGAGCCATGACGCTTTTGTCGTGAAATTCCACCATCGAATGGATAATGCTCTCCTTATGTAACAGCACATCAATTTGGTCATACGGGATATCAAAGAGCCAATGCGCCTCGATCACCTCAAGCCCTTTATTCATCATGGTCGCTGAATCAATGGTGATTTTTGCTCCCATTGACCAGTTCGGATGATTCAGCGCTTCTTCAACCGTCACACCTTCTAGCTCCGTTCGTTTTTTATCTCGGAAACTACCACCTGAAGCTGTGACGATTAAGCGTTCAATGTTTTTAGCTTGTTCACCTTGCAGGCATTGGAAAATAGCGGAGTGCTCACTATCGACAGGAAGTAAAGGTACATCATATGATTTCGCGTACTCTTTTACTATATGACCAGCTGTCACAAGTGTTTCCTTATTTGCAAGTGCAATCGTCTTTTTTTGTTCAATGGCCTTTAAAGTTGGAACAAGCCCAACACTTCCTACAAGTGCATTGACCACAACATCCACTGCATCATAGGTCGCTGCCTCGATGTTGGCTTCATCACCTGCGGCCATCTTGACATCGTATTCAAATGAATGACTTTTTAGCGTGCGATAGGTCTCTTCATCCAAACATCCGACGAATTCAGGCTGAAAACGCTCAATGATGGGAATGGCCTTGTCTACATTTCTGCCAAACGTCATGGCTTTCAGCTTAAATTTGTCCGGGTGCTGCCTGATCACATCTAATGTTTGTTCTCCAATTGATCCTGTTGCGCCTAATAGCGAAATATATTTCAAATTGCCACTCCTTCTCTCGTTCAATAAGTTTCTATGAGGTTAGCTAGCAAACGTGGCCAGCAATAAATATAAAAACGGCAGAACGAATAAAAAGCTGTCAAACCTGTCCAAAATCCCGCCATGACCCGGAAGTATTGTCCCTGAATCCTTCACGTGATAATGACGCTTTAAAGCAGATTCCACAAGGTCGCCAAGCTGTCCAAAAATACTGAGCAAAAGGGTAATAAACATAACAAGCAGATATGATGGCAAAAATCCTGTAACCGCCTGAAAGACAAGTGACAACACGACCGCTGTGACAATTCCGCCGATAAATCCTTCTACTGTTTTGTTTGGACTGATCTCCGGCCAAAGCTTTCGTTTCCCCATAGATTTTCCAATAAAATAGGCACCTGAGTCAGTGGACCAAATAATCACCGCTGCGAAGAAGATCGCACTCATGCCATATAAGCCTCTAATTTGGATAAAATAATAGAAACTGACGCCAATATATAATGTGGCTAATACAACAAAAGCAACCTCATCGAATGTGAAGGAGTTTTTGCTCAAAACGGTATAAGTTAAAAGAATTAAGATTGCAAATAAAGCAATCTGCATTTTGGATGCGTCTACGTTTGGGAAGAAGCTATTCTCTCCGCCCATTAAAAGCCAAAGTAATATTAAGCTGATAATACCAGGAAAGCTAAAGATCGAAATCTTTTTCATTCTCAGAAGCTCAAAGAGAGCGACACTTCCCATTAAATAAATCAGCAGGGTAAATGGCATCTGTCCATAAATAACAGCAAGTAAAAACACTGCAGCTGCCAAAACACCCGTCAAAATTCTTTGTTTCATCTGCACCACCCTCTAAATTCCACCGAACCTCCGGCCGCGGCGCTGGTATTCTCCGATAGCGCCTATAAGATGCTCATCAGAAAAGTCAGGCCAAAGCACATCCGTAAAGACAAACTCGCTGTACGCAATTTGCCAAAGCATAAAGTTGCTTAATCTAATTTCCCCACTCGTGCGAATAAGCAAATCCGGATCTTGAAGAGATTCTGTCATTAAATAAGCTGAAAACATCTCTTCTGTGATGTCTTCTGCTTGAAGCTTACCTTCTTTGACTTTTTCAGAAATTTGTCTGCACGCTGCGACGATTTCTGTTCGTCCTCCATAATTGAGCGCAAAGTTTAAAACGAGTCCGTCGTTATTCGCCGTACTCTTCACTGCGTTCTCTACCGCTCTTTTTGTATGCTGCGGGAGGCCGTCTGGATCACCTGTTAAGCGCACACGGACATTTTCCTCGACGAGTTCGGGCAGGTAGATGTTTAAAAATTCTTCAGGAAGCTTCATTAAAAAGTCTACTTCTAGTTTTGGACGTTTCCAATTTTCCGTAGAGAAAGCATACAAGGTCAACACTTTGACATTCAGCTCATTTGCAAGCTTTGTCATTCGCTTGACGACTTTCATTCCTTCATGATGTCCTGCTACCCGTGGAAGAGCGCGTTTTTTTGCCCATCTTCCGTTCCCATCCATGATAATGGCGATATGTTCAGGAATTTCTCCATTTAATATGTCTTCTTTTGTCAGACTTTCTAAGTTGGAAGCTGCTGTTTGCTGATTCTTCCAATTTTTGAGTATATTGAGCATGAGATTCCTCCATCACCCAAAAAGGTTGCGTTCCCGCTAATAATATAGTCATCAACAGTATTAACAAAAAAACCCCCTGTAAACATGAAGAGGGTCTTTTCACTATTATCTATTGTACATAGTTTTTTCTTAAACTTCCATGATTTCTTTTTCTTTATCTTTCGTCACGTCATCAATTTTAGCGACATATTCATCTGTCAATTTTTGAACATCCTCTGTAGATGATCTTAATTCATCTTCAGTGATCTCCCCATTTTTCTCAAGCTTTTTCAAATCATCGTTTGCATCACGACGAACGTTACGAACAGCTACTTTTGCTTCTTCTGAGTACTTTTTCACAACTTTCACAAGCTCTTTACGTCTTTCTTCTGTTAGCGCAGGGATCGCAATGCGGATCACATTTCCGTCACTTGTTGGCGTGATGCCAAGATCAGACTTTTGGATCGCTTTTTCGATATCACCGATTGCTGTTTTATCGTAAGGTGTGATAATCAGCATACGTGCTTCTGGCACTGTAATTGACGCAATTTGGTTGAGTGGTGTTTGTGCACCGTAATAATCAACTGTCACTTTATCAAGCAGTGAAGCATTTGCACGGCCAGCGCGAACTGTTGCTAGTTCACGTCCATATGCTTGAACGGCTTTTTCCATTTTTTCTTTTGTTTGGTTCAACACTTCTTTTGACACGTTATTTCCCCCTCACGATCGTTCCGATTGATTCGCCATTTACGGCACGTTTAATATTTCCTTCTTCCATAATGGAGAATACGATTAATGGAATGTCATTGTCCATACATAATGAGGACGCAGTAGAATCCATTACAGCAAGCCCTTCTTTTAGTACATCAAGATATGAAAGCTTATCATATTTTACTGCATCCGCATCTGTACGAGGATCAGCACTGTAGACACCATCTACATTATTTTTCGCCATTAAAATGACATCTGCTTCAATTTCAGCTGCACGAAGTGCTGCAGTTGTATCTGTAGAGAAGTAAGGGTTACCAGTACCTGCAGCAAAAATCACGACACGTTTCTTCTCAAGATGACGGATCGCTTTTCTTCTTATGTATGGCTCTGCAACCTGTCTCATTTCGATAGAGGTTTGTACTCTAGACTGAATGCCAAGCGTTTCTAGGCTGTCCTGTAATGCCAGCGAGTTCATCACTGTTGCAAGCATGCCCATGTAATCTGCTGTTGCCCGGTCCATTCCTAAGTCACTGCCTGTCTTACCGCGCCAAAGGTTTCCTCCGCCTACAACGACTGCAACTTCCACATCAAGTTCTGCAATTTCTTTTACTTGCTTTGCAATTGAATGAATGACAGTTGGGTTAATTCCATTTCCAGCATCACCTGCTAGTGCTTCGCCACTTAGCTTCAGTACAATGCGATTATATTTCGGTTTGCTCATGATAACCTCCAAGTGTAAACTATACCGTCTCTTATTATGCGTAAGAAACTGCCTTTTGTAAATCAATATCCTCTAAAAAATAGGGAACACAGTGCTTGTGCTCCCTAAAAAAGCCCCAGAGAGCTTTTCAAACATTATTTTTTCACTTGGCTCATTACTTCTTCAGCAAAGTTGTCTTGACGCTTTTCGATACCTTCTCCCACTTCATAGCGAACATAAGTTTGAACAGTTGCGTTTTTCGCTCCTACAACTTGTTTCACTTTTTCATCTGGGTTTTTAACGAACGCTTGGTCAAGTAAGCAAATTTCTTCGAAGAATTTGTTTAGACGGCCTTCTACCATTTTAGCTACGATGTTTTCAGGCTTTCCTTCTTGAAGCGCTTGTTGCGTTAATACTTCACGCTCACGGTTTGCTTCTTCTTCTGACACTTGGTCACGAGAAATGTATTTAGGGTTTACAGCAGCAACGTGCATTGCGATGTCTCTTGCAAGCTCTTCATCAGTTGTTCCGTTAAGAACTGCTAATACACCGATGCGTCCGCCCATGTGCAAGTAAGAACCGAATGCTGCGTTATCTTCTTTCGTGATGACAGAGAAACGACGTAGAGTGATTTTCTCTCCAATTTTCGCAATTGCAGATGTGATATGCTCTTCAACTGTTGAACCGTTTTCCATTTTAGAAGCATGAGCTTCTTCAATTGTTGCAGGTTTAGCAGCAAGTAAATGATCAGCAAGTTCGTTAAGAAGTGTTTGGAATCCTTCGTTTTTCGCAACGAAATCAGTCTCTGAGTTCACTTCAAGGATCACGCCTGTGTTGCCATCAGTTTTGATAAGAGTTAAACCTTCTGCCGCAATACGGTCTGCTTTTTTCGCAGCCTTTGCGATTCCTTTTTCTCTTAGAAGATCGATTGCTTTGTCGATGTCACCATCAGTTTCTGTTAACGCTTTTTTACAGTCCATCATACCTGCACCAGTTTTTTGACGCAGTTCTTTTACTAATTGAGCAGTAATTGCCATTTTACATTTCCTCCTTCTATGTTAAAACACGGATTACTAGGTGAAAAAAAGGTGATAAAAGGCATTTCCCTCTTATCACCTTTTGAATAGGTTACGCAGTTGTTGTTTCAGATTCTGTCGTTTCTTCTACAACAGCTTCTTCTTCGCCTTGTTTAGACTCAAGAATCGCATCTGCCATTTTAGCAGTTAGAAGTTTTACAGCACGGATTGCATCATCGTTTGCAGGGATCACAACATCAATTTCGTCTGGATCACAGTTTGTGTCAACGATACCGATGATTGGGATATTCAGTTTGCGAGCTTCTGCAACTGCAATACGCTCTTTACGAGGATCGATAATGAAAAGTGCATCCGGAAGACCCTTCATGTCTTTGATTCCGCCTAAGAATTTTTCAAGACGCTCTAATTCTTTTTTCAATTGAACGACTTCTTTCTTAGGAAGAACTTCGAAAGTACCGTTTTCTTGCATTTTTTCAATATCTTTCAAACGTTTGATACGTTTTTGGATTGTTTCAAAGTTTGTTAAAGTTCCACCAAGCCAGCGTTGGTTTACATAGAACATACCAGAACGGATTGCTTCTTCTTTCACTGAATCTTGTGCTTGCTTTTTCGTACCAACGAAAAGGATTTTTCCTCCGTCAGCAGCAAGGTTTTTTGTAAAGTTGTAAGCTTCCTCTACTTTTTTCACCGTTTTTTGAAGATCGATGATGTAGATACCGTTACGCTCTGTAAAGATGTAACGCTTCATTTTTGGGTTCCAACGGCGAGTTTGGTGACCGAAGTGAACACCAGCTTCTAGCAATTGCTTCATAGAAATAACTGACATTTTGTTGCCTCCTAGTATAATGGTTTTTTTCCCTCCGCTTAAGTCATGTTCACATAAAACTGCGCCACGGCAGCACCTTCATATGAATCATTAAGCGTGTGTATTTAACACCAAGAAATAATATAACACATGATGGACTGACAATCAAGAATCCTTTACAGCTTTCCGTTAAATTTTAATAAAAGCTCGATTTCTGTCTTGCCAGTTTTCAATTCCTTCGCTATTTCTTCTAGTGACCGCCCTTGATCATATAAGGCCTTCACTTGATCTTGGAATGTTTCTTCTATTTCATTTTCAGAAGGCTCAGGAGCTTCTGTTTCAAGATGTGGAACGGGTTCGTTTACCTTCTCTTCCTGCACCTCAACCTCGCTAAGGAGAGCCGACAGGTGCTCTGGTACTGGATCTTCACTTTCTACCGATTGCTGGGATTCAGTTGGTGGTTGTGGCTGCTTTGGTGTCTGAAGATCCGATTTCAGCTCTTCAGCAGAAAAATCAGGGGAAGCGGCTGCCACTTTCGATAGTTTGTCATTCTCTTCTTTGACTTCCATCAAAAATGCAGCCAGGGTATTTTCCGTTTCTTCTAAAAGTTCTCGCTGCTTTTGTTCAGTTGCCTTCAGCGAATTCATTCTCGTGTATAAAATAATCACAAAATAAATAAGTGCAGCATGAAGCATGAAGCTAATCAGCCATAACATATTTTTTCACTCACTAACTCTTTAAGATTGAATGGCTTTATCAAGCAGATGCTTAAGCTTGAATAAAGCCTTCGAATGAATTTGTGAAATGCGCGAGGTGGATAAATTGAGCACTTGACCGATTTCCGTTAAAGTCAGTTCTTCTTTATAGAAAAGACTGATCACAAGCTTTTCTTTTTCTGAAAGCTCTGTAATCTTTTCAGCAAGCTGTTCAATTAATTCATCTTTCAGCATTTTCTCCTCAGGTGTCACAGACTTCTCGTCGCGAATCATGACTTGGACGTTTTCTCCGTCCTCTTGATCATGCAGCTTCTCGTCGATTGAAAGCAAATTCGCAAAGAAACCTTCATTCATCGTTGTGACAACATCCTGTTCACTCATGCCGAGTTCCTCAGCCACCTCTGTTGGTGTCACATTCCGCAAATAACGCTGTTCAAGTTTTTCAATAGCAGCTTCTACTTTTTTTGTTTTTTCTCTTGATGTACGAGGCAGCCAGTCCTCTTTACGAAGACCGTCGATGATGGCCCCGCGGATTCTGAAGGATGCATATGTATCAAACTTCAGATCTCTTCCAGGGTCAAATTTTTCAAGGGCATCATATAAACCGAGCATCCCTAGACTGATCAAGTCTTCTTTATGCACTGACTTCGGGAGACCGATGGAAATTCTTCCAACATGATATGTGACGAGCGGCATATAGCGGCGCATAAGAGCATCTCCAGCAGCTGGGTCCTTCCACTCTTTCCATCTAGCCCATAGCGCCTGATCTTCGTAATTTAAGGATTGCATCTTTCTCCCCCTATACTTCCTTAGTTATATCTTCATAATGCCTTGCTTCACAGTGCGGATCTCAAGCTCTGTCGTTAGCGGATCGAATTCAATCGTGCGTCCATTGCTTCCGCCCGTATCCTCACTAATGATCGGGATATGATGAAGAGACAGATGTTCTTTCACAGCTGATACGTTTCTAGGTCCAATTCTCATCAGATCATTGGTTGACTTAAACTTAAACATTTCCGCCCCGCCAGCAAGCTTCGCCTTAAGCGCATGTTTGCGCGCTCCTTCTTTTAGGAGCAAATCAATTGTATGCTTGACACCTGTATCTGCATATTTGGCCAAGTTCTCCACCGCCCCTTTTGCAAGGGATGAGTCTGGAAGCATGACATGGACAAGACCTGCCAGCTTTTTCTCTTGATCAAACAGAACAAGCCCTACACAAGAACCAAGACCGGATGTCCGAATACGGTCCGGTGTTTTCACAAGCTGAACATCCGCTATACCAACCTTTACAACTGCCGGAATTTGCACGTTCATTATAGGTTACCTAATGCTTTGAACAGTTTGTCAAACGATTCAAAGTCTGGTAATAGAAACATATTTCCTTTCAGCTCTTGCTTATTTTGATCATCAAAAATAGATGTATCAATCACAATTGCCTGATCGCCGAGAGGACTGAACTGCATTAACCCTTCACTAATGACAGCACCGAACATATCGAGCGTGACATCTGGAACACTTGGGTAAAGCTTTAATTTTGTTAGATCGGCAAGGGCTGATAAATAAGAGCCTGCTAAAATATTTCCTAGCTCATGCAGTGCTGATGTCCCTAATACGTGTTCATGAATGGTATCAATATCAAACGCCGGGTCCTGTACAAGCTCTCTTACAAATTGCTCTGCTTGCTCAAACGGCATAATGAAAAAGATGGAGCCTGATAAATCTCCTTCCATTCGAAGGAAAATGCTTGCAACTGGAAGATCTGCACCGCCAAAGAAATCCATTAAATCTTCAAACGAGAGAACCTTGACAAAAGGAACAGCCATATCTATTTTACGATCTAATAGGTTGGCAAGAGCAGACGCTGCGTGGCCTGCTCCAATATTCCCAACTTCTCTTAATACATCCAGCTGTTCATCTTTTATTTCACTGAAAATGTTCATTTCACATCCCCCTTAATGAACAGGTGCATCTTGAACGCTCTTGTCGAGGACAGCACCAGCATGAATGATATTAAATAGACGCTGATCATGCTTAATGATGCCTGTGACCCAAGATTGTCCTTCTTTTTCAGCTGAATCAGGTGAAGACTCCACTTCTTCCTGATGGACTGTAATGACATCGTTTGCTTCATCAACAACCCAACCGACTTCAATGTCACCAACTTGTACAATAATCATTCTTGTTTCATCTGTAATCTCATTGTCAGTTGATCCAAGTCTCACTCTAAGGTCGATGACAGGAGTCACCACACCGCGCAGGTTAATGACACCGCATATATAAGGGGCAACGCCAGGAATTCTTGTCGGCTGCTGCCATTTTTCAATGGACTTTACTTCTGATACTGAAATGGCGTATTCTTTTTTGTTTACGATAAACACAATCATCTTTTCGCCAGTTTTGATATCTGTACTCATTTCAGACCGCTCCTCTATTGTTTTTTACTTGATCAGTGCATTACAGTCAACGATGAGTGCAACCTGACCGTCACCTAGGATTGTAGCGCCTGATATCGCAAATACGTTTGGCAGATAATCTCCTAGTGATTTTAATACAACCTCTTGTTGACCAATAAATGAATCGACCACAAATGCTGTCAGCTTGTCCCCTTTACGAACAACGATGATATGCAGTTCTTCCTCTAGCTCATTCGCATTTGGTACGTGGAATTGTTTCTTCAGGTACACGACCGGTACGATAAATCCGCGGAAATCAATGACTTCACGATCATGCGTTTGAAGAATGTCACTTTTCTTAATGACAGCCGTTTCAATAATAGAAGAAATCGGAATCGCAAATGTTTCCTCTTCTAGTTTCACAAGAAGGACAGAAATAATCGACAATGTAAGTGGGAGCTGGATAGAGAACAGTGAGCCTTGTCCTTCTGTTGAGTTGATGCTCACAGAACCGCCTAATGATTCCAGCTTGTTTTTCACAACGTCAAGACCTACACCGCGGCCTGAGATGTCAGAAATCGTATCAGCTGTAGAGAATCCTGCTGCAAAGATCAATGAATCAATTTGATGATCTTCAAGGCTTTCCGCTTCTCTTTCTGTGATAACCCCGCGCTCTAGTGCTTTTTCAAGCACCTTTTTACGGTTAATTCCGCCGCCATCATCTTCTACTTCAATGAAGACGTGATTTCCACTATGATATGCCTTTAATAGAACGGTTCCTTTTTCTGGCTTGCCTTTTTTCACACGTTCTTCTGGCGATTCAATCCCATGATCTAGACTGTTTCTGAGTAAATGTAAGAGCGGGTCTCCAATCTCGTCGATCACTGTTCGATCAAGCTCAGTATCAGCGCCTTCAATGATGAGTTCAATTTTCTTATTGAGCTCTTTCGTCAACTGGCGAATCATACGCGGGAACCTGTTAAACACAGTTTCTACAGGTACCATTCTCATGTTCAGGATAATCGATTGCAGGTCGCCTGAAATCCGTGTCATTCTTTCGACTGTATCGGTGAGTTCGTTATTTTCAAGCTCTTTTGCAATCTGCTCTAAACGTCCTCTATCAATCACAAGTTCTTCAAATAGATTCATAAGAGAATCTAGACGATCAATGTTGACACGAATCGTTTTCGTGCCGCCGGCAGCTGCACCGTTATTGCCATTTGCTTTTGGCGCATCGCTTGCTGGCGCTTTAGTAGCAGGAATGGATACCTCTTCTTTATTTTGTTCAGGTTTCGCTTCTCGTTTTTCAGTCGAGGCCGTTTCTTCAAATGTGGAGACTTCAGAAATCTCTACATGTTCAACCTCTGAGATCGCCGTCACGATTTTCTTCACTTCGTCCATCGGCTGTTTAGATAAATAAGAAATACTGAATTCAGATTCGAAATCTTCTGATTCTAACAGTTCTGCGTTCGGAACCGTTTTGACGACCTCGCCGGCTTCATTGAGTCTTTCAAAAATCATATAGACTCGAACTGCTTTTAATAAGCATGCGTCGCTTAATGTCACGTTCAGCTCATAGCATTTAAAGCCTTGTTCTCTCGCTTCATCAAGAACTGTTCGTTCAAATTCATTATAGTTTAAGTCGTTAGCAGCTGGTGCTGATGCATCCGCTTCTTCAACGGCTGGTGCTGCCTCCGCATGGCTTCCTGTCACGTCTAGCTTTTTACTAATCTCTGTGACATCACGTTTCCCGTCCCCGCCTTCTGCAATCGATTGAACCATTGCTTCAAGGTGGTCAAGTGCTTCAAACATCGTGTCCATAGACTCAGGAGTGACAATCATTTGTTCATTCCGAATGGCATCAAACATGTTTTCTAGGTGGTGCGTCAGCTGTGCCATATCAGCATAGCCCATCGTTGCACTCATCCCTTTCAACGTATGAGCCGCTCTGAAAATATCATTCACTAGCTGCAAGTCGGTTGGGTTCTTTTCTAATTCGAGAAGTTTTTCATTACAAGTTTGTAAGTGTTCTCTGCTTTCATCTAAAAAGATATCTAAGTATTGGTTTACATCCAACGTGTTCACGCCCTCTCTTTTTTCATGGAGCTTATAATTGCATGTGCGATGTCATCCACATGCCTTGTTTCATGTGCAAGGCCTGCTTTAATAACTGATTTAGGCATCCCGAAAACAACACATGATTCTTCTTTTTCTGCAATCACTTTTGTATGACCGCCTGCGACCATTTTTTTGACCCCTTCTGTGCCGTCACTCCCCATTCCTGTCATAATGACAGCAATTTTCTCGTAACCTTTGATGTTGCTAATAGATTCAAATAAATAGTTAACAGAAGGTTTGTGCCGGCTTTCAGTGTCTTCTGGGGACAGCCTGATCACTAAAGACGCCCCTTGTTCATGAAGTGACATATTCATTCCACCAGGAGCTATGTAAGCCACTCCATTTTTTGCGATGTCTCCATCTTGTGCTTCTTTAATCGTAATTTGTGATAAATGGTCTAACCTCGTAGCAAGTGATGCCGTAAATCCTGCCGGCATATGCTGCACAATTAAAATCGGTGCCTCTATGTCCTTTGGGAGCTTCGTGACGACTCGTTGAAGCGCCCTTGGCCCTCCCGTAGATGTTCCAATTGAAATAATTTTACGGAGTGAGCCGCTTTTTACTTCTTGCAGACGGGGAACAGCCACTGGACTTGGCGGCTTCATGACTGGCTTAGGAGAAACTTGTTTCTCAGTGCGTTTTCTAGAGAGACCTGCCGCAAGTACCCGCTCTACAATTTGACCTCTTACTTTGTGTAAATCGAGCGAAATACTTCCTGAAGGCTTCGTCACAAAGTCAAAAGCACCGAGTTCTAAGCAATGGATGGTTAAATCCTTCCCTTGCTTTGTCTGGCTTGACACCATAATCACGGCAAGGTCGTGTTCAGCCAGAATTTGTTTTAATGCTTCTGTTCCATTTAAAACAGGCATTTCCACATCTAGTGTGACAACATCTGGATTCAATTCCTTGATCCGTTTTAAGGCATCTTCTCCATTTCGCGCCGTTCCCACGACTTCAATTTCTTGCTCGGCACTTAGGAAATCACTAATGAGCTTTCGCATAAAAGCCGAGTCATCTACTACAAGCACTCTAATCATGAGTCCATCTTCCTCCTTTTAAAAAAAGAGGACAACTTATCTATAAACGTATGCTGCTCTCTCCGTGCCCCTCTTATCTGCTGATGATAAAGTGTTTCTGCCAGCATTTTAATGGTTTTACTTAACCTTGAATGAGGCTGCTTGATATAAAATGGAATTTGTTCCGCCACTGCTTTAGGAACCGCAGGATCATCAGGTACAGCCCCAGCAAACACAAGCTTTCTGTGTAGAAATGATGTGACCACTCCTGCTAATTTCCGGTAGGTTTCAGAGCCCTCTGACGGGGTTTTACACCGGTTCACAATGATTTGCACTGACTGCTCAAATTGATGAATAGCTAAGTGTTTAATCGCGCTGTAGGCATCCATGATGGATGTTGGTTCCGGCGTTGTCACGACCACCACTTCCCCTGCTGATAAGACAAAAGGCAGTTGATCTTTTGACAAACCTGCACCCATATCAAAAAATATACAATCAAAGTCATGCATCATTCTCTCCATCTCCTCCAGAAAGAATGACCATTGATCTTTGTCTAAAGAAAACAGCTGTTCAAGTCCGCTCCCGCCAGAAATGTAATAAAGATGGTCTGTTCCTTTTGTCATAGCCGCTTGGAAGGATTTCTTCCTGACGAGAACATCTAATATTGAGCTAGTCGATGTTTTACCTAATAAAATATCAATATTCCCCATGCCAAAATCAAGGTCGATGACTAACACTCGCTTGCCTGCACTAGCGATAGACAGTGCCATGTTCAGCGTCAAATTCGATTTACCTACTCCGCCTTTACCGCTCATGACGGCAATCGTTTTTGCCTGTCCGCTTCCGCTAAGAGAGGCTGGCATTACCGTTTGACTCTGCTGAACAAGTTTCCTTAGACCTTCCGCTTGGTCAGGCTTCATCATTGTAATACCATCCTTGTTAATTCAAGAGGAGAGCCCTCAAGAATATCCTCAGGTACATTTTGGCCATTTGTTAAAAAGCCGAGCCCAATTTGAGATTCTGCAATGATTTGAAAGATCGTGCCCATCGTGTCTGTTTCATCTACTTTTGTAAAAATGAATTGATGGATTGGAACTTGTTCAAAACGTTTGACCATGGCTTTCATGTCCTGATACTTCGACGTCGCGCTCATGACAAGGAAACTTTGAATGCTTTCATCAAATGGAATAATGTCTGTCAGCTCTTTCATATATGCTTCTTCTTTAAAGTTACGGCCTGCTGTGTCTATGAAAATATGATCATAATCTTTCAAGGTCTGCTGCGCTTTCACAAAATCTTCTCTTGAATAACAAACCTCAAGCGGCGCATTCAGCAGTTCAGCATACGTTTTCAGTTGTTCGATCGCCGCAATTCGGTATGTATCCGTGGTAATAAAAGCGATTTTCTTTTTCTGCTGAATCGCCGTTTTGGCAGCCAGCTTCGCAATCGTTGTCGTTTTACCAGCGCCCGTTGAACCAAACAGCACAATATATTTTGCACGAATCATCGGCTCATCAGAGGTGTGAGCTGGCAGCATCTCTGTGAGTAGGTTTTCAAGTTCTTTTTTAATCTGATCTTCCTTGACAGCACCCTTTGTTAAAAGGTCCTTTAAGCACTCATCTCGTATCGCATCATCAAGACCTTGATCCTTTAGCTTTCGATCGACCTCCATAAGAGAATCAGGCAAAATCCCAGCATGCCGCTCGTTCCTTGCATATTCTAAAGGCTTAGAATGAGGAGGCGCTGCTTTGACTGCCTCAGGAGCAAAGGATGGCTCTATTGGTTGCTTTAGAACCGGCTCCTTTTTCGGTAATACCGGAAGAGACGGTGCTTGGTTTAAGCCTTTACCAGCTCTTTCTTCAAAATCTTGATCCAGCACCGCAATCACTTCGACCATTTGCTGCTTTTTTAAACCAAACAGCTTTCGTTTGACAACGGTTTTCGAATTTAAAATGACGGCATCTTTCCCAAGCTGCTGCCTAATTTGAATCGTTGCCTCCTGCATAGAATTCGCTGTGATTTTTTTCATTTTCATTAGATATCCACCACTCCGATGCTTTGTACTTCCACATTTGCTTCTAGTTCGTTATATGATAGTACCGGTAATTCTGGAAAATATCTTTCTAACAGCTGCTTGACGTACATTCTTATAGGAGGTGAGCATAATAGAACCGGCGTTTCCTGACGAAGCGAAAGCTGTTCAATTTCTCTTGCTACCGATTGAATCACACTTTCAGAGGACTCTGGATCTAACGATAAGTAGTTACCATGCTCTGTCTGTTGTACGCTGTCAGCAATCACCTTTTCAACTCGGCCTGAGCATGTCACCACTTTTAGTGATTCATTCTCTCTTGCATACTGTGCGGTAATCTGTCTTGCCAGCGCCTGTCTGACATACTCCGTTAACAAATCGGTATCAGTCGTTAATTTCCCATAGTCTGCAAGCGTCTCAAAAATGGTGACAAGGTTTCGAATAGAGACCTTTTCTTTCAGCAGCTTTGCCAGTACCTTTTGGATATCACCGACTGCTAGCGGATTTGGTGTGACCTCATCCACTAAGACAGGATAACTTTCTTTTAGATGATCGATTAATTGCTTCGTTTCTTGGCGTCCGAGCAGTTCGTGAGTGTTTTGTCTAATCTTCTCTGTGATGTGAGTAGACACAACAGATGCCGGATCCACCACCGTATAACCAAGCATTTCAGCCTGATCTTTTTCTGCTTCTGATATCCATTTAGCCGGCAAGCCAAAGGATGGCTCGATCGTTTCAATTCCTTCAATCGGATCATCATCAGGCGTTGGGGACATCGCTAAGTAGTGATCAAGCAGTAGCTCACCTTTTGCTACTTCATTCCCTTTAATTTTCAAACGGTATTCATTTGGGTTAAGGGCAATGTTGTCCCTGATCCGGACAACTGGAATGACAAGGCCCAGTTCGAGGGCAAGCTGCCTTCGGATCATCACAATTCGGTCTAACAGGTCTCCGCCTTGATTGGCATCTGCAAGCGGGATCAACCCGTAGCCAAATTCAAATTCAATGGCATCCATTTGCAGGAGATGAATGACACTTTCTGGACTTTTCATCTCTTCTACCTCTGCTTGCTCTTCCAGTACTTCTTCGATCTCTTCTTGATCCTGTTTGTTTTTCGACATCAAGTATGCACCGAGTGCAAGTAAACCTGCGATCGGCCCTGTCAAAAGTATGCCAATCGGCGTAAACAATCCAAGTAGGAAGATCGTGCCTGCTGTGACGTAAAGCATTGCCGGGAATGCAAACAGCTGCTCTGTGATATCTGAACCAAGGTTCCCAGTAGAGGCAGCCCTTGTGACGACAATCCCTGTCGCTGTTGAAATGAGGAGTGCAGGAATTTGTGAAACAATCCCGTCTCCTACCGTTAATAGCGTAAAGTGGGAGGCTGATTCTTGAATCGACATTCCTTGCTGAAGCATCCCAATAATGATTCCAAAAATAATATTGATAATAACGATGATAATACCTGCGATGGCATCCCCTTTAACGAACTTACTTGCGCCATCCATTGCACCATAAAAGTCTGCTTCTCTTGCTACTTTTTCACGGCGGTTTCTAGCTTCACTTTCTGTCAGCATTCCTGCATTCAAATCTGCGTCAATACTCATTTGTTTACCTGGCATCGCGTCGAGTGTAAACCTTGCCGCAACCTCAGATACACGCTCAGCCCCTTTGGTGATGACAACAAACTGAATGATGATCAGAATAAGGAAGACAACCAGACCAACGAGTATATTGCCCCCAACAACAAATGATCCAAACGTTTCTACAACCTTACCAGCATCTCCAGTTGATAAAATAGAACGTGTTGTAGAGATGTTAAGCCCTAAACGAAACAGCGTTAAGAGCAAAAGCAATGATGGAAAAATGGAAAATTGCAGTGGTTCTTGCATGTTCATTGTGGTGAGAAGCACGATAAGCGCAAGAGAAATATTAATAATGATTAAAATACTTAATAGCATCGGCGGAAACGGTATGACCAGCATCGCCACAATTAAAATAACACTGAATAAAACAGATAAATCTCTTGCTGCCATGCCTGTTCTCTCCTTTTAAAACCAAAAATTCATAAAATCTTTTGTTTCGTTTTATATACGTAAGCTAAAATTTCTGCGATGGCCTTAAAGTATTCTTCTGGCACCGCTTGATTGATATCGACCTGATCATATAGTGCACGCGCGAGCGGCCGGTTTTCTACGGTCATGATATCGTGCTCTTTCGCAATCGTTCTAATTTTCAAAGCCAAAATATCTGTTCCCTTTGCCACAACAAAGGGCGCATCCATCTTTTCTTCGTCATATTTCAAGGCAATTGCGTAGTGGGTTGGGTTTGTAATGATGACGTCCGCTTTTGGGACTTCCTGCATCATCCGTCTCATCGCCATTTCCCGCTGGCGCTGTTTAATCTTTGATTTTATGAGAGGGTCACCCTCTGATTTTTTATACTCATCTTTGATGTCTTGTTTGGACATCCGTAAGTTTTTTTCATAATCAAATTTCTGATACATATAATCAAGCCCTGCTAAGATCAGAAGAGCACCTGCTGCATATAAACCCATAATCAAGGTCATCTTTGCGACGAAATGCAGGGTTTCCTCCGCTGTTAGTAGAGGGAGCCTCAGGATTTCATCAAAGTGCATCCAGAGTGCTATAAATGTCGCAAAACCAACAAAACCAATTTTCAAAATGGATTTTAATAGCTCTACGAGGGCTCGAATACTGTATATTCGTTTAAACCCTTTGATTGGATCAAGCTTTTCTAATTTCGGTTTGATCACTTCTGCAGAAAAGAGAAACCCGACTTGTAAATAGTTACTGAGGATACCCGCCAGCATACCAACACCAAGAATCGGCATGAGGAGGAGTCCTGTTTCTTGAAGCAATTCCAAGAATAATTGATGAATGTTAGATGTGCTAACCTTCATTAGCATGGTTGTTGAATAAAAACGTTCAATGAGCGCAATAATACGCTCTTTCATAAAAGGCCCAATAAAAAAGAATGATAAAAAGATTAATAGAAATGAGATGGCTGTATTGACGTCGGTACTTTTCGCAACCTGTCCTTTTTTACGCGAATCCCGCCTTTTTTTCGGCGTTGCTTTTTCTGTTTTTTCACCTGCGAAAAACTGCAAGTCTAGTCTAAGCCTTGTCATCATGACGAACCACCGACCAATGCTAAGAAATTCCTCATGGTGAGCACAATCGTTTCAAATGTATTTTGGACAACTCCGAAGATCACGCCCATACAGATGATGATCATAATAAAACTCACACCCATTTTAATAGGAAGTCCAACAACAAATACGTTCATTTGCGGAACTGTACGTGCTACAATCCCTAATGCCAAATCGACTAAAAACAAACTTGCCACAACAGGTGCCGAGATTTGAAAGGCAATGATGAACATTTGGTTGAAACTCTTTGCGATAAAGTAAGCAAAGGATTCACTGCCGAAATTCAGCGCGTACTGATCAACTGCAATATATTGAAAGCTGTAATAAATCCCATCAAGCAGCAGGTGGTGTGCATTCGTTGCTAGCATCAATAGTAGTGTAACCGTATAAAAGAACTGCCCCATCAGCGGTGTTTGCGCCCCTGTTTGCGGATCAATAATATTGGCGATCGCAAAGCCCATTTGAAAATCAATGAACGAGCCGGCAATTTGAACAGCAGACACCATGATATAGGCAATCAGCCCAAGAAGAAGTCCGACCATTGCTTCTTTCACCGCAAGCATCATATAAAGACCGTCTATGTCGAGCGCTGGCGGTTCTTTAATCGTGCTGAAGCTAATAACGGCTAAAAACAGCGAGAATCCAACTCTGTGTACAGCTGGTATCGTTCTATGCGCTAAAAGCGGTACTGTCACAAAAAAAGCGGTGATCCGAATAAAAACTAAAAGAAAAGCAGGGAATAATTCTATAATGGACATCGCGATTTAACCTGCAAATCGATCTAAATTCGAGAACAGCTCTGTCGTAAAGGACACAATTGTGGAAAGCATCCACGGACCAAACACAACAAGTCCAATGAGCACTGCAACAATCTTAGGAATGAACGCAAGCGTCTGTTCTTGAATTTGGGTTGTCGCCTGAAACACACTGACAATTAGCCCCACAATAAGTGCGAGCGCTAAAAGCGGCCCGCTGACAAGCAATACAACATACACTGATCTTTCAGCCATCGTAATGACAAATTCTGAACTCATGTTTTAAGCACCTACTCTAAAAGCTTTGCAGCAAGGATTTTACAATCAAATACCATCCATCGACTAAAACAAATAACAATATTTTGAAAGGGAGCGATATCATAACCGGCGGAAGCATCATCATCCCCATTGACATCAGGACACTTGCGACCACCATGTCAATAATTAAAAATGGAATAAAGATCATGAAACCAATTTGAAATGCCGTCTTTAATTCTGAAATTGCAAAAGCTGGTACCATCGCCGTTAATGGAATATCTTTAATCGATTCAGGTGTATCCATTTTTGCGTAACTAAGAAATAAAGCCAAATCTTTCTGTCTCGTATGTTTACTCATAAACTCTTTGATTGGCACTTCGGCTTTTTCATATGCCTGGTTTAACGTAATGTCATCATTTAAAAGCGGCGTGAGTGCCTCTTTATTTATCTCTGAGAACGTGGGTGCCATAATAAAAAATGTGAGAAACAAAGCAAGTCCAACAAGCACTTGGTTTGGCGGCATTGAGTTGGTTGCAAGTGATGTTCTGACGAATGAAAGGACAATCACAATTCGTGTAAAACACGTCATTAAAATAAGAATGCCTGGTGCAACCGAAAATACGGTCAAAAGTAAAAGAAGACGGACAGACGTACTGATATTCCCTGCACCGCTGGAATTAAATAAATCGATAAACTCATTCATTTTGTTTCGGGCCTTTCTTTCTGACTTCTGATTGGGTCTTTTTCAATTCGGCTAGCTGCGCCTTTAAATTGGCTGAAAAAGAAGAAGTGGTTGTCTGGTCGTGTTTCTTTACTTGCGACGTGAATTTTTGAACGATTTTTGGTATATCTGTCTTGCTTTCCATCGCTTCTTCATATTGTTTCACAATCGCTTCACATTCTTGTTCATCATCAATTTCTTTTAGCAGCTGGATTGAGTCTGCGACGCCGACAACTAGTACTCGCTTGCCCACTTTGATAAGCTGGACCGAACGATTTTGGCCAACCGTCGTTCCGCCAATATTTTCAACATAGCGAAAGGGTTTAAGTAAGCGGTTTTGCTTACCAACAAATCTCACCAATCCATAAATGAGCAGGATGACAAAAAGTAAGGCACCAATCATTTTGACAAAATCCATAATGGAGACAGAAGAAGAGGGAACTTCTTCTGCCGGATTCGTTTGATTGTCAGTGGTTTTCTTTTCTGTATCCTTTTTGCTTTCTTTCTCATCTTTGAGCCAGTCATTCACTGTGCCGTTTTCTGAATCTTTCGTTTCAGCGAACAGCGAGGCAGGCTGCACCGTCAAGAAAAGCATAAAACTGATCATTGCTATACATATCAAACGTTTTTTCAACAAGTCTTACACCCTTTTTTAGCCTAACGTTTTATTAATTGCTTCAAGTACACGGTCTGCCTGGAATGGCTTCACGATAAAGTCTTTTGCACCTGCTTGAATGGCGTCAATAACCATTGATTGCTGTCCCATAGCAGAACACATAATGATTTTTGCTGAAGCATCGATTTGTTTAATTTCTTTTAACGCAGTGATCCCATCCATTTCTGGCATTGTGATATCCATTGTCACAAGGTCAGGAGATGTTTCTTTATATTTTTCAACAGCTTGTGCGCCGTTTTCTGCTTCTCCTACTACATCAAATCCGTTTTTTACAAGAATATCCTTAATCATCATTCTCATGAATGCTGCATCATCTACGATTAATACCTTAGTAGCCATGTACTTATTCTCTCCCTATATGTTTGTTTATTTTAAATTAGAAAGTCTTTCTGACTGACTTAATATATCAGTCACACGAACACCAAAGTTCTCATCGATGACAACGACTTCCCCTTTGGCGACGATTCGTTTGTTGACCAAAATGTCTACTGGCTCACCCGCAAGTTTGTCCAGTTCAATGACACTTCCAGCTGAAAGCTCAAGTACTTCTTTCACACTGCGCTGCGTTCTGCCAAGCTCCACTGTAATAGAAAGCGGAATATCCATCAGCATATCGAGGTTTCCTAGCTGGTTCGTTGTATGCTGAGGCTCACTGAATGCAGCAAATTCAACTGGCGCCACATTTACAGGTTCGGCTGGCTTTGGTTTCGCCTGTCTTTTCGGCGGTGCCGTTTGCTGCTGAGGAGCAGACTGTGCTTGCTCAGCTGCCTGCTGAGGTTCAGGTGCGCTCACGGGTGTTTCTTGAACAGGCTCCTCTTCTTGAGCTGGGTCTGTTAATTCTGCGATTAAATCCTTCGCAAATGTAATTGGGTAAAGCTGCATAATATTTGAATCTATGAGTTCACCTATCGTTAATCTAAAGGATACTTTGACAAGCATTTCTTCTGCTGGAATGCGGTCTGTGCCTTCTCCCTCTTTCACATCGAGCAACTCAACGCGCGGCGGAGAAATATCAATCTTTTTATTAAAGACTGTCGACATAGATGTCGCTGCAGAACCCATCATTTGGTTCATTGCTTCTTGCACTGCACTTAGGTGAATTTCACTTAGAGACGGGTCAGCATTTGTTCCATCTCCGCCCATCATTAAGTCTGCAATGACTGCCGCATCTGTTTGCTGGATGACAAGCAGGTTACTTGCACTAAAGCCTTCTGTATAATTCACTTCAATCGCAACGTATGGATGAGGAAACTCCTCGTTCAGCTTGCTTTTTTGAATCACTGTAACAGTTGGAGTTGTAATCTCCACTTTTTGATTTAATAGGGTTGAAAGTGCTGTTGCAGAGCTACCAAATGAAATATTTCCAATTTCTCCAATGGCGTCTTGTTCCATTGCAGAAAGGACTGTATCAGGCTCTATATCGTCATTGCTGCCTCCTTTAAGGAGCGCATCGATTTCATCTTGTGATAATTTACTTCCGTTATTCTCCATCTTCTTCACCTCTTATGTCGTGATCTAGAATTTGAATCGCCTGTTTCCGATTCACGCGGCCGGCCTGTCCCAAGAATTTCGGTTTATTTCCGACCATAACAGTAAGAGGCGCATTTACTGGTTTGTCCAAGGCAATACAATCACCAATTTCCAAATTCAAAAACTCTTCCACCGTCATTTCCGATTGTCCAAGTTCTGCGACTACCGGTATTTTTGCCGTCATAATCCGTTTTTCAATGGCCTTTGTTTCTTCTTGTTTCGGTTCATTTCGTTCAGACTGCATCCAGTAGTGAACAGACAGCTTCGGAATAATAGGCTCTAATACAACGTGAGGAATACATAGGTTAATAACCCCGCTCACCTCACCAACTTGTGTATTAAGAGAAATGACGACAACTGTTTCGTTTGGTGACACCATTTGAACAAACTGGGGATTTACCTCGAAATCTGCCATTTCTGGCTCGATGTCGGTTATGGACTGCCACGCTTCTCTGTAATTTTCCAAAGCTCCCTCAAACATGTTTGAGATAATCTTTGTTTCGATTTCTGTAAGTGATTCCGTCTTATTATGACTAATGCCAATCCCGCCCATCAGCCTGTCCATCATGGCATAGCCGATTGTTGGGTTCACTTCAAGCATAATTCTTCCTTCAAGTGGACTGACATAAAATAAGTTTAATAAGGTCATATTAGGAATCGAACGAATAAATTCTTCGTATGGTACTTGGTCAACCGAGCTGACAGAAATTTGAATATATGATCTGAGCTGCGCTGAAAAGTGTGTGGTGAGCAGTCTAGCGAAGTTATCGTGAATCCTTGTTAAACTTCGAATCTGGTCTTTTGAAAAGCGAAGTGCACGTTTAAAGTCATACACCTTCACTTTTTTCGTCGTTTCTTCTTTTTTCAGCTCTTCTGCATCCATTTCGCCTGTAGATATGGCGGATAATAATGCGTCGATCTCATTCTGGGAAAGCACTTCTCCTGACATTTCTTCACCTCCATCGTGTCAATTAATCGCCTCTATTGCAGATTAAAGGAGGTTATATAAACTTCTTTCACCTTGCCATCTTGCAAATAGTTATTCACTTTGTTTTTGACTAGTGTTTTAAAATGTTCTCTGCCTTTTTTGCCATCAAGTTCATCTGCATTTGTTTCTGATAAAATGTCGATGACGGCATCCTTTGCTTGAAAACTTCTTTTTTCAAGCTCTTCTTTGGCTTTTTCAGAATCTGTTTCAATATTCAGCACAAGTTTGACTGCATTTCCTTCAGATTTTAAATTGGTTACAATCTCAGGAATTTCAACAGAAGCTTTGACGACTTCATCTGCTGTTGGCTCTTTTTCTGCTTTTGCTTCGTCTGATCCATTCAGCAGAAAAAAGATACCTGCTCCAATTCCGACGATGGCAATAATCATGATTAGCATTACTACGACTAATTTCTTCTTCATTCAAACTCCTCTATTCCTTGATTCAATGAAATGACTTGGATTTTTCTGTAGAAAGAAATGATTTTCTCCTGGAGCTGCTTTTCATCTTCTTTCACAACGAATTTCTTTCCATTGGCGAGTGTAATGGTCGTGTCTGGAAAGCTTTCGATTTGCTCGATATGGAGAGCATTAATCATAAATCCTTTGCCATTTAATCTCGTCACTTCAATCATATTAAGCAGAGAAGCGATAAACCGCTCCCCCTACCTCCTATCGTTTCAGATTCACAAGCTCTTGCAGAATTTCATCTGATGTTGTGATCGTCTTTGCATTCGATTGGAATCCGCGCTGCGCGATGATCATTTCTGTAAACTCGTCTGTTAAATCAACGTTTGACATTTCAAGTCTACCTGTTTGGATGACGCCCGTTCCTTGTTCACCAGGAACGATAGGGTTACTTGGTGCACCTGAGCTTAACGTCTGGCGGTAAAGGTTGTCACCAGCTTTGTCTAATCCTCCTGCGTTACTGAAAGATACGACTGATACCTGTCCAACAGTTCTAGATACGTTGTTTTCAACAACTGAGATTGTTCCATCCGGACCAACGTTCACACTTGAAACGCCATCAGGAATTGTTATTTTTTGTCCATCCATTCCAAGCAGATAATTTCCATCAGAATTGACTAAATTACCCTCTGAATCTTTATCAAAATTCCCATTTCTTGTATAAAGAATTTCTCCTTGACTTTGGATACGGAAGAAGCCATCACCATTGATATAGAAGTCATAATTTCTATCTGTATTTTGAGAAGCACCCGCTGACATCACCTTGTCAATAGATGATAAAGAAGATCCTAAACCAACTTGTTTTGAGTTGATCGAACCAGAGTTGTTCGTCGGTCCACCAGAGCTTGAAATTGTTTGGCTGACCATATCTTTAAAAGTGATTCGGCTTTTTTTGTATCCGTGTGTATTGACGTTGGCCACGTTATTGGCTACAACATCTAATTTTGTTTGGAAGTTTTTCATTCCGCTAATTCCTGAGTAAAGTGAGCGTAACATTTGTTTTCCTCCTCGATTTGCTTACGATTTTTCTCCAACTGTTGTAACGTCCCAAGGGCTGATTTTCGTTCCATCCTCTAGATATAGGAAGTACTCGTTATTTATGTTTTTAACAGACTTCACAGTGCCTGATATGTCTTTGTCATCTTGTTTGCCCGATACTTCTTTACCAATCCAGCCTACATATGTCGTAAATGGATCTTGGTGTGCAACAAATGTAGACATGACCTGATTCATTTGGGTGATTGATTCGTTCATATTCATTTGCTGTTCTAAAGAAGAAAATGTTGCAAGCTGCGTGACAAACTCACGGTCATCAATTGGGTTTGTCGGATCTTGGTTTTGAAGCTGCGTAAGCAATATTTTTAAGAACTGATCTCGCCCAAGCGTGTCTGTTTTTTTTGCTGCGCTTGAAGAAGTGTCTGTTGTTGCAGTTGTTCTATTAGTAGAATCAACGGTTGCCATTAGATCTCCTCCTCTTCTTCATCTGAGCCAACGAGAGCGTCCAGTACATCTTGGAATTCTGCTTCCTGTTCATCAGACTGCTGAGAATTTTGCCCTTTTGACTGGTGCTGCTTGTTTTCTTCACTAAACTGTCCAAATAACGGCTGTTCATTTGATTGAAGCGGTATATGGAAACGGTCCACTTGAACCGACATATTCGGAAGTGCCTGTTTGAGCTGCGGCAGATGTTGCTCTAACAGCTCTTTTGCCGCTTGCGTCGATGCTGTAATTTTACTCGCATACACACCGTTTTGTTTCGTTAGTTGAATGGTGATAAACCCAAGATTTTCTGGATTTAACCGAACGGTAAAGCGCCCACTTGAGTTGCCAAATGGCGTAAATTTCATTTGCTTCCACGTATTTAAAATTTGCTGATCAACTGTTCCTGGCTTTTCATCAGATGTTTGTGTCTGCTGCACAGGAGCCGCTGATTGCAGTTGAAAGAACTGTTTATGACCTGACAAAAGCGTATGGGTCATCGTTTTTTCAGAAGCAGGCGTGGCGGCGCTTTGTCCCTTGATGACTTCCTTTTTGATGAGCCATTCAAGTGATGCCGCGCCTTTTGCTGGAGATCCGAGGGAAGATTCTTGTTTTGGAGAGACCAATTCTTTTAACTCCCCTAGAGAAATTTTCCACTCTTTATCTGACCCTTTCGCATTCGCCATCATATGGTCGATTAACTGATTAAAGTGTTTCAGCTCACTTTGAGACATAGAGTTCAGCTTTGGTGCTGATCCCTGCGAGAAGAACTGCTCTTTTACTTGCTGAATGAGCTTCTCATCGGCACCATTTTTCGAAAGAAAATGGATGAAGTCTTGGCCTTTTCCCTCAATATCCTGTACAAGTTTTGCATCAAAGCTGATCGGTTGCTCATTTAGCAATTGATATAAGAAAAAGTGGACTTGGATGAGCTGTTCACTATGTTCAGTAGCTGGCTTATCAGCTTGATCACCATAAATGGATGCTTCCATTTTTTGAAATAACTCTTCAAGTGACTTTACATCCGTTTGGTCTAGCTTATGACCTTGAAGCGTTTGAAGCGCCTCAAGAAGATCTCCATCGATCCCATCTTCAGGCGATTGCATCCATTTTTCAATGATTTGCATTGCATCATTGATGGAAAGAGAGGCTCCCGCTGGTTCAGAATTGACGGGCCCACTTTGAACGCCAGCACCACTAAGCAGTTGTTTAAATAAACCGCGTGCAGATGATACGCCGCTTCCCTTTAGCCCCGAGAGGCCTTGAGAGGATTGCTGCAATGCTCCAATATCCAATAGCTTCACTTATTGTCCACCCCCGTTTTCACTTTCTTCTTTTTTGGCAAGCTCCTTCGTAAACGTTGCTGCCTTCTGAGGTGTCAGTTTTGCTAATATGTCCGTCAGCTTATTTTTACTCAGCTCCTCAAGAATCTTCAAAGCCTCTTTATCACTTAATTCTGATAAAATTTTGGCGGATTTCCCTGCATCCATGCTTTCATAAATGCTGGCAACCTTCCCTTTTGATTGTTGATTAGAGGATGTCGCCGTATCAGAGGACGTTCCTGCTGAGTTATTACTTGACGTACTGTTTGATGAACTGTCATTTGCTGATGTATTCTCTTTATCAGATGTTTTTTCAAGTGAATTGATTTTTTGATTCAATCGTTTAATCTCTTCATCACTAGTTTTCAAGTCTTTTTGTGCAATTTCGAGTTCATTCTCTTGTTCTTTAATCGTCTTTTTCAGCTCTTTCAACTCTGCATCATGTTGATCATTATTTGAAGATGACGTTTTTGAGCTGTCATCTGAACCAACCAAATTGCTGATCACTGGGATGTTTTGTAGCGGTTTCTTTAGATCAAAACCCGCAATAGAAAGGATTGTGCCAGCCACAATCACAAGCACAATTAATGGGATGATGACAATAAACAAGATCCATTGAAATTTTCCGCCGCTTGATTCCTTCTCTTTTTCCTTCTTAGGCATTCATCTCGACTCCTAATGTCCTTGAAACATGAATTGGCTGATAGAGATATCATCCATTTCTTTCATTTCGATTGCCTTATGTTCAAGGGAAAACTTTTCAAATTGCTTTTCTTTCATTTTTTCAAACTTTTTAAACTCAATGTTTTTTTCTGTTAAATCAGATTGTTTTTCATTCATTTGATGCCGTTTCATGATCACAAGCTGCTGATAATGCTGGATGGTGTTATCTAGGTTCGTCACAAATTGCTGATAGTGACGCATTTCTTGGACACTCATTCCACTTCTCAGCTTTTCTTCTTTGCTTTTTTCCATTAGCTCTTTTTTACTCATATTTTCATAGAGTTTTTCAGCGACTTGCTCAAATGCCGAAACGGATTGTTGATACGCTGCGAGTGATTTGTCTTTTTCACTTTCTTTCAGTTCCAAGAGCTTTTGAAATTTGTATTGATATCTCACTGTTTTTGTCAATCCTCTCTATTCATCAAACTGAGCAATAAATTCACACTGTCTTCAATAGATACAGCCTCTTCTACATCCTGCTTCAAAAATGAAATGAGATGAGGATAAGCCTGCATGGCCTCATCAATATCCTTAGAGGAGCCTTTTTTATATGCTCCAATATTAATGAGGTCTTCAGCGTTTTGATAAGTGGATAAAAGCTGACGGAAACGATTGGCCGCTTCCTTGTGATCATGACTTGCTATATTGCTCATGACACGGCTGATACTTTTTAGAATATTGACAGCGGGAAATTGTCCTTTGTTTGCTAAAGCACGATCAAGTACAATGTGGCCATCTAAAATCCCTCTCACTGTATCAGCGATCGGCTCATTCATGTCGTCACCATCAACAAGCACTGTGTAAAACGCTGTGATGGAACCTAGCTGATTCGTTCCAGTTCGTTCAAGCAATTTTGGCAGTATAGCGAACACTGAAGGCGTATATCCTTTTGTCGTTGGTGGTTCGCCTGTTGCAAGACCTATTTCCCTTTGTGCCATGGCGACCCTCGTGACAGAATCCATCATAAACATGACATTTTTGCCTCTGTCTCTGAAATATTCTGCAATGGCTGTCGCTGTATAGGCTGCTTTCATTCTCGTCAGCGCGGGCTGGTCAGAAGTAGCAACGACAACAATCGAACGCTTCAGTCCTTCAGCACCTAAATCCTTTTCGATAAACTCACGAACTTCACGGCCACGCTCTCCAACAAGGGCAATGACATTTAGATCCGCTTCTGTCTGCTTTGCAATCATTCCCATTAAGGTGCTTTTCCCCACACCACTTCCAGCAAAAATCCCAATCCTTTGACCAGTGCCTACTGTGAGCAGACTATCAATCACTCTGACACCAACGCCCATCTTTTCTCGAATCGGCGGCCTGTCCATTGGGTTTGGAGGAGACTGTTCTGTCGAAACAGGTGCAAGTCCCTTTGGAAGCATACTGCCGTCTAGCGGAGCACCGAAGGCGTCAACGACTTCCCCAATCAATCCAGTGCCTACTTTGACCTTCAGCGACTCACCTGTCGCTTCAACAAGACTTCCTGGTGAGATATTGGATGCTTCAACATAAGGCATAAGCAGAATGTTTTCATCCCTAAAACCAACGACCTCTGCTTTTATCGGATGGCGTTTGCTCCCTTTTTTATGAATGAGACACACATCTCCGATAGAGCTCTCTGGCCCCTTGGACTCGATCATCAGTCCAACAACTCGATTGACTTTACCAAATCGTTTATAAGGATCGGCGGTTTCAATCGTTTCTTTTAACACATCGATGTTCATTTGTGATCACCTGAATCAATGACTTCTAATAGTTTTTCTTTTAACTGATTCATTTGTGTATCCACACTCGCTTCCACTTTTCCAAAGCTTGTTTCTACGTAACAAGTGCCTTTTGAGGCTTTTTCATCCGAGTAGATAGCAAGATGTGTATCCTTTTGAAGGATTCTAATCAATTCTTCTTTATATTCCATGACATGCTCATAATGTTCAGGGTCAACATAGATGGAAATATCGTCATATTCTTTCACTTCTGAGATGACCTGCTTCACAAGAATTAAAAATTGATCTTTCGTGTCCTCAGCTGCATACCACACTCGTTTGGCGAGTTCGAAAGCCAGTTCCACAATTTCTTCAGCAGAGCTTTCAATTTTTTCTTCATAGTCCTCTTTCGCAAGACGGACAATCTCATTTGCTTGATCAAGAATAGATTGGTACTGCATGTTCGCATCTGCCTCGCCCTTTTGGAAGCCTTCTTGATAACCTATTTGTTTCGCTTCTTCAATGAGCTGCATTTTTTCTGTTTCAAAATCAGCTCGGCGCTGATTGATTTCAGCCATTGTTTTTTCCAGCTCACTGTTTGCTTGATCTAGAATACGGCTTGCTTGATCTTCTGCATCACTTAGGACAAGCTGTGATGCCTCCGTTTCATTGACAAACTCTTCTTCGCGATGTTCTCTTTTGAACTCCACTTGTTGCAAAGGAATCGTTTGACGGCCCTGCTCAGGAATAACAGATGTTTCTTGTTTGATAATCCTAGACAATGATATCGTCTCCTCCGCCTCGAGCTATGACGATTTCTCCAGCTTCCTCGAGTCGTCTTACGATGCTGACAATACGGGTTTGTGCTTCCTCGACATCTCTAAGCCGGACAGGTCCCATAAACTCCATTTCCTCTTTGAACGTTTCGACCATCCGCTGGGACATGTTGCGGAAGACAATTTCTTTGACCTCTTCGCTTGCCACTTTGAGGGCGAGCAATAAGTCATCATTTTCAACGTCTCTAATGACGCGCTGAATGGCTCTGCTATCAAGAGTGACAATATCTTCGAAGACAAACATACGTTTCTTAATTTCATCAGCAAGCTCAGGATCTTGAATTTCAAGTGTGTCTAAAATGGTCTTCTCCGTTGCACGGTCTACACCATTTAACACTTCCACAACCGCTTCGACACCGCCCGTTTGGGTATAGTCTTGCGTAAAGGTTGAAGAAAGCTTTTGTTCAAGAATACGTTCCACTTCATTGATGATCTCTGGAGATGTGCGGTCCATTAAGGCAATTCGTCTCGCAACCTCTGTTTGTACTTCCTCGCCTAACTCAGATAAAATTTGCCCAGCCTGTACTGGATCTAAGTAGGAAAGTATAAGTGCAATGGTTTGTGGATGCTCGTGTTGGATAAAGTTTAAAATTTGCTCTGGGTCAGCCTTTCTAGCAAAATCAAATGGTTTCACTTGAAGAGAGGATGTCAATCGGTTTAAGATGCTATCCGCTTTGTCCTCACCAAGCGCTTTTTCAAGCACTTGTCTTGCATACATAAGACCGCCCTGTGATATGTAGTCCTGCGCGATGGCAATGCTGTGAAACTCTTCGATGATTTCATCTTTTTTAGCAGTGTCTACACTTCGTACATTGGAAATTTCTAATGTTAATTTTTCTATTTCGTCTTCAGACAGATGTTTGTATACAGATGCTGACACGTCTAGCCCTAAGGAAATCATTAGGATTGCTGCTTTTTGTCTGCCTGTTAGTCGATTTGGATCTTTTCTCGACATGTGTATTCCTCCTAATCCTCGGACAGCCAGCTGCGTAGCAATTTAGCAAAGTCTTCTGGTTTTTCTTTTGCCATTTTTTCAAGCTGATTTTTTCTCACCATTTCTTCTGTTTCTGGTTCAGTATCGATATCCGGAACATGGATTGGTGTCCGTTCATCAAACTCAAACTCTTCTTCCTCTTCTTTTCTGCGCTTACGCACAAGAAGAATAATGAGAGCGATAATGGCAAGTAGTAGCACACCGCCTACAATATAAACCCAGATCGGAATATTGTTTGAAGGGTTTTCTGCTGCAGTTTGCTGTTTACCGTCTAATTTTGATACAGATAAAACGATTTTGTTATCTAAGTCAGCTTGAGTGAGCGCTTGACCATTTGTATATTCTTTATCAATTGATGTGCTAATGATTGTTGAAAGAATCTTTTTGATATCATCTTGTCTTTCAGCAGTTAAAGAGTTCGCATCGTTAGCCGTTGGTGGTTCTACCAGCGCTTGAATACCAACGTCTCTGATTTTATAAGGACTTTCTTTGATATCTTTATGAATGCGGTTTACCTCATAATTAATACGATCTTCGCTCTTTTCGTAATCTCCGCTTCCATTCGCTCCATCAGCACCTTGATAATTTGTGACATCATCGTCACCTGTTCCAGCGGTGCCTCCAGCAGCTGCGCCATTACCTGAATAGGTTTCAGCAATCTTTTCAGCGCTGACAGCGATGCCTTGCATGTTTTCTTTATCAACTGGTTCTACTATGTCTTCTTTTCTTTTTTCTTCAGTGAAATCAATGTCTGTTGTGACTGATACGGCAACTTTCTCTTGACCCATCATCGTTCCGAGCAGCTGTTGAATTTTTCTTTGAAGGTTCTTTTCAATTTCTTCTTTTTTCTGCTGCTGTGCATCCATTCCACTTGCATAGGAATCGGAGCTGCTGTTTAAGTCGTAGTAGTTGGAATCTTGGTCCATAATGACAATGTTTTCCGTTTTTAAATTCGGTACACTTTTTGAAATAAGATGATAAAGGCCTTTTACTTGCTGCTGAGTAAGCGTGTAGCCACGCTCAACTTGCAACACAATGGATGCTGATGCATTACTTTGCTCTTCTCCAACAAAAACGGAATCTTTTGGCAGGTTAATCATAACTTTTGAATCTTTAATCCCATCAATCGTGTTGATCAGATTGGACAGTTCTGTCTGAGTTGCATCTACTTTCAGAACATCAAATTCATTATCTGTTAAACCGAAGCCGGAGTTGTTCGCAAAGAAGGAATAATCAATGTTTCCTGTCTTAGGAAGCCCTTCTGATGCGAGAGTTACTTTTAAAGAATCTGCTTGCTTTTCTGGAACTAAAATCGTCGTTCCATTATTTGCGAGTTCCGATTTGACGTTTTTGCCATCCAGTTCCTGTTTGATTTGCCCTGCTTCAGCCTCAGACAAATCTCTAAATAGTGGAACCATTTTTTCAGAAGAAGCAAAGATGCTAACAACCGTGATAATGATTGCTAGGGCAGCAACGCCGCCAATCATGAGAATTTTTTGTAATTTTGATCGATTTCGCCAAAACTCAACTGTTTTTGTTCTTAATTGCATTAAAGTACGATTCATCTTAACCCCCGGTCATTCCATTCAGTCTTTTTTTGTCCGTCAGCACCTCCTACATCTGCATTCTCATAATCTCTTGGTACGCTTCGACTGCTTTATTTCGAAATTCTGTCGCAGCTGTGAGTGTCACACTCGCTTTTTGTGAAGCAATCATAACTTCATCGAGATTGACATCTTTACCTTGTGCAAGAGCATTTGTATACTGGTCTGATTTCAGCTGTGATTGATTTAATGCCTCAATAGAATTCTTCAGCACATCAGAGAAATTCGTTTGGCTTTTAGGTGCAGCCGCTTGCAGTGACGATGCATTCGTCAATTCACTTGCTTGCTGAGCAGTTTGAAGCTGGAAAGGAGATATTGCATTAACCAATTCTTTTCACCTTACTTTCCTATTTCTAAAGCTTTCATCAGCATGCTTTTATTTGCATTTAATGCAGTCACGTTTGCTTCATATGACCTTGAGCTGCTGATGAGGTCAACCATTTCCTTTAATGGATCAACATTTGGTGTTTGAACATATCCATTTTCATTGGCATCGGGATTTGTAGGGTCATATTGAAGGTTGAATGGAGTTTCGTCTTCTGTAATCTTCGTTACTTTGACGCCGTTTCCTAATTTGCCGCTCGAATTCATGCTTGAGTTCAATATAGATGAAAATGATTCACCTGACGGCTGTAATGTGACGAGTTTACGTCTATAAGGCTCCCAGTTGCCATCAACCTGTTTAGCTCTAGTTGTATCCATATTGGCAAGGTTCGAGGATACAACGTCCATTCTGAGCCTCTGTGCTGTTAATGCTGAGGCCGATGCGTTAACACCTGAAAAAATCGACATCACTTACCTCCTGTCAAAACTGTTTTAAGAGAATTGAACTTTCCACTCATTCTTTCAACCAACGCATTATACTGAATTTGGTTTTTAGCAAGTTCACTCATCTCTTGATCAATATCGACATTATTTCCGTTTTCTTGATAAGAAGTACGGTTACTCGAAACAACTGAATAATTAGACCCTGTTTTAGAAAAATCAATGTGACCTTGGTATGTTTTTTTAGCATCCAATTTGTTCTTCGCATCATTTAGCATATCATGGAATGCGACGTTTTTCGACTTATAGTTCGGTGTGTCTATATTCGCGATATTATTGCTTATGACTTTTTGCTTAACATTCGCTCTGCCTAAGGCATTCTCAAGGTTGCTTATCGTTCCAGAAAATATATCCAAAACCATATACCTCCAATCATATGTATTTCATTCCATTTCTTCATGTCGAGATTTGTAAAACCATATGTTCATTGTAAGAAATAATAGGATTAAAGTCTATGATGTATATGTAAAAAAAACTCGTAATATATATCTATTTTACGAGTAGGTACAAAGGCCTAGATTCAAAGCACTACAGAATTGTAAGGGGTTTCTTGGAAAAAAGAGTGTCATTTTTCGGACAAATACTCTTTTTCCATACAAAAAAACCCTTTTTAGCGTACATTTCGAGCCAAAAAGGGTTTTTTGTTTAATGGGATTTTAAATTTTCAAGTTCAATTAAAAATTTATTATTTAACACTTTGATGTAAGTTCCCTTCATTCCAAGAGAACGTGATTCGATGACACCAGCACTTTCAAGTTTGCGTAATGCGTTTACGATGACTGAACGAGTAATCCCTACACGGTCAGCAATTTTACTCGCAACAAGCAGACCTTCGTTTCCATCAAGTTCTTCAAAGATATGTTCAATCGCTTCAAGCTCACTATACGAAAGAGAACTAATCGCCATTTGAACAACTGCTTTACTTCTTGCTTCTTCTTCGATCTCTTCTCCTTTTTCACGAAGGATCTCCATTCCAACAACTGTTGCTCCGTACTCAGCAAGTATTAAATCATCATCAGTGAATCTATCTTGCAAGCGAGATAGGATTAACGTTCCTAAACGATCCCCCCCGCCGATAATCGGAACAATGGTTGTCAAACCTGATTGGAATAAATCACGGTTCTCAACTGGGAAAGCTGTATATTCGCTGTTAATATCAAGGTTTGAAGAAGTTTCAGGGACATTGAATAGACTCTTCGTATATTCTTCTGGGAACTGACGATCTTCAAGCATTTTTTTCATGCGTGTATTTTCAATCTGTTGATTGATGGAGTAACCAAGAAGTTTACCTCTTCTACTCAACACAAAAATGTTTGAATCAATGACATCTCTCAGTGTTTCCGCCATTTCTTTAAAATTAACTGGTTTCCCAGCTGAATCTTGCAGCATTGAGTTAATAATCCTTGTTTTTTGTAGTAACGCCATAATAATGATCCTCCTAGATTACTTTATTCATTTGTTAAAGTATAAATTGACTTAAGTCTTTGTTATTTGCAATCTTTCCTAGCTTCTCTTCTACATACTGAGGGGTAATGGTCACTGTTTCCAGTGTAATATCAGGCGCCTCAAATGAAAGCTCTTCAAGCAGCTTTTCAAGTATGGTGTGAAGCCTTCTTGCACCGATGTTATCCGTCTCCTGATTGACGTGATAAGCCACTTCGGCAATCTTATGAATAGCATCGTCAGAAAATTCAAGAGATATACCTTCTGTTTCAAGTAAAGCTTTATATTGCTTTAATAATGCGTTATCTGGTTCCGTTAAGATTTTCACAAAGTCTTCTATACTTAATTTATCTAATTCTACACGGATTGGGAAGCGCCCCTGAAGCTCTGGAATCAAATCTGAGGGTTTCGCCATATGAAAAGCACCTGCTGCTACAAAAAGCACATGATCCGTTTTCACTGCCCCATATTTCGTCATCACAGTGGAACCTTCTACAATCGGTAAAATATCACGTTGAACCCCTTCACGAGAAACATCTGCAGAGGATGTACCGCCGCTTTTGGCAATTTTATCGATTTCATCGATAAAAATAATCCCTTGCTGCTCTGCTTTTTGGACGGCTTCCTGACTGACTTCATCCATATCAATTAGTTTTGAAGCTTCCTCCGCAGTTAACGCTTTTCGAGCTTCTCTGACGGTCAGCTTTTTGCGTTTTTTCTTTTTAGGCATGAGGTTGCTAAGGGCATCCTGCATGTTCATGCCCATTTGCTCCATACCGGAGCCTTGAAGCAGATCAAACATGGAAGGCTGCTGCTCATCCACTTCGATCGTGACATAATGATCTTCAAGTTCACCCATCGCCAGCTGGTGTGCAATACGTTTTCTTGTCGTTTCAAGCTCTACTTCTTCATTTGAATCATCTCGATCACGGTCGTCTGCATCAGATCCGCCAAACAGCATCTCAAAAGGGTTTTTCACAGACTGACTTTTTTTCTTGCCAGGAACAAGCAAATGGACAAGACGTTTGTTCGCCTGTTTTTCCGCTTCTTCTTGAACATCTTTCATCTTTTCTTCTTTGACAAGTCTAATCGCTGTCTCAACTAAATCTCTGACCATCGACTCTACGTCACGGCCGACATATCCAACTTCAGTAAACTTCGTCGCTTCCACTTTAATAAAGGGCGCACCAGAAATTCGGGCAATTCTGCGGGCTATCTCTGTTTTCCCTACACCTGTTGGGCCAATCATTAAAATGTTTTTAGGAACGACTTCATCCTTTAGCTTATCATGTAAAAGACTTCTTCTGTAACGGTTTCTTAAAGCCACCGCCACTGCTTTCTTCGCATCAAGCTGACCAATGATGTACTGATCAAGCTTTTCAACTATCTCTCTTGGGGTAAACGGCTTTTTCTCCATACGTCTCATGTCCTTTCTATTCAAGCTCTTCTAAAGTGATTTGGTCGTTCGTGTAAACACAGATTTCTCCTGCTGTTTCAAGAGCAGCCTTGGCAATTTCTCTAGCTGAGAGATGATCACCTGCATGTATTTTGAGTGCTCTCCCGGCGCTAAGCGCATAGTTTCCACCTGAGCCAATTGCCAAAATACCATCATCTGGCTCGATGACCTCTCCTGTTCCGGATACAAGCAGGATGCTTTCTTTGTTCATGACGATAAGCATTGCCTCTAGCTGCCTGAGCATCTTGTCACTTCGCCATTCTTTCGCAAGTTCTACAGCTGCTCGCTTTAAGTTACCACCATATTCTTCAAGCTTCGTTTCAAACTTTTCAAAGAGTGTAAATGCATCTGCTACTGAACCTGCAAAGCCTGCGAGCACCTTGCCTCCGAAAAGACGGCGCACTTTTTTTGCTGTGTGTTTCATCACGACAGCCTGCCCGAAAGTGACTTGACCGTCTCCAGCCATCGCACTTTTTCCTTTATGTTGAACGGCAAAGATGGTTGTTGCATGAAATGATGACATGAAAAAACCTCCTTTTAGGATCGTTTAAAAGCCCTTGGGTGATGAGACATGTACGTTTTTCTTAAAGAATCTTTTGATACATGCGTGTACACCTGTGTTGATGATAAGTTTGAATGACCAAGAAGTTCTTGAACACTTCTCAAATCCGCCCCCTCGTTTAAGAGATGCGTGGCAAAGGTGTGCCTTAACATGTGAGGATGGATATGTAATGTACCTGACACCTTTTTCATTAATTCAGTGAGAATGAATCGAACGCCTCGATCTGTAAGCGGGGCTCCGCGCTGATTCAAAAACACATGCGCACCAGCACGGTCTTTCGCCTTAGCTGTCAGCTTCTGCCTTCCATCCTCTAAATAAGTGACCAGCGCTTCATGTGCGTACGAACCGAAAGGAACATACCGCTGTTTGCTGCCTTTCCCATGAACAAGCACTGTATCCATCGATAAATCAAGATCAGATTCTTTTAATGAACATAACTCACTGACCCTCATACCTGTTGCATAAAGAAGCTCTAAAATGGCTTGATTTCTTTGTCCAAGCGGTGTGCTTACGTCAGACACTGTAAACAGCTCTTTTAGTTCCTCTTCATACAAAAATGAAGGAATTCGCTTATCCTGCTTTGGTAAGCTAACGAGTAAAAAAGGATTTTCTTTCACAAGCTGTTCTCTTAATAAAAATTTATAAAAGCTGCGAAGCGCAGAGACTTTCTTACTAATCGTTCTTCTTGTCAGGCCTTTTTCATAAGCTTCTGTTAAATAAATTCTCGTATCTTGATAGGATACCTCTTCAAAACCGTCTATTCCTTGAATGTTCATAAATCTGACAAACTCTTCAATGGCTTCTGAATATCCAGAGATCGTTAAAGCTGAATAGTTTTTTTCAATTTGCAAATATTCAATGAATAAGTGGACAAGACGCTGTTTATTCGTCATTTTTTCACCTCTTTAAGGCTTTTAAATGGTATCACATATCTTGCTTACCGTGCAATGTTTTACTACAGAGATTTCGAAATAGTTTGAATAGTTTCGATTGCGCGCTTAGCGTACTCTGCATACCGCTCTTGTTTGTTTTTAATCCGAACGCCAAGATCTTTCAGCAAGCCAAAGTTTGCATTCATCGGCTGGAAACTTTTCTTGTTTGTCGATGTAATATAGTAAGCCATACTGCCAATCGCCGTTTCTTCAGGTAGTGTGACAAGCTCTTCTCCTTTGACAAAACGAGCTGCATTAATTCCAGCGACTAGCCCCGAAGCCGCAGACTCCACATAGCCTTCAACGCCTGTCATTTGTCCGGCAAAAAATAGATCATCTCTATTTTTAAACTGATAAGTCGGTCTTAGAAGGCTTGGAGAGTTTATAAATGTATTACGGTGCATCACGCCATAACGAACAATCTCTGCTTCTTCAAGACCTGGAATCAAACGAAATACTTCCTTTTGATCGCCCCACTTCAAATGGGTTTGGAAACCAACGATGTTATATAAAGTACCTGCTGCATCATCCTGTCTTAATTGAACAACAGCGTAAGGTCTCTTTCCTGTTTTTGGGTCTTCCAGTCCTACTGGTTTCATCGGACCAAACAGCATCGTTTTCTTTCCTCTTTTCGCCATGACTTCAATTGGCATGCAACCTTCAAAGAAGATTTCTTTTTCAAATTCTTTTAAAGGCACCGTTTCAGCAGAAATTAACGCCTCATAAAAACGATCGAATTCCTCTTCTGTCATTGGACAGTTTAAATAAGCGGCTTCTCCTTTATCATAGCGTGATTTCAAGTACACCTTATCCATATCGATGCTATCTTTCTCTAGAATAGGCGCTGCTGCATCGTAGAAATATAGATACTCTTCACCTGTTAGCGATTTTAATTCTTTTGAAAGTGCTTCAGATGTAAGCGGGCCAGTCGCGATAATTGTCGGACCTTCTGGAATGCTTTGTACTTCTTCTTGAAAGACAGTGACATTCGGATGATTCTTCACACGATCTGTGACGTTTGCTGCAAATTCATGTCGATCTACTGCAAGCGCTCCGCCAGCAGGAACTGAGCTTTCATCTGCTGCTGCGATAATCGCCGAATCTAAATGACGCATTTCTTCCTTTAATACACCTACCGCATTCGTTAGTGCATTCGCACGTAATGAGTTGCTGCATACGAGCTCCGCAAATTTATCTGTGTGGTGAGCTGGCGTTTGTTTGACAGGTCTCATCTCATACAAATTAACTTTAATTCCGCGTTTGGCAATTTGCCATGCCGCTTCACTTCCTGCTAAACCTGCTCCGATCACATTTACAAATTGACTCATTGGACAACTCTCCTATTTCGTAAGTTCTATTTGATGACATAAAAAAGCAGGTGAACAAGGCTGCTCACCGCTATTTTTGCTGTTCCTCTTTATAATCACAGTTCACACATTGAACTTGAACGCCTTTTTTCAGCTTTTTCTCTACAAGCATATTGTCGCATTTCGGACACTTTCTTTCAATTGGTTTATCCCAAGAAACGAATTCACACTCTGGAAAACGATCACAGCCATAAAAAATGCGGCGTTTCTTAGATTTCCGTTCAACGATATTTCCTTCGTGACAAGTCGGGCATTTGACACCGATATCTTTCACAATTGGTTTTGTGTTACGGCAGTCAGGAAAGTTAGAGCACGCCATGAACTTACCGTATCTCCCCATTTTGTACACCATCGGATGACCACACTCTTCGCAATCAACTCCGGCGTATTCAGGCTCGATTTCCACTTCTTGCATCTCTGCTTCTGCTTTTTCTACCCGTTTGGCAAAGTCTTGATAGAAGCTGTCAATAATGCGAACCCATTCAACCGTACCTTCTTCAACGCTATCAAGTTCTTTTTCCATTTTCGCCGTGAATTCTACGTTGATGATTTCAGGGAAGAATTCAATAATTAAGTTGAGTACAATTTCCCCAAGCTCTGTTGGAATAAACCGTTTGTTATCAAGTGCGACATAGCCGCGCTTTTGAATCGTGTCTAATGTTGGTGCATACGTGGATGGCCTTCCTATACCAAGCTCTTCAAGCGTTTTGACAAGCCTTGCCTCTGTGTAGCGCGGAGGCGGCTGCGTGAAGTGCTGCTCTGGTTCGATATCTTTTGAAAGAACCGTATCTCCCTCTTTTAGATCGGGAAGCATTTTGTCCTTTTCTTCTAGCTGGTCGTCCTTCCCTTCCACATATACCTTCATAAATCCAGGGAATTTCACCTTGCTTCCATTAGCACGGAAAGTAAGACCGTTATTTTCAAGATCCACACTCATTGTATCAAGAACAGCCGGCGCCATTTGGCTTGCCACAAATCGTTCCCAAATCAATTTATAAAGACGAAGCTGGTCTCTACTTAGCACGTGTTTGACATCTGCCGGTTTTCTTAGCGTAGAAGTCGGCCTGATGGCTTCGTGAGCATCTTGTGCATTTTCGTTCTTTTTGGCGGTTCGTTTTGTTGTGTTTAAGAAATTCTTGCCGTACGTTTGATCAATAAAAGCAGATACTTCTTCAATCGCCGTATTGGAAATACGTGTTGAGTCCGTTCTCATATATGTAATGAGTCCTACTGTACCTTCTTTACCAAGATCAATTCCTTCATATAATTGCTGTGCAATCATCATCGTCTTTTTCGCACGGAAGTTTAGTTTTCTTGCAGCCTCCTGTTGTAGGGTAGATGTCGTAAACGGGACAGCTGGATTGCGTTTCCGCTCTTTTTTCGTCACTTTTTCTACAGAGAATTTGCTCCCTTTAAGTTTCGAAAGGATTTCTTTTACATCCTCTTTTGTTTTCAATGGGTGCTTTTTGCCACTCACGCCAAAGAAACTAGCTTCGAAGGTTTCTTTTCCTTTTAGGAATGTACCATCAATTGTCCAGTATTCTTCTGGTATGAATTCATTAATTTCATTCTCGCGGTCAATGATCAGGCGGAGCGCGACAGATTGAACACGCCCAGCACTTAATCCTTTTTTGACTTTCTTCCATAAAATCGGACTGATTTTATACCCAACTAAACGATCTAAAATCCGTCTGGCCTGCTGCGCATCAACCAAATCCATATTGATCATACGTGGATGCTTAAAGGAATCTTTAATTGCATCTTTTGTAATCTCGTTAAAGACAACGCGGCAATCTGAAGAGAGGTCAAGGTCAAGACTATGTGCTAAATGCCAAGCAATTGCTTCTCCCTCTCTATCGGGGTCAGCTGCGAGATAGACTTTTTTTGCTTTTTTCGCCGCTGTTTTTAATTCCTTTAAAACTGGACCTTTTCCGCGAATCGTAATATACCTCGGTTCGAAGTCATGCTCGGTATCCACACCGAGCTGACTTTTCGGTAAATCCCTTATATGCCCCATTGAAGCCTTTACTTTATACTTTTTTCCTAAATAACGCTCAATCGTTTTCGCCTTTGCTGGCGACTCAACGATGACTAAATAATCAGCCATACTCAAAATCCCCCTTAAGAGGTGTTCTCTCTTTATACATTTCACAATTCATATTTATGTTAATTGCACCTATCTAACAGGCAATCGTTAAAAATTCTTTATGATGAACATCATTATAAACACGAAAAACAAAGTGTAAACTTAAATCCTCACTATTATTAAATATTCCTGTGTCGTTTGTCAAACGATATTTTTATGAGAGTTCAGTATATTGAACGCTGCCGAAGGAGAATTCCTCTAAAATATCCTTTGTTGAATGAACAAGCTTTGCTCCCTGCTGAATGAGTCTAGCTGGACCTGTGGAATTCGGATCAAAGATTGATCCTGCCACAGCAAACACTTCTTTTCCTTGCTCAAGTGCCTGGTAGGCTGTAATGAGCGACCCGCTCTTTTCTTTACACTGGATCACGATGGTTCCTTTTGTCAGTGCACTAATTAAACGATTTCTCATTGGGAAATGCCACTTTTCTGGTTTGATATATGGCGGATGCTCTGATAAAAGCAAGTGATGCTCTCCCATATATTGAGCCATTTGCACATGTTCCTTTGGATATAAATGCTGAAAACCGCCTGCTACAACACCAATGGTTTTCCCTTTCCTTCTGATGCACTCCTTGTGTGCAAGTCCATCGATTCCTTTGGCTAAGCCACTGACAATCATCCAATCTTCCTTGACAAGTTCACCCACAATTTTTTTCACGCATGCTTCTCCATATGACGACGGAACACGCGTACCTACTACACCTAAACTTTTTCCTTCATTTAAATATGATACGTTTCCTTTTAGGAATAACACAGGGGGAGGATCATAAATTTGTTTTAGTGTGCTGGGATATAAGGGTGATGTGATGGGAATCATGTGAATGTTTTGCTTTAAATAGGCGTGAACGATGCGTTGAAAAATGGGGAACTCACTTTTTTCAGCTTGTTTTAAGCGGGTAAAGTCGATCGTTTGTAATGATCGATCCTGTTTGAAATGATGTGTTTCTTCATTTATATATAACTCAGGATCGACTTTCCACCATTTTGTTAACAAAGAGGGTGAGATGAGGCCTTTTAAGCGGTGAAAAATCATTCTTTCGGACACGTTGTACATACCATTCCTCCAGTTTAAGATAGAAAGAAGAAGACTTGTCAAAGAACAAGTCTTCTTGTGTCATTAATGCGTTTTACAAGCTTCGAAGAGATTCTTCTCTTTTAATACTTTAATCAAGGTTTCTCCCATGACAGATGGAGTCTCTGCCACTTCAATTCCACATTCACGCATTGTTTTTACTTTTTCATCAGCTGTCCCTTTACCACCGGAAATAATGGCTCCGGCATGTCCCATACGTTTTCCTGGAGGCGCTGTTTTACCGCCAATAAACCCTACAACTGGTTTGGTCATATTTGCTTTTACCCATTCAGCTGCTTCTTCTTCAGCCGTACCGCCGATTTCGCCGATCATTATGACAGCATGCGTTTCAGGGTCTTCATTGAAGGCTTTTAATACATCAATAAAGTTCGTTCCATTGACAGGATCTCCGCCAATTCCTACAGCTGTCGATTGACCAACACCAGCCTCTGAAAGCTGATGTACCGCTTCATATGTAAGCGTTCCAGAACGAGAAACAACGCCAACATGACCTTTTTTATGAATGTAGCCAGGCATGATGCCAATCTTGCATTCTTCAGGTGTAATCACACCAGGGCAGTTTGGCCCAACAAGTCTTGTCTTCTTCCCTTCCATATACCGTTTCACTTTGACCATATCAAGCACTGGAATATGTTCAGTAATACAAATGACTAGATCCACTTCTGCATCAACTGCCTCTAAAATGGCATCTGCTGCAAATGGTGCTGGTACATAGATCACAGAAGCGTTTGCTCCAGTTGTCTGGACAGCTTCAGATACAGTATTAAATACAGGAACTCCTTCTACTTCTGTTCCACCTTTTCCAGGTGTGACACCACCAACAATATTTGTTCCGTATTCAATCATTTGTTTTGTATGAAACAATGCGGTTGAACCGGTAATCCCCTGAACAATTACTCTCGTATTTTTATTAATAAATACACTCATTTAGGTTCCCTGCCTTTCTGCTCTACTTGACTAAAGATACAATCTTTTCTGCCCCGTCAGCCATAGACTCAGCAGAAGTGATATTTAAGCCTGAATCACTCAGGATTTTCTTCCCTAATTCAACGTTTGTTCCTTCAAGACGTACAACGAGTGGTAATGTTAAGCCAACTTGTTTCGTTGCTTCAACAACACCTTCTGCGATGACATCACATTTCATGATGCCGCCAAAAATGTTCACGAAAATCCCCTTGACATTTTGATCAGATAAGATGATTTTAAATGCTTCCGTTACTTTTTCAGCAGTTGCACCGCCGCCAACATCAAGGAAGTTTGCAGGGTCCCCCCCGTAATGCTTGATGATATCCATTGTAGACATCGCAAGACCTGCTCCATTGACCATACAGCCAATATTTCCATCTAGGGAAATGTAGCTGAGATCATATTTAGATGCTTCAATTTCCTTTGGATCTTCTTCATCAAGGTCACGGTATTCTAATATATCTTTTTGTCTATATAAGGCATTGCTATCAAAGTTTAATTTTGCATCAAGTGCCATGACTTTTCCATCGCCTGTTACAACAAGTGGATTAATCTCAGCAATTGAACAATCTTTTTCAATAAATGCGCTGTAAAGGCTAGTCATAAACTTAACAGCTTGGCCAACTAATTTTGTTGGAATATTAATTTTAAACGCTACTTCTCTCGCCTGATAGGCTTGAAGACCAATCGCTGGGTCGATGACCACTTTGACGATTTTTTCCGGCGTTTTTTCTGCTACTTCTTCAATTTCAGTACCGCCTTCTTCAGAAGCCATCAATACAATTCTTGATGTCGCTCTGTCCAAAACAAGTCCAACATAGTACTCCTTTTGAATATCGCAGCCTTCTTCGATAAGTAAGCGTTTAATTTCGCGCCCCTCAGGCCCTGTTTGATGGGTGACAAGTGTCTTGCCGAGCAATTCCTCTGCAAACCCTTTCACTTCATCTTTTGTTTTTGCTATTTTTACCCCACCTGCTTTACCACGGCCGCCTGCATGAATCTGTGCTTTTACGACATAGACAGAGCTTCCTAGCTCTTCTGATGCTTTCACTGCTTCATCAGGTGTAAATGCTACTTTACCATTTGGAACTGAAACCCCATATTTTCTTAGGATTTCTTTTCCTTGGTACTCATGGATATTCATTTCCCATCCTCCCAACATATGTAGAAACAAAAATTATAAAATAGACTGCGCTTTCATTTTAAAGAATAAAAAAGAGAATGTCTAGGGTTCTATGTAAAATCGTAAAATCCTTCTAAACATTCAAACTTTTATTTTATTAAAAATATAAATTTTTCAGCCAAATCACTTATTTTACCTTATTTTTTCATTTTTTGATCTAACCTATAGATAAACGAAAATATTTCTGCTACAGTATCGTATAACGCTTCAGGTATTTCCTCATCAAGCGTTAAGTGTCGCATGAGTTCGACTAAATTAGGGTCTTCTTGGATCGGGACTCCCGATTTCTTTGCTTCTTCAATAATATGATCTGCCACATAGCCGCTTCCTGTTGCGATGACTTTTGGCGCCTTTTGTTTTTCTTCATCGTAATGTAAAGCGACCGCTCTTCTAAGCGGTTTTGAATCCTTCATACTCGTAAGTCCAGCCCTTTCTCGCTGATTTTATGAAAGTGTTCATCTAGAAAATGAGACGGATCGATTTGCTCTTGCCTCTTCTTTGCTGTAATACCCGTTAAACTGTAGCCTAAGGCATTTAAGTTCTCTCGAACAGCTGGAATCATCGGATTAATGGTTCCTTGCAGTTCATGGGCTGTCTCAACTGTAATGGCCATGACCTTTTGCTGTATTGTACAATCTATCAAGGTTTCTTCAAGATTTTCCATGTTTAAGTAAAACATGAGGCGGCACTGAGAAACATCAATAGAACCATCTTTTTTCTTATGGCCTTTTAAAATAAACGTTATATCTTGAACACTATGTTTTGAAAAAAGAGGATAGGAGACCATCATCTGACTAACGGTTTGGTTTTCCTGCTGGACAAATAACTGTCCATTCAATCTATGAAACAATTGATCCACTTCTTTTTTAACGTGCTCCGGTAAATCCGCCTGCCTCACATCATTTAAGACGAGCTTTAATTGATGAAGCTCCTGACTTTTTACATCCTGACTTCCTTTTTCCAGTAGTTTCAGCATACCGATTTCATCACGTACACCTATCGCCTTTTTCATCGTCATGAGTAAATCAAGCACATCGGTTTTATTGCTTAATGTTGGTTCAGTCTGCTGAATGACCTGAGCCAATGCTTTTGCTTCTGTTTTTGAAAGGAACGGAAATTCTTTTTGAAGCACGGTTGCCTTTGCGTCAGGCTGTGATCCTGCTTGCTGGAGCCCTTGCAGCAATGATGTGAGCTGTTTTAAGTTGGGCTCTTGCTGCCCGTCTGCACCTTGCTTTGTCAAGCTTGTTAGTATGCGCTCTATTTGCTGAAGCGGAATCTGTACCTGCTTTGGATTTATCAGCTGCGCGTTAGGCTGATTGATTGAAGCTGTCTGACGCCCTTGAACGATTGAGGCTTGGCTATTCTCTGTTTGCTGAGACGGATTGAGGTGAGTTGGCACTGACTTACTCTCTCCCTGCTTCGCCTCGCCTTGTTTCGCTGCTAGAAGCACCGATAAGAGCTTTTCTGCGTGGACGGTCGTCTCAGCATCCACGACTGACCGAATGGCTTGTGTAAGGGCCTGTGTCGCATCTGAGTGCTTCGGCAGCTGCGTTAATCGATCTAGCAGCGCTGTTATATCCTGATGAAGAGCAGAGGGTGATTTCACGGCTAAGATCGATTGGAGAACTCCTTGCTGGATCGGTAAATCTTTCTTCAAAGCAAACAGAAGCGCTTGCAGCCCTTTTTTGACATCCGCTCCTTGTAACTGTTCGATCCATTTCACTGCCGTTTTTAGCTCAGCTTCGTTGATGACCGGTTTTTCTTTTAAAAAGGCTGTAGCCGTTAATATATTTTCAATCCCATTTTTAAGTGACAGACCTTCTAATAATTTAGCTGCTGCATCCTTTAACGTCTTGGGATCTTGATCAAATTGCTGAACGGGCCTCAGCTTATTGAGGCTGCCTCCAGCCTCTTGTTCAAATTGGAACCAATAAAATGCATCCGCTTTTAATTGAGCTGCTAGCTGCGCTTTTATTTTGGTTGTGCCTATTTGAACAAGTGCCGCATCATTTCCAAGCATCTTCAGTACTTTTCCGAGAATCAGCCGGTGCACATTTTCCTTTCCATCGGTGCTTAACGGAACAGTTTCTGCCGCACTTAACCGGCTATTCAGTGCTGTATGTATATCTTCAACTCTTGTCATCACAGGCAGCCTCCTTGTGGCAAAAATTTATGAAATAACGGATTTCACTGGTGCAAACGATAATCGATGGATGGGGGTGGCCCCATGTTTTTGAATGGCAGCTAGATGTTCTTTCGTTCCGTACCCTTTATGTTTTTCAAACAGGTACTCAGGGTATTGACGCCCATACTCCTCCATCATCTGATCCCTTGTCACTTTCGCGATACATGCACCCGCTGCGATGGATGCACTTTTTGCATCTCCTTTGATGATATTCTCCTGGTGAGTAGGGAGCGGAAGTGTCATTGCATCTATGAGTAGATAATCAGGTGTATGAGTTAGCTGCTCAACAGCTCTCACCATCGCCAGTCTTGATGCTTCATAAATATTGATTTTATCAATCATCGCCGCATCAACAATGCCGATTCCGATATCAAGTGCTTCCTCTTGAATCAATTCATAATAGGCTAATCTTTTCTTTTCAGATAGTTGCTTTGAATCATTTAAACCGAGCAGGACTGTTTCTTCTTTTAATATGACAGCTGCCGCGACAACCGGGCCTGCGAGAGGGCCTCTGCCTGCTTCATCTATCCCTGCAATACATGTGTACCCTTGCGCTTTCGCTTTGTTTTCAAATTGCAGCATTTGATTCCATGCTGCACGGAGTTCTTGCTGCTTTTCTCTCTCTTTATGCCACTTTTCTATAAGCTTTTGGACACTTTTTCTTGTATCATCTTTTACAAGCTCACGAATGTATGGCTCATCGTGCGAATGCTCTTCTATCAGTTCTTTTATTTGTTTCACCGTGTACATCGTATCGCAGCCTCCTTCTTTATATCGGCAGTTTTTCACAAAAAATAAAGACCCGCATGAGCTGCGTGTCTTTTAGCTTTCAGGCTTCTCAAAAGTGAGGGGACCAAATTTTTCAGTTCGAATATCTCGAATAATGATTTCGGTGGTTTTGTCGTAATTAATGAATCCTCCGCTCATGAGACAGCCACGCTTTGTGCCAATTGCATCAAACAGCTCAGCCATATCTTCAGGTATCTCCGCCAGGTCATAGCGTTTTTTTAACCGCTCTGGGTAGTTCTCTTCTAGAAAACGAAGTGCATACACGGCAACATCCTGTAAGTTGATGATAGAATCTTTGATCGCTCCAGTCACAGCTAGCCTGAGTCCTACTTGTTCATCTTCAAATTTCGGCCAGAGGATTCCAGGGGTATCGAGCAGTTCAAGTTCTTTTCCTACCTTCACCCATTGCTGTGAGGTGGTAATACCAGGGCGATCTCCTGTTTTGGCGATGTTCTTTTTTGCTAAACGATTGATCAAGGTCGATTTCCCGACATTGGGTATCCCGATAATGAGCGCCCGGATTGCACGCGGCTTGACACCTTTTGCTTTCATGCGATCGAATTTTTCTTTTAAGATTTCTTTTGAAGTTGTGATGATCTGATTTAATCCTTGTCCATCAACAGAGTTAATGGCAAGTGAGCGAACGCCTTGCTCTTCAAAATGCGCCTGCCACTCCTTTGTCATACGAGGATCTGCTTTATCTGCTTTATTTAAGAGCATGATTTTCGGTTTGTTTTGAAGGATTTCTTCGATCATCGGGTTTCTAGAAGACATCGGGATTCTTGCATCCGTTAATTCAAAGACAATGTCAATGAGCTTTAATTTTTCTGTGACTTCACGTCTTGCTTTTGCCATATGGCCTGGAAACCATTGAATCGTCATATGTACACCTTCTTTCTTCTATCGGTTGTCTCTATACATTGTACAAAAAAAGAGCCTGTTACAGGTAACAAGCTCTTTCCTTTGATATCATTATCGTCTGATTTCTTTGATACGAGCCGCTTTACCGCGAAGTTCACGTAGATAGTAAAGTTTCGCACGACGGACCTTACCGTAACGTACAACTTCGATCTTAGCGATTTTTGGTGTGTGTACAGGGAATGTACGCTCAACGCCTACACCGTAAGAAATCTTACGAACTGTGAAAGTTTCGCTGATTCCACCACCACGACGCTTAATTACAACACCTTCAAAGATCTGGATACGCTCACGAGTACCCTCGACAACTTTAACGTGTACACGTAAAGTGTCACCAGGACGGAACGTAGGAAGATCAGTGCGTAATTGTTCTTTTGTGATTTCTTCAATCAATTGTTGCATCGTTTTCAACTCCTTCCAACAGATGCTCATGTCCTCTTTCTTCATTGCAGCGGAACATCGTTTTCAAACTTGAATCGGCAAGCCGTCCAAGTCACAAGTAGTATCATACCATACCTCTATGACGTGTGCAATACAATCTAGTCATTATGAAGCTGCCAAAGCCATCTTTTTTCTTCATCTGTTAACGTTTTGCATGAATCGATCAAATCTGGCCGTCTTGTATAGGTCCGCTTCAAGGATTCTTTACGCCGCCACTCTTCAATTTTGGCATGATTTCCAGAGAGGAGCACATCCGGCACTTTTAATCCTTTATAATCAGCTGGTCTTGTATAGTGCGGATGCTCAAGTAGACCTGTACTAAATGAATCTTCGATGTGAGACGCTTCTTTTCCAAGCACATGAGGCAAAAGCCTGACCACACTGTCTGCAATCATCATCGCCGGCAGCTCTCCGCCTGTGAGAACGAAATCTCCGATTGAGATTTCATCTGTGACAAGATGCTCCCTGATGCGCTCATCGTAGCCTTCATAGTGGCCGCAAATGAACATAAGATGCTCTTCTTTTGCAAGCTCTTCTGCCTTCTTTTGTGTGTATCTTTCCCCTTGAGGGCAGACAAGAATGATTCGGGGCTTCTTGCTTGCTTTATTCGTCAAATCTTCTACTGCATCGAATACAGGCTGTGCTTTCAGTACCATACCAGCACCGCCGCCATATGGATAGTCATCTACTGTTTTATGCTTATGATCCGAATACTCTCTAAAATTGACGACATTGAATGAGACAGCTTCTTTCTCCTGTGCTTTTTTTAAAATCGATGAGTGAAGCACTCCTTCGAACATTTCAGGAAACAGCGTTAAAAAATCAATTTTCATTCGTCAATGAGTCCTTCCATCACTTCAATGTGTACGGTTTTGGATGAGATATCGATCTTTTTGACGACAGATGGAATATAAGGAATAAGGACATCCTTTTTTCCTTTTCTTTCAACGACCCAGACGTCATTTGCCCCTGGCGTTAAAATCTCTTTGATTTGGCCGATGAGTTTGTCCTCTTCATCGTACACTTCACAGCCAATGATTTGATGGAAATAAAACTCTCCTTCATCTAATGAAACGAGATGTTCTTTTTCTACTTTTAAGATGGCTTCTTTTAATGGCTCTGCTTCATTTAAAGAGCCTATTTCTTCAAATGTGAGCAAATCAAATTGTTTGTGCTGCCGGTGTGATGCGACAGTGACTTTCAGCGGCTCCTTTTGACCTTGCTTAAAAATATAGAGGGCACTTCCTTTTTTGTAGCGCTCTTCTGGAAAATCCGTCTTTGACACAACGCGCACTTCTCCGCGCACTCCATGTGTATTAACGATCTTTCCAACATTCAACCAATCTAGCTCCATGTTCTCAATCACCCCTGACGTATTTCCACAATGGTGCCGTCTTTGACGACGATGACATTATCTTGCATTTTGTCATCCCATTTATCACCTATTTTCACTTCAACCAGTGCATCCACTTCTGTTTCTTTCATCTCACTTCCAAGCGGCAAGATATGTAACTGCTCTACTTGAAAATCAATTTGTCTGATTTTCTCTTGCCTTTTATCAATGGCTTTTTGAAATTGAGGGATGGCTTCTTGCTGATGTGGTTCTTTTTCATGCTTCTTTAGTTGAAAATATAGCTGATTGCATTCACGTTCTAGTCTTTCTTTTTTCTCCAAAAAAGTCGTTAACAGTTTGTCCTTACTGCTTTCAGTTAATACTTGCATCACGGTGACATGTTGAATGATCTGCATCTTCCTTTTTGTCCCCCTATCCGAAGGCATTTGTCCTCTACAGTATAACGAAAAATAGATTTAAACGTGTAAAAAAAGGGGAGGTTCTAAGCCCTCTCCCTTTTTAGTCAGCAATCTCAAGTTGAACTTTCTTAGAAGACTCTGCACCTGCTGCAAAAATGACTGTTCGTATCGCTTTTGCTGTACGTCCCTGCTTTCCGATCACTTTTCCGGTATCTTCGGCATTGACAGACAGTGTGTAAATCACCTGCTCATCTTTTTCTAATGAAGATATGTGAATATCTTCAGGGAAATCAACAAGTGGCTCGACGATGGACACAATCAATTCTTCCAAGGACAGCTCATTCATTATTTGCTGTTTTTCGCATGATGAAATTTTTCAAGAATTCCTTGGCTTGAGAAAAGGTTGCGAACTGTATCAGATGGTTTCGCACCATTTTGAAGCCATTTAAGCGCTAATTCTTCGTTGATTTTCACCTCTGCTGGTGATACCACTGGGTTGTAAGTTCCAACTGTTTCAATGAAACGACCGTCACGTGGTGAACGAGAATCTGCTACAACAATACGATAGAAAGGAGATCTTTTTGATCCCATACGTTTTAAACGAATTTTTACTGCCATTTTACTAGCACCTCCGAAAATATTTCAACAAGATAGTATATTAACAATGATAAAAGGGTTTGTAAAGTGTTTTTTCTTAACAACGGTTTTATCATGTATAACCAATTACATAAATGGTAATTTAAAGCCTTTTTTCTTTCCTTTGGACATGTTGGTCATTTGCTTCATCATCTTTTTCATTTCGTCAAATTGCTTTAAAAGGCGATTGACTTCCTGTACAGATGTTCCGCTTCCTTTTGCAATCCGTTTTCTTCGGCTTGCATTGATGACCTCTGGCTGTTCTTTTTCCTCGGTCGTCATTGATTTAATAATCGCTTCGATGTGATTGAGCTGCTTTTCGTCTACTTGGACGTTTTTGAGCCCTTTCATTTTACCGGCTCCCGGCATCATTTGAATCAGTTCATCAAGTGGACCCATATTACGAACTTGGCCAAGCTGCTCGAGGAAATCATCGAGCGTGAAGCTCATTGTCCGCATTTTTTGTTCAAGCTCTTTCGCCTTATCTTGGTCGACGTTTGCCTGTGCTTTTTCAATGAGTGTAAGCACATCTCCCATGCCAAGAATTCTTGATGCCATTCGCTCCGGGTGGAATGGTTCAATCGCATCAAGCTTTTCTCCTAGTGCAGCGAATTTAATCGGCGTATTTGTGACAGCACGAATCGAAAGTGCTGCTCCGCCTCGAGTATCACCGTCTAGTTTTGTTAAAACGACACCTGTTAAGCCAAGCTGTTCATTAAAGCTTTTTGCGACATTGACAGCATCTTGACCTGTCATAGAGTCAACAACAAGGAAAATTTCTTCTGGATTTGCCACTTCTTTTACTTTTTGAAGTTCATCCATCAATTCTTCATCGATATGAAGACGCCCTGCTGTATCTAAAATGACATAATCGTGGTGTTCTTCTTTCGCTTTTTCAATTGCCTGTTTGGCAATTTCAACAGGACTTACTTGATCGCCTAATGAAAACACTGGCATATCAAGCTGTTTCCCAAGTGTTTGAAGCTGCTGGATCGCTGCCGGTCTGTAAATATCCGCAGCTACCATCATCGGCTTGCGATTATGTTTTTTGCGAAGTAAATTGGCAAGTTTACCAGTTGTGGTCGTTTTACCTGCCCCTTGAAGACCGACCATCATAATGACTGTCGGAGATTTTTTCGCCACAGCGATTTTACTCTCTTCCCCACCCATTAATTCAGTGAGTTCTTCTTTTACAACTTTAATGACCTGTTGTCCAGGGGTAAGGCTTTTCATGACCTCTTGTCCAACTGCCCGCTCGCTTACTTTTTTCACAAAGTCTTTGACTACTTTAAAATTGACGTCAGCTTCAAGAAGGGCAAGGCGTACCTCACGCATCATTTCTTTTACATCTTGCTCTGACACTTTTCCTTTGCCGCGGATTTTTGAAATCGTCTGCTGCAGTCGGTCGGCTAATCCTTCAAATGCCATACTGTGCCGCCTCCTAATCTAATTTCTCAAGCGATTCAATTAAAGCTTCTGCTTCTTCCTTTTGCGGGGAATCTGCTACAAGCTCTCTCATTTTATTGAGAAGTTCTTTACGCTCTTTAAATTTCTTAAACAAGAGCAGCTTTTCTTCATATTGTTCAAGCATCGCTTCAGTCCGTTTAATATTATCATAAACAGCCTGTCTTGATACTTCATATTCATCCGCAATTTCACCGAGGGAAAAATCATCTAGGTAGTAAAGCGACATGTAGCTCTTTTGCTTTGCGGTCAACAACGATTGATAGAAGTCAAACAAGTAGTTCATTCTCGTTGTTTTTTCAAGCGTCATGGGCTCTCTCCCCTTTGTTAAGTTCATTCCCTTTACATCAACTAAGTTTACACGGTTCTCTCGTGTGTGTCAAGTTTTTATCTTGTCACTTCATGAGCAGCGGATAAACAAAAATGCCAGCAACTTAGCCGGCATTTTTGTTAGTCTTCTTGATCTATCACGTCTGAAAATAAACCGTACACATATGATTCTGCATCGAATTCTTGTAGATCGTCTACCTTTTCACCTAAACCGACAAGCTTCACGGGGATATTCAGCTCATTTCGAATCGCAAGCACAATGCCGCCTTTTGCAGTACCGTCCAGCTTTGTTAAAGCGATCCCTGTCACATTTGTCGCTTTAGAAAATTCCTTCGCTTGCGCCATGGCGTTTTGACCCGTTGTTGCATCAAGGGCGAGCAGTACTTCGTGCGGTGCATCTGGAACCTCGCGCTCAATGACTCTTTTAACCTTCTCCAGCTCTTTCATCAAGTTGACTTTGTTTTGAAGTCTTCCTGCTGTATCGCAAATAAGGACATCCGCATTTTTCGCTTTTGCTGACTGAACGGCATCATAAATCACCGCCGCTGGATCAGAGCCCGCCGTCTGTTTGACGACAGGGACACCTGAACGTTCTCCCCATACTTCAAGCTGCTCAATGGCACCGGCACGGAACGTATCTCCTGCTGCTAATATGACGGATTTCCCTTCATTTTTCAGCTTATGTGCAAGTTTCCCAATAGTTGTTGTTTTCCCAACACCGTTGACGCCCACAAATAAAATGATATTTAAGCGCCCGTCTTCAATGTTCAGCGCAGAGATTTGTTCCTCTCCGCTATTGTAGATGTCAACAAGCTTTTCAGAGATGACCACCTGCACTTCACTCGGATCTTGAATGTTTCTTAATTTCACTTCTTTTTTCAGCTCGTCAATCAGTTCCATCACCGTTGTGAAACCGACATCAGCGCCGATTAGCACTTCTTCTAGTTCTTCAAAAAAGTCTTCGTCGACCTTACGATAGCGAGAAATCAATTCATTTACTTTTCCTTGGAAGGAGTTTCTCGTTTTTTCAAGTCCATCTTTAAACTTTTCTGATACTGAATCGGTTTGCTGCGTAAATTTTTCTTTTAATTTCTTAAAAAAGCTCATTGGTTCATAGACCTCCTTTAATTACTGGACAAGCTCTTTCGTTTCTTCTAGTTTGACGGATACAAGCTTGGAAACGCCTGACTCCTGCATGGTGACGCCGTACAGCACATCTGCCTCTTCCATTGTTCCCTTGCGGTGCGTAATGACAATGAACTGCGTTTCTTGGCTGTATTTCTTTAAATATTGCGCAAAACGGAACACATTGGCCTCATCAAGCGCTGCTTCTACTTCATCTAATACGCAAAATGGAACTGGTCTGACTTTTAAGATGGAGAATAGTAAAGCGATCGCTGTTAATGCTCTCTCTCCGCCTGAAAGCAGGCTTAAGTTTTGCAGTTTTTTGCCTGGCGGCTGCGCAACAATATCAACGCCTGAGTTAAGTAAATCATTTGGATCTGTCAGCTTAAGATCTGCTCTACCGCCGCCAAATAATGCTTGGAAAACAGATTCAAAATGCCCGCGAATTTGTGAGAATGTCTCAGAAAAGCGCTTCGTCATTTCTTGATCCATTTCCTCGATGACTTGGAATAATGTATTTTTCGCTTCTGTCAGATCATTTCGCTGTTCTGTTAAGAAGAGATAACGTTCATTCACGCGTTCATATTCATCAATACTGCCTAAGTTCACTGTTCCAAGCTCCTCAATGGCTAGTTTGATCAGTTTCACTCGTTTTCTTGCTTCATCCGGCGTTAACGTCAGTTGGTACATTTCTTTTGCTCCTTCAAATGAAAGGGCATATTCTTCGTTCAAATAGGCGATCAGATTATCGAGCTCAACCTCCATGCGGCCAAGCTTGATCTCTTCATCTTTTAAGCTTGTGGTGAGCTGTTTGTAAAGACGTTTTTGCTCTTTGAGTTCACGTTCAGCAAATTCTAGTGCTTCAGAAAGTGACAGGCGCTGTTTACGGCGCTCTGAAATGAGAGCTGTCGTTTTGTTTTTATTTTCAAGCTTCTCTTTTGCAGCTTCTTCCAGCTGTTCTGCTCCGCTTGAGCTTGATGACATTTCACTTGTTAAGAGTGATAAATCTTCTTTTGTTTCAAACAGCGTCTGTTCCGCCTCTTCCAATTCAGTCATCAAGATCGAAAGCTTCTCTTGTTCATTCGCTAAGGACTGTTCTTTTTTGGCAAGCGAGATTTTCAGCTCTGTTAATGCCGCAGAAATGGTTTCTTTCGTTGAGCTTTGGGTCTGCTTCCGTTTTGTTAATGTGTTGATCTCTTCATCAAGAGACGTGAGTTTCTCACCTATAGAGGCTTCAAGGGTGACCTGCTCTTTGTCCTTACGCGCAAGTTCGGTAGAACGCTGCTGCAATTCTTCCTTTTCTTGATCATAGATCTCTAGATGAGCATTAATATTTTTTTCTGCTACTTGCAGTTCGTATAGTTTCCCTTTGAGCTCTTGCTGCTTTTCTCGAAGCATCTCGCCCCGCTGACGCAGCTCATTTAATTGGGTTTCACTTACTGCTATCGATTGCTTCGTTTCTTTTGTTTCTTTTTCAAGAATCGTTGTTTTTTCTTCCATTTCAACGAGCTGCTTCGTCAATGTGTCGATCTCTCGATTCCTTGAAAGAAGGGAGCTGTTCTTTTTCTTCACGCCGCCCCCGGTCATTGAACCGCCTGGGTTGACCACATCTCCATCAAGGGTCACGATGCGATAGCGATGTCCGAGCATTTTCGCCAGTTCATTGGCGCCTTTTAAGTCTCTGACAATCAGGACGGTTCCAAGTAAGTTCTGAATGACCTTTTGGTACTTTTCGTCAAAAGAAACAAGGGTACTCGCTACACCGATAAATGCTGCATGCTGCTCAGCTGTTTGAACGTCTCTGAACTGAATGGTTCTTTCTTTGATCACGTTCATTGGCAGGAAGGTCGCACGTCCAAAGGAATGCTGCTTTAAGTATCCGATAGCCTGTCTTGCCGCTGCTTCATTTTCCGTGACCACGTGCTGCGTTGCTGCGCCTAGCGCAATTTCAATCGCTGTCTCATGCTGCTGATCGGTTTGGATCAGCTCTGCAATGGCACCGTGAATACCGCCTAACCGGTCCTTTGCTTTTAAGACTTCTTTTACTCCTTGAAAAAAGCCTGAGAAGTCTTCCTGCATGGATTCAAGCATCTCTTTTTTTGATTTCGCTTGCTGAACATATTGATAAGCTTGATAAAGAGCCGTTTCTTTTTTTTCGTATTGACGTTTCATTTGCTCAAGCTTTTGCTCCGCCTCTCTAAAGCGTTTCACCTGAGCCAAAATGTCTTCTTCTAGTTCTGCAAGCTGCTGCTCTGCTTCTGTTTTTTGCTCTTTGACAGACACACGTTCTTCGATATGTTTCTGGTTATTTTGTGTGAGACGTTCTAGCTGCATGGCCGCTTGGCGCTGCTGCTCTTCTAGTAATTTTCGTTCGTTACGGATGGAGGCCTGTTCATTCAGCAGATCAAAATAATCGCTTTTTAGCTGTTCAATTTGTCCTTCTACGTCTTCACTGTGAAGGGACAGCTCATGCTGCGTTGTTTTCACTTGATCTTTTAGCTGCTGCACTTCTTTTTGCAGGCTGTCCCGCGTGATTTTCTGCTGCTGAATCTTTTCGGTTAACAGCGCCTGCTTTTCAGTTAAGCGAACGAGGGTTTCTTCTAGCTGCCCTTGGTTGGCGGCCGCATTTTTTTTCCGTTCTTTTAGAACCTCTTTTTTTCCTTCAAGCTTTTCTAATTCCTCACTTGTGAAAAGAAGAACTTCTTGCAGATCATGAATGGATTCGTCCAGTGCCTGAATTTGGTCTCTCGACTCTTCAATTTTGGCTTCTTTTGCTTGAATGTCTGTGGACTGCTTCATTTCATCTTGTTTGAAGCGCTCGACAGCTTCACCAAGTGTTGTCCATTTTTCGTGAAGTGCTTCGATATCATGAACGGTTAGAGCGATTTCTACATTTTCAAGCTCTTCTTTTTTTTGCAAATAGTCCTTTGCAATGGAGGCTTGCATTCTTAATGGTTCTACTTGATCTTCTAGTTCATGCAGTATATCTTCTACTCGGTTTAAGTTGTCCTGCGTTTCAAACAGTTTATTCTCGGCTTTTTTCTTTCTTGTTTTATATTTCAAAACACCAGCCGCTTCTTCAAAAATACTTCTTCTCTCTTCCGCCTTACTTGATAGAATCTCCTCTACCTTTCCTTGACTGATGATCGAAAAAGCTTCCTTCCCAAGACCTGAATCCATGAAGAGATCAATAATATCCTTTAAGCGAACAGATTGATTGTTTATGAGAAATTCACTTTCTCCTGAACGATACACCCTTCTTGTCACACTGACTTCGTGAAAATCGATCGGTAAAAAATGATCTTCGTTATCTAACGTTAAAGTCACCTCTGCCAGGTTGACTCTTTTTCTTGAGTCACTTCCTGCAAAAATGATGTCTTCCATTTTTCCTCCGCGGAGGCTTTTCGCTGATTGTTCTCCAAGTACCCAGCGGATGGCATCGGTAATATTACTTTTGCCGCTTCCGTTAGGTCCAACAACAGCTGTGACCCCTTTGACAAAGTCCACGGTCACTCGCTGCGCAAAAGATTTGAATCCTATCACGTCTAAACGTTTGAGGAACATGAGAGTGATCCTCCTTATGTATTTAAAGTACTATCATCTTACCATATGAAGTGAAAAAAGATGATGGAAAACAGAGTGAAATCCCCCTGAAATGACGAGGGGGATTTTATTGGTTCATATGATGCTTCTGCAATTTAGCAAGTGCTTCCTGTGCAGCGTGCTGTTCTGCTTCTTTTTTACTGCGGCCATTTCCAATCCCGAGCACTTCTCCTCGAAGTGATACATTCGCTTCAAATTCCCGGTTATGTGCAGGCCCTTTTTCATGAAGAATTCGGTATTCAAGCACACCTTTTCCATCACGCTGAACAAATTCTTGAAGCTGGCTTTTAAAATCCATGACATGTGAGAAAGCTCCGTCGTTAATTTTCGGATACACATATCCTTCTAAAAATCGTTCAACAGGTTCAAGTCCTTGATCTAAATAAAGCGCTCCGATAAAGGCCTCAAATACATCTGCTAAAAGAGCAGGGCGCTTTCTGCCGCCAGTCATTTCTTCGCCTTTTCCTAAAAGAACGAGTTCTCCAAAGGACAGCTCATGTGCCAGTGACACAAGTGACGGTTCACACACGATCGCCGCTCTGAGTTTTGTTAAATCTCCCTCGCTCATGGCTGGATATTTCGCAAATAAGAATTGAGAGATGGTCAATTCTAAGACAGCATCTCCTAAAAATTCAAGTCTTTCATTATCCTCGTAAGGTTTTTTCCGGTGCTCATTCACATAAGAGGAATGTGTAAAGGCTTGATATAGCAGTTTTTCATTTTTAAACTGTACTGAAATACGCTGCTGGAATTCTCTAAATTGCTCTAGTTTTTTGCTCTGTTTCTGTTTGTCTTTATAGTGTTTTGGCATAGCAACCTCCAGGTAGGCTTAATCGCCTTTAAGGATACTGATTATATGGAGTCTCTCTTTCTACATGCAAGGAAACATTGCTCCTTTGCATCTGAAAAAGGCTGACAATTGATCAGCTGAATGTGTTGAAACTAACATAAATTTTCAAAGTCCCGTCATGAAAATAGACGGGACTTTGTTACGCTTATTGCTGGTTATTTATGTAGTTCACAGCGTCACCGACTGTTGCAATTTTTTCAGCATCTTCGTCAGAAATTTCCATATCGAACTCATCTTCAAGTTCCATAACTAGCTCAACTACATCAAGGGAATCAGCGCCTAAATCTTCTTTAAATGAAGCTTCCATTTTCACGTCAGCCTCATCAACGCCAAGGCGGTCTACAATAATTTTTGTTACACGCTCTAATACGTCTGCCATTGCCTTTCACCTCCCCTCAAAGTATTATAGTTGATTCGTTTTTAAAAAACTAGAGAAAACCTAACGAAATTTTGATATTTCTTAGGCCATGACCATTCCGCCATCCACTTGGATGGTTTGGCCAGTAATATACCCTGCTCCTTCAGAAGCTAAAAAGACCACAACGTTGCTAATATCTTCAGGCGCACCAAAGCGAGCAAGCGGGATTTGCTTTAGCATTTCTGTCTGCACATTGTCATCAAGCTTGTCCGTCATATCGGTAGAAATAAAGCCTGGTGCTACTGCATTGACTGTAATATGGCGGCTTGCCAGCTCTTTTGCTGTTGTTTTCGTCAAGCCGATGACGCCAGCTTTAGCTGCCACGTAGTTCGCTTGTCCAGGGTTTCCGCATACGCCAACCACTGATGCCACGTTGATGATTCTTCCGCTTCGCTGCTTCATCATTTGGCGTGTCACGGCTTTTGTACAGTTAAAGACCCCTTTTAAGTTTATGTTAATGACATCATCCCATTCATTTTCTTTCATTCTCATGAGCAGGTTGTCCTTTGTAATCCCAGCGTTATTCACAAGAATGTCGATTGAACCAAATGTATCAATGGCTTGTTTCATTAAGGCTTGTACGTCTTCCGCATTTGAAACATCCGCTTTGACAGCAAAGGCCTGCTGGCCAAGCGCTTTGATTTCATCTACAACTTCATTTGCTTTTGCTTCGTTTCCTGAATAATTCACGACTACATTTGCCCCATTCTTCGCTAAATCGATCGCGATCGAACGGCCAATCCCGCGTGATGCCCCTGTTACAACGGCTGTTTTATTTGTAAGCATCAAGAATCCCCCTTCAATGTTTGAATTGCTGCTTCAATGGTTTCTTGATCTGAAACGGAAATCGTCGTCAGGCGGCGATTGACCTTTTTCACAAGACCTGAAAGCACTTTACCAGGACCAATTTCAATAAACGTTGTCACACCTAAATCAATGAGACGTTCCACACTTTCTTCAAAACGAACAGGAGAATACAATTGTTCAATGAGCTTTGTCTCAATCTCATCACGAGATGTCACGATATCTGCTGTTACATTTGAAATGACAGGTGTTTTGGCATCCGCAATGTCTAGTTTTGACAAAACATCTGTGAATTTTTCAGCTGCTGGTTTCATTAAAGCTGAATGGAAAGGACCGCTCACTTCAAGTGCAATTGCACGTTTTGCGCCTTTTTCTTTCGCTTTCTCTGATGCAAGCTCTACACCTTTTGCTGTACCAGAGATGACGATTTGTCCAGGGCAGTTTAAGTTAGCAAGTTCGACAAGATGACCGCTTTCTGTCACTTCTTTTGTCACTTCTACAAGCGCCGCTTGGTCTAAGCCGAGAATCGCTGCCATAGCGCCTTCTCCTGCTGGAACAGCTTCATTCATTAGTTCGCCGCGTTTTCTGACGGCGTATACAGCGTCTTTAAACGAAAGAGCGCCTGCTGCAACAAGGGCCGTATATTCACCAAGACTGTGTCCTGCTGCATAATCTGCCTTGATTCCACTTTCTTCAAATCTCTTTAAGATGGCGATACTTGTTGTTAAAAGAGCTGGCTGCGCATTATAAGTCAGTGTCAGTTCTCCTGCATCCCCTTCAAAAATCATAGAGGATAAGTTAAAACCGAGGGTCTCGTCTGCTTCTTCAAACACCGCTTTACATACTGCTTCTTGCTCAAATAAATCTTTTCCCATGCCAATTTTTTGAGAGCCTTGGCCAGGGAATAAAAATGCAATTTTACTCATGCTGCTCTACCTCCATTAAGACTCATTCGTGTTTTCTTTTTGAACTTCTTGATGAATGATGGCTGAAACGTCTTTTTTAACGATATCACGCGCCTGACGAATTGCGTGGAAAATGGCATTTTCATCAGAGGAGCCGTGTGCTTTAATAACAGGAGCCTTTAAACCAAATAAAGCGGCACCGCCATATTCGGAGTAATCCATTTTAGATTTCATTTGCATCAATTTCGGCTTCATCATGCCGGCTGCAATTTTTGCTGTAAAGCTGGATGTTAATGTTTCTTTCAGCATTTTAAAAACGGAAAGGGCTGTTCCTTCAATCGTTTTAAGTGCAATATTTCCTGTAAAACCATCTGTGACAACGACATCAGCAACTCCCTCTAATAAATCACGAGACTCTACATTTCCTACAAAATTTAAGTCTGATGCTTTTAATAATTCAAAGGTTTTTTTCGTTAAATCGTTGCCTTTTTTATCTTCTGTTCCTACATTTAACAGTCCAACGCGCGGATTGCTCTTTGGAAAAACATGCTCTGCGTAGATTGATCCCATCATGGCATATTGCACAAGATGTTCTGGCTTGGCATCAACGTTTGCACCAACGTCTAGTAATAAAAATCCGCTACCATCCAGTGTTGGCAAAGTTGGAGCAAGTGCTGGTCTGTCAATACCGTCGATTCTACCTACGATGAACAGTCCTGCTGTCATGAGGGCTCCTGTATTCCCCGCTGAGATGCAGGCATCTGCTCGGCCTTCGGATACTTCTTGCGCCATTTTCACCATGGATGAATCCTTTTTACGTCTGACTGCACGCACTGGTTCATCTGTCGGTTCAATGACTTCTTTTGCATCTAAAATCGTGATGCGCTCGTTATTTGTTATGTATGGTTTGATTTTGCTTTCATCGCCGACAAGTGTTATTTCGATATCTGAAAATGCTGCTAAGCTTTTTTGCACACCGTCTATAATGGCTTTAGGGGCATGATCTCCCCCCATTGCATCGACTGCAATTCTCATGTTATGTGCCACCTTTTACTTTTGTTTTGAACGATACATGACGAAGTCGCCTGAAAAGACAACTTCCTCCCCCACATAGCTGTTTACTTCAACTACAGTTCTGCCTTTTTCTTTATCATGCGAGGCTACTTTGGCTTTTGAAACAACTCTTTCGCCTTGTTTGACCTGCCTTGTAAACCTGATATTCGCCTTTGCTGTCAAAGCCAGTTCGTCGTCGATGACGGCAACTGCTAGCGAATTTGCCTGGGCGAAAAGATGATGTCCCCTGGCAATTTGGTTACGGCTAAATACATGCTCTTTTCTCACTTCAAAAATGGAAATGGCTTGATCATCAAGCTCTACATCAATCATTTCTCCAATCACTTCATCCAGCGGAAGTGACTTCACTTCATCCTCTAATGTCTTTTCGGCCACATGCTTAATTCTTTCGCGTAATTCAGGGATTGACAGCTCCAAACGATCAAGTCGTACCGTTTGAATACTTACACTGAATTTACTTGCCAATTCTTCATCAGTAATGAACGGAGTCGAGCTGATCGTTTGCTGGAGAAGTCTTTGACGTTCTTTTTTATTTAGTTTCATATGCAGACACCATCCGTACATTTATGACTAGGTACTAATAGTAGTATATAATCTCATAGATCATAAATCAATCCTTGTTTCAAAAAGACAAGAAAATTCCTCCAGCTCTCGATCAGCTTAATTTATCTCCGCCCAGCACACCGCTGTCTACAAGCGTTTGCCGAAGTTCTTTGTATTCAGGATCAGTCCAAAAGGCGTCCGATTGCACAAGGTCTGCCGCATCTTTTCTTGCGGTTTCGAGTGCTCTATAGTCATGGACCATATCCGCCACCTTAAATTCAGGCATCCCGCTTTGTTTCCTGCCAAAGAAATCGCCAGGCCCTCTTAGTTCTAAATCCTTTTCAGACAGCTCAAAGCCATCTGTCGTTTCGGACATAATCCGCATTCGCTCTTTACCCGTCTCTGATTTCGGATCTGCCATTAAAATACAAAATGATTGATGCTCTCCGCGGCCGACCCGCCCTCTTAGCTGATGAAGCTGAGACAGCCCGAAGCGGTCTGCATCATAAATGACCATGATGGTGGCATTCGGTACGTTCACTCCTACTTCAACAACTGTGGTTGAAACGAGAATCTGGACTTCATTTGCTGTAAAGTCTCTCATCACCTGATCTTTTTCATCACTTGCAAGTTTTCCGTGCATTAAGCCAATCGACCACTTGCCGCGATACGCCTCCGTCAGCATGCTATGAACATCAATCGCATTTTGAACATCCAGTTTGTCTGATTCTTCAATGAGCGGACAAATAATATACGCTTGCCTGCCTTTTCTCAGCTCTTTATCCACAAAAGCAAGAATCCTCTCAAGCATGTCATGCTTGACCCAATACGTTTCGATTTGCTTTCGGCCAGCTGGCAGTTCATCAATGACGGATACGTCCATTTCTCCAAAGACAGTGATCGCAAGTGTTCGCGGAATAGGTGTGGCGGTCATAAACAAGACATCTGGGTCCTGCCCTTTACTTCTCAGCTTTTTCCGCTGCTCTACGCCAAATCGGTGCTGCTCATCTGTGATGACAAGGCCAAGCTGCTGAAATTCGACTTCATCTTGAATGAGCGCATGCGTGCCGACTAATATATCAATCTCGCCCTCTTTTAAACGTTCCAGCAATTCTCTGCGGCGCTTCCCTTTCACTGAGCTCGTCAAAAGGGCGATATTCAGGCCCCATTTTTCAAACAGCTGATGCAGTGAATCTGCATGCTGTTCTGCCAAAATCTCTGTTGGGACCATCAATGCACCTTGAAAGCCGGATAAATGAGCGGCATAAAGCGCAATAGCTGCAACGGCTGTCTTCCCTGATCCCACATCTCCTTGGAGCAGCCGGTTCATCCGGTACGGGGACGCCATATCGGACATGATTTCATCAAGTACTCTTGCTTGTGCCTTCGTCAGCGGAAATGGCAGGCTGTGAACAAACTCAAAGACAGCCTCTTTTGAGAAAGGATGCTGGATACCTGATGTTTTTTCTCGCTCTTTCTTTCTAATCGCCTGCATCTTCAGCTGAAAGATGAGAAATTCCTCGTAGACAAAACGGCGTCTTGCTTGTTTGAGCGAGTCTCTTGTTTCTGGGAGATGAATGGTCTTTAGCGCTTCTTGATAAGGCATGAGCTTATAGGCAGTGACAAGCTGCTTTGGTAGCGGGTCTTCGGCTTTGTCTACATAAAGTGAAAGGGCTTGTTTCACAAAGCGCCTCATCATCTTCACCGTTACATTTTCTTTGACCGAATAAACGGGTTCTATACTGCCATCTTGCTCGTGTGTCCCTTTTTTAAATTCCTGGACCATCATAGATTGACGGTTTTTATCCCATTTTCCTGTGACGGATACTGTATCACCTAAAACAAGACTTCGCTTTAAATATGGGCGATTGAAGCAAATCGCTGTAATAAGAAAACGCCCGACAAGCAGCCTGAATGTCAGCCTGCTTCGTTTCTTTCCATAATAGGTGAGAACGGGCTCACTGTGCACTTTGCCTTCTACTGTGATACGTTCGTCATGCTTCACTTCTTCTAAGTTGCGAAGCTCATAGTCATCATATCGATAAGGAAAGTAGCCGAGTAAATCGGCTACTGTGTAGATGCCAAGTTCATTTAATGTTTTTTCTGTTTCTTCTCCAATCCCCTTTAAGGCAGAGACATTATCTTGCAGTTTCTGTATCACGAGATGAGGTCACACCTCCGAAAATCTTCTTTTCAAGCTCTCTTGCTGTCGGTGTTGCAGCGAGTCCGCCTTGTGCAGTCTCACGAAGAGCTGTTGGCATTGTTTGACCAATTTTATACATGGCATCAATGACTTCATCACACGGAATGCGGCTTGTAATGCCGGCAAGTGCCATATCGGCTGCGATCATTGCATTTGATGCACCCATTGCGTTTCGTTTCACGCACGGTACCTCGACAAGTCCTGCTACTGGATCGCAAACAAGTCCAAGCATATTTTTCAGTGTAATGGCCATCGCCTCAGCAGATTGCTGGGGCGAACCGCCTGCCATTTCGACAATGGCTGCCGCTGCCATGCCTGATGCAGAGCCTACCTCTGCCTGACATCCGCCTGCTGCACCAGAGATACTGGCATTATTGGCCACAACAAAACCAAATGCGCCAGATGTGAACAGGAATCTGACCATTTGTTCCTTTGTTGGCTGTAATGTTTCTTTTACTGCAAATAACGTTCCAGGTACAACACCTGCTGAGCCTGCTGTAGGCGTTGCACAGATGGTTCCCATTGCGGCATTCACTTCATTTGTTGCAACTGCCTTACTGACAGCATCTAAAATCGTATGACCAGAAAGCGTTTTGCCTGATGCGATATAGGCTTGAAGTTTCACCGCATCTCCGCCTGTTAAACCAGATAATGATTTCACACCTTTCAGTCCGTTTTCAACGGCCTGTTCCATCACTTCTAGGTTGCGGTACATCTGCGAGAAAATGTCTTCGCGTGACTTCCCTGTCACTTCCATTTCTTGAGTAATCATAATTTCTGAAATGGAGGTATTCCGTTCTTCTGTTAGCTGCACGAGTTCTTTGACGTTTTTAAACATCATACATAACCTCCTTGTTGTTACTCTGCAATTTGTGTAACTTGAATAATGTTTGGTAGCGTCTCAAGCTCTGCTAAAACTGCTGGGTCGATATTCTGATCCACTTCAATCGTCATCAGTGCCTCTTGCCCAACCTCTTTACGCGCCACTTCCATATGACCAATATTGATGGCAAATTTCGCTAACACATTGGCAACCGCCGCAATTGTCCCATAGCGATCGTTATGAACCACAAGAATGGCAGGATGATTCCCTGAAAGTCTGAGCTCAAAGCCATTTAATTCTGTGATTTCAATTTTACCTCCGCCGATGGAAATGCCGATTAATTCGAGGCTTCCGTTCGCATCTGAAATCTCTACTTTTGCTGTATTCGGATGCGCTGGTACTGCATCTTCTTCTTTAAATTCAATGTCGATCCCCTTGCTTTTTGCAATATCAATCGCTGTTTTGATTCGTTCATCAAATGTATCAAAGTCAAGAACACCGCCGATAATGGCGACATCTGTACCGTGCCCTTTATACGTATCTTTAAAAGAACCATAAAATGAAACGACAATTCGTTTCGGTTCTCTTCCGAATAAGCTGCGAGCCACTCTTCCTATACGAGCCGCACCCGCTGTGTGCGAACTTGATGGACCAATCATGACAGGTCCAATAATATCAAACACACTTCTAAATTTCATAGGTCTTCCCCTCTCATAACCACTCACGTATTGGTTTGTTTCTTCCTTTAGACTAATGGATTCATTCGTTTCCCGCAACTCATTTCTCCAATGTGTCCCTAGTAAAAAATTGCAAAAGAAGAAGAAGGGCGTAATTTGCCCTTCTTTCGTTATTCAACAGCCAAAATATATGAATATAGCGGCTGTTTTCCATCGTGGACTTCAACTTCTACCTCTTCAAATGTTTCTTCAATAAAGGCTTCTAACGCTTCCATCTCATCGGATGATGCGTCTTCTCCTTTAATGATCGTGACAATCTCATCATCTTCTGTCACCATATTGGTCAGAAGCTCTTTGGCTGCATCTAATTGATTTTTCGCCGTTAAGATGATTTTTCCGTTGAATAGACCCATATAATCGCCTTTCTCAATGTCGATTCCATCAATTTGAGTATCTCTCACTGCAAAGGTAATTTGGCCGCTTTTCACATGAGCAATCGCTTCTAGCATCGCTGCTTCATTGTCTTCATTTGAAGCTGTTTCATTGAGAGAAAGAAGTGCCGACATTCCTTGAGGTACGGTCTTTGTTGGAATCACAACGACCTCACGACTTGAGACAGTTGCCGCCTGTTTAGCTGCCATGACAATATTAGAATTATTAGGTAAGATAAAGACGGTTTCGGCATGTATGCTTTCAATTGCTTTGACAATGTCTTCTGTGCTCGGATTCATCGTCTGTCCACCTTCGATGACGACGGAAGCCCCGATACTTTTAAACAAGTCAGCAATTCCTTCTCCCATTGCGACGCTCACGACTCCGAAGCGCTGTTTTTCAGCAGCAGGTGCTTTTGGTGCAGCAGGCGCGTGATCTCTTTCTTCATTCACAATTGAGCTATGCTGCTCTCTCATGTTTTCAATCTTCATATTAATCAGGCTGCCGTAGCGCTGTGCATATGATAAGACATCTCCTGGCTGCTCTGCATGAATATGAACTTTCGCTAGTGTATCATCAGATACGACAAGAAGTGAATCTCCGAACTCGCTTAAATCTTCTCTGAATGCATTCTCTTCAAAGGACTGTTTGTCTTCTTCAAATTTCACCATAAATTCTGTACAGTAGCCAAATTCGATATCTTCTGTGTTCATATGACTTTGTGCACTTTTATGATGCTCTGCACTTACAAGTTCTTTCAGCGTTGGCAAAGAGGCCGTTTTAGCAGGGAGTTCTTCTCCTCTTAATGAAGCAAGGAAACCTTCATAGACGTAAAGAAGTCCTTTCCCTCCACTATCGACAACGCCCACTTCTTTTAAGACAGGAAGCAGATCTGGCGTTCGGTCAAGCGACGCTTTTGCCTCCTCAATCGTTAATTCTAACACGCGGTCAATTTGATCTTCTGTCGCTGAAACAGCAACCGCTTTCTTTGCTGCATCCTTCGCAACCGTTAAGATGGTCCCTTCAATCGGTTTCATCACGGCTTTATATGCTGTATCAACACCTGCCTGTAAGGCAAGGGCAAATTCTTTGGCATCAATCGACGCTTTTTGTTCTATATTTTTACTGAAACCTCTGAAAAGCTGTGACAGGATGACGCCTGAGTTTCCTCTTGCGCCCATCAATAGTCCTTTTGACAGAGCCACCCCGACCTTACCAATGTGATCGGTATTTGTTTCTTCAACTGCTTTTGCCCCTGAAGTCATCGACAAATTCATATTTGTCCCCGTGTCTCCGTCTGGCACTGGAAAAACATTTAACGCATCAACAATTTGTGCGTTTTGAGAAAGATGGTGAGCACCTGCAAGAATCATTTTTGCAAATGAACGGCCATCAAGATTTCTAATAGACAATATATTTCCTCCTTACTACGGGTTCGTAACTTTTACTCCTTGTACATAGATGTTGACCGAGTCAACAGAAAGTCCAATTGTGTGAGAAATCGTATATTTGACTTTCGTTTGAACATTATGTGCGACTTCTGATATTTTTGTACCGTAGCTAACGATGATGTACATATCAATATGAATGCTGTCTTCTTTTTGACGCACAAGAACACCCCGGCTGAAGTTCTCTTTGCGGAGAATATCCGTCAAGCCGTCCTTCATTTGATTTTTGGACGCCATGCCAACAATACCATAGCAATCAATTGCAGCGCCTCCTGCCACCATTGCAATGACTTCATTTGATATATCAATTTGTCCGTATTTCGTTCTAAGTTCAATGGACACATTGGTTCCCCCTTTTTGAGAAATTGCCCTGAGTTATCACTATTTTACTATAAGACCCTTCTTTTTAAAAGAAATCATTCAATCCGACCCAATCCTACTTATACTATAGCCTTGATTTTTTATCAAGATGTCAAGGTATTTTTCTTGAAAGAGGAGCAAACAATCCTTGCAAACCCCTTGAAGCTGTGGTAAATTATTAAAGTATCTTGAGGCATCTCTAAGAACGTATATGATGTTTTCGCAGTTAGGAGGGAAACAAATGGCACGTAAATGCGTTATTACAGGCAGAAAAACAAAGGCTGGGAACAACCGTTCTCACGCAATGAACTCTACAAAACGTACATGGGGCGCGAACCTTCAAAAAGTTCGTATTCTAGTGGACGGTAAGCCTAAAAGAGTATATGTATCAGCTCGAGCTTTGAAATCTGGTAAAGTTGAGCGTGTATAAGCAAGAGTAAACGCCTGCTACAGTTAATTGTAGCAGGCGTTTTTATGTGGAAATAAAGGAGATTACTCATTAATCTTTCTTAAATGAACCAAGCATCGCACGGACAATGCCCCCAAGAAATCTAGGCAGTTTGATTGTATAAAATTTCATTTTGTCCCCCTCCTAAAAGTACCGCTTGCAGCACAATTGAGCTTAATCAGCCATCCACATTGATAGGTTGGTCAATCTTTGCTTCTTACCATTATTAATATGCCTTCATGAAAAGAAAAAGTACCATTTGAGTGGATGAGTTCGTTACTAATACATAGTGTGGAACCAGGCGCAATATGACAATTTTTCAGTGGATATTTGAAACCTTTTAATGTCAGCTTTTCCACCGGTGTCCCAAAGGGCAGAAACGACACGTATTTTTTGCCCACGTCTTGTTTGATTTCGTATGTACCAGGAGCAAACATTTGAATAATATTTTGTTTGTCTACAAGTGTGATGGTCTGCTTGTGCTGAATGCCTTTGTAAAGGAGATGGATATTTCCTAGAAAATGATCGGCTCTTCCGCCTGTTATGCCGTATATTTGAATATGAGCTGGGTGCTGACGCAAGGCCCAGTTAAGCGCGAGCTCTAAATCGGTTTCGTCTTTTTCTGCCTGAAATACATTCAGGGCAGGCAATGCCCTTTTGAGCTGGCGAAGCTCTTCTTCTGTCACACTATCAAAATCACCAAATGCCTTAGCAGGGACAATGCCGTGCTCTAGTAAGAAGAGGGTTCCCCGGTCTACACCAACCCAGAGAATGTCATCCTTAAATGCTTCACGTTTAAGGGGCGGAATGTATTCATAAGGACCGCCGGCGACGATATGTATGTGCATGATATACGCTCCTCTCCATTTAAAAAGAACCAAAGATCACAATGCCTTTGGTTCCTTTTTTTACGCTTCTCGAATTGCCTGAATGGCTGCTGCGCGGTTGTCTTGACCGTATACGGCTGAGCCGGCTACAAGTAAATTAGCGCCTGCTTCCTTGCAGCTCTTTGCAGTCTCTGCATTGACACCGCCGTCTATTTCAATGAGTAAGCCAGTTAAGCCCTTTTGTTCACTAAGTGCTTTCACTTCTTTTACCTTCGTGAGGACAGATGGAATAAACGCCTGTCCGCCAAAACCAGGATTCACCGTCATAAATAACACAAGGTCCACATCCTCTAATACATGCTCAATTTGAGAAACAGGTGTGTGCGGATTCAAGACGACTCCTGCTTTTACACCTTGTTCTTTTATGTGCTGTATCGTTCGGTGCAAGTGCGGACATGCTTCCACATGAACAGAAATAATGTCAGCGCCTGCTTTTGCGAATGCAGGGATATACCGATCTGGCTGTTCAATCATTAAGTGAACATCGAGCGGAAGACGCGTATGCGGTCTAATCGCTTCGACGACATTCGGTCCAAATGTGATATTCGGGACGAAGTGGCCGTCCATGACATCGATATGAATGTAATCCGCTCCGCCTTGTTCCACATCACGGATATCTTTCTCCAAATTGGCAAAATCTGCCGATAAAATGGAAGGGGCAATATAAACCATGAGTTAGTACCTCGGCTTTCTGTCTTTGATTTCAGTTAAAAACTCTACATAATGCTGATAGCGGTACTCTCTGATTTGCTCCTGCTCTACCGCATCTTTTACCGCACAGCCAGGCTCTTTCACGTGCAGGCAGCCTCTAAACTTACAATCTGCACTCAGATCTCTGATTTCTAAAAAGTACAGACCTAAATCCTCCGCTTCGATGCCGGTAAATTCAAGTGAGCTAAAGCCTGGTGTATCTGCAATGAGACCTTCAGCTGTACGAATGAGTTCCACATGTCTTGTCGTATGCTTTCCTCTTCCAAGATGGGATGAAATATCATCTGTTTTCAGCCCCAGATCAGGGCTCATCGCATTTAAAAGGGAGGATTTACCTACACCAGACTGACCTGCAAATACAGTCATTTTATTGTGAAAGTGAGGGGTCAGCTTTTCAATTCCATCTCCCTCTATGGTGGATGTTAAATGAACATCATATCCAATTCGCTGATAGTCCTCTGCATATGCTTGAATGGCTTCGTGCTCTTGCTCTGTTTTCAGCAAGTCCATTTTTGTGATACAGATAATCGGCTTAATATGATTGGCTTCAACAAGCACTAGAAATCTGTCTAAAAGCGATGTGCTAAAGGTTGGCTCTGTCGCCGAGAACACAAGCACCGCTTGATCGACGTTACTGATAGGCGGCCGAACAAGTTCGTTTGTCCGCTCTTTCACTTCCAATAAGTAGCCTTCTTTATCGTTGTCCGCTTGATAGACGACATAATCTCCAACAAGAGGTGTGATTTTGTTTTTCCGAAAAATGCCTCTCGCTCTGCACTGAATCACTTTTCCACTTTCTAAAGACTCATCCAGCACATAATAGAATCCGCTTAATGCTTTAATAATTTTGCCCTCAGGCATAAAGTCCCTCCTTTATTCATCATCAGGGTATTCGATCGTTTTAGAGCTCACCACTTTATCATCAACCGTCACCTGATAATATCCTTTTTGACCTGGTTCTATCTTAAATTTAATGGTTCGTTCGGTTGGTGCAGTGATTTTAAAGGTTTCATATAAATCAGAAATGCTGTGTTCTGCATCATCAATGGAAATTTGGACATTCATTTCTTGCCCTTCCGTTTCTGGTTCATATGGGATTGCAATCTTTTCTGTGACCGTTTTGGCTGGTTTTTCCTTCGGTCCAAGAGAGAATGTGATTTTAACCGTATCACCTGGTTTGACAGCAGTCCCAGCTCCTGGTTCCTGCTTCATGACCTCACCTTTTGGCACATCATCAGAATACGCTTCTTTTTCATCGAGCTTTAATCCATTATCCTCTAAATAATTCGATGCTGCCTGTTTACTATACGTCGTTAAATCCCGTAATGTAATATCAGCAGGGCCTATGCTGACAGTCAGTGTTACTTCTTCATCTGCTGCCACAAGCTCTGTATTCGCTGAAGGGTTCTGTTCCATGACAATCCCAGATTCGGTGTCATTATCATTTACTTCCTCCACGACGACCTGTTTAAACCCTTTTTTCTCTAATAATTCCTTTGCTTTCTCGACCTTTTCGCCTGTTACATCAGGTAATTCGGTCTTTTCTTTGCCTGTACTTTCGTAAAGTTGAATCTCTGTTCCTTCTTTTACCTTTGTACCGATTTTTGGGTCTGTTTTGACGACAAGCCCTTTTTCAATTTTCTCATCAGCGATATCAATTGGTTCAGAAGCGACGGTAAATCCAGCTTTCTTCAAGGTGTCTTCTGCTTTTTCAACCGTCATGCCTGATACATCAGCGACCTCAACATCTTTTGGAAAGAGTAGCCCCGGAAACACAGTGATGGCTAAAATCGTCGCGGCTGTCAAAATAAATAAGATGGCTGCCACAACCCAAGGCCATTTTTTCCGTTTCTTTTTCGGCTTTTGTTTCTCTTTTTTCTTCGGTTTTTGAGCAGGATGTATAGCTGTTTTTTCATTGTCTTGATCGACCTCATGATCTTGGATGATTGGGATCGCTTTCGTTGCTTCATGATCTTCTTCGATGACAAAGCGTTTTTCTTTTAGCCTTGCAGGGTCAAAAGCTGTTTTTAAGTCTTTTTGCATTTCAGATGCATCTTCAAATCGATAAAATGGATCTTTGGCCATCGCCTTTAAAATGATGTTTTCCACACTTTGTGGAACAGAAGGATTCCATCTTCTCACAGATGGCGGTTCTGATTGCAAATGCTTCAGCGCGACACTAACCGCTGATTCCCCTTCAAATGGCATGCGTCCTGAGATGAGTTCATAGAGGACAATACCAAGTGAATAGATGTCTGACTTTTTCGTTGCAAGACCTCCGCGTGCTTGTTCTGGAGACAAATAGTGTACTGAGCCTAGGACCGAATTTGTATGGGTAATGGTCGCTGAACTGAGCGCCATGGCAATCCCAAAATCAGTGACTTTGATATTGCCCATGTTGTCTATTAATATATTGTGAGGCTTGATGTCCCGGTGGACGAGCTGTTTCGCATGGGCTTCTTCCATCGCCGAAACGACTTGCTCCATAATGCGAATGGCTTCTTTCGGATGAAGCGGGCCATTGGCGTGTATGTATTCCTTCAGCGTCATTCCCTCGACATATTCCATGACAATATAGTAAATATCATCTTCTTCTCCTACATCGTAGATGCTGACAATGTTCGGATGATCTAAGCTTGCGGCTGATTGCGCTTCTCGCCGGAACCGTCTAATAAAATCATCATCGCTTGCAAAGTCAAACCGCAAAATTTTAATCGCTACTTCGCGATCTAAAATCATATCCTCCGCCAAATAAACGTTTGCCATTCCGCCTCCGCCTATGACGCGAAGAATCTGATAACGGCCGCTGATCCGTTTTCCGATCAACACTTGCTGTCACCCTCCTCTGGCTGGGAGGAGATTTCTAACAGTACTGCTGTAATGTTATCTTCACCGCCGTTGTCATTCGCTGTTTGAATTAACTCTGTTACTTTTTCATCTGGTGCGGTTGTTTGCGATAAAATGTGAATCAAATTCTCTTCTTCTATTTTATTCGATAACCCGTCTGAGCAAAGCAAAATTTGATCTCCTGGATCGACTTCAAAAGTTCGTGCATCAATTTGAACGTGTTTATCCGTTCCTAAAGCTTTGGTCAGCACATTTTTTCTCGGATGATATTCTGCATCTGCTTTTGAAATCTCACCTGTTTTCACAAGCTCATTGACAAGCGAGTGGTCATCCGTTAATTGGGTCAGTGCTCCTTCTCTTAATAAGTAGCAGCGGCTGTCTCCAATATGCGCAATTGTGACCGTTTGCAAATGAACGAGCGCACAAACAATGGTCGTTCCCATTCCTTGGCACTCCTCATGGTTTCTCGCATGTTCATATACTTGATCATTGATGTCACTAATTTTTGAGATTAACCAGTTTTCTTGATCGGCTGGTTTATTTGGAATGGAAGATGCTGCTTCCCAGTATTCTTTTAAAGAAGAGACTGCCATCTTGCTGGCTACATCACCAGCAAGATGACCTCCCATCCCATCTGCTACAACAGCTAGAAGTGTGTCTTCTTTTGCTTCAAAAATACCTGCATCATCTTCATTATGCTGACGGACTTTTCCTGTATCGGTAAGAAAGGCTGCCCTTATCAACATTCGTCACCTCGTCTCTTCCTGACGCTCCTTCGCTCTTAGCTGACCGCAAGCAGCATCAATGTCATGGCCTTGCTCTCGTCTAATCGTCACGTTTACGCCTTTTTCTTTCAGCGTTTTTTCAAATAGGAAGATTTGTTCTCTTGGTGTTCTCACATAATCTCTCTCCGGTACATAGTTCACCGGAATCAGGTTCACGTGGCATTTAATTCCTTTTAATAATTCTGCAAGCTCTTCCGCATGATGAACTTGATCATTGACTCCGCCAAACAGGCCGTATTCAAAGCTGACACGTCTGCCTGTTTTTTGAATGTAGTATTCAATGGCTTCCATTAGTTTTGGCAGCTTATACGCCTTATTGATCGGCATCAGGCGGCTTCTGATCTCTGTGTTCGGTGCGTGCAAGGACACGGCAAAGTTAATTTGCATTTGTTCATCAGCGAATTGATAAATCTTTGGAATGATTCCGCTTGTTGAGACCGTAATATGACGTGCGCCAATATTTAAGCCCTTGTCATGGTTAATGATTTTTAGGAATGCAAGCATTTCTTCAAAGTTGTCAAACGGTTCACCGATCCCCATGATGACAACAGAGCTGACTCTCTCATCCGTTTCATCAAGCGCCTGCTGCACTTTCAATACTTGGGCTACGATTTCACCCGCTTCAAGGTTTCTTTTCAATCCGCCAAGTGTAGATGCACAGAATGTACAGCCAATTCTACAGCCGACCTGCGTGGTAACACATACAGAGTTGCCGTATTCGTGACGCATGAGCACTGTTTCAATTGTATAACCATCATGTAATTCAAATAAAAACTTGATCGTTCCATCTTGAGATGTTTGTTTGATCACTGTTTTTAAGGTGGTGATCGCAAATTGATCCTTTAATTTTTCTCTTAGTTCCTTTGAAAGGTTAGACATTTCGTCAAAGGATGTCACACGTTTTTCATAAAGCCATTCAAAAATTTGGGTTGCACGGAAAGGCTTTTCACCTTGTTCTTTTAACCATTCTTTCATTTCGTCAAGCTCATATGAGTAAATCGACGGCATATCTGTTTTCAGTTCTTTTCTTACTTTTTGTTCTGTCATTTTTTATCCCTTCTTTCTCATGCTGCAAATAAAGAAACCATCTGTTCCGAAATAATGAGGAAGAATTTGCACACTTCCGTTTTGAACAAACGGAGCAACCTGCTCAGGCAGCCGTTCATTAAGAGATAGATCGGGTTCGAAGTCTTGGTGTTCTTGTAAAAACGCATGGATCACTTGTTGATTTTCTGTTGGATCCATTGTACATGTACTATATACAAGGGTTCCGCCTGGCTTTAGAAGCGAGGCTGTTTCATTTAGGATGGCCTGCTGAATAGTAGCAAGCCTTGCTGAGTCTTCTTGAGACTTTGTATATTTCATATCTGGTTTTCGTCTGATGACACCAAAGCCAGAACACGGCGCATCAATCAGAATACGGTCAAATGAAGCTTCGCTGTAATCATCCGCTGCTTTCCTTGCATCAAGCGCTTTTGCCTCAATATGAGTCAGGTGCAGACGCTTTGCTGCTTGTTTGATGAGTTTCACTTTATGTTCATGTAAATCAAGCGAAACAATTTTCCCTTCATCATTCATTCGCTCTGCGATATGTGTTGATTTGCCGCCAGGAGCTGCGCAGGCATCAAGCACCGTTTCCCCTGGCTGAGGGTCTAGTGCTCTTGCAACAAGCATTGAGCTTTCATCTTGAATGGTCACAAAGCCTTCTTGAAAAGATGGAGTCGATACGATGGACCCTTTCATGAGCTTCAGTGCATCCTCAGATAAGTCGCCGAGCTCTGTTTCAATTCCTGTATCCATCAGTTCCTTCTGTAAGGTCATGCGATCGGTTTTCATTCGATTGACACGAAGGGTTTGCTTTGGCGGTACTAAATGAATGCGGCACATGCTTTCAGCCGCTTCAAAGCCGTACGCCTGAACCCATTGCTGCACAAGCCATAATGGATGGCTTGTCTCAATCGAGAGCCGCTTGACCGGATCTTGAATGGCATCAAATGAAGGAACGCCTTCTCTTTGTACTGAACGAAGAACACCGTTGACAAGTGAAGAAATGCCTTTATGACCGCGCTTTTTCGTTAGCTCGACTGCTTCATGGATGGCTGCACGATCTGGAATTTTTTCAAGGTAGACCATTTGGTAAAGAGACATCCGCAAAAGCTGCATAACCCATGGAGCCACCTTTTGCGGTTTTTTCACAAAAGGCGCCAGCATATAATCTAATGCCAGCTTATTTTGCAGTGTACCATACACAAGCTCTGTTAACAGTGGTTTGTCCTGATCTGCCAGATCTTTATCTTTCATGACTGACTGCAACAGCAAATTACTGTAAGCTTGGTTTTGTTCAAGTTTGATTAAAGCGTCCAGCGCTACTTCTCTCACATTACTTTTCTTCATTCATTAACCCTAATTTCTGTCCGATTTCGATATTTGCGCCTCTTAAGAAGTCTTCGCCGCTCATTTTTTTCTTTCCAGCCGGCTGCACACTTGTTAATAAAAGGGCTTGCTTATTCCCAGTTCCAATGACCGGTCCTTCTTTTTGCAGCTCAATCACTTTCCCAGGTTCTTCTTTCGCTTGAAGCGGAACTTTTTTCGCTTCCCACACTTTTAAATGAGCGCCGTTCCATTCAGTATAGGCAACTGGCCATGGATTTAAGCCGCGAACTTGGTTGTAAAGCTCTTCTCCGGTTTTTGTCCAGTCTATTCTTTCTTGCTCCCGCTTAATATTAGGTGCGTACGTTGCCGCCTCTTCATTTTGCGGAATCGGAGAGATGGACCCGCTCAGAACATTCGGGACAGTATCTTTTAGCAACGCAGCGCCTGCTATACTTAATTTATCATGCAAGGTTCCAACGTTGTCTAATTCATCAATTTCTACTTCAACTTTACTAATCATGTCACCTGCATCGAGTCTTTCGACCATGTACATGATGGTCACGCCTGTTTTCTTTTTCCCTTGCAAGATCGCATAATGGATCGGCGCGCCGCCTCTTAGCTCTGGCAGTAGCGAAGCATGCACATTGATACAGCCAAATTTAGGCTCATCCAGCAGCCTTTTTGGTAAAATTTGTCCAAATGCTGCTGTTACAATTAAATCCGGCTTTAATGCAAGCACTTTATCGATCTCTTCATCAAGGCGCACTTTTTCAGGCTGTAGAACAGGGATGCCATGCTTTAAGGCTTCCACTTTCACAGGAGGCGGCGTGAGCACTCGTTTTCTGCCTTTCGGGCGATCTGGCTGCGTGACGACCCCTACGACCTCGTATCCTTCTGTTATCAGTGTTTGCAGCACAGGTACTGAGAAATCAGGGGTTCCCATAAATACAATACGTGCCATTTTCTTCACCCTTCCATTTCCTCAAGTTCTTTTTCTGTATAGGTTTGAATGATTTTCGACGTGAATAATATGCCGTCTAAATGATCAATTTCGTGCAGTAAGGCTCTTGCTAAAAATCCTTCTGCTTCTATTGTAAATGGTTTGCCTTTCTTATCAAAGGCTTTCACCTTCACATAGTTTGGTCTTTCTACAGTGCCGTATAAAGATGGAAAGCTCAGACAGCCTTCAACGTCTGTCTGGCTTCCTTTCACTTCAAGAACCTCGGGATTCACTAAATTGATTCTGCCAGATTCTTCTCCTATATCTACAACGGCGACTCTTTTTGAAATACCGATTTGCGGTGCTGCTAGTCCGACTCCGTCTAGCTCAAGCATTGTATCATACATGTCATCAAGCAGTTTTTTGAGCTTTTTATCGAACGTATCGACAGGCTCTGTCTTTTGTTCTAGCACGTCTGCTGGATGAATGACTATTGGTTTTATTGCCACTTAAAGCCCTCCGTTTTACATCATCATATATGGATTCATATCTATTGAAATCATCAACTGTTTTTGTTCGATTTCTTTTTGATAATGATCTTGTATTTTCCGTAGTAAACTTGCCAGTTCATTTTCCCTTTTGTATTTTATCACGCATTGATATCGATATCTATCTTTGATCTTAGCAATCGGAGATGCAGCTGGACCAAGAATTCGTGTATTCGGTGCACAGTTCATTTTCAGAAACTGGACAATTTGATCAGCCACATGCGCTGCCTTCGTCACTTCTTCATGTGACACAGTCACCATAGCCAAGAAGTAAAACGGCGGATAGGATTGCTGACGACGATGCAGCATCTCCTGCTCGTAAAAGGCTTCATAGTCATGCTGCTTGGTTAATTCAATACTATAGTGAGAGGGCGTATATGATTGAATAATGACAGAGCCTGTTTTTTCATGGCGTCCTGCCCGGCCGCTGACTTGCGTGAGAAGCTGAAATGTTTTTTCACTCGAACGAAAATCAGGGATATGAAGAGATGTATCTGCACTTAGTACACCGACAAGTGTGACATCCGGAAAGTCTAACCCTTTTGCAATCATCTGCGTCCCGAGCAGAATGTCCGCTTCTTTGTTGCCAAATGAGGTGAGAAGCTTTTCATGAGCACCTTTTCGAGAGGTTGTATCTACATCCATTCGGATGACCCTCGCCTCAGGTAATACCTTTGTGAGCTCTTCTTCTACTCGCTGCGTACCTGTACCGAAATAACGGATATGCTCGCTGTGGCATTCTGGACATTCGGCAGGAACCGGAGCTTCATGACCGCAATAGTGACACTTCAGCCGTTTTTGATAACGATGATAGGTGAGAGAAATTTCGCAATGAGGGCATTGCTCTACATATCCGCAATCACGGCACATCACAAAGGATGAATAGCCTCTTTTATTTAGAAATAAGACAGCTTGTTCTTTCCTTTCAAGCACCTCTTTTAATCTGAGCATTAATTCTTCTGAGAACATGGACCGGTTGCCATTCCTTAATTCTTCTCTCATATCAATTAGCGAGACGTGCGGCAACTGCTGCTGGTTCACGCGCTGCTTTAGCGTGAGCAATGTATATACACCTTTTTTCGCACGCGCATATGACTCAAGCGAAGGTGTCGCACTGCCTAATACGACTGGACATTGGTGCCGCATTGCTCGTTCAATCGCGACATCCTTAGCATGGTATCGAGGCATTTCTTCTTGTTTATAAGATGATTCGTGCTCTTCATCTATGATAATCATGCCTAAATTTTCAAATGGAGCGAAAACAGCAGATCTTGCGCCCACGACAAGCTTGACTTCCTTGCGGTGAATTTTCCGCCATTCATCATATTTTTCTCCTGTCGATAAGCCGCTATGAAGAACAGCCACATTTGAGCCAAATCGTTCTTTAAACCGCTGAACCATTTGAGGGGTTAATGAGATTTCAGGAACGAGGACGATCGCTTCTTTTCCTTTTTGGAGGACATGATCAATCGTCTGCAAATAAATCTCGGTTTTGCCGCTTCCAGTCACCCCGTGCAGCAGAAAGGTTTCGTGCTGATCATCACTCACTGCTTGATGAATAGGTTTGGCCGCCTCTGCTTGTTCTGGCGTGAGATCAAGTGAAGCAGATGGTGTAAACTCCCGGTCGCGGTAAGGATCCCGGTAGACCTCTTCATAGCTTTCAGTTAACAGCCCTTCTTGAATAAAGGCTTTAAGCGTTTGAGAACTAGCACCTGTTTGCTGCTGTAAGTCTTTCGCTAAAAAGGTCGCCTCACTTGCTTGAAGCAAAAAGGAGAGTAGTGCCTTTTGTTTCACCGCATTTTTCTTTAGCTGCTGCTGCTTTTCTTCGAGTTTTTCTTTTGGTGCAGCCAAATGGAGCGTGCGCATCTTTTTCTTTCCAGATTTTTGAGAGACATGATATCTCACCTCTAGATGACCTTTTTGGACATGCTTTTGAATGTGCTTTAGTTGTTCAGGCGGGATGTCAGCGTAAAGTATGCTTTCTTGCTGACCGAAAAGCTCTTTCAATGACTGCGGAAGGTCTTCGTCTGATAACACCTGAATTTCTTTTTCATATTTTGCCTTCATGGCTGCAGGCAGCATGGATTGAAGAGCGGTAATATGATAGGACAATGTTTTTTCCGTCAGCCAGTGGGAAAGCTCCATTAGCTCATCTGTCAGAACAGGTGATAAATCAAATAAATCCACAATGTCCTTGATGTTTCCTGTCTTTACGTCTGTTACATCTTTGACCCTTGTCACAAACCCTTGAATCTTCCTCGGACCAAAGGGGACGACGACCCTCATGCCCGCTTTGACGAGGTCCTTGAAACGATCTGGCACACGATAGTCAAATGGCCGATCAATGGCTTTCGTTGTGACGTCCACTATGACTTCAGCAATCATGCTCGATCACGCTCTTTTGGCAACAGCTGTTTTGCCTCCCTTAGGATTTCAACAGCGAGGTCTTTTTTGCTCATCATTGGCAGCTCTTTTTTTGTTCCATCTGCTTTGATAATCGCTGCCACATTTGTGTCTGTTCCAAAGCCGGCACCCTCTTTTGTGACATTGTTGGCAACAATCATATCTAAATGCTTGGATTCGATTTTCTTTTTCGCATAATACTCTACATCCTGCGTTTCAGCTGCAAAACCGACCAGCACTTGATGCTCTTTTCTTTTCCCCAGCTCTTTTAAAATGTCTTTTGTCCGTGTGAATTCAATCTCTAGTGCGCCGTCCTGCTTTTTCATTTTATGAGGATATGCCGTGACAGGCGTATAATCGGCAACAGCTGCCGATTTAATCACAAGATCCGCTTCCCTGTATACATCTAATGTAGCCTGGTACATGTCCTCTGCCGATTCAACGTGCACCACGTTTACATATTCAGGCGCAGTCAAAGAAACCGGGCCAGAAATCAGCGTCACATCAGCCCCCATTTGCTGGGCAGCTTCTGCAATGGCATAGCCCATTTTCCCAGTAGAACGATTTGTAAAGAAACGAACAGGATCAATCACTTCTCGTGTAGGTCCTGCTGTCACCACGACTTTTTTACCTGAAAGGGGTAAGTTTTTTGGCTCCTCGAAAAACGCACGAATGTGTTCTACAATTTTTTCAGGCTCCTCTAAACGCCCTTTTCCAATATAGCCACAAGCTAAATAACCTTCACTTGGCTCAATAAACCGGTATCCGTCTTCATATAACGTGCGAATGTTCCGCTTCACAGCCGGGTGATCATACATATGCACATTCATCGCCGGTGCGATCCATACAGGCGCTGTTGAAGCAAGCAAGGTGGTTGTGAGCATATCATCTGCAAGTCCTGCGGCCATTTTACCAATCGTATGTGCTGTTGCAGGAGCTACGAGAATGAGATCGGCCCAGTCAGCTACATCAATATGCGCAATGACTCTTGGATTGTTCTCTTTAAATGTATCCACATACACCTCTTGTCGAGATAGGGCTTGGAAGGTAAGCGGAGACACAAACTCACGGGCAGATTCCGTCATAATCACTCTTACATTTGCGCCCGCCTGTACGAGTTTACTAGTAAGTGCAGCTGCTTTATATACGGCGATTCCTCCGCTGACGCCGAGCAAAATATTTTTTGACTGTAACATTTGTTTGTCCCCCTTAACGGCCTTTTTCACAAATTCGTCCACAATTCAAAAAAGTCAAAACCAATCATAGTTTTGACTTTTTTGAACGTATCGTCACTGCATTGCAGAAGCGATGTGTTATTCTTGATCCTCTTTTTCAAATGTCAAAAGACCAGCGTCGATTTCTTCAAGTGCTTTTCCTACAAATTTGTAAGACTTTGTGTTTTCGATCTGTTGATCTTGATGGATCTGCATTTCACGCGCACGGCGTGCAGACACTGTCACAAGTGTATATTTTGAATCAAGTTTGTTCATCAATGAGTCAATTGAAGGATCTAACATCGTTTATTCTACCCCCAGCATTTTTTTATATCTTGGTGCGACTCTGTCTCTTCGCAGGTGCTCTGCAAGGACGATCGCTTTGATTCTTTCACAAGCAAGCTCGACATCATCGTTTTCAACGACATAGTCGTATGCATCCATCATTTCAATCTCTTCTTTTGCAGCAGCCATTCGATTTCGAATGAGGTCTTCAGATTCTGTACCGCGCGTCATGATGCGGTTTTGAAGTTCTGAAAGACTAGGCGGTGCAAGGAAAATAAAAAGACCTTCCGGAAAAGCTTCTCTTACTTGAAGTGCGCCCTGCACTTCAATTTCAAGGAAAACATCTTTTCCTTCGCTCAGCGTCTTTTCTACATAGTCAACAGGTGTGCCGTAGTAATTGCCGACATATTCTGCCCATTCTAATAGCTTTTTGTTTTCAATCATATGTTCAAATTCTTCCCTGGTTTTAAAGAAATAATCGACACCATTTCTTTCACCTTCACGCGGTTTGCGTGTCGTCACAGAAATAGAGTATTCAAATTTCGTATCTCCCTGGGAGAAAATGGCTTGTCTGACCGTTCCTTTTCCTACTCCCGAAGGTCCAGAGAGAACGATTAAAAGTCCTCTTTCTTTCATAATGGCGTATTACCCCTGCCCTTCATCTATGATTTCTTCTTTTACAGAAAGTCTTTGCGCGACAGTCTCAGGCTGAACGGCAGATAAGATGACATGGTCACTATCCATAATGACAACAGCACGGGTTCTTCTTCCGTATGTAGCATCTATGAGCATGCCTCGATCTCTTGCGTCTTGTATCATTCGTTTAATCGGTGCTGATTCCGGACTGACGATCGAAATCATCCGATTCGCTGAAATGATGTTTCCAAATCCGATATTGATCAACTTTATGGTCATCTTCTTTCGTCCCCCTGTAATATAAACGTCTCTAGTCTCGCCGAAAGAGACGCACTGTAAACAGCATACACAATGACTATTCTATATTTTGCACTTGTTCTTTTATTTTTTCAATAGCACTTTTCATTTCGACCACCAGCTTTGTTAAATGGTGATGGTTTGCTTTTGATCCAATGGTATTCACTTCACGGTTGAGCTCCTGCACTAGAAAGTCAAGTTTTCGTCCAGCAGCGCCGCCTTGCGTCAAGATTTGCTGAAACTGCTGAAAATGACTTTTTAATCTCGTGATTTCTTCTGTAATGTCACAGCGGTCAGCAAAGATGGCAGCCTCTGTTGTCAGTCTGCTTTCGTCAAGCGCCTCTCCGATCCATTCTTGCAATCGTTGATTCAACCGTTCTTTGTACTGACTCACAACCTCTGGGGCAAAGACCTTTATTTCTTCTGTGTAGGCCTCTAATTCAGAGAGCCTCAGCTCACAGTCTTTTTGAAGTGATGTCCCCTCTTGCTCTCTCATAAAGCAAAGCTCCTTGACAGCAGCTTCACAAGTGTCTATCAGCAGGTGCTCTAGCTGTTCATTTCGGCTGGCCGACTCTTCTACCTGAACGGCATGTTCCAGCCCAAGTAAGTCATGTGCATGCTGAATGCCTGAAATGTGATAGCGTTCCTCGAGATCTTTTGCGGCTTTCATGTATTCATCAAGCAGCGGCCAGTCGATCTGCAAGGACCGGCTTGCTAATTTACCGCCTTCAATCGTGACAAACAGCTCAATTCTACCACGCTGCACATGACGAAGAATGATTTTTTTTAATGTATCTTCGAAATATAAAAGCGGCCTCGGCAAACGGGCATGAACCTCTTTAAAACGGTGATTGACCGATTTTAGCTCGACTGACACTGTCAGTTCTCCATCCGTTTTACTCGCTTGACCGAATCCCGTCATACTGCGTATCATGTCAAAACACCCAATTCTTTCATATTAATAAAATGAAAAAGGTAATAGCAGACACTATTACCTCAAAATTATACCATAACCAATTATTTTTTTCTTGTCAAAAGTGATCCTGCCAGTAAAAAAGTTGGCAGTGCGGACATACCGATGATCAGCAGCCAATCAATAGGTGCAATTGCCACCGTTTTGAAAATCGGCTGAAGCGGCGGATAATAAATGACCACAAGCATCAGTAAAAGTGATGACAAAACCGCACCGATCAAATAAAGATTACCAAATGGATTACGTTCAAAGATTGACCGTTCACTGCGGCAGTCAAATACATGGATGAGCTGCGCCAAAACAAGCGTGCTAAATGCGACAGTCTGTGCATATTGCAAGTTGTTTGGATCGCGGTGATACACAAACATAAATGCTAATAGGGTAGCAAGCCCGATGAGGAACCCTCTTGATATGACCTTCCAGCCAAGCCCTCTAGCAAAAATGCCCTCTTTCATGTTCCGCGGCTTTCTCTTCATGACATCGCCTTCTGGCTTATCCATACCAAGTGCCATAGCCGGGAGACCATCTGTCACAAGGTTTACCCATAGGATTTGAATAGGAACGAGAGGCAGCGGAAGGGCCAGGAGCATCGCAAACAGCATGACCAAAATTTCTCCCACATTTGATGCAAGTAAATAGCGGACAAATTTGCGAATGTTTTCGTAAATATTCCGGCCTTCTTTAATGGCGGATTTTATGGTCGCAAAGTTGTCATCAAGTAAAATAAGGGAGGATGCTTCTTTGGCCACGTCTGTTCCTGTGATACCCATGGAAATTCCGATATCTGCTTGTTTAATCGCAGGCGCATCATTGACCCCGTCACCTGTCATCGCCACAATATGGCCATTTTTTTGATAGGCCTTCACAATTCTCAGCTTATGCTCCGGGGATACCCGGGCAAAGACGTATACATTTTCAGCCGTTTGCTCAAGCTCTTTGTCACTCATCTGGTCAAGCGCTTTACCGTCAAGCACCTTTCCTTGTTTCGGTAAAAGGCTCAAGTCTTTTGCGATCGCTTTGGCTGTTTCCACATGATCCCCTGTAATCATCACCGTTTTAATGCCAGCATCCCGGCACTCTTTAATCGCTCGTATGACTTCAGGACGAGGTGGATCGATCATCCCCTCTAACCCGATAAATGTTAGATCGGTTTCTGCCTGCTGAACAGATGTGATTTTTTCTGTCAAACCGACTTTTTTATACGCAATCGCAATAGTTCTTAGCGCTTGTCTTGCTAAGCCTTGAATCGCAGCTTCTGTTTCTTGTCGATGGGCTTTTGAAAATAAGGCTGCGCGTCCGCCGTGCATCATATGACTTGAACGGTTCATCAGGACATCCGGCGCACCCTTTGCAATCACATACCGCTCTTTTTGATTCGTTTCGACGACGACTGACATCATCTTTCTTTCTGAGTCAAAAGGAAACTCCTCTACGACATGAAACCCAGCTTCAATGTACTGCTCTGTAAAACCCGCTTTTCTCGCTGCGGTGAGAAGTGCGCCCTCTGTTGGATCTCCATCAAGCCTCATCTCTCCATCTTTTTCAACGATGGTCGATGTATTACAAAGCGCCCCATATAGTAATACCTTTTGCAGGCTTGGGTGCTTGTCAACATGAACAAGTTCTCCGTTTAAGGTGAAATCACCAGATGGCTCATAGCCCGTACCCGAAACATTCCACGTTTTGCCCTCTGCCCATATATGTGTCACGGTCATTTTATTTTGAGTCATTGTCCCTGTTTTATCTGAGCAAATGATCGATGCGCAGCCGAGTGTTTCCACCGCTGGGAGCTTTCTGACAATCGATTTTTGTTTGATCATCCGCTGCACACCTAAGGAAAGTGCGACGGTGACAATCGCCGGCAGTCCTTCTGGAATGGCAGCAACGGCAAGAGATACACCCGCTAGGAACATATGATACAAATCATGGCCTTGCACCACACCAAGAACAACAACAAGCACGGTTAAAAATAAAGCAGCAACAATCAGGATTTTCCCGAGCTGTTCAAGACGTCTTTGCAGCGGTGTTTCCATATTCCCTGCAGCATCCAGCATGCCAGCAATTTGCCCCATGGCTGTATTCATTCCTGTCCCAATGACAACACCTACGCCGCTTCCTCTCGTGACTAGCGTCCCCATAAAAGCCATGTTCGTCAAATCTCCAAGCGAGACATGGTTGCTTGAAAGCGGACTTGCGTGTTTGACCGCTGGGATCGACTCACCAGTGAGAGCGGACTCCTCGATTTCTAAGCTCTTTGTTTCTAGTAATCTAATATCTGCCCCAATCCGGTCTCCGCTTGAAAACTTGACAATATCCCCTGGTACGAGGTGCTTAGACGGAATCTTGACCCACTCATTGTTTCTCCTTGCATACACATGCGGAGTCGATAATTCCTTTAACGCTTGAAGGGATTTTTCCGCCCGGCGTTCTTGATAAAAGCCGAGTACACCATTCAACAGAACAATCGCTACAATCGCTACTGCATCAACATATTCACCTAAAAAGGCAGAAATGATTGTGGCTGCAAGCAAGATTAACACCATAAAGTCTTTAAATTGCGCTAAAAAAATGATCAGAGCTGACGCCTTTTTTCCTTCCTGCAATTCATTTGGTCCGTGTTTTTCAAGCCGCTTTTGTACATCTTGCTCTGACAGTCCGTCACCTATCGATGTATTCATTGTTTTTAATAAATCGGTTTGGTTCAGTTCATGCCAATTCATTTGACCTCGTCCACTCCTCTTTTGTTCTCTCTCATATGCAGTGTTCTATAAGCCAGTTTATTCAGACTCGTCCTAAATCATGCTATAATAATAAGACTGCCTAAAGAACGAGAAAATGTAAGGTTCTTTCAGTAGATTCGTGTGAAAGAAGAGGGTGTATCCAGCATGTCATTTGACGGCATTTTTACATACGGTATGACAAATGAATTACAAGAGACATTAACTGGCGGGAGAATTTCAAAAATCCATCAGCCATATAAGCATGAACTGATTTTTCATATCCGGTCAAACGGGAAAAATCATAAGCTTCTTTTATCGGCTCATCCGAGCTATGCGAGAGTGCAGCTCACTGAGCATCATTATGACAATCCAAGCGAACCCCCTATGTTTTGTATGCTCCTTAGAAAGCACCTCGAGGGCGGGTTTATTGAGCGTTTTGAACAGGTTGGATTTGACCGAGTCATCGTGCTTCATGTGCGAAGCCGAAATGAAATTGGTGATGAACAGACCCGGAAGCTTTATATCGAAATCATGGGACGGCATAGTAATTTGATTCTTGTTGAAGATGGAACGCAGCAGATCATCGATGGCCTGAAACACCTTTCTCCGTCTGTGAACAGCTACCGAACGGTGCTCCCTGGTCATGAATATCTTCTGCCGCCTGCACAGCAAAAATTGAATCCTTTTGATGTGACGAAGGAAGATATTTTAAAGCATTTACGCTTTCAAGAAGGGAAAATCGTAAATCAAATTGTCGATACATTTTCCGGGGTTTCCCCGCTGTTTGCCAAGGAAGCTGTTCACAGGGCCGGTCTTGCCAACCAGGAAACGATTCCACATACACTGATTGACATGTTCCAGCTCATTCGGTCTCATTCCTTTACCCCGCAGCTCACAAGAAAAGACGGCAAAGAGTATTTTTATTTATTAGAACTCCAGCATGTAAATGGCGAAATGAAGACGTTTGGTTCTCTCAGCCAGTTGCTTGATCGCTTTTATTTTGGAAAAGCTGAAAGAGACAGAGTCAAACAGCAGGCGGCTGACCTAGAACGGTTTGTCGTGAATGAAAAGAAAAAAAATGAAAACAAGCTGAAAAAACTAAAAAGAACCCTTGAAGAATCTCAGGATGCACATAAATACCAGCTCTATGGTGAATTGTTAACAGCCAATTTATATGCCATCAAAAAAGGGGATAAAGAAGCGACGGTCATCAATTATTATGATGAAGAAGGCGGAGAGATCACGATCCCGCTCAAAACAAATAAAACCCCTTCTGAAAATGCGCAGATATATTTTACAAAATATCAAAAGGCCAAAAATGCCGTAGAGGCTGTAAATGAACAAATCAAACGGACACATGAAGAAATTGTTTATTTTGAAGAGCTGATCCAGCAGCTATCCTCTGCGTCTCCAAAAGATTTAGAGGAAATGAGAGAAGAGCTCGTTGAAGGGAAATATTTACGCGCCAAACAAAAGCGTCACGCCAAAAAGAAAAAACCGGCGGCCGTCCAGCTTGAAACGTATGAATCGTCTCAAGGCATTCCGATTTTAGTCGGGAAAAACAACAAACAAAATGAGTATTTGACCACTAAGGCTGCTGCTCGTGATGACATTTGGTTGCACACAAAGGATATTCCTGGATCACATGTCGTCATCCGTCATCAAACACCTGATGAACAAACGCTTCATGAAGCGGCTCAAATTGCTGCCTACTTCTCTAAAGCAAAGGAATCTAGCTCCGTGCCTGTCGATTATACGAAAATCCGTCATGTAAAAAAACCAAACGGAGCAAAGCCAGGCTTTGTTACGTATGATCAGCAGCAAACATTATTTGTCACACCCGATGAAGATGTTGTCCTAAAGCTGAGAAAATAAAACAAGCCGATAAAATCTCTATAAGGATTTTATCGGCCTTTTCTTTGCCGTTTTTTTCTTTCTATATAGAGAGCTTCAAGCGCGTCTACATCTTCTTTTTCAAGCATGGCCTCGATGGCCGCAGCCAGCTGTTTTGTCCTTGCTGGGCTTGCCCCGCTCGTAGAAACTGAAATTGTCACTTTTCCTGCTTTGACAACCTTTGGCACAATCACATTGCCGAGCTCTGATTGGCTTACACAGTTGACAAGCTGATGAGGCAGTGCTGTTTGCGCAATCCATTCATTGACAGAAGGGTCACTTGTTGCAGCAACAATGAGAAATGCATCCTCCAAATCCTCAGCGCCCACCTTTTTTCCCTTCCAATTCAGCTCATATGTATCAATGAGACGTGCCATTTCATCACAAATATCTGGGCTCACAACGGTTATACGGCAAGGCTCCATGCATAGTGCACTCACTCTTCTTGCCGCTACCGTTCCGCCGCCGGCGATAAGCACTTGTTTATTGGTTAGATCAAGATGAACTGGAAGCATGGCTTTCTCCTTGAAAACGAAACGCATCCTCTTTGTTTAAAATGGTTTCTTGCACGCGTTCAATATAAGCTGCTTTTACATGAGGGTGAAAGCCAATATACCGGCATACCCGGACATCTTGAAGCCGCTCTCTCGCCTGCTCCGCTTCACTTTCAATCTCTTTCATTAAAATGCCGGTAAATAAAAGATAAGGCACAAGATAGACAGGCGTAGTGGCATCTTTTGTTAACTGAGCTAAGACGTCACGATAATTGGGTTCACATGCTGTAATAAAACATGGGAGAACTTCTGCACGGGGCAGTATGCGCCGGACATCTTCTGCAATGCCAAACACATCTCGCTTTACATCTGGATCAGAGCTTCCGCGGCCAATTAAGAGAATTCTTGCACGCTCTCCCTCGTACCCCGCTTCTTCAATCCTTGCGACAACCGCTTTCGTGACTTCTTGATTCACTCCTATTGGTCTTCCATATGTCACCTTCACTTGCGGGAAACGTTTTTGTACTTTCTCAATCTCATCTGGAATATCTGATTTGGCATGCATGGCAGTTAAAAGGAGGAGCGGGACGATCGCAATGTGTGTTGCTCCTTTTTGCACGCAAGTCTCAAATCCTTCTTCTATAGAAGGAGCGGTCAGCTCTAAAAAACAAATTTCCTGTATATCTGCTTCGACTAACGGCATACAGCTTTTCATAAAAGAAATGGCTTTATCTTGTGCTTCTTTCACTCTGCTTCCATGACCAACATAAAGTACAGCTTGTTTCATACGGCTCCTCCCTCTCACTTGTTTTGATCAGACGAAAAGACACGATGTATGTACGTGTCTTTTCCCCTTCATTCTTTATTTCTCGATTAATGCGGGTTCAAACCAGCTCAGCTTTTGATGAAAATGAACGACATCTCCGACAACAATTAAACTTGGATGCTCGATGCCTTCTTTTTCAACTGTTTCAGACAGCGTCGCCACAGTGCAGCAAGTCGTCTTTTGCCTCATCGTGGTTCCCCAGTGAATAAACGCAGCTGGCGTTTCAGGGTCGCGCCCATTTTTCAAAAGAAGCCGCTGCACTCTTTCCACGTTTTTAACACCCATGTATATCACAAGGGTATCAATTCCCGTTGCCAGTGCCTCCCACTTTTCTTCAAAATGTTCATCCTTTTGATAATGTCCCGTGACAAAGGCGACATTTGAGCTGTATTCACGGTGCGTTACCGGAATGCCCGCATAAGCAGCCGCTGCGATACCAGAGGTAATCCCAGGGACGACCTCATACGGAATCCCGTGCTCAGCTAAGCATTCGATTTCTTCACCGCCTCGGCCAAATACAAAGGGATCGCCGCCTTTCAGACGAACGACAACGTTCCCTTTTTTTGCATGAGTCACAAGCGCTTCATTGATGGCTTCCTGTCTCATCGTATGATGATTTGGCAGTTTGCCGCAATAGATCAATTCCGCCTCCGGTTTGGCGTGGGCGAGAATCTCTTGATTGACGAGACGATCATATAAAATGACATCTGCCTGCTGTATTGCCTTATGAGCCTTCAATGTAATTAAGTCTGGATCTCCCGGCCCGGCACCAACAATGTATACTTTCCCCATCGTGCTTTCTCCCCCTGCCATCAGCCGATTATTTCGCTTTTCCCTTTACATAATCCACGAGGCGCTGTTTGGACTCCTCGCGAGACAATTCTCCTGTATCTAATACAAGCTCAGGCGCTGCTGGCTCTTCATACGGCGAATCAATTCCAGTGAAAAATGGAATTTCACCGTTTCTAGCTTTTTTATATAATCCCTTTGGATCACGTTCTTCACACACGTTCAGATCACATTTCACAAACACTTCGTGAAATTCTCCGTCTTCGACTAACTGTCTGACAATGTGGCGGTCTTCTTGAAACGGAGAAATAAAAGCTGTGATGACAATGGTCCCTTGCTCAACAAATAATTTCGCCACTTCTCCGATGCGCCGGATATTCTCTTTTCTATCGTCATCTGAAAACCCTAAATCTTTATTGAGTCCATGTCGTACGTTATCGCCATCAAGGACTGTGACTTGGTAGCCTTGTTCAAACAGCTCTCTAGCCGCTGCATTTGCGATCGTTGATTTACCTGACCCACTAAGACCTGTGAGCCAGATAATGCCACTTTTATGATTGTTTTTCTGTTGATATTCTTCTTTTGTAATTGATGAATCATGCCACACGATATGTTCGTTGCTCATGTCATACCCTCCCTTTAAGATACCGTCGTTTTTAATCCTTCGATTAATGTTTCAATGACTTCTTTGCGGCTGAACGTGCTTGGCGGTAATTCACCGTTTCTCAGCATGGTTCGAACCTTTGTACCTGAAAGAATGACATGCTCACTTTTATCGTGCGGACATGTTTTTGGGGTTGCCATCGCTTCACATGTATTGCAGTAGAAGCTGTGTTCAAATTTTAATGGTGTAATACCAATTTCTTCACTTGTAAATTGATCAAATAGCTCCTGCGCCTCATATGTGCCGTAATAATCACCCACACCTGCATGATCTCTTCCGACAATAAAGTGTGTACAGCCATAATTTTTCCGAACAAGCGCATGAAATATCGCTTCCTTTGGTCCAGCATAACGCATTGCAGCAGGAAAAACACCTAAAAAGACGCGATCTTTTGGATAATAACCGTTCAGTAATACTTGATAGCTTTTCATTCTCACATCTGCTGGGATATCATCAGATTTTGTTTCCCCAACGAGTGGATTTAAAAATAAACCGTCGACTGTTTCTAGTGCTGTCTTTTGAATATATTCATGCGCACGGTGGACGGGGTTTCTCGTTTGGAAACCAACAATTGTTTTCCATCCGTTTTCTTTGAAATGTTTTCTTGTTTCTTCTGGCTCATACGTAAATTGAGGGAATGGTTTTTCGCTGCGTTTCGTCAATGTAATTTTACCACCAATATACGTGTCACCGCGTTCAAATAATTTTTTCACGCCTGGATGATTGCGGTCATCTGTTTTATATACATTCACTGCTTCTTTTTCTTTATCTGGTGTGTATTGATCCTCTACTTCAATGATCCCGTATACTGTTCCATTGTAAGATAGACGCACGATATCCCCTTGATTGATCTCGGCTGCTTTTTCCTTTGTGACTGGCAGCGTAATTGGAAGAGACCAAACGACACCACTTGCTAGTCGCATACTGCTCACAACTGCTTCATAATCTGTTTTTGTTAAAAAGCCTTCAATTGGACTATACCCGCCAATTGCAATGAGTTCAAGGTCTGCAAAGGAGATCGCATCTAGTTCAATTTCCTTCGCAGCCGTGCTGAGATCATATTCTTCATTTACTCGATTAATTAATACCCCGCCATGTGGTGCTAAACTCATTTGTTCATCTTCCTCTCAATGTTCATATTTATTAGATGTTAATAGTCGGATTTATCATTAAATCCCGCCGCCCTGCTCATGAATAGAGCTGCTTTCATTTTTGACTGCCTTCATCAGACTTAGCGCACCAAGTGAAGCAAGCAGTACACTCATCATGATAAAGATAGAGTAATAGTCTTCTTTTAGGAAAAGGCTCACCAGCAAATACGATAGGCTGAGTGATAAAAAGGGTGATACAACCCAGACCTTCAGCATTTTTTTCACGATATGTTTATGAAAAATGTTGGGTCCACCCTTTGCCATCCCAAGTCCGATAATGGACGAGGATGTGATTTGAGTAAGCGGGACTGGCAGTCCAAAAACAGAGCTGACGATGACAAGTCCAGCGCCGGTACTCGAAAGCAGAATCCCTTCACCTGTTTGATATCGGGTGATTTTCTTCCCGTTTGTTTCTAGTACTCTTCTACCAAGCAACAGGGCACCAAGTGCGACGAAGATTCCGCCGTAAAGTGTTCCTTGCCCAACAGACAACACGCCTGAGGCGACAAGCGGTCCAACCGCATTGGCAACATTGTTCATACCGGCTGAAAACGCCTCTAGAAATCCGCTGATAATGAGCAAGACTGACAAAATTGCGGTGCTTTTTTTAGATAGCCTGCGTTTAGGGAACATTCTGATGATTTTGACTACAGCGAACGTAAAAACAAAGGCGACAAGTGGAATGATGATCCAAAAAGACACAATGACTAAAATAGATTTCACATATAACACCTTATATGCGACCGCAACACCGACCACAGCCCCGACTGTGACCTCACTTGTTGATAATGGGATGGCCAATAGATTCGCTATGAAGAGTGATAATGCAGCAGAGCCAATGATGATACAAACGATTTCAAGTGTAATGACAGATTCCGGCATAATACCAGAGCTGATCGTTTTGACGACCTCACCACCGCCAATTACAGAACCTGCTAAAATCCCAACTGCACAAACGCTGAGTGCATAGATGGGTTTTTTAATTGCACCTGACCCATACGCAATGCCCATCGAAGCGGCTGCTCCACTTGCGCCTATGTTTAAAGCAAAGAATAAACTAAATAAAATTGCGGCGATTTCCATACATTATGCTCCCTTACTCATGTAATCCGCACTCTGTCTTTGCTGTACCTGACCATCTGCCAGAACGCAAATCATCCGCAGTAAATGCTGGCTGTGTACAAGGTGCACAGCCGATACTTGGGTATCCCTGGTCATGCAGCGGATTATAAGTAAGATCCTCTCTAGATGCATATCTCCATATGTCCTTCCACGTCCAGTGAATGAGCGGACATACTTTCACTGATTTGAATTTCTCATCCTTATTTAAAAAGTTAGTACCAGCTCGCTTTGGTGACTGCTCCCTTCTTAAGCCAGAGAGCCATGCCGGATAGCCAGATAGTGCCTCTTGCAAAGGAATGACCTTGCGCATATGGCAGCAGCTTTGAGGATTTGTTTCCCATAATTTCTCCCCATGCTGCTCGTTTTGCTGCTCAACTGTCAGTTCTGGTGTTTTTAGTTCGATGTCTAAACCGGGGTATCTTTCCTTTACCGCATCAATTGTATCGTACGTTTCCTTAAAATGCAGACCTGTATCTAAAAAGACAATTCTCGCATCTTTTTTTACTTTCGCAATAAGATCAATCAGGACAATGCCCTCAATGCCAAAACTGCATGCATACACGAGCTGATCACCATAATGACCGTACGCCCATTTCAGCACGGATAGGGCCCCTTTGTACAAATCGTCCTCTTGAAATGTAATGGACGGCTCTTGCCAATTTTCGTAAGTTAACATTGTTTCTCCCCTTCCGGAGTACTGCTCATTTTGCTACTCTCCGCACTACTTCAATCTAATTTTTTCATTTTTTTCTACTTGAATCACTTGACCGTCCTGAACAACCAACGTAATCGAACCGAATTTCATATCCCCAATCAGTTCTTGCATATGTTTGACTAAGTCCTCATCCTGGTTTTGTTTCACTTCCATCTCCTCTTCCTCCTCACCGTTAAAATAAAAAAACTTTCTTTCAGTCCGAAAGAAAGATGAGGAAGCTCACGATTTCCTTATCTTTCAAAATAGAATCATTTTGCAGGAAGTAGCACCTTGCGAATCGCAGGTTGCCGGGTTTCATCGGGCCAGTCCCTCCACCTCTCTGGATAAGAGTTTTAATTTGTATTAAATATTAACACAATTCAAACAAAAGTCAACCCGACTTTATTGATAGGATTAGTTTTTATTTAAATTTGAGTCTATTTTACTATTTTTAACCAAATAAAAAAGAGCTAAAATGATGTGTATTTTAGCGCTTTTTCTTCTTTTCAGCGTGACATCAAAACCTATGCAATCTAGGAAGGAGCGCAGGACTGACATCGATGCGAGGCTTATCTACACGCTGGAAGCTGTGCGGGTAGGCACAGCTTTTTAGACCGTTTCTTCCATCCAAGATTCAGAGGAAGGGTCTTGTCTCCAGCGTTTTAGTTTATTCATAGCAGATGGCTCGATCGCTTTTAGCTCAAGTGCCACATCTGTCAGTGTGTCATAGTCTGTTAGGGTGACATATAGCATGTTTTTCTCTTGAAAAGCAGCAGCTGCTTTTGGCAGGCCGTATGTGAAGATCGCCACAACGCCAAGTACCTCACAGCCAGCTTCTTGAAGAGCAGCAACCACTTCAAGCACGCTCCCCCCGGTTGAAATAAGGTCTTCTACGACGACAACCTTTTGGCCAGGCGATACAGCCCCTTCAATTTGATTCCCTTTTCCGTGTGCTTTTGGTTTACTTCTCACATAACACATCGGCACGTTCAAACGGTCTGCCGCTAATGCCGCATGAGGAATGCCAGCTGTTGCAGTACCAGCGACAACTTCCGCTCCTTCAAAATGAGTGAGAATCAAAGCTTTTAAACCTTCCGCAATATCCCCTCTGACCTCAGGGTAAGACAAGGTGAGGCGATTGTCACAGTAAATGGGTGATTTGATGCCGCTCGCCCATGTAAATGGTTCGTCTGGTTTTAAAGAGACAGCTTTGATTTGTAATAAATGCTTAGCGATTTTCGTTTTCATCCTGCAGTCACTCCCACTCTTTCAAAATTTGTTGATAAGCTTCCACTGGGTTTGTGGCTTTTGTGATGGATCTTCCCACAACAATCTGTGAAACACCTTGCTCTTTTGCAAAGGCAGGTGTCGCCACACGCTTTTGGTCATCCGTTTGATCATTCGGTAAGCGAATTCCTGGTGTGACAGTGAGAAAGGAAGGTGAGATTTGTTCATGAAGCTGTTTTGATTCATGAACAGAGCACACAACACCATCAAGTCCACTTTCATATGCCAATTGTCCATAATGAAGCACAGCCTCTTGCAATGGACGGTTAATTAGTAATTCTTTTTTCATCATGTCTTCTGACGTGCTTGTCAGCTGGGTCACTGCAATAATGCCCGGACGGCTTTGCCTGGCGGGCGTTCCGCTTTCAAGCCCCTCTATGGCAGCCTGCATCATTCTTTTCCCGCCGGCTGCATGCACGTTCACCAAATCAACACCAAGGGCCGCAAGTCGGTTCATTGCTTTTTGCACGGTTGTTGGAATGTCATGAAGCTTCAGATCAAGGAAAATACGGCAATTTTTTTCTTTCAGTGCGTCAATGATGGCAGGACCTTCTTGGTAAAACAGCTCCATACCGACCTTTACGAATAATGGGGTGCCTTCAAAACGATCTAAAAAGGCGTGCGCCTCCTGTCCTGATGGAAAATCAAGCGCGATGATGGGCAAGTGCTTCATGTTTCCAGCTCCTTCCGATGCATTCCTCTACAGATGAATACCCATATGCCGCTAACACATTCGGCAGTTCATCAATGATTTCTGGGCAAATAAATGGGTTCACAAAATTGGCTGTTCCAACAGCTACCGCACTTGCGCCAGCTAGTAAAAATTCCAGTACATCTTCAGCACTTTGCACCCCGCCCATCCCAATAATCGGAATAGAAACGGCCTGACTGACTTCATGCACCATTCGGATAGCGACAGGTTTTACAGCAGGACCTGATAATCCGCCTGTTTTATTGGCAAGAATGGGTTTGCCTGTTTTTAAATCTAAACGCATCCCAATCAAGGTATTGATCATGGTGAGTCCATCCGCTCCAGCCGATTCAATCGCTTTAGCAATCTCAACGATATTGGCTACATTAGGTGACAGCTTCACATAAACAGGAACGGAGGAAACTTCCTTGACGGCTTTTGTCAATGTGGCCGCCATTTCTGGATCGGTACCAAAGGCAATTCCGCCTGTTTTCACATTCGGACACGATATATTCAGTTCAAGAGCATGGACATTGCTTGCTTGACTAATTTGCTGTGCCACTTCAACATAATCATCAATTTGTGATCCAGCAACATTGGCAATAATAGGGGTATCGAACTGCTCAAGCCAAGGTAATTCATGTTCAAGCACGCCTTTTAGACCTGGATTTTGGAGACCAATCGCATTCAGCATACCGGCTCCTGTCTCAGCTACCCTCGGTGTCGGGTTGCCAAATCTCGGTTCAAGGGTTGTGGCTTTAATCATGATGCCGCCCAGCAAGGAAAGGTCATATAATGAAGCGAATTCTTTTCCGAATCCAAAACAGCCTGATGCAGGGATGATTGGATTCTTTAAAGATAAGCCGGGTAATTCGATGTTTAACATGATAGCGCCACCTCCTCAGCTTTAAATACAGGTCCATCCAGACAAACTTTAACGTACGGTTTTTCGTGCTGATCGGTATGACAGACACAAGCAAAGCATGCACCGATTCCGCAGCCCATCCGTTCCTCCATTGAAATGTAGACAGGCTTATCAGGATACGTGTCTTTTAGTGCTTTTAGCATAGGTGTCGGTCCGCAGGAAAGCAAGACATCAAAGTCCAGCTCATTCTCTTCAATGACATTTGTCACGAAACCTTTCGAGCCATATGTCCCATCAACCGTTGCGATAAACGTCTCGCCGAGTGCTTGAAATTTCTCCTCGTAAAATACATCTTTTTTCGATTGGAAACCGAGGACATGCTTCACGATGACGCCTTTTTTCGTTAAACGCTTGGACAATTCATATAGCGGCGGTACACCAATTCCACCACCGACTAGTAATGCCGTCTGCCCGGGCTGGACGACTGAAGGATCGTACCCATTCCCAAGCGGTCCTAACACATCGACTGACTCTCCCGCCTGCTTTTGGGAAAGGAGCTTTGTGCCCTCTCCCTCTGCGCGGTAAATGATGGTTGCTTCTTGCTTTTCGGCATGAATGTTGGCAATACTGATCGGTCTTCTCAGCAGCGGTGTCATGGATTCACTGACCTTTATATGAAGAAACTGTCCAGCTGTTTGAAAGGATTCAACAAGATCACCCTTTAATGTCATTTCGTAAATATGATCAGCGATCTCTCGGTTTGAGACGACCGTCAAGTATGCTTTTTTCATATCGTTACTGTCACCTCAGCATTCGTTTTCACTTCTGGCATTTCATCCGCTCTAAATGTCATGCTCTCCAGCACTCTTAAAATGGCTTCTGCTGTATCTAGTGACGTTAAGCAAGCCACTCCATTTTCAACAGATTCACGTCTAATTCTAAAGCCGTCTCTTGCCGGCTGTTTTCCTTTTGTCAGAGTGTTGATGACAAATTGGGCTTCTCCGTTTCGAATGACATCGAGAAGGTTTTTGCCTTCTTCTCCTATTTTGCCAACTACACTTGATGGAATGGAGGCTTGTTTTAAGTAATTCGCCGTTCCTTCTGTTGCTAAAATATGATAGCCGATGGAATGGAATCTTTTTGCAATTTCAAGCCCTTCTTCTTTATCTTTATCAGCCACTGTCAGAAGAACCGTTCCGTCTTTTGGTATTTGAATGCCTGATGCAATTAATCCTTTATATAGGGCTTTTTCGATTGTGACATCTTTCCCCATGACTTCACCTGTTGATTTCATTTCAGGCCCTAGTGTAATATCTACTCTTCTTAGTTTTGCAAAAGAGAAGACTGGGACTTTAACATATACGCCTTCTTGCTCCGTATGAAGCCCTTCTTGGTAGCCATAGTTTTTGAGCTTGTCACCTAAAATGACTTTTGTCGCTAGGTTTGCCATTGGAATGCCCGTGATTTTACTTAAGAAAGGAACTGTCCGGCTTGAACGCGGATTCACTTCAAGGACAAACACTTCTCCTTTTGAGAGAACAAATTGAATGTTCAAAAGTCCAATGATGTTAAGGCCTTTTGCGAGCTTAATCGTGTATTCTGCAATTTTCGCTTTGATGTCCTCAGACAATGTTTGCGGCGGATAGACCGCAATGGAGTCACCAGAGTGAACCCCGGCTCTTTCAATATGTTCCATAATCCCTGGGATGACAACCGTTTCTCCGTCAGACACGGCATCTACTTCAATTTCTTTTCCTGTCAAATACTTGTCAATTAACACTGGATGCTGCGGATTGACTTTCACCGCATTCTCCATGTAGTGAAGGAGCTCGGCTTCTTGATAAACAATTTCCATCGCGCGGCCGCCTAGCACATAGGAAGGACGGACAAGGACTGGGTAGCCAATCTGATTTGCAATCGCTACAGCTTCAGGCACAGACGTAGCTGTTTTCCCTTTAGGCTGCGGCACGCCGAGTGCTTCTAAAGTTTGTTCAAACTTGTCTCGGTTTTCTGCGCGGTCTAGGTCTTCAAGGGAAGTTCCAAGAATCTTAACCCCTCTATTTGATAATTCATCTGCTAAGTTGATCGCCGTTTGTCCGCCGAACTGAACGACGACTCCTTCTGGCTGTTCAAGGTCGATGATATGCATCACATCTTCGACAGTGAGTGGTTCAAAGTAGAGCTTATCCGAAATACTAAAGTCAGTTGAGACCGTTTCAGGGTTGTTGTTAATAATGATCGCTTCATAGCCTGCTTGTTTGATTGCCCACACAGAATGAACGGTCGCATAATCAAATTCAACCCCTTGTCCAATTCGGATTGGACCTGAGCCTAACACGATGACGCTTTTCTTGTCAGTTCGCTCTGATTCATTTTCATCTTCATACGTGCTGTAGAAATATGGCGTCTCTGATTCAAATTCTGCCGCACATGTATCCACCATTTTGTAGACAGGTACGATGCCTACTTCTTGTCTTAGCTTATAGACATCCGCTTCGTTCATATCCCACTCACGGCTAATGTAGATATCTGAGAAGCCTTTTTCTTTCGCTTCTTTTAGAACGTCTACATTGCCTTTGTTTTCTTTTAATGTTTTTTCAAAGGCGATGATGCCTTCCAGCTTATGAAGGAAGAAATAATCAATTTTCGAAAATTCATGGATTTGTTCGACTGTATAGCCTCTTCTAAGCGCCTCAGCGATATAAAATAATCGTTCGTCTCCCGCTTTGATAATCCGCTTTTCGAGCACTTCGTTTGTGATGTCTGCTTCATCTTTTAATTCAATGTGGTGCACATCTGCTTCAAGTGAACGTACAGCCTTTAAAAGAGACTCCTCTAATGTACGGCCGATCGCCATCACTTCACCAGTTGCTTTCATTTGCGTACCAAGACGTCTGTTGGCAGATTCAAATTTATCGAACGGCCAGCGCGGGATTTTTGAAACGATATAGTCAAGTGCTGGCTCGAAGGCTGCATATGTTTTACCTGTGACAGGGTTCATCATTTCATCAAGCGTTAAGCCGACAGCAATTTTCGCTGCCAATTTGGCAATTGGGTAGCCTGTCGCTTTCGATGCAAGCGCAGAAGAACGGCTCACGCGCGGATTTACTTCGATGATATAGTATTGAAAGCTATCTGGATCAAGCGCCAGCTGCACGTTACAGCCGCCTTCAATGCCAAGTGCACGGATGAGCTTCAGCGACACATTACGAAGTAGCTGATATTCACGGTCGCTTAACGTTTGGCTTGGCGCAACAACGATACTGTCGCCTGTGTGGATGCCGACAGGGTCAAAGTTTTCCATGTTACAAACAACGATCGCATGATCACCGCTATCACGCATGACTTCATATTCAATTTCTTTAAAGCCAGCAATACTTTTTTCAAGTAAGCATTGTGTGACAGGGCTTAGCTTCAGTCCGTTTTCGACGATTTCCTTCAGTTCTTGCTCGTTTGTACAAATTCCGCCGCCCGTTCCACCTAATGTATAGGCTGGTCTGACAATGACAGGGAAGCCGATTTGATTCGTAAACGCCATCGCTTCCTCAAGGTTATGAATGATTTCACTTTCTGGTACAGGCTCATTTAATTCATTCATCAGATTACGGAATAAATCTCTATCCTCTGCTTTTTGAATAGCTGAGAGCTTCGTTCCAAGCACCTCAACGCCGCATTCAGCCAGTACACCAAGATCTGATAATTCAACAGCAAGGTTTAGTCCAGTTTGTCCGCCAAGAGTTGGCAGGATCGCATCAGGACGTTCCTTTCGAATGATTCGTGTTAAAAATTCCGGTGTCAGTGGTTCGATGTATACCTTATCGGCCATTTCTGTATCTGTCATGATTGTCGCAGGGTTGGAGTTCACAAGAACAACTTCATAGCCCTCTTCTTTTAGTGCTAAGCAAGCCTGTGTGCCTGCATAGTCAAACTCCGCTGCCTGACCGATGATGATTGGACCTGATCCGATGACTAAAATCTTTTTGATGTCTAAACGTTTTGGCATACTTCTTCCCCTTCTTTCTCAATCGTATGAATCATTTCCATGAACTCGTCAAATAAGTAGTTCGCATCTTCTGGACCCGGTGATGCTTCAGGGTGGTACTGGACAGTGAATGCCGGTGCTTCTTTATGTTTTAATCCTTCAATCGTATTGTCATTTAACGCGATATGTGTGACTTCGAGCACGTCTTCGTTAATCGAACTGACCGTGTAGCCATGGTTTTGAGACGTCAGAGTCACCTTGCCAGTTGCTAGTTCTTTTACTGGGTGATTAGATCCTCTATGACCAAATTTCATTTTCTCTGTACTTGCGCCGCACGCAAGAGCGAATAGTTGATGTCCTAGGCAGATACCAAAGAGTGGGACCTTTCCAATCAGCTGCTGAATCATTTCAACTGCTTCTGGTACATCGACTGGGTCTCCAGGTCCGTTTGAAAGCATGATGCCGTCTGGCTTGAGCTGCAATACTTCATCTGCCGTGATATTGTATGGCACGACAATGACGTCACAGTCCCGCTTATTGAGCTCGCGCAAAATGCCGTGCTTCATGCCGAAATCGACAAGCACAATTCTTTTTCCTCTTCCTGGGCTTGGGTACGCATTTTTCACAGATACTTGGCTTACTTGATCCGTTGGTAGCTGCAAGGTTTGAAGGCGGCGTACAACGTCTTCCACTTGTTCATCCGGTCCTGCAAATGCTCCTCTTAATGTCCCTGCACTCCGAATCATTCTTGTCAGCTTTCGTGTATCAATTCCGCTAAGACCCGGGATATTTTTCATTTTTAAATACTCATCAAGTGAGTATGAAGAGCGCCAGTTTGAGGGCTTCTCACAAAGCTCTTTTACAATGAGCCCTTTTACAAACGGTGTGATCGATTCAAAATCATCACGGTTGATGCCATAGTTGCCGATAAGCGGGTAAGTAAGTGTGACAATTTGTCCGCAGTATGATGGATCAGACAAAATTTCTTGATAGCCCGTCATCCCTGTATTAAAGACGACCTCTCCGACTGATGATTCTAAGCTGCCAAAGCCTGTTCCTTCGAATACTGTTCCGTTTTCTAGCACTAAGCGTCTCTTCATTTTACTAGTCTCCCCTCTTCATAAACGACCTTTCCAGATGCGATTGTCATGACCGGCCATCCTGATACAGTCAATTTGTCAAACGGTGTATTTTGCCCTTTAGATAAGAAGCTTTTTTTGTCAATTGCCATTTCTTTGTTTAAATCAATCAGTGTGATATCAGCGATTTGACCTTCTTCCAGCTTTCCGTATGGAAGAAAGAAGGCTTCTGCTGGTTTGATGGTCATATAATCAACAAGTTCTTTTAATGTCCATTCCCCTGTTTTCACAAAACGTGTGTACAGAAGCGGGAACGCTGTTTCAAGTCCGACAATCCCAAAAGGTGCCCTCTGCATCGTTTCGTTCTTTTCTTCTTCTGTATGCGGCGCATGGTCTGTTGCAATGAAATCAATCGTTCCATCTAAAAGTCCCTCGATTAGTGCCTCGCGATCCTCTTTTCCTCTGAGGGGCGGGTTCATTTTATAGTTTGTATCAAGACCTGGGATGTCCGTATCACATAAAAGCAGGTGATGCGGCGAAACCTCAGCCGTCACACGAATGCCTGCTTTTTTGGCATCACGAACGACTCGCACAGATTCTTTCGTACTGATATGACATACATGATAATGACAGTTCGCTGCTTCTGCTAAAAGAACATCTCTTGCAATATGCACCGATTCACAAATTGACGGTATTCCATTTAACCCATTTGCTTTTGAAAATTCTCCTTCATGAACGCAACCTCCGTAAATGAGCGAGTTATCTTCACAGTGCGCTACAATCGCTTGATCAAGACTTGCTGCCTTTTTCATAGCTTCGTACATCATGCCTGCTGTTTGGATACCAACACCGTCATCTGTAAAAGCAAAGGCACCTGCTTCTTTTAGTGCTGCAAAGTCCGTCATCTCTTCCCCAATTTGTCTAGTCGTGATGGAGGCGTATGGAAGTACTCTCACAGATGAGGTCTCTTCGATTCGGTTCATGAGCCATTCCATTTGCTCTTTTGTATCTGGAACTGGACGTGTATTCGGCATAGCTGCAATCGTCGTATATCCGCCTCTTGCGGCTGCCTTAGAGCCTGTTTCAATCGTTTCCTTCTTCTCTCCGCCTGGCTCTCTTAAATGCACATGCAGATCAATCAAGCCTGGTGATACAAATAGTCCTTTTGCATCAATGACCTCTTCTCCGTCTTCTCTTTCTAGATGACCGATCGCTTGAATCACGTTTCCTTCTACCCTAATATCCTGCTGCTCTCTTTCCCCTGTGCTTGTTAAGATAAAACCGTTTTTAATGAGATATGACATAGACAGAATCTCTCCCTTTTTGATGTAGTCTGCTGTTTTGAAAAGCTCTTTTTAAGACAGCCATTCGGATATACACGCCATTTTCCATTTGCTTGAAAATCCTTGACTGCTTGGATTCTACTAAAGAATCATCTATTTCCACACCTCTGTTCACTGGTGCTGGATGCATAATAATGGCTTGCTCTTTCATTTTGCTTGCCCGGTCTACTGTTAATCCATAAGACGATAAGTAATCCTCACTGCCCATCTTTTCAGCGTGCCGTTCATGCTGGATTCTAAGCAGCATCACCACATCTGATTGTGTGATGGCTTCATCTACTTGAACATACGTTCCGTGAGAGTTTTGTTCATCCTGGAAGGAAGCTGGTCCTGAAAAGAGGACTGTCGCTCCCAGTCTTGAGAGGACCTCAGCATTCGACCTTGCCACCCTGCTATGTTTGATATCTCCATGAATCGAAATCGTTAAGCCTTCAAATCCGCCAAACTCTTCAAAGATGGTCATCAAATCTAGAAGTGATTGCGTCGGGTGCTGACCGCAGCCATCTCCAGCATTGATGATGGGAATCCCAACCTTTCCGATCAGCTCGTTGTAATATTCATCAGTGCTGTCCCGGATCACACATGCCTTCACTCCGATAGATTCTAGCGTTTTTACCGTATCGTAAAGTGTTTCTCCCTTTTGAACGGAGGTGCTTGCCGCATCTAAGCTAAGGACATTCATCCCAAGTTTCTTTTCGGCTACTTCGAAGCTAAAGCGTGTTCTTGTACTTGGTTCAAAGAAAAGGTTCGCTACAAATTCTCCAGCTAAGCCATGTTCCTGCTTCCCCTTTTTGAGAGCCATTGCTTCTTCAATCAGCTGTAAAATCTCTTCCTTTGATAAGCTACTCATTGTCGATAGATCATTCATTTTTTCTTCCCCCTCTAGTTTTTCATCACTTTCAGGTTCAAAAAAACCCTAAGCCTCGGCAGCTTAGGGTTCTCCAAAAGAAGCAGCCGCACTTTCGCACTTTCTGCTCCATTTAGAACCCTTGTCAGCCTCACTGGACTTCTTTTAAAAGGTTTTCTGTATTCGATTCATTTGACTCGTCATCTTCCTCTTTCTGATGCGGCAGGATCAGGTTTAGAAGGACGCCTGTAATTGCAGCGAGTGCCATTCCAGATAGTGTCAGGTTGATTTGTTTTACTTCAATGAATGCACCGCCAATTCCGATGACTAGGATGACAGATGCGATAATAAGATTACGCTTTTCTTCAAAATTCACTTTATGATCAATCAGGATTCTCAGACCGCTTGAAGCAATGATCCCAAATAGCAGGAACGAAACGCCTCCCATGACCGCGGACGGTACTGTACTGATTAATGCTGAAATTTTCCCGACAAAGCCGAAGCAGATCGCAAACACGGCTGCTCCGCCAATGACGAAGATACTGAACACTCTTGTGATGGCAAGTACGCCAATATTCTCCCCGTAAGTCGTAGTTGGAGGTCCGCCAATAAGTGAAGCGAAGATGGTCGCCGCACTGTCTCCTAAAATGGAGCGGTGAAGACCTGGTTTTTTTATAAAATCTTGCCCTACGACCTTACTTAACACTACTTGGTGGCCGATGTGCTCAGACATGGTCACAAAGGCAACCGGTACCATCACTGTGAGAATGCTTAAAGTCACAACAGGTGTGTAGTCGACAAATGGGACAACGAAGTCTGGTGCGGCAAACCATTTCGCATCAATGACCGGCTGGAAGTTCACAATGCCTTGTGTAAGGGCAAAGAGATAGCCGCTGATAATACCGATTAATACTGGGATGAGGCTAAGAAATCCTCTTAGGAAGATCATACTGATAATGGTGACAGCGAGCGTGAAGCCTGCAACCATTAAGTGCTTAAGGCTGTAGACAAGCTCCTTTGCATTCGGATCCACGTACATCGCCATGTTAACAGCTGTACCAGCGAGTCCGAGTCCGATAACCATAATGACGGGTCCTACGACGACCGGCGGCAGAAGCTTCATCAGCCAGCCTGTGCCGAGCCATTTAATAAATAGCGCAATGAGTGCATAAGCGACACCCGCCATAAAGGCACCAACCATTGCGGCTCCAGGTCCGCCAGTTGCTTTCACATTCAGTATGGGGGCGATAAAGGCAAAGGACGATCCAAGATACGCCGGAATTTGTCCTCTTGTGATGATTAAGTAAACAATGGTTCCTACACCGCTTGAGATGAGCGCGACGGCCGGACTCATATCAATGATTTTTGGTACAAGAATGGTCGCACCAAACATGGCAAACAAATGCTGAAGGCTAAGTGATAGCCATGTGAACGGTTTTGGGATATCTCGAATGCCTAAATTGGCTTTTTGCTGACTCATGATTTTCCTCCTAGATGTGTCCTTTTTCATTAAAAAAGCCTCTTTGCGAGTATGCGCAAAGAGGCCTAGAAAAACCGTACACGTCACGTTAGCCGTGTGCTCGGTGTTTCAGTTATTGCCCTCTTTGCAAACTCTCTGGAATGCATTTAAAAAGGTTATTTTTCATATATAGCGACAAGGTCGTTTTGGTCGACTTCATTGAGCTGAACCATGACTGTTTCTGCTTTTGATGTCGGGATGTTTTTCCCGATATAATCCGCTCGAATCGGCAGCTCCCGGTGTCCCCGGTCAACTAGAACAGCCAGCTGAATGGAAGATGGTCTTCCTACATCCACAAGCGCATCCATAGCCGCTCTGACGGTTCTGCCGGTAAACAGGACATCGTCAACAACGATCAGTGTTTTATCATTAATGTCAGCTGGAATGTCTGCACCCTTTACAAGCGGGTCTTGGTTAGCTGTCTTTTTTGTGAGGTCATCACGGTATAGCGTAATATCAAGTTCACCCACAGTGACTGGATTTCCTTCAATTTGCTCGATGCGCTCTGCAAGGCGCTTTGCAAGATGAATGCCTCTCGTCTTGATCCCGGCAAGGATGACATCCTTCATCCCTTTGTTGCGCTCAATCATTTCATGTGCAATTCGGGTAAGCGCTCGTCTGATCGCTTGTTCATCAAGAATGACTGCTTTTTGTTCCATCTTCTACACCTCTTTTTGACAAATAAAAAGCCCCTTCTGCAAAGGGCAGAGAGGGGCGTTCATTTGTGCATACACGTGCACAAATTGATCCGTTATCCTTCTCAGCCTCTCTGGACTGTTTTAAAGAATCTCAATTTCTTTGTTTATTATTTCAAAAAAAGAACGGCCTGTCAATCGTTATTTCTTAATGAATCGATAAAAGCTTGCATATCAGCTGGAATTGGTGCTGTAAACTCAATGTATTCTCCTGTTCTAGGATGATCAAACCCTAAAACACCTGCATGCAGGAGCTGTCCATTGAAATCGACTGTTTTTCTCGGGCCATATTTCGGGTCTCCTGCAAGAGGATAGCCAATATATTTCATATGAACACGAATTTGATGTGTTCTTCCTGTTTCAAGACGGCATTCAACAACAGTGAAGTCCTGAAAGCGTTCAAGCACGTCAAAATGAGTGACCGCCTGCTTTGCGTTTTCTTTTGTGACCGTCATGCTTTGGCGGTCTTTTTTGTCTCTGCCAATCGGTGCATCAATTGTGCCTGTATCATGCTGAATAATGCCATGGACAACGGCAGTATATTTTCTTGTGACGGTCTTGGCCACTAGCTGATTGACGAGTGATTCGTGCGCCATATCGTTTTTCGCGACCATTAACAGTCCAGACGTATCTTTATCAATTCGGTGGACAATTCCAGGTCTCATCACACCATTAATACCTGATAAGTCATTGCAATGTGCCATCAGTCCATTTACAAGCGTTCCTGACACATGACCTGGTGCTGGATGGACGACCATTCCTCGTGGTTTATTGACCACGAGCACATCTCCATCCTCATAATAAATATCAAGATCCATTGGTTCTGCTTCTACATCTAGTTCTTCTGGATCTGGAATCTCCACTTTAATTTGGTCTCCAGCTTGGACTTTGTAATTCGCTTTCACTTGTTTCTCATTTACGACGATGAGCCCATCCTTTACCCACTGCTGGACTTGAGTTCTTGACCATTCTGGTTCTGATGTGCTTAAAAATTTATCAAGCCGTTCACCTGTTTGTTCTTCTGTAACGGCAATGTTTACTTGATTCATGTAGTTGACTCCTTATTTTTCTTTCCATCTAAAAGCATTTGAATGAAGAGCAGAATAACCCCTACACATAAAGAAGAATCTGCAATATTAAAAATTGGATAATGATAATCCCCAAATACGAAATGAGCAAAATCAACCACTTCCTGACGGAAAATGCGGTCGATAAAGTTTCCAATCGCTCCGCCAAGCATTAAGGCCAGCGCTACTCCAAGCAGCTTGTCCTTTTTTCCATGCTTTTGCAAGTAATACACAATTCCCGCAATAACAACGAGTGTGATCACATAGAAAAACCACATTTGTCCTTGGAGAATCCCCCATGCAGCTCCTGAATTTCGGTGAGACGTGATATAAAAGAATCCATCAATCACTGGAATCGAATCTCCGAGCATCATATTTTTAACAATGAGCCATTTTGTTAATTGATCTAAACAAATCATAACGAATGCGATTATGTAATAGAACACACACGTTCCTCCATCTTCATACTTTGATCTTTATGCATTTTATCAAGAAAACAGGTAGGAGTAAAGAAACTTTAGTTGACAGACAAAAACCTCCCTACATGTGGAAGGCTTCAAAATGAGAATCGTTTGAATCTTGAGGATAAGGAGTGAATGCTTTTTTCTCGTATTGCTTATGATATAAAAAGTCGTCAGCCGTGCGGGCTGTAGGAAGAATACTCATTTGTTCAAGCGGCATCACAAGGCCTGTCGCCTCACAGATGCCATACGTTCCTTGCTCAATTTTTGCAATAGCGAGCGACACATCTTGCAGCTCTTCTTTGATGTGATAAAGAAGGGTTGTCGTTTTGATCTCATTCAATGTGACATGTTCATCTGGTGAACGAAATGATGTATATTCAAACAGTTTAGATTGCAGTTCTTCTTTCATTTGAAGGAGTTCCATGTAAATCGTCTCTAGATCGCCATTCATGTCGCTATTTCAACTCCTGCCCTGTCGTGATAATCATATTGTTGCCCCGCCTGCTCACTTTAAAGCCATAAGATTTTTCCTTTCGTTCTAAACGCTGTCATTTTCGCACAATAGAAAACGCCCCGCATATGGCGGAGCGCTATCTGGTGATGTCGCACTGTTAATTTTGGTAATATTTCTCCACGATTTCAGCATTTTTAAGCGACAATGTTGGGTATTTCGGATTTGCACCAACATCTTTTGAAATAATACGAGAACGTTCGCACAGTTCTCCTTCTGCTTTTTGAACCACAATACATCCTGATGTGTATTCAGACGCTGATGCATCTGCATTCTGCTTATCTTCTACCGTTAATTCAGAGATGATAAAGAGCTGCTTCACATCTTCTTTAATGGATGCAAGAAGGTCCTTCACTTCATCTGTCGCATAAAGTGTCACACTTGCTTCAAGTGAACGTCCGATGACTTTTTCATTACGTGCAATTTCTAGTGCTTTAAGAACATCGTCACGCACTTCCATAAAGCGGTCAAACTTCGCTTCTGTCGCTTCTGCTTGAGGAACTGCCACACCTTCTGGCATATCTGTTAACTGAACACTTGGCTCTTCAACAAAGCTTAAGTGGCTCCATAGTTCATCTGCTGTATGCGGAAGAATTGGTGCAGTCAGCTTCACTAACGCCATTAATGTTTCGTAGAAAACAGTTTGCATGCTGCGGCGGTCCGGATGGTCTGCATGCTCAATGTACACAACATCTTTTGCAAAATCGAGATAGAAAGAGCTTAGCTCAATCGTACAGAAATTGTGAATCGCATGATACACAACCGCAAATTCGTAATCATCATATGCTTTTTTCACTTTATCAATTAATTTGTTTAATTTGATCAAGATATATTGATCCACTTCGCGAAGTTCTTCTACCGGTACTGCATTGACTGCTGGATCAAAGTCAAACAAGTTACCATGCAGGAAACGGAAGGTATTACGGATTTTACGATACACTTCTGCTACTTGCTTTAAAATATCATCAGACACTGGGTGATCAGCTTGATAGTTCACAGAAGATACCCAAAGTCTAAGAATCTCCGCACCAAGCTGCTTCGCTACTTTTGTTGGGTCAATTGTATTGCCTAATGATTTACTCATCTTGCGTCCTTCTTTATCAAGCGTGAAGCCGTGGCTGAGAACACCTTTATATGGCGCTTTTCCAGTAACAGCAACTGCTGTAGATAAAGATGAGTTAAACCAGCCGCGATATTGATCAGAACCTTCAAGGTAAAGGTCTGCTGGACGAACAAGGTCATCTCGTTCTTCTAATACCGCTTGGTGAGAAGAACCAGAATCAAACCATACATCCATGATATCCTGCTCTTTTGTAAATTCGCCATTCGGGCTGCCTGGATGTGTAAAGCCTTCTGGCAATAGCTCTTTCGCTTCTTTTTCAAACCAAATATTCGAGCCATGCTCTCTAAATAATTGAGAGACGTGCTGAATCGTTTCATCCGTGATGATCGGCTCACCATTTTCCGCATAAAAGACCGGAATTGGAACGCCCCATACACGCTGTCTTGAAATGCACCAGTCACCTCTGTCACGCACCATATTGAATAGGCGTGTTTCGCCCCATGCTGGAACCCATTTCGTTTCTTTAATATTATCTAATAGCGCTTCTCTGAAATCCTTAATCGATGCAAACCACTGAGCTGTCGCACGATAAATCGTTGGCTTTTTCGTTCTCCAGTCATGCGGATAGGAGTGCGTGATAAAGTCGAGTTTTTTCAATGCGCCTTTTGCTTCAAGCTGTTCTGTAATGGCTTTATTGGCATCCTCGTAGAATAATCCTTCAAAACCAGGTGCTTCTTCTGTCATCACACCTTTTTCATCTACTGGACATAGCACATCAAGACCGTATTTCATACTCACGATAAAGTCATCTTCCCCGTGACCTGGCGCTGTGTGAACACAGCCTGTTCCTGCATCTGTTGTGACGTGATCGCCAAGCATCACAAGAGAATCTCTATCGTAAATTGGATGCGCTGCAACGACCTTATCTAATTCTTTGCCTTTTAATGTTTTCACAACTTCGTACTCTTCAAAGCCAAGTGTTTTTGCCACTTGTTCAACGAGCTCAGATGCGATGACATATCGGTCAGCACCCACTTGAAGCACACTGTACTCTAGGTTTGGATGAACACAAATGCCAAGGTTTGCAGGAAGTGTCCACGGTGTTGTTGTCCAGATGATGAATTGTTCGCCGTTTTCAAGTACGCCTTTGCCATCTTTCACTTTAAATGATACATAAATGGACGGTGAGCGTTTGTCTTTATATTCAATTTCAGCTTCAGCAAGGGCTGATTCACTTGAAGGAGACCAGTTAACCGGCTTCAGTCCTTTGTAGATGTAGCCTCTTTTCGCCATTTCACCAAAGACAAGAATTTGCTGCGCTTCGTATTCAGGCTTTAATGTCACATATGGATTGTCCCAGTCCGCTCTTACGCCCAAACGTTTAAACTGATTGCGCTGACCTTCAATTTGTTTCCAAGCATACTCTTCGCATAGTTTGCGGAATTCAGCTGTAGACATTTCTTTGCGTTTGACTTTTTTATTTTTCGTAAGAGCTGTTTCAATTGGTAAGCCGTGTGTATCCCAGCCCGGTACGTACGGTGCATGGTACCCATTCATTGATTTAAAACGGACAATAAAATCTTTTAGAATTTTATTAAGTGCGTGCCCCATATGAATGTCACCATTCGCATAAGGAGGTCCATCATGCAAAATAAAGGTCGGGCGTCCTTTTGTCCGCTCTAAAACCATTTGATAAATGTCTTTTTCTGCCCACTCCTCTTGGATTTCAGGCTCTTTGTTCGGCAAGTTCCCTCTCATCGGGAATTCTGTTTTCGGCATTAATAAGGTGTCTTTGTAGTTCATACCCATTCCTCCACATGCAAATTCTGATTAAAAAACAATAAAAAAAGCCCTCTCATCCCATAAGGGACGAGAAGGCTTGTCTCGCGGTACCACCCTTTTAGACAAGCGATATGAAACAGCCGCTTATCCACTCTAAAATCGTAACGTGATCAGACGCCTTTTCTTACTGGTCATTTCAGAAAAGGAACTAAAGGGGTGATCTCATGGCAGCGTCTCGTAATGTCAGGCTTCCACCATCCCTGATTCGCTTTATTACGCAATTGACAGCTGCGAGTGTCCCTTTCAAACGTTTATCTCTTGTTAATTTATGATGGTATTATATGCAACTTGTGCACGTCATGTCAAGATGATGCGCTTATTCTTTTTCGTCAAAGACAGCGTCCACTTCATATTCCAGTAAATGATCCCAATCGTCATTTTTTAGAAGATCAAGCTGAGCTTCGATGAGCATTTGGAAACGAGTTCTAAAGACCTTCGACTGTTTCTTCAGCTCTTCGATTTCCATCGCAATCTTTCTTGATTTTGATAGCGCCTCGTTAATAATACGGTCTGCATTTTTCTCTGCTTCACGAATAATCAATTTCGCTTCTTTATCAGAATGACGCTTTACGTCTTCTGCTGCCTCCTGCGCCACAAGAATCGACTTGTTTAATGTCTCTTCAATTGTCGCAAAGTGACCTAGTCTTTCGTCAAGCTCGTTTACTTTGTCTTCAAGCTCGTTCTTTTTACGAAGCACGATCTCGTAGTCTTTACGTACTTGACTTAAAAACTCGTTTACTTCATCTTCATCATAGCCGCGAAAGCTTTTTGTGAACGTTTTATTGTGAATATCATTAGGTGTTAATGGCAACCTTGCCACCTCCAGATTCAAATTCGTTATGTCAGAAGCTCAAATGTTACTTTGAATTTATCTTTTTTCGTCTTCCCATCAATCGTTTTTAAGCTAAAGCGGCCAAATCCCCTCACAGAGAGCTGATCGCCTTCTCCGATTGTGAAGGAAGGATCTTCAATGACTTTCCAGTTTACTTTGACAAGTCCATTTTTAACTAAAAGCTGTGCTTTTTGCCGAGACTGACGGCTAACAGCAGCACATACAGCATCAAGCCGCAAAGAGGAAATGGTATCTTCTTTGATGTCCGTCTTACGAATGACTGGCTTTATATCTGCCTGTGTGATCTCCTCTAATGAAACGGCTGCTCTGCCGACATGTGTCAGCTGCGCGCGCACAAAATCGGCGACATCACTTGTACAAATAAACTGCACATCTTCCTCTGAAAATAACAGATCTCCGAATTTTTGACGCTTCAAGCCTGTCCCAATCAGTGAGCCAAGAAGCTTCGGGTGTTCAATGGAAATAAACTTTTTCGCATAGTTCACCTGAAAATAAGACAGTTCAACATCCTGAATAGACGGTTCTAAATAATCAGGATAGATCAGGGCTCTTTTGCGCTCTGCTCCCTCATACCCGCCAAAAAGCTTCATCCCAAGTTCATCAGAATGCTGGATGACGGACTCGGTAATAAATTGCTCACGCGGGTCAAGAAAGTCTGTTAATTTCATTCGATACTGGTCGAGTGCGATTTTTTTCCAGCCTAACACTTGGTCGACAAATGGCTGTTCATCTTTTCTAAAATGTTGATAAATATCGCTCATTTTGTTCCCCTTTTATGTAAAAGAGCCTGGCAGCGCCAAGCCCGGCAGCCTGTTTACATGATTCCTGCAATCATATTATAAAGACCAGTTAGTCCATACGATGATGCAAAACGAATCACAAGCAATGCCACAATCGGCGAGATGTCAATCATGCCAATTGGCGGAATCATTTTACGAAATGGTTCTAAATATGGTTCGCAAATGTTTGTCAAAAAACGGCCAATCGCTGTTTCTCTCGCAGAAGGCACCCATGACATAAAGATGTAAATAATAATCGCGAATGAGTAAATCGTTAATACAGTCTGTAAAAGCTTAAAAATGTAATATAGAATCACTATGATTTACCACCTCTGAGGTTCTTCCTCTGTCAAAAGCTCTGATATTGTGCCAGATACATCTACATTATCAGGAGTGCAGAGGAATATATTCGAGCCAATACGCTGAATGTCTCCACCGATTGCATAAACCGTTCCGCTTAAGAAGTCGATGATTCGCTTTGCTTGGTCGTGCTGAATGCGCTGCAAATTCACGACGACTGCACGTCTGTTTTTAATATGGTCTGCAATCTCTTGCGCCTCTGCATAAACACGCGGCTCACTTAACACCACTTTAGAGGATTTCTGCACGCTTTGCAAGCTGACAACATTTTGTTTTCCTGTCTGCGGGCGCTCTTGAAATGCCGCTTTGTCCTTCGTTCCCTTTTCTTCTTGAACTGGTTCTCTTTCTTCATCAATATATTCGTACTCATACTCTTCATCATCGAGTGTGAAGAAGCTTTTAAACTTATTTTTTATGCTCATGTCACGCACCTCCTGTTTCATTTCCAACAAGTGAAGAGCCAATCCGAACGAATGTCGCACCTTCTTCAATTGCGATTTCAAAATCATTTGACATGCCCATCGATAAATGCTGACAAGGTGCATTTACTTGGTTAAGAAGTTTTACCTCTTCTTGAAGGTTTTTTAATGTTTTAAAACAGTTGCGAATCACAGTGTGATCATCTGTAAATGGAGCCATCGTCATCAGCCCAGCCACTTCAATGTGTTTGAAATCTGCCAGCTGTTTCACAAATGGAATCACGTCTTCGCTTTGTAAGCCGTGTTTTGACTCCTCAAGAGATGTGTTCACCTGTACAAAACAGCGAACCGTGTGATCCGCTCTTTTTTCAATTTCATTCGCAAGGGACATTCTGTCAAGCGAATGTAAATAGTCGATTGTCTGAATGACAGATTTCACTTTTCGCGTCTGTAAACTGCCGATGAAGTGCCAGCTAATGTTTTCATCGGTTATGGCCGCCTGTTTTTCAAGTAACCCTTGGTCACGATTTTCACCAAAGTGTACAATCCCTGCTTCCTTGGCTTCTAGTGCTCGTTCAATCGAGACATATTTTGTCACAGCGACGACTGATACATCAGCTGGATGTCTACCTGCTCTTTTACATGCTTCGTTTATTTGTTCATTTATTTGTCTGAGATTCTCTCGTACATTCAATTGCACTTATGCCTCCTTAAACCCGACAAAAGACATCATACGTCCTGTTTTCCCTTGATCACGCCGGTGTGAGAAGAAAAGCTGATCGCTGCAGCTTGTGCACATCGAACTGACATGTATGTTTTCTTCTTTTATTCCTGCATGAAGCAATACGTTTTTGTTTAATGTTTTCAAATCAATTTTATATTGTCCTTGTGAAATCTCGGAATACACATCCTTTGTTGAAAAAGGAAGCTGTTTCACTTGATCTATGACAACATCATCTACTATGTAGCAGCAGCTGCCAATAGATGGTCCAATAATGACTTGTATTTGATTGGCCTCGGCACCTTCTTGGCTAACCCATACATCCACCATTTTTGCGCCAATTTGCTTGACGGTTCCTTTCCAGCCGGCATGAGCCGTTCCAATGAGTCCATGTTGCGGAGCTAGAAAATAAAGCGGAACACAATCAGCGAAACAAAGAGCGAGCATCATGTTCGGTTCAGACGTATATAAGCCATCTGTTCCAGGCAGTGCCTCATGATAATGAAGACTTCCTCTTCCTCTTTGCTTCTTGGTGACTTTCATGATGCGGTCCTCGTGTGTTTGGTCAGCAAACACCCAATTAGAGAGCGGCACAGCAGTAGCATCTGCTATAACTTGACGATTCAATTGGACACTAGAAGCATCATCTCCTACATGGAGTCCAGTGTTCATTGATTGATATGGAGAAAGACTGAAGCCGCCATTTTTTGTTGTAAACCCGGCCAAGACCTCTTTACCAGAACATGTCATGTTCGTCCAATCATGAATAGTCAATGCATAAGGTGATTCCTGCTGAAAGGGGTCATATTTGTAAGTCAAAGCTGCCTCCCACCTTTCATTCATCTCTCTTTATATCGCTCCTATTTTACCACAAGACATGCATAGACAGTTAGTGGGATTCATTAAATATTACACTCAAATGTGCCCTTTCTACAGGTTTTTTTTCAAATTGATATGAAAACGTAATCTTTTTACCCGAAAAAGACATTGTTTGCTGAGAATGGAGAGCTTATTTTAAGGAAATTGAGATATTTATATGAGGAGTGAGTCGAATTAAGAAGACAACCGGACAAGGATCACATCTTCGCCAATTTTTACTATATTTCGCCACGGCACGATCATTTCCTCTTCTTTTCCGAAAAATCCCATCATTTTACCTGTGCCGCCAATGATAATCGCCTGTATTTTACCGCTCGTGACATTGATATCGATGTCCCCAATGGTGCCTAGTTTTTTTCCGCTGGACACATCGACGACATCTTTGATTTGGAATTCAGAAATACTGATCATCTTTCCTTCCCCGCCTTTCGTTTTCTACTATAATATGTATGATGGAAAAGCAGGGACGCAGACCAATAGTTTCTTTTATCTACACTTTACTTAAATGCGGACGGCCATTTCTCCACATCACATCAACCGGACATTCAAAGAATGAAGATAGCATGCCGCTTGTCATCATCTGATTTGTCTCTCCTTGATGAAATACTGCCCCATCTTTTAATAATAGGGTGTGCTGAAAAACTGGCAGAATCTCTTCTGCATGATGGGTCGTATAAAGCAAAGTGGGCGCATCAGGCTTTGATGCAATGAGTGAGATCGTCTCAAGCACTTGTTCTCTTGCTAAAAAATCAAGACCTGTCACAGGTTCATCTAAAATCAAGAGCTTCGGATCATTCATTAAAGCCCTTGCGATCAGTACTTTCTGCTTCTCTCCTTGTGAGAGCGTTTCATATGTACGATTGGCATATTGAAATGATCCGAATGCTTTTAACAGATCAATCGCCTTCTCTCTCATCTCATCTGTCGGTGTTTCATAAAGTCCGATAGAAGCAAATGCTCCGCTTAGAACAATTTCAAATGCATTGTCTTCTCTGTGCAGTTTTTTTTCAAGTCCAGCCGAGATGAGACCAATTTTCTTCCGTAGCTTTTCACCAAGAGCCTCCTTGCCAAACACATGTCCTAGCACCGTCATCTCACCTGACGTTGGAAAATAATATGAGCAGAGCATATTTAATAAAGCGGTTTTCCCCGCACCATTTAATCCGTAAAGCACCCAGTGCTCCCCTTTGTTCACCTGCCAGTCAACAGAGTGAAGCAGCCATTTCCCATTTCGTTTTAATGAAACATTCTTCAATTCAAGTGACACCATCATTTCCCCCTGAGTAAAAATTCTGAATATACAAATAATGAATGTTTACAGCATATCGCAAATGCTCCTTTCGGTAAACCTCACATAAAAAAGCCGCTCCATTTAGGAACAGCTTTTCTTTCACGTTACGAAATTTCAATTCGTACGCCTTCTTTTATATCAGGAAACGTGTGCGGGGATGCAAAGACAGCTCCTGGTAATACATCATCAAACGGCTCTTGGAAGTAGATCGAAATATGACCGAGCTCTTTAAAGTTGTCATTTGCTTTGTTGCCAAGTGCAGTGATGGTGTACGTTTGGTCTCCCACTTGAATGGTTCCGCCCAGCTTCAGCGGCTCTTCTTCTACATGTTCGAACTCGTGAATGACAGACATATCTCTTAATTCCTGCGGCGCTGCGGGTCCAAATAAAACAATCAGCTTATCTTCTTTAAATTGCGGGACTAAAATCCCGATTTCTTTTACGACAGATTGTGTGACCATGTATCTCGATTCCTCCTTTAATACGTTTAATACATACCGAAGCTGGCCACGTATGCGATCACAACAGATAGAACCCCTGTAATGAGACGGCTATACAAAACAGCTGGTACCCCATATTGTACCGTTTCCGGCTTCGCTTCACCAAGTGATAGCCCAACTGGGATGAAGTCACACCCTACTTGACCGTTAATGGCAAATAGTGCAGGAAGTGCAAATTGAGGCGGAATGTTACCCAGTGCAATTTGACTACCAATCAAAACACCGATGACTTGCGCAATGACTGCACCAGGTCCTAAGACAGGCGATAAGAATGGCAGTGTACAGACCACAACGAGCAGTAAGAGCCCCCATAGAGATCCTGCGAGTGGTGATAGAAAATGGGCAATCAGGTCACCAATTTTTGTATAATTGATAATTCCAATTAGCATACTGACAAATGCCATGAATGGAATAATGTTTTTCAAAAGCATATCAACCGAATCACGGCCAGCCTGGTAGAACGTGCCGGTTACTTTCCCGATTCCTCTTGAGAATCTCATGAGGAAATTGCCTTTTTCCTGACGCTCGATATTTTCTTCTTTTAGCTTTGAATACGTTTCTTTGAAATTCTCTTTATCGATCGATTCACTATTTGCTTGACCTTCCGCTTTCGCCTCACCATCTGATGCTTCCGCAAAGGAAATATCTTTTTCTGTTACGCCTGATACGAAGATATCCTCTGTAATATGTTTTGCAAGCGGTCCAGAAGGAGAGGATGCCAAAACGTCTACAGTTGGAATGCGCTTCATTGGATAAAGTCCGATTCGCGCGGTTCCTCCGCAGTCAATAACAACACACATCATTTCATCTTCTGGTATGGAGTTTTTAAAGCCATCACATGCTTCTGTCCCTGTCATTTCTGCAATTTTACGTGCAACGGGGTGAATGCCTCCCCCTGTTATGGAAACAACCTTTCTTCTTTTACCGGTCGGTTCAAGCTCCAAACCTTTTCCCCATCCGCCAGCACCTTTTGCTACAAATACTTTGTGGTTTGTCATGTCTAACCCTCCCCTATTGTGAATTCGCTTTCATTTTTCCTGCTAAATATTTTGTGATCCATTCAGTAATGATTCCGCGAAGTAAAATGACGACAATCCCGACTAAGAAGTAACGAACAGCAAGCTCTGACATTGAATATCCAGCTTCTTTAATCCCGTTCGCAATTCCTAAATAGACAAACAGTTCTCCTGCGTTGGCGTATGGGAACAGTGAAGTCACCGGATGAACAAATGAAACAGCTGAATCATAGAATGCTGGTTTTTGTTTTTCAGGTAAGAAGCGGCCAAACGTATAAGCCATTGGGTTTGTCAAAATAAGAACGGATAAGATCGGCATTAACGTATAGCGCAAAATGGTATATTTCGCTGCAAATTGGATCGCTCTATTCACTCGCTCTTCTCCGATAAACTTCATGACAGCATAAGTGAAAGTAAGTAACACAACAAGCGTTGGAACGATACCTGTAACAAGACCCATGAATTGCTTTCCGCCGGCTTCAAACATTCCGATAAAGTGCTCCCCAAACCATTGAATCCATTCCATGTTTCATCTCCCCTTTCTTTAGTTCACATTTGTTATATTTTTTTTCGAAATTGAGACAAGTGCCTGTTCAGCTGCCATGGAGAGTGCTTGCATGACAGCTGGTCCTTTTTTGCGTTTTTTCAATGTTTGTTTCATCATGTGGTGCTCGTCTAGCACAGCACCTACATGCTTGCCTTCATATGAAGGAACTTCCTTAAATTTAGATAAGATCGAAACCCCGCCAAGCACATGACATTTTTGAATGATATAGGATTCATCGACAATGATGAGCGCAATGGCCCCTGGACCAACTTTGCGTCGCTCCATTCCTGAAAACAAGTGATAGCCCTGTTTCCCTCTATAGTCATCAATAAGTGAGTCCATGCTCTTGCGGTAGTACTTGATTTGAATAAAGGATAAACCATACTGCACAATGAGAATGATGCAAAGTACGATTGCTAATTTCTCCATAGCCTCACGTCCTTATGATTGAAATAGATGATCTTGTAATGAACGCAGCTTCCAAACCGTTGTGTTTGAATCAAGTTCTACATCATCATGCGTCAGGAATTGTCCTAATTTGATGTCTTTTTTCGCTACCACTTTTCCGCTGATTAAGCCAATTGGAATGTGACCGTTCGCTTTCATGTCTTGATGCGTTTCAAGTACACCTCTTACGGAGTATCCACCAATTCCGTCAAGTGTTTCTCCTGCTTTAATCTCTCTCTTGGCAACAGCTACTGTTTCTGACACTGGTACACCAATTGGGTGGATAGATGAATCATGCTGTAAGACTGCTTTTGCAATGGTGACTGGTGTTTCAAGACTGGCTAAGTGGAAAGGACGATAAAGCGTGTAGTGTGGACCTTTTCCAACTTTTAAGTAGCGAAGCTCTTCATCTACTGGCTCTAGCTCACTCTTGACGATGACAAATACGCCTGGTGCAAGTCCATTTACATATTCAACGACTCCAAAGTTATCGAGCACGCCACCTTGTTGTTTTTGATTCAATTTATCTGCTACATTCTCTAAATTCGCTTCCACTCCGTGCATGCCCACTTTATCTGGCAAAAGCCCTGTTGCATTACTCAATAAGTTCATTTCTGCCATTGTTTTTGTTCCATCCTGGAACGCAGCCAGCATATGAGCACTCATATGTTTACTATCTGCTTCTGCTTTACACGTATCTGGATTTGCTTCTGGGAAAAATGGATTGTTTTTACCTTTTCCAGCAACTAGCACTTCTAGCCCCATTGTTTTCGCAAATTCATATAATTCCAGCGTCGCCGCAGGTTCGTCTCCAGCTGATCCAGAGTAAACAAGTCCTGCGTTTGTGAATAACTTATGCATCACCAGACCGATGGTAATATCAACTTCTACATTTAGAAGGACAAGATGTTTTTTTGAATTAAGCGCTTCCAAAGAAATGTTTGCTCCGACCTCTGGAACGCCTGTTGCATCTACCACAACTTCCACGAAATCTGATTGAATCACTTCTCTATAATCATTTGTGACAACCATTTGATGAGGCTTCGCATGCTGCTTGTAAAAATTCGCTGCCTTCTCTGCTGCACTAAGGTGAATATCACAAACACCCGCTACAATCATGCCTGGAATTTTAGAAATTTGTGAAATGAGTCCAAAGCCCATTTGGCCTGCTCCAATAATCCCAACTTTGATCGGATCTCCACTTCGTTCTCGAGCTAACAACTGTTGATAGATTGACATCTAAATCATCCTTTCAGGTTTTCTTGCTTCTCAATAGATTGCTAGAAAAATAATCTGAAACTTTTAACAAATGTTATAAAAATTAACAAAAATCTGTTTCTTGTAACATTTGTTATTTTATTTATCATTTGTTATGAACTTAGTTTATATGATGTGTCAACTTTGTGTCAAGCTAAAATCAATAAAATTTTCAATCTTTTTGAGTCTAAAGACTCAAAAAAACTACCTAATCATATTAGGTAGTTACTTTAATAAGGCATCTCCTGTTCGTTCATCCGTAATTAATACATGAATTAATCCACCTTCTAATGCCGCCCGGATTGCTTCAATCTTTTCTTCTCCTCCAGCGACACCAATGACAAGAGGGATTTCTTTCAGCTTTTGCGGGCTTATGCCCATTACCCGGTCGTTCCATGGATGAGGATACACTTCTCCTTTATGATCAATAAAGTTATAGCAAATGTCACCTGCAACATCCTTCGCTTGAAGGATATCCTCCTCGCCGCTTGTCATATAAGATTTCACCATCGTTGAATGCTGCGGAACCCCGCCAATCCCTACGACCGCAATATTTGATGATTCTCCGAGTTCAATCACTTTTTTGATCGAAGGCTGTCTAATCAGCACTTCCTTCGCTTCTTTCGTATCAAGCATGACAGGGACATGTAAAAACTCACATTTAGATTTGAGTGCCTCTGTACATCTCGCAATAATGTAGTTGGCGTGGATATCGACATCTTCATTTCCCACACCTCCGACAAGCGGAACAAATGTCACAGATGGATAGTGCTGAACAGACGTAAGCGCTTTCGCCATTTCATGCAAGGTTGTCCCTGAGGAAAAGCCGATGACTTGTCCATCCTTCATGACTTTTAATAAAAAGCTCGCAGCCGCAGCGCCGATTCGGCTTTTTGTTGTTTCTTGACTGAGAGATTCAACACATACAACTTCTCGCAGCCCGTATTTTCGCTCTATTTTTCTTTCTAACGACCCGTATTGTTGATTGACTTCATCATGAATAATGATTTCCACGATTCCTGCTTCACGTGCTTTTGCCAAATACTTCGATATGAGCGAGCGGCTCACCCCAACAGCTTCTGCAATTTTGGATTGGGTGGCGCCTTCTTCATAATACATATGCGCAACCTTAATGAGCAGCCTTCTTTCATCATGGAATGTCATAATAACCCTTCTTTCCGCTTATGTGTTCCCTAACAAATGATATGTGAAATAACATTTGTTAAAAACAGATTAAATGAAAAGAATACCTGAGTCAATACTAGAGGCGTGTTCTCTAAGAAGAATGAATAAAGCCGCCCAACAAGCGGCGGCTTTAAAAAATGTTCTTATTCATTTGTTTGATGGCTGCTTTTTCAAGCCTTGAGACTTGTGCTTGAGAAATTCCGATTTCTTCAGCGACTTCCATTTGCGTTTTGCCTTGGAAGAAGCGTTTGCGAAGAATCATTTTTTCTCGATCATTCAATCTGCGCATTCCCTCTTTTAAGGCCAATTCTTCCACCCATTGTGTGTCTTTGTTCCGTTCATCACTAATTTGATCCATCACATAAATCGGATCTCCTCCGTCATTATAGATCGGTTCAAATAAAGAAACAGGATCTTGAATCGCATCTAGGGCAAAGACAATTTCCTCATGAGGAACTTCCAGCACTTTGGCAATGTCTTCTGCCGTTGGTTCCTTGCTTGTCTCACTAATCAGCCTCTCACGAACCTGAAGTGCCTTGTAGGCAATATCTCTTAGTGAACGAGACACCCGAATGGGGTTGTTATCACGCAAGTATCGACGGATTTCCCCTATAATCATAGGGACCGCATAAGTTGAAAATCTGACATTGTGGCTTAAATCAAAATTATCAATTGATTTCATTAATCCGATACAGCCTACTTGGAAGAGATCATCCACATACTCGCCTCTGTTGTTAAAACGCTGAATCACACTTAAAACCAACCGCAAATTGCCATTGACTAGCTTTTCTCTTGCTGTATCGTCACCCTCATCTTGCAGCTGTCTGAACAATTTTCTCATCTCTTCGTTTTTCAGAACAGGCAGTTTGGAGGTGTCGACTCCGCAGATTTCCACTTTATTTCTGGACACTTTTTTCCCTCCCTACAGGAGCTGTTGTACAAAGTTCAGTATCTCCTTGGGATGGAAAAATATGCACAAGCGATGACGATAAAACTGTGAAAAAATGGTGATTCCTTTGACAGCGTAGGGATAGAGCTTACAAAAAATTTTTTTAGACCATTTTGTTAAATTCTTTTTGTAATCGTTTAATAATTCTTTTTTCCAGCCTTGAAATATATGACTGGGAAATCCCAAGCATATCAGCGACATCTTTCTGCGTTTTTTCCTCTCCACCGACTAAGCCAAATCTAAGTTCCATGATCTGTTTTTCTCGATCATTTAATTGCTCAAGCGCTTTTTTCAGCAATTTTTTATCTACATTTGCTTCAATATCACGCGTGATTATATCATCATCTGTTCCAAGTACGTCTGATAAAAGCAGTTCATTTCCGTCCCAATCAATGTTGAGCGGCTCGTCAAACGATACTTCTGAACGGATTTTGTTATTTCGGCGCAGATACATCAAAATCTCATTTTCAATACATCTCGAAGCATATGTCGCAAGCTTGATCTTTTTTTCTGGATTAAATGTATTGACTGCCTTGATCAATCCAATGGTTCCGATACTAATTAAATCCTCGATATTAATGCCTGTGTTTTCAAATTTCCTTGCAATATAGACCACTAATCGCAAGTTTCTTTCGATCAGGATGGCCCTTGCTGTTTGATCACCCTTTGGTAATTTGACAAGCAGTTCCTGTTCTTCATCCTTTGATAAAGGAGGAGGCAGCGCCTCACTTCCACCAATATAATAAATTTCATCACTCTTTAGACCTAGCTTCATGAGGAGTTTATACCAGTAGTAAGTGAGTTTAAATTTTAATTTTTTCATCTTCTTCTCCCTTCTAAATGTCAAGTTGACCTCGTAAGATAAAAGACATGACCAAAAAACTACGACACTCCTTGTATGATTTTCCCGTCTAACATCTCCGGATGAATGATGGATTGAAATTCCTGATCTGCTGATAAACCGCTCAGGCTCATGCCTACAAAACACTTAGCTGGCTGGATCATATGCGTTTTTGAATAAATGACGACCATATCTGGTTTTAAGCAAAGTAGAAACCCATGATCATGACCGACCGCACGATATGGAACAAGTCTTAAACGATCAAGAAGCGGAAACCGATCATCCAGCTTTTGCATCACTTCAACAGGGTGAAACTGTTTCATGAGCTCTATAAATGGCTCTCCGATAATGGACGTTAACTGATCGACCTGGACGATCATAACAGGTGTTTTCGTCATAGGGTCATAAAGCTGGTTCCCAGAATCAACGAGGCCATTTAAGCGGATGGTCTCCCCGTGAATGTGTATCTCCACAAGCACTTGTTCATCATGCTGTCTTTTTTTTGCACCAACCTCTCCTAATCTTTTCTTTGAAAACAGCCAAATAGCAGGAAAGCCAGTTAAAACGAAAAGCCAGCTAATGGGATCGCCAAAGCCATCATTTTGTGACATAAACAGACCCTCTTGAATGACTGTATTTGTTTGCAAAAACGAATGAACCCCGATCATGCCTCCCCCCATCAAAAATGTGACAAAGTAAAACGCAAACAGGTGTTGGAAAAAGGAACGGAATCTTTGAAACCCAAAGGTGGCAAGCACAATCAAGACAGAAAAAAGCAGTTTGCCTAAAGGGTGTGACACAACCATTGCAAATGGTGTAAAGAGCAAGAGAACAATGCTCGATCCAATGAGTGCTCCTAACATATATCGCCTTTTTTTTACTTGACGTTTGAGAATAAATGCCGTGAGTAAGAGAAGCAATAGATCAAAACAAAAGTTTAACAGCCAAATCACATCTAAATAAATGACCACCTTCTGCTCCTTTCATCTGAAACAAAGAATCAAAAGCAGTACTTGCACTTGTTTGTACCAGTATAAAACAGTCATAAGATGGAAGTCTGTCAATTCTTGTTGGGGATGCTAGAGAACTTTTGGTGGATTGTTATTGTTTTTGTCGAGGAATGAGAGTGCGGGACAAGAGAGCGTTATCTTGGACAAGCTTTCAAACGATTGTTCGATACAAAAAAGACACGCTCCAAGGAGTCGTGTC